>NZ_BAAATD010000001.1:0-1524674 GCF_039533225.1 Actinomadura fulvescens | reverse complement strand
CGCAGGAAGCGCTGACGCGGCTCCGCCCGGCGCAAACCACGCTGACGACATGCGCCCCCGGCGCGAGCACGCTTACGTAAACCGCCCGACGCAGGAAGCGCTGACGCGGCTCCGCCCGGCGCAAACCACGCTGACGACATGCGCCCCCGGCGCGAGCACGCTTACGTAAACCGCCCGACGCAGGAAGCGCTGACGCGGCTCCGCCCGGCGCAAACCAGGCTGACGACATGCGCGCGGCGCGAGCCTCGCTTACATAAATCGCCGGGCGCAGGAGGTGCTGACGCAGGCGCGCCTGGCGCGAGGCTGCGCTGGCGTGAGGCGCGCAGCGTAGGCCCGTTGACGACATGCGCACGGCGTGAGGCCGTGGGTGGGGACGGCCTGCGGTTAGCTGCGGTTGCGGGCGTAGACGTTTTCGACGAAGCGGGCCAGCTGCTCCTCCGGCAGGTGCTGGGCCAGGTCGGCTTCGCTGATCATGCCGACCAGGCGCTTGTTCTCGATGACGGGGACACGGCGGATCTGGTGGCGCTCCATCATCCGGACGACCGCGTCGGCGTCGTCGGTGGCGCTGACCATGTGCAGCCGGTCCTGGCCGAACTCGCCGGCCTTCACCTTCGCGGGGTCCTTGCCGGAGGCCACGCATCCCACGACGATGTCGCGGTCGGTGATGATGCCGTGGAGCTTGTCGTCGTTGCCGCAGATGGGCAGCGAGCCGACATCGAGTTCGCGCATCTTCTGGGCGGCGTCGACGAGGCTCTCGTCCTCGCTGACGCACTCGGCGCCCGGATGCATGATCTCCCGTGCCGTGGTCATGAATCCCCCTCGTTGAGATCTCCTTGTTGACCGAACGATTCCCCCCGGCGCGGATCGCTAGGGCAAGGGCCGCGTCACGGAATGCTCTATTCGGGCAAAGTCTGGCAAGTCACCGATCAGGCGTAAAACCGGTCATGCGGGCGGCTGCCTGAAGGCCGCTCTGCGTGGCGCTGCGCATCTGGTCGCAGGCGCGCCTCCTGAGGCGTTTCGCGGTCAGCATTCCGGGTGTGGTGGCAGGGGTGGTCGGTACAGTCGGTCCGGTGGTGGCCGAGGCCGCGATGCCGGACCGACGGGAGAAGGGACGATGACGCACGACGCGATGGAACGCCTGCGCGGTGGCGCCGAGCCCCGCAACCACAACGCCCGGACGATCGCCGCGTTGACCGCCAATCCCGGGTGCGCCCGGCGCGGCGTCATGGACGCCGCGGGTGTGGACAAGGACGCGGTCGCGCGTCGGCTGGGGTTTCCCGCTCCGTTCGGCCAGTCGCAGTTCGCCATCACGCGCGGCAACGCGTTCGAGGCTCAGGTGAAGGCCGATGGTTGCGCGCAGCTGCTCGACCTGCTCCGGGACCGCGTCGACGTGCCCCAGGTCGCCTACGACGACCTCGAAGGCGGGGATGAGAGCCGCGAGCTGCGGCACGCGCGCACGCGGCGGCTGCTCGAACGGGCTCTCAGCAGCGGGGAGGGCATGTTGTTCGACCATCCGCTGCTGCGCCTCGACATCGCCGGGCAGCCCGCCTATCTGGAGCCCGACGTCATCGCCTTCCAGCTGCGGGGCCGCTTCCACATCATCGAGATCAAGTCGTTCGCCGTGATCGACGGGCAGGCCGAGCCGGAGCAGGTCGCGGCCGCCGCCCGCCAGTCCGCGGTGTACGTCCTCGCGCTGCGCCGCCTGGTCGTGGAGCTGGGCGAGCCGGCCGAACGCGTGTCGCACGAGGTCTTCCTCGTCTGCCCCGAGAACTTCTCCAACCGGCCCGTCGCGACGCCGCTCGACGTGCGACCCCAGCTTGCGGTGCTCGAACGCCAGCTGGCCCGGCTCGCCAGTGTCGAGCAGATCATCGGCGGCCTTCCCGACGACCTGACGTTCGCGCTGGAGACCGGGGAGCTGCCGGACGCCGTCCGTACGGTCGAGGCCCGCTACGCGCCCGAGTGCATGGCCAGCTGCGAGATGGCGTTCTTCTGCCGGGACGAGGCGCGCGCGTGCGGCGCCACCGGCGTGCTGGGCAAGGCGGTCCGCGACGACTTCGGCGGGGTCGACTCGGTCGCCACCGCGCTCGCGCTCGCCGATGGTTCGCTCGCGCCGCCGCCCGAGCTCGCCGAGACGGCCGAACGGCTTCGTACCGCCGCGCGCCTGCGCCGGGAGGCCCTCACCGCACCGGTGAGCGCATGAGCGTGCTCTCGTCGCTGGCGCGGCTGGAGGCCGTGGCGACCGGCCGCGCCCAGCCGCTCGCCACCGTGCGGCACTGTCATCTCGCCGCGGAGCCGCTGGTCATGGTGCCGCTCAAGCTCGCCGGCGAGGCGGCGGCGCCGCTCGCGGTCATGCTCGGCACCGAACGTGCCGAGCCGGTGCTGCTGGTGGTGCCGCAGCCGCGCAACCGTGACCTGCGGTTCGCGTTCGCCACCGACCTGGCCAAGCTCGTCTTGGAGTACGTCGAGTCGAGCCGGGGCGCGATCGAGGAGCTGAAACCGGGCAAGGACGGCGAGGAACGCGTCCGGTACGGGGACGCGCCGCAGATCCTGGTGCCCAACCGCGCCGGGGTCGGGTTCGTGCGGATGCTCGGGCGTTCGACGCGGTTCCGGCGCACCGACGGGCCGCACCCGGTGGATCCCGCCGTGCCGAGGCTCGGCCGCTGGCTGACGTGGTTCGCCGACCGGCACGACAAGCCGGGCGCGTGCCTGCTGATGACGATGACCGAGACGCTGCGGCTGCATTGGGCCACCGGCCAGAGCTCGCTGGAGGACGGCAGTCTGGCCGCGCTGCTCGGCTGGATCGATCCGCTGGACGGGCTGGACGGGCCCGCGGCCGCCGCGCGCGCCGAAGACCCGGCGACCTGCCCGCCCGCGGGACCCGCCACCGACCCCACGTTCGACAACGAGGTGCTCGCTCCCGCGATCGCCGCCTACGACCAGGCGCGCGACGACCGCGCGGAGGAACGTGTCCGCTCGGTCCTGGACGGCCAGCTCAGGCCGACGTGGGACCTGATGTGGGACGCGGTCGGGCTGCTGCGGGCGCTGCCGGAGGGCGCGAGCGTCGCGGCCCGCTGGGAACGCGACCGCGACTCGTTCACCTGGTACCACTCGACGTTCGACGACGGCCATCCGCAGGCCCGCCGCGACCCCGCCGTCCGTGCCGCGCGCCGCCTGCACGACCTCGAACGCGCGCAGGACGCCTACGACGCGCAGCGGGCGTTCGACGATCCGCTGGTCATGGCGGAGTACCGGCTGTCGGGCCAAGCGTTCGGCGGCGTCGTCACCGAGAGCGACCCGGCCCGGCTGGACGAGTCGGGCAGGCGTCCCAAGCTCCGTCCCCACGTCCGCGTCGCGACCGGCGACCCGCTCCAGCTGGACGTCGGCACGACCGTGTGCGACGCCGCCCGGCCCGCACTCAAGGGAAAGATCATCGAGATCGACGGGAACGGCGGCGTGCTGCTGGAGCTGACCGGCGGCATGGGCCGCAAGCTTGTGCCCGAGCCTGGCGTCGTGCCGGAGCCCGGTGACCGGGTGTGCTTCACCTCGCTCGGCGCCGGGTCGTGGGGCGCGGCGAAGTTCCCCGAACGGGAGGACACGCCGTGGACGCACGGCGGGCCGCCCGAGGAGTACGTGCCGACGGACGAGGACGCGGCGGAGGAGTGGTCGTGACCGATACGGCGGAGACGCCGTCCACGGCCGCGAACCGGGTCGTCGGCGACGTGCTCGCCGACCTGCACGGCGGCCACCGCGGCGTGGTCGTCGACTCGCCGCCGGGCGCGGGCAAGTCCACGCTGGTGGTCCGCGCCGCCGCGCACCTGGCCGCGGCCGGTGAACGCCTGATGGTCGTGGCGCAGACCAACGAGCAGGTCGACGACCTGATCGAACGGATCGCGATCAAGCACCCGGACGTGAGCATCGGCCGCCTGTCGGCCTCGGCCTACGTGCCGTCCGGACGCGTGACGGCCCACACGTCGGTGCGCGTCGCGACGAAGGCCGACGATCTCGCCGACCGTACGGTCGTCATCGGCACCGCGGCCAAGTGGGCGACGCTCGGCGAGGGCTCGTGGCCGTGGGCGATCGTGGACGAGGCGTACCAGATGCGCTCGGACATGTTGCTGCGCATCGCGGGCCGCTTCGAACGGGCGCTGTTCGTGGGCGACCCGGGCCAGCTCGACCCGTTCTCCACGGTCGAGGTCGAACGCTGGGCCGGGCTGTCCTGGGACCCGATGCGCAGTGCCGTCTCGGTGCTGCTCGCGCACAACCCCGATCTGCCGGTGCACCGGCTGCCGGTGTCGTGGCGGCTTCCGGCCTCGGCGGCTCCGGTGGTGTCGAACGCGTTCTATCCGTTCACCGGGTTCCGTTCGGGCACCGGGCCGGGCGACCGCCGGCTGGAGTTCGGTGCGGGCGGCATGGGCACGACCTACGACCGCGCGCTGGACGAGGCCGCCGCGACCGGCTGGGCCCTCTACGAGCTGCCCGCCAGGCATGCGCTCCGCACCGACGGCGAGGCGATCCAGTCGACTGCGGCGCTCGCCGTACGGCTGCTGCAGCGCGGCGGAGTCGCCCACTCGGAGCTCGGCACGTCCCCGGTGGGCGCCGACCGCATCGCCATCGGCGCCGCCCACCGCGACCAGGTCACGGCCATCCGCGCCGCGCTCGGGGAGCACGGCAAGGGCATCACGGTGGACACGGCCAACCGGCTGCAAGGACGCGAATACGACGTGACGGTCGTCCTGCATCCGCTCTCCGGCCGCCGCGACGCGACCGCGTTCCACCTGGAGTCAGGACGGTTGTGCGTTCTCACGTCCAGGCACCGCCACGCGTGCGTCGTCGTCGCGCGCGCCGGGATACCCGAGCTGCTGGACGCGCACCCGTCGGCCGAGCCGGTGCGCCTCGGCGTGCCGGTCACGTTCCCGGACGGCTGGGAGGCCAACCAGTCCGTCCTCGCGCACCTGGCCCAGCATCGCGTCCGTTCGCACCACTGAGCCACTGCCCACGCCTAGGCGCGGCCCGCGGTGGCGGCCCAGCGGCCGTTGGCCCGGGTGATCGTCACCGGATGGTCGAAGCAGGCGCTGACCAGCTCCGTGGTGAGGACCTCGTCGGCCGGCCCGGCGGCCAGCACGGCGCCGTCGCGGAGCAGCAGCGCGTGGCTCGTGCTGGCGGGCAGCTCTTCGAGGTGATGGGTCACCAGGACGGTGGTCAGCGCGGGACGGCTCTGCCTGATCTCGTCGATGCTCGCCAGCAGCCGTTCGCGGGCGGCGAGGTCGAGGCCGGTCGCGGGCTCGTCCATGAGCAGCAGCCGCGGTTCCGGCATGAGCGCGCGGGCGATCAGGGTCCGGCCGCGTTCCCCCTGGGAGAGGTTCGGCCAGCGCGCATCGGTGATCCGGGCGAGCCCCATGAGCTCGATCAGCTCGTCGGCGCGGCGCAGCTCGTCGCCGGTGGGCGTCCAGCGGGGCACGAGCTCGATCGTGCCGGTCGCGCCCGTGAGGACGATCTCCCGTACGGTGCGCGCCGACTCCAGCGGATGGCGCGGGTTGACCTGCCCGATCAGGGCGCGCACGTCGTGCACGTTCACCCTGCCGAGCCGATGGCCGAAGATCTCCGCCGTCCCGCGCGTCGGATGGGTGTAGGCGCCGAGGATGCCGAGCAGCGTGCTCTTGCCCGCGCCGTTGGGACCGAGCAGCGCCCAGTGCTCCCCGGCGAGCACCGTCATCGAGACCCGGTCGAGCAGGAGCCGCCGGTCGCGGACGAGATCCACCTTGTCGGCGTTAAGGACCAGGTCGGTCCGGGCAGGGATGAGGGACAACGGGGCCTCCCGTTCGGAACTGGCACTGGCACCGGAACGCGGAATGATCTTCACGCTAGCGGAACTTTGACCACCGGGATGTCCAGCATGTGCCTATCTTTACCACCTGGAGCGTCCCGTCCCGCGAGAGCCGGGTACGAGGCGGGCCCGCTGCCGGATACTGTGAGATCCGGTGCCACAGCGATCACCGGAGGGGGCATGGAGGACATCGGCTTCATGTGCGCCCGCTGCGGCGGTGAGGTGCACGACGTCACGCACAACCGGGAGGGCACGCTGGACGGGGTGGGCTACCGCCACAACCAGCGGGTGGAGCCCTGGGACCACGAGCTGGAGCTCGCGGTCGGCGCCGCCGCCCCGCGCGCCCAGGACTGCGACTTCTGCGGCGGGGCCGCCCCGAGCTGGCTCTACTACCCGACGCTGGACCCCGAGGACACCGACATGTTCGAGGTCGAGCTCGACACCACCCAGCTGTCCGACGACGACACGGCCGTGGCCGTGCTCAACATGCTCTACCCGTGGTACTCCTGTGACACCTGTTCGGTCCTGGTGGCCGATCGCAAGATCGAGCTGCTGATCGCACGTGCCCTGGAGCGCACCCCGGTGCCCGCCGACGGACCGGTCGACGAGGAGACCGTGCGCGCCCGCCTCAAGGGTTCGTTCTCCGTGTTCTTCACCACCCGCCCCGGCCGCCCCCAGCCGTCCCGCGCCATCTGAACCCGCCCCAACCCCGCCCCCGGACGTCACCCGCCGTGGACGTCGCTTGCCGCCAGCTCTCTCCCACCGTCGGCCCAACCCCCCGCTGGCCCAACCCCGCTGCCGGACGTCACCCGCCACCGGGCCCAGCCCCGCTGCCGGGCTCAACCCGCTGCCGGACACCACCGGCCGCCGACCCAACCCCTCCGACCGGCACTCCCCCGCCGCCAGCCCAATCCCGCCGCCGACCCAACCCGCCACCGGACGTCACCCGCGCCGGCCCTCCCCCGCCGCCCGGCCCTCCCTCGCCACCGGCCCAGCCCCGCCGCCCGGACGCCACCCGCCGCCGGCTCAACCGCGCCGCCCGGACGTCAGCCGCCGCCGGCCCTCTCCGCCGCGGACGTCACCCGCTGCGGAGGTCGCCCGCGCCTGGGGGACGCCGGTCGCAGGTGGAGCGACCCCCGGCTCGGGAATGTCCGACCGCCTCAATATGATCGATCGCGTTTTGGTCGGATTCGGGACTTCGGGGGTTGGTGTGTTCATCGAGACACGGTTCTGCGGGCCCGACGGCTCGGGCAACGGCGGCTACGTCGCGGGGCTGCTGGCCGGGCACGTCGCGGCCGACACGGTCACCGTGACGCTGCGCCTCCCGCCGCCGCTGGCCACTCCCCTGTCTGTCACGCGGGAGGACGAGCGCGGCCACAGCGTGCGGCTGTGGCACGGTGAGCTGCTGGTCGCCGAGGCGCTCGCCGGGGCGATCGTGGTGCCGCCGGTGCCGCCCGTGCCGTACGAGGCGGCGCTGGAGGCCGCGGAGAAGTTCCGGACCATCGAAAACCACCCGTTCTCCCGCTGCTTCGTGTGCGGCCCGGAGCACGGTGACGGCCTGCGGCTGGAGCCCGGCGCGGTCGGCGAGGGCCTCGTGGCCTCCCCCTGGACGGCCGCCGAGGCGGCGCCCGAGCTGGTCTGGGCGGCGCTGGACTGCCCGGGCGGCTGGGCGTTCGACCCGGCGGGCCGCCCGGCGGTGCTCGGCACGATGACCGCGCAGGTGGCCGACCTCCCGGCGCCCGGCGAACGCTGCGTCGTGATGGGGCTGGCTCGCAGCCGCGAAGGCCGCAAGCTGCACGCGGCCACGGCGGCGTACGGCGCGGACGGGCGGCTGCTGGGCCGCGCGGAGCAGATCTGGATCGAGATCGACCCGGACCGCTTCAGATCCTGAGGCCGATGTCCCGGGCAAAACAGGACATAAGTCCCAGGCGCCGGTCCCTTCTTTGCGGAAGTGCCGAAAATGTGTCGCGTGACGCCGACCCTGCGCGGCAGGATGGCTTCAATGCGTTCAGTCTGAGCACCCGCGACCAATGGAGGTCGGGCCAGATGAGCGGAAGTGGATTTCTCATTCTCGGCGTGGCGGCACTCGCGGCCTACATGGGCATCTCGTGGGAACGTGCTCGCCGGGCGATATTCGACGTGCGGGTCGGGCGGCAACGCGTCTCCAACCTGCGCCACACGGCGGTCAAGGAGCGGTTTCACGCTGTGCTGATCGTCGGCGCCTCGCTTCTGGTGATCTACATGATCGCCCGCCAGCGCTGACCGTACGGTGCCTCTGAGCTCCCCGCGAGGGCGGGGAGCTCAGGGGCCGGCGAAAAGGGGGTCTTCGCGGTCGATCATCAGGTCGTCCGGCCGGTCGGCGCGCGGAGGCGGCGGGTTGCCGCCGTTCATCGGGTTGGTCCCGGTCGCCGAAGGCTGCCCGAGGGGCTGCTGCGGCGCCGGATAAGGGCCGCTCAGCAGCGGGCCCGTCGACGACGGTTCGCCCGGCTGGGCGTAGCCGCCGGTCTGTGAACGGCTGGGCGGCGGGGCGCCCAGCGGCGACGCCGAGGTGCCGTGGAGCTGCGGCGGCGCGCCGCCGGGCATCTGCGCCGCCGGTGATGACGCGGGCGGGATGTTGGACGACAGCGTGTTGTGCGTCAGCTGGTCGATCTGGCGCCGGGCGCGGTCGGCCTCGGCACGCGCCGCGTCGCGTTCCTCGGCGAGCGCGGTGAGCGCGGCCTGCTGCTCGGCGACCGACTGGGACAGCTGGCGCAGCTGGATCGCCTGGTCGTTGACCGTGACATTGAACTCGTCGCGTTCGGCGATGGCCTGCTGGGCCAGTGCCTGTGCGGCGTCGCGTTCCTTGGCGGCCTCCTCGGCCCGGGCGGCGGCTCGCACCGCCTCGGCCTCGGCCTCCGACTGCGCGCGCAGCGCGGCCGTGCGCTCGGCCTCGGCCTTGCTGGCGGACTGCATGGCCCGCTGCCGCTGCGCCTCGGTGTCGCGCATGGCCGTGCGCAGGTCCTCGGCGCCCTGCTTGGCCACGGCCGCCTCGACGCGGTGCGACTCGGCCGCGCCCTCGGTCTCGGCGATCTTGGCGTGCAGGGTCACCATCTCGGCGCGGCTCGCCTCGAGCGCGGCGAGCAGCTCGGTCTCGCGGGCGGCGATGCGGTCGCGCTCGCTCTCGGCCGCGAGCTTGGCCGACACGGCCTGCTGCGCGATCTGGTGCGCCTCCTCCCAGGCCTGCTGGGCGGCGTCGCGCTTGGCGGTCGCGCGCTTGGCCTCCTCGCGCATGCGGGCGGCGTCCTTCTCGGCGGTCTCGGCGCGCTGCCGGGCCGTGGCCGCCTCCTGCCAGGCCTCCTCGGCCTGCCGCTGGGAGGCGTCGCGCTCGTTCTGCGCGACCGACAGCTCCCGGGCGGCCTCGGCGCGCACCTCGGCGACCCGCTTCTCGACGCCCGCGACGCTCAGCTCGGAGGTGAGCGACTCGGCGAGGAGATCGGCCGTCTTCTCCAGACGCTCGACCATCTCCCAGGCCGAGGCCACCTGGCCGGTCAGGCCGGGGGCGTCACGGCCGCGCTCGCGGCGTTCCAGCGCCTCGCGGGCGCAGGCGCCGTCGTTGTCCTGGCAGTAGCGAATCGTGCGCACGGCCCCGACCGGCTGAGGCACCGGACGGCCACAGTTGGCGCACGGCCACATCGCCACCGGGTCGCCGACGTGTGTCACCGCGGCCTCCGCCTTCGGCGCGGGCACGGCGACGTCGTTCTCCCGGTCCCCGGTCGTGGTGCCGTCGTCGGAGGTCACGACCTTCTCCCCGAGGCCATTGTCGCGCTCATCGCTGTTTGGCATGGGATGAACGATACGCACACTTACGCGTGACTGCAGAGACTTGGGGGGTATGTGAGACCCTCCGCGCGCGCGAGCAGCCGTTATCTCTGGTCCGGGGGCGACCCGCTCTTGTGGGCCCGCCACCGGTCCATCAGGCCGTCGAGCTCCTTGCGCACGAACTCGAAGAACTCCACCCCCTCGGCGAGCCGGCGCCCAGCGGGGGTGTCGAGCCCGACCACGCCCGCCCCCTCGGCCATGCTCCCGGCGTACTGGGCCAGGAGGGCGTCCCGGTCGGCCAGCGCGTCCTGCCACGCGTCGTCGCGCACCCGGAAGACGTCGCGGCGAGAGCCCGGCTCACGTTCCCGGATGGCCAGATGGAGCCGGGTGAGATAGGCGACCGCGCCGGACACCGCGGCGGGGCTGACGCTGAGCATCCGCGCCAGCTCGGCGGCCGTGAGGGCGCCCGAGTCGGTGACCATCAGCGCCACGAAGACCCGTGCGGGCATCCGCGGCCAGCCGCTCGCGGCCAGGATCGAGGCGAACCGCTCGACGAACCTCAGCACGGCCTCGTCGTCGCGCACGGACGCAGTCGGGTCGGTCACTCGGCATCATCTCCCCAGGTCGGCTGCTCCCCAGTTTATCCGATTCAGAAGATTCACGATTTCGTGAAAGTAGTGTAGGTTTTGAAGCATGAATACCGCCATCTCTGTGCGCGGCCTCGTCAAGACGTTCGGCCGCACACGCGCGCTCGATGAGCTCGACCTCACCGTCACGACCGGCGAGGTGCACGGCTTCCTGGGCCCCAACGGCGCGGGCAAGTCGACAACGATCCGCGTCCTGCTCGGGCTGCTGCGCGCCGACGCCGGCAGCGCCGAGCTCCTCGGCGGAGACCCGTGGCGGGAGGCCACCGAGCTGCACCGCCGCCTGGCCTACGTACCCGGCGACGTCACGTTGTGGCCCAACCTGACCGGCGGCGAGGTGATCGACCTGCTCGGCCGGCTGCGCGGCGGGCTGAACCGGCAGCGCCGCCAGGAGCTCCTCGAACGGTTCGAACTCGACCCGCGCAAGAAGGGCCGCGCCTACTCCAAGGGCAACCGGCAGAAGGTCGGTCTCGTCGCGGCCCTCGCGTCCGACGTCGAGCTGCTGATCCTGGACGAGCCGACCTCCGGCCTGGACCCGCTGATGGAGGAGGTCTTCCAGCAGTGCATCCAGGACGAGCGCCGCAGCGGCCGTACCGTCCTGCTCTCCAGCCACATCCTGAGCGAGGTCGAGGCGCTCTGCGACCGGGTGACGATCATCCGCAAGGGCCGCGCGGTGGAGTCGGGCACGCTCGACGAGCTGCGCCACCTGACCCGTACCTCCCTGCAAGCCGAGCTCACGAGCCCGCCGGACGGCCTGTCCACGATGCCCGGCGTGCACGACGTGGAGATCGACGGCAACAGGATCAAGCTGGAGGTCGACAGCGCCCGGCTCGACCCGGTGCTCAAGCGGCTCGTGTCGTGCGGCGTGGTGAGCCTCACCAGCCAGCCGCCGACGCTGGAGGAGCTGTTCCTGCGGCACTACGAGGACGACCTGCGGGCGAACGGGACCGGGGCCGAGGCCGCGCAGAACGGGGCCGGAGCCGCGCAGGACGGGGCCGGAGCCGCACGGGAGGCGTCTCGATGAAAGCGCTGACGGGCACCGGCGGCCTCGCCCGCCTCGCTCTCCGGCGGGACCGGGTGATGCTGCCCGTGTGGACCGCGATCTTCGTGCTGACGGCGTCGTCGACCGCCTCGTCCACCAAGGGCCTGTACCCCACGGTCGAGTCGCGGGTGAAGCTGGCCTCCAACACCAACGACACCCCGTCGCTGGTCGCGCTGTACGGCAAGGTCTACGACCCGACCTCGCTCGGCGCCGTCTCGATGCTCAAGATGAACATCTTCGGGTCGCTGCTGGCCGCGATCCTGTCGATCATCGTCGTCGTCCGGCACACCCGCCAGGAGGAGGAGAGCGGCCGCCTGGAACTGGTCGGCGCCACGGTGGTCGGGCGGCGCGCCCCGCTGACGGCGGCGCTGCTGGTGGTGCTCGGCACCAACGCGGTGATCGGCCTGCTGGCCGCGCTCGGCCTCGTCGCCGCCGGGCTCCCGGTGGCCGGTTCGTTCGCCTCGGGCCTGGCCTGGGCCAGCGTCGGCGTCGCGTTCGGCGCCATCGCCGCCGTGGTCGCCCAGCTGACCGACAGCGCCCGCACCGCCATCGGCATCTCCTCGGCGGTGCTGGGCGCGGTCTACCTGGTCCGCGCGGTCGGCGACACCTCCGATGAGAACGGGCCGCAGTGGTTGTCGTGGCTCTCCCCCATCGGCTGGGGCCAGCAGTTCCGCCCGTACGCGGGCGATCGCTGGTGGGTCGCCCTCATCACGGTCACGTTCGCCGCGGTCATGGTGGCCGTCGCCTACGCCCTGGTCGCGCGGCGCGACCTCGGCGCCGGGCTGCTCCCGGACCGGCCCGGCCCGGCGACCGCGCCGGCGAGCCTGGGCAGCCCGCTCGGCCTGGCCTGGCGGCTGCAGCGCGGCTCGGTCATCGGGTGGACGATCGGCGGCTTCGTCGGCGGCCTGCTGTTCGGCAGCATCGCCACCAACGTCGACGACATGCTGGAGAGCGACCAGGCCCGGGAGTTCATCGAGAAGCTGGGCGGCAGCACGCAGAACCTCACCGACGCCTTCCTGGCCACCGAGCTGGGCTTCGTCGCGGTGTTCGCGTCGGTGTTCGGCGTGCAGTCGGCCATGCGGCTGCGCTCGGAGGAGACCACGCAGCGGGCCGAGCCGCTGCTGGCGACCGCGACCGGGCGGATCGGCTGGACGTTCAGCCATCTGCTCATCGCGCTGCTGGGCACCGCGCTGATCCTCGTCACGGTCGGGTTCGGCGCCGGGCTCGCGTACGGCGGCGCTACTGACGACATGGGCGAGGTCGGGCGGCTCATCGGCGCCGCGCTGGTCCAGATTCCGGCCGCATGGGTCATCGTCGGGATCGTGATCGCCGCGTTCGGGCTCGTGCCGCGGTTCGTCGTCGCGGGCTGGGCCGCGCTGGTCGCGTTCCTGCTGATCGGCGAGCTCGGTCCGCTGTTCGAGCTGCCGGAGTGGCTCATGGACGTGTCGCCGTTCGCCCACTCGCCGCGCCTGCCCGGCGGCGAGCTGAGCGCCACGCCGATCGCCGGGTTGCTGGCCGTCGCCGCCGCGCTCATCGCGGTCGGCGTGTACGGGTTCCGGCGTCGCGACATCACCGGCTGATCCTGGCTATTCGCCCTATAGGCTGCCCGGATGGCCGAACTGAAGTGCACCTACTGCGGCTCGCCCGACCTCGAACCGGGCTTCATCGAGGACTCGGGCGAGTCGTCCAAGGGCTTCGCTCGCTGGATCGCCGGTCCACTGGAGCGCGGGATGCTCGGCGGCGCGAAGCGGTTCGGCAAGCAGCGCTGGCGGGTGGACGCGTTCCGGTGCCGCCAGTGCGCTCATCTGGAGCTCTTCGCCGGGGAGCTGAGCTGACTCAGCCGGCCGGGCGGTAGGGCTCGGCGAGCCAGTAGGCGGGGTCGTCGGGCGGCGGGAGGTCCGGCGTCCCGAGCAGCCGCAGCATGCGGCGGAGCTGCGGGTTGCGGTTGTCCCGGTGCCACACGACCGACCACGGAACGAGCGGCACGGGATCGACGAGCCGGATGCGGTGCAGGCCGGAGCCGGGCAGCGCCTCGATGGACGCCTCGCCGAGCGCGACCGCGCGGCCCTCGCGGCGGACCAGCTCGCTGTAGTGGCGGTGGCCGACGGCAGGCTCGACGAAGCGGATCGGAATGCCGAACCGCCGGGCCAGCCGGGTCAGGTAACCGCGGGCCTCGGTGGCGTCGCCGGGATCGGGCATCACGATCCCGGCCTCCCGCAGGTCCTGCGGCCGCATCGTGCCCCGGTCCGCGAGCGGATGCTCGACGCCGACGAAGACGTGCATCGGCTGGACGTGCGACAGCCGGTGTTCCAATTCGGGCGGCAACGGCGTGCCGAGGTCGTGGACCTGGCCGAACGCGGCGTCGATCTCGCGGCCCGCCACGGCGGGCAGCGCGACCGCGAGCCCCTGCCTCATGCTGGGCTCGATCCGCAGCTCCGGGTCGCGGTCCAGGAGCTCGCGGAGCACCCCGAGGGGGCTGAACCGCTCGTCGTAGACGTCCACCCGCAAGCGCCCGGCGCGCTCGCGCACCGACTCGACGGCCGCGTCGAACGCGGCCAGCGCGTGTTTCGCCTTCGGCAGAAGCCGGCGTCCGGCCGCGGTCAGCTCGACGCGGCGCGTGGTGCGGTCGAACAGCGACGCCCCGAGGGCCTCTTCGAGCCGCCGGATGCGCTTGGAGAGGGCCTGCTGGCTGAGGTACATCCGTTCGGCCGCCCTGCCGAAGTGCATCTCCTCGGCCGTGGCCACGAAGGCGCGCAAGCCCTGAAGATCCACGTCCATGGCCCCCAGCATCGATTCACAACCGGTGGTTGTCAAAACGGCGCCAACGGCTGTTGGACACCCGCCCTGAGCAGCGGATTTCCTGAGGTCATGACCAAAGACTCCACCCCCGTACCCTCCATCGGCGATCCGGTCTTCCAGCGGCTGCTCCAGCAGCGCATCGTCTTCCTGGGACAGGAGGTGGACGACGCCATCGCCAACCGGATCTGCGGCGAGATGCTGCTGTTGTCCGCCGAGGACCGGACGCGGGACATCCACCTCTACATCAACTCCCCCGGCGGCTCCGTCACCGCCGGGATGGCCATCTACGACGTCATGCAGTACATCCCGAACGACGTGGCGACGCTGTCGCTGGGCTTCACCGCGTCCATGGGCCAGTTCCTGCTCTGCGCGGGCGCTCCCGGCAAGCGCTTCGCCCTGCCGCACGCGCGGATCCTGATGCACCAGCCGTCCGGCGGGATCGGGGGAACGGCCTCCGACATCGCGGTCCAGGCCGAGAACATGCTGTTCACCAAGCGCACGATGCAGCGGCTGATCGCCCACCACACCGGTCAGCCCGTCGAGCGCATCGAGGCCGACTCCGACCGCGACCGCTGGTTCACCGCCGAGGAGGCCAGGGACTACGGGTTCGTGGACGAGGTCGTCGGCAGCGCGCCCCGCATCCCCGCCGAGGCGGCGGTCTGACCGGCGGGAGCACGGGTCGGCCGACCATGCTGACTACGGGGTGAGCTGGACCATCGCCTTGCGGATCCGCTTGTCCGACACCGGGTAGCGGGTGCCGAGCTGCACGGCGAAGAGGCTGACCCGCAGCTCCTCCAGCATCCAGCGGACCTGCCGGGCCGCTTCGTCGTCGCGGCGGGCCGGGTGCAGCCGTCGCAGCGTCTGCTCGTACTCCTGCTCCAGCACCGCGACCTGCTGCGACAGCTGGCGGTCGCGGTTAGGGTTCTCCGGGAGCTTGTCGAGGCGGATCTGCAGCGCGCGAAGGTAGCGCGGCAGGTCCGCCAGGCGATGCCAGCCGGTCTCGGTCACGAACCCGGGATGGACGAGCTTGCCGAGCCGTTCGCGGATGTCGGTCAGCGACGGCACGAGCGTCAGGCTGGCGGTGCCGCGCAGCCGCCGGTCGATCTCATGGGACTCGGCGAGGATGCGTTCGACCTGGGCCACGATCGCCGCGGTGGCGTCGTGCAGCCCGGCCCGTACGTGGTCGTAGAGGCGGGTGAAGGCCTCCTCGTCCCACGCCGGTCCCCCGGCCTCGGCGATCAGCCGGTCGGCGGCCGCGGTCACGCAGTCGTCGAACAGCGCGGCCACCGACCCGTGCGGATTGTGGCTGAGCGCGAGCTTGCCCTGGTTGGTGAGCCGCCCCTGGATGAGCTTGACCGGGGACGGCGCGTTCAGCAGAACGAGGCGCCGCGTGCCCAGCCACATGGCGCGGCGCTGCTCGGCCTCGGTCTCGTACATCCGCACGGCGACGCTGTCGCCCTCGTCGGTCAGCGCCGGAAAGGCCTTGACCTCGTAGCCCGCCTGCCTGCGCTCGTACGTGCGCGGCAGCTCGCCGATCGTCCACTCCCGCAGGCCCGCGCGTTCGAGACCGCCCGCCGACGCCGCCTTGGAAAGGGTGCCGCGGACCTTGCCCTTGAGCTTGCGCTTGAGAACGTCGAGGTCGAGGTCTTCGGCGAGCGTTCGCCTGCGGTCGTCCACGACGCGGAACGTCAGATGCAGGTGCGCCGGGAGCCTGGACAGATCCCAGGCCTCGCGGGCCACCGGCACGCCGCTCATCGCCGACAGCTCGCGTTCGAGGGCGTCGAGGAGCGGTTCGGTGCGCGGCGACACCCGTTCCAGAACGCGGCGCGCGAAGTCGGGGGCCGGGACGAAGTTGACGCGCAGCTGCTTGGGCAGGGAGCGGATGAGCTCGGTCACCAGCTCCGTCCGCAGCCCAGGGACCTGCCAGTCGAAGCCGTCGGGCCTGACCTGGTTGAGCACCTGCAGCGGGACGTGCACGGTGACGCCGTCGGCGTCGGTTCCCGGCTCGAACTGGTAGGTCAGGCTCAGGCGCAGCGGCCCCTGCTGCCACACGTCGGGGTAGTCGGCCTCGCTGACGTCGTCGGCGCTCTGGTTGATGAGCATCGACTTCTCGAAGCTGAGCAGGTCGGGCTCGGTGTGGCGGGCACTCTTCCACCACGAGTCGAAGTGGCGGCCGGAGACGACGTCGTCCGGTACGCGTTCGTCGTAGAACTCGAAGAGCGTCTCGTCGTCCACGAGGATGTCGCGGCGGCGGGCGCGGTGCTCCAGCTCCTCGACCTCTTCGAGAAGCGCCCGGTTGTCGCGGAAGAACCGGTGGTGGGTCTCCCAGTCGCCCTCGACCAGCGCGTGCCTGATGAACAGCTCGCGCGACAGCTTCGGATCGATGTTGCCGTAGTTGACGTTCCGCTGAGCCACGATGGGCACGCCGTAGAGCGTGACCTTCTCGTACGCGACAACCGCCGCCTGCTTCTTCGACCAGTGCGGCTCGCTGTAGGAGCGCTTGACCAGATGCCCGGCCAGCGGCTCGATCCACTCGGGCTCGATCTTGGCGTTGACGCGTCCCCAGAGCCGGGAGGTCTCGACGAGCTCGGCGGCCATCACCCAGCGCGGCGGCTTCTTGAACAGCGCCGAGCCCGGGAAGACCGCGAACTTGGCGCCGCGCGCGCCGAGGTATTCGTGGCCGCGCCGCCGCGAGTCCTTCTTGTCGTCCTTCTTGTCGGTGTCCATCAGGCCGATGTGCGACAGCAGGCCCGCCAGCAGCGAGATGTGCACGCGGTCGGGCGGCGCGTCGGCGCTGTTGACGCCGACGCCCAGCGACTTGGCGACCTGCCGCAGCTGGCTGTGCAGGTCCTGCCATTCGCGTACGCGGAGGAAATGCAGGAACTCGTTCTTGCACATCCGCCGGAACGCGCTGCCCGACAGCTCGCGCTGCTGCTCGCGCAGGTAGTTCCAGAGGTTGAGATAGGCCAGGAAGTCCGACGTCGGGTCGGCGAAGCGGCGGTGCTTCTCGTCGGCGGCCTGCTGGTGCTCGGCGGGCCGCTCGCGCGGGTCCTGGATCGACAGCGCGGCCGCGATGACCAGGACCTCGCGCACGCAGCCGTTCTTGTCGGCCTCCAGCACCATCCGCGCCAGCCGCGGGTCGACCGGCAGCTGCGCCAGCCGGCGGCCCAGCGGGGTGAGGCGCTTGCGCGGGTCGGACTCGGCCGGGTCGATGGCGCCGAGCTCGTGGAGCAGGTCGACGCCGGCCTTGACGTTGCGCCGGTCCGGCGGCTCGACGAACGGGAACGCGGCGATGTCACCGAGCCCGAGGGAGGTCATCTGCAGGATGACCGAGGCCAGGTTGGTCCGCAGGATCTCCGGGTCGGTGAACTCGGGCCGGGACTCGAAGTCCTCCTCGGAGTAGAGCCGGATGCAGATGCCTTCGGACACACGGCCGCAACGGCCCTTGCGCTGGTTGGCGGACGCCTGTGAGATCGCCTCGATGGGCAGCCGCTGCACCTTGAGCCGGTGGCTGTAGCGGGAGATGCGCGCCGTGCCCGGGTCGACGACGTACTTGATGCCCGGAACGGTGAGCGAGGTCTCGGCGACGTTGGTCGCCAGCACGACCCGGCGGCCGCGGTGGGCCTGGAAGACCCGGTGCTGCTCGGCCGCCGAGAGGCGGGCGTAGAGCGGCAGGATCTCGGTGGCCTGGCCCTTGCGTCCCTGGAAGTGCTTCTGGAGCGCGTCGGCCGTGTCGCGGATCTCGCGTTCGCCGCTCAGGAAGACCAGGACGTCGCCGGGCGCCTCCAGCGCGAGCTCGTCCACCGCGTCCAGGATCGCCTGGAGCTGGTCGCGGTCGGGGTCGGCCTTCGGGTCTTCGGGGTCGATGACCGGGCGGTACCGGACCTCCACCGGATAGGTGCGCCCGGACACCTCGACGATCGGCGCACCGTCGAAGTGCTCGGAGAACCGCTCCGGGTCGATGGTCGCGGACGTGATGATGATCTTGAGGTCGGGGCGGCGGGGCAGGATCTCCTTGAGATAGCCCAGCAGGAAGTCGATGTTGAGGCTGCGCTCGTGCGCCTCGTCGATGATCAGCGTGTCGTACTGGCGCAGCAGCCGGTCGGTCTGGATCTCGGCGAGCAGGATGCCGTCGGTCATCAGCTTGACGAGCGTGTCGTCGCTGGAATGGTCGGTGAACCTGACCTTGTAGCCGACGGCCTCGCCGAGCGGCGTCCCGAGCTCCTCGGCGATCCGGTCGGCGACCGTGCGCGCCGCCAGCCGCCGCGGCTGGGTGTGGCCGATCCCACCATGGATGCCGCGGCCCAGTTCCAGACAGATCTTGGGCAGCTGCGTGGTCTTGCCGGAGCCGGTCTCACCCGCGACGATCACGACCTGGTGGTCGCGGACGGCGGCCAGCAGGTCGTCGCGCTTCTGGCTGACCGGCAGCTCGGGCGGATAGGTGATCGCGGGCATGGCCGCGCGCCGCCGCGCCACCCGCCGCTCGGCGGCCTCGACCTCGGCGGCGATCTCGCCAGTGATCTTGTCCCGCCGCTTGGCGTCGCGCGTCTTCTGGGCGCCGTCGATACGACGGCGCAACCGATGCCGGTCTCGCAGCATCAGCTCGGGCAGGCGCGCGCGCAGGTCGGCGAGCGGCGATTTCACAGGCGTCCTCATACGTTCGTCAAGGATATGGCTCCGGGCCGCTTGGCACCGTAGCCGCCCAGGCCGCGCCCAGGCGATCCATTTTCCCGGGGGTCCGGTCGATCGGGAACGACCGTACGACGACCCTGGCGGCGGCCCTTTGTGTCCAACATCTGCCATTGCGGGCGAATTCCTGGCCCTGATACCACCGGCCCCTCAGCTGACCTGCGGTGATCCAGAATCGAACACGGCAGACGTGACAGGTCTGATGCCTTGAAAGGACTCCCCGAAACCCAGCGGATCCTTCATGATTGGCGACCATGGAGACTCCGCGTGCGGCTGGGCGCTACCGGATCGACAAGCTCCTCGGATCCGGCGGCTTCGCCGCCGTCTGGCTCGGCCACGACGCCGAGCTGGAGGCCCCGGTCGCGATCAAGATCCTGGCCGACCACTGGGCCCAGCGCGAGGACGTCCGGGAACGCTTCGTGCGGGAGGCCCGGCTGCTGCGCTCGGTCGACTCGCACCGGCTCGTCCAGGTCTTCGACATCGGCGAGCTGCCGGACGGCCGGCCCTACTTCGTGATGAGCTACGCCGACCGCGGCACGCTGGAGGAGCTGCTCGCCGCCGGTCCGCTGCCGCTGAACGACGCGCTCAACCTGGCCCGCGAGGTCGCCCGCGGCGTGGAGGCGCTGCACGCCCGCGGCATCGTGCACCGCGACCTCAAGCCGTCCAACGTGCTGATCCGGTCGACCGACGGCGCCGACCGGATCATGATTTCGGACCTCGGCATCGCCCGGACCGACGACCGGCTGTCCAGCCTGACGCTGCCCGCCGGGTCGCCGGGTTACATGGCCCCCGAGCAGGGGCAGATCGACGGTGCCCCCGACAGGCGTTCCGACGTGTACGGGCTGGGCGCCCTCACCTATCACATGCTCACCGGGGAGCCGCCCGCGGAGGGGAAGCGGCTGCCGAGCGAGCTGCGGCCGACCGTGCCGCACAACATCGACATCGTCGTGGAGCGCGCGCTCGACCCGGAGCGGGAGCGCCGCTGGGTCTCGGCCGCCGACTTCGCCCAGGCCCTGTCCCAGACGCTCGGCAAGGTCGACACCGATCCGCTGCCCCACACCCGCCCGGCCCAGAAGCGGCGCGCGGCCCGCCGAAACCGCCTGCTCTGGGCGGCCGGGGGCGTGGTGGCCGCGCTCATGCTCGCCACCGGCGGGACCGTGTGGGCCCTCGCCGGAGACGACGAGCGCGCGAAGCGGGCCGACTCCGCGCCCAAGAAGGAGCACGGCGAGTCCATGGGCGATCCGAACGGACGGTGGCTCCGTACCGACCGCGGCATCCCGGTGCAGTACCGGCGCCTGATCGTGCGCGCGGGCACGTGGTGCGAGATCAAGGGAATGAGCCCGGCCCTGATCGCCGCCATGCTCAAGGCCGAGAGCGACTTCAACCCCTACCTCTCGGACCCGAAGGCCGACGAGTACGGCATCGCCCGGTGGACGCCCACGGTGCTGATGTACTGGCAGCCGGGCGGGTCCAACAACCCCGCGCCGCGGCCCGCCGACATCACCCCGGAGCTGTCCATCCCGGCGATGGGCCGGTTCCTGTGCTCGCTCGGCCGCCAGATCCAGGACGTGCCGGGCGACCCGGCGCTCAACCTGGCGGGGCTCTATCGCACGAGCGTCGACAAGGTGAAGAAGGCCCGCGGCGTGCCTCCCGCGTACAGGCCGTACGCCCAGAAGGTCGCCCAGTACCTCAAGGAATACCGTCCGAGCTGAGCGGCCTGCCGGTCAGCGACGTGGGTTCGCCGCCGGTCATCGGCGTGCTTCCTTGGGAACGCGCGGCACCAGGCGGAGCGCCAGCCCGGGACACATGGCGACGGCCCGCCGGGCGTCCGGTTCGAGCGCCGCCGGGATCGGCTCGGCGGGGATCACGGGATAGCCGTACTCGTCCATCCGTACGGTGCCGCGCAGAAGGCCGGCGCAGAGCCCGTGCCCGTCGCAGCGGCTCCAGTCGACCTCCAGCCGCAGCTGCGCGTCGGTCTCGGCGGGCAGGACGCCCAGCACGGGACGCCCGCAGCCGCCGTGCGCCACATGGTCGGCGGCGTCGGCCTCGAAGACCTCCAGCGCGGTGAGGACGAACCGCGACACCCCGTCGGGGTGGGCGCAGGCGCCGCGCCTGACCACCATCCGGGCCGCCCGGCGGACCCGTTCCAGCGCGGCCGCCGCGTCCTGCCCGCCCGCCAGCGCGGCGAGCGCCCCGGCGACGTCGGGCAGGCCGAGCCGGCAGGGCCCGCACTGCCCCGCCGACTCGGCGGCCAGATAGCGGGCGACCCGCGCGACCTCGCCGAGCGGGCAGGTGCCCCGGCCGATCGGCATGACGATGCCCGCGCCGAGCGTCCCGCCCGCCTCCCGCAGGCTCGCCCGTGACGCCTGCGTGCGGGTGGCGGTGTCGCCGCTGAGCCACGCGCCGTGGTAGCCGCCGACGAGCACGCCCTCGCCCGCCCGGCTGCCGCACAGGTCCAGCAGATGGGCCAGCGGTGCCCCCGCCGGTGTCTCCACGACCGCCGGGAACCGGGCCGACCCGGTCACGGTCAGCAGGACGGTGCCCGGTTCCTCCGGGATGCCGACCTTCCCGTACGCGCCCGGCCCGAGTCCGGCGAGAACGGCGAGCTGCGCGTAGGTCTCCGCGTTCGACAGCAGCGTCGGGAGCCCGTCGACGCCCCGGGTGGAGGTGCGGCCCTTGCGGCCGGGTGGGATGGGACGGCGTCCGTTGATGCCGCGAACCAGCGCCCCGCTCTCACCCGTGATGAACCGTTCCGGCAGCCGGACGACCCGGGCACGCCCGTCCAGCTCCCGTTCCCGGATCGCGAGCTCCACCGAGGCGGCGGCCTCCTCGTCGGTCACCGCGACCACGATCTCGCGCGCGCCGAGCGCCGTGGCGGCCAGCGCCGCGCCGTCCAGGATCACGTGCGGCGCGCGGCGGAGCAGCACCTTGTCCTTGGCGCTGCCGGGTTCTCCCTCGGTGCCGTTGACGACCACGACGGTGCGTTTGCGGCGGCGCGCGGCGCTGGCTACGACGGCCCGCAGCTTGGTGGCGAACGGGAAGCCCGCCCCTCCCCGGCCGCACAGCCTGCCCGCCTCGGCGAGTGCGATCAGTCCGTCGGAGCCGATCATCCGCGGGTCGGGGTGCAGGCGCCGGTGCGTCTCCCAGTCGACACGGCCGCCGCCTTCCAGTCCGCGGGTGAGCCGGCCGGGGCCGATCTGCCGCACGGCGAGCCCGGTCACGATCCCCTCCCCGCCCGCCGCCGGAGGAATGGCCGTGCGATCAGGGCCAGCGCCACCGCTCCCAGGCAGAGCGCGTAGGCCGTCTTCACGAAGGGGGCGGCTTCCCGGCCCGCCGTCAGGCCGTGCCAGATGCCCATCGGCCACGCGACGTAGGCGCTGAGGTGCAGGAGCCGCCACGCCCACGGCCTGCCGGTGAGCGCGAACCGCCCCCGCGCGATGCCGCTCGCGACCGCCACGAGCAGCAGATAGAACGCGACCGTGCCCAGCGCGAACGTCACCGAGGACGAGAACGGGACGAACGCCTCCGCGATCCCCACCCGATGCCGCGACAGTTGCGTGGCCAGATGCGCCGCCAGCATCGCGACGGCGGCGAAGGCCAGTGCCCGGTGCACGGCCTGCGCGTGCACCCGGTGCGCCGGGGCGAGGATCGTACGATCCGTCGCGAGCACCCCGACCATGACCGCCAGCGAGAGGGTGACCAGCGCGAAGACCCCGCAGTAGAAATCGAGGAACCGTCCCAGCGCCCGGGCGGCGGGACCGGCCCGGCCCATGCTGATCGCCATGCCGAGCAGCGCGAAGGCCGCCGCCCCCGGAGTGAGCATCACGGCCGGCCGGAGCGGAATCCGTACCCTCCGGCGTCTGACAGGCCTACGCCCGGAGGCGGAGCCGGTGCCTACGCCGAAACCCCTGGTTCCCTCGTGCGCGAGCCTGCGATGGTCGGGAGCCATCTCGCCTCTCCGGTAGTCCGTGACGAACCCGCCGGCTGGTAGGACGCCTCCAGCTCGGGGTCAGTTCGGCGATCCGGGGAGGAGGATTCACACGGCGACGGGGACGGCGGCGTTGTCGCGCGACAGGAGGGTGGCGTAGTGGCCGTCCTGGGCCCGCAGCTCGTCGTGGGTGCCTCGTTCGGCGATGCGGCCCTTGTCGAGGACGACGATCTGGTCGGCGTCGCGGACGGTGGACAGGCGGTGCGCGATCGTGATGGTGGTGCGGCCTTCGGCGAGGCGGTCGATGGCCTCCTGGACGGCCTGCTCGGTCTGGGTGTCCAGGGCGCTGGTCGCCTCGTCCAGGACCAGGATCGGCGGGTTGCGCAGGATGGTGCGGGCGATCGCCAGACGCTGCTTCTCGCCGCCCGAGAAGCGGTAGCCGCGTTCGCCGACCATCGTGTCGTAGCCGTCCGGGAGGCTCATGATGTGGTCGTGGATCCGCGCGGCGCGCGCGGCTTCGTGGAGCTGGTCGTCGGTGGCGTCCGGCTTGGCGAAGCGCAGGTTGTCGCCGACGCTGGCGTGGAAGAGATAGGTCTCCTGCGAGACCACGCCGACGGCGTTGGCGAGGTCCTCGAACGACAGGTCGCGGACGTCGACGCCGTCGATCGTGACGCGGCCGGACGTGGCGTCGTACAGGCGGGGCACCAGGTAGCCGAGGGTGGTCTTGCCCGAGCCGGTCTCACCGACGAGGGCGAGGCTCGTGCCCGCGGGGATCGTGATGTCGAGATCCTTGAGGGCGGGCGAGCCGTCGTAGGAGAAGCCCACGTTCTCGAAGCGGACCTCACCGCGCACCTTGGTGAGCGGGGTGGGTTTCGCGGGCTCCTCGATGTCCGGGCGCAGGTCGAGGTATTCGAAGATGCGGCCGAAGAGGGCCATCGAGCTCTGCACCTCGACGCCGGTCTGCAGCAGCATCACCATCGGGCGGAACAGCGAGGCCTGGAGCGTGGTGAAGGCCACCAGGGTGCCGATGGAGATGAACGGCTTGCCGTTGGACGAGGTGAGTCCGGCGGCCAGGTAGATGACGGCGGGCATCGCCGACATGACGATGCCGATGGTCGACTGCCGCCAGCGCCCGGCCATGCTCGACCGGATCTCCAGGTCCACCAGGTCGCGGGACTGGGCCGCGAAGTCGCCCGTCAGCGCGCGGGAGCGGCCCATCGTCCGGCCGAGCAGCATGCCGCTGACCGACAGGGACTCCTCCACGATCGCCGACATCGCGGCCAGCTGCTGCTGGCGCTGGCCGGTGATCCGCTTGCGCTCGCGGCCGACGCGGCGGCTGATCCAGACGAAGAACGGCAGCATGGCCAGGGAGACGAGGGTCAGGCGCCATTCGAGGACCGCCATCGCGATGACGGTCGCGATGACCGAGGTGAAGTTGGAGACCAGCGAGGTGGCGGTCGAGGTGACCGTGGACTGCATGCCGCCGATGTCGTTGGCGATCCGGGACTGCACCTCGCCGGTGCGGGTCCTGGTGAAGAACGAGAGCGGCATCCGCTGCAGGTGCCCGTAGACGGCGGTGCGCAGGTCGTGCATGACCCGCTGCCCGACGCCGGTGGAGATGTAGGTCTGCAGGACGCCGAAGACGCTGGTGGCGACCGCGACGGCGATCATGCCGATGACGAGCAGGGCCAGCAGGCCGGTGCGGCCCTGCGGCAGCGCGACGTCCAGGACCTCGCGGAGCATGAACGGCGACGCCAGCGCGACCAGGGCCGACAGGCCGACGAAGAGGGCGACCACCGCCAGCCGGGCGCGGTAGGGGCGGAAAAGCCGCAGGATGCGGCGCAGCTCGGGTGGGGGTGTCTGTGGAGTGGACTGCATGGGCGGCTCCTCGGGGATGGTCACGAAGATGCCCGATTTAACTGAGCCAAGCTCACAGTTATTCCGCTAAACAGTGAGTTAGGCTCTCTTGTATGGAGAAGGACCTGGTGGAGCTGTTCGGCCAGACCGCCCGCAGGATCCGCCGCAGGCAGCTGGAGCGCCTGGCGCCGCTGGGGCTCACGCCGTCCCTGTCCCGGGCGCTACGAGTGATCACCAGCGCCGAGGAGCCCCTGCGCATGGCGGAGCTGGCCGATCGGCTGGGCGTGGTGCCCCGTTCGGTCACCACCGTGGTGGACGCGCTGGAGAAGGCCGGGCTGGCCGCCCGCGAGCCCGATCCCGGCAACCGCCGTTCGACCCTGGTGTCCGCCACTGACCAGGGGCGCGCGGTGCGGACGCGGATGGCCGAGGCGCGCCGCGAGGCCGCCGAGGAGGTCTTCCGGCCGCTGACCGCCGGGCAGCGCGAGCAGCTTCGTGCGCTGCTCGCGCTGCTCGACGACCGCGAATGAGCTACGCCGACCACACGCCGGTGGCGGCGGCGGCCTTGACGTAGTCGGCGAACGGGCGGGAGTCGCGGCCCAGGGCACGCCTCACGCCGTCGCTCACGTGGTCGCCCACGCCGTTGGCGATGCCGTCCAGGAGGCCCGCCAGGACTTCGGCGGACTCGGCGGGCAGCCCCACGGAGGTGAGGTTCGCGACGAACTCGGCCGTCCGGAGCGGCGTGTAGCGGATCTCCCGGCCGGACGCCTCGGCGATGAGTTCGACGGCGGTACGGAACGACAGGGGCTCGGGGCCGGAGATCTCGTAGATCTCGCCCGCGTGCCCCTCGCCGGTGAGCGCCGCCACCGCGACGTCGGCGATGTCCTCGGCGTCGATGAACGGCTCGCGCCCCTCGCCGGCGGGCAGCGCCAGCTCGCCCGCCCGGAGCGGATCGAGGAAGAAGTCCTCACTGAAGTTCTGGGCGAACCAGGCCGGGCGCAGGATCGTCCAGGCGACCCCGGACTCGCGGACGGCGCGTTCGGCCGGTTCCTGAGCGGGCTGGGGCTTTCCGCCCACGCCCCGGGCAGACAGCAGCACGATCCGCTGGACGCCCGCCGCGACCGCCGCGGCGGTGAAGTCCGCGATGACGGACTGGTCGACGTACTCGTTCATCGGGACCAGGTAGACGGCGGACACACCGTCAAGGGCGGCGTTCCAGGTGGCGGGGTCGGCCAGGTCGAAGCCGGTGGTGCGGGAGGCGGCCCGGACGGGGCGGCCAAGGCCGGTGAGGCGGTCGGCGACGCGGCGGCCGGTCTTGCCGCGGGCGCCGAGCACGAGAATGGTCGATTCGGTCATGGGGATCATGACATCAGCCGGACGCGAGACGATCCATGGGTGTTCGTCTCGATCGCATGCGCGATCGTCCCGAAGATCACACCTCGGGATGACGCGTGCTCCACCGAGGACCGCTACCTTTCCACGCAGCGGAAGATCGGGTCGACGAGGTGGGTCCATGCACGAGCAGCAGTGGAACCGGCGGCGGGCGCTCACGCTCGGCGGGCGAGCCGCGGCGGCGGTGGCGCTGACCCCGTTCCTCGCCGGTGCGCGGGCCGCGAACGCGTCCGCGCCGAGGCGGTTCGACATCGCCGGGGCCGTGCGCCCGCTGCTGTGGAACACCACGATCCGCCCGGGCTCGGTGATCCAGTCGTTCGGCTTCGACGACCTGCGCGGCCACCTCTACTTCGCGCAGCTGCTCGAAGAGATCGACGCCGCGCCCGCGGGCCGCCTGCGCGTCACGAAGACCGATCTGGCCGGGAACGTCCTCGGCGGCATGGTCCTGCGCGACCGGAGAGGCGTCGGGTGGGGCCACGGGATGTCGATCGCCGTCGAGTCGACACCCGGCGACCTGCGCCTGTGGGTCGAAGTGGACGGCGCCGTCCGGACGGACGGGCTGGACTGCACCGGCCGGGCCCTCGCCAGGATTCCGTTCGCCGACGGCGCCACGTTCACCCCGGAGTCGGCGGTCATCGAGAAGCACTGGCTGGTCCGAGGCGCCACCGACGTCACCTGCGCGCTCGACCCGGCCGGCAACCGGCTGGTGCAGCGGTACGTCCTGGCCGGGAGGGCACGCTACGCCGTCTACTCGCTGGACGATGTGATCGCCCGCAGCTACCACCCGGTCGCGTGGTTCACGGAGCCACCGCTCCCGACGTTCCCCGGAAGCATCCGGGCGGCCCCAGGGGCGAGCGGCGTCGTGGAGGTCCAGGGCTATGCGCCCTATGACCGGCACATGTACATCCTGGCCGCGAACGCTCGGGACGAGGCCTACCTCACCGCCGTCGATCTCACGACCGGGCGCGTGGTGCAGCGGCGGTCCCTCGACTCCGGCCCCTCGGCCTCCTTCCCGCACGTCCACCGGAAGGCCGAGGGCATGGCGATCCAGCGGGCCGGGGACTCGGCGCGGCTGTGCTACGGCTTCGCCGGCGGCGATCGCGGTGCCCGGACGACGACGATCTCGTATCTGGACTCCCTGGTCTGATGTGAGATCGTCTTGGTATGGACCTCCTCGACGACCTCCTGTCCGGTGTGCGGGCGCGCGGCGCGACGTTCTGCCGGTCCGTCGCCGAGCCGCCCTGGGCGGTGCACCGCACCTCGTCGACCCCGCTGGCGCTCGGCGCCATGCTCAGCGGCGACGCCTGGATCACGCCGGTCGGCGGGGAGCCGGTGGAGGCCCGGGAGGGCGACATCGTCCTGATTCGGGGCAACGGCTCGTTCACCGTGGGCGACAGCCCGGACACTCCCGCCCAGGTGGTCATCGAGAGCGCCGACCGGTGCTGGCTGACCGCGGACGGGCCTGAAACCGCCGCGCACAACTTCGTGCTCGGGCCGCGGACGTACGGGTTCACGGCCGACGGCTCGGACCTCTTCGTCACGGCCGAGTACGCGATGCGCGGCGACGTCTGCGAGCGGCTCCTCAGGGCGCTGCCGGAGCTGGCCGTCGTTCCGCGGGCGCCCGAGTTCGTGCCGCTGCTCGACCTGCTCGCCACGGAGATCGTCCGCGAGGAACCGGGCCAGCAGGTCATTCTCGACCGCCTGCTCGACATGCTCCTCGTCCGGGTGCTGCGCTCGTGGTTCGCCCGGCCCGACGCCGAGCCGCCCGCCGGGTACCGCGCGCTCGGCGACCCCCAGATCGGGCGGGCGCTGCGGCTGCTGCACGACGAGCCCGCCAAGCCCTGGACCGTGGCCGGGCTGGCGGGTGAGATCGGCATGTCGCGGGCCGTCTTCGCCCGGCGTTTCACCGAGCTCGTGGGCCAGCCGCCGCTGACGTACCTGACCGAGTGGCGGATGGCCGTGGCGGCCGACCTGCTGCGCGAGCCGGGGTCGAGCGTGGCGTCGGTGGCGCGCAAGGTCGGCTACTCGGACGGGTTCGCTTTCAGCAACGCCTTCAAGCGGGTGCGGGGCGAGAGCCCGAGCACGGTGCTGCGCGCGACCGCTCAGCTCGTGCCGTAGACGGGCTCGGGCGCCGGCGAACGGGCGAGCAGCTCGGTCAGAACGGGGCTCAGTTCGGCTGGATCCCAGCGGGCGCCCTTGTCGATGGCGGGGCCATGCCGGAAGGCGTCCATCACGCAGATCCTCCCGCCCTCGGCCTCGAAGACCCGGCCGGTGACGCCGCGCGACTCCGCCGAGCCCAGCCAGACCACCAGCGGCGACACGTTCTCGGGGGCCATCGCGTCGAACTCGCCCTCGCCGGGCGCGGCCATGGTCTGCGCGAAGACCTCCTCGGTCATGCGCGTCCGGGCGGCCGGGGCGATCGCGTTCACCGTCACCCCGTAGCGGCCGAGCTCGGCCGCCGCGACCAGGGTCAGCCCGACGATGCCGGCCTTCGCGGCCGAGTAGTTGCCCTGGCCGACACTGCCGAGCAGCCCGGCGCCGGACGAGGTGTTGATGACCCGGGCGTCGACCGGCCGGCCCGCCTTGCCCTCGCCGCGCCAGTACCGCCCGGCGTGCTTGAGCGGCAGGAAGTGCCCCTTGAGGTGAACGCGCATGACCGCGTCCCACTCGTCCTCGGACAGGTTGACCAGCATCCGGTCGCGCAGGAAGCCCGCGTTGTTGACCAGGACGTCCAGGCGCCCGAACGCGTCGATCGCGGTCGCGACCAGGGCGGCCGCCCCCTCCTCGGTGGCGATGTCGTGGGGGCTGGCGACCGCCTGCCCGCCGAGCCGCTCGATCTCCTCGACCACCTCGTGCGCGGGGCCTCCGGAGGCGTCGCCGGTGCCGTCGCGGGCGACCCCGAGGTCGTTGACGACGACCTTGGCGCCCTGGTGGGCGAACTCCAGCGCGTGCGCCCGGCCGAGGCCGCGGCCCGCTCCGGTGACGACGGCGACGCGGTCCTTGCAGATCATTCAATCCTCCTTGTTCACCTGGCTCGTTTCACTCGCGGTTGACGTTGGCGGCGTCCAGGAACGCGGGGCGTTCTCCCCCGCCGTGCAGCAGCAGCGCGGACCCGCTGATGTAGCTCGCGAGGTCGGAGGCGAGGAACGCGCAGGCCGCGCCGATGTCGTACGGGTCGGCCAGGCGGCCCAGCGGCACCGTCCGCGCCACCGCGGCTACTCCGTCCTCGTCGCCGTAGTGCAGATGGGACTGCTCGGTGCGGACCATGCCGAGGGTGAGCGAGTTGACCCGTACGCGCGGGGACCACTCGACGGCCAGCGAGGTGGCGAGGTTTTCCAGACCCGCCTTGGCGGCGCCGTACGCGGCGGTGCCTGGTGAGGGCCGCATGCCGCTGACGCTGCTGATCATGATGATCGAACCGCCGCCGTCCTGGGCCTGCATGCGCGCGTTGGCGGCCCTCGACATGATCAGTGCCGAGGTGAGGTTCAGCTCGATGATCTTGACATGGGTGCGGACCTCGCCCTCGGAGATCGGCAGGTACGGGGTGCCGCCCGCGTTGTTGACCAGGACGTCCACCCGGTCCAGACCGTCGAGGAACGCCTCGGCCGCGGCCGGGTCGCGCACGTCGAGCGAGACGAACCGTGCCGTGCGGCCCCCGGCCGAGGGAAGCGACTCCGGCGTGCGGCGGGCGACGGCGACCACGTCGGCTCCCGCCTCCAGGAGAGCCCGGCTGATGCCCAGGCCGACTCCGCGCACTCCCCCCGTCACGACGGCGAGCCTGCCGGTGAGATCCAGCGAAAGAGTCATCCGGCCCTCCTCTGCTACGGTCTGTTCTAACAAATGTTTGGTGGAAAGGTAGCGCATGGGAATCTCCACCACGACCCACGCGGGCGGGATCGCCGAGATCGTCGTCGACGCCCCACCGGTCAACGCGCTGACCGTCCGGGGCTGGTTCGACCTGGCCGGCGCGGTGCTCGCGGCCGGACGCGACCCGAAGGTCGGCGCCGTCGTGCTCCGCGCCGAGGGACGCGGCTTCAACGCCGGCGTCGACATCAAGGAGATGCAGAACACCGAGGGCCACACCGCGCTCGTCGGCGCCAACCGCGGCTGCTACGCGGCGTTCGCGGCGGTCTACGAGTGCGAGGTCCCGGTCGTCGCCGCGGTGAACGGCTTCTGCCTCGGCGGCGGCATCGGCCTGGTCGGCAACGCGGACGTCGTCGTCGCCGCCGAGGACGCCTACTTCGGCCTTCCCGAGGTCGACCGGGGCGCGCTCGGCGCCGCCACGCACCTCGCGCGCCTCGTACCGCAGCACCTGATGCGCGCGATGGTCTACACGTGCCGCACGGTGACCGCCGAGGAACTGCACCGGCACGGATCGGTGCTGGAGGTCGTCCCGGCCGCTGACCTGCGCGCGAAGGCCTTCGAGGTCGCCGGGAGCATCGCCGCCAAGGACCCGCTGGTGATCCGGCGGGCCAAGGAGTCGCTCAACGGGATCGACCCGGTCGACGTGAAGCGCAGCTACCGCTACGAGCAGGGCTTCACCTTCGAGCTCAACCTGGTCGGCGCCGGTGACGCCCACCGCGACGCCTTCGTGCGCGGGGAGGGCCGGTGAGCGGCAAGGTCACGACGATCGACGCGATCGCCGGGTCGCTGGAGAGCGGCATGACGATCGGGATCGGCGGCTGGGGGTCGCGCCGCAAGCCGATGGCGCTGGTGCGCGCGATCTGCCGCTCCCCGGTGAGCGACCTGACCGTCGTCTCCTACGGCGGGCCCGACGTCGGCCTGCTCTGCGCGTACGGGAAGGTGCGCAGGCTGGTCACGGCGTTCGTCACCCTCGACTCGATCCCGCTGGAGCCGCACTTCCGGCAGGCACGCCAGAACGGCGGCATCGAGCTGACCGAGTACGACGAGGGCATGTTCATGTTCGGGCTGTACGCGGCGGCGCACCGGCTGCCCTTCCTGCCGACGCCGGCGGGGATCGGCTCGGACGTGCTGCGGGTCAACCCGGAGCTGAGGACGATCCGTTCGCCGTACGAGGACGGACAGGAGCTCGTCGCCGTCCCCGCGCTGACGATGGACGCGGCGTTCGTGCACCTGAACCGCGCCGACGCCCGCGGCAACGCCCAGTACCTCGGCCCCGACCCGTACATGGACGACCTCTTCGCCAAGGCCGCCGACCGTACCTACGTGTCGTGCGAACGGCTCGTCGACACCGGCGACCTGCTCAAGGAGGGCCCGCCGCAGTCCCTTCTCATCAGCCGCGCCCACGTCACCGGGGTCGTCGAGACCCCGGGCGGCGCGCACTTCACGGCCTGCGAGCCCGACCACGACCGGGACGAGGCGTTCCAGCGGCTCTACGCCAAGGCCGCGGCCGACCCCGGCGAATGGGCCGCGTTCCGTGAGCGGTTCCTGTCCGGAGACGAGGCCGCCTACCAGGACGCCGTACGCACGTGGCAGGAGGAGAACCGATGACGACGGCGACTCGCGCCGAGGTCTGCGCGGTGGCCTGCGCCGAGCTGTTCAGGGGCGACGGCGAGATCGTGGCCGCGGCGGTGGCGGGCTTCGTCCCGATGCTCGGCTCACGCCTGGCGCGCGCGACGTTCGAGCCGGACCTGCTGACCACCGACGGCGGCCCGGTGCTGAGCGCCGAACCCGTCCCGCTGGGACGCAAGGCCACCACCATCGAAGGCTGGCTCCCGTTCCGCGACCATCTCTGGCTGGTCCTGAACGGGCGGCGCCACGTCGTGATGGGCCCCGTCCAGATCGACCCGTTCGGCAACACCAACATCTCGTGCATCGGCGACTGGGAGCGGCCTGAACGGCAGCTTCTCGGCGTCCGCGGCGGACCGGGCAACACGCTGCTCAACACCACCAGCTACTGGGTGCCCAGACACTCGGCCCGCGTCTTCACCGAGAAGGTCGACTTCGTGAGCGGCGTCGGTCACGACCGCGGCGCGTACGAGATCCGCGCCGTCGTCACCAACCTCGCCGTGCTCGACTTCGAGACCCCCACGCGCCGCATGCGCCTGCGCTCGGTCCACCCCGGCGTCCCGGTCTCCGAGGTGATCGCCGGCACCGGCTTCGAGCTCGACGTTCCCGCCGAGGTCCCCGAGACCCGCCTTCCCACCCCTGACGAGCTGCGGATCATGCGCGAGGTCCTCGACCCCAAGGGCCTGCGCGAACGCGAGGTCCCGTCATGATCGAGCAGCTCCTCGACACGCCCCTCACCCGGCTGGCCGGCGTACGGCATCCCGTCGTGCAGACCGGCATGGGCTGGGTGGCCGGACCGCGCCTCGTCACGGCCGTCGCCGAGGCGGGCGGCCTCGGCGTGCTCGCCTCGGCCACCATGACCCTCGATCAGCTGGCCCACGCGATCCACGAGGTCAAGGACCGCACGGACGCCCCGTTCGGCGTCAACCTCCGCGCCGACGCCACCGACGCGGGCGACCGCATCGACCTGCTGATCAAGGAGGGGGTACGGGTCGCGTCGTTCGCCCTGGCGCCCCGGCGGGAGCTGATCGGCAGGCTCAAGGACGCGGGCGTCGTGGTGATCCCGTCCGTCGGCGCCCGCCGCCACGCCGAGAAGGTCGCCGCGTGGGGAGCCGACGCGGTGCTCGTCCAGGGCGGCGAGGGCGGCGGCCATACCGGCGCGGTCGCCACCACGCTCCTGCTCCCCCAGGTCGTCGACGCCGTCGACATCCCGGTCATCGCCGCCGGCGGCTTCTTTGACGGCCGCGGCCTCGCGGCGGCCCTCGCCTACGGTGCGGCCGGGGTCGCCATGGGCACGCGCTTCCTCCTGACAGCCGACAGCTCCGTGCCCGAGGAGGTCAAGCGGGTCTATCTCGGCGCCGCCGAAACGGTCGTGACCCGGCAGGTGGACGGTATGCCGCACCGGGTCCTGCGCAGCGACCTGGTCGACACCCTCGAACGTTCGGGCCGCCTGACCGGCCTGGTCCGCGCGCTGCGCAACGGCGCCCGCTTCAAACGGCTCTCCGGCATGTCCTGGCGGGCCATGATCGCCGACGGCAGGGCCATGAAGCACGGCAAGGACCTGTCCTGGTCGCAGGTGCTCATGGCGGCCAACACGCCCATGCTGCTGAGGGCCGCGATGGTGGACGGCCGCCCCGACCTGGGCGTGATGGCCTCGGGCCAGGTGGTCGCGGTCATCGACGAGCTGCCCACCTGCGAGGCCCTCATCGACGACATCGTCCAGACCGCCGTCGGCGCCATCAGAAGCCAGCAGGCCAGCGTCAGACCTTGAGGACCAGCTTGCCGGTCGTGGCACCCGACTCGATGCGGCGCTGCGCCTCGGCGGCCTCCTCCAGGGGAAGCTCCTCGACCTTGAGGCGCAGGTCGCCGGCGGCGGCGGCGCAGACCGCCCGGCGCAGGGCCCGGCCCGCCTCGGCCGGGAACGCGGCCGAGAACGCGGCGAGGTTGAACCCCGACACGGTCTTGTTGGAGAACCACAGCTCGTTGGCCGGCACGCCGACGTCCGGCCCTCCGGACGCGTTGCCCATGACGACCATGCGGCCCATGGGCGCGAGGGCGTCCAAGCTGGCGCGGCGCGTCGGGCCGCCGACCATGTCGACGACGATGTCGAACTTGCCGGTGAGCTCGTCGCGGAGGACCACGTCGTCGTAGCCGAACGCCCTGGCGGCCTCGACCTTGGCCGGGCCGCCGACCGTCCCGACGACGCGGGCGGCGCCGAGGAGCCGGGCGGCCTGGCCCAGCTGGCTCCCCACGCCTCCCGCCGCGGCGTGGACCAGGACGGACTCGCCGGGCTCGATGCGCGCCACGCGGTCGAGCACCAGGAACGCGGTGGTGCTGTTGGACGGCACCGCCGCGGCGACGCGCAGGTCGAGCGCGCCGCCCTCCAGCGGGGCGACCAGATCGGCGGAGGTGACCACCACCTCGGCATAGCCGCCGCTGTCGACGATCGTGAGCGCGGCTACCGCCTGGCCGACGCGCAGGCCCTCGACGTCGGGCCCGAGGGCGCGGATGTGCCCCGCGACCTCGATGCCGGGGACGAACGGCAGCGGAACGTCCGCGACGCCCTGGCGGTAGAGGATCTCGGCGAAGTTGGCGCCCGCGTACGCGACGTCGATGGCGACCTGGCCGGGGCCCGGTTCGGGGATCTTCACGTCGGCCATCGTCAGGACGCCGGCGTCCCCGAACGCGGGGATGGTGACCGCCCTCATCAGTACCGGTCCCCGACGGCGGCCGGGACGTCGTTCAGCTCGGCCAGGTCGGCCGCGGTGAGGTCGAGGTCGGCGGCGCCGGCGTTCTCGTTCAGGTACTTGGACTTCTTGGTGCCGGGGATCGGGATGATGTGGTCGCCCTGCGCGAGCGTCCACGCGATGGCGACCTGGGCCGGGGTGGCGCCGTGACGGGCCGCGACGCCCTTGACGATGTCGACGATCCGCAGGTTGGCCTTGAGCGCCTCCTGCTGGAAACGCGGGTTGCGGCCCCGGTAGTCGGTGTCCTCGAAGTCGGCCGCGGTGACGGAGCCGGTGAGGAAGCCCCTTCCGAGCGGGGAGAACGGCACGAAGGCGGCGCCGTTGTCCCGGCACCAGCCGACCACGTCGCCCGGCCCGCTGCCCGAGATGGTGTCGCCGGAGAACCCTCCGGCGCTGCCGCCCGGCGCGTCCATCGGGTCGCGCGTCCACAGCGACAACTCCGACTGGATCGCCGCGACCGGGTGGACCGTGTGGGCCTCCTGAGCCTGCGCGACGGTCACCTCGGACAGGCCCAGCCGCCGCACCTTGCCCTCGGTGACCAGCTCGGCCATCGCTCCCCAGGTCTCGGCAAGGGGAACCTCGGGGTCGACGCGGTGCAGGTAGTAAAGATCGACGACGTCGGTGCCCAGCCGGCGCAGGCTGTCGTCCAGCGACCTCTTCACGAACTCGGGCGAACCGTCGCGGCTCATGTCGATGGTCGCGCGGTCCTCGACCCGCAGGCCGGTCTTGGTGGCGATCACGACCTGGTCGCGCCGGCCCGCGAGGGCCCGGCCGAGCAGTGCCTCGTTGTCACCGTCGCCGTAGACCTGGGCGGTGTCCAGGAAGGTGACGCCGAGGTCGACCGCCTCGTGGATCAGGGCGATCGACGCGGCGTCGTCCCGTTCGGATTCGCCGTAGGCCCAGCTCATGCCCATGCAGCCGAGCCCGACGGCGCCGACGGGCGTGCCCGCGAACGTACGTGTCCTCATGGTGTCTCCTCTCAGGTGGGAAGGCCGTGCAAGGCCCATGCCACCGATCGTGCAGGACATCCGGGAGGGCAGACAGACGCGGCTTATCCTGGGTGTGGCACCACCAGGCTGCGGGAACGGGCGGAAGCCGGGGCCGATCTAGCTCGCCTGAACGAGGCGCACGCGGCTCATCAGGCGTTCCAGCCGTTCCTGGGTCTCGGTGCCGGGCTTCGGGTTGTGCAGGACCAGATGGTGTCCCGGGATCGCCTCCAGCGGCATCGCCAGCGCCTCGAACGCCAGCTCGCCGACGTCGGGATGGTCGATGGTCTTGACGGCCGTGGTGTCGGCGGTGACCTCGTGCCGCGCCCAGATCTCGGCGAACTCGGGGCTGACCGCGCTCAGGTCCGCGGCGATCCGGCCGAACTCGGGATCGTCCGGATAGCGGGCGGCGTCGGCGCGGAACCTGCCCGCCACCTTGCTCGCCGCCTCCGCCCACCGGGTGTCGCGCGCCCGGTACCGCTCGTTGGTGAAGAACGTCACCACGCAGTTGTGATCGTGCACGTCGTAGCCGAAGACGATCTGCGCGGCCTGGTTGATCGCCGCGAAGTTCCAGTAGCGGTCGCGGACGTAGGCGGGCCGGGGCGACCACGCGTCCAGCACCCGCTGGAGCTCGGGGCTGATCTCCACGGAGTCCTTCGCCTCGGCCTGGGGAGGATTGAGCCCGGCGAGCAGGTAGAGGTGCTGCCGTTCGGCCTCGTCCAGCCGCAGCGCGCGGGCGATGGCGTCGAGCACGTCCCCGGAGACCTTGATGTCGCGGCCCTGTTCGAGCCAGGTGTACCAGGACACCCCGACCCCGGCGAGCACGGCGACCTCCTCGCGCCGCAGGCCCGGGGTCCGGCGCCGTCCCGCGTCCGGCATGCCCACGTCACGCGGGGTGAGCCGGGCGCGCCGCGTCCTCAGGAAGTCGCGCAGTTCGTCGCGGCGCAGACCGTGCGAGGTGCCCTCTGGGCCGTTGACGCTGCTCATGGCCCCACGATAACCGCGCGCCCGCGCCGGTTCGCCCCCCGGCCGGGCGTTGATCGCCTCCGGCTCTAGGCTGGCCACGTGGCCGGTTCGGGTGCGGTGATGCCGCGGTACGCGCGGGGTGGTTTCCTCGCCGCCGCGTGCACGCTGCTCGCGCTCGCCGGCCACGTGCGGGGCGGCGGCGGGGATTGCTGCCTCCCGCCCGTCCCGGTGATACTCGCGGCCGGTGCCGTCGTCGGCGTGCTCTGCGTCGTCGTGGCCGCCCGTCTGCTCTCGTTCTGGAAGATCCTGGTCCTGGTCGGCTGGGCCCAGGTCGCCTTCCACTTCGCGTTCACGGTGCTGGCGTCCGGTCCGGCGCACCACGCGGGGGCCGCGCCCCCGCCGCCACCGGCCGGGACGGCGGCGCTCGGGCCGGCGATGCTCGCCGGTCACCTGGTGGCCGCGGTCGCCGCCGCCACCCTGCTCGCCGGGGCCGACCGGGCGCTCTGGTGGCTGCTCACCGCCGTCTTCACGATCGCGATCGCCCACGTCCGGCCGATCTCGCGGCCGGTGGCGCACCGTCCGCCGTGGGCCGTGCTGGTCGCCGCCGACCCGGCGCCGCTCCTGGGGGTGCTGCTGGCCCGCGCCGTCCGCCGCCGGGGGCCTCCGGCGGTACGACCGCACGCCGCCGCCTGACCCCATCGCCCCCGGTGGGCGGGTCCGGCGTGCCTTCGCGTACCCGTGACGACCACCGGAAGCAAGGAAACCCTCCATGAACGTTCGTATGAGGCCGCCTGCCCTCGCGGCCCTCGCCGCCCTGACGCTCGCGGCCCCCGCGGCCGGGTGCGGCGGCTCCCCGTCCGGAGCCGACACCGTCTCGTCCGGTGCGGATGCCCCACCGGCCAAGACCAGCTATCCCCTCACGTTCGACAACTGCGGCCAGAAGATCACCTTCGCCAGGCCTCCGCGGCGCGTCCTGATCCTCAACGGGACCTCGGTCGCGGAGGTCGAGAGCGTCGTCCTGCTCGGCCTGCAGAAGCACATCCTCGCCAACGCCCAGTCGTACGGGGTGTCGGACGACCCTTCGATGATCCCGGCCATCAAGGCCCTCCCGACCGGGGGCCTGACGATGAACAAGAACTTCGAGGTCCCCGCCGAGCAGGTCCTCGCGGCCAAGCCCGACCTGGTGATCTCGCACTGGTCCGGCGGCTTCGACGCGAAGAAGGGCATGGCGACGCGCGAGCAGCTCGCCGCCGCCGGGATCACCACCCTCGTCAACCCGGTCAACTGCGCGTACGGCAAGCCGGCCGCCACCGAGGCGGAACGCCGCAGGTACAAGAACGCCTCGATCGAGTCGTCGCACGACTTCCTGCGCCTGCTCGGCCGCGTCTTCGACGTCCAGCACAAGGCCGCCGAGGTGACCGCCGACCTCCGGCGCCGCATCGAGGACGTGCGCGCCCGCACCGCGGGCAGGACCCCCAAGAAGGTCCTCATCGCCTATCCCGGCATGGCGATGATGAACGCGCACGGCCTGCCCGCCGTGTGGACCGGCGGCGTCGCCGACCAGGTGCTCAAGGCGGCCGGCGGCGTCAACGCCTTCGCGGGCCTGGCCCCCGAGGCCGTCGCGTCGATCAACAAGGAGCAGCTCGCGACCGCCCAGGTGGACGTCCTCGTGGTGGGCGCCTTCCAGCCCACCGAGGACCCGGCCGCCGAGGCGCGCAGGCTCTTCGCGCAGTACCCGCAGTGGAGCGCGTCAAGGACCGGCACGTTCGCGACGGTGGCCGACGGCGTCTTCCTCGGCCCGCTGAACGCCGTGGCCGTCGAGAAGCTCGCCAAGGCGGTGCACGGTGTCGGCTGAGACCAAGAGCGGGCCGCACCTGGTCTCGGGGCGGATGATCGGCGTGCTCATCGTCGCGCTGGCCGCCGCCCTCGTCCTGACGACGGTCGCGGCGATCTCGATCGGCTCGGTGAACCTGCCGTTCGGGGCGGTCTGGAAGGTGATCGGCGCGCGTCTCACCGGCTCCGGCGTGGGCGACCCGCTGCGCGACCAGGTCGTCTGGGACATCCGGACGCCCCGCGTCCTGGTGGCGGCCCTCGTCGGCGCCGGGCTCAGCGTGGCGGGGGTGGCGCTCCAGGCCCTGGTCCGCAATCCGCTGGCCGACCCGTACATCCTCGGCATCTCGTCCGGAGCGTCGCTCGGCGCGGTCCTGGTCGTCGCGTTCGGCGCCACCGCGGTGGGCGGGCTCGGGGTGACGGGCGCGGCGTTCGCCACGTCCATCCTGAGCGTGCTCGCGGTGTACGCGCTGGCGCAGCGCGGCGGGCGCCTGCTGGACTCCCGGCTCGTCCTGATCGGCGTCGCGGTGGGCTACCTGTGTTCGGCCGCGACGACCTACCTCCAGTTGCAGGTCAACCCGACCGAGCTGCACGGCCTGATGTTCTGGCTGATGGGCAGCGTCGCGGGCGCCACCTGGTCCGATCTCGGCGTCCCCGCCGCCGTGATCGCCGCCTGCACGGCGTTCCTGCTGCTCCAGGCCCGCAACCTGAACGCGCTGATGGCCGGTGAGGACGCGGCCGCGGGCCTCGGCACCTCGGTGGCGGCGCTGCGGATCGCGCTGCTGGTGATCGGCTCGCTGCTGACCGCGACCGCCGTGAGCGTGGTCGGCGGGATCGGGTTCGTCGGGCTGATGGTGCCGCACGCCGCCCGCTTCCTGGTCGGCGGCGACCACCGCCGCGTGCTGCCCGTGGCGCTGCTGATGGGAGCGCTGTTCCTGGTGGCCGTCGACATCGCCTGCCGCACGGTCGACCGGCCGAACGAGCTGCCCGTCGGCATCTTCACCACGGGGCTCGGGGTGCCGTTCTTCATCTGGCTGCTGATGCGCCGCCGTTCGGGAGGTGCGTGAGGATGCGGCTGGTCATCGAGGGCGTCACCGCCGAGATCGACGGCACCCCGATCGTGTCGGACGTCGATCTCGTCGCGGAGCCGGGACGGTTCGTCGGGCTGGTCGGGCCGAACGGGAGCGGCAAGTCGACCTTGCTGCGCACCGTCTACCGGGCGCTGCGGCCCACCGGCGGGGTCGTGTCGCTGGACGGGGCCGACCTGTGGCGGATGCCCGCCAGGCGGGCCGCCCGCCATCGCGCCGTGGTGACGCAGCACGGCGACCTGACGGCGGAGTTCTCGGCCGCTGAGGTCGTCGCGATGGGACGCGCCCCGCACAAGGGCCTGCTCGACCGTGAGGACGCCGCCGACCGCGCCGTGGTCACGGACTCGCTCAAGCGAGTCGAGATGGCGTGGGCCGCGGACCGGCTGTTCTCGACGTTGTCGGGCGGTGAGCGGCAGCGGGTGCTGCTGGCCCGCGCGCTCGCCCAGGAGGCGCCGCTCCTGGTGCTCGACGAGCCGACCAATCATCTGGACGTCCGGGCTCAGCTGGGGCTGCTCGACCTGATCCGCTCGCTCGGGCTCACGCTGCTCACGGCGCTGCACGACCTCGATCACGCGGCCGCGTACTGCGACCACGTGGTCGTGCTGAAGGACGGCGCCGTACGGGCGGCGGGCCCGCCGCTGGAGGTGCTCACGCCGGAGTTCGTGGCGGAGGTGTTCGGGGTGCGCGCCCATGTCGGTCCGCACCCGATCACGGGCCGTCCCCATATCGCGGTGGCGTCGCTATGATCGCCGCATCCGCCCGCGCGCGTCCCCCGCCCTCGAAGGAGCCGCCGGTGCAGCCCGAAGCCCCCGCCACCGGGCGCCGAGCCTGGTCGATCGTCGCCCTGCTGATGGCGTTCATGGCGCTCAACTTCGCCGACAAGGGCGTCCTCGGCCTGGTCGCCGACCCGATCAGGGACGACCTGGACCTGACGGCGTCGGAGTTCGGCGCCATCGCGAGCTCCTTCTACCTGCTGTTCAGCCTGTCGGCGCTGCTGGTGGGCCTGTTCGGCGACCGGCTGCGGGCCCGGCCGCTGCTCGCGGTGCTCGTGCTGGTCTGGTCGGCCGCGCAGCTGCCGATCCTGATCCCGGCGGCCGGGTTCGCCAGCCTGGTCGCGACGCGCGTCCTGCTCGGCGCTGGCGAAGGACCGAGTTTCCCGCTGGCCACCAACATCGCGTTCGGCTGGTTCCCCGAGGTGCGGCGCTCGCTGCCCGCGGCCCTCATGGCGGTCGGCGCGGCGCTCGGCGCGGTGGTCGGCGCGCCGCTGGTGATCGTCGTCCTCGCCCTGTTCGACTGGCGCGCCACGTTCGGGATGCTCGGCCTGCTCGGGCTGCTGTGGCTCCTGGCGTGGTGGCGCTGGGGCGGCGACGGGCCCTACGCGGCGGCGCCCTCGCCCGACGAGGCGAAGGCCGGCCAGGCCGAGCGCGTCCCGTACCGGCGGATCTTCCTGTCCGGCACGTGGCTCGGCGGCACCTTCTCGATGTTCGCCGTGATGTGGTCGCTGGCACTGGCGCTGACCTGGCTCCCCACCTGGCTGGAGGACCACGTCGGCTTCAGCGACGCGGCGGTGAGCGGAGCCATCGGGCTGCCGAGCGTGACCGGGGTGCTGTTCGTGCTGGGCGGGGGCGTGCTCGCGCAGCGGCTGCTCAAGCGGGACGCCTCGCCGCGGCTCGCGCAGGGCGTGATCGGTGCCGTCGCCGCGCTGACCGGCGGGCTGTGCCTGCTCGGGCTCACCCGGGTGGGCCCGGTGGCGCTGATGCTCCCGCTGATGGCGCTGGGATTCGCGGTGGGCAACGCGCAGACCCCGCTGACCACCGCCGCGATCGCGCGCATCTGCCCGCCCACGCAGCGGGCCACCGCGCTCGCCACCGGCTACGCCGTCGCGGCGACGTCCAGCATCCTGGCGCCGTACGTGTCCGGCCTCATCATCGACGCGGCGGCCACCGAGGCGGCGGGCTTCGACAACGCCTTCGACGTGTCGGGGTTGCTGCTGGTGGCGGGCGGCCTGGTGGCGCTCCTGACCGTGCGGCCCGACCGCGACGTTCAGGCGACGGTCCCGGCCGAGCGCAACCTGCCGACGGTCGCCGCGCCGTAGCCCAGCTCGGCGAGCACGGCGGCCGTGTGCTCGCCGAGCGCCGGGATCGGGCCCATCCGTGCTTCGGTGTCCGCGAAGGTGATGGGCGGCAGGATCGCCGGCAGCTCCCCGGCCGGTGAGCCGACCGTGCGCCAGCGGTCACGCTCGGCCAGCTGCGGATGCGCGAGCAGGCCATGGGTGTCGTTGATGGAGGCGTTGGGCACCCCGGCCTCGTCCAGCCGCCGCACCAGCTCGGCGCGCGTCATCCCGGCGGTCACGGAGACGACGAGCGCGTCCACCTCCGTCCGGTTGCCGACGCGCGCCCGGTTGGTGGCGTAGCCGGGGTCGGACGCCAGATCGGCGCGGCCGAGGACGCCGGTGACGAGGGCGGCCCACTGCCGGTCGTTCTGGACGCCGATGACCACGTCCTCGCCGTCCGAGGTCGGGTACGCGTCGTACGGCGCGATCACCGGGTGGCCGAGCGCGGACCGCCGCGGCGCCTCCCCGGTGTAGCGGGTCGCGTAGATCGCCTGGCCCATCCACTCGGCGACGGCGTCGAACATCGACACCTCGACCGACGCGCCCTCGCCTGTGGTCCCCCGCCGTACCAGGGCGGCGAGGGCTCCCGAGAACGCGTACATCCCCGCGGCGATGTCGGCCAGCGGCGAGCCCGCCTTGACCGGCGTCTCGGGCGTTCCGGTCACCGAGACGAGCCCGGCCTCCGCCTGCACGAGCATGTCGTAGGCACGTTTGTCCCGGTACGGCCCGCGCGAGCCGTACCCCGACATGTCGATGACGATCAGGCGCGGGTGGCGGGCGCGGAGGGCCTCGGCACCGAAGCCGAGGCGGGCGGCGGCGCCCGGTGCGAGGTTCTGCAGGAAGACGTCGGCCTTGGCGATCAGCTGGGCGAGGATCGTGCGGCCGCCCGGCTGCTTGAGGTCGAGCGCGACCGACTCCTTCGAACGGTTGAGCCAGGCGAAGTGCGTGCCGAGCGCGCCCTTGACGGAGGCGTCGTAGGCGCGGGCGAAGTCGCCGCCGTCCACGCGTTCGACCTTGATGACGCGGGCGCCGAGGTCGGCGAGCTGGCGGCTGGCGAACGGCGCGGCCACCGCCTGCTCCAGCGCGACGACGGTGACGCCCTCCAGCGGGAGCACCTACGACTCCGCCAGCAGCCGGCGACCGATGATCATTTTCTGGATGTCGGCCGTGCCCTCCCCGATCAGCAGCATCGGCGCCTCCCGGTAGAGCCGTTCGATCTCGAACTCCTTGGAGTAGCCGTAGCCGCCGTGGATGCGGAACGAGTCCTCCACGACCTCCTTGCAGTATTCGCCGGCCAGGTACTTGGCCATCCCCGCCTCAAGGTCGTTGCGTTCTCCCGAGTCCTTGCGCCGCGCCGCCATGACCATCAGCTGGTGCGCGGCCTCGACCTTGGTCGCCATCTCCGCGAGCCTGAACAGGACCGCCTGGTGCTCGGCGATCGGCTTGCCGAACGTCTCGCGTTCCCTGGCGTAGGCCAGGGCCAGCTCGTACGCGCGGCGGGCCATGCCGCAGCCGCGCGCCGCCACGTTGACGCGTCCGACCTCGACGCCGTCCATCATCTGGTAGAAGCCGCGGCCCGGCTCGCCGCCGAGGATCCGCGCGGCCGGAACGCGGTACGCGTCGAAGAGGAGCTCGGTGGTGTCGACGCCCTTGTACCCCATCTTGTCGATCTTGCCGGGCACGGTCAGCCCGGGCGCCACCTCGCCGAAGCCGGGCTCCTTGTCGACGAGGAAGGTCGTCATGCCCCGGTGCCCGGCGGCCGGATCGGTCTTGACGAGCGTGGCGACCAGGTTGGCGGTGGCTCCGTTGGTCAGCCACATCTTCTGGCCGGTGATCGCGTACATGCCGGGACCGGCGGGCACCGCGCGGGTCTGGATCGCCGCCACGTCCGAGCCGCAGCCGGGCTCCGACATCGAGAAGGCGCCGCGGATCTCCCCCGTGGCCATCCGGGGCAGGTAGAAGTCCCGCTGCTCGGGGGTGCCGTGCTGGGTGATCATCCACGCGACGATGAAGTGCGTGTTGACGATGCCCGACACGCTCATCCAGCCGCGCGACAGCTCCTCCACGACCAGGGCGTACGTCAGCAGCGACTCGCCGAGCCCGCCGTACACCTCGTCGATCATGAGCCCGAAGAGTCCGAGCTCGCGCATCCCGTCCACGATCGCCTGCGGATAGGCGTCGGCGTGCTCCAGATCGGTCGCGACCGGGAGGATCTCCTTGTCCACGAACGCGCGGACGGTCGCCAGGATCTCGCGTTGCTCGCCGGTCAGCCCGTACGTCTGCTGAAGTCTGCCCACGAGTCCCTACAGTATTAGAACCGCGTTCTGGAAGGGGAGGCCGTTGCACACGCTGACCGAGGAGGAGGCCGCCATCGTCGGCGTCGTCCGGGACTTCGTCGACCGGGAGGTCCGCCCGGCGGCCCGGGAACTGGAGCACGCCGACGCCTATCCGGAACGGCTGATCGAGCGGATGAAGGAGCTCGGCGTCTTCGGCCTCGCCGTCCCCGCGCCCTACGGGGAGTCGGCCGTCTCCAAGCGCTGCTACGCGCTGGTCACCGAGGAGATCGCCCGCGGCTGGATGTCGCTGGCCGGGGCGTACGGCGGGCACACCGTCGTCTCGCAGCTGATCGCCACGTTCGGCACCGAGGCGCAGAAGGACCGCTACCTGCCGCGCATGGCGACCGGTGAGCTGCGCGCCACGATGGCGCTCACCGAGCCGTCCGGCGGCTCCGACCTGCAGGCGATGAGCACGGCCGCCCGGCGCGAGGGCGACCGCTACGTCGTGACCGGCGCCAAGATGTGGATCACCAACGCGCGGCGCTCCGGCCTCATCGCTCTGATGTGCAAGACCGACCCGGCCGCCGAGCCGCGCCATCGCGGCATCAGCATCCTCCTCGCCGAACCGGGGCCAGGCCTGACGGTCTCCCGCGACCTGCCCAAGCTCGGCTACAAGGGCGTGGAGAGCTGCGAGCTCTCGTTCGACCGGTACGAGGCGCCGCTGGACGCCGTGCTCGGCGGCGAGGAGGGCCGCGGCTTCGCGCAGATGATGCGCGGCCTGGAGGTCGGCCGCATCCAGGTCGCCGCGCGGGCGCTCGGCGTCGGCCGCGCCGCGCTGGAGGACTCGCTGCGGTACGCGCAGCAGCGCGAGGCGTTCGGCAAGCCGATCTGGCAGCACCAGTCGGTCGGCAACTACCTCGCCGACATGGCCACCCGGCTGAGCGCCGCCCGGCTGCTGACGCTCGACGCCGCCGACCGGCTCGACGGCGGCGAGCGCTGCGACCTGGAGGCCGGGATGGCCAAGCTGTACGCGTCGGAGTCCGCGATGGAGATCGCCCTCAACGCCGTGCGCATCCACGGCGCCGCGGGCTATTCCACCGAGTTCGACGTCGAACGCTACTTCCGCGACGCGCCCCTGATGATCGTCGGGGAGGGCACCAACGAGATCCAGCGCAACGTCATCGTCCGACAGCTGATCGATCGTCATCGGATCGATCGAGCCTGACCGGCGGCGATCCCGGCACGCTGAGCGCCGCCACGAGCTCCCGGTAGAGCCCGTCGGCCGCCAGCAGCTCGGCGTGCCGTCCCTGAGCGCGGATCCGGCCCGCCTCCATCACCAGGATGGTGTCGGCGTCGACGACCGTGGAGAGCCGGTGAGCGATGGTCACCACCGCTCCCTCGGCGGCACGGGTCCGGATGCAGTCATGGATGGCGGCCTCGGTCAGCCCGTCGAGCTGCGCCGTGGCCTCGTCCAGCAGCAGCACGTCGGGGGTGCGCAGCAGGGCCCGCGCGAGCGCGATGCGCTGGCGTTCGCCGCCGGACACCGAGGTGGACGACAGCGGCGTGTCCAGACCGGCTTCGAGGGAGTCGATCCGGTCGGCCAGCCGGACGTCGCGCAGCACCGCGCGCAACTCGTCCTCGGTCGCGTCCGGATGCGAGAACAGCAGGTTGTCGCGGATCGTGCCCGGCACGATCGGCGTGTCCTGTTCCACGTACGCCAGCCGCTCGCGCAGCCTTTCGTGCCCGTGGTGGGCGTACGGCAGGCCGTCGAGGAGCAGCTCGCCCTCCTGCGGTTCGAGGAAGCGCAGGATGAGGGAGAAGAGGGTCGTCTTCCCGGCCCCGGACGGCCCGACGATCGCGGTGTGCCCACGGCGCGGGATGGCGAGATCCAGCCGGCGGACGACCGGTTCGAGCCCCGGACCGTAGGCCGCCGTGACCCCGCGCATCTCCAGCAACGGACCGCCATCATGCACAAGGGCCTCGCGGGCGGAGACGTCCGCGCGGGGGTGGGATTCGGGTGTTTCGAGCTCGGACTCCAGCGCGTCCACCTCGCGGATGCGCTGCGCGGCGGCCATGCCCGACTGCAGCGTGGTGAGGTTCTGGCTGAGCTCGGTGATCGGGTCGATCAGGCCGAACGCGTACAGCAGGAACGCGATCAGGCCCGACACCTCCAAGCCGCCCTGGCCGACCCGCCAGGCACCGACGCCGAGGATCAGGATGATCGCGAGCTGCAGGCCGGTCCAGGCGATCGTCCACGCCGTCGCCTCGCGCTGGACGGCCCGGACGCCGTGCACGGCCGAGGCGCGGGCGTCGGTCATGATCCGTTCGCTCTGGCGGTCCTCGGCCCGGCTGACCTTGACCGTCCGGATGGCCCGCAGCGTGCCCTCCAGCACGCCGCCGAGCCGCCCGATGTGCTCCTGCGCCCGTTCCTGCGCCTTGGCGATCGACGGCATCAGCAGGGCGAACAGCACGACGACCACGGCGAGCGCCGCCACCGTGGTGCCGAGCAGCACCAGGTCGAGCACGCCCATGAGGATCAGGGTCCCGGCGAGCATGACCGCCCCGTTGATCAGCCCGATCACGCTGGCGGACGCGGCCTCCCTGAGCAGCACCGTGTCCGAGGTGACCCGGGTGACCATCTCCCCCACCGGGCGGGCGGTGACCGCGGGCACCGTCGCCCGCAGGAACCGCCGGACGAGCGACTCGCGGGCGTCCAGCACCACCCGTTCGCCCAGGGCGCCGAGCAGCATCCACTGCCAGTACGCGAATCCCGCGCCGAAGATCATCAGGACCAGCAGCGCCGCGATCGGCCCGCCGAGGGACCGGTCGGCGTCCAGCGAGTCCAGGATCCACTTGGTCACCATCGGGGTCGCCAGCCCGAGCGCCGACCCGACCAGCGCGAGAACGAGGCCGAGCACCAGCTTGCCGCGGTACGGGCGGGCGAACGACCACAGGATCCGCAGTCTCGGGAAGCGGCCGGACTCAACTGGAACAGACATGGCATTAATGGAACACACATGTTCCGTTCGAGTCAAACGAGTTTTATTTTGGAGTAGGCGGTACCATCACGGCATGACAGCGGAGACCAAGGCCCGGGTGCGGACCCGTCGCGCCATCCTGGACGCGGCCGTCTCGGTCCTCGCCAAGAACCCGGCGGCCTCGCTCGCCGACGTGGCCGCCGCGGCGGCGGTGGGGCGCACGACCATCCACCGTTACTTCGCCGAGCGGTCCGACCTGCTGACCGCCATCGGCGCCGACGTGCTCGACAAGATCGCCGCCGCCACCGACCGGTCCCGCCTTGCCGAGGGCCCGGCGCTGGAGGCGGTGGCGCGGCTGTGCTCGGAGTACTTCGACCTCGGTGAGAACCTCACCCTGGTCTTCAACGTGCCGGAGTTCTGGGACTGGGAGGGCTGGGAGCAGGAGACCGCGGCCGACCGGGCACTGATCGATCTCGTCCAGCGCGGCCAGGCGGCCGGGGAGATCGACCGCGCGCTGGATCCGGTGTGGATCCAGCATCTGATCTGGTGCATGCTCTACGCGGCCTGGTCGCACGTCCACACCAATGGCGCGTCCAAGCACGAGTCCCTGACCCAGTGCCTGCGGAGCCTCACAAAGGCGATCGCCGCCTGAGCGCCGACGGCCAGGGCAGGTCGAGCAGCTGCCCGACGAGCCGGTGCAGGTGGGCCCGGAACCGCGCCAGCTGCCGGGGGTCGTCCACGCCGACGCGCCGCCCGCCCGCGTCCAGCACTCCGCCGCGGCTGAAGCCGTGCGTGCACCAGATGACCGTCATCAGGGCGTATTCGAGGTCGGTCCCGTCGCCGACGGCGGGCCGCACCGCTTCGGCGACCAGATCGAGCATGGGCCGGACGTAGACGTTCTCCAGGTGGGCGACGTCGGCCGCGTCGGACAGCCACCGGTGCATCCAGAGCGCCGGAACCTCCGGATGCTCGACGCAGAAGTCGAGATACCCGTCCACGAGGCGGTGCACGCCCGCGGCGTCCGGGGTGAACCCGGCGAGGGCGTGCTCCAGGGCCGCCCGTTCGGCCCGGTGGGCGCGTTCCATCACGGCCAGGTACAGGTCGCGTTTGCCGCCCACGTGGTGGGCCACCGTCGCGAGGTCGAGCCCGGCGGCCTCGGCGATCATGCGGGTCGAGGTCCCGTCGTAGCCGAGCTCGGAGAACAACCGGGTGGCAACGTCCAGCACGCGCGCGGGGCTGGAATCGCTGGTCATGGCGTCACGCTAGGTTCGCCGCGCGTTCGCGGTCAATCGTTTGACGGAGCCGGCCCGAACGTCGCCGTCACCGCGGTGACGCCGCCCGGCGCCTGGACGGCCAGGTCGCCGTTCGGAGATCCGGTCACCACGATCGGCTGGCCCGCGTACACGGGTCTGCGGGCACGGAAGGCCAGCTCCCGCACCGGCAGGCCGGCGCGGCGCGGCAGCTCCAGGCAGAGGATCGCCAGCAACGGGCCGTGCACGACCAGACCCGCATGCCCCTCGACCTGCGTCGCGTAGGCCGCGTCGTAGTGGATGCGGTGGGCGTTGTAGGTCAGCGCGCTGAAACGGAACAGCGACACCGGATCGGCGGTGAACGGCAGAAGCCAGTCACCGTCGGCCTCCGGCGGTTCGTACGACACGGCAACGGCGTCCGGAGCGGCGTCCGGAGCGCCGCTGCGGTAGACGAGATCTTGCTCCTCGACCGCGATCTCCGTTCCGTCCCGCAGGTAGGTGAGGCGGACGGTGACGAACAGCAGCTCGCCGCTCCGGCCCTGCTTGAGCACGGTCGAAGCCAGTTCGGCGCGGCGGGTGATGGTGTCGCCGAAGCGGATCGCGTCGTGGAACGCGCAGCGGCCACCGGCGAACATGCGGCGACGATCCGGGATGGGCGGCAGGAAACGGCCGTCGCGGGGATGGCCGTCCGGGCCGAGGGCGGCCTGCGGGAGCCGGTCCAGGAAGTGAAGCCACTGCCAGAGGGGCGGGAGCACGTCGACCGGGGGTTCGACGTCGAGGAGCCCGGCCAGCGCGAGCGCGGGCGCCGCGTCGATCCGTTCGGTGGTCTCCTGCGGCGCCGGCGACCAGCCGTCGATGCCGATCATGCCACGGCGCCCTGCGCGCGCAGCTCGGCGGCGTCCAGGCCGAGCGATTCGAGGATGGCGTCGGTGTGCTCGCCGAGGCGCGGCGCCGGCACGGCCGTCCGGTCGCCGTCGCCGGTGTCGAGAGGGGAGGCCGGAGCGCGCAGACGGCCCACGCCGGGCTGGTCGATGTCACCGAGCATGGGGTTGGCGTCGAGATCGAGCTCGGTGAACCGGCGGTACGGGGACCACAGCACGGCCGTGCCCTCCATCGCCTTCTCCACCTCGGCGAGGGAGCGTGACTCGAACCACGGCGCCATCAGGGCGGCGAGCGCCTCACGGTGGCGGAACCGGTCGCCGTCCACGGAGAAGTCCGCGCCCAGGAGGCGTTCCAGCTCCGCGACGGTCTCCCGCACCCCGGTGACCTGGCAGAGGTCGGCGAAGTGGCGTCCGGTCATGGCCACGACCATGACACGGCCGTCGGCGACGGCGAAGTCACGGCCGAAGCCGCCGAACAGGTGGTTGCCGACGCGAGGGCGTTCCTGCCCGAGCTGCGCCTCGGCGAGGAAACCGAGGTTGCCCGCGGTGGCGAGGGCGACGTCGTAGAGCGGGAGCGTGATCCGCGCGCCCTCGCCCGTACGGGAACGGCGGCGTTCGGCGGCGAGGATGCCGACGGCCGCGTAGAGGCCGCAGGCGACGTCCCAGGCGGGCAGGACGTGCGAAACCGGGGCCGCGTGGTCGGGCGGCCCGGTCACCAGCGGAAAGCCGATCTCGGCGTTCACCGTGTAGTCGACGGCGGGCGCGCCGCCCGCACGCCCCTCGATCTGCAGGTGGATCAGGTCGGGCCGGGCGCCCGCGAGGGCCTCGTAGCCGAGCCAGTCGCGGCCGACGGCGTTGGTCAGCACGATCCCGGCATCGGCCGCGAGACGCGTCACGACCTCGCGGCCCGCCGGCGAACGGAAGTCGACGGTGATCGATCGTTTGCCCTTGTTCATTCCGGTCCACAGCAGGCTCGTGCCGGACGGCGCGAGCGGCCACCGCCCGGTGTCGGCCGCGCCGCCCACCGGATCGACCCGGATCACGTCGGCGCCCAGCTGGGCGAGGGTCATCCCGCCCAGCGGCGCCGCGACGAAACTGGAGATCTCGACGACCCGCAGCCCTGCCAGCATGACCACCATCCCTGGATCAAAGACGCTCCAGGATAGTGACGTTGGCCTGGCCGCCTCCCTCGCACATGGTCTGCAGACCGTAGCGGCCGCCGGTGCGCTCCAGTTCGTGCAGGAGGGTGGTCATGAGGCGGGCGCCGGTCGCGCCGAGCGGATGCCCGAGCGCGATCGCGCCGCCGTTGGGGTTGGTCTTGGCCGGGTCTGCCCCGGTCTCCTTGAGCCAGGCCAGCACGACCGATGCGAACGCCTCGTTGATCTCGATGGCGTCGATGTCGTCCATCGTCATGCCGCTCTTCTTGAACGCGTGCGCCGTGGCCGGGATCGGGGCGGACAGCATGCGGATCGGGTCCTCGCCGCGCGCCGAGAGGTGGTGGATCCGGGCGCGCGGTGTGAGGCCGTGGTCGCGGACGGCCTGCTCGGAGGCGATGAGGAGGGCGGCGGCGCCGTCGGAGATCTGGGAGGAGAGCGCGGCGGTGAGCCGGCCGTCCTCGACGAGGGCCTTGAGCCCGGCCATCTTCTCCCGGGTGGTGTCGCGCCGCGGTCCCTCGTCGGTGGTGACCCCTTCGTACGGGGCGATCTCGCGTTCGAAGCGGCCCTCGTCGATGGCGCGGATCGCGCGCTGGTGCGACTCGTACGCGAACGCCTCCATCTCCTCGCGGGAGATGTCCCAGTCGCGGGCGATCTGCTCGGCGCCCGCGAACTGCGAGACCTCGCGCTCACCGTAGCGGCGCACCCAGCCCTTGGAGCCGGCGAACGGGCCCTTGTCGAAGCCGAGCGGCTCGGCGGCGGTCATCGCGTACGCGATCGGGATCTGCGACATGTTCTGCACGCCGCCCGCCACCACCAGGTCGGAGGTGCCCGACAGCACCGCCTGGGCGGCGAAGTGCACGGCCTGCTGAGAGGAGCCGCACTGGCGGTCGACGGTGACGCCGGGGACCTCCTCGGGCAGCCCCGCCGCCAGCCAGCAGGTGCGGGCGATGTCCCCGGCCTGCGGGCCGACGTTGTCGACGCAGCCGAAGACGACGTCCTCGACCGCCGCCGGGTCGGCCCCGGCGCGGTCCATCAGCGCCGACAGGACGTGGGCGCCCAGGTCCGCCGGGTGCACCCCGGCGAGCCCGCCGCCGCGGCGCCCGACCGGCGCGCGGACCGCCTCGACGATGTAGGCCTCGGCCATGACGTGTCTCCTAACAGCCAGGGGGTCTCAGCTCGCCTGGATCCCTTCCAGGACCATGGCGAGGTACTGCTTGGCGATCTCTTCGGCGGACAGCCGCCCGCCGGTCTGGTACCAGGTCGCCGCGACCCAGACGGTGTCGCGGATGAACCGGTAGACCAGGGAACGGTCGAGGTCGGGCCGGAACGCGCCCTCCTCGATGCCCCGGTCCAGCAGCGCCAGCCACATCTCCTCGAACCGCCGCCGCGATTCGAGCAGGTAGTGGAACCGTTCGCTGGTCGCCAGGTGCTTGGACTCGTTCTGGTAGACGACGACGGCGGGCCGGTGCCGGTCGATCGAGCGGAACGACTCCACGACCAGGGCCTCCAGCGTCTCGCGGGCGCCGAGCCCGGCGGCGAGGACCCGGTCGTAGGCGGCCCACATCTCGTCGAGGAACGTCGAAAGGATCTCGTCGGCCATCGACTCCTTGGAGTCGAAGTGGTAGTACAGGCTGCCGCCGAGGATCCCGGCGGCGTCGGCCACCTTCCGGACGGTGGTGGCGGCGTACCCCTGGGAGGCGAACACCTCGGCGGCGGTGGCGAGCAGCTCGGCCCGCCGTTCCGCCCGTGCCGCGGCGGTGCCTTCGGCGTCGCGCCGTCGTGGGCTCATGTCACGCTTTCTGAGAGGAGACGGAGACGACCTCGCCCGTCATGTAGGACGAGTAGTCGCTGGCCAGGAAGACGATAACGTTGGCCACCTCCCAGGGTTCGGCGTAGCGGCCGAACGCCTCGCGGCGCGTCAGCTCCTCCAGGAGTTCCTCCGAGGTCACCTTGACCAGGTGCGGGTGCATGGCCAGGGACGGCGAGACCGCGTTGATCCGTACCCCGAAGCCGGCGGCCTCCAGTGCGGCGCAGCGGGTGAGCGCCATGACCCCGGCCTTGGCGGCGGCGTAGTGCGACTGGCCCTTCTGTGCCCGCCACCCGATCACCGACGCGTTGTTGACGATCACACCGGAGCCCTGGTCGCGCATGCGGCGCAGGGCCGCGCGGGTGCAGCGCATGGTGCCGTTCAGCGTGATGTCGAGGACGCGGTCCCACTGGTCGTCCGGCATGTCGACCAGGTCGGCGGTGCCGCCGAGCCCGGCGTTGTTGACCGCGACGTCGATGCGCCCGAAGCGTTCGAGGGCCAGGTCGTAGAGCGCCCGGACCTGCTCCTCGGAGGTCACGTCGCAGGGCAGCGCGGCGACCCTGCCGGTGCCGAACTCCTTCTCCAGCTCCGCGAGCGACTGCCCGAGACGCCGTTCGTGCGCGTCCGAGATCAGCACGCGCGCGCCCTCCTCCAGGCAGCGCCGCGCGGTCGCGCCGCCGATGCCCGCCCCGGCCGCCGCGGTGATGACGACGACGCGGTCGGTCAGCAGCCCGTGCCCGGGGACGTAGGCGGGGGGCGGGGTCATGGGCGTGCCTCCCGGGGAAGGCCGAGGACGCGCTCGGCGATGATGTTGCGCTGGATCTCGTTCGACCCGGCGTAGATGGTGTCGGAACGGGAGAACAGGAAGAGCCGCTGCCAGTCGTTCAGGTCGTATGGCTGTGTTGACTCCGACCCCCTGTCGGGGGCCCACCCCCGCCTCCCGTCGGCGACCAGGCCGGAGGCGCCGAGCACGTCCATGGCCAGCTCGCCCAGGTCGCGGTGCCAGGTGGCCCAGACCAGCTTGGAGATCGACGATTCGGGGCCGGGCGCGCCGGACGCGACGCCCGCCATCGTCCGCAGCGCGTTCAACCTCATGATCTCCAGCCCCATCCAGGCGCGGGTGAGGCGGTCGCGCAGCAGCGGGTCGTCGATCGCGCCGGTGCGCCGCGCCAGCTCGATGACGCCCTCCAGCTCCCGGCGGAAGCCGACCTGCTGGCCGAGCGTGGCGACGCCGCGTTCGAAGCCGAGCGTGGCCATGGCGATCTTCCAGCCGTCGCCGGGCGCGCCCACGATGTCGCCCGCGCCGGTCCGCGCGTCGTCGAAGAACACCTCGTTGAACTCCGAGGTGCCGGTGAGCTGCACGATCGGCCGGATGTCGACGCCCTCCTGCCTCATCGGCACCAGGAGATAGGACAGCCCGTTGTGGCGGACCGACCCGGGCTCGGTGCGGCAGACGGCGAAGCACCAGTCGGCCTCCAGCGCCAGCGACGTCCAGACCTTCTGGCCGTTGATCCGCCATTCGCCGCGGCCGGCGTCGAGCTCGGCGCGGGTCTGCACGTTGGCGAGGTCGGAGCCGGCGTTGGGCTCGGAGTAGCCCTGGCACCAGAGTTCCTCGACCGCGACGATCGGCGGGAGGAACCGCGCGCGCTGCTCCTCGGTGCCGAACGCGATGATCGTCGGCCCGAGCAGGTTCTCGCCGATGTGGCCGACGCGCGCGGGCGCGCGGGCGAGGGCGTACTCCTCGTTGAAGATCACCTGCTGTTCGACGGTCGCGCCGCGCCCGCCGTACTCCCGCGGCCAGCCCAGGCACGTCCAGCCCGCCGCCGCCAGGTGCCGTTCCCAGGCGAGCCGTTCGGCGAACGCCTCGTGCTCGCGCCCCGGTCCGCCGAGCCCCCGGGCGTGCGCGAACTCGCCCGACAGGTGGTGTTCCAGCCAGCCGCGTACCTCGGCGCGGAAGGCTTGGTCTGTCTCGTTCTGGTGCACGACCAGAACTCTACCAAACGGTTGTTAGAAAGAATGGTCAGCCCACGCGGAGCGCGAAGAGCGTCGTGTCGTCGGCGAAACGGTCGTGCCCCATGCTCCGCAGGATGTCGTCCAGCATCCGGTGCAGCTCGCCGCCGTGGCGCGCGGCGATCCCGGCCAGCTTGCCGATCTGGTCCTCCAGGTCCGTGCCGCGCCGTTCGACCACGCCGTCGGTGTAGAGCACGACCAGGTCGCCGCTGACGAGCTGGACCGTGCTCGTCCGGTACTCCATGCCGGGAAACGCCCCGAGCAGCGGATCGGGCTCGTCAGGGGCCTCCAGGAGGCGGGCCCTGCCGTCCCTGACCAGGATGGGCGGCGGATGCCCCGCACCCGCCCAGCACAGCTCGCCGCTCTCCGGATCGAAGTGCGCGATCACCGCCGTTCCCGTCGTGGCGGGGTCCAGTTCGGTCACCAGGTCGTTGAGCCAGCCGAGGAGCCGCCCCGCGTCCTCCCCCGTGTAGGCGAGACCGAGCAGGCCGTTGCGCATCCGCGCCATGTCGGCGGTGGCCGCCAGGCCGTGACCGCTGGCGTCCCCGACCGCGAACAGCGAACGCCCGCCTGGCAGCACGCGCGTCACGTACCAGTCGCCGCCTATGCGCGCCGGATTCTCGGCGGGGATGCTGCGGACGGCCGCACTGACGCCCGGCGCGCCCGCGAGCACGCGGTCGGGCGGCAGCACCGCACGGCGCAGCGTCAGCGCGACCTGCCGCTCCCGGGCCTTCTCGCCCTGCAGCCGGAGCAGGTCGCGGCGGGTCTCGGCGAGCACGCCCTCGATGGAACGCCGGCTGGTGATGTCCTGGGTCAGCGCGCTGACGCCCGTCAGCATGCCGGAGCGGTCCAGAGTCGGCTCGGCGTACAGCCACAGGTGCCGGTTCGCGCCGTCCGGCGTGCGGATGCGGTACTCGACCTGGACGGGCTCCCGCCGCCTGAGCAGGACGTGCGCCGCCTGCTCGAAGACGGGCAGGTCCGCGGGCTCGACGATCTTCGGGAAGTCGTCCGGCTCCACCGGGCCGTCCTCCTCGTCCCGCCCGTGGTTGGCGAGCATCTGCGGAGACCAGTCGAGCTCGTCGGTGGCGATGTTCCACTCGCCGAAACCGATCCTGGCGAGGCGTTCCGAGAGGTCCAGACGGCGCCGCAGGCGTTCCTCCTCGTCGTGGAACCGCCAGGTCAGGCACACACCCGTCGGCACGCGGACGCAGCGGATGCTCAGCCGGACGGTGCGCGAGGTGCCGTGCCGCACGGTGGTGTAGTCGAACGGGCCGCGCGCGAACGGCCGTCCCGTCTCCAGCACCTCGACGTAGGCGGGAAAGAGGCCGTTCAGCAGGGAGCCCGGATCGGTGCGCAACAGCCGCCGGCCGAGCAGCTCCTCCGGGCTCCGGCCGAAGATGTCCTCGGCCACGGCACCGAACGCGGCGTTCAGGAAGTCGACCACATGGCCGTCGTCGGCCCGCACCGGGACCAGCAGGCAGGCCGAGCCGAGGGCCGCGTCCAGGACCGCCTGGGCGACCGGGTCCGCGGGCGTCGCCGCCAGCAGCCGGGCGTCGGCGGCCGAGTCCTCCGCCGCCGAGTCCTCCGCGGTAAGCCTTCCCAGGGTCTCGTCGCCTGTCCTGCCGCGCCTGCCGGCGCGGGATTTGCCGGGGGCGGTGTCGCGCGCCTTGGTTTTGGCCTTGGTTTTGGCTTGGCTCTTGTCGCGGGTTTTGGGGCCTGGCTTGGCGCGGGTTTTGTCACGGGGTTCGGCGCGGGTTTTGGCGCGCGCCTTGTTGCCGGACCCGGCCGGGGGGTGGGCGACGATCAGCGTCGCCGCGTCCTCGAGTTCCAGGTCGAGGTCCCTGGCCAGCCAGATCAGGTGCTGCAGGGCCTCTCCCTCATGGCAGCCGAGCCGGTCCGCGAGCACCACCCGGGCCTCGGCCACCACCGCCCTGCCTCGCATGGCCGCCCGGAGTTCGTTCAGGTCGGGCATCTTCATCCCGATGAATCCCATCCTCAGGCACACTCCAGCAAATTCCGCGTCCCCGAAATATAGGGCCGTTCCGCGGCGACCATGCCCGAGGGAGGCCAAAGGTCTGAATTGTAGAACAAGTCATTGCATTGCCCGCTCAAACGTCAGGTCACGAATCCCCCTCGGCGGTAAAAGAGCGTGACCCCGATTCCACTCGAACGGCCGTTCCAGGCAATGTGGGCGGAAATTCACTGTCGGCTCGATGGGTTCTTCCCGCTTGCGCCGGTACACCGGATGTGTCTCGGTGGAGGAGGTCGAACAGCCGTTCCCACCGATCGAGCACGACGTCCGGGTGGAAGCGCAGCACCGAGTCGCGTGCGCGGGCGCCCATCGTCCGGCGCAGCGCGGCGTCCTCCATGAGCGTGCCGAGCGCCGCCGCGAACGCCGCCGTGTCGCCCGGCGGCACCAGCGCGCCCTCCTCGCCGTCGGTGATCAGCTCGCGGACTCCGGGGGCACAGTCGAAGGCGACCGTGGGCAGGCCGTACGCCATGGCCTCCAGCACCGACATCGGGAGGCCCTCGTCCCGGGACGGCAGCGCGAAGATCGACGTTTCGGCGAGCGCCGCCTCGATCTCGTCGGTGACGCCCCGGAACTCCACCGAGCGGGCCATCCCCCCGTTCCGGGCGCGTTCCCGCAGCTCCTCCTCCTGCGGGCCGCAGCCGTAAAGGCGCAGGCGCCACTCAGGATGGCGGAGCGCGACCTCCTGCCACGCCTCCAGCATCATGTCCAGGCCCTTCTCGTACGAGAGCCGCCCGATACAGGTGACGACGGGTGCGTCGAGCGTGGGATAGCGGCCGGGTGACACGTGCAGCGGGTTCGGCATGTGGTCGGCGTTGGTCATGCCGTCGCGCGCCCACGCGTCGGCGTCCTCGGGTGTGAGGGCGAGCATCCGGTCGACGTCGGCGAAGTACTCCTTGACCCGCCCGTACCGGGACGAGCGGCGGGTCGCCGCGTACGACTCGTGGCTCATCCCGATGACCTTCAGGCCGCGGGTCTCGGCGCACGCGACCCATTCCATCGCCCAGATCTGCGCGCAGATCACCACGGCACCCGGACGGGCGGCGGCGAACAGAGCCGAGAGCCTGCCGGCGCCTTTCCGCAGTTCTTTCGTCCGCTTGTGTTCTCGCTCGCGCGCCGCCACGTTGAGCCGTTGGCGCAGCGTTCGCGGGCGCCATTTCAGCGTCGAGGGCCGCCATCGGTCGTACAGGACCACCACGCGGTACGAGTCGTCCGGGCCGTAGTCGTGCGGCTCGGGCGCGCGGGTGATTCCGACGAGCGTGACGAAGTGCCCCCTGGCCGACAGCAGGCGCGCCAGGTGGTGCGCCCACCGCTGGAGTCCTCCGACGGCGTCGGTGTTGTTGCAGACGATGAAAACGTCACGCGGCTCGGCCACGAGGATCCCCTTGCCTGAAGAATCGGTCCACCACGGCCCGCGCGGCGGTGCCCTGGTCGTGCTCGCCGAACCGTTCGGCGAAGGCCCGGCGGCGGCCCGCGCCCGGATCGCCACCGGCGGCGAACGCCGACAGCTCGGCGACCAGCTCGTCCTCGGTGCGCGTGATCGGGCCGGGCGCGTGCCGGGTCAGGTCGAAGTAGCCGCGCCCGAACGCCACGTCCTCGGGAAGGTGGAACACCATCGGCCGGTCGAGCAGGGCGTAGTCGAACATGATCGAGGAATGGTCGGTGACGAGCGCGTCCGCGAGCAGCAACAGCGGCGTGACGTCGGGGACGGTGCCCACGTTCCGCATCGAGCCCTGGACGGCGGGAGGCAGCCGCACGGTGCTGAGGTAGTGCGGGCGGACGAGCAGCAGCAGGTCGTCCCCCAGCTCCTGCACGAACCGGTCCGGGTCGACGGGCGGGTCGAGGCCGCGGACCGGGCGGCCGTCCGGACCCGAACGGAACGTCGGCGCGTACAGCACCACCCGGCGGCCGTCGTCGTTCAGGCCGAGCCGGTCGCGCAGCGCGGCGACGTCGGCGGCGAGCTCGGGATCGTCCCGGCCCTGGGTGACCAGCGGGTCGTTGCGCGGATAGCCGACGGGCAGCAGCTCCGCGCGGACGCCCATCCCTTTGACGAGGGTGCCGACGTCGTGCTCGGACCGCACCAGGAAACAGTCATAGCGTTCGACCATGCGCTGGAGACGTTCGCGCTGGCCGCGGGTGCCGCTCTTGATGCTCGGCTGGTCGAATCCCATAGTCTTGAACGCCGATCCGTGCCAGGTCTGGATGTAGGTGGTCTCCCGGCGCTTTCTGAGGCCGTCGGGGAAGCCCTGGTTGTCGATCCAGTACTGAGCTCTGGCCAGTGCGAGGAAGTAGCTCCACGAACCCCGTTTGACGAGCGTCGCGTCAGAAGGAAAGCCGCGGGCGGACGACGCGTACGACCACACGGCGTGCACGGGGACGCCGGTTCGGCGCAGCTCGCGGTAGATGTACTTGGGGTTGTCGGAGTACTGCTCGCCGAGCTGGCTCTCGAACACCACGCTCCCGGCCCGTACCGGAAGCCTGCTGAGCACGCGGTTGAAGACGGCGACCTTGGTCTTGCGGGCGGTGAGCGTGCGCAGGACCGACCGTTCCAGCCGGCGGACGCGGGTCCAGGCGCCGCGGCCCGGCGGAGTGGCGGCGGCCCAGTGCACCGCGGCCATCGTCGCGCAGGTCAGCCTGCCGGCACCTTCCAGCTTGAACGCCAGATGGCCCGCGCCCGTGACGTACGAGCGCATGCCGTCGGCCGCGAGCCGGGTGAGACGGGGCCGTACGGGCAGAACGACCCCCTCCAGCGTCTGTCCCGTACCGGTGCCGGTGCTCTCGCCTGGGCAGGTGCTTTCTCCCGTACCCGTGCCCTCCCCCGGCCGCGTCACGATCTCCTCGCCGTCGACGTCGAGGCGAAACCGCACGTCCCAGACGGGATCGGCGAACCCGAACGGACGCAGCCGCCGCGCCGGGTCGAAGTCGGCGCGCCAGCGGAGACGGTCGCCGTCGTGGGTCACGGTGGCGGGGATGCGGCGCACCCGGGCAGGGCGGCGCCGATCGTTCAGTTCGAGCGTGCCGCTCAGCTCGGCGTTGGCGGGGACGCGCCGCAGCACGTTCAGCACATGGCCTTCGATGTGCGCGCGTCCTCCCCGCATGGCCAGGCATGTGACCGTGTTGGCGGGCGACAGCTCGCGCAGAGGCCGCTGGTGCAGGCCCAGGCCGGTGACGTCGAGGACGCGGCGGGCCAACGCGCTGTCGGCGCGGCGCGTACCCCAGAAGATCCGGCCGTCCTGTTCCCGTAGCTGGCTGCGCAGCTCCGTCCGCTTGCCCCGTCCGTACTCGGCCGCGGCGAGCGCCCCGGTCAGGTCACGCTCGCGGAGCAGGAACGCGGCGATCGCGGGGACCGGATTGGCCTCCGCGAAGACGCGCGCGTCGAGTTCCGCGAGGTAGGCGGCCGCCAGCTCCAGGAAGCCCGCGCGGTAGACGGTGTCGCGATCGCGCAGCTCGCGCAGGTAGAGCAGCAGATCGTGGTTGACGAACTTGGCGTCCTTGGCCCGTTTCAGCTCGTACGCGCCGCGCAGCCGGAACAGCGCGTCGATCCGCCGGTGGACCTCCAGCCGGTCGGCGAAGTTGGCGAGTTCGGCGCGACGGTTGGAGATCGACGGCGCGGTCACGGCCTTCGGCTCGACGAACCAGTTGTAGACGCGGTGCGGGATGAGAGCGGTGCGATCGGCCGCCAGGTAGGCCTCGGCGGTGAACAGCAGGTCCTCGTAATGCAGGCCCTCGACGAAGCGCAGCCCGTGGTCGAGGAGGAACTCGCGCCGGTAGGCCTTGTTGGTGGACAGGGTGTCGTAGAGGAGATCGGGCTTGTCATGGAGGGACCCGAAGAGCGCGCGGCGGGCGTAAAGCCACGGGTACCAGTGGCATTCCTTGGAGGGGGCGTAGGCGGTGTTGAGCAGGATTCGCGTGCAGAGGCCGGACACCAGATCGGCCCCCGTCTCCTCCGCGGCGGCGACCAGGTTGAGGCAGGCGTGCCGGTCGAGGAGATCATCGCTGTCCAGGAACATCACGTACCGGCCGCGGGCATGCTCGGCCCCGACGTTGCGCGGCCGGCCGCAGCCTCCCGAGTTGACCGGCAGGCGTACGGAGCGCACGCGCCCGGGGTGCTCGTCCGCCAGCTCGTCGGCCACCTCGCCGGTGCCGTCCGTGCTGGCGTCGTCCACGACCACCGCCTCGACCGCGCCCAGCGACTGGCCGAGCACGGACCCGACGGCACGCGGAAGCCGCGCGGCGTCGTTGTATCCGATCACGACCACGCTGACGTCCGGTCGCCCGGGCATCGAACAACTCCCTCCGCTTCATCCCATGTGCCGTGTTCCTTTCCAGAAACGCGGATCACGGGTCCAAGCAGGGGCAAAGCGTCCGAATGCTTCGTATTACCGAAGATGGGTCGAACTCGGCCAAACAACTCAAACACGCCCGAAGGCCGAAACGCCCGAAGGCGCCCGGCCGGAGCCGGGCGCCTTCGTAGCGGGGGGTCGAGTCCTGCGAGGGTCAGGACTCCTTGGAGAAGGTCAGGACTTCTTGTTGTAGTCGGCGTAGTCGGGGTAGCCGTAGCCCACGACGGACGACTTCGGCCGGACCTTCTTGACCACGGAGCTGCTGATGTTGCCCTCGACCGTGGAGATGGTGCCGTCGCCGTTGTCCTTGACGACCATCCCGACGTGGTCGATGCCGTCGATGCCGCCGGACGAGCCGTTCTGCCAGTCGAAGAAGACCAGGGCACCGGGCTTGGCCTGCTGGCCCCACTTGTTGTTCTTGTCGAGCCACCGGGCGTGCTGGACGGTGTAGGCGTCCCAGCCCATGCCCTTGACGCCGGCCTGGGCGCCGACCCACGACACGAACATGTTGCACCAGGCCGCGCCGCTGTACTCGGCGGGGTCGCCGCCGTCACGCTTGGCGGTGAGCTTGGCCTCGTTGGTCGTCATGTACCAGTCGTGGAACTTGGTCTGGCCGTCGCGGCCTTCGGTGATGCCGACCTGCTTCATGGCGACCTTGATCGCCTCGGCGGAGGTCGCGGGGGCGGCACTGGCCTTCTCGGCCTTGCTCGCGGAGACGGCCTCGCCGGACTTGCCGGACTTGCCGGACTTGCTCGCACCCTTGCGGGCGTGCTCGGGGCCGGCGACCTGGGCGTCGGCGCGGGTGTCGGCGGTGGCGTCGGAGCCGAAGGGGCTCAGGACGGCGAGCCCGAGGGCTCCGGCCAGGACGGCGCTGAGGGCGACGCCCACGATGGTGTTCGGGTCATCGGACGCCGGCTTCACGATTTTGCGATCGAGCATGAAAGAGAAACTCCCTAACTCCCATGTCGCCTACCGGGTTAGCTGACGGATTCGGGCATGGAAGAGCCCTACGGCGTTCGCGATGGAACGCCGATTCACCCCTGCAAAGTGGGTCCCCGGCTCCGCATCCGGTGAGGGGGGATGCGGACTCGGCCAGGGGCACCGCGAGCGCGGTGCCCGGCTATTCGGATGGATCTCGGAACGAAGGCGCGGAACACACGGCCGCGCGTCAAGGCCACGTCAATGGGTGGCCACCGTTCGACGATCAGGGCCTGATGCGGCTCAAGACCGGCGCAACGCATGGGGTGCGTCGCAAGATTCGGACAGAAGGTATCAAACCCTCACGAGATGGCAAATCATCACCAAAGAGGTTCTTCGAAGTGCCACATGGATCTCAACACCGACCCCCAAGGGCCCATTCCCGTTCTCCCAACAGAGCGTCAAGATTGCGTGTAAGAAGGGCATGCAGCCCCGCCAGGCAGGGGGATTTCGCATGGGCCGTGGCCCTCGTCACAGGAGGGCCGGGGCTGCGCGTGGCAGGGTGAACCCATGATCGAAGGACGCGGGGTGAAGCGCACCGTCACCCGGCTGGCCGACGGCCGCGAACTGATCTACTTCGACCGGCGGGACGACGCCGACCGGAGCGCCGCCGACGAGCGGCCGCTGCCGGGCCGCGCGGCGGCGTCGGAGCTGCGGTACGACCCGCTGCTCGACGAATGGGTCGCCGTGGCCGCGCACCGCCAGACCCGGACCTTCCTGCCGTCGGCCGACGACTGCCCGCTCTGCCCCTCCTCGCCGGGACGGCCGACCGAGATCCCGTCGCCGGAGTACGAGGTGGTGGTGTTCGAGAACCGGTTCCCCTCGTACGGCGACGGCGTCTCCGGCGGGCGCTGCGAGGTGATGTGCTTCACATCCGAGCACGGCAGGTCGTTCGCCGAACTGCCGCCTGAGCAGGTCCAGACCGTCATCGAGGCCTGGGCGGACCGTACCGCCGAGCTGTCCGCGTTCCCCGGCGTGGAGCAGGTCTTCTGCTTCGAGAACCGCGGCGAGGCGATCGGCGTCACCCTGCACCACCCGCACGGGCAGATCTACGGCTACCCGTTCGTGCCTCCGCGCACGCGGCGCATGCTGGACGTCGCGGGCCGCCACCCGGGTGATCTCTTCGCGGAGGTGCTGGCGGCCGAACGCGAGGAGGCCGTACGCGTCGTGGCGGCCAACGAGCTCTGGACGGCGTTCGTGCCCAAGGCGGCGCGCTGGCCGTACGAGGTGCACGTCTACCCGCATCGCCGCGTCCCCGACCTGCCCGCCCTGGACGGCGCCGAACGCGAGGCCTTCGGCGCGCTTTACCTGGACCTGCTGAGCCGCCTCGACCGGCTCTTCGGCATGCCGCTGCCCTACGTCTCGGCCTGGCACCAGGCGCCCGTCCGCACGGACCGCGACCTGGCCTGGCTGCACCTGGAGCTCTTCTCGGTCCAGCGCGCTCCCGGGAAGCTGAAGTATCTGGCGGGCTCGGAGTCGGCGATGGGCGCGTTCGTGAACGACGTGAGCCCGGAAGACGCCGCCCGCCGCCTCCGCGAGGCCTAGGGCGCGTTTCATAAGCCCCTGTCCTACTGCGCGACGCCCAGGCACGCGCCTCGCCGCGTTGTCGCCCCACCCCACCAAAACGCTCCGCAGAGCTCCGCGTTTCGGCGGGGACCCCGGACAAGCGGTCGACAGCCAAACCCGGGCTGACTCCCTCCTCCGCCTTGCGATGCACGCACCTGGACGCCGCTCGCTACGGACGCGACTCATGAAACACGCCCTAGCGCACCAGGCCACTTCCCGGCATTGGACCGCGACACGGCACGAGCCCGTTCTCTAGCGTTCATGGGGTCCCCCGGACCGCTGTGAGGAGACCGTCATGGACGCCCGTCTGGCCGATGATCTGGCTCGAATGCCCGAGTTGCTGGAGAACGTGCGAGCCAGGGCCGCCGGCATCCTGGCCGGGCTGGGCGACCGGCCGGCCGCGGTCCCGCCCGTTCCCTCCTCGCCAGACCCCCTCCCGGCCTCGGGAATCGGCCTGGACGAGGCCCTCGCCGAGTTCGCCGAACGCTGGGAGCCGGGCTTCTCGGGCAGTGCGGGGCCTCGCTATCTCGGTTTCGTCACCGGTGGAGCGACCCCGGCGTCCGTCGCGGGCGACTGGCTGACCGGCGTTCTGGACCAGAACGCCGGCCCCGGCGTGGACTCGTCCGCGTCGGACCTCGAACGAGAGACGATCACGTGGCTCCGCGAGCTCTTCGGGGTCGGCGAGGAGCACTCCGGTTCGTTCGTCTCGGGCGCGACCATGTCCAACACCGTCGGCCTGGCGCTGGCCCGCGAATGGCTGGGCGAACGGCAGGGCATCTCGATCGCCGACACGGGCGTGTCCGCCCTCGGGAAGATCACCGTTCTCTCCGGGACGCCGCACTCCACGATCTACAAAGCCCTCTCCATACTGGGGATCGGCCGGGACAGCCTGCGCACCGTCCCGACCCTCCCGGGCCGCGAGGCCGTCGACGTCGACGCCCTCGCCTCCGCCCTGGACGAGCTTTCAGGCCCCGCCATCGTCGTGGCCAACGCGGGCACCGTGAACACCACCGATTTCGACGATCTCGAAGCCATCGCCGCCCTCCGCGAGCGCCATCCGTTCTGGCTCCACGTGGACGCCGCGTTCGGCGGGTTCGCCGCGCTCTCCCCCGCCCACGCCCACCTCGTCGCGGGCCTCACGCTCGCCGACTCGATCTGCGTGGACCTGCACAAGTGGCTGAACGTCCCGTACGACTCGGCGATCCAGCTCACCCGGCGCCGGGACCTCCAGGTCCGGATCTTCCAGAACGCCGCCGCCTACATCGGCCTGCCCACCGCGGACCCGGACTTCGTCCATCTGACCCCGGAGAGCTCCCGGCGCCTGCGCGCCCTCCCGGCCTGGCTGACCCTTCGCGCCTACGGCCGCGAGGGCCACCGTTCGATCGTCGAACACAACATCGCCCACGCCCAACGTCTGGGCGACGCCATCGCGGCCTCTCCCCACTGGCGCCTGCTGGCCCCCGTACGCCTGAACGTGGTGTGCTTCACGCTCGACAAGCCCACCAAAGAGGCCCTCGACAAGATCACCCATGACCTCACCGCGTCCGGCACGACGTTCCTGACGCCCACCGTCTACGCCGGGACCCCGGCCCTCCGCGCCGCGTTCAGCAACTGGCGCACCACCGACGCCGACGTGGAACGGATCGCCAAAGAGATCAACGCGACGCCTTATAAAGATCGCGAGTGAGCTTGGTCACCCGTTCACTGGCCGCCTGGAACGAACTCCCCGCCGGCTGCAGCGTCAGCACCACGAAGATCCGGTGGCCCACGATCCCCGTCGTATGCAGAACCGGCCGCCCAAGCCCGAGATCAGGCCCGACCACTGGCCGGAACGTGCCCTCCCTACACCGCACCGCCGGAACGTCCCCGAACCCCGACCACCCCTGCTTGATCGCCCAGGGCTTGGGCACGGCCCGCGGAATCCCGAAGAACTGATCGAACCCATCCGTCCCGCACTGCGTGGCGCGCCGCAGCTGCCCGACCACAAAGTCCCGGTGCCCCTTGGGCGCCTTCTCCAGCAGATACCGATAGGTCTTGAGCACGTCTCCGGCGCTCAGCGCGGTATATCCCCAGAACCCGGGCTTGTCCGCAGGCGGCGGCGCCGTCTCCGTCAACCCGGCCTTCCGCGCCATCCGCTGGATGATCTTCCCTTGCCCACCCCGCCGCCAGAAGTACGTGGCCGCCTTGTCGTCACTGGACCGGAGCATCCTGCCCATCACACCCCGATCCCCCGCCCGCTCAAGCTGATCGAGCGCGATCAGGACCTTCACCACCGAGGCCGACCGCACCGTCTGCCGCACCCGATGCCGCAGCAGCACCTTCCCGCTGCGCCGATCAAAAACGACATACCCGGCCCGAACCCCCGCAGGCACCTTCACAACCCTCTCGGGGGGCGCCGCACTAGCCTTAGGCGTGCGGCTAACCGAAGGCGTAGAGCCAGCCGTCACCCGTCCGTCGTCACACCCACACAGCACAACGGCGACCGCCAGCCCCCCAAGCCTCATCAACCACGTCACCCGGCATGCCTACCAGACATCCGTCCCGCCGTATCTCTGTACGCACGAGCGCGCAGACTGCGCTAGAGTAATCACGCCCGCTCAGCCGGGCACCGGGACGTAGCGCAGTTTGGCAGCGCACTTGACTGGGGGTCAAGGGGTCGTGGGTTCAAATCCCGCCGTCCCGACAGAACACGAAGGCCTGATGATCGCGGAGTTCTCCGAGGTCACCAGGCCTTTCGCGTGTCCGGCCCAAGTTCTTGATCGTCATTCGACGAGCCGCAGCCGGGGACCATCTGGGGACCGCCGCACGCTGAGGTGAAGGCTCAGCGCCTCCCCCGCCGCAGTGATCGACTTGGCGTCCGGATGCAGGTACCGCTGCGTCGTCGACAGGGACCCATGTCCAGCGATCTTCCGCAGTACATGCACTGGCACCCCGGCATCAGCCATCCAAGTCAGCCCGGTATGCCGAAGGTCATGCCACCGCAGATACTCATACCCGAGCCGTTGCACGACCTCATCCCAATGGGTGGCGTCTCGAAGGACAGCAGTAGTGATACGGCCGCCTCGCGGCCCGGTGAAGAGTCGGCCCATCGGGTCATCGCCAACCGCGTCCAAGCGCCGGCCGACCAGTTCCCGAATCTCCTCGATGAGGGGAACGGTGCGAGCACGCTTACCCTTGGTGCCCTTGTCGACCAATCCCCCAGGACTCGGAGTGGTCTGCCGCCGCACCGTCCAGGTCCACGCGTCACGATCGATGTCGCCTACTCGTACGCCGGAGACTTCACCAATCCGGGCAGCGGTGCAAGCGGCGAAGATGATGACCTCTCCCCAGCCTTGGTAGCGACCAGCGGACCGTTCGACCAGAGCGTCCGCGAGCTGAATGAGCGCGCCCCAGTCAAGGCGGCCCGACAAGCGGGCCGCACGGGCGGCCGACACGGCGCCCTGGCGGCCGGCCCCGCTTCGCTAACCGGCCGCCGGGCCAATGCCTGTCGGCTCGCCCGGACAAGACACTTGAAGGGGCCGCCTACGACGGCACGAGTTCTCACGGCGGCCGAGGCGCTCACGGGGTCGAGCTGAGCGGCCGGGTGCCGCTGGCCGCCTCCGTACTTGCGCGGGGACCCCGCGCGGGGCCTCACGACGGGCCATTGAGGGCGGGCAGGTGCCGCCCGTCCGCCGCACCAGGCTACGAGGCCCCGCCCCCACACAAGCCCGGACCCGTCCAGCTCTCGCGCGGAGATGCGTCCCCACAAGACTAGTCTGTTTGCGACTCAAAGTAAGTCAGCTCGGCGGTACACGCAGGCACAGTCGAGGCAGAGAACCCCTCTCATTTTAGGACGAAGGAACCCCAATAACTATCACCGACAAAGAACCATTTATTCTTCGTATATAGCTTGCAATTCACCTGTCGTGGAAGTTTGACATTCTCTAGGGATATTTGAAAACTCCCATCGCCCCCAACCATTACATCTAGCGATCTCGTCAAGCTTCCGCATTGGAAACGCATAGCAATTTTTTGAGCTTTGTCCCAATGTGCCCCCGAAGCAAAGGTCACAGTTTTTCCGTTGATATTCACTGGAGTCACGACTATTGACCTATCCACGCTGTCTGGCATCAACCACGAAATCAATCCCACCATCAGGATAGTAACAAGCACAGTAATGGCGACCATAGCTGCCAGTGCGCCGAATAGGCTAAGAATCTTCTTGTGGAAAGGTTCAGGCTCTGGTGTTGAATCACCAGTATAGACCCGCATTATTGTATTTGAAATGTAACTCTCAATTTCGATATCTGGCCTACCGTCGGTGAGAATTACGAAGTTGATCGTACAACCTTGCACGATCAAGTCGGGACCGATGGCGATTTCGTTGCCGCTGGCCGACTGTGCAACACTCGGCAGCCCTTCAGGTTCCAGGGTAGGCTCAAGTACAGATATCAGTGGAACACTGGTTTCGAGTTTCAATGGACGGCCGCGATCAAAATTTGCACTGGTCACATCGGTGGAGCCTGAATTACGGATGGTAATTCGTGTCAGGTATGGATTACTCACAACTTGCCCATCATGGACAACCGAGATACCAGTCATCTGGGACGATTCGTCTGCAATAAGCGAAGTCGGCTGACCCTTCCAGATCTTCAAAAGATTCTTTCGCGGAACAGCCTTCCGTGCATAAATAACGCCGAATATCGTTACGGTGAGTGCAATCAAAGAAATGAGGATTGTTGTGCCGTTGAATGACCGGCCCTCAAAAACATCCAACACGATTGCTCACTTGACCTTCCGGCGACCCTAAGGGGATCGCCAGGATACCTCAACCTCGAAATGCATTGCGTACAATGTCGATAAACAACCCAGTGCGGACGATTTGCACGTCTTGTCCGCAAACGTCCTTCGTCGTTGGATAGGTGACTTGGCCGGTGCCCAGCTCTGAGGTAGGACACAGCTGAGTTCGCGCGAGTGAGTGCGGGTGCTCGTGAAGAGCTCGGTTCGCGGCCCGGACCGAGTGATTGGCTGCCGACCCGGATGGGAGCCAGGCGGGGAGCCATCGACGATGAACCGGCAGGGACGGCCCTGAATGGTTGGGGGCTTGCTGAGCTGGGCAGGGGACTAGGTGAGACTGATCAACATCCCCGGCTGCTACTTCGAGTCCAATCGCGCTAGCCGGTGACCTGCGCTATTTGTTTGATCTTCGACGCAAAGTCTTGGGGACACGGCCCTAGGCTGGCCTGTACCGGCGCCCAGTACTTGGCCGGGTTGGGAACCTCTTTCAGACGGCTCTGGAGGTTGTCCCACCTGGGCGTCAAGCTCGTGTAGATGCGTCGATACGTGCGCAGACCTCGGGGACAGTTGACCGCGGTCAGGGCGAACGGGAGACCGCCGTCATCGAGCGTGACGTGCTGAGGCCTTACGGCGTCACCGACAAGGTAGCTCAGCTTGAGTCGGAACTTCACCGAGTACCGACTTACGGCGACTGGAACCCAGATGGTGTCTCTATCGCCTTTACTCAGCTCTAGTTCTTGTTGGCGAAAGAAGGGGCCTTGAACCTTGCCCTGTTTGTCGACCTCGCGAGGGACAGGTCTAGCCTCATCAAGATTGAAGGCGATCCGGAACACGTCCGCGCCACCCTGGCCAGGCAGATGCAGCAAGGTTCCGTCCAAGGGTGGCTTACGGCCTAGATCCACTACCTCCAGCCCAATGACCCGTACTCTGCGCTCTCCCCGGTTGAGCAACCTAACTCCAATGCTCAGACCCGCTTCGTCAAAGTGCGAAGCGCCGGCCGCAAGCCACTGCCGCCTGAGACCCTCGACCTTTGAGCCACCGGTGTCGATCTGCATCTGCTCAGAGATCGTGTGCAGTCCAGGGAAGACGACCGACAGGCTGATGCGATCAGTCGTGGCCGTGACCTTCAGAGGCATCGAAGGCTCGGCGACCTTCTTACTGAGCTTGCCGAAGCCACCCATAGCAACAGCAACCAGGACGGCCGTGACCACGGCCGCAAGTGTCGTGACACTCCACGTGACGACGCTACGCCGACGCGATGGCGGATAGCTGTGGTGCCGGAAGGCACGTCGCGGCTGCCGAGGGGTCATGGTCGATTCTCGTCATAGAGGGTGACCCTGTGTCAATGATTAACTACCGAAAAGCATGGGCCACTCACTCGTCGATTGCCCTTATGGGGACCAGACAGGGACCACACGCCCTACACACTCACGAACTCAGCCCATATAGACGCACTCAGCAAGTTCATTCGATATGAGCTGTGAGCTGCAAGGACCACCTCTCCCCCACCGTCCTGGGGGTCAAGGGGTCGTGGGTTCAAATCCCGCCGTCCCGACAGAGAAGTAGCAGGTCACAGGTCGGTCCTCCACTCCGGAGCACCGGCCTTTTGATCTTCTGTTAGCCGTTCGCTAGTGGACCAGACCGTCCACCGCCACCTTCAAACGGTTCACACAGCATCCAGACGGACGCCCAAGCGACACCACGGACCCGCAAGGTGTTCACTCGCAGAGCCGACTCAACGCATTCATGGAGCAGCCCTCGATCTGTGGCAACCTTCAGACGCCACCGGCCAACTCGAAGCCCTGTCGCTCGCCGCCTTGAGTTTGAAGACGCGAGAGAAGTCCACCCGGAGCGACGGATCAAGCTCCACCACGGCCAACCTGGGTGATCCACCGATTGCCCGCAATCTAGCCAACTGCGGATGTCAAGGGAAGTGATCATTTTCAAGATCGTTTGTCACCGGGATCTGGCGTGATCGGGTGGACATCTCTGTGATTCGATCACCCCGCTCGGCATCCCGAATTGGACACGTCTTCAGTGAGCTGATCCCATCCTCAGCTGGCCTGGTGGTGAAGGGTGAGAGCGGCTGAACGATGCGGTCAGGTGGCTGGGCGAGCACCGGGCGTTGCGCATAATGTGCCACTGTTTGAGCGGGGCGGCGCCGCGCTCGCCCAAGGCGCGGACCTTGGCGTGGTGCCGGTTGAACAGCTTCTTGCGTTTTCCCAGCTTGCGCCGCTTGTTGCACTTGTAGGGGGTGCCGATCGCACCGCCCACGCGCTCAGCCCGCCAACGATGCCGTGCGTGCGAGCTGCGCTCAGGTCGTGGGTAGCACCCGGCAACGCCGGTGACACCCAGATCAGCTCGCCGTACGGGTCGGTGAGGAACTGAATGTTCACACAGTGCTTGAAGCAGGTCAGGTGCCAGTTCGGCGAGCAGTTCCACCACCTCACTCACGTAGCGGTGCGCGGTCGCGGTCCCGACACCGAACGCTGCCGCCAGGCCCGCGAAGCTCTCGTTGCGGCGTAGGTACACCAGAACCAGCAGCGACCGGGCGGCAGCACGCGCCAGCGCGAACCGACCCCGAGTCGACGCCTGTGGACCAGGTCGGTCACTAACATGCGGGCCGAGCGGCACAGATCGAGGGCAGCGCGATAGAGCAGCATCTGAGCGCCTGATAGTCAAGGTCGTCGCAAACCCCGATCTACCAGGAGCTCCGTCGTTGTCGATCACGCCGCGCAGGCCGCAACCACCCTGTGGCCAGCAAGATCAAGGTGGAATCAGCCCACTGGTAGGTCCCGTCATTCGTGCAGATCGACGAGCTGGGGTGTTGGGCGGCCACCCGCAGCCGCCGGTCGACATGGTCGTGAGCATGTCCTCCATCTGGGACGGCTGGAGGCGTCGCGAACCTGGTCGATTGACCGATCCGACGGCGTGCACGCACATCTACGTTCGGCTGGTGATCGGCCTGTGGAAGGCCACGCCCGTTACCGCCACCGAAAGGGAGAATGCGATGACCCGCACCATGACTCGGTTGGTCGAGCACAACCGATCCCGGCTGCTGATCGGCCTGCTGGCCGCCATGGTGCTGGCCGGTTCGGCGCCCACCGCCCGGGCGGACCGCGACGCCACGGCGATCTCGCATCGGCCGACGGCACCCGGCCATCCCGAACCCGGCCCCGCCGGTGGCGACGCGCGGCTTGTGCATGACGCGTTGCGCGTGGTGTTCAGCGAGCGTCGAGTCGACCAGGTCGACCGATACTTCGCCGCCGACTTCGTGCAGTACAGCCCATACGCAACGCCTGGGGGACGGGAAGAACTCAAAGCGTGGTGGGCCGGAATCGTCCATTCGATCCCCGACGTCACCACGACGGTCACTGCAACCCGGGTGCAGGGCACCGACGTCGTCACCTTCCGAACCGTGCAGGGCACGATCATGCGTGACCTGCCGCAGTTCGGTATCAAGGGGTGCGGTCAGAGGGTGCAGGTGCGCATCGCCGACATCTTCCGGGTGCGCAGGCACAAGATCATCGCACATTGGGAAGTGGCCGACACCGGGCCGTTCGTCCTATTGGCCGGTCGGCCCTGCTGACCCGGCACATGACCGAAGCGGCGGGTGCCGCCAAGGAAGGAGCCCCTGAGATGAGTGCTCATCTCAGGGGCTCCTCTCAGGCAAAGCCGGTCCGCGACAGTTCACGTCCACGGAAGTGGTGTATGGGGCCCGTGTAGGCCTATGACCGGTTAACGTCGTGATGGGCGAGTCCCCGTGACGTGAGACGGCCACCTCGTGGTCCTTCGAGTCGACCAAGACCAGCGAAGGGGAAACGAAGTGGCCGTGCGGGACATTCTGCCGGTTGTCGCCGAAGAGTTCGAGGAGACCCTGACCTCGGCGTCGCCGGACCTGCTGCGGGAGGTGATCCGGCAGATGGCGCAGCCGATGATGGACGCCGAGATCGAGCAGGTCTGCGGGGCCGGCTATGGCGAGGTGAGCGAGGGCCGGGTGAACAGCCGCGACGGTATCGGCGGCGGGCCGGGACCATCGAGCCGGCCGTGCCGAGACTGCGGTCGGGGTCGTACTGCCCCGAGTGGCTGCTGGAGCGGCGGCGCCGGGCCGAGCGGGCGCTGGCGTCGGTGGTGGCCACGTCCACTCTGCTGGGGTCTCGACCCGGCGGGTGGAGAGGCCGGCCGAGCAGCTGGGCGTCACCCGGCTGTCCAAGTCGCAGGCCAGCGCGCTGGCCCGGGAACTGCATGAGATGGTCGCCGACTCCCGCAACCGGCCGCTGGACGCCTGGCCGTGCACGTTGATGTGCGTCGACGCCTTGACACAGAAGGTCCGCGAGGGCGGCCGCATCGTCAACGTGCACACGCTGATCGCCACCGGCGTCAACGCCGACGGGCACCGCGAGATCCTCGGCGTCGACGTCGTGCCCCCGAGGACGGTGCGGGCTGGCCGGCGTTCCTGCGCGCACTGGTCGCCCGCGGCATGTCCGGAGTGCGGCTGGTGAGCTGCGGACCGCCACGCCGGGGTGCGCGACGCGACGCCTCCACCCTGCCCGGCGCGTCCTGGCAGCGCTGCCGCACCCACTACCACCGCAACTTGATCACGCGCGTCCCCCGCTCGGCGCAGCCGTGGGTGTCCACGCTGGTGCGCACCATCTTCGAACAGCCCTCCGCCGAAGCGGTCCACACCCAGCACCGCCAGGTCGTCGACGCGCTGGAGGTCAAGTTCCCGGCCGCTGCCGCGCACCTGGACGACGCCCGCGACGACATCCCGGCCTTCGCCGCCTTCCCCAAGCAGGTCTGACACTGTTGGCGAATCCGCCGCTCACGCAGCGACCGCTGCTTGGCGCCGGTCGAGGCGATGGGTGCGCGTGGTGGCGAGCGGGTGCCGGTGAGCCAGGCGTCGATGCGGACGAGGTCGATGGCCACGGCGGTCAGGATGTGTTGCAGATGGGTCTTGGCCGACCCGAAATAGCGGGATCTGCGCAGGTGGAAGCCCCGGACGGGCCTGGGAGATCGTGCCTTCGATCCCTGAACGCAGTGCGTATTGCCATTTCCATGGCTCGGTGTGCTGGGCGGCCCTGGCCTGATGCAGGGCCTCGCGCACTTCTCGGGCGTGCAGGGTGAGCTGGCGGGGTTCGCGTTTGGCGCGGGTGCACCGGGAACGGCCCGGGCACGGTGTGGTGCGGCTGACGACCACGAATTCGGCTCCGGTGTAGCCAGAGTCGATCAGGTGAATGTCGGGCAGCAGGCCGCGCTCGGCCAGGTCGGCGTGAATGGTGGAGGTCAGGTCGTTGTCGGCGACGTGGGCGGCGGTCGTGGCGACGTTCACGATGACGTGTGGAAGCGTCAGGCTCACAGGTCTCGGTCAGCATGGATGCGGCCCCGCGAGATCTCCGTGGCACCGAAGCGATGCCGGCGGATCGGGTCCGGCGCCGCTTCACCAGGACGTTGGGCGCCGCCGCAGGTCCAGCGCCGGATCCGGCCGCCGGCGGTGGTCCGCCAGGGCGGTGACGCCGTCACGGTAGGTCGGATAGGCGGGCTTCCAGCCGAGTTCCCGTGCGGCCTTGGCGTTGGAAACCCGCATCGTCGTCTTGAGCATGGCGTGGAGGTACGGTATTGGGCGCAGCGCCCACAGCGGAACCTTCGGTGGCCGCGGAGTGCCGAACGCCTTGACCAGGTAACGGGTGTACTCCGAGACGCCTGCCGCCTCGTTGTCGACGATGTTGTACGCGGCGCCCGCGGGCGCGCGCTCGAGCGCGGCCACCGCGGCGGATGCGGCATCGGCCAGGTCGGTCCAGGGGACCACGCCGCCGTTCGCCACCGGCAGCCGGCGCTTGTTCAGCATGGTGACGAACGCGTCGGTCCCGCCCACGCCGAAACCCTCGCCGTAGAGGAAGCCGTAGCGCAGCGCGACTCCTTCGATCCCGTCGGCGGCGAAAGCCTGCTCCTCCTTGGACCGCATTCCCGCGATGATGGCCTCAAGCGCGCGGTTTCGCCCCGTCGGCCCGTACGGCGTGTCGTCCTCGGTGATCACATGGTCGCCCCAGTCGCCGAAGCCGTACCCCGGGACCATCGTCTCCACGACGAACCTGGTCGCGCCGGCCGCGCGGGCCGCCTTGAGCAGGTTGGCCGTCCCCTGCGTGCGCAGCGCGTTGGTGGCGTCCATATCGCGGTAACGCACCGGCGCCTTGCGCAGCGCCGTCGCGGCATGGATCACCGCGTCCAGGCCCGTTCCGTCCACCGCCGCCAGCAATGCCCGCTCGTCCAGCAGGTCCGCGGCCAGCCACCCGGCCCCAAGCTCACGTACGTGCCGGCCTCCGCCCGGGGTCCGGCCCAGGCCGACGACGTCGTGGCCGGCCGCCTTGAGCGCTTTGACCATGTGCCTTCCCAGCACTCCCGAGGCACCCGCTACAAGTACCCTCACATCCGCCTCCCGGCAGGTCATGTGGATCGTCCGCCGGGCATTGGCGCGGCGTCTCCATGAAGCTATGGCGCGGATCGCCCGTTCGGATCTGTCAAATGACCTGTTCAGGAATGCGACGTCGCGCCGCCGTCGCAGGATGGGCCGCGTGCGAGGTGTCCGAGGCGGTCCGGTGGGCGCCGGCCGGACGGTCAGGTCTCGGCCGCCGGTGTGCCGAGGTCGATCCGGGGGAGCTCGCGGCGTGAGGTGACGCCGAGCTTGGCGAAGGCGTTGCTGAGGTGGTAGCCGACCGTGCGCGGGCTCAGGAACAGGTGGGCGGCGATGTCCTTGTTGCTGCCGCCCGCCGCGGCCAGCCGGACCACCTGCAACTCCTGCGGGGTCAGGTGGCGGGCGGTGCTCGGGACGCGCCGGCGCGGGGTCTGGCCGGTGGCCCGCAGCTCGGCCGCGGCGCGATCGGCCCACGCCGTCACCCCGAGCCGCTCGAAAATCTCGTGGGCCTGCCTCAGGTGCAGGCGCGCCTTGGCCCGCCGGCGGGCCCGGCGCAGCCACTCCCCGTAGAGCAGCTCGGTCCGTGCCCGATCGAACATGCGGTCATGATGCCCGATCTCGTCGTGGCGGCGCAGCGCCGCGCTGTAGTGCTCGTCGGCTTCCTCGTCGCCGGTGGCCATCAGGGCACGGCACCGATGCCGTACCGCGTCCGCCCACGGCTGCCCGGTGTGGGCGGCCCAGCGCTCGAACCGGGCCAGCGGCTGAGCCGCGCGTTCCGGCTCGCCGGCGCGGACCGCCGCCTCGACCAGGTCGGGCACTAGATGGATGTCGGCGATGGGGAATCCGGAGGCCAGTCGCCCTACGGTGTCCAGCAGGAGGTCCAGGGCCTGCTCGGTTCGGCCCAGGGTCAGGTGGAGCTGGCCGAGCCTTCCGGGCTCGAACTCCACCACCGTCACGAATTTGCCGTCTCCGCCGAGCCGGACGGCCTCGGCGGCCAGCCGCCGGTAGTCCTCCTCGTGTCCGTGCACCGCGGCGACGTAGCTCAGCAGTGACGCGCACAGGCAGGCGACGTATTCCTGCCCGAGGTCAGTGGAGAGCCGCAGCCCCTCGGTGGCGTGCGCCCGGCTGGTGACCAGGCGTCCGGTGTGCGACTCGACCAGCGCGAGCGTCGCCAGCGTGAACGGCAACCGGGCCACCAGGCCCCGGCTCCGGCAGTGCTCCACCGCGGCGGTGGCCAGGGCGCGCCCGGCCGCGTCGTCACCGACCGCGATCGCCAGGTCGCCCAGCACGCCCACCCTTGACAGGTGCCGGGCCATCCCGGTGCGGGCCTCCCGGAGCAGGCCGTCGAGGCCCTCCCTGATCCGCGGCAGACCGGTGCCGAGACGGCCGGCGTAGAAGTCGCCGAATCCGAGGTAGGCCGTGACCAGCGGGCCGAGAGGATGACCCGCGGGAAGGCGCAGGCCGGCCCATCGCGCCGTCGCCTCGGCCACGTTCCGGGCGGAACAGGTGCTCTCCGCCGCCCATGTCGCATCGGCCAGGATCAAAACCGCGCGGTCGGGGTCGTGCCCGGCCAGTTGTCCGGCCGCCTCGAGCAACAGCGCGAGCGCGGTCATCCCCGAGCTGCGGGCCAGCTCGATCGTGCCGCGCAGCGCGGTGACCTCCGCCCTGCCCTGGACGTCGCCGACCAGCGGCTCGGCCTGGCGGACCAGCGCGGCGGCCCGGTCCAGCTGCCCGGCGTCGTACGCTTCGTGCCCGGCGGCGGCCAGCCGCCGGGCCCGGGACGAGGGAGCCGCCGACAGTTCCGCGGCCCGTTCGAACGCGGCGGACGCGGCGGCATGACCGCGACGCCGCCGTGCCTGCCCCGCCGAGCGCTCCAGGGCGACGGCGATGCTCTCGTCGGTTCCCAGCACCGAGGCGGCCCGATGCCATGCCTGCCGATCGGCCTGTCCCGCCGAGGCGTCCGCGAGGGCCCGGTGGGTGGCGAGCCGCTCGGTGAGCGGCGCTGCATGGTAGACCGCCGAGCGGACCAGCGGATGCCGGAACTGCAGCAGGCCGCCCTGGTCCAGCTGAATGAGGCCGGCCCGTTCCGCGGCGTCCAGCGCGCCCGGCCGCACGCCGAGCGACTGTGCGGCCCGGAGAACGAGCGCGGCGCTCCTGGTGTCGTCACTGGCCGCGACCAGCAACAACCGCTGCGTGCGCCGCGGTAGCCCGCGCACCTGATCGAGAAAGGCGCTCTGCACCCGCTCGGTCAGCGGCAGCGGCCCTGAAGAGCCCGGTTGCGCCGGACGCGACCCGGCCAGTTCCACGAGCGCCAGCGGGTTGCCGCCGGTCTCCTCGAACAGCCGGTCGCAGACGTCGGCGGGCAGGTCCGGTACGCGCGAGTGCAGCAGCGCGATCGAGGACGCCCGGTCCAGCCCGCCCACCCGCAGCTCCGGTACACCCGCCGGGGCATCCCGCCGGGAGGCGGCCAGGATCACCACGCCCTCGGCTTCAAGCCGCCTCGCCACGAAGGCCAGGGACTCCGCCGAGGCCTGGTCGAGCCAGTGCGCGTCGTCCAGCAGGCACAGCACCGGGCGATCCCCGGCCGCCTCGGCCAGCAGGCTCAATACGGCGACCGCGATGAGGAACCGGTCCTCGGCGCGACGCGCGGACAGCCCGAAGGCGGCGTTGAGCGCGTGGGCCTGCGGTTCCGGCAGCCGGCCCGCCAGGTCGAGCACTGGCCGTAGCAGCTGATGGAGTCCGGCGAAGGCCAGATCCATCTCGCTCTCCACGCCGGCACAGCGCAGCGCCCGCATGTCACCGGCGGCCTCGTACGCGAAATCCAGCAAGGCCGACTTCCCGACCCCCGGCTCACCATGCAGCACCAGGACGCCGCTGTGGCCGGAACGGCCTCCGGCGAGGAGACCCTCGATCGCGGCGCACTCGCCGTCCCGCCCGTACATGCTCACCGGTGGCGCCGGTCCGGCGCCATGATCGCTCGCTGTGTCACTGCCGCATACCGATCCCGTCACCGTGGAGAGCCGTTCGCACGTTCGGATGATGCTGGGTGTGGCGCCGTCGACGCACACGGAAGGGCTGGCGTAATCCGCGTCGATGAACTCGTACCTCAATGTCACCATTGATCCTTGGAGCATAACGTCGCCGGCTAAATGGCCCCGGGGAATCTCAGCCCGTCCCGGTCCTGCCATCGGCCCACCAGAAAGCGCGCATCGGCTATGACCGCAGTGCGCACCTGCGGCGACCGCTGAACCAGCCGCTGATTCTCAGGGATCGGCGATGACGGCCGTGAGCGGAGCTGGTTGTGGCACTTGGTCGCCGCGTCGATCAGGTGTCGCGCAGCGACCGCAGCATCAGCCCGGCGTGCACGGGATCGGAGGCCGTCAGGTCCCTACCGGGACTGGTGTGGACGCCGAAAGTGAAGGCCGTGCTGAGTATGACGCTCCGGCTGACATGAGCGATTGGACCAGCGACGTGGTCGCCGTCCAGGCTCGGGGCCACAAGCACGATCGCCAGCCCACACGCAACGAGCCGAACACCACCGAATCTCGAAGCCTGCGGATCAAGCCCCGATGTTCGACGAGTTCCTAGGCGTCTGCCTGCAGAAGGACGATTGAGTCGTTCACCGGTTGGGCGGTGAACAGATCGGTGCGGTGCGCCGAGCGGTGCGAGGCCGGGGATGCCGGTTGGGGCCGTAAGGCCAGAGGGCGCGGAGGAGAGCGATCAGGTCGAGGCCGGCCCAGTATTCGATCGTCTTAAAGACGACGTCAGCGTCGTAGCCCGGAGGCTGATTCCTTCACCAGTGATGGTCAGCCGGAAGGTGTTGGTCCCAACCACGCGAACATTGCCATTGCTCTCGCCTTCGCGGTCGGTGATCGTGCCGTCAGCGACGTAGCAGTAGGCGAAGTGGTTCTTGTACTTCTCGGCGCACTGATCGCGATCCTGGCCTGTGCGGCCACCGCGATCCTCCTGCTGGCCTCCAGCCCCGCGATCGCCGAGCCGGCACCGCCGCCCAGCATTGCCGCCACCCCCACTGACCACCTACATCCCGAGCCCAGCCCGCGGACGAAGGTGGTGAACGGGGAGCCCACCACGGTCACGGAGAACCCGTCCATCATCACGGGGTCCGCGTCGGCGGCGGCCCCCAGGGCCAGTCGTGCACCGCGTCCGTCGTGGGCAAACGCAAGATCCTCACCGCCGCGCACTGCATGATCGACGCTTTGCGCGCGGCCGGTCCCGCGCCCTCGGCGGCGAGGGCGCCGCTCTGCCGCAATGCGGCACGGTGCAGTGCGATCGGGGCGGTGACGCGGACCGTGTGGCCCTGGCCGCGGCGGATGGTCCGCCCGGCGCCGAGGGCCTGGCGGACGGCGTCGTCCCCGGCTGCGTTCAGGTGGTCGGCGAGCAGACCGGGGAGATCGAGCGTCACTGCTGGGCCCGGCGGCGTTGGAGCGTCGGCCGGTTCGCCCGCGGCCGGGAGTGTGTCGAGTCGGTCGGGCAGTCCGCGGGCGCGGGCGTTGTCCAGGATGCGACGGATGGTCTTGGGGGCGACGTGGTGTTGTCGGGCGAGGGCTTTGATCGCGGTGCCGCGCCGGTAGGCCTCCACGACCTCGGCGGCCAGGGCCGTCGTGCTGGAGCCCGACACGGGCCCAGGCGCTCTGGCATCGCCACCGCGGCGGGGCCTGTGGTCCCGCCGCGCAGGGGCGTGCGGCTGCTCAGCGGTGAACGCCACCAGCAGAGCGAGCATTCACCCGGCACCTGGGACAAGAACCCTCCCAGGTATACAGCTCCCAGATGTTCAAGTCGCGATCGAGCATGCGTTTCCACTGGTCCCATTCTCCCGCGACCGCGCCGCGCAGCCCTTCCTGGTTGCACTGCTGGCAGGTCTCGCGAAGCGCGGTCGGCGGCCAGTACGGACGGTCCAGGCGATAGCAGGGGTCCCCCGGGGCGGCGGGCACGCCGTGGGCTGCCGGTGAGCGGGGTGAAGGCGAACCGGCGGCGGTCACGCCGGTAATGGTCAGGGCGGCGGCAGCGGCGACGAGCGCAGTTCGCAGCGCACGTGAAAGCACGGTGTCTCCTGGGCGGTGGTCGATGGGCGGTGTCGGCAGCGTTCGTCGGGGGTCGTCTAGTTGAACTGCAGGCCGCCGTCCTGGGTGGCGGGCGGGGGCGGGCACGGCGGTGCCGGCGCCTGGGCAGACCCGATGACGCCGGCCAGCAAGATCCCGGCGATGATGAACGCCGCAGGCCTGCTGGAACGGGGCGGAAGGTGGGTCATAAGCGCCTCCGCTATGAGAGTCGCGGGCGTCTGGCTCGCGGACGTCGCGCCCGCGCGCCAAACTCCACGCGCTGGTGAGCCGCGCCGAAACCCAGCGGAACTAGCTCGGCCGCGGTGGGGCGGCGTGGACGGCGAATCGGATCGCCGTGCACGCCGACCCCGGTCTCAGCCGAAGGTGACGCTGTGCGGGGGGGCGGTGAAGGTCCGGCTCTGGCCGGGGCCCATCACCACGTTCATGGGCTCTTCGCAGGTGTGGTCGACGTACAGCGTCGCGGCGGTGTCGGTGCTGTTTCTGGCGTCGGTGGCGCCTTGCAGCAGCAGGCGGCACTCTCCGTTGTCGGGGTCTTCGATTTCCAGCGGGCCCGAGTCGGGCGAGGTGTAGAAGAAGGTGCCGGTCGCGGCCCGCGCACCCGGCCCGTGCGCGAAGGCCGCGGCCGCAGCGGTGGTTGCGTGTGCGGTGGTTGCGTGCCCGTCGACGCGCTGCCGTCCTGGTCGCTGACCGACGCCTGGCCGCGGTTGGGTGATCTGGTCCGGCTGGCCTGCGCCCCTCCTTACCGGCCGACCCCGGGCGCCGAGGGCACACCCGGGCCGCAGCTGCTCACCCGGCACGGCCGCCCGGTCGCTGCGCTCGTCGACGCCTATGTGCTGATCGGCCGGCCCGCGCCAGGCCAGCGGCTGGTCGCCGCCGACCTGCTCAACCAGGGCTGCACGCTCATCGCCCGGATGCAGCACGGTGAGCGGGGATCGATGACGCCCGACGGCGACGTGGGCACCCCGCCGACCCCTGACTTCCTGACCCGCCACGGCGGTGGACCGTGGTGGGCAGCTCCTGGCCCACAGCTCGGTGGAGGGCGGCTCCGAGCAGCTGCTGGAGGCGCTGCTGCGGTTGACCGGCATCACCTCCGACAACCGCCGCTGCGTCCAGGCCTACGTCCGCGACGTCGCGCACGACCTGCTCACCCGTGGTGACCGGCCACCGTCTACGCCGTCCCCTGACCCGCAGGCGCCGCCCGATCCCGACGACCCCTGGGCCAGCACTCCCCCACGCGACGGCGCCGCCTTCACCGACCAGCCCCCGTTTTGACCCGCGCACCGCACTGACGCCCGCCCTGCTCGCGTCACCGGAGGTGACCGATGGCCGGCACGAAGACTCCGTCGTCCGCGGCGTTGTCTGCATGGAAGCAGCTCAACGACCGGCAGCAAGGCACACTGGCGGTCATCTACGGGCTAAACCAGCAGGCGGAGGCCTCACGCCGGGCAGCCGGCGCCCGCGGCGAATACGACGCCCGGCCCGCCGCCGAGTGGCGGGCCATCGACTTCGCGCACGATCCTTCCGACCGCCGGCTGTTCGGCTGGACCCAGATGCAGCTGCGCTTGGCTGGTGAAGGCTGGGACAACCAGGGCAACGGGGCCGCGCTGGCCGACCGCGGATTGATCACCCTTGCGTCCAAGCCCACCACCTTCGGCAGCATGCGGACGGTCAGCCTGACCCGCAGGGGACGGGCCGCCGCCCGCGCAGGGGTGTCGCTGCGTCCCGGGCGCCGCCGCCCGGGCCGCGTTGTCGCGGCGGGCGTGGCAGGTGCTGGCGCTGCTGTGGAGCGCCGACCTGACCGGCAAGAAGCTGGAGTGGCGGTACTCCACCACCATCGAGCGGGTCCTCATCGACAAGCACGTCCCGCCTCTGGCCGCAGACGTCGGCAACGGCTACCAGATCACCGCCCGCCACGCGCTGTGGCAGCAGACCGCCCGCGGCGCGCCGACCTGACAGCCACCCACACCCGCGACCTCCACCAGCGCGCCGCCAAGGCCGCCCGCGCCGCCCTGGCCGCCTTCAACGCGGCCGTCACTAACACCGACCCGCTGACCGGTCTGCAGGCCCCGAGCCGCCGCTGTGGGCACCCCGTCAAGCGCCGCGGTCCCGCGCCCAAGGAGCGCCGCCGCAGCCGCTTCGCCCCCGCCGCCGCCACCCCAGACCCCGGCAGCGACCTGGCCCGGTTCCTCAGCAAGCACACCAGGGACGGCGCCCTGCTGCGACGCCTGCATCCACAGGGATCGTCCTCGATGAGTAGGCAGTCCGATGACCCGACCCGGCCGAACGTCGCGGCGGTGACCCGCCGCAGTGTCCGCGACCACAACTGCGACGCGCACGCCGTCGCGGACGGCGTCAGCCCGGCCAGCAGCACGCCCGACAGGTAGGTGCACAGCAGGGTCTGCTTGGAGTCGGCGACCGCGCTGGCCGATCCCAGCTCGCGGCCGGTGCGGCGCTGGGCGCTCGACGGCACCGGCATGACCGCCAGCCTCAGCGCGACCAGCACCAGCCCCGGCGTGGAGTGCTCGGCCTCGCCGCCGCTGACCAGGGCGCGCACCGAATCGACGCTGACGTAGGCGGCCAGCGCGAAGAACGACACCGCGATGATCCGCAGCGCCCGCTTCTCCCACCGCTAGACGACTGCGGGATCGCGGGCGGAGAACTGGTGGCAGCCAGCAGGTGCTTGGACACCGTCGACTGCGCCAAGCCCAGGTCGCGGGTCAAGTCCACCACCCGGGCCTCACCGCGGGCCAACCTCGCGCCGGCGGCGGCGCTGTTTCATTCGCTGGCCGACCCGGTGCGGTTGTCGATCGTGCAGTGTTGCACGCGCCTATGGGGTGGGCGGAGCTCATCGCGCTGCTGGGCCCCGCTGACCACCTGCGCTCGCAACCACTGAAACATAAGGCCCCCCATAGGGCCCTAGAGCCCTAGGACGTCACTCCGCAGGCCCCTAACGTCGTGGCCGACCGCAACCGACGACGCCGTGCATTCGGCGAAAAGGAACTCGCGATGACATCCAGGCTCACCAGCTCCGGCACGCTTGTGCTCACCGGCGCGGCCATGTCGGGCGCGCTGGCGCTCGCCGCCGGCCCGGCTTCGGCCGCCACGCACCCGGCCGCCCCGACGTCCGCAGCCGCCGACGGCTACGTCGGGCCCTGCTCGGGATACGCATTGTGCATCCACAACAAGAGGAGCGCGACGAGGCTCACGATCAAGGGCAAGAAGTACCTCGGCAAGCGGAACGGGATCAGCATCAGGAACTCTCGGAACGTCACCATCCGGGGCAACACCTTCAGAGGGTTCGCGGCGAACAACACCTACGCCGGAGTGCACGTACGGGGCAAATCCACGGGCATCATCATCGAGAACAACACCTTCCAGAACATCAAGAACACCAGCCCCCGGGACAACGGATGGGCGCACGGGGTGTACATAGTCGACAGCGATGGCACCAAGGTCATCGGCAACAACAAGTTCATCGGCATCGAGGGCGACCCCGTCCGCGTCCGCGACGGCAGCGACCGCACCATCGTCAGCGGTAACACCTTCAACGGCGCTGGCGCCCGGGCCCTGTTCAGCGACTGGCACAGCGGACGCGAGGCCTGCGGCAAGAACAACGTGTTCAAGAACAACAAGTACAAGGGGGTTCCCGGCAGGAGCGGGGCCGCCGGGTACAAGAGGGGCAGCACGGTCAGTCTGGTCTACACGTTCTTCTGCCCGCCGAGCATCAAGAACGGCGGAGGCAACCGCAAGTTCTGACCCCCAGGCGCCACTGCCCCCGGCGGGCAGACGCACCAGTTCCCAGGTCGCCCCACGGTCGGGGGCCCGGCTCGCCAGCATCGGCCACACCGTTCTCAAGGTCGACGATCCTACGTGCCGGCTCTTTCGTAGGGCCCGTACTTCATCGATCCGAACACCGTGCCGGGCCAATGCCCGTGCTGTCGTCAACCTCTCGACCCTGTTGCCTGGGACGCGGCGCGGTTGCGCGACGCATGACTCACGTCCCGCACAACCCATGAATACCTGTGAGGCAAGTACATCGAGCCTGCACTTGCCTCACGGCTGGGAGGCAGGCAAGACAGCGACGCCACCGGCCGTTCGCAATTCCGCTTCAAAGACGGATCTTGTTGATCCGCTTTGCGTCTCTTCGCCGCTCCGCCACATTTATGCTCATTCGGAAGTTCTCATCAGGATGGTGGCCGAGGAGGGCGGGTGCCGGTCGGAGGCGAGCCGAACCTCACCGGCGGCTACCGGGTGGTTCGCAGGCTCGGGCAGGGCGTGGTGTATCTCGCCGAGTCCCCCGAGGGAGCGCTGGTCGCGGTCAAGATCGCGTATGACCACGCCGACGAACAGGCCCGTGCGCGGTTCCTCCAGGAGGTGACCACCGCCCGGCGGGTCGCACCGTTCTGTACCGCACGTGTTTTGGAGGCAGGCGAAAACGCCGGCGTCTCATACATGGTGAGCGAGTACATCGACGGACCGTCGCTGCGGGAGCTGGTGGGACGAGACGGGCGCGTTCGGGGTGCGGGGCGCATCCGGGGTTCGCCTTCGCCGCCAACACGATCGTTCTGCTCCGGTGGGCGGGCCTGGACAGCCCGTTCACCAGCATGAAAGGTACGTGCGTGTACCTCAGCCGGCATGCTGCAATGATCGTCATGGCTGCGAGACTCCCGTCGATCAATGAATCCGGCCTTATGCTCGCGATGGAGCAGAACCTGGCCGAGCACGCCTGCCACCTGCACCGGAACCTGGAAAGCGCGTCCGTCACCGAGACCGGCGACCTGCTGATCGCTGACAGTGGACTGGGCGACGACACCTTCAACATCGTCGCGGCGGCCCGCTTCACCCCGGCCACCGCCCGGGCCCGCACCACGGAAACCGCCCGCGTCCTGGCCGCCACCGGCCGCCCCTTCTCCTGGTGGGTGGGCCCCGCCTCCACACCAGCCGACCTCGCCGAACACCTCAAGGCCGCCGGGCTCGAAGCCACGGAGACCGAGACGGGCATGTGGAAGGACCTTCGCGCGCCCCTCCCCGAGTCGCACGCCGACGGCCTGGACATCCGACTGGCGACCACCCCCACCCAACTCGCCGACTACGCCACGGTCCTGGCCGCGAACTGGGACCCGCCCGCCGCCACCGTGCGCCGGTTCTTCGCCGACACCGCCGCATGGGCGCTCGCCGCCGACTGCCCCGCCCGGTACCTGGTCGGCTACGTCGACGACCGTCCCGTCTGCTCGGCCGAGGTCTTCCTGTACGCGGGCGTCGCCGGGATCTACAACATCGCCACACTGGCCGCCGCCCGCCGCCGCGGCTACGGCGGCACCATCACCCTGGCCACCCTGCACACCGCCCGCGACGCGGGCTACGAAAGTGGCGCTGCCACCAGGACAAGACGACACCCACGCGTGGCTGGTCGCCGGCTACTTCAAGCGGACCCCGGCCGACGGCGTCAAGCCGTTCCTGAAGGCTTATCCGATCGTCATCTCGCTAGATGACCAGCACCACCATCGCGTACGCGGCCTGGTCAAAAGCTCCTTCAGCCCTGCCCGGGTGAAGGCCTATCGACCGATGATCGAAGCGCGCACCGCCGCCCTCCTCGACGACATGATCACCAAAGGCGAGGCCGAGACCGCCATGATGGAGATGACCGGCTACATGGCCGCGCTGCTGCCGGCCGCCGCGACGCCCATGAACGACCGCGTGACGACCTGCTCACGATGGTGGCCGTCAACGCTGAGGGCACCGGCGTGTCCGACCAGGAAGCCGGCTTGCTCGCCGCCAGCCTGGTCTCCGGCGGCTGGGAGAGTGCCGCGGGCGCCCTGGCGGCGTTCGCCTACCTGACGCTCACCACCATCCAGGACGGCACAAGCCTCTACGCCCGGCTGTGCGCCGAGCCCGCCCTGATCCCCACCGCCGTCGACGAACTTCTCCGGGTAGCCCCCAACAGCGTGTTCGGCGCGACTCAGCCACGGCGTGTAGCGCGTGACGTGCAACTCGGTGATGTTCTGGTCCGCGCCGGTGAGCTGCTCATCCCCAGCCCACACCTGGCCTTCGGAAGCGGCGCCCACATCTGCGTCGGCGCCCACCTGGCCCGCCTCGAACTCCAGATCGCCCTACAGCAGCTCACACAACGCCTTCCGAGCCTACGGCTCGCCACCGCACCCGAGAACCTGCGTGGGCGCTGGGACGCCAGCGTCATCCGCCGACCAGATACCCTTCCCGTCACCTGGAACTAGGACTATCCACGAGGTCGACGTGCGGAGCAGGCAGCCGCGCCTGCGAGCACCTGCTCCCAACGCCGACATGTGAACTGGCGGGTTACAACGAGCCAAGGTGGTCCAGCGCCAGGGAGCCGACCTCCACGTCGGTCCACCGTCGTCCCGCAGTTGCGCACGAACCTGCCGAACGCTCACCGGCACCCATGCGCATGTCGCGGCCCGAAGCCGGAATCTCTCGCCGCTGCCCGGCACTCACCTGCACACCGCGACGAGCGCCGCCGAACTCACCGCTCTCGCCGTCCGCTGGATCCAGCATCGATCATTGACACAGATGACCGGCTCTGCTGACGTGAGCGTGCAGCCGAGGGATCATTCGACCCAAGGGACCAATGTGGCGCTGACCGAGCAGCCTGAGTCGTCCATCTGCCCCCACTTCCCCTTTCCCCGCCAGGATGTGCCGGCCGAAGGTGTGCCATGGGGCCCCGACCATGACCCGCTCGGCCTGGCCCCCCACTACGAAGAGCTAGGCCTGGTCACCCGCGTCAGCCTGTCCGACGGCCAGGAAGCGCACCTGGTCACCGGCCACGCCGAATGCGTCGAGGTTCTGCGCGATGAGACCCGGTTCGTCCGTGGCGCGACACCAGGCTGGCCCGCCCCGGACGGAATACGGCCCTACCCGACGACCGCGCCCACGCTGCTGTGCATGGACGGCAAACAGCACCGGCTGATTCGCGGCCTGGCCGGCAACGCCTTCGCCACCGCCACCATTCACCGCTACCGGCCCATGGTGCAGACGCTGACGACGCGGCTTGTCGAGGACATGCTCAACACCTCCCAGCCGGTAGAGGTGAACCAAGCCCTCGGCATGCCGCTGACCCTGGGCATCATCGGGGCGGTCATGGGCGTCCCCGAGCAGGACCTGCCCCAGTTCGCCGTGTGGGGCGACCTGTTCCTGTCCACCGGCCCCGACCGCGACGACGACAACAGCCGCGCCAAGCAGGAGATGGCCGCCTACATGGGCCAGGCCATCGGCCAGCGCATGGCCTCGCTGGACAGCGCCCCACCCGATGAGCTGATGACCTCCATCGCCGCCAGGGCCGCCGCGCACATCGCCGACAACCCTGGCCAGGCCGAGCAGACCATGACCGACACCGTGATCTTCGCCGCCAGCCTGGTCATCGCCGGATGGGAAACCACCGCGGCGGCGATCGCCAGCTTTCTGTTCCGGCTCCTCACCCACCACGGCCACGACGGCACAACGCTCTACCGCCAGCTGTGCACACACCCCGAACGCATCCCCACCGCGGTCGAAGAGCTGATGCGCACCATTCCCAACGCAGCCTTCGAAAGTGCCCAGCCCAGAAGAGCGATCGTCGACACCGAGCTCGCGGGCGTACCGATCAAAGCCGGTGATCTGGTCATAGCGGCCATCGACCGAGCCAACCGCGACCCGCGCACCTTCAACGATCCCGACCAGCTCGACTTCACCCGCGCCGCAGCATCCCAACACCTGGGCTTCGGCGGCGGCCCGCACATCTGCATGGGAGCCCCGCTCGCCCGCCTGGAACTCAACGTGGTCCTGGAGACGCTCACCCAGCGCGCACCCAACCTTCGGCTCCACACCCCGCCCCAGGATGTGCAGTGGAACACCGCCACAACCATCCGCCGGCCCGCCGAACTCTGGATCCAGCTCCGCTAAGGGTGCGGCTATCGGGGACCACTGACCATCGACGGCCTCACAGGAGCCCGGCTCGCACTAGCCGGAGGCCTCGTCGCGATTCTTCAACCTGTCTTCCGCTTCGGCGGCACGCTCGATCAGATCACCGAGCCAACGCTGAGCGTCGCGCTCTAGCCCAAGGAAGGCTCTCAGTGGTGCGGCGCGCACCTCGTTCTCGCGCATCTGGCTGAGCAGCTTCAGCTGTTCGCTGATCTCGTTGGCCTTGGCCTGGGCCTTGGGGTTCGTGCCCCTGAAGCAGTACGCCGGCCGAAGAAGTCCGCAAGCCCTGCAGAATCCGCGAGCTGGGATTGGGGTTCACGCCGTTGCGCAGGTCCGCCAGTGCCGTGTTGGAGATCCCATCGCCCTGACCGCCGCGACCGCTATCACCGCACACGCAACCACCGCTGCGGCCCTCGCGCACGGGTCCGGTGCGCAGACCGCGACCGGCACCTTCTACTACACCTCGCCCGACTCCGGCCCGCTGGAGATCGAAGACCCCGACAACGGAGAGTGCCGCCTGCTGCTGCAAGGCGCCACCGACGCAAGAAACAGCACCGACAATGTCGCCATAGGGGTTGTCGCACTGGTCCACCGAGTGCGTCGCGCCAACTGGGCAGCCCTCTGACCTCAAGCCAGGTGCACCGGGCCGACCTGGTCGCGCGCGGAAGGGCATCACCGGCGTCCCGGCATCGCCTCCTCGCCTGATCACCGGGCTGAGGGCTCGTGGGAAACCTGGAACGCGCGGGCGAGGTCAGCGCGAGGGCCGACGCCGAGCTTGGCGAGAATGGTCTGCAGATGATGGTGAATCGTCTGGGCGGAGATAAGGAGTATGTCGGCGGCTTCCTGGTCGGTGGCTCCACCGGCGATCAGATGGGCGATCTGAAGCTCCTGGGCGTTTAGCGAGGCCTGGACAGGTGTGCCGAGGCCGGCGCGGGGTTGGTGGAATGCGCGAAGCTCTGTTTCGGCCCGGATGCGCCAGGGGGCTGCGCCAAGGGCGCCGAAGCCTTGGTGGGCGGCCTCCAGTTCGGTGCGGGCGCGGTCATGGTGCCCGGCCTGCCGAAGGCGGCGCGCGAAGGCGAGGTGGGTCCGGGCGGCCTCGTAACCATCGGATAGATCGGCGTGCAGGGTGAGCGCCGTCTCGAAATGGCCCAGCGCGACGGCGATGTCGGAGGTGAGCTGACCGTTGCAGCGGGCGAGCAGGGCCCGGGTGGCGGGCGAGTCGTCCGGTCCCGTCGCGGCGGCGAAATCTGCGAGGCACCGCGCGGCCTCCTCGGGCAGGTCCGCGCCCATGCAGGCCTCGATGAGATCGCCGTACAACGGGAAGACCGCCGGGTTGTGAACGCCGAGGTCATCGACCTGGCGAGCAAGGCCTAGCAGCAGGTGGGCTGCGCGGTCGTAGGCACCGAGGGCGAGCTCAAGCTGCCCGAGAGCCATACGGGCATAGGGGGTGACGAGATCCGGGCTGCTCGGGTCCAGCAACTGCCGGGCGCGCTCGGCATAGTCGCGACACCGGCGCTCCTGGCCCTGCGCTGCCTCAATGCGGGCGAGCGTGCTCGCTCCGTATGCGACAAGCAGCGGCTGGTCGGTGGCTTCGGCGACCGAGATACAGGCCGTCGCGGCGCTGTATGCGCTGTGCCACCTGCCCAGCCGCATCTCAAGGTCGGCCAGGACGCTCAGCAGCGCGGGCTTACGCTCCTCTGCGCCCGCCGCACGGATGGTCTCTAGAGCATGGTCGATGACGTGGCGGGCATGGCCGTACTCGCCCAGCCACATCAGGTCCATGCTGCCGAAGCCGAAGACTTCCACGCCGTGCTCGAGGGGATCGGTGGCCAGCAACTGGTCCATCCGCGGAACCAGCAGCCTGCGGGCAATCGCCGACCGCCCGGTCAGCAACAGGACATGTGCGTGTAGGACGGCCGGGGCGAGCGATGCAGCTCCGGCCTCACCCGCGACCAGCGCATGAGCCTGTTCCGCCGCGTCGAGTGCTTCGCTGACCAGGGCGCCCACCGCGCCGACTCCGGCGGCTGTGCACAGCATCGCCGCAGCAGTGAGCGGAGCGTCGTCTGCCAGCGACTGTGCGGCCCTCGACAGGTGAACGAAGATCTCACGCGGTGAGGACCGGGTGAACTGAATCTGGGTGCGCAACCGGTGGATCTCGGTGAGCGCGCCCGAGTCCGCGGTCATGGCCTGAGCGCGGTCCAGGATCGGAACCGCAGTGTCCGCCTTGCCCGCCAGATAGGCGCAACTCGCGGCCTCGATCATGAGGTCGACGGCGAGTGACTGACCGGTGGTCAGTTCGCTCGCTCTCACATAGGCCGAGCAAGCGGCGTCGAGTGCACCGCGTCGCCTGTTCCGCTCGCCGGTCTCGGCCAAGGCCTGGGCGGCGGTCTGGTCGGGCCCAAGCGCCGCCGCCGCGAGATGCCATGCGTACTGATCAGCGAATGTACTACCCTCCTTGCCCGCCACTACGGCGGCCAAGGAAGAATGGGCCGCTCGCCGGTCCTGGGCGGACGCCCCGTAATAGGCCGCAGAACGGACCAGCGGGTGGGCGAAGATCACCCTGTCACCTTCAAAGGTGATCAGTCCCTCGGCCTCCGCTGACTCGACCGACGCAAGGCCCGATGGTCCGAGGGCGGCTACGATCTGCGACACCTCACCGGTGAAGCTGGCCGCGCTCACGAGCAGCGTCCGGCCGACGACCGCCGGAAGCGCATCGAACCTGCGCTGCCACAAGCGGGCGATGGTTTGGGGAGGCGGCAGCGGTTGGTCCAGATCCGCCGTGCGGTGCGCCACGTCGTGACCGGAGAGTTCGATCAGTGCGAGCGGATTGCCCTGGCTGTGGCGTTGCATGCGGCGCAGCACGTCAGCGGGCACCGGACTGCCGTTCACCTTTGCAAGGAGTTGCTCCGCCGCCTCGTCCGGCAGACCGGCGAGATCGAGCACCGCCAGGCCGGACGCTTCGAAGGCCGACGGGGCGTTGGAGCGCACGGCGGCGAACAGGGCGACGCCTTCGGCTTCCAGGCGCCGGGCGGCGAAGGACAGCGCCGCCGCGGACGCGGAGTCCAGCCATTGGGCGTCGTCGATGACGACGAGCAATGGGTCGTGCGCGGCGGCCGCGGCCAGCAAGCCCAGTGTTGCCAGGCCGACCCTGAGGGTACTGACGGTCGAACTCTGCGGTGGTTCAGCAGCCGTCAGGCACGCCTCCAGCGCCTCGGCCTGCGCCCGGGGCAGCTGGTCGCGCAGATGGCCGACCGGTCGAAGCAGATCGCCGAGTGCCGCGAACGCCAACTCCGCCTCGGTCTCCACACATTGCACCCGCAGAGTCCGGAGGTCTGCGTAACGGCTCATCGCGGCCTCCAGAAGCGCCGTCTTGCCGATGCCGGACTCCCCCTTGATGACCAGGACGCCACTGTGTCCTGCCCACGCCCCGGCGACCAGCGCGTCGAGCCGCCTCAACTCCGCCGACCGTCCTACCAACCCCGAATCCCATCCCGCGACAGCGGAACGCCTTTCGTCGGAGCCCTGCGGTGGTTCGGGCAGGCGGATCCACCCGACGGTGCTGACCTCCTTGACCGCGATTTGGATCGGACGGTACGCGGCCGGCTCAGCGAACGTGCTGTGCCGGACGACCTCCTCGAAGAACCACGACGACGTGATGAGCGCCAGCACGCCGGACGACTCGGCGAGCGTGCTCTTGAACGGCTCAGCGTCGAGCAGCCGGAACGCGAGGTTCAGCGCGGAACCTGCGACGCCATGCTCGTCGAAGGTCAGCTCTCCGGCGTGCAAGGCCACCCGCAATCGGATCCGCTCCTCAGCCGGATGAACGCGGTTGTATCTGTCCAAGGCAGCCACCAGTTCCGCTGGAAGTACCTCGACGAACAGCCCTTTCAGAACCTCCGGGGGCGCCAGGACCAGAAATCCGTCTCCGCGGTCTTCGTGATAACACTCGGCCCACGAGATATGGGAAAGCCGGAAGGCTTCCTGGACTGCCTGGTAGAGGCCGGCCCGCAGCGCGACGCGATGCTGATCACCACGCCGCGGATCACCGAATCGTTCGACATCCACCACACAAATCGTCCGATGCACCGCTCGTCGCGAAGATTCCATAACGCCGCACCATTCCATCTGACCAGCCGATACAGGTCAATGACATGATCGACAATCGCCCATTAATCCATTCTAATTAGGTACGCGCACAAGCGGCGTCACAGTGCAAATTGGACCGATTCAGCAAGGAAAGATGGAGGTCGAGGTCGGGCGGCCCGGCATCCGGAGCTCGGCTTGCGAGCTTTAGAGAATGAAACCGACCAATTTGCCGGCGCGGCTGCTGGAGCGCTGCGGTGAGGCCGTTCAGCCGTAGGGACGTCCCGCCGCACAGGTGCGGGAGGTCGGCGGAACCGTCGCCGGTACGGGCGAGGAAGGTGACCGGTTCGGTCCAGGTCAGGCCGTGGAATCCGCGTCGTACAGCAGGACCGCCTCCGCCGCGGCGTCCAGGTCGGCCTGGACGACCACGACCTTTCCGTCTTCGGCCTCGATATTGCCCGCGACCTCGCGCGCCTGCTCTGCCGCGGCCGGCCTTGTCGAGATCGCCGCGCCGATCCCGCGGCTGCCGCCCGTCACGAGCGCGACCTTGCCGGTCAGGTCACCGATTGTTCTCCTCTCAAGACGTCGTCCTCGTCGTGCGGGGAGGGTAGAGGTTCACACCGGTGTCGAAGTGAAGTCTTGGCGTGCAGCTACGCCCGCGTCTTCTCACGCGCCCGGCTCACTTTCTTGGAACGGGGGTTCGAGTCATCGGCGGTTGGTCGCCTGTCGATCGCCCAGACGGCCAGCGCGCAGGTGGCGAAGCCGGCTCCGAGGAGACTGGAGCCCGTCCAGCCGTGGGCGGTGAAGGTGGCGGTGGTCGCGGCCGCGCCGAGGGCGGAGCCGAGCGAGTAGAAGACCATGTAGCCGCCGATGGCGCCGCTGGTGCGGTCGGGGTGCTCGGCGGTGAGCAAATGCTGGTTGCTCACATGAACGGCCTGGACGGCGAAGTCGAGAACGACGATCCCGGCGACGAGGAGCCACAGCGACCATGGCAGCCCCGCGATCGCCGCCCACGAGACGATGAGCAGGGTGAGGGCGAGGCCCGTGACCGGGGCGGCCCGTCCTGCGTCCGCCCACCGTCCGGCGCGTGCCGCGCCGAGCGCGCCCGCGAGTCCGGCGATGCCGAACAGTCCGATCTGGCTCTCGCTCAGCCGCCACGGCGCGTCCGCCAGCGGCAGGGACAGCCCGCTCCACAACGTTCCGAACGACGCGAACAGGAAGAACGCGATGAGCCCGCGCGTCAGGAAGGCTCGCTGCCCGAACAGCCCGCCGAGCGAGACGACGGCCCGTCCGTACCCCGCGGGTCGGTGGGGGCGTTCCTCGGACGGCAGTACGGCGAGGACGAGGGCCGCGAGCCCGAGGGACAACACCGCGAGCACGGCGTAGACGCTCCGCCAGCCCCACATTTGGGCGAGTGTGCCTGTGGCGACCCGCGCGCCCAGGATCCCGACCACGACGCCCGAGGTCACGACGCCGATGTCGCGTCCGCGTTCGGCGGGAGGCGAGACCGACGCGGCGTAGGCCACCGTGGTCTGCACCACGACGGCGAACATCCCGGTCGCGGCGAGTCCCACGAACGCCACCCACGCGGTGGAGGCCGAGGCCGTCAGAATCATGCCCAGGGCGGTGATCGCCAGGTGGACGGCGATGAGCCCGCGCCTGTCGACCACGTCGCCGAGCGGCACCAGCAGGACGAGCCCCGCCAGATAGCCGAACTGGCTGGTCGCGACGATCCATCCGGTGAGCCCCGCCGACACGCCGAGACCGCGCCCCATCGGCTCCAGAACCGGCTGCGCGGCATAGACGCCCGCCACAGCGACACCGCACACCATCGCGAGCAGCGACCGCCGCCACACGTTCATTTCTCTCCGATCAGTAGCAATTTGCAACCAATTCGACCGTACGGCATGATGGTTTCAATCTGCAACTCATCGGGAGGTGTCCATGGCGCGTACGCCCGTTCCGGATCTCGACTGGACCGACCCCGAGTGCCCGGTCGCCCGCACGCTCGACCTCGTGGGCGACCGGTGGAGCCTTCTCGTCATCCGTGACGCGATGGACGGGGCGCGGTCGTTCACCGAGTTCCAGCGGCGCACCGGCATCGCCCGCAACATCCTCACCGACCGCCTCCGCAAGCTGGTCGCTCACGGGCTCCTCGCCCAGCGCACGGCGCCGTCGGGCCGCCGTCGGGAGTACGTGCTCACCGACGCCGGCCGCGATCTCTTTCCGGCCATCGTCACCCTGCGACAGTGGGGAGAACGCCACGCCTTCGCCCCCGGCGAGGCCCACTCCATCCTGGTCGACCAGCACGACATCCCCGTGCCGGAGATCACGCCGACCAGCGCCGACGGCAGCCTCCTCGACGCCGACACCACCCGCGTACAGAAGATCCGATAGACCGTCGGCGCCCTCGGAGGACGACCGTGTCCGGGCGCCGGAGATTGCCGGAGGAGGGCAGGTTCAGCCTGGGCGGCCATGATCGTGGAGCGGTGGTCGCCTTCCGCGCCGCACTGGACTGGTGCTGCCGTTCGACCCGAGGCCGTCTGGTGCTGATCTTCGTACGTTGACGTCGCCCGGTGGGCACTTCCGCAACCCGATGCCGTCACCGCGGCGATCCGCGATCTGATCGCCCATTGACCGGTCGGCCTGTCGCCGCGGCACTCGTCCGACGGCGGACGGCGCGGTCGAACCGTTCGAACGCGGTCGCTCCGCCCGGTCGATAGCAGGTTGAGAAAAACATACAGTCGGTCGTATTGCTTGAGGATGAATTTCATCGGCCGTCCTGTCCTCAACGAGGAATCCGACCCGTTCTGCATGGAATCGGCCGAGGCCGCGACGCTGCTCGGCGGGGCTCCCTGGCGCCGGTTCGGGGTGATCGGAGACAGCCTGTCGGCCGGGACCGGGGACGCGAGCCCCGGCTACCTGGACCAGGGCTGGTCCGACCGACTCGCCGACATCCTGCGACGCGTCCGGCACGACCTGGCGTACCTCAACACGGCGGAGGTCGGGGCCACGACGGATCAGACACTGGAAGCACAGCTGAACCCAATGATCGACTTCTCCCCCGACCTGCTGCACGTGCCCTGCGGGCCCAACGACATCCTCCGGCGCGTCCCCGACTTCGCCGAGATCGAGATGGCGCTGCGGCGCATGTACGAACGGGTGGCCGGGACCGGCGCCCTGCTCACGACGTTCACCCTGGGCCGGGCCTTCGTCGTGCCGGCGTTCCCCGACTGGCACGAGCGGGTGACCACGCTCAATGACATGGTCCGGCGTTTGGCAGCCGAGTACGACGCCGTGGTCGTGGACATGTGGGACCACCCGGTCAACGACCGCGACACCCTGCTGAGCGGGGACCGCATCCACTTCTCCACCTCGGGCCAGGCGGTCATGGCGGCCGAGATGGTCCGGGCGCTGGCCGCACGCCTGCGCCGCACCACGCGCACCTAGCCGCCGCTCCCGTAGTCCCCCACGAGGTTGCACAGGAGTCCTTTTGAAGAGCACACCAACAGTGCCCGTCGCCCCCGAAACGAGAGCACGTCCCCCGTCCATCCCGTGGATCGCGATGTCGGTCGTCATGATCGGCAGCTTCATGGCGACCCTCGACTCGTTCATCGTCGTCGTGGCGGGGCCGGCGATCGAGTCCGAGCTGGGGGCGTCCGCCGGTGAGCTGCAGTGGGTGCTGGCGGGATACCAGCTCAGCTACGCGCTGCTGATGATCACGGGCGGACGGCTGGCCGACGTGTACGGGCGCAGGCGGATCTTCACGCTCGGCACGGCGGTGTTCACGCTGTCGTCCGTCGCGTGCGCCTTGGCGCCCGATCCCGGCACGCTCATCGCGGCCCGCGTGGTCCAGGGGACGGGGGCCGCCCTGATGGTGCCCCAGGTGTTCGCCCTCATCACGGTGCTGGTCCCCGAGGCCAGACGGCACAGCGTCTACGGCGTACTGGGCGTGGTGCTCGGCATGGCGAGCGTCAGCGGCCAGCTCGTCGGCGGCCTGCTGATCGGCGCCGACCTGTTCGGCTCCGGCTGGCGGGCGGTGTTCTGGATCAACGTGCCGATCGGCGTGGCCACCCTCGTGCTCGCGCTCCGGCACGTCCCCGAGTCACGGTCGGCGACCGCACGCAGGCTGGACGTCCCCGGCGTCGTCGCACTCAGTGTCGCGCTGTTCCTCACCGTCTTTCCGCTCATCCAGGGACGCGAGCAGGGCTGGCCGTGGTGGACGTGGGCCTGCCTCGCCGCCGGTGTCCTCGCGTTCGGCGTCTTCACCGCCGTCGAGCGGTCCGTGGAGAGCCGCGGTGGCGACCCGCTCATGAAGCTCTCGCTGTTCAGGCAGCGCTCGTTCTCGGTCGGCCTGGTCCTGGTGCTCGCCGTGTACGCGTTGCTGAGCTCGTACTACCTGGCGCTGTCGCTGACGTTGCAGCTCGGCCTCGACATGTCGGCGTTCGACGCGGGCCTGGTGTACGCGCCGGCCGCCGCCACCTTCTTCGTGTTCAGCATGGTCGCCGGCCGGACCGTGCCCAGGTTCGGACGGCGCGTGCTGGAGGCCGGCTCGGTCGTTCTGGCCGCGGGCTACCTGACGACCGCGGTCGTGCTGCTGTCGGGCCCGCGGATCACGCCGCTGCTGGTGATCCCGACCCTGATGCTGCAGAGCGTCGGCGGCGGGCTGCTCATCACACCCTCGCTGAACGTCGTGCTCAGCCGGATCAAGCCCGAGTCGGTCGGCATGGCCTCCGGGGCGCTCTCGACCGCCCAGCAGGTCGGCGCGGCGGTCGGCGTCGCGGTCATCGGAGCGGTCTTCTTCCACTCCTTTCATCCGGCCACCGGTCGGGTGCACGCCGCGGGCCATGCGTTCGCGATGGCGTCCATCGGCGCGTTCGTCATCGCGGCCCTGGCCGCCGTCCTGGTCTTCCTGCTTCCGAGACGGCGTGGCTGAGCGTTACCGCAGAATCCCCTCGACGATGCGGTGGACCTTGTTCACCGCATCGTCGTCTCCCATGCGCAGAGCCGTGTTCGCCGCGCACAGCAGAGCGTCGATCTGGAACGCGGCCAGCCCCGCGTCCAGATCGGCGATCTCCCCTGCGGCCACCGCGTGCCGCAGCTCGGCCTCGATCGTTCCGGTCCACTCCTCCTGGTGGCGGAGCAACTCGTCGCGGATCGGACCCGGCCTGCTGTCGAAGTCGGGCAGGTTGGCGGCCCGGTAGCACCCGCCAGCGAACAGCGGCGCGGTGGCGTACTCGCTCCAGCGCTCAAGCAAGGCCCGCAGGCGCGCGACACCGTGCGGCTTCGATCCGGCCGGACGGATCACAGCATCGATGAACATCCGGCGCGCGTATCCGAGGGTGGCCAGCTGCAGAGCCTCCTTGTTCTTGAACAAGGTCTGGATGCCGGCCTTGCTGTGCCCCGACTCCGTCGCGAGCCGCCCGAACGACAGATTGTCGAGCCCCTCCAACGACGCCAGATCCACCGCGTGCCGGAGGACCAGCTCCCGCGTCCTGGCCCCCCGCAGCAGTCGCCCATCGGTGATCCCAGCCTCGCCCCCAAGACCCACGGAACTCTCCATACGACCGACCGTACACTCTGCGGCCTCGTCCGTAGGGGTCAGGCCAGGCGTTCCCGCCTGGGTAGACGTCGCCCGAGGACGACGCCGAGGCCGATCATGCCCAGGCCCAGCACGAAGTGCAGCCAGTCGTCGGCGGTGTTGAGGGGGACGAAGTTGGCCGAGGTCTCCTTGTCGATCAGGAGCCCGTACAGCCACAGCACCAGGTAGATCGCTCCGCCGCCGATCAGGTACCACTCGGCGGTGCGCGCCTGGCGTGCCAGGACGATGCCCGCGATCCCGAACAGCACGTGCACGATGTTGTGCAGGATCGACACGTTGAAGACGCCGAGCAGCTTGGCCTCGGACTCGTGACCGGCGAACTTCATCATGTCGTAGTCGGAGGTCACCCCGGGAATGAACCCGAGGATGCCGACCAGGAGGAAGACAGCTCCCACCGCGAAGGCCGCGAGGCAGACCAGCGGCCGATCGGTCATGGCCTTGGATCCCGTTGCTCGCTTCATGACTCACACTCCCTAGTGAGGAGGCAACGAGTGGGCGGTCCGTACCCCCGGTCCCCATGAACATGCGCACGGTGCCCGGACGGAGCTGAAAACTCCGAGCCGAGAACAAGATCAGGCAACCGAACGCGAAGCCGCCAGACGCGTGAACGCCTCGATGGAGCGGGCGCGCCATCGCGGCCTGGGCGCACGCGATACGCGGCGACGACTCCAGTATCCGCCGTCTGCCCGCCGGCCTTCTGGCGTGGTGGCGCCGATCGTGCGGCACGTCCGGGTCCGATCGGTTGCCGCTGATGCCGCGCTTCACGCCGTACTCGATCGACGAGGCCGTGGACAGCCGGGAAGTGATGCTGGAGGTCTCCTCTGGCGACGACGTCACGGGACTCATCGCCGAAGCAGCCGGTTCGCCGTGCACCCGGTGGTTGCCGGTGTGGTTGCCCATCGCCGATGACGGAGGAGGCGGCTACCTGTTCGTCGACCTGCGCCACGGTCCGCTGCATCACCGGAAGACCACAGGGGTCATGTGGGGTCGGCGGCCGCGCATCGGGTGGAGATCTTCCTTAGCTCCTCCAGCAGCTCGGGCGGTCCGTCCACGGTGAAGTCGGCGTCGAGCATGAGGATGTGCAGGGCGAGCTGATAGGGAGTGTCGGCGCCCGCGTGGACGATGCAGGTGTGGTCGTCCACCGGGTCCACCTGCACCGCGCCGGGCACCTTGATCGTGTCGGCCGGGGCGTGCACGGTCACCTGCGTCCGGTAACGGAAGAGCGCCGTGTCCACTCCCCGCGGAACCAGGTCGGGCGGTGGCGACTCCCGGGGGGTGAAGCGAGGTCCGTGCGGAATCCGCAGCGTCATCCGGTCGGCCCGGAACGTCCGCCAGTCCTGCCGGTGCACGTCCCAGGCGACCAGGTACCAGCGTCGGTTCATGTGCACGAGCTGGTAAGGCTCGGCGTCCCGGACCTGATCATCACCGGCATGCGTACGGTAGCCGAAGCGCAGCCGGTGATGGTCCCGGCAGGCGGCGCTGATGGTGGTGAGGGCCTCGGCATCGACGGGGGCTCCGGCCGCTGTGATCGGTGTGGTGTGGCTGTACAGGGCGTTGACCCGATTGCGCAGCCGTGACGGGAGCACCTGCTCCAGCTTGGCCAGTGCCCGCACCGATGTCTCCTCGATGCCCGTGACCGCGCCACCGGCGGCAGTGCGCAGGCCCACGGCCACCGCGACGGCTTCCTCGTCATCGAGCAACAGGGGAGGCAACGCCCCTCCCGCCCCCAATCGGTAGCCCCCGATCGCGCCCATCGTGGCCTGAATCGGATAGCCGAGGCCGCGCAGCTTGTCGATGTCATAGCGGATCGTGCGCGGACTGACCTCCAGGCGCCGGGCCAACTCCGAACCTGACCATTCCGGACGGGTTTGCAGCAGAGAAAGCAGCATCAGAAGCCGGGAAGCCGTCATCTAGGCAATTATGTTGCCTAGATGAGGTGGAGGGTAGTCGACATGGAACCCTTCAGCATCAACATCCCGCAGGCCGACATCGACGACCTCCGCGAGAGGCTGGGCAGGACGCGCCTGCCCAGCGAGGTGCCCAGCGCCGGCTGGGAACGGGGCGTCCCGGTCTCCTACCTCGCCGAACTCCTCGAGTACTGGGCCACGACCTACGACTGGCGCGTCTACGAGGCCAGGCTCAATGCCTACCCGCAGTTCCTGACCGACATCGACGGTCAGCGGATCCACTTCCTGCACGTTCGCTCGGCCAACCCCGACGCGCTGCCGCTGATCCTCACCCACGGCTGGCCCAGCTCCGTCGTGGAGTTCCTGGACGTGATCGAACCGCTGTCGCGAGACTTTCACCTGGTCATCCCCTCCCTTCCGGGATTCGGATTCTCCGGTCCGCAGCCGGACGCCGGGTGGACGCTCAACCGCATCGCCCGCGCCTGGGCGCAGCTCATGGCACGGCTGGGTTATGACAGATACGGTGCGCAGGGCGGCGACTGGGGATCTGGAGTCGCCCGGGAGCTCGGACGCGTCGCCCCCGACCACGTGGTCGGAATCCATATCAACTACCTGCTGACCTTCCCCACCGGCCCCGTTGACGACCTCGACGAGAAGGACCGCGCCCGGATCGAGGGCCTTGAGCGCTTCACCGGCGATCTCGGCGGATACATGGCCATCCAGTCCACCCGGCCGCAGACCCTCGCCTACGGCCTGGCCGACTCGCCCGCCGGACAGCTCGCCTGGATCGCCGAAAAGTTCAAGGAGTGGACCGACGGAGAGATCGACCGCGACTACCTGCTCACCAATGTGATGATCTACTGGCTCACCAACACCGCCTCATCCGCCGCCCAGATCTACTGGGAGTTCGCCCACGCCTGGAGCATGCCGGAGCGCTCACCGGTGCCCACCGGCGTGGCCGTCTTCCCGCACGACATCGCACTGCCCGTCCGCAAGTTCGCCGAGCAGACCGACACGATCGTGCACTGGACGGAGTTCGAACGCGGCGGCCACTTCGCCGCACTGGAGCAGCCGAAACAGCTAGCCCAGGACATCCGCGCCTTCTACCGGGCACTCTAGGCAAGCGCACCCCACCCCATATCAACGACCCTCTGAGAGATGACCTCTGAGGCGCGAGGTGCCCATCAGGCAGGGCGCGATGGCGTCCTCCAGGAGCTCGACCATGTGAAGGTGTTCGTCTAGGTCGGCGAGGTGGCGTCATTGGCCGACCACGGAATGTGACGTCCGGCTCGTGGTCAGGGGGGTGGGCTTTGGGCTAGGACTCGGTAGGAGTTGCTGTTTTTCGGGCGCAGTATTCGTATGGCGGCGTCGGTGAGGATGGCGGTGAGGATTAGCGGGACGACTGCGGTGTAGGCCAGGATTTGTCTGAGTGTGCCTGTGCGGCGGGTGGGGGCCCAGGGGCGGTGCGGGTCTGGGCCCAGTACGTTGGCGAGGACGAGGGCTGCGGCGGTGAAGTCGCCTTCGACGCGTACCCCGTCGCGTTCGGCCGAGATGATGGCGAAGCCTCGTTCGGTGAGGGCGGCAGTGAGGTTCGCCAGGGGAATCATGTGCAGGTGCTGTGGTGGCAGCAGGGCGATCCAGAAGCTGCGCAGGAATCGGCCCGCCCAGGCGTCGGGGTCGGGGAGCTCGATCAGGAGGTGGCCGCCGGGGCGCAGGGTGGTCGCCGCGGCGTCCAGTTCAGCCAGCGGGTCGGTGGTGTGCTCCAGATAGTGGTTCATCGACACGACGTCGTAGCGGCCGGCCAGCTCACTGGTGAGCGCGCGGAACTCCCCTCGCAGACCGTGCCGGACCCAGTTGCGGCGGTGGGCCTCTTCGATGCCGGCGCCGATGTCCAGCCCGTCGAAGGCGGTGTCGGGCAGCACGTCGGCGGCCGTCGCGCAGAAGTGGCCGTGTCCTGCTCCGACGTCCAGCCAGGTACGCGGGCTGGCGTGTGCCGCGACGAGGTTGGCACGTTCCCGGTACCAGTGGGACTGGCCACTGAAGATCTGTTCGGCGTTGCCGGCGGACAGCCCGTCGTAGACGTCGCGGTAGTAGAACTGGAGCCCTTTGGCGTTCAGGCGCGGGTTCTGGAAGATGTGGCGGCAGTCGAGGCAGCGTTCGAGGACGAACCGGCCCGGCTTGACCATCATCGTGTCGCGCGTGACCAGGTGAGTGCCGAGGGCGGCCGATCCGCACCATGGGCAGGTGCCGCGGCGCGGCTCGAAGAATCCGGGATCGAGGAACTGCTGGTGCCAGGCGCGGGACTTCTCGTGCTGCTCTGCCCGTGCCTGCTCCCAGGTCGTGCTGGGTGACCGCAGCGTCCGCCACCAGGAGAGCGGTACGAGCAGCAGACGCAGGCAGGCTGCGGTGCGCCGGTCGCGGGGTCTGAGCGGCAGGCCGGCGGTGACCAGGTACGGGACGCTGGAATAGGCCACGATCGGGAGCAGGCCCAAGAGCGGATCCAGCAGCAGCCCGCTCAGCACGAGGACGTACCCGATGACGGAGGCCGCGATCATGCGGGGCACCGTGAAGTTCTGCGGCACCATGACCGACAGTGCGGTCAGCCACGTTCGCCGGCCCTCTCTGTTGTGGAGCGCGGTGAACTCGGCTACGACCAGATCCGCCGCGGAGCCGACCGCGTACTGCTTGGCCCGTACGGTGATCTCGGCCATCTCACCGGGGCCCAGTCCGCTGCGGCGCGTGACGCCCAGGCGCCCGGCGACGGCCTTGTCGATGAGCAGCGCGTGTCCCGCGCCCCTGCCCAGCCCTATCCGGTCGGCTCGATAGGCCCGCGGGTCGACCACGCGCGCCAGGTCCATGGCCGCCTCGACGGGCAGGTCACGGGGCACGAGATCCAGCACGGCCAGGCCCCGTTGCCACGCGTGGGCCGTGGCGGCACGCCGGGTCCGGTCGCAGACCTCGACTCCTTCGGCCAGGACAAGTACATAGTCGCCGTGCGGCGATTCCCGATCCGGCTCGCTCAGCTCCGCAAGACGGTCTAGCCGCCGCCTCAACCTGAGGGCATCGATGACGTACGCGCACGCCAACACCACTATCGCCCACCACATCCGCGTCCCCCCGAAGCATCTTGCCAGCAACTAGCGGTATAATGCCAGTGTTTACTGGCACTGTCTGCTCATGCGATGAGCAAGATCCACAAGATGGTCCGCTTGCCGGCGGGGTGGTGGAGCGGGCCGGGCGCCGATCTAGTTGCGGACGAGGAAGACGGTCTCGTTGGGGGTCGCCGCATACGAGCGGTTGTACACGGTGATGATCGTTCCCAGTGCGGAGTTGAGCAGCGATACGACCGCGTCGTTCTGGGGTGCCTGCGCACGGAGGAGTACGAGTGCCGCGATGAGTCCGGCTCCTGCCACGGCCAGTACTTCAGGATCCGCAGGAGCGGTGCGGTTCAGCAAGGGGGTCAGGAGGGCGCTCGCCTGCTGGACGAGGGGTATCGCGACGTGGTCGCGGCGGTCAGGGGACATTCCCAGCGACTCCACTGCCTGCCGCATGGTGCGTGCTGGGTCCTCGGTGGCGTGGGCCATGTCGGGCGTACCGGCGGCCAGGAGGTCGGTGAGGAAGTATTCGAGCTCCTGGCGTTCCCAGGGTCTGGAGAAATCGTGCCCGACAGGTGATTGCGGCACCCAAATGTCGGGCGGCGAAGCGCGCAGCAGTGTTCGGCAGGCATAGACCACGGCCGTCAAGGTCTCCGGGTAGCGCTTGCCGAGGTCGGCGCTGATACGCCAGGCGACATCGCGGGAGGCGTCCCGGACGAGCGCACGGGAAATGTCGCGCGACATTTCCCGTGCTTTGTTAAGGGTCTTGGCCCGGCCGATGTCGTCGGGGTATCTCTCGGGCGGGCCGAGGCTGACGGTGATGACCCGGGCGTGCTCGATGGCCGCGACCAGGGCACCGTTTCGGGCGAACGTCGTGACGACGTCGAGATTGCGAGCCTCGCGACCGTCGATCCTGAGCGCCGCTCTCAGCACGTCGCGAACCTCGGTGTCCTCGTCGCTCCTGGCGTACTGCCGAGCGAGATCACGATCGCGGGCGAGCGTGGCCACGCCGGGATCGTCCCGGCATGCGCCGTCGAGACGCGTGACCAGGTCGCGAATCCGCTTGCGCACGTTGTGCAGCTCGCCCGGGTTGCTCAGGTCGCGGATGAGCGTGCCGTCGTCGTCGAGATCGACGCCTTCGTTGAGATGGCACGCCCACTCCAGGTCAAGGGCAAGAGCGTGGGCTATGGCCATCGCCAGGTTCAGGCCTGCGCCCAGGTACCGTTCGTCCGCCCCGCGAAGGTCGATCGTGAGACCGATCGCCAGATCGAGAGTACGAGCGAGTTCATGTGCCCGGCTCAGCGCGACGACGCCCTCGGTCACGGGCGGCCGGGAGGACGAAGCGTCCAGCGACCCGGCGTGCGCCTGCATGTGAGCCAGCAGATAGCGGGGATCGGGTTTCACCGCCCCGAGCTGGGCGAGGTGAAGGGCCGGACGCAGGCACAGGAGAACGCTGCCGGGAAAGGCCGCGAGCTGGTCCGCGGTTGGAGCGTACGGCCATGGAACGCCCTTGGGCTGGTGCAGTACCGGCTGATGACCGTCGACGGTCCAGACCGTATGCCGTGCCAGCGCCGAGAGCAGCGGCGCGTCCGGGTGATCCAGCTCGGCGGCGGCCGGCAGCCGGTAGCTCGTACCGTCATCGAACAGCGTGTTGAGCCAGGCGACGAAACGGAGGACGTCGTCGGCCAGGAAGCCGGTCGCCGCGCGAGTGCCGGCCACGGCCGGGACGGGGGCCAGAGGCCGGGTGTGGCGTCCGACGGCACGCTCGTGGGAGGCGAACAGATCATAGAGGTCCCGTGAGACGGGCTGGGCGCTGACGGCGTTCGTTCCCAGCCAGACGACCTCGCGCAGGTTCCGCGACGCGGTGACGGCGGCGATGATCCTCAAGCGCTGCCTGGCCTGCTCGTCATCGTGGTCGGTCGTCTTGGACGTGGTGAGCAGCTCGTTGAGCCGGGCGCGCGTGCCCGGACTCACTTCGAGCGCCTCGTCCGCGCAGTCGAAGGCGAGCGTGAGCGCGTGGAGTGTGCCCGACGCCAGGCACGCTTCGATGACGGGAGTCGCATCACTCGCGGCGGCCCACAACAGCGTGGTCTCGCGCCACCACGGATCGTCGACTCCTTGGATCAGCAGATAGAGGTGCTGGTCGGCCTGCTCCCGGACATGGGCGGCCGCCAGATACTCCTGGAGCGTGAGATGAGCGAAGCCGTACGCCCCGTGCTCCCCCATCAGCAAGCCGGTCTTGCGCACCTCGGTGAGGAACAGTTCCGGTGCGACCTCGGTGCCGCCGGTCACCTGGCTCAGCGGACGGCGGACGGCCTGTTGCGCCTCTTCGAGAGGAACGTCCCGGGCCTGCCCACGCATCATGTGCAGGGCGAGATGCCGGATCACTCGTTCCTTCTTGGGTCCGTCGAGGCCCGTGGGATCGGTGAGGTCCTTCGCCTCCTGCCGGCGATGGATGAGCACGTCGCACATCTCGGCGTAGAGGGCCGCTCTGCTGCGGGGCAGCGCACTGCGATACCGGTGGACGTTGGCGATCATGGTCAGCAGGAGCGGATTGGCGGCCAGTTCGTAGACCGCCGGCGTGGAGCGCAACTTCTCCAGCAGGTCGTCGGCCTGCCGCCGGGCGAGGATGGAGACCTCCCTGCTCGACCTGCCACGGGCACGGCACTCGACGGCGTTGTACCAGTGGTGCAGGAACTCCGCGATCTGGTCGCTGTCGAACCTCTGGACCTGGAGGACGTCGGCGTTCGGTACGGGGTTCGACAGATAACCGTGCGGGCGCGAGGTGATGACGAACGTATGCGCGGGATACCGCTCGATCTGGCGGCGTATCCAGGCCACCACCCGCTTCCGCTGCCCCTCGTCGGCGATCTCGTCCAGACCGTCGAGGAGCACCAGGCAGCGGCCCTTGTCCAGCCGCTTCGCCATCCAGGCCGGATCGATCTTGCCGTCGAGCCATCCCACGTCGGTCGCCACCTCGGCCAGCCCTGGCGCCTCGTCAGCGGCGATGGACCGGACGTGATCGCGCAGGTAGAGCAGCACCGGAAGCCGTCGTCGACGCCAGCTGAAGCCCTGCCAGCCGCACATGGCCAGAGCCGTGTGCCGCGCCAGAGTGGTCTTCCCCGACCCCGAAGCTCCGATCACCGCCAGGACCCGGCCTCCGTGCAGGAATGACCGCAACGGTTGCCGCTCGCCGGTCCGCTCCTGGGTCAGCAGCCCCACTCCAGGATCTTCGGCGGCCTGCACCGCGCGGGGCCGCAGGCTGATCTGCACGTAGACCTGACGCATCCGCAGGACGAACTCCCCCTGCGTCACGATCCCGATCGTTTCCATGTCCATGACGGACGCGCGTAGCTGCCGAAGGTACGTCCGGCGCCTACCACCCAGCGTCGTCCGCGCGACGCTCTCAGCGGCAGTGGACGGCTGCGACGCGTGCACCGTGAACACCGAGGCCAGGACCATGAAGCCGAACGCCAGATAGGCCCAGTGCCAGCTCAGCTTGCCGTCGTCCAGTACCTGGTTGGTGGCCACGCCCCCGGCGACCACGGCAGCGGCGGCGGCTACCAGAAGCAAGCTCACCTGTGCGCGCCTCATATCGCCCCTCGAAGGACCAGCCTCGCCAGCCGTCCCGGCCTGGCACCCCGTTTGACAGCGCCACTCAGCTAACACCCGTATCGCGGGCAGAACCCCGCAATTGTCTAACTTGAGACCTACTCCCCCAATCCACCCAGTAACACCACGGCCGTAACTGCACCTCACCGAAACGGTCATCCCCGTGGCCGCGTAAGGGCTGTGACGACTGCCGATCCCACTGCCAACGCCGTGACGACGCACTTCGAAGATCGACTGTTCTCCATCTCGCCGCCGTGGCCAGGAGCGGCCGAGCCCGGCGGGCTGAGTGCCCGCAGGGCATCAGCAAGCCATTCGGCCGTATCGTTGAGGACCCTCATTGCAAGGAGGACGGGTGGGATCTGCGCCGCCGTGGACGTTCAACCGACTTGAGACTCCCTACCTTGAGGATCCGTACCCGTTGTACGCGCGCGCTCGCCGTGAAGCGCCGGTTTTTCACAGCCCGGAGTTCGGACTGTGGTTCGTCACCCGCTACCACGATGTGTGGGCCGTGCTGAAGGACACGGCGCGCTTCTCCTCGCGCTTCTTGATGCGTACGCCCGCCGATGCGTCGCCGGCGGTCAGCGAGACGTTGCAGGAGGCGTACCCCGAGCTGCCGATGCTCGTCAACGACGACCCACCGGGCCACACGCGCACGCGCAATCTGGTGAGCCGCGCGTTCGCACCGCGGCTGGTGGCCGCACTGGAGCCGAGCATTCGGACGATCGTCACGCGGCTCGTGGACGGCTTCGCGGACGACGGCGGTGCCGACCTGATCGCCGAGCTGGCCTACCCGGTGCCGATCGAGATCATATGTACGCTGATCGGCCTTCCCGCCGAATCGCGCGACCAGCTCAAACGCTGGACCGACGACCTGGTGACGCTCGGGGCGCCCGGCACCGACGATGAGCGGCGGCTCGCGTGCGCGCGCGGTTCTGTCGCGTTTCAGCGATACCTGACAGCACAGATCGAAGCGCGCCGCGACGCGCCACGTGACGATCTGCTGACCGCGCTGATCAACGCGCGCGCCGACGGCGACCGGCCGCTGGACGTCGCCGAACTCGTCAATCTGCTGATCGTCCTGATCTTCGCGGGCCACGAGACCACGACCAATCTGATCGGCAACCTTCTGGTGCTGTTGCTCGCACGCCCCGAGATACTGCGGGCCATCCGGGACGACCCGACTCTGACCGAGGACGTGATCGCCGAAGGACTGCGTATGGACACGCCCGTGCAAGGCATGTTCCGTACGACGACCGAGGAAGTCACGCTCGGCGGGGCTCGCATCCCGGCGGGGGCGCAGGTGATGGTGCTGTTCGGTTCCGCCAACCGTGACGAGGCCGTCTTCTCCGACCCCGACCGATTCGACCCGGGACGCGGCAACAACCACCGGCACCTCGGCTTCGGCCATGGCATCCACGCGTGTCTCGGCGCGTCGCTCGCCCGTCTGGAGACACGGATCATCCTCGACACCGTGGCCGAGCGACTCCCCAACCCGAAGCTGGACCCCGGCCGGCCACCGACGTACGCCCCCAGCCTGATGCACCGCGGCCCGCAAGGGCTGCACATGGTCTGGTCTTAATACGACGCATCTGCGGTCCCGCTCGGCCAGGATCATGTCATCCGCGTTCACATCGTGCGCGAATCTTCACCGTGAACACCGACGGCAGACGAAGACGGACTCCGGGGCCTGCCATGGCCCGGCCTAGCGGCCGTAACCGGTCAGTGAGATCCAGGTGCCGAACCGGGTCAAGACGGCGACCGTGAGCGATACATGAGAAATCACCGTCTTGACCGCGCCCCGCGATCACGTTGGCCGCCTCCAGGACCGCATCGCGCGGTCCGGCGCCGCCCGAGGCCGGCTCCACAAACACGGACTGTCAAACAAAGGACAGCTGTGCGTCAACTCGGCGGACCAGCCGCCTCAGTGATCACAGAAGAAGCGTTACCACGTGGCCGGGACGTGGACTCAAGGCTGTGTCAGTTCGGTGTCAGCAAGTCAGGCTAAGTTCCCTATAGAAAGTGAGAAATCGGCACCGGGCCATTAAATGGACGTTCTGTCAAGAGCCATGCGGGCAGGCGCGGGAAAGAAATTGGAAGAGCATATGCTGGCGATCGAGAGGCTGCACGGTCTTCCGCTGTCCGAACGTCGCGAGGAGCTCGAAGAATTCGTCGTCACGGAGTTCAGGTCCACGCTGATGATGGCGGCTGACGAGGACCTTCCGTTCGATATGAGCTATTTCGAGCTCGGCTTCACCTCGCTGGGGCTCACCGAGATCAAGGAACGGCTCGAAACGCAGCTCGGCCGCCGGGTGAGCACGAACGTGCTTTTCAACAGCCCGACCATGGAACGCCTCATATCGTATTTGGCCGACGAGGTCCTGGCAGATCTCTTCGGCGCTCTGTCAATGCCGACAGATTGAGGAGCAGCACATGACCGCATCCGGCAGGGAGGCCAAGGGCGAGGGGACGCACGCCTCTGCGCGCAGCCGATGGAGGGGACGCCAGGCCGTGAACGACCCGGATCCGCAGACGCTCACCGCGCGGTCCGCCGAGCATGCCCGGCGACGTCCAGATCAGCCGGCCGTCATCTGCGAGGGCCGTGAGGTCACCTATGCGGAGCTGCACCGTCGCAGCAACCAGACCGCGCACGCGCTGATCGCCGAGGGGCTGCGCCGGGGAGCGCGCGTCGCCTACCTCGGCCGCGAGTCGGAGCACTACTTCGAGATCGTGCTCGCCTGCGCCAAGAGCGGGACCGTGCTCGTGCCGGTCAACTGGCGGCTGACCTCGCGCGAGGTGGATCACGTGCTGCGGGACTCCGGCGCCGGGCTGCTGTTCGTCGAGAGCGAGTTCCTGCCGGTCGTGGACCGGGTCCGGCCGGACCTGCCGTCGCTCGGCAGGGTGGTCCAGCTGGACACGCCCGGCTCGCGGGCGGACGGCTTCCTCGGCTGGCGGGCCGGTCACCCCGATGACGATCTCGATCCGGGCACCGGGCGCGACGACGCCGTCGTGCAGATGTACACCAGCGGGACGACCGGGCTGCCCAAGGGCGTCGTGCTCGCCCACCGCTCGTACTTCACCCTGGTCGAGCACATGAGCCGGGAGGAGGTCGACTGGTTCGACTGGTATCCCGAAGACCGGTCCATGAGCTGCTTCTCCGCCCTGCACTCGGCGGGCATGGGGTGGTTCCTCGTCGGGTTCGCGGCCGGATGCACGCACGTGGTCATGAGGATGTTCGTCGCCGAGGAGTCGGTGCGGCGCATCCGCGACGACGGGGTCACGATCATGTTCGCGGCGCCGGCCATGCTGCGGATGCTGCTGGCGGAGCCCGACGCCACGCGGCAGGCGTTCACATCACTGCGCAAGGTGACCTACGGGGGGTCGGCGATCGCGCCTTCGCTGCTGCGCCAGTGCATGGAGCGGCTGAACTGCGAGCTCGCGCAGATGTACGCGGCGGCGGAGTCGGGCTCGGGGATCACGTGCCTGGCCCCGGCGGAGCACAGGCCGGGCAATCCGAAGCTGAGCTCGGTCGGGCTGCCGTGCCCGGGCAACGAGGTGAGGATCGTGAACTCCGACGGGGACGTTCTGCCGCCCGGACAGGTCGGCCAGATCCGCGCCAGGACACCCGCCGACTTCATCGAGTACTGGCATCAGCCGGAGGCGACGAAGAAGGCGCTCGTGGACGGCTGGCTGTGCATGCCGGACGCGGGCTACCTCGACGACGACGGCTACCTGTTCGTCCTCGACCGGCTGGATGACGCCATCATCGTCGCCGGCCAGAACATCTATCCGGCGGAGGTCGAGACGGCCCTGGCCGAGCACCCGGCGGTGGCCGAGTCCGCCGTGGTGGGCGTGCCCGACGAACGATGGGGCCAGGCGGTCAAGGCCGCGGTCGTGTTCCACCCGGATCGGCGGGCGACCGCGCGCGACCTCATGGTCTTCCTGCGTGGCCGGATCGCCGATTTCAAGATTCCGACCCAGTACGACTTCGTGGAAAGTCTGCCCCGCAATCCGACGGGCAAGGTTTTGCGTCGAACGCTGCGCGCGCAAGCGTGATGAACGGGGGCGCGCCGGGCCTCCGGCCCGGCCGCACAAAATCGGGGGCTCCTTCACGCCGTGTCCTGGTGTGAATTCGCTGAGAAATCAGCCCTGGGGGTACATGACATGATCGAATTCTTGGTACTCGGGCCGCTGGAATGCCGGTCGGCCAATCATCCCGTGAACGTGACCGGAACACTCCAGCGCGCACTGCTCGCGACACTGCTGGCCGCCGAGGGAATCCCGGTGTCGGTGGACTCGCTGGTCGCGGAACTGTGGGGCGACTCGCCTCCTCCGCACTGGGAGAACGCGCTGCAGGCGCATATCAGCAGACTGCGCCGGCGGATAGACGCCGTCGCCGGCGACCGGTCCACCCGGCTCATCGTCGAGCACTCCGGATATCGCCTGCAGACGGAGGACGGAACGGTGGACGCGAAAGTGTTCATGCGCAAGCTCGACAATGCGCGGCTGCTCGGCACCACCGATCCGGGAACGGCGGCCGACGTGCTGCGCGACGCGCTGTCACTGTGGCGCGGCAAGGCCTTCGGCCTGGTGGCCCAGGGATCGCTGTGCCGGACGGTCGCGCAACGCTACGAAACCGCCCGGGTGGTGGCGCTGGAGACGCTCTTCGACCTGCAGTTGCGCGGCGGGCGGCACACGGACATCATCCCGATGCTGTCGGAGCTGGTCGAGGCGCCGACGCTGAACGAGCGCTTCTGCGAGCAACTCATGATCGCGCTCTACCGGTCCGGGCAGCAGGCGCGGGCGCTGGCCTCCTACTTCCGGATGCGCGACCGGCTCGACGACGAGCTCGGCGTCGAACCGACCATCACGTTGCGCAATCTCTTCAACGCGATCCTCAACCACCATCCGGCGCTCCGCCTGGGCGCCGATCACGCCGTGCTCCGCGCCTGAGGGGAGTGCTCGCCGGTACTCGGCCATGATCGACCATCCCGCACCCGCGTCACCAGGGTCATGGCCGGGTACTCCTAGCGGTCGTCGGTGATCCGCAGCAGGCGCCGGCCGAAGTCCGACATGACGGCGGTGGCGTGCTCGCCCACGTAGAAGTGCCCGCCGGGGTACTCCTGGTGCCCGAGATACCGGCGGCTGCGTTCGGTCCAGGCCGTCATCGCGTCCGGCTCGACCAGCAGCGGGTCCGAACGGCCCGCGTAGGACACCAGCGGGCAGTCCACCACGGCCCCGTCGTCCTCGTACTGCACCGCGATCCGGAAATCCGCGATCACCGGCGGCAGCACCAGATCCAGCATGTCCGGATCGCTCCAGAGCTCCTCCGGAAAGGCGCCGAGGTCCTGGAAGAGGCCGCCGAACTCGTTCGTCGAGAGCTTCTCGTGGCCCGGCGGCGCACGGAAGAAGCCCCTCGGCGACCAACCCGACATGCCGAGCAGCGACGGCGGCGGATCACCGTCGGCTTCGAGCCGGACGGTCAGCCGGTAGGCCAGCATGGCGCCGATGCAATGCCCGAAGAACGCGTACGGGCGTTCATCGTCCAGGGCCGCCAGCACCGCGCCGTGAAGGTCGTCGAGGAGTGTCTCCCAGTCGGCGGGCAGCGGCTCGGCGCGCCGGCTCTGCCGCCCCGGCAACGTCAGCGCCTGCGCGCCGATCTCCGCGGGCAGCAGGCGGCTCCAGCCCCGGTAGGCGGCCGCTCCGCTGCCGGCATGGGGCATCAGGAAGAGCCTCGTCCGGGCTTCCGGCGGCGGCTCCGCTGGACTGAACCAGCGGCTCTCTCCAGCAGATCCGTCCGCCTTCGGATGTACGCCGGAACGCGCCGGGCTCTGTGTCGTGTCCATCGCTATCCCACCTTCTCGAAGTGCCCGTCGAGGAACTCGGCGAGCGCGCGGGGCGTCGGGTTGCTGAAGATCTCTGGCGTGGGGAAGGAGATCGACAGCGAGGCGCACAGTTCCTTGCGGAGCCTGACCGCGAGAAGCGAGTCCATCCCGAGCTCGGTGAAGGCGTCGTCGGCCCCGATGTCGGCGAGGTCGGGGAACTCCAGCACCGTGGCGACCTTCTGCCGGATCAGCTCGATGATCGCTGCGCTGCGCTCGCCGCCCTCCGTTGTGCTCGGCAACGCTGCTTTGCGGTCGTCGTTCTCTGCTGTGCTCGGCAACGCTGCGCTGCGTTCGCCGCCCTCTGCTGTGGCCGAAACCGCTGCGCTGCGCTCGCCGTTCTCCGCTGTCGTCGGCAACGCCGGCTCGACCGCGCCCGCCGGGCCGACCGGCAGCCGGTACGGCCTGCGGTCGAACGCGTACGTCGGGAGCTCGATCTTCCGCCCGTGACCTCCCCGGTGGAAGCCGGGCCATGAGATCGGCTGACCGGCCGCGTAGGCCTTCGCCACCGCGTCGAGGATGACCTGGCCGTCTCGGTCGGACGAGTGCATGCTGGCCAGCCAGAGGTGCCGTCCGGGCGGGACGCAGCGCTTGCCCAGCGACGACAGCGTCGCGGACGGGCCGATCTCGATGAAGAGGTGTTTGCCACGCCGGTCCAGCGTCCGCATGGCGGCCATGAAGTTCACCGGTTCGGCGATATGGCGCACCCAGTAGTCGGCGCGGAAGTCGCTCTGCTTGGCGACCTCGCCGGACACCGTCGAGACGAGGGTGATCGTGGGCTCGGTGAACCGGACGCCGGCGAGCGCCTCCCGCAGGTCCTCGGTCACCTCGGCCATCAGGGGCGAGTGGGAGGCCTGCGACACCGTGAGGCGCTGGAAGTCCATGTCGCGGGCGACCAGCTCGGCGGTGATCGCCGCTATGGAGTCACGGCCGCCGGAGATGACGCACTGCTGGGGCGCGTTGATGGCGGCGACGGCGACATCCGGATGGCCCGCCAGCAGCGGGGCGACCGCGTCGGCGCCGGCCCCGACGGACACCATGCAGCCGGGCACGCCCACCGAATCCATCAGCCGCGCCCGGACCGTGATCAGCGTGGCGGCGTCCGCGAGGCTGAACAGGCCGGCCACCGCGCCCGCCGCGACCTCGCCCATGCTGTGGCCCGCGACCGCGACCGGCCTGACTCCCCACGACATCCAGAGGCGGGCCAGCGCGTACTCGATCGCGAACTGAACGGGCTGGCCGTACTGGGCCAGGCCGAGCGCCTCGACGTCCTCCGTTCCGCAGGTCCCCAGCACCATGCTCTTGATCGGACGGCCGACGATCGGTGTCAGGAGCTCGTCGCAGGCGTCCAGTTCCTCGGCGAACACGGGGTGCCGCCGGTACAGTTCCGCGCCCATGCCCGGGCGGAGGGGATTCAGGCCCGAGAAGAGGAAGGCGACTCTGCGGGACTGGCCTCCGGGTCTGTCGCCACGTTCCACGGCTGCCAGCATCTCCTCCAGCCGGGCGGCGAGGTCGTCGTGGCCGGTCACCACACCGGACACCCGTTGCCGGAGATGGGCACGGCCGACGTTGGCGGTGTGGCACAGGTCGGCGATGTCGAGGCCGGGCCGGGCGGCCGACCACTCCTGATAGCGCCGGATCTGCGCGGCGAGCGCCGAGGGCGACTTGGCGGAGATGGTCAGCACGTGGCCGCGAACGGGTCCGGGCGACCGGGTCGCCTGCGGCTGCTCGCTGGGCGCCTCCTCCAGAACGGCTGAGGCGATCGTTCCGGTGAAGCCGAACGAGTTCACCAGCCCCCGGCGAACCTCGGCCCGCCATGGCTCTGATCGGGCGGGCACACGTACGGGCCAGGTCTCCCAGGCGATACGGCTGGACGGCTTGTCCAGGTTGAGGTGCGGGAACACGGTGCCGCCGCGCAGTTGCAGCACCGTCTTGACCACGCCGCCGATGCCGGCCGCTGCCTCCATGTGCCCGATGTTGGTCTTGAGCGAGGCGACCAGGAGCGGATCCTCCGTGCTGCGCGACGGCCCGAACACCTCGGCGATCGAGGCCATCTCGATCGGGTCGCCGAGCGGCGTGCCCGTCCCGTGTGCCTCCACGTACTGGACGTCGCCCGGCTTCAGCCTCGCGTCGGCCAGTGCGGCGCGCATGAGCGCCTCCTGCGCGATGCCGTTGGGGGCGGTGAACCCGGCGCTCTCGCCGTCCTGCCGGACCGCGGTGCCGCGCACCAGCGCGAGCACGGTGTCGCCGTCCCGGACGGCGTCGCTGAGCCGTTTGAGCACGACCACGCCGCAGCCTTCGGCGCGGCCGTAGCCGTCGGCGGACTCGTCGAAGGTCTTGCAGCGCCCGTCGGATGAGAGCGCCTGCATGTCGCTGAGCAACACGCTGCTGTACGGGTGGTGGATGACGCCGACGCCGCCGCACAGCGCGAGCTCGCATTCCTCGCCGCGCAGGGCGTTGACCGCGAGGTGCAGCGCGACCAGCGACGACGAGCAGGCGGTGTCCACCGACATGCACGGGCCCCGCGCGCCCAGGAAGTAGGAGACCCGGCCCGCCACCGCCGCGTTCAGGAGCCCGCCGGCGAGGTATCCCTCCAGGTCCTCCGCGGCGAGCGCCCCGACCTCCCACGCGAAGTCCGCGGAGCTGGCGCCGAAGTAGACGCCGACGTTGCCGCGCCTGAGCCCGGTCGGGTCGATATTGGCGTTCTCCAGCGCCTCCCAAGACGTTTCCAGGGCCAGGCGCTGCTGCGGATCGATGCAGCGCGCCTCCTTGGGAGAAATGTTGAAGAACGAGGCGTCGAACTCATCGATTCCGGTCAGGAATCCCCCGCTGGCGGAGCTTATGCGGCCCTTTCCGTTGCCGTCGGCCCTGGCGAACTCGGCAGCCTGCCACCGGTCCGGCGGAATGGACGCGATCGCGGATCTCCCGGAGCCGAGGTATTCGGCGAACTCGTCGCCGGTCGTGCTGCCGCCCGGCATGCGGAGGCCCATTCCCACGATCGCGATGGGCTCGTGCAGCCGCTGGATCTGCGACTCGTATTCACGGATGATCTCACGTGCCGCGCCAAGCTCGGCTTCGGTCGTCGTCATGCGGGCCAATATGGCAGGCGGTCCTGATACGCGGCTGTTTCACGGCTGACGGCGAGTACGTCAGAACGGCGTCAGCGGGTGATCAGAAGCCTCTGCGAGGATTCCGCGAAGACGGAGAGAAGAACGGAAACAATCACCCTGGAGCGCACTCGTGGCTGATCCTTTTGAAAACGAGGAAGCACGCTATCTCGTTCTGGTCAACCACCAGGGCCAGCATTCGCTGTGGCCGGAGGCGATCGACGTGCCGTCCGGCTGGCAGGTGGTCTTCGGCGGCGCCAGGCGGCAGGAGTGCCTGGACTACGTGGTGGCGAACTGGACGGACATCACGCCCGGCGAACCGGCCTCCCGGGTGGACGCGCGATGACCGGCCTCATCGCCACCACGGAGGCGACGCTGTGCCAGATCATCGCCGGCGTTCTCGGCCTCGATCTCGTCGGACCGCGCGACGGTTTCTTCGAGGTGGGCGGAGACAGCGTTCTGGCCGTTCAGGTCGTGGCGCGTGCGCGCGAGGCCGGCCTCTCGTTCAGCGTGCGCGACCTTTTCGACCACCAGACCCCGGAGACACTGGCCGCCACGATTGACGACCGTCCCGCCGTCACCACCAGCGCGGACGGCGATTCCACGGACTACGCGGCCTCTACGGCACCGGCGAAATCGCCGCTCCTCGATTTCGCGGATGACGAGTTCGGCGAGTTCGGCGAGTTCGAGGACGTTGAGGCAGGCCGGCACGCAGGCAGCGCCGAAGGCGAATGGGAGACCCTCACGTGAACCGCGCCGGCATCGAGTGCGTCCTGCCGCTGACCCCCTTGCAAGAAGGGCAGATATTCCACGCCGAGTTCGACGAGACGGGCCCGAGCCTCTACAACATGTATCTGTCGGCTTTGCTGTCGGGGCCCTTGGACGTCGCGGCGCTGCGATCCGCCTGCGCGCAATTGCTGGCCAGGCATCAATGCATGCGGGCCTGCTTCCGTCAGGACCGGAACAACCAGACCGTTCAGGTCGTCCTGCGCGAGGTACCGCTGCTTTGGCGACAGGTCGACCTGTCCGCCTGTCCTGAGCCTGAACGCACCGAGCGGCTGGAAAGGTTGTCGGAGTCCGTCCGATCGGAGCGCTTCGACCTCACGAAACCGCCGCTGACCCGGTTCGTGCTGGTGCGGCTGGCGCCGGACGAGCACCGCTTCATCCTCTGCACCTATCACGCCGTCCTGGACGGGTGGTCCTCCTGGCTGCTGCTGGGCGAGCTGGCTCAACTCTATGAACGGCGCGGAGACGCCTCCGGGCTGCCCGAGCCTCCGCCGTACGAGGACTACTACCGCTGGCTGGCCAGACAGGACCGCGTCGCGGCCGAGCAGGCGTGGAAAGCCGCGCTCGACGGGCTGCCGGGGCCGACCCTGCTGGCGCCGTCCGGACCTGAACGATGGCTGGCCGACAGCGAGCAGTTCAACGTCGGGATTCCCGCCGAACTGGTCACGAGGTTGCGAGGCTTCGCACGCAGCCGCGGCCTCACGATGAACACCGTCTTCCAAGGAGCGATGGGGCTGGCCCTCGGCACCGCCACCGGCCAGAGCGACGCGGTGTTCGGGGGCACGGTCACCGGCCGCCCTCCGGAGGTGCCGGGCATCGAGAACATGGCGGGGATGTTCCTCAACACGGTGCCGGTCCGGGTACGCCAGGACCTCAGCCGGACCGAGACGGTCGCCACCATGCTGGCGCGGCTCCAGGCCGACCAGGCGCGGCTGATCCCCCACCACCATCTCGGCCTGGTCGACATCCGGCGTGCGGCGGGACAGCCGGAACTGTTCGACGCCCACCTGTCGTTCCAGAACTTCCCCGGGGCGGGCACGACGAGCGGTTTCCCGATGTCGGACGTGCGGACCGACGTCAAGACCAACTACACGCTCGGCCTCGCTGTACAGGCGTCGGGCGACGTGATCGACATGGCCGTCGAACACCGGCCCGGCCTCTTCGATCGGGCGAGCGCGGAAGAACTGGCGGCGCGATTGGTCCGGGTGCTTGAGGCGACGGCGACGGCACCGGACGTCCCGGTGAGCCGCGTCCAGGTACTGGCGGCCGAGCAACGGCAGGAGCTGCTGGAGCTGGGCCGGACGCGACCGGCAGCGGCTGAGCCGGAGCTGGTGCCGGAGCTGTTCGCGGCGCGGGCGGCGACGGTGGAGCCGGAGCTGACCGCGTTGGTGTGCGGCGATGCGGAGCTGTCGTTCGGTGAACTGGCCGGACGGGTGAACCGGCTGGCCCGCTGGCTCATCGCGGCAGGAGCGGGTCCAGGAGATCCGGTCGCGGTGCTGCTTCCACGATCGGCCGACTCGATGGTCGCGCTGCTGGCGGTGTTGGCGGCGGGGGCGATGTACGTACCGGTGGACCTGACGTATCCACCGGAGCGCGTGCGGTTCATGCTGGCGGACGCGGCGCCGCACGTGGTGATCACCACGGCCGAGCTGGCGGAACAGGCAGATCTCGGTGCACGGCCGCTGGTGCTGGACTCCCCCGAGACCGCGGCCGAATTGATGGGATTGGCGGACGGGCCGATCGGCGCGGACGAGCGCCGCAGGATGCTGACACCGTCGGACCCGGCGTACACGATCTACACCTCCGGGTCGACGGGCCGGCCGAAGGGCGTTGTCGCCACCCATCAGGGCCTGGCGGCCCTGGCCGCGTTCATGCGCGGCGAGGTGATCGAACCTGCGGCACGGCGGGCCGGACGGCGGCTGCGGGCGATCCTGGTGGCGGCGCTGTCGTTCGACGCGTCCTTGGACCTGGTGCTGTGGCTGCTGGACGGCCATGAGCTGCACGTCCTCGATGACGACACCCGTCGCGACGCAACCGCGCTGGTCAGCTATGTGCGCGAGCACCGGGTGGACGTGGTGGAGGCCACTCCCTCGTATGCCGAGCAGCTGATCGAGAACGGACTCCTGGACGGGCGACGTCGACCGTCGGTGCTGATCGTGGGCGGCGAGGCAGTAGGCGCCGGGCTGTGGGAACGGATCAGCCAGGCCGACGAAGTCACGGCCTGGAACTTCTACGGCCCGACCGAATGCACGGTGAACTCGGTGGTCGCCCCGGTGACCGGTGATCGACCGGTGATCGGCCGCCCGGTGCCCGGCACTTGGGTGTACGTGCTGGACGAGTCGCTGCGCCCCGTTCCGGTAGGAGTACCGGGCGCGCTGTATATGGCCGGGGCGCAGGTAGCACGAGGCTATTGGAACCGTCCTGGCATGACCGCGGAGCGGTTCGTGGCCGACCCGTTCGCAGCCCGGGGCGAACGGATGTACCGCACCGGAGACCTGGTGCGCTGGACCCGCGACGGCGTACTGGAGTTTCTAGGTCGGGCCGATGCCCAGGTGAAGATACGCGGCTTCCGCATCGAGCCCGGCGAGATCGCCACCGTCCTGACCGAAAGCCCACTGATCAACCAAGCCGCAGTCGTAGCCAAACACGACAGGCTCGTCGCCTACCTCGTCCCGACCGACAGCCCACCCGACACCGGCGAACTACGCCGCCACGCCAAGACCAAACTCCCCGACTACATGATCCCCTCAGCCTTCATCACCCTCGACGCCCTACCGCTGACGCCGAACGGCAAACTCGACCACAAGGCCCTTCCCGATCCCGCGGAGTCGCCTACTCCCGTGGTCCGGGGCCCGCGCGATCGCCGGGAAGAGGTCCTGTGCGGGCTGTACGAAGAGTTGCTCGGCCGCGTGCCGATCGGGATCGACGACGACTTCTTCGCGCTCGGCGGTCACTCGCTGCTGGCCACGCGGTTGACGAGCCGGATACGGACCGAGCTCGGCGCCGAGCTTTCCGTCCGGGTGGTGTTCCAGGCGCCGACCGTGGCCGGGCTCAGCGCGCGGCTCGCGGACGCCCGTCCTGCCCGTCCCGCGCTGCGGCCGATGCGCCGTGCGGCGACGACCTGAGGAGACACGATGATCCCGTTGTCGTTCGCGCAGCGGCGGCTGTGGTTCTTGAACAAGCTGGAAGGCCCCGGCGCGACCTACAACATGGCGGGAGCGCTGCGGCTGCGAGGGCCGTTGGACCACCAGGCGATGGCGGCCGCCATCAACGACGTCATCGACCGGCATGAGCCACTGCGGACGGTGTTCCCGGTCGTCAAAGGAGAGCCCTGCCAGCAGGTACTGGACACTGATCAGGCCGGCCTGGAGCTGGAGATCACCGAGCCCGGGTCCTGTGGCCTGACGGCGGCGATGCGCCAGGCCGCGAGCCAGGCGTTCGACCTGGCCGCCTCCAGGCCGCCGTTTCGCGCGACGCTGTTCGTCCTCGGCCCCGACGAGCACGTGCTCATGCTCGTGGGTCATCACATCGTCGGCGACGGCTGGTCAACGGGCCGGCTGCTGCGTGACGTCGGGCGCGCCTACCAGGCGCGATCCCAGGAGCGCGCGCCGGATTGGGAGCCGCTGCCTGTCAGTTACGTGGACTACACGTTGTGGCAGGCCGAACTCCTCGGCCGAGCCGACGATCCCGCCAGCGTGCTCGCCGGTCAGCTCGCGTTCTGGGCCAAGGAGCTGGCGGACGCGCCCGAGTGCCTGCCGCTGCCCACCGACCGGCCCCGGCCCCCGGTCGCCACGTACCGCGGCGATGTCGCGCCGCTGACGGTGAGCGCCGGCCTGCACGCTCGTCTCACCGACCTGTCGCAGGCGAACGAGGCGACGTTGTTCATGGTGCTGCACGCCGGACTGGCCGTGCTGCTGAGCAGGAGAGGGGCGGGGCAGGACATCCCGGTCGGGTCACCGCTGGCCGGGCGCACCGACGATGCTTTGGACGATCTGGTCGGATTCTTCATCAACACGGTGGTCGTACGCACGGATCTGTCCGCGGATCCGAGTTTCGCGGAGTTGCTGGGGCGGGTGCGCGAGCGGACGTTCGCGGTGCTGGAGAACCAGGACGCGCCGTTCGAGCTGGTGGTCGAGCACCTCAACCCGGAACGGTCACCGGCCCGCAACCCCCTCTTCCAGGTCCTGCTGACGCTGCAGAACGCGCCGCGCGACGCGGATCCGCTGCCGGGGCTGAACGCGGAGATGGAGGTGATACGCACGGCGACCGCCAAGGTCGACCTCTCCTTCACGCTGACCGAGGACCACGATCTCGACGGGCGGCCGGCCGGGCTGACGGGCGACCTCGAGTACGCGCTCGACCTGTTCGATCGGGAGAGCGCGGAGGAGCTGGCGGCGGGGTTGGTACGGGTGCTGGCGGCGGTCGTGGCGGCACCGGACGTCCCGGTCAGCCGGCTCGACGTGCTGACGGCCGAGGAACGGCGAGCGCTGCTGGACCTGGGGCAGGGCGAACCGGCGACGACCGGACCGGAGCTGGTGCCGGAGCTGTTCCAAGCGCGAGCCACGGCGGAGCCGGAGCTGACCGCGTTGGTGTGCGGCGATGCGGAGCTGTCGTTCGCCGAGCTGGCCGGACGGGTGAACCGGCTGGCCCGCTGGCTCATCGCGGCAGGATCGGGTCCAGGAGACCCGGTCGCGGTGCTGCTTCCACGATCGGCCGACTCGATCGTGGCGCTGCTGGCCGTGTTGACGGCTGGGGCGATGTACGTACCGGTGGACCTAACGTATCCACCGGAGCGGGTGCGGTTCATGCTGGCGGACGCGGCGCCGCACGTGGTGATCACAACGGGGGCACTGGCGGAACAGGCGGATCTCGATGTCCGGCAGCTGGCGCTGGGCTCGCCGGACGCGGAAGCCGAGCTGGCAGAGCTGGCGAACGGGCCGGTCGGCGCGGACGAGCGTCGCAGGATGCTGACACCGTCGGACCCTGCCTACATGATCTACACCTCGGGGTCGACGGGCCGGCCGAAAGGTGTGGTCGCCACCCACCAGGGCCTTGCCAACCTGGCCGCGTTCATGCGCGACGAAGTGATCGAGCCGGCGGTGCGGCAGGCAGGGCGGCGGCTGCGGGCCGCCCTGGTGGCAGCGCTGTCGTTCGACGCGTCCTGGGACATGGTGCTGTGGCTGCTGGACGGCCATGAGCTCCACGTGCTCGACGACGACACCCGCCGCGACGCACACGCGCTGGTCGGCTACGTCCGCGAGCACGGGGTGAACGTGGTGAACGTGACGCCCTCGTATGCCGAGCTGCTGACCGAGGACGGACTCCTGGACGGCGAACATCGACCGTCCGTGCTGATCCTGGGCGGCGAGGCAGTGGGCGCCGGGCTGTGGGAACGGATCAGCCAGGCCGACGACGTCACGGCCTGGAACTTCTACGGACCCACCGAATGCACAGTTGACTCAGCGGTCGCGCCGGTCAGCGGCGACCGGCCGGTGATCGGCCGTCCTGTACCCGGCACGCGGGTGTACGTGCTGGATCAGTGGCTGCGCCCCGTCCCGGCAGGAACGCCGGGCGCGCTGTACGTGGCCGGGGCACAAGTCGCCAGGGGATATTGGCGCCGGCCAGAGCTGACCGCTGAACGGTTCGTCGCAGATCCCTTCGGAACACCCGGCGAACGCATGTACCGCACCGGCGACCTGGCCCGCTGGACCCGCGACGGCACGCTGGAGTTCCTCGGACGTGCCGACGATCAGGTCAAGGTACGCGGCCACCGCGTCGAACCCGGTGAAGTGGCCACCGTCCTGGCCGAGAGCCCGCTGGTCAAGACTGCGGCGGTGGTCGCACGCGACGACGCGCTGGTCGCCTACCTGGTTCCGGCCGACGGCACCGCCGACCCCGCCGAACTGCGCCGCCACGCCATGACCGAACTCCCCGTCCACATGGTCCCCTCGGCGTTCGTCACCCTCGGCGCCCTGCCGCTCACCCCCAACGGCAAACTCGACCACAAGGCCCTCCCCGACCCCGCGGAGTCGCACGCCCCGGCGGGCCGGGAGCCGCGCACCCGCGAGGAGGAGGTCCTGTGCGGGCTGTACGAGGAACTCCTCGGCCGCGCGCCCATCGGAATCGACGACGACTTCTTCGCGCTCGGCGGCCACTCGCTGCTGATCACCAAGCTGGTCAACCGGATACGGAGCGACCTGGGCGCCGAGGTCTCGGTCCGGGCGGTCTTCCAGGCACCGACCGTGGCCGGGCTCAGCGCCGGGCTCGCCGACGCCCGGCCCGCCCGGCCCGCGCTACGCCCGATGACCGATCCGGCGATGATCTGAGGAGACACGATGATCCCGTTGTCGTTCGCGCAGCGACGGCTGTGGTTCTTGAACAGGCTGGAAGGCCCCAGCGCGACCTACAACATCCCGGGAGCGCTGCGGCTGCGGGGGCCGCTGGACCGCCAGGCGATGGCCGCCGCGTTGAACGACGTCGTGCGCAGACATGAGCCACTGCGGACGGTCTTCCCGGACGTCAAGGGAGAGCCTTGCCAGCAGGTATTGGGCATCGACCAGGTCTGCCTGGAGCTGGAGGTCGCCGAGCCGGAGCCCGGTGGTCTGACGGCGGCGATGCATCAGGCCGCGAGCCATGTGTTCGACCTGGCCGCCCCCCGGCCGCCGTTCCGCGCGACGCTGTTCGTCCTCGGCCCGGACGAGCACGTACTGATGATCGTGATGCATCACATCGCCGGGGACGGCTGGTCGACGGCTCCGCTGTGGCGTGATGTCGGGCATGCCTACCAGGCACGATCCCAGGGCCGGGCCCCGCATTGGGAGCCGCTGCCCGTCCGGTACGCGGACTACACGTTGTGGCAGGCCGAACTCCTCGGCAGAGCCGACGATCCCGGCAGTGTGCTCGCCGGCCAGCTCGCGTTCTGGGCCAAGGAGCTGGCGGACGCGCCGGAGTGCCTGCCGCTGCCCACCGACCGGCCTCGCCCTCCGTTCGCCAGCTACCGCGGCGACACCGTGCCGTTGACGGTGGACGCGGACCTCCACGCTCGTCTCACCGACCTGGCGCGCCAGCGCGGGGGGACGCTGTTCATGGTGCTGCACGCCGCGCTGGCCGTGCTGCTGAGCAGGTGGGGCGCCGGGCAGGACATCCCGGTCGGGTCACCGCTGGCCGGACGCACCGACAACGCGCTGCACGATCTGGTCGGCTTCTTCCTCAACACGGTGGTCGTACGCACGGACCTGTCCGGGGACCCCAGCTTCGCCGAGCTGCTGGGCCGGGTGCGCGAGACGACCCTGACCGTGCTGGAGAACCAGGACGCGCCGTTCGAGCTGGTGGTCGAGCACCTCAACCCGGAACGGTCACCGGCCCGCAACCCCCTCTTCCAAGTCATGTTGAACGTCCTGGTCATGCCGACGGTCGCGGAGCTGCTGCCCGGGCTGTCCGCGGAGATGGAAACGGTGCGCACGTCGACCGCCAAGGTCGACCTCACCTTCACGGTGATGGAGCACTTCGGCCCCGGCGGGCGCCCGGCCGGGTTGGACGTCAACGTCGCGTACGCCGTCGACCTGTTCGATCGGGAGAGCGCCGAAGCGCTGGCGGAAGGCTTGGTGCGGGTGCTGGAGGCGGCCGTGGCGGCGCCCGATCTTGCGGTGAGCCGGATCGAGGTGCTGACGGCGGAGGAGCGGCGGACGCTGCTGGAACTGGGACAGGGCGAACCGGCGACGCCCGAGCCGGACCTGGTGCCGGAGCTGTTCGCGGCGCGGGCGGCGACGGTGGAGCCGGAGCTGACCGCGGTGGTGTGCGGGGACGTGGAGCTGTCGTTCGGTGAGCTGGCCGGACGGGTGAACCGGCTGGCCCGCTGGCTCATCTCGGCAGGGGCCGGCCCCGGGGACCCGGTGGTGGTGGCGTTGCCACGGTCGGCGGACTCGGTGGTGGCGATGCTGGGGGTACTGGCCGCCGGGGCGATGTACGTACCGGTGGATCTGTCGTATCCACCGGACCGGGTGCGGTTCATGGTGACGGACGTGGCACCTCGCGTAGTGATCACGACGGCCGAGGCGGCGGCCGAACCGGCGGCCGGGCTGGCGGGTCCTGGTGTCCGGACGCTGGTGCTGGGCTCGGCGCAGGCGGAGGCCGCGCTGGCGGGGCTCGCGGACGGGCCGGTCGGCGCGGCCGAGCACCGCAGGATGCTGGAGCCGTCCGACCCGGCGCACCTGACCTACACCTCCGGGTCGACCGGCAGACCGAAGGGCGTCGTCGCCACCCATCAGGGCTTGGCGAACCTGGCAGCGTTCATGCGCGGCGAAGTGATCGAGCCCGCGACGCGGCGGGCCGGACAGCGGCTGCGGGCGGCGCTGGTGACCGCGCTGTCGTTCGACGCTGTGTGGATCATGGTGCTGTGGCTGCTGGACGGTCATGAACTGCACGTGCTCGACGATGACGTCCGCCGCGACGCGCACGCGCTGGTCGGCTACGGACGCGAGCACGGGGTGGACGTACTGGAAGTCACCCCCTCCTATGCCGAGCAACTCATAGCGGAGGGGCTGCTCGGGCAGGGCGGGCCTTCGGTACTGATCCTGGGAGGCGAGGCGGTAGGCGCCGGGCTGTGGGAGCGGATCGGCCAGGCTGAGGGCGTGGCGGGCTGGAACTTCTACGGCCTGACCGAATGCACGGTGGACTCGGTGGTCGCCCCCGTGAGCGGCGACCGGCCGGTGATCGGCCGCCCGATGTCGGGTAGCCGGGTGTACGTGCTGGACGAGTGGCTGCGGCCCGTTCCGGCAGGAGTACCGGGCGCGCTGTATGTGGCCGGGGAGCCGGTTGCCCGGGGGTATTGGGGCCGTCCTGGCATGACTGCGGAGCGGTTCGTGGCCGACCCGTTCGCGGCCGGGGGCGAACGGATGTACCGCACCGGAGACCTGGTGCGCTGGACCCGCCACGGCGCACTGGAATTCCTGGGCCGAGCCGACGCCCAGATGAAGATACGCGGCTTCCGCATCGAACCCGGCGAGATCGCCACCGTCCTGACCGAAAGCCCACTGATCAACCAAGCCGCAGTCGTAGCCAAACACGACAGGCTCGTCGCCTACCTCGTCCCCACCGACGACCCGCCCGACACCAACGAGCTGCGCCGCCACGCCCTGACCAAACTCCCCGACTACATGATCCCCTCAGCATTCGTCACCCTCGACGCCCTGCCACTGACCTCGCACGGCAAACTCGACCGCAACGCCCTCCCCGACCCCGACTACGCGGCGCTGGGCTCCGGCGCCCAGGCCGCTCGCACCGCTCGCGAGGAGGCACTGTGCTGCCTGTTCGCCGAGGTTCTCGACCTGGAGTCGGTGGGTGCCGACGACAACTTCTTCGCGCTCGGCGGTCACTCGCTGCTGGCCACCCGGCTGGTGAGCCGGATCCGAGCGGCGCTGGGAACGGACCTGTCGGTCCGGCTGTTCCTCCAGGCGCCCACCGTGGCGGGGGTCATCGAATCGCTCGCGGCGGACCCTGCCGCACAGGCCCGGATCGATCCGGTGGTGGCGATCCGGACGTCGGGCGAACAGCCGCCGCTGTTCTGCGTGCATCCGGTGTCCGGCGTGGCCTGGTGCTACTCGGGCTTGCAGCGCCATCTGCCCGCCGACCTCCCCATCTACGGCCTCCAGTTGGCCGGCGAGCAGGCCGGGCCGCGGGATCTCGCGGAGCTCACCGCGAGCTACGCCGACCGGATACGTGAGGTCCAGCCGACGGGTCCTTACCGCCTTCTCGGCTGGTCGCTGGGCGGAACCATCGCGCACGCCGTCGCGGGCAGGCTGCAGCGGGAGGGCGAGCGGGTGGAGTTCCTGGCTCTCCTGGATTCGTATCCCACCAACCCATGGCTCCTCGACATGGACCCGCCCGCCATGCTCGACGCGATCGAGGAGGCGATCCTGGTCACCATGGCCCAGGATCTCGGCCTGAGCGTCGAGACCGCCGACGATCCGCGGTCACGGCGGCGGATGAGGCAGGCGGTCGCCAACGGCTTCGGTCTCCCGGAGCAGACCTTGGCCGACCTTCCGCGCGCTGCCGGGAATCTCATCCGGATAGCCCAAGGCGACGAGCACGAGGTCTTCGACGGAGATCTGGTCTTCGTCCAGGCGGAAGGCACCCGTCTCGGCGACTCTGACGCCTTGGAACTGTGGCAGCCGTACGTCCGCGGGACCATTGACCACCACACCGTCGGCTGCGGCCACTTCGAGATGATGAAGCCCGGCCCTGTGGCGGAGATCGGAGCACTGCTCGCGGCCAGGATGTCACCCTGATGGCCACGGACACCGCCGCCGCCACCACCGGTGGCGGCGGGCTGAGCGGACGGGACTTCCGGTTGCTGTGGACGGCGGAGTCCATCAGCAAGACCGGCACCGCCGTGACGACCTTCGCGCTGCCCCTGGTGGCGCTGCAGACGCTGGGCGCGAGCACGCTGATGATGGGCGTGCTGAACGCCATGATCTGGCTGCCGTGGCTGCTCGTCGGGCTGCAGGCGGGCGTCTGGGCCGATCGCCACAGCCGGCGGCCGGTGATGATCGGCTGTCAGCTCGCCTCGGCGGTCCTGATCACGAGCGTCCCGGTGCTGGCCTGGCTCGGCGTTCTGACCTTCTGGTACCTGCTGGTCATCGCGTTCGCGGTCGGGTGCGCGACCGTCCTGTTCACCGCGGCGTACAACGCGTACGTGCCGTTCCTGGTCGGCAAGGACGAACTGCTCGCCGCGAACTCGCGCCTGATGGGCAGCGAACAGGCCGCCAACATCGCCGGCCCCGGCCTGGGCGGGCTGATCACCCAGCTCTTCTCGGCCGTTCTCGCACTGCTCCTCGACGCGGTCAGCTTCCTGGTCAGCGCCGCCTGCCTGTGGTCCATCCGGGCGCGTGAACCATCCGATCATTCCGGCGACCGGCCGGACCGGCCGCGCACCACGGTCCGGGCCGATGTCCGGGACGCGGCCGAGTTCGTGCTGCGCGATCCCTATCTGCGGATCATCACCGTGAACAGCGCCTCCACGAACCTGCTCATGGGCGGTGTCCAGGCGCTGGTCGTCGTGTTCCTGATCCAGGGCGCCGGGCTCGGCCCCTGGGCGGTCGGCGCCACCACGATCACGATCAGCGTCGGCGGACTGCTCGGCGCCGTCGTCGCGCCCAGGATCACCCGCCGGCTGGGATCCGCCCGGACCCTGCTGACGGCCCCCGTGACCGACTGCTTCCTCCTGCTGTTCCCGCTCGCCGGCCACGGCCCGCTGCTGGTGGTGGTGGCGCTGGCCGGGACCCTGGTGTGGGCCACCGGCGTGGTCGTGAGAAACGTGACGGGGGGCGCCTTCCGGCAGGCGTACTGCCCGCCTGAAATGCGCGCCCGGGTCGCCATGACCATGCGGTTCACCTTCTTCGGCGTCTGGCCCATCGGCAGTCTCGCCGGCGGTGTGCTGGGCACGGTCTTCGACGTCCAGACGGCGCTTTTCATCCTCACCGGCGCGAACGTCATCACCGACATCTGGCTGTTCATCGGCCCGATCAAGCGCAGCAGGAATCTGCCGGCCGGGGTCGCGACACCGCCCGTCAGGTGTTGATCCGAACGGGCGGTGGTGTTCGCCACGCATCAGGAAGAGCGGTGGTCCTCGCTGACGGCGAGGAGCTGTTCGAGTCTCGTCAGCGCGGCATCGGCGGCGCGGCCGATCTCCAGGTCATCGGGGGCCTGCGCGCACGCGCCGAGCATCTCGACGACCTTGGCCCCGGCCGCGGAGATCTCGTCCGGTTCATCTGTCATGGCGTTCCCTCCCGGGTCTCGTCGTGGTCTCTTCAGACGGCATTGCATGCCCGGAAGACGTGCACCAGGGCGGGAATGCTGGCCCCGTGCTGGAAGGCGATGTACTCGGGCAGGATGACGTCCTGCTTCCATTTCTCCTTGTAGGCGTACTGGGTCTGCGCCGGGTAGATGTGGCCGCCGTTGCTCCAGAGCTCTTCCATGAACCAGTGGAAGGCTCGGCTGTGACCGGGCGGCTCGTGTCCGGTCGAGAGCCCCGAGAAGGGCGTGTACCCGAAGTGGAGCCACTGCGTCCCCTCGGCCTGGAAGGTCTCGATGGCGACCTTGTTGATCGCCTCCATCACGCCCGGCGTGGAGTCCGGCCGGCGGCGGCTGAGGTCGTGCATCCACCCGGGCCGGGAGCCGTAGACCGGTGAGTACGAGATGTAGCCGATCAGCCGGTCGCCGTTGACGCCGGCGAAGAGCCGGCGCAGGTGCTGATAGCGCCCGCCGTACTCCCCCACGAGGAATTCGAGCGGCTTGGCGCCGCCCTTGGAGCCCAGCCAGGCCGCGTCCAGGTCGCTCATCGCGGCGTGCCAGGGGCCGAGCGGCACCTCACTGATCGTGAGCCCGCTTCGCCGGGCTCGTGCGATCTTGTTGCGCAGCCGCATGAACGCCGTTCCGCGCAGGCTGAACGTGTCGAGCCGGAGCGCGTACGACGCGCCTATCTGGTTGACCGTGAAACCCGCGTCGAGATATTCGGCCGTGTCGGCGCCCTGGAGCTGGATGGCGACGATCTCCCGGTCCTGTTCGGCGGCCAGGTCGAGAAAGGCGCGCAGCAGCCGGGGGCGGGCCTCCCGAGGCGCGAACGGGCCGCCGAACTGCACCAGATATCGCCCGGTGGGCCGGTAGACGATCACGCCCGGCGTGTCCGGCAGGTGCAGATGACCGTTGCCCTCGTTGACCGCGAGGAACGAGCTGGGATTGTCCGCGTCCGGGTACCGCTGGATGGCCTCCAGCGCGATATCTGATCTCGTAATCGTCTCGGTCATCGCAATGCCCCATTCATGACGGTGCTCGCAAGATTTATCGCATACGGAACGACGGATATCAAGGCCACAAAAAGGTCAGTTACGAGTCAGCCGCAGATCAGGGCCATCCGTCATGATGGCTTTAGCGGAACAAAAACTGAACACCGGAGCAGTAACCCTGGAGAGGTTCCCAAAGTGGCCTAATGGGGCCCGGCGTCAGCCGGGAAGGCGCCGTCAGGCGCCTACGCAGGTTCGAATCCTGCCCTCTCCGCGATGACAGGCAGAAGGAGCCGCACGCACTCCTGCGGCCCTTCTGCCTCGTCTTTCTGCCTTGGTGCCGTTGACGCTTTCTAGGAGGATCCGTGGGTGACACAACCGCAGACGACACCGTGCCCCTCTGGGGCACACGACGGCCGTGGGAACACGGGGTCCCGCAAGGTAAGGCGCACCCGGTCTCATGACCGTGAACGCGTCAGCCGGCCTTCGCGCCCCCGGGCCCGTCTCCCTCGACCCCGTCGGCGGGAAAGCGCGCACCGCGATCCCTGTCTCCGGCGTGCACCAGTGGCTGACGACCCTGCTGCGGGACCTGCCCAAGCCGACCGAGTACCGGTTCACCGCGGACTATTCTCGCGCGGTCGTCGACTACTGCCTGGAGAAGTGGCCGGGCGGGGGCTCGCTCGCCGCCCCCACCGTCGAGGAGGCCGACGCGGAGTTCCGTGCGTCGATGACCGCGGCGAAGGATCTCTCCGAGCACCAGGTCGATCAGGTCTGCAACCGGATCTTCGGTACGGAACGCGAGCTCTCGGCCTGGCTCTGTGGCACCACCGAGCGCTATCTCACCATCATCAAGCCGTGGACCCCCGTCTGGCTCGGCTTCACGAACTGGGCGCTGCGCTGGTGCCGCCAGAACTCGATCGAGACCCTGGTCTTCCTCGCCCGCGACGCGCTGCCGTTCTACATCGCGGCCACGTCCCTGGACCAGGGCCTCGATCTGCACCTGGCACACGTGTCGAGGACCACCAGGCCGGACCCGCTGACGGCGAACTCGATTCTCCGGCAGCCCTCCATCGCCCTCATCGATTCCGGCTGCTACGGGACGTGCATCAACGAATTGCGCCAGCGGCGCAGCGCCGTTCTCGATGATTCACGCGACGACGGCTTGGCCACGCTGCTCTTTTACAGCCGCAATCCCCAGCTGTTCGGCTATGTCAACTACGTCATGGGCAAGGACATGCTCGCCAGCCCCGAGACAATGGGCCGGGCGGCGGATTTCATCATCTATGCGGGTGACCTGCTAGAGGCTTTGCCCAAGCCCTATCGGTATCGCGAGCAGGACCCGTCCACGGTGGAGCCGACCGACCTCGTCAGCTTCACGATCTCGATCGCCGCGCTCAGCAGGATCAGCAGCATGGCGCAGGCGAGCACCTTCCTCGACACGGAGAGAATGAACGACCTTCACGAGCAAGTGGGGCTGCTGTTCCGGCTTTACCAGCTCGCTCAGCACCGCTGCGACCTGCGCGGCGACTTCCTCTTCGACGAGCCGACGCCCAAGAGCCTGCCGGCCCCCGGCGCGCTGGCCGGCCTCGACTTCGTTGAGATCCCGCCGCAGAGCTACGCGTTCGGCACCGCCGGCGGCTGACTTTCCCGCCGCCGCCTGATTCCCCTGCCATTGCGTCAACGTGAGGAGCTGTTTTCCTGATGCCATTTCCGGCCAGTACTCCAACGCTACTTCGAGCCGACGCGACGTCGCGCTTCCTGGCTTCCCGACGGCAAGGACCGGGCGCCTACCTGGAAGCCCGGGAGGACGTGCCGACGATGGAAGCACTGCGGTGGGCCGCCGAGATCACCTCGATGCTGTCCGGTGAGCCGCTCACGCCCGCCCCTTTCATGGACGCCTGCCGCCGGGCGGGCGGCACGTTCGCGATGACGGCCGCCGACCCTGAGCCGTCCCGGGCCGCGGGCTACTACGCGGTGCGCGCGCTCACGCTCTCCGGGCGGCGTGACGATGTGCCCGACGAGCTCCCGCGCTGGTTCGCCGGCGAGCTGGCCGAGCCTCACCTGCCCGCCTCATCGGACATCGACGAGATGTTCTATGTCCTGCGCGCACTCGAACAATTGGGGGCACTCGGCCTGCTCTCCCCCGAGGTGACTCGCTCGCTCGTCCATTTCATCCAGGCCTGCCGGGACGGCGGCGGAGGCTATGCGGGCATTCCGGGCCGGCCGCCGGACACCGAGCACACCTACTGTGCCGTCTGCAGCTTGTCGCTCCTCCAGCACCCCCTCGGTCCCGCCGAGAGCCGCGTCACCGCCGCATGGCTCAGGTCGCGGTTCGCCACGCCGTCCGGCCTCGCGACACTCACCGCTGACGATGACGCTCCCTCACTCGCCGCCTCGTACTGGGGCTTCCGCGCGGGAGAGGTACTGAACGACGTCGTCTGGACCGACCGGCTCAGGCTGGCGGTGGAAAAGCTCGGCAAACCGGACGGCGGTTACGGGGCTCAGGCACATGCCACGCTGTGGGAGTCGTACTGCGGCCTCCGCGTCCTGTCCAGCATCCCCGCTCCGGGCGGAGGCGAGCGATGACGCCGCCGCGCCTGTCGGACATCATCTGCGGTCGTGCGAGACGGGGAGAGCTCGCGATCGGGATCTATCTGATCCCCGGCTTCCCGGACTGGAACACGAGCCAGGAGGCGCTCGACCTGTGCGTCAGGCATGAGGTGGACTTCATCGAATTCCCGGCGGTGTCGGATCCGCGGTGGTCGCCCAGGACCGGCCCGATGATCGCCCGGGCGCTGCGGGACGCCGAGCCCTACTCGGAGGCCGAGGCGACCGCGTGGCTGCTGCGCGCCCCCGTTCGGGTGGCCGTCGTCTACGGGTCCGCCTGGCCTTCGCCCGCCACGTGGTCGGCGCCGCCACCGCTGCGGGCGGGAGTCTCCGGCTACCTCTTCGAGAGCGACCCGCCGGATCTCGCGTCCTATGCCGTGGCCGCCGCCGAAGAGGGCGCGGTCATCATCCCCGCGGTGGACGCCACCGCCGCCGGCCTCTCCGACGGCGACCGGCGGATCATCTCCCGCGGCGGTGGCTTCGTGTACGCCTCGCTGGGTCCGGAGACGGGCACGAGGGCCGCGTCCCCCGCCGACCTCCGGCGAAAGCGGGTCGAGGTTCGCTCCGTCCGCCCGGATCTGCCGGTCTGCGCCGCCTTCGGCATCGACCGGCCCGCCGACGTCGAGGAGCTGCGCGGCAGTGGCGGCTGCGACGGGATCATCATCGGCTCCGCCGCTCTGGCCAAGCTGGACGAGGGGATGCCGGCGTTCAGCGGATGGCTCAAGGACATCGTCACCGCCTCCAGGTAGGCCCACGAGATTGCGGGACAGGACGTGAACGGCATGCATCAACTGGACCGGAAGCTGGCACGGCTCGTGTTCGACGAGTGCCGGCGTCAGCTCAGCCTGGACGAGGTTCCGCTGAAGACGGGCGGCGACAGGGACCGGCTCGCCGAGCGCCTGGCCGGGCTCATCGGGCCGTCCGGCAACGATCCCGAGGCGGTCCTGTCGGTCTTCCTCCGCGACATCGCCCCGGCCATCATCGCGTGTGACACCCCCCGCTTCATGGCCTTCGTGTCGTGCGTGCCGTCGAAGACATCGATCCTGTTCGACATGCTGGTCTCCTGCTTCACGTTGCACGGCATCTCGTGGCTTGAGGCCGCCGGGCCGGTCGCGGCCGAGAACCAGGCCCTGCGCGTACTGGCCGACGCCGCCGGGCTGCCGGCCGGTGCCGGCGGCTGCTTCGTGTCCGGCGGCTCCAGCGGCAACCTGTCAGCCCTGCTCGTCGCACGTGACACCGGCCTGAGCCGTCGCGGTGCGCAGGGTGCTCAGGGCACGCAGCGAACGCGGCCCAAGGTGGCCCTCGCCGCGGAAGCCCACATTTCGGTGAGCAAAGCCCTCCACCTCCTGGGCATGGAACCGCTGCTGGTGCCCACGGCCGGCCACCGGCTGACAGGCCGGGAACTGCAGGCCGCCCTGGCCCGCGAGCCGCACGCCGGCGACGTGGTGGCCGTGGTCGCGACCGCCGGAACCACGAACGGCGGCCTGGTCGACGATCTCGCCGGGGTGGCTGAGGTGGCACGACGGCACGGGCTGTGGTTCCATGTCGACGCCGCCTATGGCGGCGCCGGCCTGTTCGCTCCCACGGTGCGCGGGCTCTTCGACGGCATCGAGCAGGCCGACTCCGTGGTCATCGACCCGCACAAGTGGCTCTTCTCGCCGTTCGACTGCGCGGCGCTGCTCTACCGCGACCCGCCGATGGCGAACGCGGTGCACACGCAGCGAGCGTCCTACCTGGACGCCATCCACGACGACGCCAACGGCGTGTGGAACCCGAGCGACTACGCCCATCACCTGACCCGCCGGGCCCGCGGCCTGCCCTTGTGGTTCGGGCTGGCGGTCCACGGAACGGACGCCTACCGCGACGGCATCGAGAACACGCTCACCATGGCCCGCTACGCGGCCGACCGCGTCGCCGGGGCCGAGGGCCTCACGCTGGTCTGTGAGCCGGAGCTCTCGGTGGTGCTCTTCCAGCGGGACGGATGGGGAATGGACGACTACGAGAACTGGTCTGCCAGGCTCCTCGCCGACCAGGTCGCCTTCGTGCTCCCGACGTCGTGGGACGGCGAGCCGGTGGCCCGGCTCTGCTTCGTTCACCCGGACACCACCAAACAGCTGGTCGACGAGGTCATCTCGACGATCGCTCCGGCGCTGGACGGCGTCAGCGGCGCACACGTGCTCATCGACGACTAGAGCGCCGGACCTCGTCGTACGGCAGTGACCATCAGCACCAGTGCAGCGCTCACGTCAGGACAAGGGCCCGGCCGAGGAGCCTTCCTCTCGGCCGGGCCCTGGTCTGCGTGGGCCTAGGAGCTCTCTGCCTGCGGAAGGGCATCAACGACGTCCACCCGGTCCGGCAGCAGCTCCGCCGGCAGGCGAGCGGAAAGCCAGTCCGCGACGAGCTCGGGCTTGATCGCGTGCGTGGTGCCGGTCGCCGCCACCACCGGACGCGGATCGTTCTCGTAGCCCGGGCGAATGGCGTAGACGGCATAGCGGCCGGTGCCGCGAAGCATCTCCTCGACCTCCATGCTGACGCGGAACCCCTGCTCGGCGAGCCACCCGGTGACCTGCTCGACCCGGCCCTCGGTCGGCGAGCCGGTCTCGTCGTGGACCTCCATGCTCACCTGCTGGACCAGTGGCCAGTGGCGGGCCTCGATCCCCTGGAGCACGTCGTACTCGGCGCGCTGGGCATCGATCTTGAGCAGGTCGATCCCGCGGACCCCGACCTCATCGATCACCGACGACAGCGTGCGGAGCCGGCACCGGCATTCGACGAACTCGAAGTCCCTGGCCAGCAGGCTCTCGACCTCGGCCAGATGCTCCGCACGCCCGGGCGGGCCGCTCCTGCGCTCGTTCGCGACGTACCGCTTGATCAGGTCGATCTCGTTGTCCCAGTTCGTGTAGTCGTGGCGGCAGGACATGATCGAGATGTTCGGGTAGTAATAGAACGAGACCTCCTGGTCGCGATCGGACAGCCCGTAATTGAACGGACGGGTGTTGAGGCCGCGCTCGTCAATGTTCTGCTGAAGCCTGGCGAACACTTCAGGAACCGGCTCGAAGGCATACACCTCCGCCGACGGGCAGCGTGCTCCGACGAAGACGCTGAACATTCCCACGTTCGCGCCGACATCGAACACGACGGCATTTTCACGGAGCACGATCCCGCCGCGCAGATAGACCTCATCGACGAAGATCTCGTCATGCAGGAATCGCGTCTCGGCCATGTTCATCCCCGCCAGTTCGGCGAGGACGCCGGTGTCGGCGGTCACGGAATGCACGCCCCACGGCAGCACCTGGGCCACGAACCGGCCGTCGGCATCGCGGATCACGCGGGCACGCGCAATGCCGGGGTAACGGCGCAGCGCCCGCTCGATTTCGGCCGCGACCTGGTGGAGTGGCAGCCCGAGGTAATTGTCAGGGGTGGTCATGAATGCAGCATGTCAGCCCTGCCCGACTCCCCACTGACATCCCGCTGATCGGTGCCGCCGCCTCGCCCCGTTCGCCTCTCCTCGATGAATGTCTCCGCGAACGGAATCCGTTCGCCGTCAGCGCGGCGTCAGAACCGGCTGCAATCATCGTTAAGGAGATGGTGCGATTTAGGCATCGACCGGATCGACCGGGCAGAACGCTGACTGCGATCGCCTGAAATGGATCGGAGAATGATCGATGCGTTCCCTTGACGAGGCCCGCGAGGTGTGCGAGCGCCACCACCCGGGCATGTGCGCCGCTCTCGCGGAGATCTCCCTGACCGAACGTGAGGCACCGGACGGGCCCGTTCTCGGCCTTTTCCGCAAGTTCGGCGGCCCTGGGCTGCTCGTACCGGCCGAATACGGCGGCATGGGTGTCGACGCGCTCAGCGCGTCACGCATTGTGCGCGCGATGTCGTCCTATTCGCCATCGCTGGGTGCCGCCACCACGATGCACCACTACACGGTGGCGACGCTCTTCTCGCTCGCGACGAGGGCCGGACGCCTGACCCCCGCGCAACTGGACCTCCTGACCAAAATCGCACCGGCCGATCTCATCGTGGCCTCGGGCTGGGCCGAGGGGAAGCCGGGGGCCAACATCGTCGTCCCGGCGGCGACCGCCCGCGCCACCGACGGCGGCTACCTGGTCAACGGCGGCAAGAAGCCGTGCAGCCTCGCCCGTTCGATGGACCTGCTCACGGCCAGCGCCGCGGTGCCGGTCGACGGGTCGCCCACGCTCGCCCTGCTGCTCATCCCGGCCGGCTCGCCGGGCATCTCCGTCCACCGGTTCTGGCTGAGCAACGTGCTGGCGGGCGCGGAGAGCCACGAGGTCAGGCTCAACGACGTGTTCGTCCCGGCGGACATGGTGATCCGCACCGAGCCGGACGACCCGGACCGGCTCGACGACCTGCAGACCACCGGCTTCGCCTGGTTCGAGACGCTGGCGACCTCGGTCTATGTCGGCGCCGCGAGCGCCCTGGTGGAGCAGGCGCTGGCCGGAGGGCGGGGCAGCGTGACCGACCGTGCCCAGGCGGCGATCCAGTTGGAGTCCGCCGTCGCCCTCGTCGAGGGTGCGGCCCGGGCCGTGGCCGACGGGCTCACCGGCGACGCCGCCGTGTCGACCGTCCTGGTCGCCAGGTACGCGGCCCAGCAGGCGCTCAGGGAGGCCACGGACATGGCGGCGGAGCTGCTCGGCGGCATCGCGTTCATGCGGTCGCCGGACATCGCCTACCTGATCGCCGCCGTCCGCCCGCTGGCCTACCACCCGCCGTCGCGCACCGCGATGGCGGAGGCGCTCGTCGACTATTTCACCGGCCAGCCGATGCGGCTGTCCTGACCAGCCAGTGAGGATGCCATGGATGTGAAGAACCCCTTCGAGAGCCCGACGACGTTCCGGCTCCACCGGGCCGAATACGTGGTCGCCTGGATCGCCGTCAACGTCTTCGTCGTTCTGCACTGGAGCGAGATCCGCTGGATTCCGGCGATCGCCCTGTTCGCGTTCATCGATCTCGTCGGCTACCTGCCCGGCGCGATCGCCTTCCGGCGCAGCGCGTCCGGTCGCATCTCGAAGAACTACTACCTCGCCTACAACCTCATGCACAGCATGATCACGCAGGGTGCGATCATCGTGCTCTGGGGCTTCACCATCGGCTGGGAGTGGGCGCTGCTCGCGATCCCGTGGCACATCTTCGGCGACCGCGGCATCTGGGGCAACTTCCTCAAGCCGTTCAGCCTCCCCTTCGAGCCGCACGCGGCGCCCGGCTACCGCCGGCTGATGGAGGAGCTCTCCACCGGAAACGGGCGGGCGGCCGACGGGCGGGCTCCGGCCGCCGCCGGGGTGCCCGTCAGATGACGGCCTCCGAACTGGACGTGGTGCTGCGCCAGGCGGTCCGCCGCCTGGCGACCGGAGTGGCGGTGGTGACCGTCTGGCACGGCGACATCGTCCGCGGCACGACGGTCTCCTCGGTCACCGCGATCTCGCGGGAGCCGCTGCTGGTCGGCGTGTGCCTGCGCGATGGATCGGGCCTCACCGAGGTGGTGGGCGAGGCCCGGCGTTTCGCGGTGAACGTGCTGTCCACGCGGCAGTCCGCACTCGCCGGCTGGTTCGCCGATCCCGGCCGGCCACGCGGACTGGCCCAGTTCGATCACCTCGAGTGGGAGCCCGACGCGTTCAGCGGGGCGCCGTGGATCAACGGTTCGCTGGCGTCCCTCGGCTGCCACCTCACGACGACGGTCCCGGCGGGCGATCACAACCTCCTGCTCGGCAAGGTCGTCACCGCCCGCAACGGCGAAGGCGGCCCGCTCCTGCACTTCGCCGGGCGGCTGCACGACGGAATGCTCCGCGTCCTGCCCCGAGAGGCCACCCACCCATCCGGCCAGGTCGCCGCGCTCGGCCGGTCATGACACAAGGAGGCGGCATGACAGTGCCGAAGGAAGCCGACTTCGACCTGGCCCCCAACCTGCTCGACGGCGCGACGGGCCTGACCATGACGACCCGCGACTGCGACCTCGCGTACTGGCTGACCGCCGTGGCGCAGGGCACCCTCAAGGGACGGGCGGCCACCGGCCACGCCGTGGCCACGCCCGCGCACATGCGCGAGCCCGGCCCGCTCCGCGAGGCGCTGATCCTGGAGCTGGGCTGGCGTTCGGTCGCCGAGGACCGGGCCGCCCGGGCGTTGTCGTACTTCGTGGCCGAGGCGCCGGGGACCCCGGAGATGGAATTCTTCGCCACGCAGGTACTGGACGAGGCCCGGCATGCGATGGTCTTCCGCAACCACCTGGTCGAGCTCGGTGTGCCCGCCGACCGGCTGCACGAGACGATCGCCGAGCTGTCCGCGGACTACGTCGCCGAGGTGCTCGCCCCCATCGAGGAGTTCGTGGTCCGCACCGTACGCGACGAGGGCGACTTCATCGGTGCCGTCGCGGCCTTCACGATCGTGGTGGAAGGAGTCCTGGCACCGGCCGCGGAGCTGAGCGAGCGCAAATGGGACCGCCTCGACCCGGCGGCCGGCGAGATCGGCCGAGGCGCGGGGATCGACGAGATCCGGCACCTGAACGTCGGGAGTTCGATCGTGCGCGAGCACCTCCTCCGCGACCCCGGCTACCGGTCGCGGGTCATGGAGATCGTGACCACCGGCCGCCGGCTCTGGGACGAGGTGCCCGTCCTGAAGTACGTGCTGCGCCGCGAGGACCTCTTCCAGGAAGGCATGCGGGACCACGCCGACCTGCTCGACGGTTACGAGGTGTTCCCCGGCCGCAAGCTGCTGGAGACCACCGCGACCGAACGCTACGACATCGCAGAGCGATGGACCGACGAGATGGCCGAAGCCCGCCTCCGCTACATGGACCTGCCAGAAGCAGCTGCCATCCTGTCCAAACCCGCGACCTGACCCGCGCGCCGCTACCGATCTCGCACGAGTCGCGCCAAAGTCACGTCGAGGATCTGGGCCTCCTCAGGAAGGGGCGTGGTCGCGTCCCACCAGCGGATGGCTCCGATCTCCTCGTTGGGCGTGAAGTCGTCGTGGCGCTCGGCGACGTCGGCGGTGTAGACGGCGGCGTATTCCTGGCGCGGCGGCGTGCTGAGCCAGAACCGCGCGTACCCGGCGAGGACGAGGGCGGGCAGGTCCAGCCCGCTCTCCTCGTACAGTTCCCGTACGGCCGCCTGGAGTGGCGCTTCACCAGGATCGATCCCCCCGCCCGGCAGCTCCCACTGTTGGCGGAACCGGTCGTACACCAGCAGCAGGTGCGGGCCGCACCAGACCGCCGCCAAAGCCACAGACACCGGCACCTCGGGGACATCCGCAGCCGACAGAAACGCCAGCAGGGCGTTGCCCGTCTCCTCGTCCAAAGCCAAGGCCCGATCCATACCTCACAGTGAAGGGCCGCCGGCCGTACCAGTCCACAGCAGGAGAGCATGCCGGGCAGCCAGGACTTCGGCCGCTTGCTGTCGTTTGGTAGTTCAGGCGGACGTCAGGTTGTCTTGTCGTGGATCGCTGCGGCGTGTGCTGCTAGGCCGTGAGCCATTTTCGCCATGAACTTTCTCAGGTAGCGCGGGAGGTACCAGCTCGCGGGCCACGACGTCTCGTACTCGCCGCGCCATCGGATGCGAGTGCCTCCGCCGGGTTCTTCTTCGAGTTCGATCCGCGCCTGGTGGCTACCGACGGGGATGTCGCACGGGTGACCGCTGTGTCCCGCTCACGTGCGCGTCCACCCGCAGCGTGATGTACTTCTTCCAGGCCTGTCCGCCACGCTGCTCGGAGCAGGAATGTCGGACGATGTAGTGCGCAGGCCCCGGCGCTCTCTGCTTCCCGCGGCGGTCGCCGCGGGAGGCACGGTGCTGGCGACGGTGGTCGGCGCGCTCGTCAATCTGATCACCAGTGGCTGGAGCACCTCCGTGTTCGCGGCGCTGATCGTGCTGGTGGCCGTCTCCTCGCTCCTGCCGTTCGCCGGTACGCGGGCCGAGGAATGGGCCGAACGGCGCCTGCGCTCGCGCGAGCGGCGGGACGCACGGGCGCTTCGGCTCGCGGAGCTACGAGGGCATTTCCAGACCTCGAGCCGTGGGTTGACGCGGTCGGGGCTTCGGCGGGGCTGGTACTTCACGGGGCGGCGGCGGGTGCTCGCCGAACTGGTCGCGTGGATCGCCGGCTCCGATGATCCGAGGGCGCGCCTGGTGACGGGTGAGCCGGGCTCGGGCAAGTCCGCCGTGCTGGGCCGGGTCGCCACCTTCGGGTATGCCGGGTTGAGGAACGAGGTGCCCGCCGCGGAGCTCGCCCGCGCCGATCCGGCGACGCTGGCGCCGCCGGGGAGCGTCCGGGCGGCGGTGTTCGCGCGCGGGCTCTCGGCCAGGCAGGCCGCCACCCTGATCGCGGCGGAGCTCGGAGTGGTGGCCGAGCTGCCGGGCGACCTTCTCGACCGGCTGTCGGAACGGCCGCTGGAGGGGCGCGGCATCGTGATCGTGGACGCGGTGGACGAGGCCGCGGATCCGGCCGAGCTCATCCGCGAACTGCTGGAGCCCCTCGCCGCGACCGCGCACCGTACGGGCGTGCGGCTGCTCGCGGGGATGCGCCCCGGCTGGAACCGGCGCCTCGTGCGGCAGTTCGGGCCGCACGCGGTCGAGATCGACCTCGACGACGAGGAGCACGCGCGTCCGGAGGATGTCGCCGACTACGTCTTCCGGCTGCTGACCGAGGACGAGCATGCTCGGGCCCCCTACCGCGAACGGCCGGAGACGGCGCGCGCGGTCGCCGGCGCCGTGGCGGCCAGGGCGGGCACGTCGTTCCTGGTCGCGCAGCTGACCGGGCTCGCGCTCGCCGCCGCGCCGGACGTCGCGGACGTCGGTGAGCAGTTCCCCGACAGCGTCGGGTCCGCGATGGAGCACTACCTCGAACGTCTCGGCACCGCGGCCGACCGGACCAGGATCCGCGATCTGCTGATGCCCCTCGCACTGGCCGAGGGCAAGGGACTGGCCGACCGGCGTGTCTGGGCTCGCCTGGCCACCGAGCTCGGCGCGCGAACCTACACCGATCAGGACATCACGTGGCTGCTGCGTGACAGTCCCGCACCCGACGTACTGCATCGCGGCACCGTGGACGGCCGGTACACCTACCGGCTGTTCCACCTGGCTCTCGGCGAATACCTGCGGGGAATCGCCGAGGCGGAACGCCCGGCGGCCGACATCCAGCGCCGCTTCGCCGAGATCCTCGTGGACGTGGCGGCGGGAGACTGGACAGGGGCCGACTCGTACACGCGCACCTATCTGGCGACCCATGCGGCCGCTGGCGGAGTGCTCGATCCGCTGCATGAGGACGCGGAGTTCCTCGTGGCGGCGAGCCCGGACCGACTGCTCCAGGCCCTGCCCGCCGCGAGCTCGGCACGCGGGCGCGAGTTGTCGTTCGTGGTGCAGCGGGCAGGTTTCGGTCTGTTGCGCTCGGCGGCTGACCGTCGCGCCTCGTACCTGGAGCTGGCCGCCCGGAAGTGCGGCGAGACCGCGCTCGCCGACGCGATCCGCGCATGCTCACCCGGACGCCCGTGGTCGGTGCCGTGGGCGCATTGGCGGCGCATCACCTGCGGCAGGATCCTCGGTCACGTTCCCGGCTACGTGCGGGAACTGGAGGTGGCGGACGTCCCGGGCGGGACGATCGTGGTGGCTGCCGGCGATACGGAGGTGCGCTCGTGGTGGCTTGCCGACGGAGGCCAGTACGGACCGGCCATCTCCGACATACGCGCACGGATCCGGAACCTCGGTGTGCTCACCGGCCCCACCGGGGTCGAGGCGGTGACCTGGCACCTGGACGAGACGCGGCAACGCTGGGACCTGCGCACGGGCCGCCCCATCGGCGATCCGTCGAGATTCGAGGGCATCGACGGCGCCTGGGAGATCCGGCTCGGCGAACGAGAGCTGACCGTCATCCGGAGGGGAGACGCCCTTCGGGTGCTCGACGGATTCTCGGAAGACCAGGCCGTGAGCGAACTGATGATCGCCGAGATGGACGCGGTTGGGACCGTCAAGGTGGTGGACGGCCGGCTCCTCGCGCTCGTGGTCTTCGGCGACGGGCGAGTGCGGATCTGGGATCTTCTCGCGCGGCGGCCGGTAGGCGAGGTGCTGGATCCGCTGGCCGAACGCGATCCGGTGGACCGCGAGATCTGGTCAGCCGACCTGGCCCGCTTCGGCGACGACCTGGTGGCCTTCATCAGCCACCCCATCAGGCCGCCCGACTTCGCGGACACGCACGCGTGGGACACGGCGAGAAACAGGCCCGTGACAGAGCCGATCCGCGGGCTGGCGATCGGCGCCCTCGACATCACGGTGATCGAGCTCGACGGGGTGCGGCTCGTCTGCAGGGCCGGTGCGGACGGCAGGATCGTCTGCCGGCAATGGCCGGACGGCGACGTCGGCGGCGGGCCGGTGGTCGCGCATGACGGCGGCGTCGACTGGTTGACGGGGACGGAATCCGGTCCGGACGGCAGCCCGCTCTTGCTCTCGGGCGGACGGGACGGGGCGGTTCGTTGCTGGCCGATGGACATGCTCCGATCCGCGCCGGAGGACGAGAGCGAAGAGGTGACCGAGGCCGTGGCGAGCATTCGCTCGATCGGGCGGTCTCTGGTCGTCGGCCTCGTCGGGCGGCCTGGAGACCTGGTCACCTGGGACGTCGCCACCGGCGACGTGGTAGCCCGCTGGCGGACGGACGAGCCGGTCGATCTCCGGCTGGCCACGGTGGGAACGAACTCGGAGCCGTTGGTGGCCGCCGTCATGGACAGCGGGACCATCACGCTGTGGGACCCGCTCACCGGAGCCGCGCGAGCCGAGTTCGCGGACGCCGTTCCGGCCGGTGCGTCCGAGACCTGTACCGCCTGGATCGACGGCCGCCCGATGATCCTCATCGTGTACCCCGACGGGTTGATCCACCTGTGGGACGTCCAAGATGGGGCGGCGCCGCGTCCGCCGTTCGAATGTCATCCGTCCCTTTTCGGAACGGCGTTCAAAGAAATAGACGGCGTACCCCATGTCGTCACGGCGACATTCTCGGGGAATCAGCCCCCGCGATTGTGGCGGCTGCCTTCCTGCGAATCAGCCGAGGTGAACTTCGAGCCGTGCGCCCACGATCACGCCGGCCACGAGCATGCCCGGCTCGCCGTCGGTGACCTTGGTGACCGACCGGTCGCCGTACGAAGCGGGTATCGCTCGCACATCGACGTCTGGGATCTGCGTGATGGCCGCCTGCTGCGCAGCGGTCAGCTCGACGACGGGCACCTCATGGCTCTCGGCCCCACGGTCCTCGGCCGCCTCCGTGGCCGTCAGGTGGCCGTGACCAGCGGCTACGCCGGTGCCGTCACGATCTGGGACCTCGACGGGGTGCACGAGGTCATCGACACCGGCAACCGCATCCACTCCCTGGTCATCGACCAGGAGCGGCGCATCGTCGCGGGCGGGCTCATGGGGCTCATCGCCATCGACGTCGAGTAGGGTCCGATGATCGTCGCAGACGGGAAGGGCGGATGGGGAAGCCGAGCGCGTGGCCCACTGACAAGCTGAACGCGTTGCGGCTCGGGCGACGGCTGGTCGTGGAGGTACCGGCGTCTGGGGCCGGCCGCCGGGCGTTCGTCGACATCAGCCCCGTCGCCGTCCCTGAGGACGCCGAGGCGCACCGGCAGGGTTGGAAGCGGGCAGACCGCGATCGCGTGTTCCGCTTGAAACACTGGGACTATGACGGCGCCCAGATCGATGGTTGGGACTACGACCTCGGGGCCGTCCTGGTCCGGGAGGCGACAGCCGGCGGGGAAGCAGAGCTGATCGCGGTGCTCGAAGCATGGGAGTTGCTTCCTGAGCAATTCCTCTACCCCTGGGAAACCGACGATCCAGCGTAGGCGGACCGCCACCCCCGCGTAAGGCTTAGACGATCGTGAGGACGACGCCGCTGACGATCCCGAGAAGGAGGGATGCGGCGGTCGTGATGCAGGCGATGAGGCCGGCGGAAGGAGTCGGGCTTCCGGTCTGCGTGGTCGTGCGGGAGAAGACCGGGACGATCCAGCGCAGGTAGTAGAAGACGCTGGCGACCGAGTTGAGCGCGGCCACCACCGCGAGCCAGGCGTAGCCGCCGTCCAGGGCGGCTCCGAACATCAGCAGCTTGCCGACGAAGACGGCGGTGGGCGGGGTGCCGATCAGGCCCAGCAGGCAGATCACGAGGGAGACGGCCAGGAGCGGCGATCGGCGCGCGAGGCCCGCGTAGGCGGGCAGCTCGTCGTGGCCGGCGGCGATCACGACGGCGAACGCGCCGAGATTGGTGACGGCGTAGGCGCCCAGGTAGAAGAGCAGGGTCGGCTCGGCCAGGTCGGTGCGTCCGGCGACGGCGATGGGGACGAGCAGGTAGCCGGCCTGGCTGATGGTCGAGTACGCCAGCAGCCGGCGGACGTTGTCCTGTCCGAAGGCGGCGAGGTTGCCGAGCGTCATCGTGGCGGCGGCCACGACGGCGATGAGGAGGGGCCAGTCGATGGTGTTCGGCGGGAGTACCTCGACGGCGACGCGGTAGAGGGCGGCGAAGGCACCGATCTTCGGGACGGTGGTGACGAACGCGGCGATGACCCGTGGGGCGCCCTCGGTGACGTCGGGCACCCAGAAGTGCGCCGGTACCGCACCGGCTTTGAACAGCAGGCCCGCGAGCAGTGCGACGACCCCGGCGGCCACCGCTCCGGCCGGAGCCGTCTGAAGGCCGTTCCGCAGCAGTTCGTACGACGTGCTGCGGCCCACGCCATAAAGCAGGGTGACGCCGGTCAGCATGACGATGCCCAGAAGAGCGCCGACCAGGAAGTACTTGAGCGCGGCCTCGGTGCCCGGGGCGTCTTTGCCGAAGCCCGCGAGGGCGTAGGCGGGGATGCTCGCCAGCAGGTAGGCGGCTACCAGCACCAGCAGGTCGGAGGCCGCCCCGAGCGTCACGGTGCCGAGCGAGGTGAGCAGGATCAGGACGTAGAACTCGCTCTCCCTGCGATGGCCGCGCACCTGGCCCACCGCGAGCGCGAGCACGATCAGCGTCGCCGCGAGCACCACGATCCGGGTCACGTGGGTGACGGGATCGAGCATGAACGCCTCGAACGTCATCAGGTCGGGGCGGCGGGCCGCGACGGCCGCCGTGACGAGCCCGGCGACCAGGGCGACCGCGCCGAGGACGGCGACGATCCACTGGCGGGCGCGCGGCAGGAACGATCCGGAGAGCAGCCCGATCACGGCACCGGCGAGGACGCAGAGCTCCGGCAGCAGCTCCGCCGGATTCTCGTTCATCATCGTGCCACCAGCGACACGACCAGGGCGGACACCGGCTCGATGACGTCCAGCAGGAAGCGTGGCGCGATCCCGATGACCAGCGACAGGGCCAGCAGCGGCGCGATGGCGGCGAACTCGCTGCGGTGGGTGTCGGTCACCCGCGCGGTGAGCTCGCCGGACGGGCCCAGGAGCGTGCGGTGCAGCAGGCGCAGGAACAGCGCGGCGGTGATCAGGATGCCGAGGATCGCCGTTCCCCCGGCGACCACGATCCCGGCGCCGCCGCTGCCGATCACTCCGGTGAGGATCTGGAACTCGGCGATGAAGCCCGAGAGGCCGGGCAGGCCCAGTGAGGCGAAGGCCCCGACCACGACCAGCCCGGAGAAGGCCGGGGCGACGCGCGCCACACCGCCGTAACGTCCCATGTCATAGCTTTGCGCGCGGTCGTTGAACACCCCCGCCAGCAGGAACAGCGCGCCGGTGACCAGACCGTGGCTGACCATCTGCGTCACCGCGCCCGTCACGGCGAGCCGCCGGGCGTCGATGCCGCCGGCCAGCCCGGCGGCCCCGACCGCCAGCACGATGTAGCCCATGTGGTTGACGGAGGTGTAGGCGATCAGCCGCTTGAGGTCCTCCTGGGCGAACGCGACCAGCGCCCCGTACAGCACGCTCACCAGGCCGACGATGATGATCACCCACGCGTACCGGCGCCAGGCGTCCGGCACCATCGGCATGGCGATCCGTACGAAGCCGTACGTGCCCATCTTCAGCATGATCCCGGCCAGGATCGCCGACCCGGCGGCGGGCGCGTCGGTGTGCGCGGGCGGCAGCCAGGTGTGGAACGGCACGGTCGGCGTCTTGATGGCCAGCCCGGCGCCGATCGCCAGCAGCACGAGGGCCGCCGGCCCGGCCGATCCGCTCAGCGGCGGCGTGCGGGTGAGCTCGACCATGTCGAACGTGTGGGGCTCGGCGCCCAGGTAGAGCCCGATGAAGCCCAGCAGCAGGATCAGGGAGCCCAGGAACGTGTAGAGAAAGAACTTCAGGGCCGACCGCGTCCGGTCGCCGTGACCCCAGCCCGCGATGACGAAGTACATGCCGACGATCGACAGGTCGAAGAAGACGAAGAAGAGCAGCAGGTCCAAGGCCGCGAACAACCCCAGGCACACCGTCTGCAAAAACAGGAACAGGGCGGCGAACGCTCGTACCTGCTGGGTCTGCCGGAGCGAATAGACGGCACAGGCCAGGAACAGCAGCGCGGTGAGAGCGAGCAGCGGCAGTGACAGGCCGTCGACCCCGATGTGGTAGCCGGCGCGTACGGACGGGATCCATCGCAGGTTCGTCTCGTACGAGATGCCGTCGACCCCGGCGCCGCCGTCCGTGCCGTCGCCGGTCTCGTGTCCGATCCAGAGGGCGATGACGAGCGCCAGGTCGACGGCGCAAGCGACGATCCAGGTCCGGATGACCGTCCGGTCGCCAAGGCGCGGGACGGCGTACAGGCCCAGCGCGACCGCCAGGGGCAGGAAGATCACCAGGGAGAGCACGTTCACCTGACCACGAGGACGAGAAGGACGAGGACGAGCAACAGCACCGCGGCCTGGGCGTAGTAGGTGTGCACCTGCCCCGTCTGCGGACGGCGCGCGAGGGCCCCGAGGCGGCGGGCCCCGCCGCCGACCGCGGTGACGGCCCCGTCCACCCGGATCTCCACGCGGCGCGTGGCCAGGGTCGCCAGGAGACGTCCGGCGCCGGCGGCGGCCCGTACTCCCCCGTCGATGACACGGTCGTCGAACCGGGCGAGCGCCCTGGCCAGCGCGAGGACGGGTCGGGCGACGAGCAGCTCGGCGGCCCGTTCGAGGTGGAGCCAGTCCCTGGCCGGAGTGGTCCATCGCGCGCCGAGACGGAACGGATGGCGCCCAGCGAGCAGCACCAGGCCGAACACCAGGACCGCCAGGGCACCCGAGACGAGCGACTCCACCGGACCGGGACCGTGATCGGCATCGGCGCCCAGCAGCCGCCGCCACGGATCGGCGACCGGCGGCAGGCCCAGGATTCCCAGCACCGCCGCGGCCGCGGCGAGCACGGGCAGCGGTAGCCGCTCCAGCGTGCTCACGTGCCGGGTCCCGAGCCGTTCGGTATCGACGCGCGTCGAGGTGTCCTCGGGCCGCCACACCGCGATCAGTGCCCGGGCCGCGTACCCGGCCGACAGCAACGCCGCGGCGAGCCCCACGGCGTACAGCGCGGCGGAGTCGTCCAGCGCGGAGGTCAGCACGACGTCCTTGGTCACCCACAACGACAACGGCGGGATGCCGGCGAGCGCGAGCCCGCCGATGCCGGCGGTGACGCCGACGAGCCGGTATCTGCGGGCCGCGCCGTGAAGCTCGGCCAAGTCCTTGGTGCCGAGCGCGGCAAGCCATGCTCCGGCTCCGAGGAACAACAGGCTCTTGACCGCGGCGTGGGCGACCAGGTGGGCGGTGCCGCCCGGCACCGTGCCGGTCCCGGCGGCAAGGATCATGAATCCGATCTGGGCACAGGTCGAGGCGGCGAGCAGTTGCTTGAGGTCACGCTGGGCGAGCGCGACCGCGCCCAGCAGCAGCGCGGTCAGCGCCCCCGCCCAGGCCACGAGGGTCGCCGCCCAGCCGGTCGCGGCGAGCAGCGGTTGCAGGCGCAGCAGCAGGTACGCACCGGCGGCCACCATCGTCGCCGAGTGCAGCAGCGCCGAGACCGGGCTGGGGCCGGCCATCGCCCGCGACAACCAGAACGAGAACGGCAGCTGCGCGGACTTGCCGAGCGCGGCCGCGACCACTCCGGCGGCGACCACGTCCCGCCACGGCCCGTCCGCGTCCGCGAGGCCGTCGAGGCTCAGCGACCCGGTTCCCGCGAGCGCGCACCCGGCGGCCAGGTAGAGGCCCAGATCACCCGCACGCGTCGTTAGGAAGGCGAGGTCCGCCGAAGCGACCCGCTGACGGTCCTGCCACCAGAAGCCGATGAGCGCGTACGACATCGCGCCCATGACCTCCCAGCCCATCAGCAGCAGGGCCAGGTCGGTCGCGGTGACCGTGACCATCATCGCGCCCGCGAACACCAGCATCAGCCCGAAGAACCGTGACCGCGCCTCGTCCGCCGCGAGCTCTCCCGCCGCGTACACCAGCACGGCCAGCGTCACCGCCGCGACGGTCACCACCATGACCGCCGACAGCCCGTCGACCACCAGGCCGGCCGGTAGCCCGTCGAACAGAGCGAATCGTGCGGCCGGTCCGGTCACCGCGCCCCAGACGGCGACCGCGAGCGTCACCGCCGCCACGGTGACGGCGGCGAACGGAGCCCACCGGTCCGCCCGCCGCCCGCCGGACAGCCAGGCCGTCAGGAGCAGCCCGCCCCCGGCGAGCGGCGTGGCGGGCAGTGCCCACACCAGAGCGCTCATCCCTTGAGGTCCCCGGCGTCGTCGGTGACGTCCACGTCCCGCGTTCTGAAGAGCGCGGTCACCACGGCGAACCCCATCGCCATCTCCAGCGCCATCACCGTGACCGCCACCAGGACGAGCACCTGGCCGTCCGCGCTCTCCGGCGACACGAAGAACCAGAACGCCGCGCCCGCGACCAGCACGGCGTTGATCATGAGCTCCAGGCCCATCATCAGCATCACGATCGACTGCTGCGACAGCGCCCCGTACAGGCCGACGGCGAACAGGGCCGCCGCCAGCAGCAGGAACGCCTCCAGGGTCACGGGGTACCGCCTCCCGGGTCGGCCGGCCTGGAGGCGTCGAGCCGGTCGCCGTACCGGTCGTAGCGGCCCCGGTCGGTCGCCAGCACCACCGAGGCGATCATCGTGGCCAGGATGGCGAGACCGATCACCATCATGACCAGCATCTTCGGCCCCATGATGGCCTCACCCAGCGCGAACGTCGGGTCGCGCGGCGGCTCGCCCGCGCGTTCCGGCCACGGCGTCAGGACGATCCCGGCCACCATCGCCGCGAACACCCCGATCGAGATGGCCAGGGCGCCGCGGTGGTTGTGCACCATGACCATCGGCATGAGCCCGCCCGGGTTCATCATGTACATGATCATGAAGACCGCCATGACGAGCATCTCCATGATCATCATGAGCACGACCAGGACGCCGAGATAGTCCAGGTCGAGCAGCAGCAGCTCCAGCCCGACGCACAGGAACGAGGCCAGCAGCGAGAACGTGGCGCGCGCCATGGAGTCGACGGCGAACACCGCCACGCCGGCCGCCACCGCGACGACCGCGAGTCCCCAGAACGCGATCTCCTGCATCGTTCCGCCCTTCAGTCCACGACCACGATCGCCACGACCAGCAGTTGCACCAGCGTCGCGGGGATCAGCACGATCCACGCCACCTCCATGAACCGGTCCATCCGCACCACGGGCAGCCGGTGCCGCGTCCACACCAGCAGGACGAGCACCGCACAGGTCTTGACCAGCGCCCAAGCCCAGGCGGGCAGCAGCGGACCGGCGCCTCCGCCGAGGAACAGCGGCACCGCCGCCGCGGCCACCACGGCCAGCAACGCGTAACGCCCCGCGAAGAAGATCAGCCGGTCGGGGCCGGACAGCTCCAGCGGAACCCCGCCCGCCAGGTCCTCGGCGACCGGATGTCCCATCGGACCCCAGAAGGCCATCGCCAGCGCGGAGAGCAGGTAGACGGCGAACGCGACCGGCATCCACACCGCGAACCACACGCCGTCCTGCGCCGCCGCCACCTCGCTCAGATCGAGCGACCCCGCCGCCAGCGCCGCCGTGATGAGCGCGAACATGTGCGGCAGCTCGTACGCCAGGCCCTGTGCGATGAACCGGTAGCCGCCGACCAGCGGGAACGCGGAGTTGACGCCCCATCCCGTCAGCCAGAGCGAGGCCCACGCCACGACCTCCATCGCGTTGAACCACACCACTCCGACCGGCAACCGCGCCACGGCCGTGCCGCCCAGCGGGATCACCACGGCCGCCAGCAGCGCCGCCACCGGCAGGCTGATCACACCGATGCGCGTCAGCAGCCGGTCGGGCGCCGTCGTCACCCGCCGCCGCTGGACCAGCAGCCGGACGGTCTCGCGCAGGGGATCCGCCGCCGACCGCACAGGCCCGCCCCGCGCTCCGGCCACGGTACGGAACGCGGCGTCCGTCGCCGCCGCGGCATACGTCAACGCGGCCAGCACCAGCGGCAGCGCCACCACGGCCCAGACGGGCGTCGGCTCATCCACCCCCGGCCTCCGCCCCCACGGCGAGCCGCTCCAGATCCGGATCCAGGCTCGCCACGATCAGCCGCGCGGCCGCCAGCTCCGCGCCCTCCAGCAGCACGGGCAGTACGGCGAGGATCGCCGCGCTCGCGATCGGACCGTCATCTCCCTCCAGGGGCCGCGGGTCGTCCATCCGCTCCAGAGACCGCCCGGCCTCGGTAAGCCAACCATTCAGCCGCGCCGCCACGTCCCCGGTATAGGTCCGCAGGCCATGGCGTTCGGCCGCCGCCTGATCGATGACGCCGAGGTCGCGGAGCATCCAGCGCAACGTCCGCGAGCGCCCCGTGCGCCGGACGAATCGCGCGTACCGTCCCACCAGGCCGGCGTCCTGGCCACCGCCGAGCACCTCGTCGCGCAAACGGCTCGCCTGCTCGGCGGCACTCTGCCAGCCCGCGACCGCCAGCAGCCTCGCGACGCTGTCGAGGCGCGCCGCCGCCCGTCGTCGTTCGGCCTCCCCCACCTGGACCCGTTCCCCCGCCGCCGCGCGCGTCCACGGCTCACCCCAGAACGACGACACACCACCGAGGTCGGGCACCGTGATTCCAGCGGCCTGAACGACATCGCCCTGCAGACTCAGACGCACGACGAGACCGGCAGGCCAGTGAGCCAGCGCCGGACCGAGGTCCACGTGCAGCACGTCCAGCTTCAGACCGTCCCGGTCGTCCGCCCGGTCGGCCATCGCCAGCTCCGCAGGCGCACCCGTGTGATGTCCCTGCTCGCCGTCCGCGAGCTCCCGCGACGCCTGGTCCAGAGCCGCCGCCACCTCGTCCCGCGTCACAGCGGGACCAAGGCTCACCCGAGACCGAGGAGACGGCATGTCCTGCCACACCACTTCAGCCGCTGCCGCCGTACCAGCGCCGCGATCACCACAGATGACGAGCACATTGGCCGACGCGGGCGCCGACGCCGCGACCCAGCCACGCGACCGCAGCTCGCTCTCGACCACCAGCCGTGTCGCGGTGCCGCCGGGAGCCACGATCACGAAGGGCCGCGGACGGGCGGCGGCGAACCGGACGAGCCGCTCCCTCAAGCCCATCGAAACGCACCCTCACGCCAGGCGTACACGACGCCGACCATCAGCAGCGCCAGGAAGACGAACATCTCCACGACGGCCTTGACCCCGATCGAGGCGACCACGACGGCCCACGGATACATGAAGACCATCTCCATGTCGAAGGCCAGGAAGAGCATCGTCACCACGTACCACCTCACGTGATAGCGGGACAGGGCATGCTCCTGCGGACGGGCGCCCGACAGGAACGGACCGGCCGCCTCGGCCCGGAACGGCGCCAGGCAGTACGACACCGCGTACACGGCGGAGATCACGGCACCCAGCAGCCCCAGCAGGGCGAGCACGGCGACGTACGGCTGCATCGCAGGCACCCTCATAGAGGTCGGTGACGATCTCCTACGCGCTAGAGGAAATCCTGCAACAGATTCAGTCGCATTCCCAACACCCAGCTCACGGCGCGGCGACGGGTGCCCGTCGGGAGGTCTGGTGGGCGTGCCATGAACTTCGCGGGCCGGCCGTGGAACGCGGACGGCGGGCCGGGGGCGGAGGCGGTGGTGTGTCGGTGGGCCACAGGGCTCGGGCGGTGACCGCGGCGGGCAGTCCGATCAGGGTGAGCGTGGCCGCCGCCGCCGTCATCCCGGCGGTCGAGGCCAGCCATCCCGCCAGCGGGTAGGTCGGCAACCAGGCGGCGTGCGAGAGGGAGAACTGGGCGGCGAACGCTGCCGGCAGGTCGGCATGGGCCACGGAGCGCCGGATCAGCCCGCCGGTGGGAGTCAGCACCGCCGCCGTCGCCGCGCCCAGGACCGCCCAGATGACGAGCACAGCCGGCCAGGACAGGGCGCCGGCGGCCAGGAGACCCGTGATCACGGTGAGGCCGCCGAAGAGGACGAAGGTGCCGGTGAGCATCACGGCACGGTCGCTGTGCCTTTCCAGGGCGCGGGGCACGAGCAGTGCCACGGCCATCGACCCCGCCCCGAAGGCGCCCAGCGCGAGCGAGACCTCTCCGGTGCCGCGCTGCAGGTGTTCTCGGACCACGACCACGGTGTTGACGATGACCATCGAACCGGCTGCGGCGACGGCGACGTTCATGGCCAGCAGGGCGCGCAACCGCGGGGCCTTCCAGAACAGCCGCGCCCCGAAGGTGGCCTTGGCGAACGGGCCGCCGCCGCGCTGGACCGGCTCCGGCTTGGGAAGGACGGCGGAGACCACGAGTGCCGCCGAGGCGAGGAATCCGAAGACGGTGCCGACGAACAGCCAGTTGTAGGTGATCAGGGTGAGCAGCGCGGCGGCGAGGACGGGGCTGAACAGGCTTTCCAGGTCGTAGGCCAGGCGCGAGAGCGTCAGCGCCCGGGTGTAGTCGCGGCCTTCTCGCAGCAGGTCGGGGATGGTGGCCTGGAAGGTCGGCGTGAAGGCGGCCGACGCGGCCTGCAGCAGGAAGATCAGGATGTAGATCTGCCAGACCTGGGTCACGAAGGGCAGCGCGAGCGCGACGCCGCCGCGGATCAGATCGGTGCTCACCAGCAGCGTCCGGCGCGGGACGCGGTGGGCGAACGCGCCGACCACGGGGGCGATGCCGACGTAGGCGACCATCTTGATCGCCAGCGCGGTGCCGAGGATCGCGGAGGCGTTCGCTCCCGCGAGGTCGTAGGCGAGCAGGCTCAGCGCCACGGTCGCCAGCCCGGTCCCCACCAGGGCGACGACCTGCGCGGCGAACAGGTGACGGTAGCTGCGGTTGCTCAAGATCCGGAACATGGCCACGGCCCTCCCGATGTGTGCGTAGGTGCGCACACGTTGAACTATGAGAGGCGCCGGTGGATTCCCGTGGCGGGAAGGGACTTCAGGGAGAGCTCATGAATGCCAGGGCTCGCCCGTCACCCTGTGCTCGGCGTGGCTCAGGGCCTCCATGACCAGATTGCGCAGGTGCCCGTCGCGCAGTGAATAGACGACGCGGCGTCCCTCCTTACGAGACTGGACCAGCCCGCCGAGTCGCAGTTTGGCCAGGTGCTGGCTGACTGCGGGCCGAGCCGCGCCGCTGGCCGCCGCCAGGTGGCTGACATCCGCCTCCCCGTCGGACAGCAGCCACAACAGGTGCAACCGGGTCGAATCGGCCAGCAAGGCGAACACCCCGCTCGCGGTGTCGAGCTGCTCCCTGTCGGGTACGGGCCGATGCTGGTGGATCACTTTGGACGAGTGTTCGCGCTCGGGCATGCAGTCATGCTAGGCAAGCCTTCAGTGGCTTGACGTGGTCTGTCCCTCGGGTAGTGCGTTGGGGTCCTTTGGCTGTTCCACGGGAGCGGCGATGTCGGCGCGGAAGCGGCGGTTGAGGGCGGCGCGTACGCGGGTCAGGCGGTGGCGGGCCCGGGGGCTCTCGACGCCGTCGACCGGGGGCGGCACGTCCAGCGGTACGGCGGGAGCGGGACGCGGGTCGGTGATCGCGGCGGTCTTCTCGGCGGGCAGGTGCCGGTGGACCTCCTCGAACTTCCCGTCGGGGCTCTGCCGGACGACACCGGTCTCCAGGCCGTGCCGGACGAGACCGAGGTCGCGCCGCTGGAGGCCGACGCAGATGCGGTAGGCGATGACGTAGCCGAGCACGGGTCCGAGGATCACCGCGCCGCGGAAGAACCAGGTCGTCCAGAACAGCGGGATGTCGAACTTCTGGGCCAGGACGTCGTTGCCGCCCGCCGCCCACAGGAGGCCGTAGAAGACGATGCCGCCGACGCCGAGTCCCGTTCGCGCGGGGACGTCGCGGGGCCGGTCCAGCAGGTGGTGGATCGCGTGGTCGCCGGTGATCCACCGTTCGACGAACGGGTAGACGGCCAGCCCGGTGAACAGCACGCCCGGAACGACCAGCGCCGGGATCACGATGCTCATGGACAGCGTGTGGCCCCAGGCGGTGATCTCCCACGCCGGCATGATGCGCAGGGCGCCCTCCAGCCAGCCCATGTACCAGTCCGGCTGCGAGCCGGAGCTGATCGCGCCCGGGTCGTACGGGCCGTACATCCAGATCGGGTTGATCTGGATGAACGCGGCCATCAGCGTCGTGATGCCCAGCACCCACAGGAACAGCGCCGTCGTCTTGGCGATGAACGTCGGGAAGAACGGATAACCGCGGACGGTGGAGTTGGAGCCGCCGCGTCCCGGGAACATCGTGTGCGTCTGCCGCCAGGTCAGCACGATCGCGTGCAGCGGGATCAGCGCCGCGAGGAGACCCGGGATCAGCAGCACGTGGACGATGTAGAGCCGCGGGATGATGTCGTGGCCCGGGAACTCCCCGCCGAACAGGAACATCACCAGGTACGTGCCGACCACCGGGATTCCCGCGAGAAAGCCCTCCAGGATCCGGATGCCCGTGCCCGAGAGCAGGTCGTCCGGCAGCGAGTAGCCGAACAGGCCGTTCAGCATCACGAGGATGAACATCACCACGCCGATGATCCAGTTCAGCTCGCGCGGCTTGCGGAACGCGCCGGTGAAGAAGTTGCGCAGCAGGTGGAGCAGGATCGCGCCCATGAAGACGAGCGTCGACCAGTGGTGGATCTGCCGCACCAGCAGCCCGCCGCGGACGTCGAAGCTGATGTTCAGGGACGAGGCGTACGCCTCGCTCATCTTCACGCCGCGCAGGGGCGTGTAGGAGCCGTCGTAGACGACCTCGGTCATGCTCGGCTTGAAGAACAGGGTCAGGAAGACCCCGGTGAGCAGGATGACCACGAACGAGTACATCGCGATCTCGCCGAGCAGGAAGGTCCACTGGTCCGGGAACGCCTTGCGCAGGGCCTTGCGGGCGAAACCGGTCGTCCCGAAACGTTCGTCCAGCGCCCGCGTCGTGGCGTCCAGCGCCTTCGGCGGCCGCTGTGCCGTGCCGGGCGCCCGTGTTCCTGCCATTCTCGAAGGTCCTTTCGTCGTCAGGGCGTCACGGCGCGGTGCGCGCGCCGCGGGTGGCGGGTGCGGTAGAGGAGCCGGACCGGTGGCGGCATCAGCCGCAGGACGGCCTGGGCCGTGGTCTCCGGGGCGTCGTCCAGTAGCCAGGCGAGGAAGACGCCGAAGCCTCTGACTCCGACCTCGCGGCGGAACTCCACGTCGAACGTGGCCCACTCGTAGGGCGTGAGGTGCTCGTGGACCAGCGGCAGGACGTGGCGTTCCTTGTGGTCCAGATAGGCATCGGCGGCGTCGCGCAGCGCCGGAACGTAACGGGCGAGGACGAGCCGGTCGCCGTGCTGCAGCGCGGCATCGACCGTGTCGAGCAACGGGACGAGCCGTAGGGCGCGATCGTCCATTTCGTCCAGCGCCGTGCCGTGCGCCCTGCCGTCCATCACCGTCCAGAGCGCCCTGCGTTCGGCGGCATGCTGGGCGCGCCAGTGGAACTTGAAGAGCGTCCAAATGTCGTGGGGCAGCGCGGCGGCCGCCAGGCGCGCCGTGTCGCGGCGGAACGCGGCGTACGCCGCGTACAACATCGTCAGGTCGAACCGTCCGGGCGCGTTCCCTTCCGTGATCGCGCTCATGCCACCCTCCTCGGCACGTCGTGACGGCCGGGAAAGGGCCGTCGGAAACGAGACGCGACGAGGGGTCCGAAACGTGACATCGAACCAGGGGCCGGGAGGTGTGAGCTGCCTCACAGCGAGCCCGGCCCGGATCGGGTGATCCGGGCCGGGCCGCGCCGGGGCCCGGTCAGTTCGTCAGGCCGGCGAACATCCCGGGCTCGTAGGAGCCACCCCGCTGACGCACGATCACGCCGAGCCGGTTGGCTGCGTTGATCATGGCGACCAGATAGACCAGGGCGGCGATCCGGTCGTCGTCGTAGTGCTCGCGCACCGAGGCCCAGGTCTCGTCGGACACGCCCTGGTGGGCGTCGGCCAGCCGGGTGCCCTCCTCGGTCAGCGCGAGCGCGGCCCGCTCGGCCTCGGTGAACACCGTCGACTCGCGCCAGGCCGCGACCAGGTGGAACCGGACCGCGCTCTCCCCGGCGGCCGTGGCCTCCTTGGTGTGGAAGTCCACGCACCAGCCGCAGCCGTTGATCTGGCTGGCGCGCAGCATCAGCAGTTCCTGAAGGTCCCTGGGCAGCGACGACTGCTGGATCGCCACGCTGACGTTGGCGAACCGCTTGCCGATCTTGGCGCCGAGCTCGTTGGTCATGAGGTTCATACGGGATTCCATGGCTTGGTCCTCATTCGCTGAATCGCGTGCCGCGCGGGTCGTTCACGCGGCGTTCTGACGACCATGGAGATGCCGCCGCCCGGAACCCTGTGACAGCACGGCGATGTGACGTGCGCCACCGGCCGGGGACGTCACAGAACGGCGGCGGCGAGCATCTCGTGCGCATGGCACAGTCGAGAACCACCAGGCAGGAGCAGGCGATGAGCGAGCACAGCGAGCCGACGGCGGACACGGCCGGACCGGTCGCGCACGGCGACCAGGCAGACGCCGCCACCGAGGCGTTCGTCAGGCATCGCAACCTGCTGTTCACCGTCGCCTACGAGATGCTCGGGTCGGCCGCCGACGCCGAGGACGCTCTGCAGGAGACCTGGCTGCGATGGGTGGGCGTCGATCTCGGCACCGTCCGGGATCAGCGTGCGTACCTGGTGCGGATCGCGACCCGCCAGGCGCTGGGCCGACTGCGCACGCTCGGCCGCCGCAAGGAGTCCTACATCGGCCCGTGGTTGCCCGAGCCTCTGCTGACGACGCCGGACGTGGCCGAGGATGTCGAGCTGGCCGACAGCGTCTCGATGGCGATGCTGCTGGTGCTGGAGACGCTCGCCCCGACCGAACGGGCCGTCTTCGTCCTGCGCGAGGTGTTCGACCTGCCCTATGACGAGATCGCCGAGGCGGTCGACAAGACCCCGGCCGCGGTCCGCCAGATCGCCCACCGGGCACGGGCCCACGTCGCCGAGCGCCGCCCACGCGAGATCGTCTCCGCGGCCGAGACCCGGGCCGCGCTCCAGGCGTTCCAGCGCGCGATCGAAACCGGCGAGCTGCAGAAGCTGCTCGACATCCTCGCCCCCGACGTCGTCTTCCTGGGAGACGGCGGCGGAGTCGCGCAGGCCGCGCTGCAGCCCATCACGGGCGCCGAGCGGGTCGCCGCCGTGGCGGCCGGGCTGAGCAGGTTCGGCGACGCGGCGTCGCTCCAGCCGACGCAGGTCAACGGCTACCCGGCCCTGATCCTGCGGCTCAACGGCGAGATCGACACCGTGATCGCGGTCCGCCTCGACGGCGGCCTCATCACCGGGCTCTACGCCGTGCGCAACCCCGACAAGCTGTCGCACATGGAGAGCGAGACCGCCCTGCGCCGCTGAAGGTCGCGGGTCAGGCGGCGTGGCGGGTCCGGTCGGCATGCGGGTCCGGCTCGGCGGGGCTCAGCGGGTGCGGCGGGACCACCGCGTCCGACGGGACCACATCGCCGGAGGGCTCCTGAGGCGCGACGGGATAGAGACGGGTCAGGAGCGGGCCGGCGATCAAGGTCGTGAACAGGGCCATGACCACCATGGCGGTGAACAGCCGGGTGTCGAGCACGCCGAGCCCCAGGCCGACGTTGAGAATGATCAGCTCGGTCAGCCCGCGGGTGTTGAGCAGGACGCCGAGCACGGCCGAGTCCCGTGGGCCCGCGCCGGTGAGCCGGGCCGCCACGGTCGCTCCGGCGAACTTGCCCGCGCAGGCCACCACCACGACGGCCACGGCCATCAGCGCGCCCTGCGCGCCGAGGCCGCCGAGGTCCACCGACAGGCCGGTCACCGTGAAGAACGCCGGCAGCAGCAGGAGGCTGGTCTGCTCGATCCGCTCGGGGACCTCCGGCGACCGCGCGTCGATGTGGTGACGGGGGACCACCGCGCCGAACAGGAACGCGCCGAACACCACGTGCAGCCCGATCCAGTCGGTGATCCAGGCGGAGGTGAGCAGGCCGCAGACGATGGTCGTGTGGGTCATCACCCTCTTGCGCGCGGGAGCCAGCAGCCATGTCAGCGCGGGGCGTACCACGTACAGCATGGCCACCAGGAAGCCGGCCGACGCCGCCGCGGTCCACGCGAGGCCCTCCGAGCCGCCGGCGGTCACGATGGCCACGACGACGGCCAGCACGCACCAGGCGAGGAAGTCCTGGATCGCCGCGCTGGTCAGGGCCACGGCACCGAGCCTGCTCTTCTGCAGGCCGCGTTCGGTGATGATCCTGGCGAGCACCGGGAAGGCGGTGATGGACATGGCCGCGCCGAGGAACAGCGCGGGGCCGATGACGCCGTCGGTGCGCAGCTGGGACCGGTCGAACCACGGATACAGGAGGACCGCCAGCCCCATGCCCATCGCGAACGGCACGATCACCGACGTCAGCGAGACCAGCGTCACCTGGCCGCCACGGCCGCGTATCTCCGACGGGCTCAGCTGGTAGCCGACCCCGAACATGAACAGCACCAGGCCGACCTGCGCGAGCACCTGCAGGTACGGGCGGGCCTCAGCGGGGAACAACGTCTCGGTCAGGTTTCCGGGAAGGAGCCCGAGCACGCTCGGCCCGAGCGTGATGCCGGCGACGATCTCGCCGATCACGGCGGGCTGCCCGAACCTGGCGGCCAGCTTGACGAACACGAAGGCGACGCTGAGCAGCAGGGCCAGGTCGGCGAGCACTATCCCGGTGATGTGCTCCTCGGTCATGTGGTCTCCTCCTCGTTGTAACGGACGCCGACCAGCACCGCGGCGATCACCACGAGACCGCCGAGCACGCCGTAGAGCGAGGGCACGAGGCCGAGGAAGACCCAGGTCCAGACCGGGGTCAGCGGCGCGTCCAGGACGTCGATCAGGGCGGCGTCCCGGGACGGCACGCGGCTCGATCCAAGGACGAGGAAGACGCGGCCGAGCCCGAGCGTGACGATCCCGAACAGCGCGCAGATGACGAACTCGCCCGGCGGGAAGGTCCAGTCGGCGACGAACGGGGCCGTGATCGCGCTGCTGAGCAGGCAGGCCAGCCCGGACGCCGCGAGCATCGGGGTGTCGCGGTTGTGCCGGGAGACCAGGATGACGCCGGCGACGCACAGGGTCATCAGCAGGGCCAGGGACATGCCGAGGACGTCGCCGCCGGTGAGTCCGGCCCCGGACATGATCGCCACGCCGACGACGACGCCGGCGCTGCAGAGCCAGAAGACCGCCGACGGCATGCGCCGTCTGAGGACCAGCACCTGGATGATGCCGACCATGATCGGTACGGTGGCGTAGACGACCGAGACGTTGACCACCGAGCCGACCCGGTAGGCGGCGACGAGACTGGTCATCCCGATGGTGAACAGGGCGGCCACGGCCAGGGCGGGCCAGCGGAAGTTCACCGGGTCGGTGACCCGCTGCTGAGTGAAGACCCTCGCCACCACCCAGATCGCGACGGCGCCGAACAGGCCTCTGATGAAGACGACGTCCGGGAGTGGAAGCGACGTCAGCCGGGTGAAAAGGCCGATGGTGCTGAACGCGGCGGCCGAACCGAACATAAGGAGAATTCCGGAGAATCGTTCGGCCTGGTCCTGGGTTTCCACCGTGGAATGTGACATCTCACCGCCTGGTTGTGTGGCCGGTCGACGCGGCGGGCCCGGAATTCGCCCGGGCGCCGCCGCGTCGACGACGGTCGTCGGGTGTGGGATCAGAAGACCTGCTGGCCTCCCACGCTGTTCAGCTTCTCGGGAGCGAAGAAGGTGTGCTTCTCGAACACCGTGTCATAGTCGCCGTCCAGCAGAGTGCCGTCGGGCAGCTTCACGGTCTCGCGGTACGCGCGGTGCGGTGACTTCTCCGGCTCGACCGGCTGATTCGACCTGGCGTTGTAAACGCAGTGCATCAGCGTCCTCGGCGTGTCGGTGGTGTTGGGAAGCGAACCGTGCAGCATGTTCGCGTGGAAGAACACCGCGTCCCCCGCCTCGAGCTCGCAGGCGACGGCCTCGTGGGTGTCCAGGATGTGCTGTACCCGCTCGGGGTCGGCGACATGACTGCCGCCGACGTCGACCATGTCGATCCGGCCCATGTGGTGCGAGCCCTTCACGACGTTGAGGCAGCCGTTGCGCAGGTTGTTGGAGTCCACCGCCACTGAGCAGGTGATGGTGTTCGGGTAGAGGCAGTCGTCGTACCAGTAGGCGTACCCCTGGTGCCAGTCGACCGTGCCGGGGATGTCGTTGCTCTTGCGGACGAGCTTGATGTGCCAGAAGTAGGTCTCCTCACCGGCCAGCAGCGCGGTGTTGTCGAGCATGCGCTCCAGCCGGGGCAGCTTGCCGGCGTAGGTGTCGTTCTGCTCGTTCCAGATCGTGACCTTCCACAGTTTTCCCTCAAGGTCGGGAATGCTGGACTGGGAGCCGCGGATGTTCGGATCGCGCTCCAGTTCCTCCTGCAGCGGCCGCAGTTCCTCCTCGGAGAAAAGGCCGCGCTTGACGACATAGCCGTCCCGCTGGAACTGGTCGACCTCGGCGTCGGTGAGCAGAAGCCTGCTGGAGGTCCGCACGGGAGTGATCGTGGTCATTTTCGATTGCCTCGCATTCACGGGTTGGTGATTCCGATGTGCGTGATGAGCTGTTCGACGTTCGGGGACCGCAGCATCGTGAAATGGTCACCGGGGACGTTGACGATGTCGACTGACGTACCTCCGATCTTGTCGAGCGCCGTCTGGCGTATTTCGGGGACTCGCGGCGGGGCTATGCCCACGCCGATGTGGTGGTCGGGAAGGACGATGACGATCGGGCACTCCAGCTCGTCGATCACCTGCGTCGAGCGGGCGATCTCGCAGTTGGCCCGGTAGTCGTCGAACGCCTGCGCCCGGCTGCCGCCCGTGAGCGGCCGCTCCGAGCTCAGGTTCAGCAGGGCGGTGAACTCCTGCTCCGCCGTGTCCGCGGTGGCCTCCACCGGCGAGATCGCCAGGGAGCCGACCGGTTCGCCGTCGATGAGGACGAGCCGTTCGAGGTGCCGTCCCCGGTGGCGGAGCTCGACCGCGACCGAGTAGGCCAGCATCGCGCCGAACGAGTGCCCGGCGACGGTCACCGGCCCCGTGGGCTGCGCCCGCTCCACCTCGTCGGCGAGATCCTTGGCGACCTCGACGACGTCGAGGCGTCCGGCCGCGCCCACGGGGCGGGTCGGCGAGGCCAGCGTCAGCAGGGTGGCGGTGCCGTCGAGGGCCTGCTCAAGGTCTGGGGCGCCGTCCGCGTGGCCGAAGATCCCGGCCACGTAGAAGAACGTCCGGTCGGCCGCCGACCGCGAGGGGGTGATGATGTCGCGGATCGCCTCAAGCGAGACGGCGTCGGACAGTTCGTTCAGCGGCACGCGGACGCCGCTCTCCCGCTCGATCAGTGACCGCACCTCGATCAGGTTCAGCGAGTCCACGCCGTTCTCCGTGAGGTCGAGCCCGGGATCCACCTCGCCCGGCGCGACGCCGAGAACGTTCGCCACGACGCGCTGCACGAGATCGCCACCGGTCGTGCCGTTGGTCGCCGGTGGCTCGGCCTCCCGCGTGGCGGCACCGTCGGCTCCATGCCCGGCCGTGGCCGGCGGAGGCAGGGCGGGCAGCAGCCCGGCCAGGAACGGCCGCCGCCGGAGGGCGGCCGAGCTCAGGTCGGCCGCGACCACCGTCCCGGCGCCGGAACGGATCGCCCGGCCGAGCTCGGGCAGCAGGACCGCCGGAGCGAGCGGGATCTCACCGGACCTGCGGAGCCGTTCGTTGAGGCCCAGCCGCGCGGTGATCCCGACATCGGCCCACGGGCCCCACTGAACGGACACGGTCCGCGGCGCGGGCTCCGCCGGGCGCGCGGCGGCCAGCCCGTCAAGGTACGCGCAGGCCATCGCGTGCGCCGCCTGCCCGGCATTGCCCAGCAGCACACTGGTCGAGCTGAACAGCACCACGGTCGCGTCCTGGCCGCCGAACGCCGCCTCGATGTTGTGGCTGCCCCGCACCTTGGGCCGCAGGACGGCCGCCACGTCGTCGTCGGCGGCACCGTCGATGGTGGCGTCCTTCAGCACCGCCCCGAGGTTCAGCACCAGTGGTCTGGCCGAGTCCTCGGACACCTCGCGCGCGATGGCACGAACCTCGGAGAGCTCGCCGACGTCCGCGATCCGGTAGCGCACGTCCGCGCCGTCCGCGCGCATCGCGTCCAGGAACTCGACGGTGGGCTCGCGCGGGGCGGACCTGCCGACCAGGTAGACCCGCCGCACTCCCCCGCCGCGCAGCAGCCAGCCGGTGACGGCCTGGGCGATCCCGCTCTCGCCGCCGAACAGCACCGCGGCGTCGTGGTCGGCCGGGCCGACGGCGTCGCCCCCATCGGCGGAGTCGGCGTCGGAGTCGGCCGGAACCAGGCGGGGAAGGTACAGGCGTCCGCCGGCGATCACGCCGTTGACCTGGTCTCGGCGGTACCGCTGGAACGTCGCCACCTGCTCGGCGACCGTGTCGTGGTCTGCGGGCTCGTCGGCGGCGAGCGACACCACGTTCACCCTGCGGCCCTCGGAGTCGGCGACCCGCGCCAGCGCGGCGGCCATCGAGCCCGCGGTGAGCGGCACCGGGCCGTCCTCGGTGACCACGCCGGTGGTACGGATGACGAGGTCGCGCAGCGATGGGCGTTCCTCGGCGGCCCGTACGACCCGGAGCAGCGTGTCGGCCCACCGTTCGGCCTGGTCAGGCCCGGCCGCGACGCCGTCGTCGTCGTGGTCAAGGATCAGGGTGGCGGGCTCCGGCGCGGCCGAGTCGAGCTCGGCGCCGATCCGGCCGATCAGGTCACCGGAGGTCTCGCGGGACGTCGTCCTCACCAGCACGGTGCCGTCGCGGTCGGAACGCCGGTCCTGCCGGGGCGCGGCGCACACGAACAGTCCCTCGTCGGCCGCGAGCTCCTCCAGCGGCAGCCCGCCGCAGGCCCGCAGCAGTTCGACGTGGGAGAACCGCTCGGACAGCAGCGCCCGCCACCGCTCGGCCGGCAGCAACGGATGCGCCGGACGGATGGGATCGTCGAACGACCACCAGCCGTCCAGGAGCCCGAAGGTCAGGTCGACCCAGGCGAGCGGCCGCAGATCCTCGACCAGCAGGACCATCCCGGTGGGCCGGAGCCGGCCGCGGAGCCGGTCCATCGTGCGGCCGACGTCCTTGGTGGCGTGCACGACGTCAACGGCGATCACGAGGTCGTAGTCGTCGTCGAGCGCGCCGACCGACGCGTCGGAATCAAGGTCCACGATCGACGCCCGGAAGCCGGGGTGATGCTCGAACCGCCGCCGGGACAGGCGCACGAGGCCCTCACTGAGATCGGTGAAGGTGTAGTCGAACGCGATCTCGTTGTCGGTGAGCGTCCGCAGGACGCCGTCGGCCGAGGCCCCGGTGCCGCCGCCCACCTCAAGGATCTTCAGCGGGCCGCCCGCTGCCGCCTTGCCCGCGCTCCGGACGACGCGGTTCAGCGCCTCGTTCATCCGGTCGAGCACGAAGGAGCTCTGGTAGTAGCGCCGGAGCAGCTCCGGGCCGTCGCCGCTGAACAGCACCGCCTCGCCGTCGAGGTCGCCCCCGAAGTACGCGTCGAGCGAGCCGGCGCAGTGCCGGAGGATCGACTGTTCGGTGGTCACCTTGTCGCCGGCGGTCTCCGCCGGGGTCTCGCCGTCAGGGATCGGCCGTTCGAGGAGGTCGGCCAAGGCCCGCGCGCGTCGTACGGCCACGGGGTCGGAGACGTCATGGGACCGGACGTAGTCGGCGGCCCGGCTGTCGCGCAACGTCAGCAGCGCCTGGTTCTCCAGCCGCCACAGCTGCCGCTGGTATTCGGTGACCTCCGGATCGGGGGCCGACAACCACCGCGAGATGCCTTCGATCTCCGATGCCGTCTCGGTGGGCAGGTCGGCGCCCACCGCAACTCGTTCGTGCCACCGCAGCGTGTGCGCGATGGCGGTGACCGGCGGCGCGGCCTGGAACCGGATGCCGGTCAGCTCGGCGAGTACCCCGGTCCGGTCGTCGCGCAACGCGCCGGAGGCCGTGCCGTCCCCGCTCTCGCTCGCGCGGACGCGCTGGGTCCGCGACAGCGGCCCGTCGAGCCGCAGCCGCGCTCCGGCCAGGTAGGCCGGCATCCGGATGACCTCGCTGTCCGCGCCGAGCACGTCGGCGGCCTGGAAGATCCCGTCGATGGCGGCAGCGACGTCGAGCTCGACCCCGACGCCGGCCTGGTCTCCGGTGCCCGCCCCGGTCTCCCACGCCGCCGTCACGGCGGTGCCGTCGGCCGTCAGCTCCCGCAGGCCCTGGTAGGCGGGGCCGTAGGCGAGCCGCTGCGACTCGAACCGCCGGTAGAGCTCGTCCACCGCCATCGGCCGGCCCGCCGGCTCGAATCCCCCCGGAGTGAACGTCGAGCACGGGACCGCCGTTTCCAGCACCGCCGACGCGGCCCGGACCCAGTCACCGTCCTGATCGCCGTCCTGGTTTCCCGCCGGGCGGACCGACAGGGCGAGCTCGTGCGGTGGTCCGGCTCCCGCCGACACCCTGGCTTCGAGCCGCTGGGACCGTGACTCGAAGACGACCGGCCGTTCGAAGGCGATGTCCGAGAGCGACACGACGGGTCCGGCGAGCCCGAGTGCCTGCGCCGCCTTGGCGAGCAGCACGACGATCCCGGCTGCCGGAGCGACGTAGCGGCCGTCGACCTGGTGCTGCAGGATCCATTGGTCGTGGTCCGGTGACAGCTCGGACGTCAGGGTGCGCGCGTCCGCGTCGGCGTTCGCTTCCACCGGCTTCGCCGAGGCGTTCGGCTGCGCCGTCGACACCGTCGAGCGGTACGGCCGCACGGTCGTCGGGGCGAACCGGTAGGTCGGCAGCGGGCACAGGGCGCCATCGGGGACCTGGTTGATCGCGGACCAGTCGAGCGGCGCGTCCGCCTGGTAGGCCGCCGCGATCACCCGGCCGACGTACTGCGACACCGACTCGCGCATGTCGCGTACCAGCGCGGGCGGCGCGGCGCCGTCGTCGGACGCCACGGCGCGGAGCAGGTTCGACAGCACCGACTTGACGCCGAGTTCCACGAAGGCGATCCGGTCGCCTCGGGCGAGCAGGTCCCGGCACGCGGCGACGTAGTCGACCGGTGAGGTCAGCTGGGACGTCCAGTAGGCGGGGTCCTCGGGACCGCGGCCTTCGGCGCGGCGCGCGTGCGAGCTGACGAACTCCACGGACGCCCGGCGGCTCACGGGCCCCAGATCGGGCGGCGTGAGCCGCTCGGCGGCCTTGCTCATCAGGCGGCTGTGGAACGCCTTGCCGACCTTCAGCGGCGTCACGCCGATGCCGTTGTGCTCGGCCTCGCGGGTCAGCGTCTCCAGCGCCCGGCCACCGGCCACGACCGTCTGCCGCGGACCGTTGATCGCCGCGATGTCCAGGCCGAGCGGTTCGGCGATGGCCGCCGCCTCCTCGGCCGAGCAGCTGAGCTGCGCCATGAACCCGGCCGGTGCCGACTCCATGAGCCGCGCGCGTTCGGCGACCAGCGCCAGCGCGCTCCCCTCGGAGATCCGCCCGGCGCACGCCGCCGCCGCGATCTCACCGAGGCTGTGGCCGACGACGGCGTCGGGGACGATGCCGAACGAGCCGAGCAGCCGGGCCAGGGCGAACTGGAACGAGAACTGCAGGACCTGTTCCCGGACGGTGCACGAGCCGGCGCAGTCGCCCTCGGAGGGGACCTCGATCAGCGTGCCCGGCTCTCCCGTCCACCGCCCGACGTGGGCCTGGAAGACGCGTGGCCCGAGCAGCTCCTCGAACTCCTGGAGCGTCGTGCGGAAGGTACGGGAGAACGCGGGCCAGTGGCCGAGCTCGTTCACCGCGTCCCAGGAGAACCCGCTCCCCTGGCCCGGGAACGCCCAGACCATCTGAAGGGGCCGGTCGTCGGAGCCGCGCCCGCGTTCGGGCGGCGTGACCGGTGTGTGCAGCCGGGCCGCCGCCGCCAGGTCCTGGCCGCAGGTCGCGGGGTCGTGGCAGATCACGCCGCGGTGCTCGGTGAAGTGGCTCCGTCCGGAGCTGAGCGTGCGGACGACATCGGCGGCCCGCAGAGAGCCGGCGTGGTCGCCGAGGTGGCCGATCAGCAGGTCGGACGTCGCGGTCAGCGAGTCCGCGGACCTGGCGCTGACCGGCAGGTACAGCGGCGCGGTCCGGCCCGCGACGGTCTCCGCCTCCTCGCGCGGCGCGGGGTCGGGCGAGCTCAGGACGACGTGGCAGTTGGCGCCGCCCATGCCGAACGAGCTCACTCCCGCGTGGACGCGGTCCTCACCCGGCAACGCGGTGTCGCCGGCGGACACGGTGAACCGGTCGTCGTCAGTGAGCTGCGGATTCAGCGAGCTGAAGCCGCGCGTCCCGGGATAGACCCGGTCGCGGACGGCCAGGCACGCCTTGATGAGCCCGGTGACGCCCGCCGCCTCGTCCAGGTGGCCCACGTTGCTCTTGACCGATCCGACCACGCAGCGGCGGCCCGCGTGCTCCGCGGCGGTGACCTCGGAGGCGGCGAGCGCCTGCCACTCGATCGCGTCGCCGACGGCGGTACCGGTGCCGTGCGCCTCGACGAAGTCCAGCGGCACGGGCCGGCCGACGGACCGCAGCGCCGCATTGATCACCGCGGTCTGCGCGGCGGGGTTGGGCGCGCTGAAGTTGGCCTTGACGGCGCCGTCGTGGTTGACCGCGCTCCCGATGAGGTCGGCGTAGGCGGTGTTGCGGTCGGCCTTGGCGTCCTCGGCCCGTTTGAGCACGACGACCGCGGCGCCGTCGCCGAAGACCGTGCCGTCGGCGTCACGGTCGAACGGGCGGCACTCCCCGCTCCTGCTCCGTACCGAGCCCTCGACGTACTCGTACCCGTCCGGCTGCGGGGAGATGATCGACACTCCTCCGGCGATCGCCACGTCGCACTCGCCGTTCAGCAGCGCCTGCCGCGCCATGTGCACGGCGGCAAGCGAGGTGGAGCAGGCCGCCTGCACCACGACGCTGGGGCCGGTGAGCCCGAGCCGGTAGGACACCGTGGACGACAGGTAGTTGCGGTCGTTGCCGAGCCGCTCGGTGAGCGTGTTGTGCTCCAGGAACGGGGACGGATCGGTGGCCTGGCGTTCCGGCTCGATCTCGTTGATGAGGTAGGTGCTCAGGCCGCAGCCGGCGAAGACGCCCACGTTCTTGTCCGCGACGGAGGCCGCCTCTCCCGCGTCCTCCAGCGCCGCCCAGCACAGTTGCAGGAAGGCGCGGATCTGCGGGTCGGTCCGCCGGGCCTCGGCGGGTGTCATCCCGAAGAAGCGGTGGTCGAACTGGTCGGCGTCGGCCAGGGCGCCGTTCACCGGGACGAACGTCGCCGGGCCGTTTCCGGCGCCGGTCCTGGGGCCCGTCGTCGTCAGCCCCGAGCCCCCCGCGAGGAGCTTCGCCCAGAGGGTGTCCACGTCCGGCGCGCCGGGGAATCGGCCCGCCATGCCGACCACTGCCACGGCCTGCGAACCCGCCCGCGTCCGGCCGGGACCGGCGGACGCGTCGCCCGGAGCGGCCCGGTCCAGGGCGCGCTGCAGGTCTCCGATGGTCGGATGCTGGAAGAAGTCGACGATCGACACCCGCGGATAGACGGGCCGGAGCCGGGCGGCCAGCGTCATCAGGCTGATCGAGTCGAGCCCGGCGTCGAGGAACCGCGCGCGTTCGTCCACCGCCGGGTCGCCGACCAGGTCGCGCACCGCCTCCAGCACCACCGAGCCTTCCGGGTCCTCTCCCGCCGGGGCGCCGGCACGGGCCTCGTCATGGGCCTGCTGGGCGATGGCGGCGAGCCGTACGAGGTCGGGCTTGGCGTTGGCCAGCCGCGGGATCTCCGGGACGAGGCGCAGCTCGAACTCGTAGCCGTCGCCCAGGGTGGCCGCGATCCGTTCGGCGGTGTCCGCGGCGTCCACCGGGCCGCCGCCCTCCCGCGCGGTGGCGATCACGGCGATCGAGGCGGGGTCCTGGGCGGTCGCGTAGGTGACGGCGACCGCCTCCGCGATGCCTGCGGTGCCCGCCACCTCGGCTTCCAGGGCGTGCAGGTTCACCCGGAAGCCACGCCGTTTGATGACCCGGTCCGCCCGCCCGAGGATGTGCAGCAGCCCGTCGCGGTCCCGGTAGCCGACGTCCCCGGTCGTGGTCTCCCCCTCCGGCGTCCGCACCACGACCGACCCGCTGAGCGAGGACGGGAGTTCGAGCCCGCGGCCACCGACGATCCGGATCTCGACGCCGTCCACCGGCAGGCCCGCGGCCGGGTGCCGGGGCCAGTCCGCCGGGGGCCCGGCCAGCAGATGGCTGGTGACGTCCTGGGTCTCCGACATGCCGTAGTGGTTGAGCAGGTGCGCCCCGGTGTGCTCGAACCACGCGCGGATCTCGTCGGTGATCTCCAGGCTGCCGCCGGCGACGAAGACCTCCCGCAGCACGGGCGCGGGCATGGGCCGGTCCCCGGCCACCGCGGTCTCCGCGATCGGCTGCAGCAACACGGTCGGCAGGTAGAGCTTCTCGATCCGGGCCGTGGCGAGGTACTCAAGCAGAGCGCGGGGGTCTTCCCGGATGGCGCGGTCGGCGAGGACGAGCGTGCCGCCGCCGCACAGGGTCGCGTAGATGACGTGGTAGGCGACGTCGAACGAGATCCGCGAGAACTGCAGCATCCGGCGCTTGCCGGGCATGGTCCGCAGATGCCAGTCGATGAGCGAGCTGAACTCCCGGCGGGGATAGGGGATCGGCTTCGGCTCGCCGGTCGACCCCGAGGTCAGGGTGATGTAGAACGCCGGCGACGATCCCGCCTCGGGCGTCTCGGGCCCGTCGGCCAGCACCAGCCGGTACGGCCCGAAGGGACCGTCCTGCGGCGGGGCCTGCCGCGCCGCCTCCGGCGGGTCGGCGGTGTGCTCGTCGTCGAGATGGATGACGGCGGCGATGCCCGGAATGTCGCTGAGGGCGCGCCGGGTGGCGTCCGGGTCGCGATCCAGCCGCAGCGTGGTCCCGCCGGCCAGATGGGTGCCGAGCACGCAGGCGATCTCGTTGGGATGCTTGTCCCCGGCGATGGCGACGGTGCGGCGGCCGTCGTGCAGGTGGTCGGTGAGGAGCCGGGCGAGCCGCGACGCGGACGCCCAGAGCTCGCGGTAGCTGATCTGGCGGCCGCCGGGCGTCTCCAGCGCGGGTTCGCCGCCGTGCTCGGCCACCACGTCCGCGACCCGCTGGATCACGTCCGCCACGTCCGGGGCCGGGAGACGGGCCCCGGACGCGGGCGCGGGCGCGGGCGTGCTCGGCTCGCCGGCCGCCGCCGTGCGCATCCGCCGCCCCAGGAACTCCAGCACGGGCTCTTCGAAGACCGGGGACTCCACGCTGAAGCGCAGAGCTCCCTGGTCGTCGCGCCAGTGGTTGACGGTGAGGGCATAGGGCGTACGGCTCGCCACCGGCTCGGTGACCGAGCGCACGAGGGACGACCGGTAGGCGAACAACGATCTCGGTACGAGCAGGATGTCGAAGGGGTTCTCCACCGGTGCGAGGGACCGGAACCTCGGGTCGGCCATGACCTGCTGGAACGGGACGGCGGCGAGCCGTGCCGCGCGTTCGTACTCGTGTTCCGGCCAGCCCTCGGCCGGATCGGCGGGAAGCAGCGCGAGCCCCGGGTTCCCGAAGTAGCCGATCTGGTCTTCCTGCGGGCCGGCGCAGCCGTCGAACGGGACGGCGACCAGCAACTGCCGGTCGGTCAGCGGCGCCGTCGCGGCGCGCAGGCGCTCAAGCAGCAACGGCCCGGCCTCCCTGCCGGACGGCTCGCCGGTCTCGTCGCAGAGGCCGGACCAGCGCGCGACGCCGTCGCGGGCGGTCTCGGTGATCCGCTCCCGCACGTCGCCGAGCTCGGTGATCTGCTCGGTCAGGTCCGTGATCGCGCCCTCGCCGCGGTCGGTATCTGGCTGCGGCTCCGGCTGCGGCTCCGGCTGCGGCTGCGGCTCGGCGAGCAGCCGGTCGAGATCGACCGGCGAACCCGTCTCGCCGGCCAGCGCGTCCAGGAACAGGCGGATCGACCGGTCACCGTCGCAGATCAGATGGTGGAACCGGCAGAACAGCCACGTGTCCTCTCCGACGGACACCAGCTGCACGCTCCACGGAACGTCGCGGCCGAGATCCCACGGGCGCCCCGCGAACCGGGTGTAAAGGAGGCGAAGGTGGTCCATGCCGTCGGCCCTGATCGCCGGCGAGAGCGCGTTGCGGACCGCGTCCTCGGCGTCGACGGCCAGCCATTCCGGCCGCCCGTCCCGTTCGGTCACGTTGACGGAGAGCATGGGATGCGCGCGGACGGCGGTTCCGAGCCGCCTCTGCAGCTCGGCAACGGCCATCGGCTCGTTCAGCCGGGCCGCGCAGGCGATGGTCAGGTCTGTTCGCCGGGGCTCCATGGCGTGCAGGAACCACATCCGGCGTTGGGGATGGGTGAGCCTCACGGAAACCGTCATGGGACGAGCATGCGAGCCGCGCCGTGGCCACCCCGTGAGCCGGCCGTCACAGCGGCGTCCGTGGAACGATCCGGCGGGTGATCCAGGCGGACGGCCGCGGCAGGATGTGCCCGATCCACCTGCGCGAAGACACGTGTTCGGCCGGACCCGAGCTGGGTCCGGCCGAACACTGCGCGCGCCGGCGGTCGTCACATGGCCGCGCTCACGCTCGAATCGGCGCCGCGGCGAAGACAGCGTCGAACCGCTTGCACCAGACGACGACCGACCTGTACTCGTTCAGGTCGGTGCCCGGCTTGACGGTGTAGTTGGAGCTGCCCTTGTTGCCCTTGAGCCTTCCGAGCTCAAGCCGGTCAGGGCCGAGGTCGTGCTGGGTCTCGTAGCCGCCCTTCGACAACATCACCCGAAGGTCCGGGCCGTTGGAGGTCTTCAGGTTCTCCAGCCGGAGCACCCGGTCGCCGTTCGCCAGCCGGTAGACCTTCACCTTTCCGGTGGTCTGCCCGTGCGAGACCGAGTTCCATTCGTTCGTGCTGAAGAGCTCCTGCGGTCCGGTGGACCCGGCGGAGCCGGTGGGCCCTGCGGACCCGTCCGGCCGGTCTGATCTGGCGGACCTTTCGCCGCTGTCCACGGCGGGGTCGGAGGCGACCACGGGAGCGGCCTCGTCAACGCTCTGGTCGACCCAGAGCTTCCATGGCTGGAAGAGCGCCAGTCCGAGGGCGGCGGCCACCGCCAGGGCGAGGGCGCCCGAAACGACCAGAAGCCGGTGGCGCCTGAGGAGATCACTCATGATCCTCTCCCATCAACGTCGTCGGCTAGTAGACCGCGATCCCGAACGGGGGGAGCTGGCCGCCGACCTCGGGCAGAACCACGTTGAACACCTTGTGGTTCTCGATGAACTCGAGGCTGCCGCCCTCCTTCACCTCGAACGCCTGCAAGGTGCCGAAGTGGCCGTTCACCGCGTACAGGTAACGGCTGTCCCGGGACAGGCCCACGTCGAACGTGCCGCTCTGCAGATGGTCGTCATCGTCGTCGCCGCTCGTGGTGGCCGACGCCCGCAGCAGCTTCAGGGCTCCGGTGTCGTCGATCGAATACGAGGAGATGGTCCCCTCACCGAGGGCGTTGGAGGCGAACGCGGTCCGCCCGTCCGCCGTCGGCACCACCCAGCAGGTGTCGGCCTGCTGGTTCGGCACGGCCTTGCTGACCGGCTTCAGGGTCCCGTCGCCGAGCACGGTGTAGCTGCTCATCGTTCCCTTCCCCGGCTCGGCGCGGTTCTGCTCGGTGACCAGCAGCGTCCCGTCCTTGGTGAAGGCGAAGCCGAACGGCCCGACACCGGCGGTGTCCTGCACCCGCTTGGCACCGGGCGTCCCGTTCGAGGCCATGTCGAACGTCACGATCGCGCCCCGGTCCGGCTCCCGTCCGGCCAGGCTCGCCAGCCGTTCGGTGGCGATGAGCCTCCTGCCGTCCGGGGTGAAGGAGATCTGCGCGCAGCCGGACTTCTGGTTGCCGCTCAGCGTCCGCCGCGAGTTCGGGATCGGCTTCAGCGAGCCCTCCTGGCTGATCCTGAAGCCGGTCACGCTCGGCTGGTCGCCGTGGGCGCAGTTGTCGAGCATGACGTCCGGGAACCGCAGCACGAAGCGGTCGTCCAGCTCACCGCTGTTGAGCACGTACAGCATCCCGTTGCTGACCGCGAGGCTGATCGGCTTCTCACCGCCGGAGGGCTGGTGGGTGACCAGTTCGAGGCTGTCGGCGTTGACGCGGAACACGCTGACGCTGTTGCTGCCCGCGTTGGTGACGAACAGCAGCTGCGCCCCGTCGAGGTTCTGCTGCGGCGACGACTCGCCGAACGGCGTGCCGAGCACGATGCCGTGCGCGGTGTCCTCGAAGCTGCCGCTGCCGTTGCCGCCGGTCCGGTACCGGCCGACCTCCCGGAGCTTCCCGTTGGAGGCCCGGGAGAACGCCGCCACCTCGTTGCCCGTGGCCGCGTTCGACTGGATGAAGACGGCGCCCTTGCGGAGATCGGAACCGGATCCACCGCCGGGTGCGGCGGCGGGGCTCGACGGCGCCGGGGGCTGCCCGGACTCGTCCGCGCCGTCCGGAGCCGTGAGCTGGTTCGCCGCGTTCTGGGAGAGCGCGTTGGAGCCGCCCGAGGCGATGGTGCCCGCGATGAAGCCGAGCACCAGCACGACGGCGAGCCCGATGGCCACGAGCAGGACGGTCCTTCCATGCCCCCGCCTTGGTGCCGGCGGCTGCCCGAACACCGGATCGGCGGGCGGCTGAAAGCCGGGTGGAGGAACGTGCTGGAACGGAGGAATGTGCTGGGTCTGCTGCGCGAACGGCGGCTGACCACTCTGACTGTTGTCCATCGGCCTGCTCCCTCAGGCTGGACTACGTGCGTACCTTTCGGAATATTCCTGATGAGGCGTCGCACCACAGTCACTCCACCGTTTCCACCGCCATTGACGAAAAAGGAGCAGAGACGGCCGAGAGGGTCAACCCGCTCTGCCGTCTCCACTCCAGAAGACCGTGACTTTTAACGGTCCCGATGCGTGTAGTAACGCACCACCCGCCGGCCGAACGCCACCGCCGTTCCGGGGGTGAGCCTGGATCGTTCGCCCGGGGCGGACCGCCTCCAGGACGCGTCGTTGCCTTGGCGCACGAAGGTGCCGTTGGCCGAACCGGCGTCGATGACATGGACCTGCCAGTCACGCAGCTCGATCCTGGCGTGTACCCGGGAGACCAGCGGATCATTGAGCGTGATCGGACCGGCCGAGCCCGCGACGACCGCGTCGTCCCTGTCGGGCGCACGGCCGATCACGTGGTCCGTGCAGAGCGGAACGGTCATCCCGTCGTCGAAGACGAGCACCCCGAGCTGGGGCCGCTCCCCCATCGCCGGATTGCGGACCGCCTGCGCCATGGAGATGCCGCACACGGTGCAGTAGCCGACCTCCGGGTCGTTGAAGTGCGCGTTCTTGCAGTGCACACCGAGCACGCGAACGCAGTCCTCAACCCGCTGCGCCGCCTCGTCCACCCCGACCGCGAGCCCATCATCGCCCACGCTAGCCGCAGGCGCCGTATCGGCCGCGCCGTCGTCCTGGGCGGCGGTGCTGGTGTTTTGTGGGGGCTCGGGGTTGGGGTTTTGGTCGGTCTGGTGTTTCGGGGTGTCTACGTCGCGAACGATTTCGAGCTCGGCCTGGCCGCGGATCGGGTCGGGCGCGGCACCGTCACCGTGGACGATTTCGAAGGGCTTGCGGTCGGGGACCTCCACGGCACGGCCGCCGATCGTCATCCGGACCGTGTCGGCCGGCTCGACCACGATGCGGTCGGTGGCGACCGGGTCGCCGCCCAGCCGCATCTCGCGGCCGTTGACGCCGACCCGCAGCTCCGCGCCGCCGTGGACGATGCCGGCGATGCCGTCGCCGACCTTCCCGACCGCGCCCAGCGGGGGGAGGCCGCCGTCCTCGCCGGTGGCCTCGACCAGCTCGTTGAGCCGGCAGCACAGGTCCCAGCCGTCGGCGTCGCCGGCCGCCGCCTCGGCGAGCACCGCGAGGAGCGCGCCGACCTTCGCGTGCTGCCCCGGCTCGCAGTCGCACAGCAGGGTGAAGTCGCCGTATCGGGCGACCACTCCCCGGTCCGGCGATACCGGCTCGGCCGATACCCCGTTGATGGTCTCGTCAGGGGTCGTTTTCACACTAGCCTCCCGCCTCGGAAGCGCCACCGGATGAACGGCACGCGCATGGGTCCGTTGGCGACCGCCCACACCGTTATCCAGACGATCAGAAAATGGATGATGAACGCGGACGCCGGCACCGGGCCGGGCAGCCGGGGAATCGAGTCGTTGATCGCCAGCGCTCCCACCAGAATTCCTTCCGGCACCAGCGTGAGCAGCCCGAACAGTGTCGGCCAGTCCTTTTCCCAACGCCATTGCATCAGGAAGTGATAGATGATTTCCCAGCCGGTTCCGAGCACCGCGACGGTCACCAGCACCAGGAAGGTCGCCTGGTACCGCTGACCGAGCGGGCCGCCGGCCGGGAGCACCGGAGTGACCAGCGCGGTCACCACGCCGCCGACGACGGCGAGCAGGAACCATCGCGTCTGGATCCTGCCGAATAGCGTCGGCACCACTGTCTTGCTCCTTCCGGTCAGATCTGCCGGCCCGTGACCCACTTCAGCCACTGGGCGATCGAGCGGCCCGGGCTCATGCGTGTGCCGAATCCGCGGGCGGCGACGTCGTCGGTCACCTCCTGGGCGGCGATCTGCAACCCGAGGAAGGTGTCCACGCCGGGGAAGTAGCCCCCGTACGCCGCCGCGCCCGTGGCGTACAACCGTCCCGGCGGGCTGTCGGCGCCGCGGACCGCGAAGTCGCGGCCGACGTCCAGCCGTCCCAGCGGGTTGCGGCCGGCTCCGCCGTTGCGCAGCAGGTCGTCCAGCACCCGGTGTTCGGAGATGTCGCCCACCAGCCCGGTGCAGTCGATGACGTAGTCGGCCTTGATGTCCAGCTCGCCTTCCGGCGCCTGGGTCGTCGCCACCACCCCGGTGCCGTCGAGCCTCAGCTCGGCGATGGTCGCGTTGAGGGCGCGGTACCAGCCGCCGCGCCGCGCCTCCCGCAGGGCCCGCTGCCAGTGACGGCGGTACGGCGTCGTGGTTCCGCCGATCTGGTCGTACAGGCGGGCCCGGTCGCCTCCCTCCAGGCGGCGCATGCGCGCCTTCACCTGGCCGCCCCACGTCGACTTGGGGTAGTTGAAGCCCTGGTAGGCGAACCCGTCGCGGCCCCGGCGGCGCGCCCACGGGTGCGGCCCGTGGTTGCCGTCGTAGTAGCTGCGGAACAGGTGCACGATCCGGGTCTGGGTGCCCAGCCGCAGCCGTTCGGTGATGAGCCGGTGCAGCACGGCGGACGTGACCACGCCGCCGCCCCGGACCAGCACGGTGCCCGGACGGGTGCGGAGGGCGTGGTAGACGTGCTCGTGGTCCTCGTAGCCGTTCACCACGTGGTGGAAGTCGTTGAACCGCTCGCGGAAGAGCTGCATGTCCGGCAGGAAACGCAGGCCCGGGTAGCCGACCGCGAGGTGCACGTCCCGGGCGCGGAACGCGATGTGCTCGTCCGGCCCGCCGGCCTCCTCCCCCTCGCGCCGGTACGGCCACAGCAGCACGAAGTAGCCGCCGCCGATACGCCTGCGAACGAGGCGCACCTCGCCTCGCACCAGCATGTCCCAGTACCGGATCCGGTGGGCCTCGCGTTCGAGGCCGCGCAGCACGTTGTCCAGCACCGGGGTGTAGAAGTCGGCGAACACCGGTTCGAGCAGTACCTGCAGCAGCGGCTTGAGCGTCGGGCCCCGCATCGCCTCCGACCACGCGTACGAGGGGAATCCCCACAGGTTGTCCGGCCGGGAGGACGAGTCGGAGCGGATCCTCTTGGCGCGCGGCAGTTGCGAGACCCGCGTCAGGTACTCGTAGGTCTGCCATGGAGCGTCGAGGTTGGAGAGCACCCGCAGACCCGAGGTGGGCACGCCGCCTGCGACGCGCAGGTAGTCCGCCATGATGAACGAACCCATGCCGCCGCCGACGCTGACGAACGGCATGTCGTGCACCGGGATTCCGGCCATCGCGACCATCTCGTCGGTCCACATCGCGTGCGTCTCGAGCAGGGGCGGAACCTGCCGCCCGAGGGGTGCGGTCGGCGGAGAGCCGGAGGTGTCGAGCAGATCGGTCATCTCACTCACCCGCTTTCCAGTTCGTTGTCGCGGCGGGGCTCGGCGGGCCGGCCTCGCGCTGCCGGGAATGTCCGCGTTCCCAGCCTGTGACGGCAGGCGTCGCGGCGGCGTGCGCCCGGCGTCACACGGCGGTCCGGACGCTCTGGACGAGCTCGCCGAACGTCTCGGTCGGCTCGACGCCGAGTTCGTCGCGGAAGACGCGCCGGTAGGCGGAGAAGTGCGTGAACGCCTCGTGCCGGTTGCCCTGGGCCAGGCACGCGCGGACCAGCGTCTGGTGGGCGCTGTCGCGGAACGCGTCCGCGTGCACGGCGGCCAGCGCGGTGTTCACCGCCGCTCCGTGGTGGCCGGTGATGGAGAGCCGGTGCGCCAGCGTCTCCAGGGTGGTCAGCCGCAGCTGCCGGTGCCGGCTCTGGTACTCCTCCAGCCATTCGTCGCACCAGTCGGGCAGCAGGTCGTCGGTGAGGTTGGCGTGCAGGGCCGCTTCGATGAGCTCGCTGTCGAGCGGCCCGCTGGTGGCGAGGATCCGCTTGGCGAGGTGGTCGACGTGCGTGACGTCCACCTGGAGGCCGGGAGCCAGCCACAGGTGCGAGTTCGTGGTCTCCACCAGGCCCGGGCAGCTGTGCTCCAGCCGGTACACCGCGGTGCGCAGGTTGGCGTGGGCGCGTTCGCTCGTCGTGTCCGGCCAGAGCAGATGGGCGACCTGCGTCCGGCTGACGGGACCTTTGCGGCAGGCCGCGAGCGCGACCAGCCGCTGGCCGGTGAGGCTGACCGGGAGCAGTTCGTTCCCGGCGAGCAGCCGGAACCCGCCGAGGAGGGTGAGCCGGCCGGTGGATCGGAGCTCGTCTTGCGCGGTCGAGGGTGCGCCGACGTCGGCGGCGAGGCCGTTCAGCGCGCCCTCGCGGTCGACGACCGGCCTCAGATGCCGGATGCCCGCCGCGGCGTCGCCGGGCGTTCCGGTGTCGGCGAGGTCGTGCTCGGATCGACCGAGGTCCGGCTCGATGAACATGTCTGTCTCCCAGGGTGTGCGTCGAACGGATCTCTAATGGAGACAACACCGACGGAGGGCGTTACAAGATCGTGACAACTTTGTCGGAGCGTTCGTTGATATCGCCGAAGGCCTCCGAACCGGGGCGGCGACCGGCCGGCCAGCCAAGGATCAGCGTGGCTGACCTGGAAGGCGAACGCCGTCAGGGAAGATCATCATCGGGGTCGCCGCGCTCGTCCCAGGCGAGCTGGTCACGGAACGCCTGAAGCAGGTTTTCTTTGGCCTCGCCGGGTATTCCCTCGGCCGGAAGGCCGCCGAGTTCTCGGATGGTCCGCCGAAACTGATCGAGATAGCGCGCACAGCCGTCACACGTCGCCAGATGGGCGAGGACGGCGTGCTCGACATCGTCGAGCGCGCCGTCCAGCAGGAGGGTGATCAGTTCGACCACTTCCCGGCAACTCATCCGATTCATCGGAACCGTCCACGACTGATGGGCACGAGCCTGCGGCGGCCATCCAGGGGTCGCCGGATGTTCAGAGTCGTTCGGCCCCTGTCGCGTTACGTCGCAACCTGCCAGTCGCGGAACATTTTCATCAGGCCGTCCCTGGACTCGTCGGACAGCCGCTCCACGGGCAGCGCGCCCACGGCCTCGACGGCCTGGCGGATCTGCTCGAGATAGTTCACGCAGCCGTCGCACATCGCCAGGTGGGCGGTGAATCGCCGCTCGGTGTCCGGGTCGAGGGTGCCGTCCAGATAAGCGGTGATCAGTTCGACCAGTTCGCGGCAGGTCATCTCAGGCATTGTGCGGCCGTCTTCCCGACTCGCCGTCCCCGGCGAAATAGTCCTCAAGCCTATGGCGGACGACGGCGCGGGCGCGGTGCAGCAGCACCCGCTGGTTACCCGTCGAGATGTCCAGGATCTCGCACACCTCGTCCGAGTCGTGTCCTTCGATGTCCCGGAGCGTGATCACGACCCGCTGGCGGTCGGGCAGCGCCGCCACGGCGTCCGCCACCACGTCGCGGATCTCGCTGTTCAGCGCCTGCTGTTCGGGGGACGGCCACTGCATGGGGTAGGCCCACCAGTCGCCGGGATACGGGTCGTCCGCGCCGCGGAACCGGGAGGGGTCGACCGTCGGCCCCAGGTCGTCCGGGTGCGGCAGGCTGCTCCACGGAACGGCGCGGCCCTCGCGCGCGGCGCGGCGTTTCGCGGCGTTCACCGCGATCCGGTACACCCACGTCTTGAGGGAGGAGCGGCCCTCGAAGGACCCGACCCCCCGGATCACGGCGAGCCACGTGTCCTGGACGACCTCGGTCGCCGACTCGCCGGTGGACACGATGGACCGCGCCAGACGGAGGATGCCGCCCGACCACTCGTCCACGATGAGAGCGAAGGCGTCTTCGTCCTTCTGGCGTAGCCGGCCGACCAGTTCCGCGTCAGACGGGAATGGCCGTACCGAACGCCCGGGATCGGCACACACCCGGCAAATCGTACCGCATTGATTAAATTAAATGCGCACGCATCGCTCTTCCTGACCCCTGTTCATCGAGCGATCCGCAGGTCATACCGCTCTCGACACGACGTCCGCGATGCCGGCGACCGGACCAGGCCACCACACTCGCCATAAATGGGACGACAATTAATGGTCACTGTGAATGGGACGAAACCAATCGGCGCAAACTCGATCATCCCTACGGCGCCGGGTCACCAGCGTGGGCCGCGGCCAGGCCGGCGGCACGGTGATGATCAGGATGGCGATCCCGGCCGCCTGCGTCACCGCGCCGCCCGTGACCATAGGCGTCCGCGCACGGCTCTGTGACATCAAGTCCACGGCGCGACCACGCCGCGACGACGGCGCGGAGACGCCGGTCGGCGGACCTTGGCAGCACCGGCCTCACGAACATCCGAGGAGGCATGACAGTGGCCACCGCGCGACCGGAAGGGGATTGACATGATCGTACGTGCGAGAAGCGAGCTGACGGCCGTCGAGTGGGGCAACGGGCTCAGCTACCGGTTCCTCACCGAGGCCGACAACATGGGCTTCACCGTGGCCCACACGGTCGTCCGTGCGGGCTCGGAGTCGCCGCTGCACTACCTCCGGCACCTGGAGGCCTGCTACTGCATCTCCGGCCGCGGCCAGGTGATCAGCAGCGACGGCACCAAGTTCGACCTCGAACCGGGGGTCATCTACGCGCTCGACGACCACGACGAGCATCTCCTGCGCGCCGACCCCGAGGGCGACATGGAACTGGTCAGCGTGTTCAACCCGCCGCTGCGCGGCGACGAGCGGCACAACTTCGAAGCAGCCGAATACTCCCACTACTAGAGACCACCGACGGGTCCGCCCGGTGCCACCGCCACCGGGCGGACCACCCAGCCGCGAACACGGCAACCAGCCGCAATAAAGTATTGTCTGGCGGGGATAGGTACATATATCAGTACGGTAACGTGATTGCGCGTTTCATATCTGGATCGTCCTGCCCGGATCGGCAATCAGCCGGTCGGCCGTTCCGCCAGATCCGGCAGATCCGGGCCGTCCTGGATCGGCATGAGACCGGCGCGATAGGCGAACGAGACGAGCTGGGCACGATCTCGCACATTGAGCTTGTGACGCAGCCGGTAGAGATGGGTTCGCACGGTCGTCACGCCGATGACGAGCTCGGCGGCGACCTCGGCGGCGGACAGGCCGCGGGCCACCAGCTCCAGCACCTGGCGTTCGCGCGGCGTGAGCCCCGCCAGGGCCGAGCCGAGCCGTTCCTCGCGCCGCACCGGCGCACGGCACCGGAACCAGTCGACGAGCCGCTGCGCCACCTGGGGAGCGACGATGGTCTGGCCGCGGGCGGCCGCGCGGACGGCGGAGCCCAGTTCCTCGCCGGTGGAGTCCTTGACCAGCAGCCCGTTGACGTCGGCCTTCAGCACATCGTCGATGATCTCGTCGCTGTCGCTCATGGCGAAGACCACGAACCGCGGCGGTGGCTGGAGGTCCTCGGCGGCCAGCCGTCTGATCATCTCCAGCCCCGGCATGCCCTTGAGGTGCAGGCCGGTGATGACGACGTTCGGCCGGTGCCGGCGGACCAGCATGATCGCGTGGATGGCGCTGTCGGTGGTGTCGATCACGGTGATGTCGGATTCGGCATCGAGTGCGGTGCGCAGTCCGTCGCGGATGATCGGAAGTTGATCGCAGACCAGTACTTTCACTGGCATTACTACAGGCCCCCATTTGGGTAATGTCGCCCCATCGCGGGCCCAACGACAGCGACGGTTCCACGTCGGCGGGGAGCCTGGGTCGCGCGATCCAACCCGGAAGCTATGCCCGAGTTCTGAGCTTTGTCAAGATGCTTTCGCGGCCCGGTCGGCCAAGCCTTTTCCAGCGCCCTTTCCCTTGAGACGGTTCCTCATTAACGGAGGTTCCCGCTCACCCGGCAACGTGATCATTACGGCTCCGTCATCACGAGCATTACCCCGCCGTCCTCCCTGTGGACGCGCCCGTACTCCTCAAGGCCACGGCGACGTCAGCCCCGCTCGGATGTGGCGGGCGGCCTCCCCGGGCGAGGCTCTCCGGGACGGACGCCGCGGCGACGAGGCCGCGGGACGGCGACGAGGAGAGACCGTGATCAGCTGCCCTGAGTGCGACGGTTCGGTGACCCTGCCCGATGCTCCCCGGCTGAGCGAGATCGTGGAGTGCGGTGACTGCCGCAGTGAGCTGGAGATCGTGACCGTGGAGCCCGTGCTCGTGGCCCTCGCACCCGAGATCGAAGAGGACTGGGGCGAATGAGCCCGGGCGGCGCGAGCCTGTGGCGCAACGCCGACTACGTCAAGTTCTGGAGCGGCGAGACCATCTCCCAGTTCGGCAGCCAGGTCACGCTGCTCGCCCTGCCGCTGACCGCGGTGCTGACCCTGGACGCCTCCCCCTTCGAGATGGGCGTGCTCAACGCCGCCTCCTACCTTCCGTTCCTGGTGCTCACGCTGTTCGTCGGCGTGCTCATCGACCGGCGGCGGCGCAGGCCGCTGATGGTGGTGAGCTCGCTCGGCCGCGCGGCGGTGCTCGGCACCATCCCGCTGCTGCACGCCTTCGACCGCCTCGACATGACCTACCTGGTGGCCGCCGCGCTCGTGCTCGGCGCCCTGACCGTGCTGTTCGAGGTGACCTACCAGGCGTACCTGCCGTCGCTGGTGACCACGGACGAGCTGGTGGAGGGGAACGGCAAGCTGCAGCTGAGCGCCTCGGCGGCCCAGGTCGGCGGCCCGGCGCTCGGCGGCGCGCTGGTCGGCCTGCTCACGGCGCCGGTCACACTGGTGGTGGACGCGGTGTCGTTCCTGCTCTCCGCCGGAAGCCTGCTGGCGATCCGTACCAAGGAACGGCCTCCGGAGCGCGACGGCACCGGTCGGCGGCCGGTGATGCGCGACATCCGCGAGGGGCTGCGCTTCACGTTCGGCAACCGCTGGCTGCGCCCGTGCGTGCTGGAGGCCGGGACCTACAACATGTTCTGGCTCGTCATGGAGACGGCCTTCCTGCTGTACGCGACGCGCGAGCTGCACATGACCGCCGGTCAGATCGGGCTCGTGCTCGGCGGCGGCGCCGTGGGCGCGCTGCTCGGCTCGATGGCGGCGAGCCGCCTCTCCGGGCGGCTCGGCCTCGGCACCACCGTCAGCCTGTCCATGCTGGCCGGATGCGCGGCGCCGCTGATCGTGCCGTTCACGTTCGGTCCCGAGCCGGTGGTGTTCGCGCTGCTGGTCGTCTCGTTCTTCATCGGCGGCGCGGGCACGACGCTCGCCAACATCCATGTGGTCAGCCTGCGCCAGACCCTCACGCCGCCCGCGATGCTCGGCCGGATGAACGCCAGCTACCGGTTCGTGGCCTGGGGGACGGTGCCGGTCGGCTCGCTGCTCGGCGGTGTGCTCGGCGGCGCCATCGGCCTGCACCCCACGCTGTTCGTCGGCGCGGCGGGGACGTTCGCCGCCGCGCTCTGGATCGTCTTCTCCCCCATCAGGTCGCTGCGCGAGATGCCGCCGGCGCCGGGTGAGGAGGAGCAGGCCGACGAGGCCGAGCAGGCCGGGAAGGTACTGCGATGACCGACACGCCCCGCGGGGTGCCCCTGCCGAGAAGCCTGGTGCGGTGGCCGGGGGCCACGACCCGCCGCGCCCGCGTGATGTGCCGGCTGCCACCGGGGCCGGAAGGCGTCGCTCCCGTCACGTCGGTGCTCGCGGCGGTTGAGGTGCTGCTCGCGCGCTACTCTGCGGCCACCGACATCGTCCTCCGGGTCTCCCTCACCGACGCGCCCGCTCGCGCGCTCCGCTTCCGTTACGACCCTGAACGCGGCGTGCTCGACTCGTTCGCCTCGCTGGCCGAACGGCTCGACGCGGGCGAGCCCCCGGAGCCGCGCGGCACGGATACGCCCACCGTGGGCTTCGCGCTCGCGGGCGGTCCCGTGCCCGAGGCCGACCTGGTGCTGGTCTTCGACGAGCGCGAGCATACGGTCACGGCCGACCACCGGGCCGACCTCTTCATCGACGCCGAGGGCGCCGAGCGGCTCGTGTCGAGTCTCGGCACTCTCCTCGAAGCGATGGCGAAGGCCCCCGACGCAGTGGTGGGCGACCTGCCGATCCTCTCCGACGACGAGCTGCGCACGGCCCTCGGCCACGCCCGCGGCGCTCCGCGCGCCGAACGCCCGTTCGTCCCGGTGCACGAGCAGATCGCCCGGCACGCCGCCCGCGCCCCGGAGGCGATCGCGCTCGTGGCGGGCGGCACGACCGTCACGTACCGCGAGCTGGACGAACGGGCGAACCGGCTGGCACGCCGTCTGCTGGAGTCGGGCACCGGACGCGGAGACCTGGTCGCGCTGTTCACGACGCGTTCTCCCGAGATGGTGGTCGGGATGCTGGCCGCCCTCAAGGCCGGAGCCGCCTATCTGCCCATCGACCCGGACTATCCCCGGGCGCGCGTGGAGTTCGTTCTGGCCGACGCCTCGCCGTCGGTCGTTCTCACGCAGACCGCACTGAGGGACCGGCTTCCCGCGACCGAAACCGTCCGCGTCGAGCTCGACACCGCCGAGGCGCAGATCAGCCGCCTTCCGGCCACCCCGCCGCCCTCGCCCTCCGGCACCGATCCGGGCGACCGTGTCTACGTCATCTACACCTCGGGCTCGACCGGACGGCCCAAGGGCGTCGAGATCCCGGCCGCCGGGCTGGACAACCTCGTCCAGTGGCATCGCGACACCTACCGCCTCGCCCCCGGCGACCGGACGCCGCAGCTCGCCAGCGTGGCGTTCGACGCCTCGGTGTGGGAGATCTGGCCGACGCTCGCCTCGGGCGCCGCGCTGCATCTCGCCGACGAGGCGGCCACGGCGGACCCGACCGTGCTGATCCGCTGGCTCACCGAAGAGCGGATCACCGTGGCGTTCCTGCCGACGCCGCTCGCCGAGGTCGCCCTGGAGGAGGCGTGGCCCCGCGACTGCGCGCTCCGCGTTCTGCTGACCGGCGGCGACACCCTGCACCGGCGCCCGCCTCCCGGCCTGCCGTTCACACTGGTCAACCACTACGGGCCGACCGAGAACTCCGTCGTTTCGACCGCGATCGCCGTACCCGCCGCGACGGCGGACGACGAGCGCCCCGAGCCGCCGATCGGCCGGCCCATCGCGGGCACGTACGCCCACGTGCTGGACGAACGCCTGCGGCCGGTGCCCGTGGGCGTGCCCGGTGAGCTTCACGTCGGCGGTGCCGGGCTGGCTCTCGGCTATCTCAACCGGCCCGAGCTCACCCGGGAACGGTTCGTGCCCGACCCGTTCGGTCCCGGGCGCCTCTACCGGACCGGCGACCTGGCGGCCCGGCGGCCGGACGGCACCCTCAGTTTCCTCGGCCGCATCGACGACCAGGTGAAACTGCGCGGCCTGCGCATCGAACCGGGCGAGATCGAGGCGACCATGGGCGAGCACCCGGGCGTCGCCGAAGCCGCCGTCGCCCTGCGCGAGGACTCGCCCGGGCAGCGGCGCCTCGTCGGCTACGTCGTGCCGTCCGGCGGCGGCGGGCTCGACGACCTGCGCGGCCGGCTGGCGGACCGGCTGCCCGGCTACATGGTCCCGGCCGCGTTCGTCGTGCTGCCCGCGCTGCCGCTGACTCCGCACGGCAAGGTCGACCGCCGCGCGCTTCCCGCCCCCGGCATCGGGCTCGGGGAGTACGTCGAGCCGCGTCCCGGGATCGAGACCGAGCTGGCCGGGCTCTGGGCGGAGACGCTCGGCACCGCGCGGGTCGGCGCGCTCGACGACTTCTACTCGCTCGGCGGCGACTCGCTGTCGGCGACCCGTCTCACGGCGCGCCTGCGCAGGCGGTACGCGGCGAGGCTTCCGGCGTCCGCGATCCTCGCCGCACCGACGGTCCGTGAGCTGGCCCGCCTGGTCGAACGAGCGGAGCACACGGACGAACGGCCCATCGCGCCCGCGCCGCGCACCGGACACCTGCCCCTCGGCATCGCCCAACGGCAGCTGTGGCTGCTCGACCGGATCGACAGCACCGGCATCGCCTACAACGTGCCGTTCACGATCGACCTGTCCGGGCCGCTCGATCCGGAGGTGCTGCGCGCCGCGCTCGGCACGCTGGTGGCGCGGCACGAGGCGCTGCGCACCGGTTTCCCGGTGACCGGCGGCGAACCGGGACAGGCGATCGGTGATCCGCCGGGAGCTCTCCCGCTGCCGGTGCTGGACGAGGCGGAGCTCGGCGACGCCGACGCGTGGATCACGGCCGAGTCGCGCCGCCCGTTCGACCTCACGACCGGCCCGCCGCTGTGCGCGACGCTGCTGCGGCGCGGTCCCGAGGACCACCGGCTGCTGGTCGTGGTCCATCACGTCGTCTTCGACGGCTGGTCCCTCGGCGTCTTCTGCCGCGAGCTCGGCGAGATCTACGACGCGCGCGTGCGCGGAGCCGAGCCGGACCTGCCGGACCTGCCGGTGCAGCCCGCGGACGTCGCCGTCTGGGAACGCGGGCAGGTGACGCCGGAGAGCCTGGAACCCGGGCTGGAGTTCTGGACGAAGACGCTCGCCGGCGCACCTCAGACGCTCGACCTGCCCACCGACCGCACCGCCACCGCCAACCCCACGAACGCCGGGGCCCGCCGCGTCATCACGCTCGACGCGGAACGGGCCGCGCGGCTCGCGGCGTTCGCCCGCGCCCAGGGCACCACCACGTTCACCGCGCTGTTCGCCGCGTTCAACGTGCTGCTGTCGCGCTACACCGGCGCGGAGGACATCGTCGTCGGATGCCCGGTCGCCGGACGGACGCGGCCGGAGCTGGAGGGGCTGATCGGGTGCTTCATCAACCCGCTTCCGCTGCGCACCGACCTGTCCGGCGCACCGACGTTCCGCGAGCTGCTGGGCCGGGTGCGCGCGGCTCAGCAGGCGGCGCACGAGCACCAGGACGTCCCGTTCAGCGAGATCGTCACGGCGCTGCGCCCGGACCGACCGGCCGGGCGCGCCCCGGTCTACCAGGTCCTGTTCGCGTTCGAGGACGCCCACGACGCGGAGTTCGCGTTCGCCGGCGTGCGCGCCCGGGTGACCGAGGTCGACTTCGGGAGCACGCGCGACGGCGACCTCGGCATCTCGATCACCTCGGTCGGCGGCGGGCTGCGCGTGTGCGCCGAGTACCGGACCGAGCTGTTCGCCGAGAAGAGCGTCGACCGGCTGCTCGCCGGCTTCGCGACGCTGCTGTCCGGCGCGCTCGCCGAGCCCGACCGTCCGGTCGGCGAGCTGGCCGTCCTCGGCGACGAGGAGCGGCGGCGGCTGGTGCACGACTGGAACCGGACCGCGTCCCCGTTCCCGGACGACGTGGCGATCCACGAGCTCGTCGAGCGCCAGGTGGACGCGACCCCGGACGCGGCGGCGCTGGTGTTCGAGGACGAGGCCGAGCTGACCTACCGCGAGCTCGACGATCGCGCCAACCGGCTCGCCCATCACCTGCGCGCCCTCGGGATCGGCCCGGAGGACCGGGTCGGCGTGTGCCTCCGCCGCTCCCCCGAGATGGTCGTCGCCGTGCTGGCCGTGCTCAAGGCGGGCGGCGGTTACGTCCCGCTCGACCCGGCCAACCCGCCGGGCCGGCTCGCGTTCATCACCGAGGACGCCGGCCTTCGGCTCGTCCTCACCCAGCGGGAGCTGCGGCCGGCCCTCGCCGCCGCGGCCGTTCCCCTGATCGAGCTCGACGGCGACGCCGGCGGTGGTGAGATCGCGGGACGTCCGGCCACCCGGCCCGCGAGCGTGAACGCACCGCACGACCTCGCGTACGTCATCTACACCTCGGGGTCCACGGGCCGTCCCAAAGGCGTGATGATCGAGCACCGCTCGGTCTGCAACTTCGTCACGACCGTCCACGGGCTGTTCGCGATGGGGCCGCACGACAACGTGCTGCAGTTCGCCTCGCTCGGCTTCGACGTGTCGGTCTTCGAGATCTTCAGCGCGCTCACCTGCGGCGCCCGGCTCTGCCTGGCGCGGCAGGAGACGCTGCTGTCGGTCACGGACCTGACGGCGTTCATGCGGGAGAAGGAGATCACCGTCATGGACATGCCGCCGTCGGTGATGGCGCTGCTGCCCGGTGACGCCTTCCCGGCGCTGCGGATCGCGTTCGTGGGCGGCGAGGCGTTCTCCGGCGGCCTGGTCAACCGGTGGTCGGTGCCGGGGCGGCGGTTCTTCAACGGGTACGGGCCGACCGAGGGCACCGTCACCGTGATCGTCGAGGAGTGCTCGGGCAGCGGCTGGGACACCTCGCCTCCGATCGGCCGTCCCATGCCGAACATGCGGGCCCACGTGCTCGACGCCGAGGGGCGGCTCGTGCCGGTCGGCGTGCCGGGCGAGCTGTACATCGGCGGCGCCGGTCTCGCCCGCGGCTACCTCGGCCGCCCCGAGCTGACGGCCGAGCGGTTCGTCCGCGACCCGTTCCACGACGATCCGGCGGAACGGCTCTACCGCACCGGCGACCTGGTCCGGCGGCTGCCCGACGGGCGCCTGGACTTCCTCGGCCGGATCGACGACCAGGTGAAGCTGCGCGGCTTCCGCGTGGAGCTCGGCGAGGTCGAGTCCGTGCTGCGCGGGCATCCGGGCGTCATCGAGGCGGCCGTGGCGCTCTGGTCGGACAGCGCCGGTCAGCGGCGGCTCGCCGGCTACCTCGTGCCCGCCGACCCGGCCGCTGCGCCCGAGCCCGCCGCCCTGCGCGCCCACCTGGCCGAACGGCTCCCCGAATACATGGTGCCCGCCGCGTTCGTCGCGCTGGCCGAGTTCCCGCTGAACGCCAGCGGGAAGATCGACCGCCGGGCGCTGCCCGAGCCGGCCGCCGCGCACCTCGCCGTCACCGGCGAGCTCGTCGAACCGCGCAACCGCCGCGAGCGCACGCTCGCCGGGATCTGGTGCCGGCTGCTCGGCCTGGACCGGGTCGGCGTGCACGACGGCTTCTTCGCGCTGGGCGGCCACTCCCTGCTCGGCGTCCGCCTCGGCTGGGAGATCCAGCGGGAGTTCGGCGTCGACGTGCCGGTCCGCGCGGTCTTCGAGAACCCGACGATCGCCGGGCTGGCCGTCGTGGTCGAGGACGCGATGCTCGCCCTCCTAACGAAGGAAAGCAGATGACCGACGCACTCTCAGGCCCCGCCCGCCTGTCGCCGGACGAGCGGGAACGGCTCCTCGACTCGCTCCAGGACAGGGCGGCGGGCACCTCCGGCGGCCTGCGCGCCCGCCCGCGGACCGGTCCCGCGCCCGCCTCGTACGCCCAGCGCCGCCTCTGGTTCCTGGAGCGGCTCGACCCCGGCGGCTCGGCGTACAACGTCCCGGTCGCGCTGCGGTTGCGCGGACCGCTCGACGTGCGGGCGCTCGACCGCGCGCTTCAGGCCGTGGTGCGCCGCCACGAGGTCCTGCGCACCACGCTGCGGGAGGTCGACGGCGAGCCCGTGCAGGTCGTAGCGGCGGAATCGGCCGTACGGCTGGAACACGCCGCCCCCGAGGACCGGGCGGACGTGCCGGGCTGGATCTCCCGCGAGTCGTTCGCCCCGTTCGACCTGGCCGAGGGGCCGTTGCTGCGCTGCGTACTGCTCGCCGAGGCGGCCGACCGGCACGTGCTCCTGCTCGTCGCGCATCACGCGGTCATCGACGGCTGGTCGTACGGCGTGCTGCTCCAGGAACTGGACGAGCACTACCGCGCGTACGTGGCGGGACGCGAGCCTGAGGTGCCCGCTCTGCCCCTCCAGTACTCCGACTACGCCGAATGGCAGCGCTCGCGCCCGGCGGAAGAGCTGGAAGCGGACCTGTCCTACTGGCGGGACCACCTGGCGGGTGCGCCCTCGGTCCTGGACCTCCCGCACGACGGCGACGCGTCCGGCGGCGGCCCGTTCGCCGGGGCGCTGGTGTCCACCGAACTGGGTCCGGAGCTGACCGCCCGCGTGCGCGGGCTGGCCGCGTCCTCGAACGCCACGCCGTTCATGGTGCTCACGGCGGCGTTCGGTGCCCTGCTGGGCCGTCTCGCCGGGACCGAGGACGTGGTGGTGGGCGCGCCGGTCGCGGGACGGACGCGGCCCGAGCTGCAGTCGCTCGTCGGCTACTTCCTCAACACGGTGGCGCTGCGCGTCGACCTGTCCGGCGGGCCGGGCCTGCGGGCTCTGCTCGCACGGGTCCGTAGCGCCGCGATGGACGCGTTCGCGCACGGCGACGTGCCGTTCGAGCAGGTCGTCGAGGCCGTGCAGCCCGACCGCAGCACCACGCACACGCCGATCTACCAGGTGCTCATCAACCAGACCTCGACGGTGCCGCTCCCGTCCGGCCTCGGTGATCTGGAGGTGGAGACGCTCGACCTCGATGACCCGCCGTCGAAGTTGCCGTTCACCGTCTACGTGCGGGAGAACGAGGACGGCCTCGGCCTGGACGCCCTCTTCCAGACCGCGCGTTTCAGCGCAGAACGAGTCTCCGGGATGCTCGGCCAGCTCGTCCATCTCCTCGACCACTGCACCGCCGAGCCGGACGCGCCGATCGCGGCGTGCTCGCTGGTCACGCCCGCGACCTCGGCCGTGCTGCCCGACCCGGCGATGCCGCTCGCCCGCGACGCGCAGCCGCCGGTCACCGAGCTGATCGAGGAGTGGGTGCGGACGACCCCGGGCCACACGGCCGTGGAGTGCGGCGCCCTTTCCTGGAGTTACGCCGATTTCTGGGAACGTGTCCGCGCGCTCCGCGATCTCCTTCCCGGGGGTCGGGCGGTCGTCGCCGTCACCGGACGGCGCAGTCCCGGCCTCGTCGCCGCGATGGCCGCGGTGCTGACCGGCGGCGGCGTGCTGCTCACGCTCGACCCGCGCCTGCCGCGGCTGCGCAGGCAGCTGATGCTCACCGAGTCCGGAGCGTCCTGCCTGGTGATCGCCGGCGACGACGACCCGCAGGTCGGGACCGACGGCCTCACCGTGGTACGGGTCGGCCCGGAGACCGGCGCCGCGACCTCCGAGCAGTCCGGCGGCCCCGCCTCCACGGCCGGTGACCCGGAGGCCGCCTACCTGTTCTTCACCTCGGGCACGACCGGAACACCGAAGGCCGTGCTCGGCCGCCGCGACGGGCTGACGCACTTCCTGCGCTGGCAGCGCGACACGTTCGGCGTCGGCCCGGACGACCGCTGCGCCCATCTGACGGGATTGTCGTTCGACGTGGTGCTGCGCGACGTCCTGCTGCCGCTCACCAGCGGCGCGACGTTGTGCGTGCCCGAGGGCGGGGACGACCTGCCGCCCGCACGATGCCTCGCCTGGCTGGAGGAACGGCGCGTCACCGTCGTCCACACCGTGCCGGCCCTCGCCGACGCGTGGCTGGCCGAGCGGCAGGGCGAGAACGCGGCGCTGCGCGTGACGTTCTTCGCGGGCGAACCCCTCACCGGCGAGCTCGCCGGTGCCTGGCGCGCCGCGACCGGCGGCGGCACCGTGGTCAACCTGTACGGCCCCACGGAGACGACCCTCGCCAAGCTCGCCCACCTCGTCCCGGACGACTGCCACCCCGGCGTCCAGCCGGTCGGCACCCCGATCCCGGGCGGTCAGGCGCTCGTGCTCAACTCCGCCGGGGTCGCGTGCGGCGTCGGCGAGGTCGGTGAGATCGTGCTGCGCACGCCGTACCGGAGCCTGGGTTACGCCAACCAGCCGGAGTCGCCCGCCTGGCGGGTCAACCCGGCCACCGGAGACCCGGACGACCTGCTCTACGCCACCGGCGACCTCGGCCGGTTCCGCCCCGGCGGGCTGCTGGACATCCTCGGCCGCGCCGACCGCCAGGTGAAGATCCGCGGCGTCCGGATCGAACCCGACGAGGTGGCCGCCACCATCACCCGCCATCCGGTCATCGACCGGGCCGCCGTGACGGCCGCTCCGGACGCGGCGGGCACCCGACGGCTCGTCGCGTACCTGGTCGCCCCAGGCCGGACGCAGGCGACCGAGGCCCAGCTACGCGGCTACCTGGGTAAACGTCTCCCGGCTGAGCTGGTACCGGGCTCGTTCGTGTTCGTGGACGAGCTGCCGCTGACGGCCAACGGCAAGGTCGACTGGCGTGCGCTGCCTCCCCCGGAGGAGATCGACGGCCCCGTGGCGGCGGCGTACGTGGCGCCGCGCACCGAGACCGAGCGCACGGTCGCGTCGATCACGGCCGAGCTGCTGCGGCGCGACCGGGTGGGCGCGCACGACGACTTCTTCGTGCTCGGCGGGCATTCGCTGCTCGCGATGCGGCTCGTCGCCCGGCTCGCCGCCGCCTTCGGCGTCACGCCGCCGCTGCGCGCGATCTTCGAGGCGCCCACGGTCGAGGGGATCGCCGCGACCGTCACGGCGGCGGTCGCGGCGGCGGAGGCCGGTGAGGCCGTGCCGTCCGGCGATCCCGCCGGTCCCATCGGGCGGGCCGAGCGCGGGGGCGGCCGATGAGCAGCGTGGAGACGGGGGCGGTCACCCTGCCCGCCTCGTTCGCTCAGCGGCGGCTCTGGTTCCTCGACCGGCTGCGGCCGGGAAGCCCGGCCTACAACGTGCCGGTGGCCGTCCGGCTGCGCGGCGAGCTGGACGTGGCGGCGCTGCGGCGCGCGCTCACCGCGCTCGTCGCACGGCACGAGTCGCTGCGGACCACCTTCCGCGAGGTCGGCGGCGAACCGGTGCAGGTCATCGGCGAACCGTTCGAGGTGCCGCTGCCGGTGCGCGAGGTCGGCGGCGAGGACGAGGTGCGCGCGGCGGTCGCCGCCGACGCGACCACGGCGTTCGACCTGGAACGCGGGCCGCTGCTGCGCGCCGCACTGCTGCGCGCGCCGGACTCGCACGTGCTGCTGATCGCGGCGCACCACACGGTCATGGACGGCTGGTCGCTGGGCGTGCTGTTCCGTGACCTGAACGCGCTGTACGCGGGCGACGGCACCCTGCCCGGCCTGCCGATCCAGTACGGCGACTTCGCGGCCTGGCAGCGCGAGCACCTCGGCCCCGAGTCGCTGGCCGCCGACGTCGCCTACTGGCGCGAGGAGCTCGCGGGCGCGCCCGAGCTGCTCGACCTGCCGACCGAGTTCCCGCGCGCCCGGCGCTCGTCCGGTGCCGGGGCGATCGTCACGCGGCGGCTGCCGGCCACGCTCGCCGACGATCTGGAGGAGCTGTCGGCCCTGGAGGGCGCGACGCTCTACATGACGATGCTGGCCGCGTTCCAGGTGCTCGTGGGCCGGTACGCGGGCACGACTGACGTGGTCGTCGGCAGCCCGATCGCGGGGCGGTCGCGGCCCGAACTGGAGCCGCTCATCGGCTGCTTCATCAACACGCTGCCGCAGCGCGCCGACCTGTCGGGGGCTCCGGCGTTCCGCGAGCTGCTGGCCCAGGTCCGGGCGCGGACGCTCGGCGCGTACGAGCACCAGCGGCTGTCGTTCGAGCACATCGTGGCGGCGGTGCGGCCCGGCCGGACGGCTGCGGAGACACCGATCTTCCAGGTCATGTTCACCGTCGACAACACGCCGTCGCCGATCCCGCGCGGGCCGCTGCGGATCGAGCCGCTGGAGCCGTACCGCGGCGAGGTCAAGTACGACCTGAACGTCTCGGTCACGCGCGACGGCGAGGAACTGGAGATCGCCGTCGAGTACCGGGCGGATCTCTTCGGCCCCGGCTGGATCGACCGCTTCCTCGGGCACTACCGCACGCTGCTGACGGCGGCGGCGCTGGACCCGGGCAGGCCCGTCGACGAGCTGCCGCTGCTGCCTCCCGGCGAGCGCCGCACGCTGCTGGAGGAGTGGAACGACACGGCCGCCGAGTTCCCGGACGACGTCCGCGTCCACGAACTGGTCAGACGCCAGGTCGCGGCCACACCGGCGGCGACGGCGCTCGTGCACGGCGACCGGCGGCTCACCTACGCGGAGCTGTACGACCGCGTCGGCCAGGTCGCGGGGCTGCTGCGCGAGCACGGCGCCGGGCCTGGAACGCGCGTCGGGCTGTGCCTGGAACGTTCGGTCGAGCTGGTGGCCGGGCTGCTGGGCGTCCTGGAGGCCGGAGCGGCCTACGTGCCGCTCGACCTCGAATACCCGGCCGAACGGCTGTCGTTCATGCTCACCGACGCCGCCGTGGACATCGTGCTGACCCACGGCCCGGCCCGCGCGAGCGTGCCGTCGGACGCCTCGATCGTGCTCGACCTCGACACCGTCCGCGCCGGGGTGGCCTCGGCGGTTCCGGCGGCTCGTGAGGCGCGTCCCACCGACGCCGCGTACGTCATCTACACCTCCGGATCGACCGGCAAGCCGAAGGGCGTGGTCAACAACCACCGGGCCCTCGTCAACCGGCTGGTCTGGATGCAGCGGACGTTCGGGCTCGACGCCACGGACGCCGTCCTGCAGAAGACGCCCTGCAGCTTCGACGTCTCGGTCTGGGAGTTCCTGTGGCCGCTGATGACCGGCGCCCGGCTCGTGCTCGCCGAACCCGGAGGCCATCGCGATCCGGCCCACCTGGCCGGGCTGATCCGCGCGGAGCGGGTGACCACCCTGCACTTCGTGCCCTCCATGCTCCAAGTCTTCCTGGAGGCGGCCGACCTCGCGGCCTGCCGGGGGCTGCGCCGCGTCATCTGCAGCGGTGAGGCGCTCCCGGCCGAACTGGCCCGGCGGTTCTACGAGACCGGCACCACGAGCTCGCTCCACAACCTCTACGGACCGACCGAGGCCGCGATCGACGTGAGCCACTGGCCGTGCGACCCCGGCGACCGGGGCGCGACCGTGCCGATCGGCCGCCCGATCGACAACACCCGGCTGTACGTGCTGGACCACCACCGCGAGCCCGTGCCGATCGGGGTGGCGGGCGAGCTGTACATCGGCGGCGTGCAGGTCGCCGACGGGTACGTGAACCGGCCCGAGCTCACCGCGGAACGCTTCGTGCCCGACCCGTTCGCCGGTCCGGACGCGCCGTGGGGCCGCACCCTCTACCGCACCGGTGACCTGGCGCGGTGGCGGCCGGACGGGGCGATCGAGTTCCTGGGGCGGCTCGACCACCAGATCAAGCTGCGCGGTTTCCGCATCGAGCTCGGTGAGATCGAGGCGGCGATCCGGGACCAGGAGGAGGTGCGGGACGTGGTCGTGGTCGCGCGCGGCGAGCGGCTCGTCGGCTACGTGGTCGGGGAGCAGGAGCGGCTGCCCGCCGCCGAGCTGCGCGAGCGCCTCGCGCGCCGGCTTCCCGAGTACATGGTGCCCGCCCTCTTCGTCTGGCTCGACCGCATCCCGCTGTCGGCCAACGGCAAGGCCGACCGTTCGGCGCTCCCCGAACCCGCCGGAGCGGCCGTGCGCGACGCGGGCTCGGTCGCGGCCCGGGACGGACTGGAGCTGGAGCTGGTCGTGCTCTGGGAGGAACTGCTCGGCGGCGGCCCGATCGGGGTCACCGACGACTTCTTCTCGCTGGGCGGAGACTCGCTGCTGGTGATCCGCATGCTGGGCAGGATCGCGGCCCGGCACGGCCGGGAGCTGCCGGTCTCGATCATGTTCTCCGGTGGCGCCACGATCGAGCGGCTCGCGGGTGAGCTGCGGGCCGCGCGCACGGCCACGGCACCGCGGGTCTGGTCTCCCATCGTGCCGATCCGCGCGACCGGCACGCGGCCACCGGTGTTCTGCCTGCCGCCCGCGGTCGGCAACGTGCTGAGCTACGTCGATCTGGCCCGCCACCTGCCCGGCGACCTTCCGGTGTACGGGTTGCAGGCGGCCGGACTCGACCCGGGACAGCAGGCCATCACCGACTTGGACGAGGCCGTCACCCGGTACGTCGCGGCGATCCGTGACGTGCAGGCGCACGGCCCGTACCGACTCGCCGGATACTGCCTGGGCAGCGTGAGCGCGTTCGCCGTGGCGCAGCGCCTGCGGGCCGAGGGCGAACGGATCGGATCGCTGACCGTGCTCGACGGGGGCCCGCCGAACCTGGACAACGGGTTCGAGGAGGCCGGCGCGGCCGACATCGCCGCCTGGTTCGCCTGGGAGCTCGGCCGTTCGGCCGGACGCACGCTGGAGATCGATCCGGCCGGCCTGCGCGACCACGAGGGCGCCGAACTCGGCCGGGCCGTGCTCGCGGCGGCCGTCGCCGCCGACGTCCTGCCGCCCGACACCGCCGAGGGGCAGATCGAGCGCCTGCTCGCCACGTTCGACGCCGGGGTGCGGGCCGTCCGCGCCCACTCGCTGACCCCGTTCGCGGGCCCGATCGTCGCGTTCCGCGCGTGTGAGGAGCCGCTGGAGACCGGGCCGCTGCCGCGGTGGGAGCCGTTGGCGGGTGGCGGCCTGGTGATCCGGGACGTGCCGGGCGACCACTACTCGATGATGCGCCCGCCGCATGTGGCGGTGCTCGCCGCCGAGCTCGACCGCGTGCTGGCCGAGAACGAGGAGACCGAACAGTGACCACCGACATTGCGACCACCGGGCTTGTCGAGCTCGCGGCGAGCGCGCACCGCATCCGCCGCCGCATCATCGACATGGCCGCGAACCCGGAGGGCGCGCACATCGGCGGGGCGCTGTCGTCGGCCGACATCCTGGCCGTCCTCTACCGTGCCGTGCTGCGGGTACGCCCCGAGGAACCACGCTGGCCCGGCCGCGATCACTTCGTGCTCAGCAAAGGACACGCGGCGGCGGGCCTGTACGCGGCCCTGGCCGAACGGGGCTTCATCGCCGAAGCCGAGCTCGCCACCTACGCGCGGGCGGGAGGGCGCCTCGGCGGCCATCCCACCCGCGCCGTGCCGGGAGTGGAGTTCCCCACCGGATCGCTGGGCCACGGCCTGTCCCTGGGCGTGGGCCTCGCGCTCGCCGCCCGGCGCGACGGACGCGCCAACCGGGTGTTCGTGCTGCTCGGCGACGGCGAGCTCCAGGAGGGCAGCGTGTGGGAGGCGGCCGGCTCCGCCGCGTTCCTCGGCCTGGACAACCTGGTCGCGATCGTCGACCGCAACCGGCTCCAGATCAACGGAGGCACCGACGCCCGCTCCGGCACCGCGCCGCTCGCCGACCGCTGGGCGGCGTTCGGCTGGCGGGTCGCGGAGGTGGACGGCCACGACCTCGGCGCGCTGCGCACCGCGCTCACCGAAGGCCCCGCCGAGGGCCGGCCCAAGGTCGTTCTCGCCGAGACCGTGAAAGGCCGGGGCGTGGCGTTCCTGGAGAACCGCGACAAGAGCCACTACTGCGTGCTCACCCCGAGGCTCCACCGGCGGGCGCTCGCCGAACTCGGCGACGGCCCGGGACAGGGAGGCGTCCGATGACGGCCGACACCGCCGAACGCGCGGAACGGGACGAGGAGCAGCAGGCGCGGCGGGGCGCCGGCACGAGGGAGGCCTTCCGCCGCGCCCTCACCGAGCTCGCCGGGCGCGACCCGCGCGTCTGGTGCTGCGACTCCGACATGGGCGGGCTGGCCGGCGGGTTCGCCCGCAGCCACCCGGGCCAGTACGTGGACCTGGGCATCGCCGAGGCGAACCTGATGAGCGTGGCGGCGGCGCTCGCGGCGAGCGGCAAGATCCCGTTCGTCAACACCATGGCCTCGTTCGCCGCGCTGCGGGCCGGCGAGCAGGTCAAGGTGGACATCGCCTACAACGACCTGCCGGTGCACATCGCGGCCAGCCACTCGGGGCTGTCGGGCGGGCACTTCGGCGCGACGCACCAGGCGCTCGAAGACCTCGCCGTGATGCGCGCGCTGCCGAACATGACCGTCGTCGTCCCCGCCGACGCCGCCGCCGCCGAGCAGGCCGTCGCGGCCGTCGCGGCGCTGCCGGGGCCGAGCTACCTGCGGCTGGGGCGCAAGCCCACCCCGCCGGTGCACGAGCCCGGGGCGCGCTTCGTCCTCGGGCGCGCGGCGCGGCTGCGCGCGGGCGACGACGTCGCGCTGCTGGCCTGCGGCCCGCATCCGCTGATGGCCGCGCTCGCCGCGCACGACCGGCTGGCCGCCGCCGGCATCGGCGCCCGCGTCCTGGACATGGCGACGATCAAGCCGCTCGACCTGGAGGCGGTCGTCGCGGCCGCCGCACAGACCCGCGGGCTCGTCACCGTCGAGGAGCACAACGTCATCGGCGGCCTGGGCGGCGCGGTCGCCGAGGCGCTCGCCGAGCTGTCCCCCGCGCCGCTGCGGCGCGTCGGCATTCGTGATCGTTTCTGCGAGCACGTCGGCGGCCACGAGGACCTGCTGCGCGTGTACGGCGTCACCGCCGACGCCGTGACGCGGGCCGCGACGGCGCTCTGCGGCGCCCCGGCGGCCCCACCCACCACAGCCAAGGAGATGATCTTTCCATGATCTCGGCACGGCTCGGCCGTGACTACGATCCGGCCCTGCTCCAGCGCGACCTCGAAAGCCTGCGCTCCCTTCCTCAGGCGCCCCAGCCCGGCCCGTACCACGACGGTGACTGGACGGGCCTGACCCTGTACGAGCAGGGCGGCGACAGGCCGGGCACGCAGCATCCTCACCTGTACCACCACGCGCCGGCACCGGCACTGGAGCACGCGCCCTACCTCCGGGCGATCCTCGCCGAGCTGGACTGCCCGAAGCTGCTCGTCCGGCTGCTGACGCTTCCGGCGGGGTCCGACATCGGCGAGCACAACGACGCGGGGTCCAACTTCCTGTTCGGCTCGCTCCGGCTGCACGTGCCGATCGTCACCCACGACGACGTCGTGATGGTCATCGACGGAGAGCGCATGCGCTGGCGTCCCGGCGAGCTGTGGTGGGGCGACTTCGCGCGCCCGCACTGGCTGCGCAACGACAGCGACATCACCCGCGTGCACCTGGTGATCGACGTGCAGGTGAACGACTTCGTGCTGGGACTCTTTCCATCCGATTTCGTGGCGGCCAGGCGCGGCGACGGGATCTCGGCCTTCCGCCCGCCGCTGCCGGTGTCCGAGCGCACGGCCGAGGCGCTGGCCCCGTTCCGGTGCGCGTTCTCGATGCCCGCCCAGCTGATGCCGCTGTTCGGCAAGGGCGGCGGGCTCGCCGGCCTCGCCCGCGACGCGCACGCCGAGTGCCGCCCGGAGGAGGGCCGGCTCGTGGTCACGCTGGACGGGGAGCCCGCGTTCGCCATGGAACGGGTCGCCGCACGGACGTTCTCGATCGTCGGCCAGCCGCCCGGGATCTTCGTCGAGTTCGACGCCGCCGGGCGTCCCGGGTCGGCCGAGGTCGTCGTGCGGGGCGTGCCCGAGGATCTGTACGCCGCCCAGCTCGGCTTCCAGCAGGGGCCGGTCGTCCCGGAGCAGCGTTTCGCGCTCGGCCTGCGCCCGACGGCCGATACCGTCGGGCCGTAGACGCAGGGCCGGTGACCTCCCGTCAGGAGACCGTGACCATGAACGAGATCATCGTGCGGCCGGCGGTGCGCGAGGTCTGGGCGGACGTCGAGGCGGTACTTGGTCAGCGCGGCTCGGTGAACGGGTGCTGGTGCATGTTCTTCCGGCAGACCCCGCAGCAGCGGCGCACCGAGTGGGGCGAGGGCAACCGGCGTTCGCTGGAGGGCCTGGTCGAGTCAGGCGCGCGACCGGGACTGGTGGCCTACCGGGACGGTGTCCCGGTGGGCTGGGTCTCGGTCGCGCCGCGCGAGGAGTATCCCCGGCTTGACCGCTCGTACATCAGCAAGCGGGTGGACGACCGCGAGGTCTGGTCACTGGTCTGCCTGTACGTGCTCAAGCCCCATCGCGGCGCGGGCGTCGCGCGCGCCATGGTGCGCGCCGCCCTGGAGTACGCGCGCGAACGGGGCGCGTCGACCGTCGAGGCCTATCCGGTCGACGACGGGCTGGGGCCGGTGCCGGTCGACGCCGCCTACCACGGGCTGGTCGGGCCGCTCACGGCCGAGGGCTTCGTGGAGGTCGCCCGGCGGGCCGCCAGACGCCCGGTGATGCGGCGCGATCTCACGCGGTGACGTCGGCGGCCGTGCCGGCCAGCGCGGCCACCAGCCCGTCCACGAAGCGGTCGAGCAGGGTGCCGTCCGGGTCGCGGTCAGGATTGATCTCCGTGACGACCAGGGCCGCGAGCCCGGGCCGGGCGCAGAACTCGCGCAGGCACCGCATCGCGATCGGCTCGGCGAGCCCCTCGTTGAAGTGCGGGAAGTTGGCCAGCGGCAGGTCGGTCGAGTCGATCACGTCCACGTCGAAGTGCAGGAGCACGGGCCCGGCGGTGCCGCGCAGCCACTCCCACTCGCGCCGCGCGCGGTCGGCGGCCTCGTCCTCCTTGGCCCCGGCCAGCTCGCCGCACGGCGTGGTGCGCAGGCCGTAGCGGGCCAGGCGCTCGCGGCCCGCGTCGTTCAGCTCCCGCGGCTCGTGCCCGAACGCGACGATCCGCTCGGCCGGCAGCAGCGGCACCCGCGGCCCGAGGTCGCGGAGCTCGTCGATCCCGTCGCCGAGCAGGTGGGAGAGCACCATCGTGTCGAGCACCCCGGACATCGTGGTCTCGGGGGTGGACAGGTCGAGGTCACCGTCGAAGTAGAGCAGCCCGGCGTCCGGCCACCGGGCGGTCAGGGCGGCCACCGCGCCGATCGTGATCGTGCAGTCGCCGCCGATCAGCACCGGCAGCTCCGGCCCGTCCAGCAACGGCAGCAGGGCGTCGCGCACCGAACGCGCCACGGCGGCGACCTGCTCGGCGTTCTGGGCGGTGCGGCGGGCGGGATCGGGCCGGAACACCGAGGCCGGCAGGTCGCCGTGGTCGGTCACCGTGACGCCCGCGGCCGCCAGCCGCTCGGCGAGCCCGGCCGCCCGCAGCGCGGCGGGCGCCTTCTCCTCGCCGGGGCCATGGGTGCCCGCGCTCGACGGAACCCCGAGCAGTGCCACGCTGCGCGCCATTGCCGATCCTCACGGTCTCAGGCCGGTTCGATGATCATCCGATGGGCGTGAAGCCTCTCGTAGAACGGCAAATGGTAGTCGAGGTAGCCCGCCAGCACCGGATTGTTGTCGGTGGTGTCGGCGTAGGCCCGCGCGGTGCGCACGAAGGAGTCCGTGCGGCTGGTCGCCTCGTGCCAGCGCCGGGTCCTGCGCCACTCCGCCCGCAGGCCCGGCCGCCAGGAGAGCGCCTCCGCGCGGAAGTCCAGGCCGACCAGGCGGCAGTAGGACCGCACGGTCTCCACGGGACGTTCGATGAGGTCGTCCGAATCGATCACCACCGGCGGCGCGCCCGCCGCCTCGGTGACGGCGTCGTAGAGGGCCGCCAGCCGTGCGAAGCCGATCTCGTCGCGTTCGAGGCCGGGGTTCAGCGCGAAGTGCGAGGCGATCGCCTCGCCGGGGTGCCGGATGATGAACGTGTGGGTCGTCTCGGCCAGGAAGTCCGCGTCGGCCAGCACGCCCGGGAACGCGAAGTCGGTCGTGTCCTTGAAGAACACCGGCGCCCGCGTGCTCAGCGCGCGCAGTGCGGCGATGGCGGCGGCCTCGTCGCGCACCTCCCGCTCCCCGACCATCACCCTGCCGAAATCGACGACCTGGGAGAACGGTTCGTGCACCACCGTGTAGTCGCCGCGTTCGGCCATCATCCGCAGGAACGCGGTGGAGCGGGAACGCGGCGCGCTCCACAACGCCAGCAACCTTGGTCCGGTCATTGCGCCTCCCTGGTCGCGCGTTTCGCACGAGCTCTCGTGACGGTGACACGGTAGGTGGCTGGAACGGCCGGGTGGAGGGGCCTGAGCACGCCGATCCGGCCGTTTCCGCCAAGGTGGCCGCGAGCCGTCATCGTCACGATGACGGCGGCTGGACCAGGCGATGAACGGGCCTCCGCGCGTCAACGCGACGGCCCACGGCGGTTACACGTTCGGGCCGATGTGGCGGCAGGTGACGCCCGCCTAGCGTGACGTCCGTGAGCACAGTGATCAATGATCAGCTGACCGGGGTGTCCGCCGGCTTCCGGCCCGTGCCCCTCACCGAGCACTGGAACAACCGGGCCATCACCACGATCCCGGACAAGGCCGCCGGAGGGTTCAACGTCTGGCGCAACTCGTTCCCCGCCGAGCACCTGCCGGAGCCGGGCAGCCGGGTCGTGGTGGACGGCGTGCCGTTCGCGTTCCCCGAGTTCACCCCGGCCGGGGACAACGTGCGCTGCACCGGGCAGTTCCTGCCGCTCCCCGAGGGCCGCTACGACTGGATCCGGCTGCTGACCGCCGCCGAGCGCCGCGTCGAGGACACCGTCGCCCTGCACTTCGGTAACGGGCAGGTCGACTTCGAGACGATCCGGGTGTCGGACTTCTGGGCGGCTCCGGCATGGTTCGGCGAGCGGCTCGCGTTCCGTACGCCGGTCATGCACTATCCGCACCACGTGCAGCGCGGCGTGCCCGCGACGTTGTGGAGCCAGCGCGTGCCGGTGACCCGCTCGGCGCCGCTGACCGGCATCCGGCTGCCCCGCAACGTCGCTCTGCACGTGTTCGCGCTGACGCTGCAGGACACGCCGCGCGAGCTCGCGGGGAGGCCGTCGTGACCACCGCCCCTCCGGCGATCCGGGCCCGGGCCGGCGGCCACGTCGAACTGTGGTGCCGCGATCTGATCAGCTGCCTGCAGGCCACGTTCGGCACCGTGCTGCTGCACGCCGGCCACGACGCGCTGAGCGCCCTTGGCCTGCACTGGGAGTTCCGCTACCAGGCGGGGGACGTCCGCAGCGAGGAGTTCTACTATCCGTGCGCCGTCCCCGGCGACCTGGCGGCGAGCCTCATGCCGCATCATCCTGTCGGGTCGCGCTGGCACCGCGCGCCGGACGGCGACCGGCCCCTGGCGCCGCTCGCCGCCGAGCTCGAACGCGGCGGCCTGGTCATCGCCGCCGTCGACAACTTCTTCCTGCCGTTCCGGCCCGCGTTCGGCGACGTGCACGCCGCCCACCTGCTCGTGGTGTACGGGATCGACGAGGAGCGGGGCACCGCCCGCGTCTCGGACGCGATGCCGCCCGCGTTCTCCGGCGAGATCCCGATCGAGGACTTCCTGCGTTCGTGGAGCTCGGCCAATCCGAGCGACGTGCAGGACGCGTTCTTCAGCGACTCGCGGATCGGCCGCCGCTACCTCACGGTGACGGTCGGGTCCCCGTTCCCCGTGCTCGACCGGGCGTCGCTGGCCGCGGCGTTCGACCACAGCCTCGCTCTGTTCGGGCGTGAGCCGAAGGCCGGGGACACGCAGGCGATCGGGCTGGCAGGCCTCGACGCCTTCCTGGATTCCCTCGTGACGGCGGCCTGGTCCGGCAGGGCCGCCGCGTTGCAGGAGGCGTATCCGTTCGGTTGGGGGATGCAGGCGCAGGCGGGACTGCACGGTGAGCTGCTGCGCTCGTGGGGCATGCGGGAGAACGTCCCGGCCGTGAGCGAGGCGGGACGGCTCGTCGAGAGCGTGGCGCACGCGTGGACGGGCCTGCGCATGTGCGCCGCCCACGGGCACTCCGGACCCCGTGCGGCCGCCCCCGAACTCGCCCGGCACGCCAAGGCCCTGCGCCGGGCGTACGAGACGGCGGTCACCGCAGTGGCCGAGGCGCGCGAGGCCCTCGAACCGGTGGAAGCGGTCCGTGAGCCCCGGGAGGCCCCGTGAGCACGCCGACGACCACCCCGATCCGCCTGGCCGCGTTCGGCGGAAGCCCCGCCGTACCGCGCGGCCTGCGCACACTGCCCTGGCCGGTCGTCACCGACGAGGACAAGGCCGCCGTGCTCAGCACGCTGGACGGCGAGCCGCTCGTGTCGAACGTCGACGGCGAGAGCGCGGTCAGCCGGCTGGAGCGGACCTGGGCGCGGCGGTGCGGCAGCCGCTGGTGCGTCGGAACGTCGAACGGCACCACGGCGCTGAGCACCGCGCTGGCCGCGCTCGGCATCGGCGCCGGCGACGAGGTGATCGTCCCGGCGCTGAGCTTCATCGCCAGCGGGCTCGCGCCGCTGCACCAGATGGCGGTGCCGGTCTTCGCCGACATCGACCCGGTGACGTTCAACCTCGACCCGGCGGCGGTGCGGGCGCTCATCGGCCCGCGCACCGCCGCGATCCTCCCCGTCCACCTGCACGGCCACCCGGCCGACCTGGACCCGCTCGCCGGCCTGGCGGGCGCGCACGGCCTCGCGATGGTCGAGGACGCGGCGCAAGCGCACGGCGCGCGCTACCGGGGACGGCCGGTCGGATCGCTTGGCGACGCGGGCACGTTCAGCCTTCAGGTCACCAAGAACCTTCCAACCTGCGGTGAAGGCGGGCTGCTCGTCACGGGCGACGAGGACGTGGCGAAGAAGGCGCGCATGGCCCGGCAGTTCGGCGAGGTGATCGAGGCGGGACGGGACCGCGACTACGTCTCCTACCAGCTCGGCTGGAACCACAAGCTCAGCGCCGTGCAGGCCGCGTTCACCCTGTCGCAGCTCAGCCGGTTCGACGAGTACGAGGCCGCCCGGCAGGCGAACGTACGCCGGTTCCTGGACCGGCTCGCGCCGCTGCCGGGGCTCACCGTGCCGACGGTGGCCGAGGGCAGCACGCACGCCTGGCACATCCTGCGGTTCCGCCTCGATCCCGAGGCGGCGGGACTGAGCGGTGTCGCGCCGGGAGCGTTCCGGCGGGTGCTGCACCGCCTGCTGCGGGCGGAGGGGGTGCCGGTCTCGCGCTACCAGCTGATGCCGCTGCCCGATCAGCGGGTCTTCCGGGACCGGCTCGGCTTCGGGCGGGGTCATCCGTGGTCGGCCGCGGACCCGGATCGCGCGGACGGCGACTGGCCGGTGACACGGCAGGTGATCGACGACTCGCTGACGTTGCAGAAGCGCCATCTCAATCCGGCCGCCGGGCCTGCGCTCGACCGCTTCGCCGACGGGTTCGAGAAGGTGTGGGGCCGGCTCGACCTGGTGGCGCGGATGGCCGCGGCATGACCGCCGCGCTGGTCGTGTGCGCCTCGCGCGTCCGCGCCGACGAGAAGCGGATCTTCGAGGCCCTGGAGCGGCGCGCCGTGCCGTTCGAACGGATGGACCCGCGGCACCTGAGCGCCTTCGCGGGCGCGGCCGGCGCCCGCCCCACGGTGGTCCTCAACCGGGAGATCTCCTGCACCCGGGCGCTCTACGCCGCGCACACCCTGGAGGCGGGCGGCGCGACCGTCGTCAACTCCGCGGCGGCGACGCGGACGTGCGCCGACAAATGGCTGACCTCGCTCGCCCTGGCGCGGGCGGGCCTCCCGGTACCGCGGACCGCGCTGGCCCTCACCCCCGAGGCCGCGCTGGGCGCGCTCGACGAGATCGGCTATCCGGCCGTCATCAAGCCCCTGGTCGGATCGTGGGGACGGCTGGTGTCGCGGGTGCCGGACCGCGACGTCGGCGCCACCCTCCTGGAGTACGTGGCGGCGCTGCCCGGACCGCAGTCCCATGTCGTCTACGTCCAGGAACTGGTCGACAAGCCCGGCCGTGACCTGCGGGTCGCCGTCGTCGGAGGCGAGGCGGTCGGCGCGGGCTACCGGCGTTCCGCGCAGTGGCGCACCAACGTCAGCCGCGGCGCCGAGACCGAGTACTGCGAGGTCACGCCGGAGCTGGCCAAGCTCGCGACGGAGGCCGCGGGCGCCGTGGGCGCCGAGCTCTGCGGCGTCGACCTGATCGAGGACGCCGGTGGCCGGCCGCTGGTCCTTGAGGTGAACCACGGACTGGAGTTCGCCGGGCTGCAGCGTGCCCTCGGCGACCGGATCGACGTGGCCGGGCACATCGCCGGCCACCTGCTGGCGAGGGCCGAACAATGATCACTGCCGGAGTCGTCGGGGCCGCCGGGTACATCGGCGGCGAGCTCGTCCGGCTGCTGCTCGGGCATCCGAACGTGCGCCTGACCGCCGCGTTCTCCACCAGCCAGGCCGGCCGCCGGGTCGACGGCGCCCACCCCAACCTGCGCGGGCTCACCGACCTCACGTTCAGCCCGCCGGACGACCTCGGGGAACACGACGTGCTCTTCCTGGCCGTCCCGCACGGGCAGAGCATGGGGAACCTGCTCACCTACGCCAAGGCCGCGGGCACGCTGATCGACCTCACGGGGGACTTCCGGCTCCGCGACCCGGAGGTGTACGCGGACTACTACGGCACGCCGCACGCCGCGCCCGAGGAGATCCCGACGTTCGTGAGCGGTCTCGTCGAGTTGCACCGCGCGGAGCTGCGCGGCGCCACCCGGATCAGCGTGCCCGGGTGCATGGCCACGGCCGGCGTCCTCGCGCTGCATCCGCCCGCCGCCGACGGCCTGGTCACCGGTGACGTGACCGTCGACGCGCGCACCGGTTCGAGCGGCTCGGGCGTCTCGGCGGTGCGCGAGAACCTGCACGCCGAGCGCAGCGGAGCGCTGCGCGTCTACGCCCCCGTCCGGCACCGGCACGAGGCCGAGATCCGCCAGGCGACGGGGATGCCGGCCCGGATGACGGCGACCGCCGTCGAGGCGGTGCGCGGCGTGCAGGTGCTCTGCCGGGTGCGGCTGGCCGAGGGCGTGCGCGAACGCGATCTGCGGGCGTCCTACCGGCGGCACTACTCCGGCGAGCCGTTCGTGCGCGTCGTCGCGGAGCGGCGCGGCCGTTTCCGCCTCCCGGAGCCGAAGATCCTCGCCGGGTCGAACTTCTGCGACGTCGGGTTCGCGGCCGGGCCCGGCGGCGGGCACGCGCTGCTGGTCGCGGCGCTCGACAACCTGGTCAAGGGCGGCGCCGGCGCCGCCGTCCAGGCGATGAACGTGCGGCACGGCTGGCCGGAACGGCTCGGCCTGGCCTTCCCCGGCCTGCACCCGAGCTGAGAGGCGGCGGCATGGAACGGGCAGTGGTCGTGAAGGCCGGGGGCAACGCGGCCGTCGACGCCCGGCGGATCTGCGCCGACGTCGGTGCCCTCGTCGCGGCGGGCAGGCGGGTGATCCTCGTGCACGGCGGCTCGGCCGACATCGACTCCCTCGCCGGCCGCCTCGGCGTCGCGCGGCGGCGGCTGCGGGCGCCGGACGGCGTCGCCACCCGCCACACCGACGCGGCGATGCTCGAAGTGGTGACGCTCGCGCTCGCGGGCGCGGTCAAGCCGCGGCTCGTGACGGCGCTGGCCGCCGAGGGCGTACGCGCGGCGGGGCTCACGGGGCTCGACGCCGGGCTGCTGCGCGCCCGCCGCAAACGCGCCCACCGCGCCGTGGTCGGCGGGCGGACGACCGTCGTCCGCGACGATCACAGCGGCCGTATCGTCGCGGTGGCGGCGGACGTGCTGTCCGCGCTGACCGCGCGGGGCATCGTGCCGGTCGTCTCGCCGCCGGCGCTCGCCGAGGACGGGCTGCCGGTCAACGCCGACGCGGACCGGGCCGCGGCCGCGGTCGCCGGCGCCGTGGGAGCGTCCGCGCTCGTGCTGCTCACCGGCGCGCCGGGCGTGCTCGCCGATCCGGCGCGCGCCGAGTCGGTGCTCGCCGCGTGCGCGGTGCCCGCCTCCGGCCCGCCGCCCTGCACCGGGGGCGGCATGGGGACCAAGCTCATCGCCGCGCGTGAGGCGCTGCTCGCCGGGGTGCCGGAGGTGCTGGTCGCCGACGGCCGGGTCACGGCACCGGTCCGGGCGGCCCTGGCCGGCTCGGGCACGCGGATCACGATCGCCGAAGAATCGCAGGAGGGGAGACCGCGATGACGAACCGGATGGCGGACGACACCACCGCCCTGGGGCTGCTGCGCGCGATGCTGGAGATACCGTCGCCGTCCTACCACGAGGCCGAGCTCGCCGGTCACCTGGCCGGGGCGCTGGAGACGCTGGGCTTCGCCACGCGGATCGACGTCGTCGGCAATCTCATCGCCGAGATCGACCGCGGCCCCGGGCCCACGGTCATGCTCATCGGCCACCTCGACACCGTGCCGGGGGACGTGCCGGTGCGGTCGGAGCAGGGCAGGCTGTTCGGCCGCGGCGCGGTCGACGCCAAGGGGCCGCTGGCCGCGATGATCTGCGCGGCCCGGAACGCGGAACGGTTCGCCGGGCGGATCGTGGTCGTGGGCGCCGTCGAGGAGGAGACGCCCTGCTCACGCGGCGCCATGGAGATCCGTGCCCGGCACACCCGGCCCGACCTCGTGATCGTCGGCGAGCCGAGCGGGTGGACGTCGATCGTGCTGGGCTACCGGGGCAAGCTCGACCTTCGCTACCGGGTGAGCTGCCCGCCGACCCACCCGAGCAGCCCGGTCGACAAGGCCGCCGAGGCCGCGGCGGCCGCCTGGTCGGCCCTGCTGGCCGAGCTCGGCCCGGAAACCGGCCACACCGCCTTCGCCAAGGCCGGAGCCACGCTCTGCTCGATCAACGGCGACCCCGCCACGGCGGAGGCCGAGTTCAGCATCCGCACGCCCGTCGGCTTCGACACCGACCGGCTGCTGGCCCGCCTGCGCACCCACCTGCCGCTCGGGGAGCTGTCGGTCGTCAACAACGTCACCGCCTGCCTCGCCGATCGGAGCAACCCCGTCGTGCGCTCCCTCACCGCCGGAATTCGAGCCGAGCACGGCATCCCGTCGCTCCAGGTGCGGCTGGCGACGTCGGACATGAACACGCTCGCCGAGGTCTGGGACGTGCCGATGGCCACGTACGGTCCCGGTGACAACCATCTCGACCACGCCGACGACGAGCACATCGTCATCGCGGAGTACTTCCGCGGGATCTCGGTGCTCACGTTCGCCCTGGAAGAACTGTCGTCGGCCGCCCGCGATGACGGCGCCGCGCGCGTCCACCGGCTCGGAGGCGGCCGGACAAGATTGCCGTCATCGGCGTATTGACCGCCGCCGCTCAGGTTTTTGAGGGGAGGCGGGTGGCGGCCACGGCGGCGATCAGACCGAAGCCGAGGACCCACCAGAAGGTGTCGGCGTAGGCGGACGGGATGTCGGGCGCGCGTGCGGACAGGCGCGACTGCAGGACGACCGCGACGGCGGCCGTTCCGACCGAGCCGCCCACGGTGTTGAGGAGGTTGAGCGCACCGGCGGCGCGGGGCAGCCCGGCGGGTTCGACCCGGCCGTAGACCAGGGCCATGACCGGAGCCCCGATCAGGGCGGCGCCGACGCCGCGCGCGAAGAGGGAGAGCGCGATGAGGGCGTCGGGGGGCGCGTGGGCCAGCTGGGTGAACGGCGCGGTGCCCGCGAGGACGAGGGCGACGCCGATGAGCACGGCCGTCCGGGGGGCGAGTGAGTCGATGGTCCGCTTGATGAGGAGCGAGCCGGCCACGGCGCCCAGGCCCTGGGGCGCGAGGAGAACGCCGGTCTGCCACGGCGAGAGCGCTCCGCCGGTCTGCAGGTAGAGCGGCAGCAGGAACATCGTGCCGAAGACGGCGGCACCGAGCATGAGCAGGGCGAGGGCGGCGGCGCCGAAAGGCGGGCGGGTGAAGAGCCGGGGGTCGATCAGGGGCGTCCCGCGGCTCCGCAGGCCGTGGACCACGAAGGCCGCGAGCATCCCGGCTCCGATGAGGAGGGCCGTTGCCGCGAGCGCCGGCCTTCCGCCGTCCAGCTCGGTGAGGCCGAAGACCAGGACGGCGAGGCCGGGCGAGAGAAGAGCGGCACCGCGGATGTCGAAGGGGGCCGCCTGGGCGGACGGCGGCGGCGCGGGGACGTGGCGGCGGGCCAGGACGATCGCGGCCAGGCCGATCGGAACGTTGACGTAGAAGAGCCACTGCCAGCTCGCCACGGCGAGGATGGCCCCTCCGGCGAGAGGACCGAGCACCGGTGACAGGAGCGGGACCACCGCGACGACGCTGATGATCCGGCCCAGGCGCCGCGGGCCCGCCGTCCGCGCCAGCAGGGCCTGCCCGGTCGGCGGCAGCAGCCCGCCGCCCAGCCCCTGGAGGACGCGGAAGACGATCAGGCTCGCGAGGGACCAGGCGAGCGCGCAGAGCACCGAGCCGGCCAGGAACACCGCGACGGCGGCCAGCCAGGTCCGGCGCCCGCCGAACCGGTCGGCCAGCCAGCCGGACGCGGGCACCACGGCGACCACGGCGAGCAGGTAGGCCGTGGTCGCCCACTGGATGTCGGCGACGGGCGCCCCGAACTCGCCGGCCAGGGTGTCGATGCCGACGGTGACGATCGTGGCGTCGAGCGTGGCCATGAACGTGCCGAGCACCAGGATGAAGGCGGTGCGCCGGAGCGAGGGGTCGATCCTCTCCGCCGTCTCGGTCATCGCGGGCCGTCCTGGATCCGGGCGAGGACGGTGGCCGCGTCCTCGTCGAGGGTCCCGGGACGGACGAGATGCCCGGCGATCCGGAGAAGGTCGTCCGCCAAGCCCCTGACCTCGGCTTCGGAGAAGAGACCGGCCTGGTAGCCGAGCACGCCCGTCCACACGTTCCGTTCCGGCATGACCGTCAGGGTGATCGGGTGGTGGGTGCGCTCGCGGAACCTGGTCCCGGTGATGGTCAGCCCCGGCGCCGGCTCCCGGAGGGCGTCAGGGTCGACCGGATAGTTCTCGAAGACCACGAGGCTGTCGAAGAGGCGCCGGCGGCCGGCCGGCCGTTCGAGATCGGCGAGCGCGACGTGATGGTGCTCGATCATCCTCTGCTGTCGTGCCTGCAGATCGGTCAGGGCGGCTGCGAGCGTGCCCGTGAAGCGCGCCCGGACTGGCACGGTGTTGGCCAGCAGGCCGATGATCTCCTCGATGCCGTCGACCTCGGGTGTACGGGCCGAGACCATCGCACCGAAGCACACGTCGCGGTAGCCGGAGCGCGCCGCGAGCAGCGTCGCCCAGGCGCCTTGCAGCATGGTGTTGGGTGTCAGGCCGTGCCGTGCGGCCGTACGGGTCAGCGCGGCGACCAGGTCGGCGTCGAAGGTCAGCAGTAGCGGGTCCGGGACATGGGTGGCGGGGCGGGCGCGGCCTGCCAGGTAGTCGCCTTCCGGGAGGCCGTCGAGTTCGGCGCGCCAGGCTCGGAGGTCGGCTTCGTGGTCACGGGCGGCGCGCCAGCGCACGTACTCGCTGAGCGGGACCGGCGCGGGCAGCTCCGGGGGCTTGTCGTGGACGCGGGCCGCGTAGCAGGTGAACAGCTCGGTGAGCATGCGCGGAGCCGACCAGCCGTCGGAGAGCACGTGGTGGCTCGTCATGACGAGTTCGGCCCGTCCGGGGCCGCGCCGGACCACGGTGAGCCGGAACAGCGGGCCTGCCGCCAGGTCGAACCGTTCCGCCAGGTCGGCCATCAGGATTTCCTCCACGTCGTCAGTGGCGTCGACGACGCGGAAGTCCAGGTGGGGGTCTTCCGGGATGACCTGGAGGTGGTCTGAGGGGAAGACGGCCCCCAGGTTGGGGTGGCGGGCGAGGAGGTCGCCGCCTGCGGCTCGCAGGGCGTCGATGTCGAGGGCTCCGGTGAGGGAGAACGTCGACTGGACGGTGTAGGGGTCGGGGGTGGTGGTCTGGGAGTGCCGCAGCACCGATTGCTGGAGGGGTGTCAGCGGCAGGACGTCGGCGATCTCGTGCTCGCGTTCGAGGGCGTCGATCGCGGCTTGGTCGAGGTCGGCAAGGGGCAGGTCCGACGGAGTGAGGCCCGCGCCGGCGAGGGCTTGCGGGTCGTTCGCGAGCGTCGTCAGGGCGTTGCGGAACCGTACGGCGAGTGTCTCGATCTCCGCCTGGTCGTACACGGCCGAGGGCCAGGTGAAGCGGACGCCGAGGGAGCCTCCTTTCGCGCCGCGTACCAGCGCGTTGACCATGAGGCTGTGCGGCAGCGGCATGTCGCCGGCCGCGCCCGAACCCAGCGGCCCGGCGTCCGGCGCCGGCCGCCACGGCGTCTCGTCCGACGGGGCTCCGGCGAACCGGCCGAGGTAGTTCCAGCTGATCTCGGTCTGAACGCCGACGCCGAGGATGCCGTGGCCGAGGCCGTCCCCGTTCGCGTTCAGCTGCTCCTTGACCGCCTTGAGCGCGTCCGCCGAGCCTGCCGCGGGGAGTTCGAGCAGAGCGGGGTAGGCCGCGGTGAACCAGCCGACCGTCTGCGACAGGTCCACCGGCCGGGTCATGTCGGGAGTGTGCGGCGGCCGGCCGTGGCTTTCCAGGGTGACGACCAGCCGTGGCTCCCCGCCTCGCCAGGCGCTCACCGCTTGCGCGAGCGCCGTGAGCAGCACCGTGTCCGGGGTCGTCCGGTAGGCGGCGGGCAGGGTGGTGAGCAGCATCCGCGTCGTGCCGGGGTTCAGGTGGATCTCGTGGTGGACGGCTGTCGCGGCCGTGTCCCTTTCCGGGTCGAGGGGCGGTGCGGTGGCCGCCGCGGCGATCCGCCGCCAGTGCGGCAGCTCTGGACTCCGGGAGTCGACGGCCTCGCGTAGCGACCGTGCCCAGCCGAGGAACGACTCGCCGTGCCTCGCCAGCGCCGGAACGCCGTGGGACTCGTAGGCGTGGGCGATGTCGTCGAGCAGGATGCGCCAGGAAACCCCGTCGACGACCAGGTGGTGCGCGACGAGCACGAGGCGGCCGGGCCGCTCAGGGCCGGCGTCCGCCCAGACGACGCGCAGCAGCGGCCCCGTCCGCACGTCCATCTCGTCACGTGCGGCGGCGATGTGCCGGTCGAGCAGCGGACGGAGGTCGTCGGACTCGCCCGCGCGGACGACCGTCAGGATCTGAGATCCCGTGACGGCCCCGGCCGCCGCGATGCGCAGGACCGGCTCGCCCGATTCCTCTGAGAAGGCCAGATGGGCGCGGAGGACGTCGTGCCGCGCGAGGACCGCGTCGAGCACGGCCCGCCACGTGGACGCGTCGCCGCCCGCCGGGACGCAGATCTCCGTCCACTGGCAGAACGCGTCGATCGTCGTGCCGCGGCTCAGCAGGTCCCGCATGATCGGGGTCAGGGGCGCGTCACCGGTCGCCGGCGCCTCCTCGGTGACACCGTCGTCGAGGCCCTCGGCGAGCGCCGCGATCCCGGCGATCGTGCCCCCTTCGAAGACGTCGCGCGGGCTCAGCAGCAGCCTCTGGCGGCGGGCCCGCGACACGAGCTGAAGGGACACGATGCTGTCCCCGCCGATGTCGACGAACGAGTCGTCGAGGCCGACCTCGGCGGTGCCGAGCACGTCGCGCACGATGCCGAGCAGCACCGTCTCGGCGGGCGTGGCGGGCTCACGCGCGGGCGAGGCGGCGGGCGCCTCGGGCGCGGGCAGGGCGTCCCGGTCGAGCTTGCCGCTGGGGCTCAGCGGCAGCCGGTCGATCTCGACCAGTGCCGTGGGCACCATGTGCGCGGGCAGTTCCCGCGCCAGGTCGGCACGCACCCGTGCCGGATCGAGCTCGGCGCCGATCGCCCGGATGACGTAGCCGACGAGGCGGCCCTCCCGCGCGATGACGGCGCACGCCCGGACGGCGGGGTGCCGGCTGAGGACGGTCTCGATCTCCCCGAGCTCGATCCGGAAACCGCGGAGCTTGACCTGGTGGTCGGCGCGCCCGAGGAAGACGAGCTGCCCGTCCGGCCTCATGCGCACGAGGTCTCCGGTGCGGTACATCCGCTCCCCCGGGCCGCCGAAGGGATCGGCGACGAAGGCCTGCGCCGTCAGACCCGGCCGTCCGACGTACCCCTGGGCGAGCTTGGGACCGGCCAGGTACAGCTCACCGGTCACGCCGGTGCCGACCGGCATCAGGCCGCCGTCCAGAACGTAGGCGCGGACGTGGGGGTCGGGTCGTCCGATCGGCAGCGGCCCGGCGTCATCCGCCTCGTACCGCCAGGTCACCGAGTTGACCGTGACCTCCGTCGGGCCGTAGGCGTTGAACAGCGCCCGCCGCCCGTTCCCCCACCGCCGGGCCAGCTCGGGGTCGAGCCGTTCGGCGCCGACCACGAAGAACACGCCGGGGTCCACGGTCAGGTCGTCGGGCATCGCGCCGAGGAACGACGGCAGCAGGTTGACGCCCGTCACGCGGTGCTCGCTGATGTAGCCGAGCAGTTCCTCGCCGGGCACGCGCACCTCGTCCGGCGCGATGACCGACGTGCCGCCCGACAGCAGCGGCACCATGGTCTGCCAGAACGCGACGTCGAAGCCGGTCGAGGCGAAGTGCAGATAGCGGTCGTGCTCGGTGACGCCGACGACCTCCTCCTGGAGTGCGATCAGATCGGGCACGCCGCGGTGCGGCACCGCCACGCCCTTCGGCCGCCCGGTCGTGCCGGAGGTGTAGATGACGTAGGCGAGCGCGTCCTCGGTGAGGCCGCGCCGCGCCTCGGCGGGATCGGTATGCCGCGTGGACAGGGCGCCGGGCTCGTCCAGCCTGAGCACGGGCGTCCGCCGGGCGGCGGGAAGCTCGCCGCCGAGACCGGCGAGCGCGTCGCCGGTGGTCACGACCGCCGCGGGCGCGATGTCGCCGAGCATGTAGCCGAGGCGGTCCGCGGGGTAGCTCACGTCCATCGGCACGTACACCGCACCGGCCTTGAGCACGCCGAACAACGCCACCGTCATCTCGATGTCGCGGCCGAGCAGGACCGCGACCGGGTCCTGCGGCCGGACGCCGCGTTCGATGAGCGTGTGCGCGAGCCGGTTGGCCTCGCGGTCCAGCTCCGCGTACGTCAGGCTGCGGTCGCGGCAGACCAGCGCCTCGGCGTCAGGCTTGCGGCGCACCCACGCCCCGAACTCCTCAAGGCAGCTCAGGCGGGCCTTGGCGGGCACGCCGCCGTCCCCGGCGCGCAGCGCGCGGCGTGTCTCGTCGGGGCCGAGCATGGGCAGCCTGCCGACAGGCCGTTCCGGGTCGGCGACCAGTTCGAGCAGGAGGGTGCGCAGCCGCCGGCCGTAGCCCTGGACGGTCTCCTCGTCGAACGCGCGGGGCTGGTAGCCGAGCCCGATGACGATCTCGTCCTCGGGGATCACGATGACGGTCAGCGGGTAATGCGTGGCGTCGATGATGTCCACGCCCGCGAGGTCGAGGCCGGGTGCGAGGGTGGTCCGCCGCCTGCTCGACAGCGGGAAGTTCTCCATCACCAGCATCGTGTCGAAGAGGTCGCCGGCTGCCGCGAGGCGCTGGATGTCCGGCAGCCCGAGGTGGTGATGGTCGCTGAGCGCCACGTTCCGCGCGTGAACGTCGCGCAGGACCGCGCCCACGGTGTCGTACGGCGTGCACCGGATCCGTACCGGGATCGTGGTGCCGAGCTGGCCGATCATCGACTCGACGCCGTCCACCTCGGCCGGGCGGCCCGACACCGGGCAGCCGAAGACCACGTCCCGCCGCCCGGTCAGCCTGCCGAGCAGCAGTCCCCACGCGGTCTGCAGCACCGCCGTCAGCGTGACCCCGCGCTCCCGGGCGAACGCGCGCAGCCGGTCGCTGAGCTCGGCGCCGAGGCCGGCCGTCACCCGGCCGGGCCGCTCGACCGCGGCGTCCGCCGTGGCGGGCGCGAGGAGGGTACCGTCGTCGACGCCCGCGAGCTCGTCGCGCCACGCCTGCCGCGAGGCCTCGCGGTCCTGGCGGGCCAGCCACCGGTAGTAGCCGGCGAGGGACGTCGCGGCGGGGGCCGCCGGCGCCCCGCCGAGCTCGGCGTAGATCGCCAGCAGGGACCGGCCGACCAGCGGCATGGACCATCCGTCGAGCAGCGCGTGGTGGTTGGTGATGACCAGCCGGTGGTCGCCGGGGCCGGTCCCGCACAGCAGGAAGCGGATCAGCGGTGGCCGCTCCGGGTCGAACGGGCGTTCCCGCTCGACCTTGAGCTGCGCGGCGAGCCGGCCGGCGCGCGCGTCCGGGGCGTGTCCCGACAGGTCGACGTACCGCCAGCTCAACCGGACCCTGGCGGGCACCACCTGGACGATGTCGCCCGGCAGCGTGGTCGCCAGGTGGATGCGCAGCGCCGGGTGCCTGCGCAGGAGCTCCTCGGCCGCCGCCGCCATGCGCCCCTTGTCCAGCGTCCCGACCAGCGACATCACCGCCTGGACGACGTAGACGTCGGTGTCGTCGTCGCCGCGCGCGAGCGTGTGGAACGACAGCCCCACCTGGAGGGGCGTGGCCGGAAGGACGTCCGCGACACGTCCGGGGCGTTCGAGGACGTCGATGGCCGCCTGGTCGAGGTCCACCAGGGGCAGGTCGGAGGGACTGAGCCCGCCGCCGTCCGGCCCGATCCGTTCGGCGTGGGCGGCCAGCGCGGTGAGCGCGGTGTCCCAGGCCCGCTGGAGCGCCGCCACCGAGCCGGCGTCCAGCACACGGCTCGCGGCGGTCCACTCGACCGACAGCCGCGGCACGCCCTCCTCGTGGACGAAGCAGTTGAGCGCGAGCGCCTGCTCCAGTGCCTTGCCCGGTGGCTCGATCACGGAGAACGCGTCGCTGTCCGGCAGGTGCCAGCCAGGGCCGGGCCGCGCGGTGAAACGGCCGAGGTAGTTCAGCAGCACCTCGGGCGGCGGCGTCGCCGCGAGCTCGGCGCGCGTCCGCGGATCGAGGTGACGCAGCACGCCATAGCCGAGTCCGCCGCCCGGCACGGCCCGCTTGGCCTCCTTGGCCGCGCGCACCAGCCGCCCGGCGGCGTCGCCTCCGGCCAGCGCGTCGTGGAGGTCGCCCTCGGCCGGGACGCGGACGGGGTACTCGCCGGTGAACCAGCCGACGGTCCGCGACAGGTCGATCCCGTCCGCCAGCGGGTCGCGTCCGTGGCCCTCCACCGTGATCGTCAGGGCGTCCGTCGCGGGCAGGCCGTGGTCGCGGCGCCAGCACCGCAGCGCGAGCACGAGCGCGGCGAGCAGCACGTCGTCGGCTCCGGCGCGGTAGGCCGCGGGCAGGCTGGTCAGCACCGCCGTGGTCACTTCGGCGGACGCCGTCGTGGTGGTTCGCCCGGCGGTCGCCGCGGTGTCGCGCGCAGCGTCCAGCGGCCGGAGGCCGAGCGGGCGGCAGGCGGGGTCGACGGCCCGGCGCCAGTGATCGAGCTCAGACCGGCGCGCGCCCGACTCGCCCTGCTCGGCGAGCAGGATCGAGTGCCGCCGCCAGGACGTGCCGACGGGCGGCAGGTCGGCGGCGCGGCCCTCACAGGCGGCGTGCAGGTCAGGGAGCAGGATCCGCCACGAGACGCCGTCGATCACGAGATGGTGGGCGACGACGACCAACCGATTCGCCGAACGCAGGAGGCACACCCGCAGCAGTTCACCCGCCTGCGGATCGAGTGAGGAGGACAGCCGGGCCGCCACGGCCTCGACGTCATCGTCCACCGGCTCCTCGGTGACGACGCCGGCGGCGGATACGGCGCCGCGCGGACTGATGATCAGCTCGTCCGCCAGGCGCAGCCGCAGCGCGTCGTGCCGGTCCAGAACGGCCTGGACACCATCGACGAGGGCCTCGCGGGCGAGCGGCTCGGCCAGCGTGATCGCGGTCCACTGCGCGTACCCGGCGATGACCTCGACGTTCGGGTGCGGGTCGAGCAGGCCGCGCACGATCGGCGGCGCGGGCACCGGGCCAACCGGATCGCCCGGCGTCACGGCGGCGGCGTCCTCGATCCGGGTGCTCGCGGCGGCGAGGTCGGCGAGGCTCCGCCGGGCGAGCAGCTCACGCGGCCGCAGTTCCAGGCCGCCCGCCCGCAGCCGGCCGCTGACGCCGATCGCTGTGATGCTGTCGCCGCCCAGCGCGAAGAAGTCGTCGTCGATCCCGACCCGGTCGAGGCCCATCACACCGGCGACGGCCTCGCAGACCAGGCGTTCCCGTTCGTCGCGCGCCGCTCGTCCGCCACCCGTGGACGTCGGGGCGGGCAGTGCGGAACGGTCGACCTTGCCGTTGACGGTGAGCGGCAGCTCTGCCAGCACGACCACGGCCGAGGGAATCAGATGGCCCGGCACCCGCTCGGCGAGGGCGGCGCGTACCGACTCCGGCGTGACGGCCTCACGGTGGGATGCGGCCGGGACGACGTACCCGATCAGCCGGGCGGACTGGACCACGGCCGCGGCGGCGCTGATCCCGGGCAGCGCGCCCAGTGCGGCCTCGACCTCGCCGGTCTCCACCCGATGGCCGCGGATCTTGACCTGGTCGTCCGCACGGCCGAGGTACTCCACGCCGCGCCCGGGCACCCAGCGGGCCAGATCGCCCGTGCGGTACATCCGCTCGCCCGGCCCCTCGAACGGGTCGGCGACGAAGCGCTCGGCGGTGATCCCGGGCCGGTCCAGGTAACCGCGTGCGAGATGCGGTCCGGCCAGGTACAGCTCGCCCCCGGTCCCGGGCGGCACCGGCTGCAACGCGTTGTCGAGCACGTAGATCCGCGTGCCCGCGAGCGGATGCCCGATCGTCGGTGTGCCGCCGTCGATGCGGGCGGTCACGCTGTCGACCGTCGCCTCGGTCGGCCCGTACATGTTGCGCGCGGCGACGCCGGACGCCGCGACCCTGCCCCACAACGCCGGTGGCGTGGCCTCGCCGCCGAGCATGAGCAGCGCCGGACGGTGCCCGCCCGTGAGCAGTCCCGCGTCGATCAGCGGCGCGGCCATCGAGGGAGTGGTGTCGACGACGTCGACGCGGTCCCGGGTGTACGCGGCGAGCAGTGCGTCGGCGTCGCGCGTCAGATCGGCGCCGTAGAGGTGCAGTTCGTGCCCGCAGAGCATCCAGAGCAGTTGATCGAGCGCGGAGTCGAACGCGAACGAGTAGGTGTGGGCGGTGCGCAGCCGCCGCCCGCCCGCCGCCCGCTCCGCCTCGGCGATGATCGTCGCTCGCTGGTGGCGCAGCAGTCCCGCGAGCGCGCCGGCCTTTCCCAGCACTCCCTTGGGCCGCCCGGTCGAGCCGGACGTGTAGATGACGTAGGCGAGGTGTTCGGGATGTCTCGGCGCGGCCAGTTCGGCCTCGGCCAGCGGGGCGCCGGACAGCGCGGCTCCGCTGGTCACCAGTTCGTCCATGACCTCCGGGGTCAGGACGACCGCGGGCCGGGCGTCGTCGATCAGCTCCCGGAGCCGTCCCGGCGGGTGTTCCAGGTCCAGCGGCAGGAACGCGGCGCCCGCGTCCAGGACGGCGAGCAGGGCGACGACGAACGCGGACGAACGCGGCAGGGCGAGCGCCACGACGTCGTCCGGCCCGATCGACCTGGCCCGCAGCGCCCGGGCCAGCCGGTGCACGCGTTCGGCCAGCTCCGCCGTGGTCAGCCGGTCGGTGCCGCAGACGAGGGAGATCTCGCCCGGCTGCGCCTCGGCCAGCGCGTTCAGCGCGCCCGGCACGGCCGGCGGCTCGCCGCGAAGGGCGGGCGCCGACCAGGCGCCGAGCAGCCTCGCCCGCTCGGCATCCGGCACCAGCCGGACCTGCCCGATCGCGGGGTCCTCGGGCCCGGTCAGCGCGTCCAGGAGGGTCAGCAGAACGTTCAGCTTGCGGTCGACGCCGTCCTGGTCGTTGGCGCGGGCGTCCACCTCGAAGCCGAGCAGCAGCCCGCCCTCACCGTCCGGCAGGACGCTCAATCCCAGGTCTTCGGGCGGCCCGCCGGCGACGTTGCGCATCACCCCACGCGCCCCGGCGAAGTCGAGCTTCAGATCGAACAGCTTGAGGTTGACACCGCGTCCGTGCAGCAGTGCACCCGCGCCAGGGACGGCCAGGTCCTGTGGCAGGTTCTCGCCCCGGTACCGCTGGTGGCGGCGCATCTCCCGCATCGCCTCTGCGACCCGCCTGCTCAGCTCGCCCAGCCGGTCACCGCCGTGGACGGCGACGCGCAGCGGCAGCACGTTCACCGCCATGGCGGGCGTGCGCAGCGCCGCGCCGGTGCGGCACATCAGCGGCAGCGCGAACACGACGTCCGAAGATCCCTGGATGCGGTGCAGGAACGCGGCGTAGCAGGCGATCAGCGCCTCACCCCAGGCGACGTGCTCGCGATCGGCGAACGCGCGGAGCCGCGCGAACGCCTCGGGCGGCATCACCGCGCGCGCGGTCAGCGTCCGGTCCGGCGGGCCCGCCGCCGGGCCGGTGCCCGCACCGAGGTCGGGAAGCGGGGTGAGCCGGTCGAGCCAGTACGCGCGATCCCGGCCGGACTCCTCGCTCGCCAGATAGTCCCGGTCGGCCTCGACCACGTCGGCGAACCGGCCGAACGGCGACGGCGGCGCCTCGTCGCCGTTGACGAGCGCGGTGTAGTGCGCGGCCGTACGGCGGGCCAGCATCGCGGCGGTATAGCCGTCGAAGACCAGGTGGTGACCGAGCTGGGTGTACCACGCCTCCCGGTCGGACAGCCGGATCACCGTCTGGAAGAACAGCGGCGCGCCCACCATCCCCCGGGACGTGTCGGCGGCGCGTTCCCGTTCGGCCTCCACGAACGCCTGCGCCGCCGCGGCCGGATCTGGCTCGGCGGACAGATCGACGATCTCGGGCGCCCGGGCGGGCTCCCCGCCGATCACCTGCCGGGGCCCGTCCGGGGTGTCGAACACCCGCAGCCGCAGGCTGTCCGCCTCGCCGGTCGTGGCGCGGATCGCCTCGGCCAGCAGGCGGACGTTCACGGGCCGGTCTCCGGAGACCTCGATGACGTCCCCGACGACGTAGTAGCGCGAGTCCGGTTCCAGACGCTGGGCGTTCCAGATGCCGAGCTGGGCGCTGGTCAGCTCCAGCGCCCGCTCGGCGGTCGCCGCGGTGTCGACGGGGGCGGGGGCAGTGCTCAACTCAGACTCCTGGGCTCGTCGGAGCGGGCTCGTGGGCAACCGGCTGAGGGGCGAGGGTCGGCACGACCATGGGCGCGCCCGTGACCGGGTCGGGCATGACGACGCAGGGCAGGTCGAAGACCTTGTCCAGCAGGGCCGCGTCGACGATGTCGGCGGCGGCGCCCTGGGCGACGATCCGGCCGTCGCGCATCGCGACCAGATGATCGGCGAAGCGCCCGGCCTGGTTGATGTCGTGCAGCACGGCGATGATCGTCCGGCCCTCGTCGCGCAGCCGCGCCAGCAGGGTGAGCAGCCGGTACTGGTGGGTGATGTCGAGGAACGACGTCGGCTCGTCCAGCAGCAGGCAGGGCGTGCCCTGGGCGAGGACCATCGCGATCCACGCCCGCTGCCGCTGGCCGCCCGACAGCTCGTGCACCTTCCGGTCGCCGAGGCCGGCCACCTCGGCGACCTCCATCGCCTCGGCCACCGCCTTCTCGTCGTCCTCGGACCACATCGCCAGCAGCGACTGGTGCGGGTAGCGGCCACGGGCGACCAGCTGCCGCACCGTGATGTCGTCGGGCGCCACCGGGTCCTGCGGCAGGAAGCCGAGCCGCCTGGCCAGGGCCTTGCCGCCGTACGAGCCGAGGTCGCGGCCGTCGAGCCCGACCGTGCCCTCGGCGGGCCTCATCAGCCGGACGAACGCGCGCAGCAGCGTCGACTTCCCGCACGCGTTGGGGCCGACGATGGCGGTGAACTTCCCGTCGGGAACGTCCAGGTCCAGCCGTGTGGAGACCACGCGTTCGCCGTAGCGCAGCGTGAGGTCCTGGGCGCGAAGGCGTGTCAACGTCGCCTCACTTCCTGGGTCAGCAGCCAGATCAGATAGCAACCGCCGATCGCGGTGGTGACCACGCCGACCGGGAGCGACTCGGGCGCGAGCAGCGCCTGGGCGATCAGGTCGGCGGTCTGCAGCAGCACGGCGCCGGTCAGGGCGGCGGGCAGCAGCGGCACGCCGGGGGCGCGGGCCAGCCGGCGTCCGATCTGCGGGGCGGCCAGCGCGATGAACACGATCGGCCCGGCCACCGCCGTCACCGTCGCGGTGAGGCCGACGCCGGCCAGCACCATCACCAGCCGGAGCCGGTCCAGGCCGACCCCGGTGGCCGCCGCGACGGCGTCGCCCAGCGCCGCCTGGTGCATGGAGTGGGCGCGAGAGGCGATGACCACCAGCAGCACCCCGATGATCCAGAGGGGGATCGTCAGGTCGGCCCAGTCGACGCCGTTGAGCGAGCCCGTGCTCCACCCGAGCGCGGCCATCGCGACCTCCAGTTCGGCGCGCAGCACGATCCAGGAGTTGGCGGCGTTGAGGATCGCGTTCACGGCGATGCCGATGACGATCAGGCGCAGCCCGGACAGGGACGCCACCGATCCCCTGGTACGCCCGCGGCGGTCGGTCGCCAGCAGGTAGACGGCGCCCGCCGTGACGAGCCCGCCCAGCACCGAGCTGGACGCGAGCTGCACCGACGTCCCCGACAGCAGCGTGATCGCCACGAGCGCGCCGGTGTAGGCGCCCTCGTCGAGGCCGATGACGTCCGGGCTGCCCATGGGGTTGCGGGTGATGTTCTGGAAGATCGCGCCGGACACCCCGAGGGCGGCGCCGAAGACGAGGGCGGCCAGCACGCGCGGCAGCCGCCAGTCACGGACGACGACCACGTGGTCACCGGTCCCGGCGAGCGCGGCGGCCACCTCCCCCGGTGCCGTCCAGTCCGCGCCGTAGCAGAGGCCGAGCAGCCCGAGGCCGAGCATCAGCCCGGTCATGATCGCCGACAGGGCCAGCGTGCGCCGCCGGACGGGCAGGGCGCGGCCCGCGCCGCGCAGGACGACGGTGCTCACAGCGTCCCCGCCCCGTACCTGCGGACGGCCCAGATCAGCACCGGCCCCCCGAGGAACGCGGTCACGACCGCCACCGGCATCTCGCCGGTCGGCAGCAGGACCCGGGAGACGGCGTCGGCGACCAGCAGCAGGATCGGCCCCAGGATCGCCGCGTACACCGTGAGCCAGGGGACCGAGCTTCGCGCGAGGACGCGGGCCACGTGCGGCACGATCAGGCCGACGAACATGATCGGCCCGGCCACCGCGGTGGCGGCGCCCGACAGGATCGTGATCAGCGCCAGCGCGGCGAAGCGCACCCGCGTGACGTTGGTGCCCAGCGTGCGCGCCACGCTCTCGCCGAGCGCGACGGCGTTGAGCGAGCGCCCGAGCAGCAGCGCGGCGACGAGGGCGAGCCCGATCGTGACCAGGGGCGCGGCCATCGGGATCTGCTCGCGTCCGGCGAGCGACCCGACCGTCCAGAAGCGGTACTTGTCGAAGACGTCCGGCAGCATCAGCCGCATCCCGAGCGAGACGCCCTTGAGGACCGCGGTCAGCGCGACTCCGGTGAGCACCAGCCGCAGCGGCGAGGTGCGCCCGACCGAGGAGACCAGCACGGTGGCGAGCACCGCGCCGGCCGTGGTCATCACCAGCTCGGCGCCGGGCGAGGTGGCGATCCCGAGGGCGGCGCCCAGCGTCATGGCGAAGCCGGCGCCCGCGGTGACCCCGAGGATTCCCGGATCGGCGAGCGGATTGCGCGACAACGCCTGGACGAGCACGCCCGCCACGCCCAGCGCGGCGCCCACGCCGATGGCCAGCAGCGCCCGGGGCACCCGCACGTCCCGGACGATCATCTGGTCGCTGGAGCCGTCGTAGGCCACGAGGGCCCGCACCACCTCGCCGGGCGCGACGGCGTGGGAGCCGACGGCCATGCTCAGCAGCGCCACGACGACGAGTCCGGCCAGCCCGGCGACGAGCGCCGCGACCTGCGAGGTCGCGGCGCCCGGCGCGGCGCCCGGTGATCCGGGCGGCGAGAGCGGCCGCTGTTCGACGGCCGTCACTGCTTGAGCAGCGGAGCGAACGCCTGGTCGACCGCGCCGAGGGTCTGCATGGCCTGCTTGTAGCTCGCGGCCTCGGTGTAGCGGAAGGCGTAGGTCTTGCCTGCCTTGACCGCGGGAAGGTTCTTCCAGAGGTCGGAGTCGAGCACGTACTTGACGGGCGGCGGGATCGACCCGTCGGGGTTGACCGAGTAGGTGATGGCGTCGGCGTCCTTGAGCGCCGCCGGGAGCTCCTCGATCGAGGGGTACTCGCTCACGGACTTCGAGCCCGGCCCCTTCACCTTCACCTGGCCGTAGTACTTGGCGCCGACGTCGTTGGCGACGTTCGTGCCCCAGGACCTGTCGAACTCGCGCTGGAAGTTGCCCTTGGCCACCTCGCCGTACGCGCCGATGTGGGCGAGCTTCAGCTTCGGCAGGACGTCCTTGTACTTGGTGGCGAGCTGGGCGGCCTTGGTCTCGTACGCGGACTTGGAGGCGTCGAGGCCCTTGAGCACGCCCGCGGCGTCGGCCTGGCGGCGCGACAGGTCGCGCCAGGCGGACGGGACCGTCGGGCCGATCGCGACGACGGGCGCGATGGACCGCAGGCGCTTGACGTCGATGTCGCCGAGGACCGGGGCCGGCACGCCGATGACGATCACGTCGGGCCGGGCCTTGGCGATCGCCTCGTAGTTGGTCTCGGCCGCGGCCTCGCCCGCCACCTTCTCCAGCCTGTCGTAGGTGGCCCTGGTCTGGGCGTCCATCATCGGCACGCCGCGCTTCCAGGTCGAGATCCCGACCAGCGGGGCGCCGGCCTCGATCAGGGCGGGGACGGCGTAGCCGGTCGCCACGACCCGTTCCGGCTTGACCGGCACCTTGATGTCGCCGTTGTCCGCCTTGATGACCCGGGTGGCGCCCTTGGCGCCGGACGAGCCGCCGGCGTCGCCGGACGAGCAGCCCGTCGCGACCAGGGCGAGCGAGAGCAGCAGGGCTCCGCTGAGACGGGCTGTTCGACGAGTTGACATGGGGGTTTCCTTACTCGTTCAGTGATCGTCGTCGTCGTAGTCGGCGACGCCGCGTTTCCAGTAGCCGGTGATGTCGTGGTCGTTCCTGCCGAGCCGCAGCTCGTCCCGGACCCAGCGGCGGAGCGGCTTCAACTCCCCCGCCTCGCCCGCGAGCCACGCGTACAGGCGCTCGCCCTCGGGCACCCGCACCGTTCGCACGGCGCGTTCGAGAAGCCCGGCGGTGCCGGGCGGACGGCCGCCGCGGTGCAGCCAGCGCACCTCGACGTCCTCGGGCGCCGGCAGCTCGATCTCCTCGGCGGCGCCGGCGACCTCGACGAACGCCCAGCCCGCCGCCGTCCGCGGCAGCTCCTCCAGCCACCGGGCGATCGCCGGCAGGGCCGTGAGGTCGCCGGCCAGCAGGTACCGGTCGTACGCGTGAGGCACGATCACGCCGCCGGGTGGTCCCGCGACGTGCACCGGCGTGCCGGGCTCGACGGTCTCCGCCCAGCCGGACCCGAGGCCGCCCTCGTGCAGCACGACGTCGATGTCGAGCTCGCCCGCCGCCGCGTCGTAACGCCGCACCGTGTACTCGCGGGAGGTCGGGGAGGGGCGCGGCCACTTCAGCATCAGCCCGTCGGGCTCGGGCAGCCGCAGGCCGCCGTCCTCCTCCGGGAAGATCAGCTTCACGTGCTCGTCCGGGGCGTGCGCCTCGAATCCGCCGAGGCCGGGCCCGCCGAGGGTCACCCGGATCAGGCCCGCGCCGACCGGCGCGGTGCGCAGCACCTCGACCTCGCGGATCCGGATCGGGTAGCCGACCCGGTCACGCGTCGTCCCGGCCCTCACCTCCGCGATCCGTTCCAGGTGGCGGTGCCGATGGTCGGGCCGGCTCACGTGACCTCCGGGCAGGGCGCTCACGTGCCCGCCACCAGGGACGTCCAGTACGCGAGCTCGGGCCGTTCCGCCAGGTCGGGCACTTCCAGGTGCGGCGCTCCCGCCTCGCGCCAGCGTTCGACGAGCGTCATGAGCCGCATCGAGTCCAGCCCGAGGTCGAAGAGGTTCTCACCGGCCCCGATCTCCGCGGGATCGCAGCCGACCATGGCCGCGATGTCGGCGCGGACCCGTTCGGCGGTCAGGGCGGGGGCGCTCATCGGCTCCCCCCGACCGGGGCGGCCGCCGTCAGCGCCGTCGTGGCGGCGGCGGCCGTGGTCACCGCGCCGCACCGTTGCGCGACGTACTCGCAGGCCTGGTCGTGCCGTTCGCGGGAGAAGTCCGCGACCGCGTCGGCCACCAGGAACGGCCTGATGTCGCGCATGAACGCCTCCACGGCGGTCGCCTGGCAGCCGATGTGGGCGTAGACGCCGGTGATCAGCAGCTGGTCGCGGTCGTGCACGGCGAGCTGTTCGGCGAACGTGCTGCGCTGGAAGGCGCTGTAGCGCCACTTGGTCAGCACGCGGTCGCCCGGAGCGGGTGCCAGCGGCGACACGATGTCGGCGGCGGCGGGGTCGTCGTCGATCACCGCGCCGATGCCCTCGCCCCAGAACTCGGTGAGCAGGCCGCGGTCGGTGGGTTCCTGCCGTCCCGGCTGCGCGGTGTAGAACACCGGCACGCCGTACGCGCGGGCGGCGGCCACGAGCAGCGCGATGTTGGCGGTCACGTCCGGCAGCGGCGCGCCCGCGTACGGCGCCAGGAAGTAGCGCTGCATGTCGTGGACCAGGAGCGCCGCCCGGTCCGGGTCGGGCCGCCACTCCACCCGGCCGGCGGGGACCTCCTCGGCGGTGGGCAGCGAATAGGGCTGGATCATTGGCAGGGACATGAAGATCACCCGTCCTCGCGGAGGGCGGCGAGCGCCGCCCTCAGGTCGCGCTTGCTGGTCTTGCCGACGCCGGTCGCCGGGAACGCGTCGACCACCCGGACCAGGTCCGGGACCTTGAACGTCGCCACGCCGCGCTCCCGGACGAAGCGGCGCAGCTCGGGGGCGGTGGGCGCGGCGCCCGCCGCCGGGACGACGTAGGCGCAGGTCCGTTCGCCGAGATACTCGTCGGGCACGGCGACGACGGCGGCGTCGAGCACCGCGGGATGGGCCATCAGGTGGTCCTCGACCTCCTCGGCCGCCACCTTCTCCCCGCCCCGGTTGATCTGTTCCTTCGCGCGCCCGACGACCTCCAGGTGCCCGGACGGACGGCGCCGGACCAGGTCGCCGGTCCGGTAGAAGCCGTCCGGGGTGAACGCGGCGGCGTTGTGGGCGGCGGCCCGGTGGTAGCCGCGGATCGTGTACGGACCGCGCGTCAGCAGGGCTCCCACCTCCCCCGGTCCGACCACGTCGGCGGAGGACGCGTCAGGGTCGCCGGGGTCGACGATCCGGAGCTCGTCGTCGGGCGAGATCGGGCGCCCCTGGGTGCCGAGCACGAGCTCGTCGGGGTCGTCCAGCCGCGTGTAGCAGACCAGGCCCTCGGCCATCCCGAACACCTGTTGCAGACGGCAGCCGAGCGCGGGGGCGATCCGCCCGGCCAGCTCGCGTCCGCACTTGGCGCCGCCGACCAGCAGCACCTCAAGGCTGGACAGGTCGCGCCCGGTGCCGCTCGCGGCCTGCACCCACGCGGCGGCCAGCGGCGGCACGACGCCGGTGATCGTCACCCGTTCGGCTTCGATCAGGCGGAAAGCGGTGCCGGCGTCCGGCCGGGGGGCCAGCACGACGGCCGCGCCGGTGTGCAGCGCGCCGAGGACGCCGGGCGAGCTCAACGGGAAGTTGTGCGCCACCGGCAGGGCCGCCATGTAGACGCTGTCCGGGCGCAGCGCGCAGATGCGGGCGCTCTCCCGGACGCTGAAGAGGTAGTCGTCGTGGGTGCGCGGGATCAGCTTCGGCACGCCGGTGCTGCCGCCGGACAGTTGCAGGAACGCCACGCCCGCGGGGTCGGGATCGGGCAGCTCGCGAGGCGCCGTCGCCGCCAGGTCGTCGAACTCCGCCGAGCCGACGGCCAGCACGTGCCGCAGGGACGCCACGTCCCGGGCGACGGCGCGCGCGGTGGCCGCGTGCTCGTGCCCTTCGTGCGACTCCACGGTGAGGATCGCGACCGCCCCGGTCTGCGCGGCGAAGTGCCGCAGCTCGGTGCGGCGGTGGGCGGGCAGGGCGAACACCGGCCGGGCGCCCGCGCGCCAGAGCCCGAAGACGACGGGCATGAACTCGGGGATGTTCGGCAGCTGGAGCACCACATGGTCGCCCGGACCGATGCCCAGGCCGGCCAGTCCGGCCGCGATCCGGTGCGCGCGTTCGTCGAGTTCGGCGTAGGTCCAGCGCGTCACCGTCCCCGCTCGTTCACCGGCGACGGCGAGCCGCCCGGCGTGGGCGTGCGCGAGCGAGGTGAGCAGCGCGCCGAACGTCTGGCCGCGCCAGTACCCGGCGGCGCGGTAGCGGGCCGCCACGTCGGCGGGCCACGGAACGTGGTCCGGGCCGGGCCCTTCGCCGCCGGGCGCGTCGTCGCCGGTCACGCGGCGCCCTCCAGACCGAGGGCGCGCAGCATCGTCGCGAACTTGGCGGTCGTCTCGGCGAGCTCGCCCGCCGGGTCCGAGCCCGCGACGACGCCCGCGCCCGCGTGCAGCCGGACGGTGCGGTCGCAGACCTCGGCGCCCCGGAGGGCGATGATCCACTCACCGTCGCCGTCCAGGCCGGTCCAGCCGGCGAGGCCCGCGTAGTACCCGCGGTCCTCCGGTTCCAGGTCGGCGATGGTGTCGCGGGCGAGGGCCGTGGGCACCCCGCACACCGCGGGCGTGGGATGCAGCGCCTCGGCCAGGCCGAGCGCGGACGAGGCCGGGTCGGCGGGATCGGCCAGCCGGCCGGTGATCCGGCTCGACAGGTGCCACATCGTGGGCGTCCCGATCACTTCGGGCTCGGCGGGCACGTGCAGTCCGGCGCAGTACCGGGCCAGCACCTCGCCGACCTGCGCCACGACATGGGCGTGTTCGCCGCGGTCCTTCGCCGAGGCGAGCAGCGCCGCCGCGCGCCGCCGGTCCTCGGCGGGGTCGCCGGAGCGCGGCGCCGATCCGGCGAGCGGGTTGGCCAGCACCTCGGCGCCGCGCCGCGCGACCAGCAGCTCCGGGCTGGCGCCCACCAGCGTGCGGGTGGCGGGGTCGCCCGGCGCGGTGACGTCGACGGCGAAGGCGTGCGTGGCCGGGTCCGCGTGCACGAGCCGGGTGAGCAGGGACGGCACCGCCACCGGCCGGTCCGCGGTGAGTTCGAGGCAGCGGGCCAGGACGACCTTGTCGAGCCGGCCGGAGCCGATCAGCGCGAGCGCGCGGCGGACACCGTCGGCGTAGGCCGCCGGTTCGGGTCGCGGGGTGACCGACCACCGCGTGCGGGCGTCGGCCGGCCGGGCACCGCCCGCCGCCGGGGCGCCCGCGCGCCGCACCACGGCCGGGACGACCAGGCTGCTCGCCGAGCCGGGCCGGAAGCCGACGGCTCCCACGACCACGGGCTCCTCGACGCCCGCGACCGCCGCCGCGTCGAGCGCCTCGGCGGCGGCGCGCGCATGGGAGCCGTCACGGGACCGGACGAAGGCGTGCACGCCATCGGCGAGCAGGGAGCCGCGCGGCGAGGAGCAGTAGAACGAGCCGGGCAGGTAGGCGGCCAGCAGATCCGCCGCTCGGTGCGCGGGCCGGGGGCGAACCAACGCGGGTGAGGACACGAGGAGCTTCCTTTGCAGCCGACAGTCCAATCTGATGATCAAGGTTAGGTAAGGCTAACCTAACATCGATCTTTACCCAAGGCCCACCAGACACTTAGGTTAGGCTTGCCTAACTTTCTGGGGAAGGGGACGCGGTGAATCTTCCGGTCAGCGGCATCTCGGGCCGGACCGCGCTGGTCACCGGCGCCGCGAGCGGCATCGGCGCGGCCGTGGCGGCCGGGCTGGCCCGCGACGGAGCCGCCGTGGCCGCGGTCGACCTCACCTGGTCAGACCCGGTCGCGACGGAACGGACGACGCCCTTCACAGCCGACGTCGCCGATCCGCCGGCCGTCGCGCGCGTCGTCGCCGAGGTCGAGGACACGCTCGGCCCGATCGACATCGGGGTCAGCGTCGCCGGCGTCCTGCGACCGGCATCGGTGTGCGACACCACCGACGAGGACTGGGCCGCGACCTTCGCCGTCAACGCCACCGGCACGTTCACCGTGCTGCGCGAGCTCGCCCGCCGGATGGCGCCCCGCCGGCGCGGCACCCTGGTCACCGTCGCCTCGAACGCCGCGGGCGTGCCGCGCACCGGCATGGCCGCCTACGCCGCATCCAAGGCCGCCGCCGTGATGCTCACCCGCTGTCTCGGGCTGGAGCTGGCCGGCCACGGCATCCGCTGCAACGTGGTGTCGCCCGGCTCGACCGACACGCCGATGCAACGTCTGCTCTGGACCGGCGGCAACGGCGCCGACCAGGTCATCGCGGGCGCCCCCGAGCAGTTCCGCGTCGGCATACCGCTGGGCCGCATCGCCGATCCGGCGGACATCGCCGAGACCGTGCTCTTCCTGGCGTCCGACCGGGCCCGGCACATCACCATGCAGAACGTCTACGTGGACGGCGGCGCGACCCTGCGCGCCTGACCCGGCAGGCGGAACGTCCGAACCGGCCTACTCGGTCACCAGCGTGAGCCCGTAGACCGACAGCACCTTGCTGATGGGCACGAAGTACGAAGGACAACCGCCGCCGCCGGTGCCGACCAGGATGCCCTGCGCCTGCCCGTTGGCGATCAGCGGCGCGCCCAGGTCGCCCGGCTGCGCGCAGATGCTGGTGCGGATGAGCCCGGTGAGCACGCCGTCGGGGAAGCTGACGGTGACGTTCACCGCCTGGATCACCCCGCACTTCCAGCCGCTGGCCGCTCCCGACATGCACACGGCCGCGCCGACCGGCGCGGCCTGCGCGCCGCGCACGGTCATGAACGTGCCGTCGTGCCGGTTGACCAGGCCGCGCGGCCTCCAGGCGGTGCTGGTCCGCACCCAGCCCCCGGCGTTGCCGGGGAAGGTGGAGGCCTGCACCGTTCCTTGCGCGACCCCGTTGTAGCCGATGGCGGTCGCACCCGCCCGGCCGCACTTCCCCGAGGTGACGTAGCCGCCCCGGACGGAGAATCCGACCGTGCACCGCCCTGCGACGGGCGCCGTGGTGAACAGATCGCCGCCCCGTACGTCGTGGACGGCCGTGGCCACCGCGTGCGGCGGGGGCGCCATGGTCAGCGAGGCAAGGGCACCGGCGAGAAGGAGGAGACTCCGGATCATCGGCTCTCCCAGAGATCGGGGGTGGTGTTCCCCCGTCATTGAAAGCACAGAATCGGGGCGCGATCCATCACCGGATCCGGCCACCGGCCGCCGTCATCATGAACGTGGAGGACGACATGGAGGCAGGAACCAACGAACCCGCCGCTCCCGCCATCCGAGCCGACGGCGAAAGCGGCGGCGCTTCCGGCCGGGTGTTCTACGGCTGGTGGATCGTCACCGCGCTGGCCATCACCCAGACCGTGGGCTACGGCGTTCTCTTCTATGCCTTCGGCGTCGCGACCATCGCCCGGCCCGCCCTGGTCGCCGAGCAGTACGACACCATCGCGTACGGGACCGTCTCGGGCCTGCTCACCACCGGCCGGCTGCGGGGCCGCACCGGGTCCGGGGCTTGAGAACGTGGCCGGCTCAGGCGGGAGTACGCGGGGTCAGGTTCATGCGGATGTCGTCGGCCGCCCACAGGACGAAGCGTTCGATCGGCTCGATCGTCTGCTCGGACGCCAGGCGGAAGTCGAACCGCCTGAGGAGCGTCGCGAGGACGAGTTCGGCCTCGACCATCGCCAGTCCGGCGCCCTCGCAGCTCCGGGGGCCGAGCCCGAACGGGATGTAGGCGAACCGGTGCCGTCCGGCGGACGCTTCCGGAGTGAAGCGGTCAGGATCGAACACCTCCGGGTCGGGCCAGTGGTCGGGGTTCATGTGGACGGCCCAGAACGGATAGAAGATGGTCGTGCCCGCCGGGACGGCGTAGTCGCCCAGCACCAGGTCCTCGGTGGTCTCGCGTGCGCCGTACGGCCCCGGCGGATACAGGCGCATCGCCTCCTTGAGGACCATGTCCAGGTACGTCAGCCTCTTGAGGTCGCCGTACCCGGGCACAGCGCGGTCACCGAGAACGGCGTCCACCTCGTCGGCGGCGCGCTTGGCCACGTCCGGATGCCGTGCCAGCAGGTAGAGCGTCCAGGAGATGGCCACGCCGGTGGTGTGGTGGGCGGCCAGCAACGTCATCAGGACGGTGTCGCGGATGCGCGCCGGGGACTCGCCCGACGCGGCCAGGGCCGCGACCAGGTCGCTGCGGTCGGCCTCCGCCGATTCGCGGTGCGCGGCGATCACCTGGTCGACGGTCGCGCGCAGGTAGGCGAGGGCCTGCTCGACACGGGCGGCGCGTTCGTCCTCGTCACCCGTCTCCGGCTGGTAGAGCCGCCCGAGGTGTTCGGTGAGGACGGTCTCGAACGCCGACACCACCCGTCCGGCGGACTCCTCGGACGCAAGGCCGCTGCCCAGAGCGTATTCGCAGATCATGCGCAGCGAGAGCGCGCTCAGGTCCTTCTGCAGCTCGACCGGGGGCGGCTGCCCCTCCCACCGGTCGGCCAGTTCGGTCGCCAGCTCGGTGAAGCGCGCGAAGTGCGCCTCGTGCGAGGGGCGGCCGGCCAGCACCGACAGCATCACCTTGCGCCACGGCACGTGCTCGTCCGCCGGAAGCGTCTGCAGGTTGCCCGACTCCTGCAAAGGCGCGAGGAATTCGAAGAGCTTGTCCGGCCTTTTGTTGATCTTCGCGGTGGCCTCCAGCAGGAGCGGATCGGCGACCGACACCGCGAGGTCGGCACCGGGCAGCGGGAACCGCACCACCGGCCCGTATTCGGCGTGCAGCCGCAGCTGGTAGTTGTGCAGCCCTCCCGCCGCCGCGATCGCTTCGACGCCGCCCTCCGCGGGCGGCCCGGGAATCTGCTCTGGGGTGATGCCGTCGCCTCGCATGACACTCTCTCGCGTCGAATTGATTCGGTCGTCCCGGGATTAAGTGCTGTGCTCGCATACTCTCAGGTATTCACCGTAATGACCGGCTTTTGGGCGCCGCCGGCCTCGCCGTCCCGTGGTTTCAGTGGCTTCCGACCATGGAATAGAGGACGGACGATGGCTTGGCACGTTCTGAGGGGGACGGTATGGGCGCCGGGGACGACGAGGCACGTGAGCGGCTGAAGGAGATCGAGGAGACGCTGGACGTGCTGCGGGGTGAGATCGGGCCTCCCACCGACGATCCGAAGGACTACGGCGACGCCGCCGCCGAAATGCTCGCCAGGGAGGAGCAGGGCGCGCTGATCGAATCCCTGGAGAGGGAACAGGCCCAGCTCCGGCGGCAACTCGGACTGGATTGACGCCCTCCGGGTCTGATGAACAGGTTTGTCCTCAAATACCCGGGGCAGAGTCGTCTCGTTCAACGATGTGAACGCCATTCACGTCCCCCCGTGGCCGACCGTCGGAGGTAGCGATGCGCATCGGAACGGCTCTGCTCGTCATCTGGCTCGTGATCGGCGCGCTGGCCGCCGGGCAGCGCCACTACTTCGACGACGACTCCGACACCGACTGCTCGAACCTGGCGACGATCGCGGTGACCATCGTCGCCGGACCGCTCAACTATGTCGGCGTGAATCCGAAGATCTCGTGTAAGGCGCCGGAGCCGAGCAAGTAACGGGCAAGAGGCCGCGCATTCCTCCCACAACCCCGTATCCGGGTGATTCCCGAGTACGAAGTGGTAGCTTTCGGGCACCCTAGCCGCCCGGCGTCACCGGCTTCCACCCGCTCACCGGGTCGCCAGGGAGCTTGGGGCCGCCCCAAAGCGCGAATAGTGGCTGGCGAGGGTTGTGGTGACTTGTGAGGCTTGGGTTGGATGGCCTGGTGGCTACGCGCGTGGGGACGGAGTCGGACGCCGATCTGGTGGCGGCGGCCGGGACCGGCGATGAGCAGGCGTCGGGCGAGCTGTTCCGGCGGCATCACACCGCGGTGCTGGGATACGCCCGGGGCCTGGTCCGCGACCAGCACGCGGCCGAGGACCTGACGAGCGAGGCGTTCACGCGGACGCTCGCGGCACTGCGCCAGGGCATGGGGCCTCGCGAGGCCTACCGGCCCTACCTCTACACCGTCGTGCGGAACGCCGCCGTCGACTGGGCCCGGGCGGGCCGCCGCACGGTGGTGACCGACGAGGTCGCCGAATGGGCCGACCGCCCCGCCGACGAGCTGCCCGACCTGGACGAGCTCGACGCGCTGGTGCGCGCGTTCCGTTCCCTGCCCGAACGCTGGCAGACCGTCCTGTGGCACACGATCATCGAGGACGAGCCCGTCCAGCAGGTCGCGGAGCTGCTCGGGATGGAGCCCGGCGCGGTCGCCCAGCTGGCGTTCCGGGCCCGCGAGGGGCTCCGGCAGGCCTTCCTCGCGGCCAGTTGCGAGGGCCGTCCGGAGTGCGCGGAGTTCACCGCCCAGCTCGCCGCGAGCGTCCGGCGTCCGGGGCGGCGTCGCGGCCGTGCCCTGCGGCGGCACCTGGAGTCCTGCGCGGACTGCCGGCGCACCGCCGAGGAGATGTCCGACCTCAACGCCCGCCTGCGGCGCGCCCTGCCGGTCGGGATCGTCGCGCTGGGGGCGCCCTCGGCGCCGCTGAGCGCCCTGGTCCAGGCGGGCGGCTCGTCCCTCTCCGGCTGGGTCCTGCCGGCGGGGCTCGCGGGAGTCGGCGCGGGCGCCCTGCTGGCCATCCTCTTCGGGACGATGGTGCTCGGACCGGCCGAACGCACGCCGCCGCCGCAGGCCGCGCCGCCCAACAGCCCACCCGTGCTGTCGGCGAGCCCGACTGCGACCACGCCGGTGCCACCCGCCCGCGCGGGCACGGCGCCGCCCGTGTCGCCCAAGCGGATCAAACCCGCCAGGCCGAGGCCCCGGGGCGCCGCTCCCGCCTCGGCCGGGGTCTTCCGGATCCGCAGCGCGACCCTGCAGTCCTGCCTGGCCCCGCAGGGCGCGAACGTCGTCCAGCGCCCCTGCGGCAACGCGGCCACGGCCTGGCGGCGCACGAACACCGCCGGCGGCTTCACGCTGAAGAGCGGGGCGAACGGCAAGTGCATGAGCCGCGGCGCGGCCTCGGCGTCCGTCCCGTGGGAAGGCAGCACCGAGTACGCCGTGACCACGACGCCCTGCGGGGGGCCGAACCAGGTATGGAAGATCGTGCAGACCGGCGGGGTGGCCGGCGCGCGGCTGGCCAACGGAAGCTGGTACCTGCAGGCGAGCTATTCGGGGCTCCAGCCGGTCACCCTGAAGTCCTCGTCGTTCTCCGGCATGGCCGCCCAGGGCTGGTCCATGGATCGGTAGCCGCCCTGGGCCGGCCGGCGGTGGCGGCGCTCACCCGCAGCTGAGCTGGTCGCGGGCGAGCGGCTCGGCGTTGAGGGTGAGCCAGGCACGCAGCGCCATGTGCAGTTCCAGCCGCCCGGTGGTGGCGTGGACGCTGTCCCCGAAGAGATCGTCGAGCTGGCGGATGCGGTAGCGCACGGTCTGGGCGTGCACGTGCAGCCGCCCGGCCACCTCGGTGGCGTTGAACCCGCACTCCAGGCACGTCAGCAGCGTCTCGGCCAGCCGGTACCGCTGCGCGGGGCGCACGGTGAGCAGCGGCGCGAGCCGGCGCTTGATCATCCGCTCGATCAGATCGCGTTCCCGCATCATCAAGATGATCGGCATGTGCGCCTCGGCCACGATCAGCCCGGTCGCGTCGATCAGCCCCTGGCCCGCCAGCTCCAGCGCGTCGGCCGCCCACCGCATCGACATGGCCAGCTCGGTGATCTCCACCGTCGGGCCGATCGCGGCGGACCAGCCGCGCAGTTGCTGCCGCAGGATCTGGTTGCGTCCGGGGCCGTCCGGATCGGGGACGATCAGGCACGGCTCGGTGCGGTGCAGCCCGAGCAGCACGTCGGGCGGCACGGCCGGACGGCGGGTGTCGGTGCCGTGTTCGCGCAGCGCCACGGCGGCCACGGTCCGTGGCAGCGGCCAGCCCGCCTCACGGGAGGGCTCGCGGAGGTCCTTCAGATCCGGGGCCGGGTCGCCGAGGAGCAGGTCGAGCAGCCGCCGCCGGCGGTCGTGGTGCGCACCCGCCGCGCGGGCGGCGGCGTCGGCGTGCCCGGCGGCGACGATCTCGGCCAGCTGGTTGAGGTATCCGAAGACGGCGTTGGCGATGCCCGCCACGATGGTGGGGCTGGTCAGATAGCCGAGCTTCTCCGCGCGTTCGGTCAGCCGCTCGACGGCCACCCCGGCGCCGATCCGGATCGCCGCCTGCCAGGCGTCCAGCGTCCGTCCCTCGATGGCCTCGCCGATGCCGACCCCCCGCCAGAACTCCAGTACCTCGCCCGACCCCGAGTCGGGGTCGGCCATCAGGTCCAGGAAGTGGCCGATGGCCTGCTCGACGCCGACCCCGAGCGCCTCGGCGTACCGGGGATCGTGGGGCCGCAGGAACTCCGGCACCCGCTCCTCGATCCGGCGGGCCGCCTCCGCGGCGATCTCCGGCACGTACGGACGAAGATCGCGTGCGATCCGCGCGTCGTCCCGGAACGAGAGTCCCAGTTCGATGCGGGGAAGGGGGAGGCCGACCACCCGGCTGCGGTCAGACAATGAGATCTCCTTCACTCGTACCGACGTGATGGAGAGACGGCGAGGCTACGGCGGGATTACGGAGTTTCGCCAAATTTTTTGTCTTCTCGGCGGCTTCGGTAGCGTCGGGGCCATGCGGCTTCATGTGGGATGCGCGATGTGGGCTCACGCGCCGTGGCAGGGGCGGCTGCTCCCCCATCCGCTGTCCCCGCAAGAACGCCTGCGTGCCTACGCCAGCTGGTGCAACGCGGTGGAGGGCAACACGACGTTCTATGCCACGCCGAGCCGGGACACCGTGGAGTCGTGGGCGGCGCAGACAGGCCCGGACTTCCGCTTCGTGGTGAAGCTGCCCAAGACGATCACCCATGAACGCCGGCTCACCGGGGCGGACGAGGAGCTGCGCGCGTTCCTGACGGCCGTCGAACCCCTCGGGTCACGGGCCCACGCCCTCTGGATCCAGTTGCCGGGATCGTTCGCGCCGTCGGATCTGGCGACGCTGGCGGCGTTCCTGCGGCGGGCGCCGCGCTCGTACCGGTGGGCCGTCGAGGTCCGGCACCGGGCGTTCTTCGAGGACGCGCGGTCGGCGGGATGGCTCGAACGGCTGCTCACCGAGGTCGGCGCCGAGTGGATCCCGTTCGACACCGTGACCATGTTCCAGAGCCCGCCGGCGAGCGACGCCGAACGGGACGCCTGGACGAAGAAGCCCCGGGTGCCGCGCCGGTCGGCGGCGCTCACCGACCGGCCGATCGTGCGCTACCTGGGCCGCGACGACACCGAGCGGACCGTGGAGGGCTGGCGGCCGTGGGTGGGCCGGGTCGCCGAGTGGCTCCGCGAGGGCCGGTCGCCGACGGTCTTCATCCACACGCCCGACAACGCCGGCGCGCTGACGCTCGCCCGCCGTTTCCACGACGAGGTGCGCGAGCGAATGCCGGAGGTCGAGCCGTTGCCCGAGCCCGTTCCGGCCGGGCCGCCGACCCTTTTCTGATCCGCTGCCACCTGCGCGAACGCCACAGAAAACACAAAGAAATGGTCTGCTTGTGCAAATTCAACCATTATTCTTTTCTGGCGTCATATTACGGCCCACGCGGGTATGAAGTCGGTTATCCATGCTTCATGCTCACAGACCGATCGGGGGAGAGGATCGTGGGTCAGGGCAACGGGAGGAGCACGACCACGGACCGTTCGAGTGCGGACGGTTCGACCACGGAAGGATCACGGCAGGCGGGGACCGATGCCGGCACGAGCCTGCCCAGGACGGGCACGTCGAGCACGTCCGGCACCGCGAAGTCGGCGGGCTCGTCGAGCGCGCCGGCCCGGTCGGGGGCGAGCACGCGCTCGGCGGACGGCGGGGCGCTCGTCACACAGCAGGGGCGCACGACCATCGCCGACGGCGTCGTCGCCAAGATCGTGGGGATGGCGGCCCGGGAGGTCGGCGGCGTGCACGCCATGGGCGCCGGCATGGGCCGGACGCTCGGCTCGATGCGCGAGCACATCCCCGGCATGACCAAGAGCGTCTCGCAGGGCGTGTCCGTCGAGGTCGGCGAGCGGCAGGCGGCGGTCGACATCGACGTGGTCGTCGAGTACGGGGTGGCGATCCCGGCGCTCGCCGACGCCGTCCGCGACAACGTCATCCGTTCGGTCGAGCAGATGTGCGGGCTGGACGTCGTCGAGGTCAACATCACCGTCGACGACATCCATCTGCCCGAGGAGGACGGGAACGACGACCAGGACTCGAGCCGCGCTTCGGACAGGCCCAGGGAGTCGCGAGTCCAATGACCCCGGTCGAGGCTCCGGCGCCCGGCTCCACCGGGGCGCCGCCCGCCGGGGAACTCGCCGAGCGCGTCGCGGAGACGGCCGTGCGGTGCCGCGGCGTGGCCCGCCTCGCCACGGACGGGCCGGAGCGGGTGGTCACCTACCGGCCCGGGGCGCCGTTGCGGGGGGTGGCCGTGCACGACGACGAGCTGGTGGTGTGCGTGGTCGCGACGCTGGAGCGGCCGGTGTTCGAGACGGCCGACGAGGTCGCCGCGGCCGTCGCTCCGCTGGCGGATGGACGGTCCGTGCACGTGATCGTGGGAGACATCGTCACGGCCGCGGGCGGCGCGGACGCGGTCGATGGGCAGAACTGACCGGGCCGCCTTCCGCGCCTGGATCCGCGCCAACCATCCGGACGCGGGCGGCGACCCGGAGGTGTTCGCGGCGGAGCTCCACCGCCGGCGCCACGGACGGGCGGCCGGCGGCGCGTCCGGGCGTGCGTCCGGTGGGGTGACCGTCGTACGGCGGCGGCGGGGGCCACGCGGCGCCGTCCAACGATGGCTGGAGCGTCGCCGCCGGCGACGTGCTCGCAAGCTGAACTGATGGGGGAACCACGATGGATGACATGAAGATCTGGCCGCTGGTCGGCCTCGCCTTCGGGACCGTGCTGGGGGTGGTCGCGGGATTCGGGGGCTTCGGGCCGTTCCTGGCCGTGCTCGTGCTCGGGATCATCGGCTTCCTGGCCGGCCGGGTGATCGCGGGCGAGCTCGACATGGGCGCCCTGTTCGGGTCGGCGAACGCCCGGCGCGGCAGGTCGTCCTCATGACCGCCCGGCTCGTCTCCGACCGCGGGACCACCGCGATCGACGACCGGGTCATCGTGGCGATCGCGTGCCGGGCCGCGGCGGGAACGCCGGGCATCGGCGGCGTGGCGGGCCGGCTCGGCTCCCACGCGGGCGCCGGCGAGCATCCGCGCGGCAGCACGTCCGCCGAGGGCGACCGGATCTCGCCGCGTGTGCGGATCTCGGTGGCCTATCCCGCCTCGGTGCGTGAGGTGACCCGGCAGGCCCGCAAGCGCATCCAGCACGAGCTGAGGACGATGACCGGCCTGCGGGTCGGCCCGGTGGACATCGACGTCGCCGCGCTGCCCCAGGGGACGTGGTCGTCATGACGACCACCGCCGGACAACTGCGCAACGCGCCGAGCCGGGCGGAGGCTCCGCCGCGCGCCGCCGACCGCGCGGCACGGCGGGCGGCCCGCCGTGTCTTCCGGCCGCGCCGGGTGTGGCCGGCGCTGGTGACGGCGGCCGTGCTGACGGCCGCGGGCACGATCGTGGCCGTCGAGGCCATCTCCGCGCTCGCCGGCAGCCCCGCCCGGGTAGTCCCGTACGAGCGGCTGGCGAACTGGCTGGCCGGCGCCTCCTGGGAGAGCGCCGCGATCGTCACCGCGGGTGTCGGGGCCGTGCTCCTCGGCCTCGTCGCGCTGCTGGCTGGGCTGCTGCCGGGGCACACGCGGCTGATCCGGCTGCGCACCGACGACCCCGATCTCGTCATCGGCGTCACCGAGCGCGGCCTGCGCACCGCGGCCGGAGCGGCGGCGCGCGACCTGGACCTGGTCAGCGACGTCCGGAGCGTCAAGACGCGAGGCCACCGGGTCATCGTGACGGTGGCCACGCCGGTACGGGAGGCGGGCGACCTCAAGGAGAGCGTCCGCACCGCCGTGCGGACGCGCCTCGACGAACTCGGAGTCGAGCCCGCCCGCACCGTCGGCGTCCGAGTCCGGCACAAAGGGGCGTGACCGTGGACCGCAGAGCCGCGTTCATCAACCGCTTCGGGCTGACCGTCGTGGGCGTGCTGCTCACGGTGGGCGGCGCCGCCGTGCTCGCACGGGCTCTCGGTGCCTGGGGATCATCGAGCGCGCCCGTTCTCACGGACACGGTGCGCCGCTATCCGCAGGGGCAGTCGTGGTTCTGGCCGACGGTGGCGGCCGTCGCCTGCGCCCTGGCCTTGATCGGCGTCGCCTGGCTGCTGGCGCAGGCCCGGAGCGAGAAGCTTCCCGGCCTGTCCTTGGAGGCCGACGACTCCGACGGGCAGACCCGGGTCTCCTCGCAGGCGGTGACCTCCGCGCTGGAGGACGAGATCGAGACCCTGCCGGGCGTGTACGGGGCACGCGCGCGGCTGCTGGGCGACAAGGAGCATCCCAGGCTGATGCTGAACGTCGCGTACGGCGCCCGCGCCAACCTGGACGCGCTGCGCAAGGGCATCGAGGAGAAGGCCGTGACGCACGTGCGCGCCGCCCTGGACCTCAGCTCGCTGCCCACGGTCGTCCGGCTGCGCCTCGTCGCCGGCCAGCATCGCCGTACCGTCGTCTGACCACGGGCTCGCCTTGGCACCCTTACCGACGTACGCGCCGATGCTGGCAGTCCTCGGGGAGCTGCCGGAGACGGCGGGCTGGGCGGCTGAGATGAAGTGGGACGGCGTCCGCGCCGTCGCCTACCTGCGGGACGGCCGGATGCGGCTGGTCTCGCGCAACGACAAGGACATCACCGTCGCCTGGCCCGAGCTGGCGCCGCTGGCGGGCGAGGCCGGCCGCCCGCTCGTGCTGGACGGCGAGATCGTCGGCTTCGACGCGGCGGGGCGGCCGTCGTTCGAGGCGCTCGGGCCCCGGATGCACCTGCGGCAGGAGGCCCGCATCAGGGCGCTCGCGGCGGCCGCCCCGGTCACGTACATGATCTTCGATGTGCTCCACCACGGCACCGAGCCCCAGATCGCCCGGCCCTACGCCGAGCGGCGGGAGGTCTTGACGGGACTCGGCCTGTCCGGCCCGCGCTGGGACACGCCGCCGGCCTTCGACGACGTGGCGCACGCCTACGCCGAGTCCGCCCGGCTCGGTATGGAGGGCGTGGTCGCCAAACGCCTCGACTCGCCCTACCGCGCCGGCCGGCGGCACCGTGACTGGACGAAGGTCAAGAACGTCCGGACCCAGGAGGTCGTCGTGGTCGGCTGGACGCCCGGGGAGGGACGCCGGGCCGACCGGATCGGCGCGCTCATGCTGGCCGTCAACGACGAGCGGGACCGGCTCGCCTACGCCGGGCAGGTCGGCACCGGCTTCACCGAGGCGGCGCTGGACGATCTCGCCGACCGGCTCGCCCCGCTCGAACAGCGGGAGCCGCCGGTCGGCGGCGTTCCGCGCGGCCATGCCCGCGGAGTGCGCTGGGTGCGGCCGGAGCTGGTGGGCGAGGTGGTGTTCGCCGAGTGGACCGGCGACGGGCGGCTGCGGCATCCCGCCTGGCGGGGCCTGCGCGACGACAAGAGCCCGCGCGAGGTGCGCCGCGAGTCCTGACGAACGGGCGACGCGCACTCCGCTCAGTGCCCGGGGACCTGCTCGTACAACCCCATCGTGCAGCACTTGGGGCCGCCGCCGCCCTGCTGGAGCTGCGGCATGTCGATGGTGACCGGCTCGTAGCCGCGGTCGGCCAGCCGCTGCGCCAGGTCCTCGGCCGGGCCGTGGATGACCACATGCCGGCCATCGGACCACGAGTTGAGCCCGAGCTGGTGCGCGTCGTGGTCGGTGGCGATGATCGCGTCCGGGAAGAGGCGCTCCAGCAGCCTGCGGCTGTCGGCCGAGAACGCCTTGGGGTAGTAGGCGATGGTGTCCCCGTCGAGCACGCACAGCGCCGTGTCGAGGTGGTAGAACTTCTCGTCGATCAGCTGGAGGCTGACGACGGGCCGCGCGAAGAACTGCTGGGCCTCGAAGTGCGCCTCCTGGGCGGTCCGGAAGCCCGTCCCCGCGAGGACGAACCTCCTGGTCAGCAGGAAGTCGCCCTCTCCCTCGCTCGTCGCCTCCGACAGCCGTACGTCGTACCCGGCGTCGCGGAACCACTCCTGGTGCGCCTGCCGCTCGCCGGCGCGCTCCTCGCTGTGGAAGCGGGCCACGAACGCCTGCCCCTCGATCGCCAGCGCCCCGTTCGCCGCGAAGACCATCTGCGTCAGCCCGGGACGCGCCTCGATGACCTCGATCTGGTGCCCGAAGCTCTCGTAGGTGCGGCGCAGGAGCTCCCACTCGCTCATCGCGGCGTCCCGGTCGGTCTCCGCCCCCTCGGGCGTCCACGGGTTGTCGCCGGTGATCTCGTAGTACTCCGGCGGGCACATGAGCACGCGCCGCCGCTCCTCGTGCGTCTCGGTCGCGGGTTCTCCCATGGCCCTCCTCCTCGGGTGGTCCGGTCTGCGATCAGGTGCTCCGGGTGCTCAGGCGTGCTTCAGACGGCGTCCGCACACCGAGGTGGGACGGAGCCGGACGTACGCCTCGCGCTCCCCCGCCGGCCAGGGCTGCGGCCATTCCTGCTTCTCGCCCTCTTCGACGGACACGGCCTCGGCTCCGCCGCGCAGGAGCACGCTCCAGCCGATGTGCTGTTCCTGGTTGATCCAGTCGACCTCGAACGCGATGCGGATCGCGGCGTCGGGGATGGCGGTCAGGCTCTGGTACAGCCGCCCGGTGAGCGTGGTGCGGAAGAGCACGCACTCCCCGTCGAGCGCGAAGTTGACGGGGAACACCGTCGGGCCCTCGCCGTCGTCGAAGCCGACCCTGCCCACCTCGGTCGTCCCGACGAGCGACAGGCACTCGTCACGGTCGAGCTCCACCGATATCGTCCGCGTCGCCGCCGTTCCCATGATCTTCCCCCCCGTACGTTGACGCTGCGTGACTCGCAAGTACGTACCGTGCCCGCCACCGGGGTCGGCAAACACGGACAAATAAGACAGTGAGGCATGGCTCATCCGGCTCCTTCGTCGGGCGGGAACTCGGTGAGCGAGGTGAGGCGGGCCGCGGGCACCCGCAGGCGGACCCGGCCCGGGGCCAGCTCGGCGATCTCGTGCCAGCGGGCGATGGTGGTGCCGCGGTGCAGGACCTTGACGACGGCCTTGATCAGCCAGGGCCCGTCCGGGCCGGGGCGGCCCTCGCCGTAGCCCATCAGGCGGCCGGTGCGACGCGGGGAGATCAGGACGGCGTCGAGCCGCAGGGCGGCGCGGTGGCCCAGCCGCGGCCCGTCCTCACTGAAGCGCACGTCCACGACGTCTCCGACGAGCCGGTCGTCGACGTCGACGACGGCCGCGCCGAGCAGCTCACTCGCCCGCATCGCCGTCCCCCTTCCGGCCAGCCGCGGGGATCTTGCCGATGACGTGGTGGCACGTCCAGCGTTCGAGCCGGTCGAGATCGAAGGCCTCCGGCGGCCGGTCCACACGGACGACGCGGTCCAGCTCGGTGACGTGGCGGTAGTCGATGCGCGCGGCCCGCGGATCGGCGTCGTTCCTGAGCCGGCGGCCGATGTCGTGGATCAGCCGGCCCAGCGTGCCGCCGATGCGCGGGCCCAGCGCGAGCGGGCCCGCCAGCAGCGCCGTGACGTAGGGGCGGCCGTCCTCACCGGCGGCGAGCTCGACGTCGTCGACCTTGCAGACCATCCGGTCCTCGCCGTGCTCGACCTGCCGGTCGAGCAGACCCTGCGCCGCGTAGACGTAGCGCGGCCCGGTCATGTCACTCACCCGCCTTGGTAGCGATCATCAGTGGGATGGCGGCCAGCGCGACCACCAGCAGCAGGACGAGGTAGACCGAGCCGAAGAGGTTGGAGATCCGGCCGTTGACCTTGTCGCCCATGAACTGGGCGTCGTTGGCGACGACCAGCACCGGCAGGTACGTGAGCGGCAGGGCGATGGCCGAGAACACCAGCGAGTACTCGGTGACCGTGATCGGATCGACCGTCGTCAGGATTCCCATCCCGGCGATCAGCAGGCTGACGAGCACGACGGTGTGGAACCGGGCGGCCTTGACCGGGGCGACGAACTTGCCCCACTGCCAGCCGAAGTACTGGGCGACCGTGTAACCGCAGGACAGGGCGGCCTCCAGGGTGGCGCCGAAGGTCGCCGCGAAGATCCCCAGGATCACGAAGGCGAACCCGGCCTGCCCGAGGCCGACGACGGTGGGCAGGACGACCTGGCTCAGGCTGTCGACCTGGACGCTCGCCGGCTGGAACACCACGGCGGCGCACGCGGCGATCGAGAGCGACAGCATCCCCCCGAGCGGGAACCCCACGAAGACGTTCATCCGGCTCGTGAGCAGGTCTTTGCGGCTCCAGCGCTCCTCGACACCGCCCGAGGAGAAGAAGAACACCTCGTACGGCGTCATCGCGCCGCCGAACAGCGCGATCGCGTAGTAGAAGTAGGTCGGCAGGCCCTCCTGCTCGGGCAGCGACGGGTGGAGCGCCTGGCCGGCGAGCTCGCCCCAGTCCGGCCGCAGGACCCAGAGCGCCACCGCGAAGGCGAGCAGACCGAGACCGCCGAGCGCGAACACGTTCTCCATGATCGAGAACTTCAGCCGCCAGATCACCAGCCAGGCCGTCAGCATGATCACCGGCACGAACAGCAGATGGCTGACGCCGGTCACCAGCTGCAGGGCCAGCGCCGCGCCGCCGATCTCCGCGGCGAGCGTCAGCAGCGTGATCAGGAACGAGGCGCTCAGGTTGGCCAGCGCCGCGCGGGGCCCGAGCCGTTCGCGCACCAGATCGAACACGGGCCGGTGCGACACGGCGGCGATCCGCCCGGACATCTCCGCGTACAGGCAGATCCCGACGATCGCGACGACCATCACCCAGGCCAGCGAGAGCCCGAACCGGGCACCGATGAGGGAGCCCGCGACCAGGTCTCCGATGTCGACGAAACCGCCGAACGCGGTCAGCACCCCCAGCGCGAGCGCGTACACCCTGGTCATGAGTGCTCCGCGGCGAACCGGTCGAGCGCGTCACCGACCGCCGTCAGCCCGTCGAGGGTGCGGCGATCCGGCATGAAACCGCCGCGCCTGGACTCGATGCGCAGCCGGGCGACCTGGTCGATCGCCGCCACGAGCAGCTCGTCCAGCCGGTCGCGCACGCCGTCGGCCGCCGACGAGGGCGGCTGTACGGAGTCGAACGTGGACTGGACGCTGGTCAGCGCGGTCTCCTGGTCGGAGAACACCACCGGCAGGTACCGCGAGGGCGCCTTGCCCTTCGCAGCGGCCTCGGCGGCGATCCGCGCGGTCCGCACCGAGGAGAGCGCCGCTTCCGCCGTGTTGGCGGCCTTGGCGGTGAAGTCGGCGTCCGTCCGCGACGGGCCCGCGCAGCCGCTCAGCCAGACCGTCCCGGCCAGCGCCGCGGCGGCGGCCCACCGGGCGCGGCCCCTCACCGCTGGTCCCTCAGCAGCAGCCACCCGAGCACCGCCAGGATCGCCAGCAGCTGTCCCCAGGCCCCGAGCAGCACCAGGCCCTCGTTCTCCATGGCACCGATTCCCCCCTGTCGATCATCATCCCCAGCGGGCGGTCGGGAAATCCGTCCCGGCCTGATCCAGCAGGAATGGGAGCGGCGATCGCGGGCATTGAGCGGCCGGGACAGACGCGCTCGAGTACCGGAGCAGGAGGGTCGGATGGACGCGATCGTGCTGTTGAAGGACGACCACAAGACCGTGGAACGCCTCTTCAAGAAGTTCGAGAAGGCCGGGGACGACGCCGTCAAGACCAAGCGGAAGCTCGTCGATCAGATCATCGAGGAGCTGACCGCGCACACCCACATCGAGGAGCGGCTCTTCTACCCGGCCGCGCGTGAGGCCGCGCCGGACACCAAGGACCACATTCTCGAGAGCATCGAGGAGCACCACGTCGTGGTGTGGATGCTCTCGGAACTGTCCGGCATGGACCCCGCCGACGAGCGCTTCGACGCCAAGGTCACCGTGCTCATGGAGAACGTGCGCCACCACGTGGAGGAAGAGGAGAAGGAGTGGTTCCCCGAGGTGCGCAAGGCCATGGGCCGCAAGGCGCTCCAGGAGCTCGGCGAGCGGATGGAGGCCGCCAAGGCGGAGGCGCCCAACGATCCGCTCGCCAACCCGAGCGCCAGGCAATGACCGGGCAAAGAAGTGGCAGTGCGGTCTGTCAGCCGGACGACGAGGCCGCGGCCATCGCCGGAGCGGGGGCATGCGCGGCCATCGCCGGAGCGGCGGGGGCGTGCGCGGCCATCGCCGGGACGGGAGCCTGGGCCGGGGCGAGAGCCGGAACGGTCTCCACCGCCGGCGCCGGGACCCTGCGCGCCCGCTTGATGCGGATCAGGGCGTAGGCGGCGACCAGCGCGGTGATCGTGGTGATCACGCCCGCCAGGACGAGTGCGGCGCGCGGGCCGAGGGTGTCGCTCAGCGCGCCGAGCGCGGGAGGCCCGGCGGCACCGGCGGCGGCCCCGACCATGCCCTGGGCGGCGATCACACGGCCGCGCAGGTGGGAGGGGCTGTCGAGCTGGGCCCGCGTGCTGACGGTGGTGTCGATGACCACCGCGCCCGCCGCCACGGGGACCATCAGGATGGCGAAGGCCACCAGGCCCGGCGTGACACCGGCGAACAGCTGGCCGACCGAGCAGGCCACCGCGACGATCAGCAGCAGGCGCAGGGACAGCCGCGCCCGGGCCGCCGCGTAGAGGCCACCGAGGACGGTGCCGACCGCGAAGGCCACCGACAGCACGCCGTAGCCTCCGGCGCCCGCGTCCAGCGGTCCCTCGCTCATGGCCGCCATGGTCACCTGGTAGTTGCGCCCGAGGCTGCCCATCATGAACGCCAGGGCGAACGTCACCAGCAGCCAGGGCGTACGCAGGACGTACCGCAGCCCGTCCGCGATACCGCGTTCGCTGTCGGCGGCGGCCGGGATGGCGTGCATCTCCGAGCGCCGCATGACCAGGATGGCCGCGATGACGGCGAAGAAGCTGGCCGCGTTGGCCACGAACACCCCGGAGACGCCCAGAAGGGGGATCAGGGCGCCCGCGAGGCTCATGCCCAGGATCCGCCCGGCGGAGTTGATCACCGAGCCGAGCGCCAGCGCGTTGGAAAGGTCATCGGGACCGACCACCTCGGCGCCGAACCGGCCCAGCGCGGGGCCGCTGAACGCGCCGACGACGCCGGACGCCAGCGAGATCGCGTACAGGCCGCCGGTGGACGTGACGTCGCCCGCCGCCAGGAAGGCCAGCAGGACGGCCAGCCCGGCCTGGGCCACCTGCGCGGCCAGCACGAGCCGCCGCACCGGCAGCCGGTCGGCGAGGGCGCCGGCCAGCGGGCCGAGCAGCAGGGCCGGCGCGGCGTTCAGCACGAGACCGAGCCCGACGCTGGTCGCCGAGTGCGTGATGGACAAGATCAACCAGTTCAGCGCCAGCGCCTGCATCCAGGTACCGGTGATGGAGACCATGTCCGAAATTGCCCACAGCCGGTAGTTGTAATGACGCAGGGAGCGAAACATCGCTGGTAGAGCCACTTCTTTTGCCTCTCCTTGGGTGTTCAGAGAGGTTCCAACAAGGCGGCTCTCCCGGGACTTCCAGTCGGACCCAAATTCGGGCAAATATGAGGCAGATCACCCCGCGGCGGCGTTTGACCATCGCCGGGCAAGGTCGGCGGCCGTCGCGCGGCAGGCCCTGTGGCCAGGCGGGTCCAGGGCATGGCAGCGTCAACAGGGCCTTGCCAAACGTGGAGGGTTTGTCAAGGTCAGGTGGGTATGCGAGCGGACATGAAGTTCGGATACACACTGCTGTGCGAGCAGACGCCACCGAAGCAGCTGATCGAGGACCTCGTCGGGGCCGAGGAGATCGGCTTCGACTACTCGGTCATCTCCGACCACTACTTCCCCTGGCTTGAGGAGCAGGGGCACTCGGCCTACGCCTGGTCCGTGCTCGGCGCGCTGGCGCAGGCCACCGACCGGATCCCCATGATGACGTTCGTGACCTGCCCGATCATGCGCTACCACCCCGCCGTGGTCGCCCAGAAGGCGGCGACCGTCGGGATCCTGTCCGACGGCCGGTTCACGCTGGGACTCGGCGCGGGCGAGAACCTCAACGAGCACATCGTCGGCCGCGGCTGGCCCTCGGTCGACATCCGGCACGAGATGTTCACCGAGGCCGTCGAGATCATCAAGGAGCTGTTCCGCGGCGACTACGTCAACTACCGCGGACGGCACTACACCGTCGACTCGGCCAAGATCTGGGACCTGCCCGAGCAGCCGGTGCCGATCGGCATGGCCGCCGCCGGGCCGCGGGCCGGGAGGCTGGCGGCCAAGTACGCCGACGTGTTCATCTCCGACCAGCCCGTCGGCGACGTCGTCAAGATCTTCAAGGCGAAGGGCGGCGAGGGCAAGCCCGCGTACGGCCAGATCCCGGTCTCGTACGGCACCGACGCGGACGAGGCCAAGGAGATCGCGCACAAGTTCTGGAAGTTCTCGGCTCCGGGCTGGAAGGTGATGTCCGAGCTCCCGGGACCGAAGAACTTCGAGGCCAACTCCGGGACCGTAACACCGGACGACGTGGCGAAGTCCGCCCCTTACGGCGATGACGTCGGGCGCTACGTCGAGGCCGTGCAGCAGTGGAAGGACGCGGGATTCACGCACATCTCGTTCTGCCAGAGCGGGCATGACCGCCAGAAGGACTTCCGCCGGTGGGCCGAGGTGGAGCTCCTGCCAGAGCTGCGTGAACGCTTCGGGTGAGCCACACCACGGCGCCCAGCGACCCGAAAGCCGACCCTTCCTCCGTACGGCGCGCCGTCCTGGCGTCCACCATGGGAAACGCCGTGGAGTGGTTCGACTACGGCGTCTTCACCTCCGGTGCCATCACCGGCATCATCGGTGCCGCCTTCTTCCCCGGCGACTCCAACGCCGTGCTCAAGTCGCTGGCGCTGGTGGCGATCGGCTTCATCGTGCGGCCGTTCGGCGGTGCCTTCTTCGGCCCGCTGGGCGACAAGATCGGCCGGAGGCCGGTGCTGGCGCTGACCATCCTGCTGATGTCGACCTGCACGTTCATCGTCGGCGTGCTGCCCACCTACGCCACGATCGGCGTGGCCGCGCCCGTCCTGCTGCTGATGCTCCGGCTGGTCCAGGGCTTCTCGACCGGCGGTGAGTACGGCGGCGCGGCCACGTTCATCGCCGAGTACGCGCCGACGCGCAAACGGGGCTTCTACGGCAGCTTCCTCGAAGTGGGCACGCTGACCGGCTACATCCTCGGCAACGGCGTGGTGCTGACCGTGAGCCTGCTGGCGGGCACGGAGGCGATGCACGACTGGGCCTGGCGCATCCCGTTCCTGTTCGCGCTGCCGCTCGGCGTCGTCGGGCTCTACCTGCGCTCCAAGCTGGACGATCCGCCGGCGTTCCGCAGGCTGCAGGAGACGGGCCGCAAACCGCGGAAGGCGCCTTTCAAGGAGACGCTGGTGGGCCACTGGCCGATGATCCTCAACCTCATCGGCATCGTCATCCTGCTGAACGTCGCGGACTACATGCTGCTCACCACGATGCCGTCGTACTTCACCTCGCATCTGGACATCGGCGCCAACACCTCGACGATCATCATCATCGGGGTGGAGCTCGCGCAGCTGTGCGTGCTCGTACCGCTCGGCATGCTGTCGGACCGGATCGGGCGCAAACCCCTGCTGATGGCCTCCGCCATCGGCTTCCTCCTGCTCAGCTATCCCGCTATCCGGCTGATGCAGAGCGGGAGCATGGTCGCGCTGGTCATCGGCTTTCTCGCGGTCGCGTTCCTGCTGGCCCTCATCCTTTCGGTGATCGGCTCGACGTTCCCGGCGATGTTCCCGACCCGGGTGCGCTATGGCTCGTTCGCCATCGGCTACAACGTGTCGACCGCGCTGTTCGGCGGCACCGCCGGGGTGATCGTGGAGGCGCTGATCAACAAGACCGGGGACAAGAACTGGCCCGCCTACTACCTGATGGGCGCCGCGGCGATCGCGATCATCCCGATCCTGCGCATCCCGGAGACGGCCGGGGTGCCCATCGAGGTGATCGACGAGGAGAACGACCGGCACGCGGGCGAGCTCACCGGACCCCGGGCCCGGCACTGAGCTCCCCGAGCGACGCGCGGGCGCGCCGTTCGTCGTCGGGCCTGCCGAGGTCGGCGAACGTGGCGGCGCACCACTCCAGGTCGGCGCGGGCGTCCGCGTGCCGGCCGAGCGCCTCGTGGCTGCAGGCCAGCCGCATCCGGCAGGCCGCCCCGTCCGCGGGGGCCTGCTGGGCCTCGAAGAGCTCGGCGGCGGCCTCCAGGTGGGAGGCGGCCTGCTCGTGCCGCCCCAGCTCCTGGTGCGCGTAGCCCCACAGCTCGTGGAAGTAGGCCTCGCCCAGTTTGTGCCCGATGCCCTCGGTGAGCCGCAGGCCCTCCTCGCAGAGCGACGGCAGCCTGCCGAAGTGCCCGGCGGCGAGATGGACACGGACCAGGCTGTAGAGGGCGCTGCCCTGGTACACCGCCTCCCCGAGGTCGCGGGCGATGGCGAGCGACTCCTCGCACGCCGCGACGGCCCGTCCGGGCTCGCCGGTCTGGCTGTAGACGAGCCCGAGCACCCGCAGCGCGGCGAACTCGGTGTGCGGGTCGCCGACCTTGCGCGCCAGCCGGAGCGCGTGCTCGGCGTCCTCGCGGGCGTCGTACGGGCGGCCGAGCCGCTGGACGCTGTAGGCGCGCAGTTCCAGGGCGCGGGCCAGATCCTGCCGGCTGCCGGTCTCGGCGAAGACGGCGGCGCAGTCGTCGATCAGCGGCAGCGCCTCGGCCGGCCTGCCGCGGTCGGCGGCGATCACCTTGGCCGCCCGGAACCGCGCCCGCGCGGCGGCGGGGGCGTCTCCCTCGCGCTCGGCCGCCGCCGCCACGATCCGCCAGAGGTGCTCGGCCTCCTCGTGCAGGTGGTGCAGGTGCAGGTGCGACGCCATGCGCAGCACGAGCCCGGTCGCCAGCCTGAAGCGCCCGGCGGCGCACGCGGACGTCACCGCCGTGCGCAGGTTGGCCAGCTCGCTGGTGAACCACGCGGCCGGATCGGGCTCGATGAGACGTTTGACCAGCTCGTCGCTCACCGCCATGCGCGGGGTGAAGCGCGACGGCGGCGGGAAGTACGGGTCGCGCGGGAGGAGGGAGTCGGCGTGGTCGACCAGCTCCAGCCAGCCGATGGTCAGCCGTTCCAGGGCGCGTTCGGCCTCGGCGTCGTCCGCGAGGCGTTCGGCGGCGTAGTCGCGCAGCAGGTCGTGGAGGCGGTACCGCGGCTGGTGCACCTGGTCCACGCCCGCGGCGAAGAGCAGGCTCTTGTCCGCGAGGGTGTCGACGATGTCCTCGGCGGCCGGGTCCTCAAGCAGCACGCCCACGACCCACGGTGCGAAGTCGTGCGGCCCGGCGAGGGCGAGCATGCGGAACGCCCGCCGGGCCCGGTCGTCCAGGGACTGGTAGCTGGCCTCGATCAGCGCCCGCACGGCCGTGTTGCCCGCCACCAGGTGGTCCAGCCGGCGTTCGGAATCGGTGAGCAGGCCGGCCATGTGCGCGAGGGGCCAGGTGGGACGGCCGGCCAGCCGGGCGCCGACGATGCGCACCGCCAGCGGGAAGCCGTCGCAGGCCGCGACGACGCGGGCGGCGGCGGCCTCCTCGGCGGCCACGCGGTGCGGGCCGATGATCCGGCCGAGCATGCGCAGGCTCTCGCGGCGGCTCAGCCGTTCGAGCGCGAGCAGGTGCGCGCCGTCGAGGCCCAGCGACCGGTTGCGGCTGGTGATGAGGATCGCGCAGCCGGGCGTGCCGGGGAGCAGCGGCTGGATCTGCTCGGGTCCCGCCGCGTCGTCGGCGACCACGAGGACCCGCTCGCCCGCCAGGCGGGAGCGGTAGAGCGCGGCCCGTTCGGCGAGGGTCTCGGGGATGTCGGCGGGCGCGACCCCGATCGCGCGCAGCACCTCGTTGAGCACCGCCGCCGGGTCGCGCGGGTTCTGCGACGCCCCGGCGAGCTGCACGTACAGCTGGCCGTCCGGGAACGACGGCGTGACCAGGTGCGCGACGTGCAGGGCCAGCGAGGTCTTGCCCACGCCCGGCGGGCCGCTGATCTGCACGACGGGCGGCGCGGTCGCCTCCGCGGCGGACGCCAGCAGCTGGCGGAGCCTGCCGCGCTGGGTCTCGCGGCCGGTGAAGTCCCGCACGTCGGGCGGGAGCTGGCGGGCCAGCGGCTGCCGGGGCGGGCGCGCCGCGCGGGCCGGGTGCCCGTCCCGGCCCGGTACCGGATGCGGCGCGGGGCACGGGCCGAGGTCAGGGTCGTCGACCTTGATCCGGTGCCACATGCGCTGGAGCTCGGGACCCGGCTCGCTGCCCGCGGCCTGCTCCAGCATCTCGTGCGCCTCGTCGTAGGACTGCAGCGCCTCGGTCTTGCGGCCCGACCGGTACAGCGCGAGCAGCAGCTGCGCCCACAGATGCTCGTTGAGCGGGTCGTCGAGCACCCAGGTCCGCAGCTCCGGGACGAGCGCCCGGTGCCGGCCGAGCGCGAGCCGGGTCTCCACCAGCTCCTCCCGGGCGACGCGGCGTTCGGCCAGCAGCCCGGCCGCGATGCCGGCCACGGCGGAGGTCGCGGGCAGGTCGTCCAGCGGCGGCTCCCGCCAGAGCGCGAGGGCGCGTTCGTACAGCTCGGCGGCCAGCGGGGCGTCGCCGCGGCCCCGGGCCTCGCGCGCCTGGACGACGCGATCGCGGAACGTGACCAGGTCGACGGTGTCGCCGCCCGCCAGCCGCAGCCGGTAGCCGCCGTGGCCGGGCGGGACCCGCTCCTGGGACAGCAACCGGCGCACGCCGGCGACGCAGGTCTTGATGGCACCGGTGCGATCCGCCCGGCCGCCGTCCGCGCCGGGGTCCCAGAGCAGCGCCTGCAACTGCTCGGACGAGAGCGCCTGACCGTCCTTGAGGACCAGCACGCTGATCGCCGAACGGATCAGCGGCTGGGAGACCGTGATGGGTTCGCCATCGTCGGTGCGGATCTCCAGCCGCCCAAGAATTCGAAACTCCACTGACCTTCTCGCAGCCTCTCCACGCCCCAGGAAGGCCAAGCTAGTGAACATCACCCGAGACAATCATGACCGGATGTGGCCACCAGTCAACGCGAGTAAGGGGCCCTGTTGCCGCGGCCTGCGAGATCCTGATCTCAGGGGCCGCGACACTTCTCGCCGGGCCGGAGGGCGCGGCGGGTCCGCTCACCTTCCGCTGACCTTCGCCCTCTACCGTCGACGTCCCCCTTTTTGTCTCATCCCGCTTCTGTGTAATCCCGGAAAGTCCCATACATCCCCCGCAACCCCGCCCCGGTCTTCCCCGCACCCCGCCCGGAGCGCCCGAGGAGGGTCTGCATGACGACGAAATCCCGGCCGGCACGACGATGAGCCGGCCCGTACCGAACGGACCAGCGATGGTGACGGCCGCGGGTCCGGGGTGGACGCCGCCCGGCGGCGGCACCGACCTCGCCAGTCCCGCCCGCGTCTACGACTATCTGCTCGGCGGCAAGGACAACTACGCCGCCGACCGCGAGCTGGTCCACCGTCTCCTGGCGATCCAGCCGGACCTGTCCGCCGTCGCGCGCGAGAACCGCGCGTTCCTCGCCCGGGCGGTCGGCCTCCTCGCCGGGCGCGGGGTCCGCCAGTTCCTCGATCTCGGCTGCGGGCTCCCCACCCACGAGAACGTGCACCAGATCGCCGCCCGCCACGGCCCCGGCGCACGCGTGGTGTACGTCGACCATGACCCGATCGTGCTCGCCCACGCCCGCGCGCTGCTCGCCGACGACGGCAACGTCGCCATCGTGCACTCCGACCTGCGCAAGCCGGACGAGCTGCGCGCCGACGTCGCCGCCGGCGGCGGCCTGCTCGACTGGACCGAGCCGGTCGCCGTGCTGATCACCGCGGTCCTGCACTTCGTGGCCGACGCCGACGACCCCGCCGGAATCCTCGCCGGCCTGCGCGCCGAGCTCGCGCCCGGCAGCGCACTGGTGATCTCCCACGCCACCGCCGGGACGTTCCCGGCGGAGGCGGCCAGGGTCGCCGAGCTCTACACCACCGCCTGCGTCTCTCCGCTGGTCCTGCGCACCCGCGAGGAGGTCGCGGAGTTCTTCGGCGACTTCGAGCTGCTCGACCCCGGCCTGGCGTTCACCGCGCAGTGGCGGCCCCGGGGCGAACGGCCGCCGCCGCGGGGACAGCTCCTCGCCGGGGTCGGGATACGCCCGCCGGATCGACGGGACGCCGTGCCCTAGCGTCCTACCTCGGCGAGCCGAGCACGCGGGAGATCTCCTGGCAGATCCGCGCGACGAGCGGCCCGACCTCCCGGACGCGCGCGGGCGGCAGCCGCGACGTCAGCCCCGACACGCTGAGGGCGCCGGCCACCCGTTCCTCGTGGTCGAAGATCGGCGCCGCGACGCAGCGCACCTCCGGCTCGTTCTCCCGGTCGTCGACCGCGTAGCCGAGGCGGCGGATCCGGCTCAGCTCGGTGCGGAGCCGGTCCGCTCCGGTGATGGTGCGCTCGGTCACCGCCGGCATGCCCGCGTCGACGACCCGGCGCACCGCCGCCTCGTCCATCCACGCGAGCATCGCCTTGCCGACGGCGGTGCGGTAGGCGGGCATGCGGCTGCCCACCCTGGAGCCCATCCGCACGTTGTGCTCGCTCTCGACCTTGTCGATGTAGACCACGTCCGGCAGGTCGCAGACGACCAGGTGGCACGTCTCGCCGACCTCCTGCCGGAGCCGCCGCAGCGGTTCGGCGGCGACCGTGCGCAGGTCCAGGGACGTCAGGTAGGCCTGGCTCAGCCGCAGCGTGCCGTGCCCGAGGCGGAACCAGCCGGTCTCGCGGTCGCGGGCCAGCAGGTCGGCCTCGACCAGCGGCACGGTGAGCCTCAGCACGGTGCTCTTGCTGAGCCCGAGATCGTCGGCGACGCGGGTCAGCGAGAGCCCGCGCCCGCCGCCGTGGGCGCGGACGTGGTCGAGCACCGCCAGCGCCCGCCGCAGGGAGGACGACTGGTTGCGCGCACCGGTCATGACGCTCTCCTGGAATGCTGTTGTGCAATGTGAAATCTTCCGGCAGGAATCTTTCCAGTTTCGGCCGGACCGTTCACCGTGGCAGTCGGCGACGACGGAAGGCGGCACGGTGGACACGAACGGACGCACACGTACCACGTCCACACGCAGGGGTTTTCTTGGGCTTGTCGGCGGAGCGGCATTGGGCGGCACCTTGGGCGGCACGGCGATGAGCGGCCAGGCGAGCGCGGAGGGCGGCGCGGGCGACCGGGTCCGGCGCGTCTACCTCGGCACCTATACCGAGGCGGGCGGGCTCGGCATCGTGCGCGCGCACGCGGACCGGTCGGGCACGCTGACCGTCGACGAGGCGTTCGGCGACGTGCCGCGCCCGTCGTTCCTGACCATGGCGCCGGGGGGCCGGCGGATGTACGCGGTGAGCGAGGTCGCGGACGGCCAGGTCGTCGCACTGGAGATCGGCGCGGACGGCTCGCCGCGCGAGCTCGGGCGGCAGCCGACGCACGGCCACTCCCCCGCCCATCTGTCGGTGCACCCGAGCGGGCGCTACCTGCTCAGCGCCAACTTCTTCGGGAGCAACATCGCCGTCCATCCGATCGAGGCCGGCGGCTCGCTCCGGCCGGCCTCCGACGTCGTCGAGCACACGGGGTCGGGGCCGCATCCCGACCAGGCCGCTCCCCATCCCCACCAGATCGTCACCGATCCGTGGGGCCGGTTCGTGCTCGTCGTCGACCTCGGCACCGACACCGTGGTCGTCTACCGGCTGGAGCTCGGGAGCGGGCGCCTGCGGCGGCACTCGGCGGCCCGGCTCCGGGCGGGCGCGGGGCCCCGCCACCTGGCCTTCCACCCCAGCGGGCGGACCGCCTACGTCATCAGCGAGCTCGACTCGACGATCACCGTCTGCGCCTACGACCCGCACGCGGGCAGGCTGCGTCCGGGCCAGGTGGTGTCCACGGTGCCCGCGGGCACTCCGGGGGCCAACTATCCCGGCGAGATCCTCGTCTCGCCCGACGGGCGGCACGTCTACGGGACCAACCGCGGGCACGACAGCGTCGCCGTGCTGGCCACGAGCGCGGGCGGCCGGGCCGTGAGCCTCGTCGACACGGTGCCGTGCGGCGGCACGTGGCCGCGCCACATGGAGTTCGCCGACGAGGGCCGCCTGCTCTACGTCGCCAACCAGCGCTCGGGCACCGTGGCCGCGTTCCGGGTCGCCGGCGCCCTGCTCACCCCCACCGGCGCACCGCTCGCCACCCCCGCGCCGGTCTGCGTCCTTCCCCGCTTCTGAGGAGCCTCCCCATGCCGATGCACAGAACGACCTCGCTCGTCGCCGCCGCCTCGCTCTCCGCCGCCGCCCTCGTCGCCGCTCCCCCGGCCGCCGCGTCACCGGCCGCCGGTTCCTCACCGGCCGCCGCGTCCGCCTGCGACCCGGATGCCCACCTCGCCAAGATGACCGACGCCGAGAAGGTCGGCCAGATGGTCATGGCGGTGACCCACGACGGACCGGACGGCATGCCGAACGACGAGACCCGCCGGTCGCTCCAGGAGCTGAGGATCGGGTCCGTGCTCACCTCCGAGCCGCGTACGCCGGGGCTCGCCGCCCGCTACGCCAACCAGCTGCAGCGGTGGTCGCAGGACACCAGGCTCGGCCTGCCGCTGCTCGTGTCCGGCGACTTCGAGTTCGGCACCACGCACAACGTGCGCGAGGGCACGACGCCGCTGCCGAACGCGATGGGCCTGGGCGCCGCCCGCGACCCGCGCCTGGCGCGCACCGCCGCCCACATCACGGCGGCCGAGGCGCGGGCGATGGGCTTCCACTGGAACTACGCGCCCGTCGCCGACGTGAACACCAACCCGCGCAACCCGATCATCGGCGTGCGCTCGTTCGGGGAACGCACCGACCTGGTGTCACGGCTCACCGCGACACAGGCGCGCGCGTACGAGGAAGCCGGGATCATCGGCACGCCCAAGCACTTCCCCGGCCACGGCGACACCGAGAACGACAGCCACCTCGAACTCCCCGCCGTCACCTACGACCGGGCCACGCTCGAAAAGGTGCACCTGCCGCCGTTCCAGGCCGCGATCAAGGCGGGCGTCCCGGCCGTCATGACCGCGCACGTCGTGGTGAAGGCGATCGATCCCACCGTGCCCGCGACGTTGTCGCCGCAAGTCCTGACCGGGCTGCTGCGCGGGCAGCTGGGGTTCAAGGGCCTCATCGTGACCGACGGCATGGACATGGACGCCATCGACAAGAACTGGGGCACCCGCGAGGCCACCGTGATGGCGGTCAAGGCCGGCGCCGACGTCATCATGTCCAGCGGCGAGTACCCGACGCACGTGGAGGCCGTCGGCGCGCTGCTCGACGCCGTCCGGTCGGGCGCGCTCAGCACCGAGCGCGTCGACGAGTCCGTGCGGCGCGTCCTCGACCTCAAGTGCAGGTACGGGGCGTTCAGGCACAGGTACGTCAGCCCCGGCCTCGCCGAGAAGGTCGCCGCCAACCCCGCCTTCATGCGCCAGGCCGCCGCGATCGGGCGCGCCGCGGTCACGCTGGTCAAGAACGAGGGCGTGCTCCCGTTCGACCCGCGGTCCGGGCAGCGGACGCTCGTCGCCGGGGCCGCGCAGACCGAGCAGCTCGCCCAGGCCGTCGACGCGGCGAGCGCGGGCCCGGTGAGCCGCTGGCAGTCCGCCACGACCGACCCGGCCGACGCGGAGATCGCCGAGGCGGTACGGCTGGCGGGCGAGGCCGACCGGGTACTGGTCGCCACGTTCTCCTCCGGTCCACTACCGGCCGGGCAGGCGAAGCTGGTGCGCGCCCTTCAGGCCACCGGCAAGCCGGTAGCGGCCCTCGCCACCGGACTTCCCTATGACTACGCGGAGTATCCGGACGTGCGGGCCTACGTCGCCGCCTACGCCACCACGGCCCGTGCGCAGCGCCTGAACCTCACCATGCACAAGGCGGCCGCCGAGGTGGTTTTCGGTGCCCAGCCCGGCGGCACGCTGCCGGTCACCATCACGGGCCACTACCCCTACGGCCACGGGCTTCGCTACCCCGCCGGGTAAGGCCACAGGTGGCTCTCCTCATCCGGCGCCGATGGTGACATGCTCGGTCCTGCAACGTCACTCAGACCGAGACGTCGACGACCTCGACGGGAGTGTGGTGCCGGATGGGGCCTCCGGGCGATGACGCGCTGTTGCACCAGCGGGTGGTCAGCGGCGACGAGTCCGCCTTGGCCGAGCTCTACGACCTGCTCTCGCCGCTCGTCTACGGCCTGGCCTTCCGCGTCACCCGGGACCGGGCGATCGCCGAGGACATCACGCAGGAGGTGTTCCTGACCTTCTGGGAGAAGCCGCTGGCCTTCGACCCCGGGCGCGGCACGCTGCGCGCCTGGCTCACGACGATCGCGCACCGCCGGGCCGTCGACCACGTGCGCGCCGAGGAACGCAAGAAGGCCTCGCACGTCGGCCCCCGGCTCTTCGAGCGCGAACCGGCTCCGATGGAGGACTCGGTCCTGGACGCCGAGGCCTCCGCCCGGGTCCGCCAGGCGGTGCGGAGCCTGCCCGCCGAGCAGCGTGAGGCCCTGGAGATGGCGTACTGGGGCGGCCGGACGTACAGGCAGGTCGCGGAACGGCTCGGCCTTCCAGAGGGTACGGTCAAGTCACGCATCCGGCAGGCGCTGCGGCAGCTGGCGGGGATGCTGGCCGAGGAAGGCGTGCGATGAATCCGGTGGAACGGCTGTACCTGGACGCCCTGGAGGAGGGCGTGGAACGTGACGAGCGTCCCTCTCCGGGTGCCCTTCTCGCCACGGCACGATCACGGCGCCGCCCCGCGACGCCGACCGCGGCCTGGGCCGCGCCCTACGCGGGCCGGGTCGCGGCCATGGACGCGGTGCTCGCGTCCGCCTCCGCCGACGACTGGTCGCGGCAGGTCGTCGAGGGCTGGACGCTGCAGCAGCTCGTCGCCCATCTGACCGCCAAGGACGGGCTGGTCGCGGCCGACGTGGGCGCGCCGGTGCTCGGCCCGCCGATCGGCACGCGCGACGCCCTCGGCCGCACCGCCGAGGTGCAGGCCGCCGAAGAGGGCCGGTCGCCCCAGCAGACCCGCGAGACCTGGCGGGCCCAGGCCGACGTGCTGTGCGCCCGCCTCGCCGAGGTCGATCCGGCCACCCCGGCGTCCCCGGACGGGCTGCCCATCCCGGTGCGCGACGCCATCCTCGCCCGCGGCCTGGAGACCTGGGTGCACGCCGACGACGCGGCGCGCACGTCGGCGCTGCGGCTGCCGCCCCCGGTCGCCGGGCACCTCCACCCGATGGCCGGCTTCTGCGTCCGGCTGCTGCCCTGGACGCTGCTCGCGTCCGGCGGCGACGGAACGGGACCGGCCGTGCGGGTCACCCTGACCGGCGCCGGCGGCGGCACCTGGCACGTGCCGCTCGACGTCAACGACACCGGCGGCGTCCGCGAGGGCGGGCAGGGCGACGCCGAGGCCCACATCGTCACCGACGGCGTCGCGTTCTGCTTCCTGCTCGGCGGCCGCGTCGACCCCGGCGCGCTGCCCGCCGCGATCGAGGGCGACCGGGAGCTGGCCCGCCGGGTCCTCGCGGCCGCGCCCGCCTTCTCCGGCCCGTGACGTTCACCTGGTGTTCGATCGTGCGGCGAGGGGCGGGCGTACGCTCCCCGGCATGAGGTCCTCCCAGCTGATCATTCCCGTGGCGGCCCTGACGACGCTCGGCGTCCTCGCGGCCCCCGCCCCGGCGTCCGCCTCGGCCGCCCCGCTCGCCGCCCCGTGCTCCCCCTCCGCCTCGCTGCTCGGATTCTCCGACGCCCTCGACAAGACGGAGCTGGGCGGGACGGCCGTCAGCGGGCTCTCCGCGCTCGCCGTGACGGGCGGGCGAAGCGCCGTCGCGCTGGTGGACAACCTCGGCACCACGCCCGCGCGGTTCTACGACCTGTCGCTCCGGCTGGGCCGCGGCGGGCCGCAGGTGGCGGCGCGGAAGGTGACGACGCTCGCCCGCCCCGACGGGACGCCCTACACCGGGGCCGACTTCGACGGCGAGGGCCTGGTGGCCGAGCGCGGCGGCCGGACGATCCTCGCGAGCTCCGAGACCGAGCCGTCGATCCGCCGGTTCCGCCGTTCCGACGGGCGCCAGACGGCGGAGCTGCCGGTGCCCGCGCGCTTCCGGGTCGCACCGGCGGGCCAGGCCGCCCGCAACCAGACCTTCGAAGCGCTGGCCGCCACCCCCGACGGCCGCACCCTCTACGCGGGCATGGAAGGCCCGCTGAGCGCCGACGCGCCCGGCCTCCAGCGCATCATCCGCTACCAAGGACGGGCAGGCGGCCGTTACGCGCCCGCCGCACAGTACGCCTACCAGACCGATCCCTCGCTCGGCCTCGTCGAACTCGTCGCCCTGCGGCACGGCGGCCTGCTCGCCCTGGAACGCGGCTTCACGCCCGGGATCGGCAACACCGTCCGGATCTACCGGACGTCCACCTGGCGCGCCCGCGACGTGAGCCGCGTGCCGTCGCTCACCCCCGGTTCCGCGCTCAGGAAGAAGCTGCTCGTCGACATCGTCACGTGCCCGCCGTCGGGTGCGACCGCCAGGCAGCCGCAGCCGAACCCGCTTCTGGACAACATCGAGGGCATGGCGCTCGGCGGCCGCACGCGCGACGGGCGCACGGTGCTCTACCTGGTCTCCGACGACAACGGCGGCGCGACGCAGATCACCCGCGTGTACGCGCTGGCGGTCCGGTAGGTCAGAGCCAGTCGCGGCGCTTGAAGACCTGGTAGAGGACGGCGCAGGTCGCGGCCATCAGCAGCAGCGCGAGCGGATAGCCGAGCGTCCAGTGCGTCTCCGGCATGTGGTCGAAGTTCATCCCGTAGATCGTTCCGATCAGCGTCGGCGCGAACAGGATGGCGGCCCACGCGGAGATCTTCTTGACCTCCTCGTTCTGGGCGTTGCTGGCCTCGGCGAGGTTCTTCATCTCCTCGTTCTGGGCCTGCCCGACGAGGGTCGCGTTGACGGTCAGGATGTCCTGCAGGTTCTGGCGGAAGCCGTCCACGCGTTCCATCACGGTGGTCGCGTGGTCGGCGACGTCGCGCAGGTAGCGGCGGAGCTCGTCGTCCACCTCGTACTTCTCGAAGCCCGCCGACAGCGCGCCGAGGATCTGCGCCAGCGGGCGCGTCGCCCGCTGGAACTCGATCACCTCGCGGGACAGCTCGTAGATGCGCCGCGACACCTGCGGATCGCCCCGGAAGACCTCGGTCTCGATCTCGTCGATGTCGTTCTGCAGCCCGGCGACCACCGGCGCGTACTCGTCCACGACCGCGTCCAGGATCGCGTAGAGCACCGCCTCCGGGCCCCTGGCGAGGAGCTCGGGCGTCTCCTCCAGACGCTTGCGCACCACGGCCAGGTTCGGGGACTCGCTGTGGCGTACGGTCAGCACGAAGTCCTTGCCGACGAAGATGTGCAGCTCGCCGAAGTCGACCTCCTCGACCTCGTCCAGGTAGCGGGCCGCGCGCAGCACCACGAACAGCGTGTCCCCGTACCGTTCGAGCTTCGGCCGCTGGTGGGCCACGATCGCGTCCTCGACGGCCAGCTCGTGCAGCCCGAACTCCTCGGCCAGCGACACCAGCTGCGGCTCGGACGGGCGATAGAGCCCGATCCAGGCCATGCCGCCCTCGGTCTGCCGCAGGCACTGGTAGGTGTCGGCGAGGGTCGCGGGCGACTCGGCGCGGACGCCCTTGACGTAGATGGCGGCGTCGACGACGCCCTCGCCGTCCGGTTCGTGGCCGCCCGGACGAGGCGCCATGGACTGTTCCGGCGGCGCCTCGTCGGGCGACTCCCCCTTGACAGAACGGGAGGAAGGCCGCACGAACGGACGAAACACTCGCCCTCGCCGATCCGCCATCGCCACTCCCTCCGCTGAAGCCTCCGAGGGACTCCTACCCATCTCCCGATCTTCAAGAGCCCGGGGACGGGCGGCTACTCCGCGACCACGTCCGCGACGACGCAGCTCACGTTGTCCGGCCCGCCCGAACGGTTGGCCAGGTCGACCAGCTCGCGGGCCGTCCGTTCGGGATCTGCCCCGGCGGCCAGCACCTCGTGCACGCTCCCGGCCGCCACGACCGCCGAGAGGCCGTCGGAGCACAGCAGATACCGATCACCGAGCCGGACATCGTGCAGGCGGATGTCGGGCGTCGCGCCCGCTCCGCCGGACAGCGCGCGCAGCAGCATCGACCGCTGCGGATGCGCCGTCGCCTCCTCCGGGCTGATGCGCCCCTCGTCGAGCATCGACTGCACGAACGTGTGGTCGTGGGTGATCTGGAAGAGCTCGCCGCCGCGCAGCAGATAGGCGCGCGAGTCCCCGATGTGGACGAGGGCCAGCCGCGAGCCGGTCCAGAGCATGGCGGTCAGCGTCGTCCCGGCGTCGTCGCCGGCGACGTGGTGGACGGCCCGGCCGGCCTCGTGCACGGCCTCCTCCAGGACGTTGAGCAGGTTGCCCGCCGGGAGCCCGTCGGCGTCGAGGTGCCGGAGCGCCTCGATCGCGGCGGCGCTGGCCGGGCCGCCGGCGCTCCCGTAGCCGTCGGCGACGGCGAGCAGGCGCGTTCCCGCGTACGCCGCGTCCTGGTTGCTCTCGCGGACCAGGCCCGTGTCGGACAGCGCGGCGTAGCGGATTCCCATCGGGACGTTGGACATGGCCGATTCCTCCTCGGAAAGGTGGTCGACGAGGAATCGGGCGAGCTCCCGGCGCGCCTCGGTGTCGGCCTCGACCTGTGCCCAGAAGGCCCGTACCTCCCGGGCGGCGGCGGCCGGTTCCAGGTCGCACACCTGCCGGATGCGGGCCAGCGGCATGCCGAGCCGCCGCAGCCACGCCACCAGCCGGGCCCGTTCGAGCTGCGCCGGGTCGTACAGCCGGTAGCCCGTCACGGGATCGACGCGGGCGGGCGTCAGCAGCCCGAGCTCGTCGTAGAGCCGCAGAGCCTTCGGAGAAAGGCGTGAGGCCTTGGCGAACGCCCCGATCGTCAGCACGTGCTCATCCTCCTCGTCGCGTGCTTCCGAGGCTGGGGCCTGCCCAAGGGTGAAGGTCAAGCGGTCCTAGAAGTCGTCGTTGGTGTGCGGGGCCAGCGGGACCTCCAGCGCGGCGTCGAACCGGTGGGCCGCTCCGGGCGTGTGCTCGGTGACGAGCCCCGCGCGTACGAGCCGCCGTACCTGCGTACCGCCGAGGTAGACCGAGCCCAGCTCGGACACGCCGAACGTGAGGTCGGGCTCGTCCGAAGTGGCCTCGCACTCCGCCGTGGCGCCGGTCGTCAGCCGCCAGCGTCCGTCGTTCGCGGGCAGCCTGGCGTCCCTGACCTCGATCACCAGGCTTTCCTCAGCCGCCCAGCTCCGCAGCCGCAGCGCGGCCGGAACGTCGATCAGCCGCAGCCAGAGCGCGCCCCAGTCGCCCTTGATCACGACCTGGTCGGGGTCGGCGGCCAGCAGCGGGAGCAGGTCGTCGACCGGCCTGCTGTGCGCCTGGATCCGGTCGGTCAGGTCGATCGCGGCCAGGTAGGCCCACAGCGCGGCCTCGACCGCCGGGGTGTCGGCCTCCAGCTCGTCGAGCCGGACGATCCCGGACGCGCCGGAATCGTCGCCCCGCGTCCGGTAGACCGCATAGCCGCCGGGGTCGCCCTCCATCACCGCGATCCGGGGCACGCTGTACTCCTGGTGGTGCTCGTCCACCTTGGGCACGATCGCCTTCTCCCACCATTCGGCGTCCCGGACGAGGCCGCCGGGCCGCCGCTCGATGGCCCGGGCGTGGATAGGCCCGAGCACCTCGGCCGCCTCGTCGCGCCCGATCAGCCGGAGCGGGCGCGGGTCGGGCTCGACGCGCAGCGCCAGCGGCCGGGAGCTGTCGACCTCCAGGGTGAGGGAACGGTCGGCCAGGCCGAAGCCGTACCGCCCGTAGATGCCCGCCTGCGACGCCCACAGTGCCGCCACCGGACGCCGCGCCTCGACCGCGTCGGCGTGCATGCGTTCGATCATGGCGGTGAGCACGCCCCGGCGCCGGTGCGTCGGCAGCACGCCGACGAACGTGATCGCCGAGCACTCCGGGAACGCGCCGGGCACGGCCAGCCTCATCGGCAGCGCCCCCAGCTGCCCGACCAGCGTGTTCCCGTCGTAGGCGCCGATCCGCTCCGACCTGCGCGGTATCCACAGGTTGCGGTCCCGCTGGTCGTCCTCGGTGCGGAAGTGGAACACCACTTCGGCGAGGTCGAGCATCTGGTCCAGCTCGGACTCCGGCACCGTACGGATCTCAAGATCACCCATGCTCTCCACGGTAAGCGAGCCCCCCGTGGCCGAAGCAACCCAATTTTCCTTTGACCAGGCCGGATTTCCCGCAGGCCGGTCAGTCACGCTTGATGATCCCGGTCAGGCCCGCCACCACGGCCGTCGTCAGGATCCAGCCCGCGGCGATCAGCGCCCACGACCAGTAGACGGCCGCTCCCCCAGGGTTCCAGGCCTTCTGCTGGCCGAGGTCCACGATCGGCAGCAGCACGTCGAGGGTGTAGGCGAACGCGTGGAAGGCCGGGCCCTTCGGATCGGCCCGGCCCATCTCGGCCCGCGCGAAGACGAGGCTGCCCAGCGCGAGGAGCCCCGCCAGCCACACCGCGGCCAGCCAGGTCCTGTAGCCGTAGCCGACGGTCAGGTAGAGCATCCAGTTGGCCAGCCTCCCGAACGGGCCGAGCACCTTGCGCCGGTGCCAGTGCTTGGCGATGGCGACCCGCCGGGCCGCTTCCTCCCGTCCGTCCCGCCGATAGGCCGCCGCGAGCTGGTCGTACGGCTGAGGCACGTATCCGTCCGGGTGCCGGGCCAGCCGCCTCAGCCGTGTCCGTACGTCGATCTCGTCGTGTTCGAGCCTGTCGAACGCGAAGCCGCGCAGGGTGACGCGCGAGGCCGGCCAGCTCTCGGCGTCGTCACGGAGGCTCTCGACCTGGACGTTGGTGAGGTCGATCGTCCCGGCCGGAGCCCGCCCGAACCGCATGACCAGGGCGCGGGCACGGACCGCCTCCAGACTCACGGCATGGCCCCGCGGGTTGGACAGCTCCGCGTCGATGAACGAGAGGCGGCCTCCCACCCGCGTACCGGTCAGGTAGAGCTCGCCTTCGGCCACGAACCCGTCCCGGAAGAACAGATGCTGATCGACGGTCATGCCGAGCCCTCCGAGCGCGTGCCCGCCCGGATGGGACAACGTCGCGCCGGTGAACTCGAGCTGCCCGCCGACATGCGCGCCGTTCAGACGGATCTCCCCCGCCGCGGCGAACCCGTTCCGGCACATCAGGTCGCCGCCGACCTCCAGCCGGATGGCGTAGAGCGCACGGCCACCGGGGTTGGCCAGCCGCGCGCCCGTCAGGTCGCAGACACCGCCCACGCGCGCGCCGATCAGCCGCAGCTCGCCCTCCGCCGCGAAGCCGCCCCGGCAGAACAGCGAACGTTCGACGACGAGCCCGTCCGCCCTGAGCGCCGACCGGCCCGGGTTGGTGAGCCGTGCGCCGTCGAGGACGAGATTCCCGCCGATCTTGGCCCCCGCGAGCTGGACCTCCCCCGCGCTCTCGAAGGCACAGACGAGATCCTGCTCGACCGTCAGCGAGGAGCCGTTCAAGGCAGGCCCGCCCGGATTCCTCAGCACCGCGGTCGACAGGTCAAGGTGCCCGACCTTGGCACCGGCGAGGCTGACCCTTCCCTCGGCGCTGAATCCGTTCTTGCAGAGCATGTACTGCGCGACCGAGAGCCAGTTCGCCATCAGCGCGTTCCCGCCGGGGTTGGACAGCCGCGCCCCGCTGAGCGAGAGCTGCCCGTCGATGCGGGCGCCCAGCAGACGCATCTCGCCTTCGGCGACGAAACCCTCCCAGCAGAACATTCCCTGCTCGACGATGAGCCGGTCCGCGTTCAGGGCGACTCCGCCCGCGTTGGACAGGCGCGACCCCGTCAGCGAGAGCTTCCCTCCGATGTGGGCGCCCAGCAGGTCGACCACGCCTTCGGCCACGAAGCCCTTGTTGAGCTCCACGTTCCCCGTGGTCCGCAGTTGCTGCGCGGACAGGCCCGGCACGCGGCAGCCGGGCAGCCGGAGGGCGGGCGCGGTGACCTCGTCGAAGTTGGGCGCCTCCTCGAAGACACAGTCCTCGAACGCCAGGGGGCGGTCCAGCGTGCAGGCCTCCAGGTCCAGTGCGCCCGTGATGTGCGCTCCCCGCAGCCTGAACGGCCCGGGGCGCTCGGGCGGCGCCAGGAGCAGGTCCACCAACTGCTCAGCACTCATCGCTTCCATGGCAAGGACGGAACCACAGCCGATGGGTGGACGTCCTTTTCTTGGTGGATGAGAACGGTTTGAACGAAGCCGAACGGTTGGTGTGGCAGGCCTTCCCCGTCGGCGAACGGGTCGAGCTGGACAGGGCCGAGGTACGCGGCGAGGTCCTCGCCGCGTTGCTCCTCGGCGCCGTGCCGCCGCGCCCCGGCTACGCCTCCGGCATCTGGTTGCGCGGCGCGCGGGTCACCGGTCGTCTTCGGTTGAAGGGCGCCACGGCCGATGTCGGGCTGCATTGTGTGGATTGCGACTTCGACGACGCGGCGCAGTTCGTCGACTCCACCCTGCGGACGCTGCGGATCGAGCATTGCCGGCTTCCGGAGCTCGTCTGCTCACGGCTCCAGCTGAACGGTCTGCTCACCCTGGACGGCTCGCAGATCGAGCGGGGCCTGTGGCTGGACGGGGCGCACATCGGCGGCCCGCTGCGGATGAGCGGGACACGCCTCGGCCCGGTGCTGGCCGACAAGCTGACCGTGGAGGGGCGGCTGGACGCCAGGAACCTGGAGGTACACGGGGAGTTCCGCGCGCACAACGCGCACATCGGCGGCAGCCTGCACCTGGGCGGCGCCCGGATGACCAACCCTGGCGGCGTCGCGATGGGTCTGGGCGGCCTGACGGTCGAGGGCGGTGTCTTCTGCTGGGACGGCTTCGCGGCCGAGGGCAGGATCCGGCTGGTCGGCGCCGACCTCCGGGCCAACCTGACCATGGACGGTGCGCGTCTGGACCATCCGGGTGAGGGCACGGCCCTCAACCTGGACCGGGCGTCGATCGGAAACTTCGCCGCGCGCGACCTCCGGGTCGGAGCGGGGCGGGTCAGCATGCGCGGGACGCAGGTCAGCGGCGTGGTGGACCTGCGCGACGCGGTGCTGCCCACGAGCGCCCCGGACAAGCCGGTCCTGGAGATCGACAACGCGCGCCTGGCCTCGGCGGATCTCCGGCGTGTCCAGGCCGGCGGTGAGGTCAGGATCCGGGCCTGCCGGATCGACAACCGGATCATGGTCGCCGGTGCGCGGTTGCGTAATCCCGGCGGTGTCGCGCTGCGGCTCTCCCGCACCGAGGTCGGCGCGGACGTCATCTGCATCGGCCTCACCTTGGAGGGCGGCCTCCGGCTGCGCCGCACGCGGATAGGCGGTCATCTCGTCCTCACCGAGATACGGCTGTCGCCGTCCGGGCCGAAGGCGATCGACGCGCACGCACTCCAGGCCGGTGAGCTCACCCTGCGTCCGGGTGAGCCCGTCCAGGGCCGGCTCGTCCTGTCCCACGCTCAGATCGGCGTACTCCGCGACGACCCCGACCGCTGGCCGGAGGAGATCGTCCTGAGCGGTGCGCGATACGAGGCGCTGGAGCCCCGGCTACCCGCGCGCGAGCGGCTGCGGTGGCTGACGCGCAATCCCGAGGGGTACGAGTCGCAGCCGTACGAGCAGCTGGCCAACCACTACACGGCGACCGGCCAGAACGCGGACGCGCGCAAGGTGCTGTACGCGAAGGAACGTCACCGGCAGGCCACGGAGACCCGGCTCCTCCGGGTTTGGAGTCGCCTGCAGGACATCACGACCGGGTACGGCTACCGCCCCTGGCGGGCGTTGTTGTGGCTCGGCGTGCTCCTGACGGCCGGCGGGGTCGTGTACGGGATCTCGCCGCCGGAGCCGCTGAAGCGCGACGAGGCGCCGCACTTCAACCCCGTGGTCTACGCACTGGATCTGCTGATCCCGATCGTCGAACTCGGGCAGGAGCGCGCGTTCAACCCAGCGGGTGCCCACCAGTGGCTGTCCTACGCGCTCGTCGCCGCGGGCTGGGTGCTCACCGCGACCGTCGCGGCCGGGGCCGCGCGGATCTTCAGCCGGCGCTGACCCGGGTCGAGTAGTCGTAGTCGTCCAGGGGGAAGGAACGGCTGCGGCGGCGGGCGGCGACGACGGAGGACGGGCGCTGCCAGGGAGCGTCGCCGTGCTCGTCGAAGTAGTAGCTGTTGGCGGTCGCGCAGTCGCCGTTGAGGAAGACGGTGCGGGGCATGCGGCGCTCGACCCAGCTCATGTAACGGTCATGGGCCTGCCGGCTGACCTCGGCGCGGGTGACGCCGCGGCTGCGCGCCTCGCCGATCACGCGCAGGGCGTGGCGGATCTGCGCGTCGATCATCTGGAACCAGGACAGCCCGATGTTGCCGTACGGACCGGGCACCAGGAACAGGTTGGGGAACCCGGGCACGGCGGCGCCCTCGTACGACTGCCGCCGGTACTGCTTCCAGAACGCGGTCAGCTCGACGCCCTCGCGGCCGACGATGGGGAAGGAGATGTCGAACACCTTGAAGCCGGTGGCGAGGATGAGCGTGTCGATCTCGCGTTCCCGGCCGTCGACGGTGCGGACGCCGGTCTCGGTGATCCGGTCGATGCGGTCGGTCACCAGGTCGACGTTGGCGCGGTTGAACGTGCGCCAGTAGTCGTTGGAGAACGAGGGGCGCTTGCAGCCGAAGCCGTAGCGCGGGGTGAGGCGTTCCCGGGTCTCCGGGTCCTTGACCTGGCGCTTCAGATGGCGCAGGCACCTGCGTTCGACCGCCTTGACCAGCGGCTGGACCCGGCGGTGGTGGACGACGCCGGTGACGATGATCTCGACGGCGGTGGTCGTGACGAAGCGGGTGGCCTTCTGGGTCGCGGGCACCCGGCGGAAGAGCTCCTGGACGCCGCGGGGCAGGCGCGGATCGATCTTGGGGTAGACCCAGATCGGGGTGCGCTGGTAGACGTCCAGGTGGGCCACGCGTCCCGCGATCTCGGGGATGACCTGGAGCGCGGTCGCGCCGGTGCCGATGACGGCGACGCGCCTGCCGGTCAGGTCGTGGTCGTGGTCCCAGCGGGCGGTGTGCACCGTGTGCCCGGCGAAGTCGGCCAGGCCGTCGATCTCCGGGTGGCTCGGGGTGGTCAGCGCTCCCTGGCAGGACAGCAGGTAGCGGCCGGTGACGGTCCCGCCGCCGGCCAGCTCCAGCCGCCAGAGGTCGGCGCCCTCGTCGAAGCGCGCCGCCACGACCGTGGTGCCGAGGCGGACGTGCGGCATGATGCCGTACTTGCGGACGCAGTGGTCGGCGTAGTCCTTGATCTCCGGCCCCTTGGCGTAGAGCCGCGACCAGGTGGGCCTCGGCTCGAACGCGAACGAGTAGGTCGGTGAGGGGATGTCGACCGACAGGCCCGGGTAGGTGTTGTCGCGCCACGTTCCGCCGATGTCGCCGGCGCGCTCCAGCAGCACGAAGTCGTGGATGCCGGCGCCCTTCAGCGCGATGCCCGCGCCGATCCCGGCGAATCCCGCACCGACGATGACCACCTCGTGGTCGGGGCGGGCCTGTTCCGTTTTCGCGTCCGTCTCCGTGGTCTCCGTCATGAGCACGCCTCCCAGGGGTTCCCCTCCAATTCTACACAGAGTCCAATAAGCCGGGCCAGAGGCGTCCCGTGTTCGGCGGCTGTCTCGCGCTCAGCCGAGGGTGAGGGCGCGGCCCGCCTGAAGGGCGGTCCCCACCGAGTCGCGCAGGACGGCCTCGGCACGCTGGGCGTCGTCCGCCAGGCGTCCGATCTCCTCGCGGGCCAGGTCATGGCGGACGGTGCGCGCGAGGAGATCGCGGTAGCGCGCGTTCTGCTCGGGCAGCCGTTCCACGACCTGCCACTCGTGGTAGGCGTCGTCGGCGTCGTGCGCGCGGCGGGCGTAGGTCTCCAGAGCCTCGATGCGGTCGGTGATGGCGCGGACGGACAGCTCCATCGCGCGGCGCTGCGGCTCCAGCAGAGCGCGGACGCGGGGCGTGAGGCGCTCGGGGCGCTGGTCCCTGCGTTCCTGGCGCAGCTTGGTGTGCTCCGCCAGCGCCCACGCGATCTCCCACTCCTGCCGGGGCAGCACCACGGCGTTGTCGACGTCGTCGAGGAGCCCGGCCCGGTGGGTCTCGGAGCCGAGCACGGCGTCGACGGCCCGCTGCGCGCGCACGAGCAGCTGGGCGGCGGGCCGGTCGAAGTCGGCGGGCAGCAGGTAATGCCCGTGGTGGTCGCGTGCGGCCCGCGCCGAGGCCGGCTCGCGCAGGTGCCGGATCGCGCCGATCGTCCACCCGGTGAAGCCGGCGGCGGCGAGCAGCGCCGCCGCCTCGCCCTGGCCGAGGAGGATCAGCAGGATCTGCACGGCCGGGATCGCCATCATCGCGAGCAGTGCCGTGCGGCCCCACCGGAACACGCCGTCCAGCAACGTGTCGTCGTCCAGCGAGGCCAGGAAGAACACCCGGAACCAGCCACCCGGCAGCACGCCGTAGAAGAACGCGAAGACCGGGATCCAGACGGCGCGGGCGGCGATGGTGGCGGCACCGGGACGAGAAGCCCGCGGGGCGGGCAGGCGGGCGGCGACGAGGCGTCCGGGCTCGGCCGCGAGGAGGTCGCGCTCGCGGGTGGGAACGGACGGGTCGAAGACGGGCCGGGGACCGCTGTCGCTCATTGGCTCTCCCGCCGAAGAGGAACCGTCCTCTCATAGTGGGCTTCTGGTCCGTTCCGGTCCACCGGGACGCCGATGAGCACAGGCTCGCCCGAGGGCGACGGCGACCTCGCGCGGCGCGGGCGCGGGAAAGATCGCGGCCAGATGCGCGTCGGGACGGATGAGCCAGGCCTCACCGGGGCGCAGGTCGACGACCGCGTCGGCGCCGAGGTCCTTGCGGCGCACGACGTTGACGGGCGCCGGGGTGGCCGTTCGGGCGGCGGCCACGAGCCGCTCGTCCTCGCTGCCGGTCAGCAGTGTGAAGCCGTCTCGCAGGAGCTCCCTCAGCCGGGTGACCTCGGGACGTCCCGCGATCTGGACGCGGGTGTCGGGCACGATGACGCCCGGCGCCAGGGGCTGCGGCGCGCCCTTGGGCGGACGGCCCGTGGGCGGCGGGCGGGTGGGCTCGGGAGTGGTGAGAGGCGAGCCGGTGTACCAGAACGGCTCGGCGAAGCGGCCGGAGTCGATCGCCCCGGCGGTCGTGGGATCCGCCGCGGCCCGGTCCAGCGCGGCGCGTCGGCGTTCCCGTTCGGCGTCGGTCCGCGGGACGAGGAAGCGCATGGTGGCGGCGGTGACGTCGAGGTTCTCCAGGGCGGCGGCGTGCCGTTCGGCGTGGTAGGTCGCCAGCAGGTCGTCCGGCGCCCAGCCGCGGGCCACGAACGCGATCTTCCAGGCGGCGTTCTCGGCGTCGGGAACGCCGGAGTTGAGACCGCGCGCGCCGAACGGGGCGTACAGGTGCGCGCAGTCCCCGGCGAGCAGGACCCGCCCCACCCGCATCCGTTCGGCGACCCGGGAATGGAAGCGGTACACCGACGCCCACGACGTCTCGTACGGGCCGTCCCCGATGATCTGCCGGACCCGGCGGTCGAGCCCGCCGCTCGCGCGTTCCTCCGCCAGCGAGAACCCGGGGGGCACCTGCCAGTCGACGCGGTACCGCGAGCCGGGGCAGGGATGGATCAGCACCTGGCGGCCCGGGTTCCACGGCGGGTCGAAGTAGAACCGGCGCTCGTGCTCCCATCCGGCCAGCTTTGCCCGCAGGTCGACGATGAGGAATCGGTCGTCGAAGCTCTCCCCGGGAAAGCCCACGCCGACCGCGCGCCGCAGAACGTCGGAACGGGCCCCCGAGCACGCCACCACGTACGACGCCCTGACCTCCTCCCCCGTCGAGCACCGGAGCGTCACGCCGCCGGCGTCCTGCGCCAGCCCCACCACCTCCCGCCCGCGCCGGAGCTCGATGAGATCGCCGCGCGCCGCGACGCGCTCTTCGAGGATCTCCTCCGTGCGGGTCTGGGAGATGTTGACGCACGGCGGCAGCGTCTCGGTGTCGGCGAACCGCCACGAGAACAGCTCGCGCTCGCGGTAGTACGTGCGCGCGGTGGTCCAGGCGAGCCCTTCCTCCGCGATCGCCGCGGCGCCGACCGACGCCCAGATGTCGAGCACGTCGCGCTGCTGGCAGATCGACCGCGAGCCCTCGGGAGCGCGGGCGGGCTCGCGTTCGAGGACGACGACGGGAAGGCCCCAGCGGGCGAGCAGCAGGGCGGCGGTCAGGCCCACCGGGCCGGCGCCGATGACGGCGACCGGGTCCATCGCCGGCACCGGCTCAGCCCTGCAGTTCGGACCACACCCGGCGGTCCCGCTCGGCGGTCCAGACGCGCGGTCGTTCGACGCCGTCGAGCTCGTCCCACAGCCGGGAGACGTCGAACGGCAGGCAGTGCTCGAAGATGGGCCAGCCGCCGTAGGAGGGCTCCAGCGCCCGGTGCACCGCCTCGAAGGCGTTCTTCAGCGTGCCGCCCCGATCCCGGACCGCCTCCACCTCGCGGATCATCACCGTGAGGAACCCGCGGGTCTGGGCGACGGCGGCCCGCACCGCGTCGCGGCCGTGCGCGACGGCGCCCCGGCCGCCGACGAGCGTCTCGGCGGGGAACCCGGCGACGTGGTCGAGGGTGCCGGTCGACCATTCCCGGTGGAAGGCGTCGCCGGTGTAGAGCGCCGCCTGCGTCTCCACCAGGTCGCCGGCGAACAGGATCCGCTGCCGCGGCAGCCAGGCGACGATGTCGCCCTCGGTGTGACCGCGCCCGCAGTACGCCAGGTCCAGCTCGCCCCGGTCGCCGCCCAGGTCGATCGAGAGCGTGCGGCTGAACGTGACGGTCGGCCAGGTGAGCCCCGGGACCGACGCCGGGTCCTTGAACAGCCGGGGCATCCGGCCGAATTCCGACTCCCAGTCCTGCTTGCCGCGTTCGGCGATGAGCGCGCGGGTGCGGTCGTGCGCGATGATCGACGTGGTGCCGAACGCGCTCGCGCCGAGCGTGCGCACCGCGTGGTAGTGCGAGAGCACCAGATGGCGGATCGGCTTGCCGGTGTAGGCGCGCAGGACGGCCAGCCAGTCGCGGGCCGCGGTCGGGGTCGCCAGCGCCTCGAAGCAGACGACGAAGTCCTCGCCCTCGATCGCCCCCACATTGGGATCGCCCTCGGCGGTGAGCGCGTACACGCCCTCGGCGAGGACCTCCAGGGTCGGCGTCTTGTCAGAGAGATCGGCTGAGGACGCGAACGGCTTGGGCATCGTCGCCCCTTCGCTGTGTGGACCCGGCGCGCAGGATTCATTCCACTGCGGGAGCCCCGATAACCGTCACACTCGGTGCAGTGGGACATCCGGGATAAGTAGATCTTGGATGGGGAAGGAAATCCAGGTGAACGTCGTGCTCGGGCTGGCGGCCGTTCTGGTGCTGACCGCCGCCACCGGCTACTTCGTGGCGCAGGAGTTCGCCTACGTCACCGCCGACCGCCTCGCGCTGGACCACCAGGCCAAGGACGGCGACCGGCGCGCGGCCCGCGCCGTGCGGGTGATGGAACGCCTGTCGTTCATGTTGTCGGGCGCCCAGCTCGGGATCACGGTGACGGCGCTGGTCGTCGGCTTCATCGCCAAGCCCGCGCTCGCCGACCTCATCGCGCCGCCGCTGGACGCCGCCGGCGTCCCGGCGGCCGCGGTCGGCGGCATCGCGGTGGCCGCCGGCTTCGCGCTGGCGACCATCATCCAGATGGTGCTGGGCGAGCTGTTCCCCAAGAACCTGGCGCTGGCCCGGGCCGAGCCGCTCGCCCGCGCGCTGGCCTCCTCCACCCTGGTCTACATGACGCTGGCGGCACCGCTCATCAAGCTGTTCGACGCCGCCGCCAACAGGCTGCTGCGCTCGGTCGGCATCGAGCCGGTGGAGGAGCTGCACCACGGCGCGACGCTGGAGGAGCTGGGCCACATCATCGGCGAGTCCGGCGAGTACCTGAAGGAGGGCCACACCGAGTTGCTGGAACGCGCGCTGACGTTCTCCGACCGCACCGCCGACGAGGTCATGGTGCCGCGCGTGGACGTGGTCACCGTCCCCGCGCCCGCCATGGCGAGCGAGCTCAGCGAGGTCATCTCGGCCCACGGGCACACGCGCTATCCGGTCGTCGGCGACAGCGTCGACGACGTGGTGGGCACGGTCGGGCTGGAGGAGCTGATCCGGCTCACCCCCGAGGAGTCCGGCCGCACGCCGGTGCGCGACCTTGCGCGGCCCGCCCTGCTCGTCCCGGGCAAGCTGCCGCTGCCGGATCTGGTGACGCGGCTGCGCGCCGACAGCGGCGCGATGGCCTGCGTGGTGGACGAGTACGGCGGCTTCGCGGGCCTGATCACCTGGGAGGACGTCGCGGAGGAGCTGGTCGGGGAGATCGCCGACGAGAACGACGTCGAGGAGGATCTGGCCGTCCGGCGCGGCGAATGGTGGACGACCGACGCCGGACTGCGCGTGGACGAGGTCGCGCACGAGACCGGCATCGCCCTGCCCGAGGGCGACTACGAGACCGTCGCGGGCCTGGTCCTCAAGCAGCTGGGCCGGATCGCCGAGCCGGGCGACCGCGTCACGGTGGACCTGCCGCCCCGGCAGCTGGACGACCCGCCGCAGCAGGCCACGATCGAGGTGCTGACCGTCCACCGGCACGTGCCGGAGCTGATCCGCGTCCGGTCGGTCGAGAGCCAGACCGGGGAGGAGGCGTGAACCTCTCCGTCGGCGTCCCGCTCACCGTCCTGCTGCTGCTCGGCAACGGGTTCTTCGTGGCCGCGGAGTTCGCGCTGGTGGCGGCCAAGCGGCCACGGCTGGAGCGCGCCGCCGCCGAGGGCAGCCGCGCCGCCGCGGCCGCCGTCGCCGGCATCGGCGAGCTGTCGCTGATGCTCGCGGGCGCCCAGCTGGGCATCACGATGTGCTCGCTGGGGCTGGGCCTGGTCTCCGAGCCGGTGATCGCCCAGACGCTGACACCGGTGTTCCACGCCGCCGGGCTGCCGGAGACGGGCGCGCACGCGGTGGCCTTCGTCCTCGCGCTGGCCCTGGTCACGTTCCTGCACATGGTGATCGGCGAGATGGCGCCCAAGTCGTGGGCCATCGCCCGTCCCGAACGTTCGGCCATGATGCTGGCCCCGCCGTTCCGCGCGTTCACCACGCTCGTCCGCCCCGGGCTCGCCGCGCTCAACACCGTCACCAACCTGCTGCTGCGGGCGATCGGCGTGCCGCCGCAGGACACGTTGAGCGTGTCGCGCACGCCGGAGCAGCTGCGCGACCTGGTCGAGGAGTCGCGGCGGCTGGGCCTCATCGACGAGCCCGACGTCCGGCTGCTCAGGGCGGCCCTGGAGGCCCCGGAGTCCTCGCTCGAAGACCTGCTGACGCCGGTCGACGAGATCGTCTCGGTCCCGCCGTCCGCCACGCCGCAGGAGGTCATCGACACCTCGGTCCGCACCGGCCGCACCCGGATCATGCTCCGGAGCCGGGGCCACGTCCCGGGCGGCCGTCAGAGCCGGCCCCGCATGGTCCACGTCCGCGACGCCTACCTCGCCCGTGCGCGGGGCCGTCGTACGCCGGCCGGGCAGCTCGGCCACCCGGTGCCCACCCTCGGCGTCGAGACCCCGGTGAGCGAGGCCGTCAGCACCCTGCGGGCCCACCACAGCCACCTGGGCCTGGTCCTCGGCCACGACGGCGCCCCGGCCGGTGTGATCAACCTCGACGATCTCCTCACCACGCTGCTGGCGCCCGGCCGCACCGGCCAGGATGTCAACCCTGGTTGACACCGCTCGACTGTCAACCTACATTGACACCATGAGCGACGGAGTGAAGCTCGCCCAGGAGGCGGGCAGCCGGGATCCGGCGATCGGTCTGCGGGCCGTACGGGCACTGCGCGAGCTGGCCGAGCGCCTGGAGACGCTCCAGGTGGCCAACGCCCGCGAGCAGGGCTGGTCCTGGCAGGAGATCGCGGTCTGCCTCGGCGTGAGCAGGCAGGCCGTGCATAAGAAGCACGGTGGCGGCCGACGGATACTGAAGAAGGAGCGCTGACGGATGTTCGAACGGTTCACCCAGCAGGCCCGGGACGCCGTGACCGGCGCCCAGCAGGAGGCCCGCGGCCTCGGCCACGACCGGATCGGTCCCGAGCATCTGCTGCTCGCCCTCATCGCCTGCGACGGGCCCGCCGCCGCCGCGATGCGGGCCCAGGGAGTGGACGCGGCGGCGATGCGCGCGGCGGTCGCACGGCTCGCCGCGGACGCCGACGGCGACCCGCTCGATCCCGACGCCCTGCGCACCCTGGGCATCGATCTGGACGCCGTACGCCAGGCCACGGAGCGGACGTTCGGCGAAGGAGCCCTGGACGCGCCGCCAGGGCGGTTCCGGTCGTCCGGCAAGCGGCATCTGCCGTTCGGCCCCTCGGCCAAGAAGTCCCTGGAGCTCAGCCTGCGGCAGGCGCTTCGGCTCAAGCACAACTACATCGGCGCCGGTCACGTGCTGCTGGGCATCCTCCAGGACCGCGACCCGCGGGCCGTCCGGGTGCTGGTGGAGTCGGGCGCCGACCTCGACGAGCTCCGCGCCGAGGTCACGCGCCTGATCGTGGCCGAGGCGGCGGCCTGACCACCGCCCATGGCCGCGTCCCACCGGCTATGGGCGCACCACACCGGGTATGGGCTCGGCATGAGTGATCGCGAGGATCTGGGCCACGAGCCCGAGGAGACCCACGACAAGGAGTTCGCGCCGGTCAACCGGGGAGCCGACGCCCGGGGCCGCCAGCAGGGCGGCCCCGGCCCTCGGGACGTCAGCGGCACCGGCACGCCCGGCGTGGACGAGCCCCACCCCGACACGCTTCCGCCGACCGAGGAAGGAGTCCAGGAGGCCGAAAGCCACGACGACTCCCGCTGAGGCGCGGTACGCCGTCAGCCGTAGATGGCGTCCCGGGTCCGGTCCAGGGCGGTGAGAACGGCGCCCTGGAGGATGCCGTTGCCCTCCACGGTGGTCGGGCGGACGGCGGTGGGCGCGGGCGAGCGGGCGGCGAGACGGTCGGCCACCAGTGCCGCCAGCTCGCCTCCTCCCTCGCGGCCCGTCGTGCCGCCGAGCACCACCAGGCCGGGGTCCAGGACGGCTACCAGGGGCAGCACACCCTTGGCGAGCCGGTCGGCCAGCGCCTCCAGCGGCAGACCCCGCGTGAAGCGCGCCTCCATCAGGCCGCAGAAGTCGACGCCGTCGGCGTCCAGGAACCCGACCTCCCCGGCGCCGCCCGAGGCACCGCGGCGCAGCCGTCCGTTCAGCACGACACCGGCGCCGACGCCGTCGTCGGCCCAGAGGAGGGCGAAGTCCTCGTGGCCGGCCGCCGACCCGAGCCGGTGCTCGGCGACGGTGGCGAGGTTGACCTCGTTCTCCAGCACGAGGTCCGGAACGGGGCCGCGCTCGGCCAGCGCCTCGCGGACGGCGGCGGCGAGATCGGGCCGCCAGCCGGGCAGGCCGCTGTCGGTCGTCAGCCCGGTGCGCGGATCGACCAGCCCGGGGACGCCCAGCGCGACCGTGTGCAGTTCCCGCCCGGCCGCCGCCTCGACCACGGCGCCGGCGATGAACGGCGCCAGATCGTCCGGCTCGGCGACCTTCGTGATCGTGCCGGCGATGCCCCCGGTGATGTCGGAGACGGTGACGTGCACGGAGCCTCGGCGCACGTCCACCCCGGCGACGTGGGCGCGGTCGGCCACGAGGCCGTAGAGGCGCGCGTTGGGGCCGCGGCGGACCTCGCCCGACTCGCCCGCGACCTGGACCAGCCCGTCGCCCTGGAGGCGTTCCAGGAGGTCGGACACGGTGGGGCGGGACAGGCCCGTGAGCGCGCGGAGCTGCGGGGCGGTCAGCGGGCCCTTGTCGAGCAGCAGGTCGAGGGCCAGCCGATCGTTGATCGCCCTGGCCAGGGCTGGGGTGGCGGTCTTCACACCGCACATAATAGTCAGGGAACCTGCCTGATAGCTCTTTTCATCAGGAAGCCTGCCTGTTAGTTTCGGTGGCCATGAGCCCCCATCGTGCCCTCGTCCTCGTCTTCGCCCTCCACGGCGCGGTGGCGGGGAGCTTCGCCACCCGCATCCCGTGGATCCAGGACCGGCTCGACCTGAGCCCCGGCGTGCTCGGCGTCGCGCTCCTCTGCCCGTCGATCGGCGCGCTGACCGGAATGCCGATGGCCAGCCGGCTGGCGCACCGCCTCGGAGAGCGGCTCGCCATCCGCCTCCTGCTGGCCGCGTGGTGCGCGGTGCTGGCGTTGCCCGCGCTCGCGCCGGCGCCCGTCTGGCTGTGCGGGGCGATGCTGCTGTTCGGGTTGACCGCGGGCATGTCCGACGTGGTCATGAACGCGCAGGCGGTGCGGCTGGAACGGCATCTCGGCCGTTCGATCATGTCGGGCCTGCACGGGATGTGGTGCGTCGGCAGCCTGGCGGGTGGCGCGGCGGGCATGCTGGCCGCCCACCTGGAGATCGACGCGCGGGCGCACCTCGGGACGGCCGCCCTGGTCCTGCTGGGCGTGGGCGCGGTGAGCGGGCGCTCGTTGTTCGCCGGGAAGACGGAGGCCGAGGCGGCGGCGGCCCCGCGCCGCTTCGTCCTGCCGTCCAAGGCCATCGCGGCCATCGGCGCCGTCGGGTTCTGCGGGACGTTCGCCGAGGGTGCCGCGGCCGACTGGACCGCCGTCTATCTCACCGAGGTGACCGACGCCGGACCCGGGACGGCCGCCGCCAGCTACACGATCTTCATGCTGGCCATGGCGTCCGCCCGCCTGGTCGCCGACCGGTTCGTCCGGCGCTTCGGGGCCGTGGCCATCGTGCGCTGCGGTGGCGCCACGGCCGCCGCGGGCGGCGTGCTCGTCGTCCTCGCCCGGACGCCCGCCCTCGGCATCGCGGGGTTCGCGCTCATGGGGCTCGGCGTCGCCGCCATCGTGCCGCTGGTCTTCGTCGCCGCCGCCAACGCCGGCCGGACCCCGGCCGAGGGCGTCGCGGGCGTCGCCACGATCACCTATCTGTCCGTGCTGACCGCGCCGGCCATCACCGGCTGGGTCGCGGACGCCGCCTCGTACCCTGCGGCCTTCGCGATGATCACGGCGGTGCTCGTGGTGATGACGCTGCTGGCAGGTGTGCTGAGGGCGCACGGAGCGCCACCGGCCCGGGCCCGCGTGCCGCGCGACGAGGCGGCTCCGGCCTCGGCCTGAGATCGACCTCGATGGCGGCTTGACCGGCGCTGACCTGCGTGATTCCGATGTGGCTCAGGGGGTAGACGTGCGGTGTGTGCGACAAGGAGCTGCCCACGATCACGACCCTCGACGAGCTCGCCGAACTGGTGGAGGGCACGGACGCGTTGTTCGTCCGGTGGTCCCGCGGCCCGGCGGCGGACTCGGCCGGGAAGAGCAAGGACGCCCTGACCGGCGTCGACCTGCCAGGGCTGTCGGCCAACCCGCTGGCCGTGGAGGAGTGGTGGCGCCCGCGGCCCACCTGGGTCTGGGTGGCCCGCCGCCTCTACGACTACTCCCATCTCAAGCGTGAGAAGGGTCCCGGCGTACGGCCGTGGGTGCTGGAGGGCGAGGAACTGGCGCGCGGCCCGGACAACGAGCCGCTCGTCCGCGTGCGCAGGCCGGTCGCCTGGGTGGCCGAGTCCGTCCTGGCGGACGCCACCCGCGTGATGACGGAGCAGAACGGCGAATGGGGGCCGTTGAGAAGACCGTGACCCACACCTCAGATTGAATCCCGCCGCCGGGGTAGGGCAGGCGGTCCAAGCACCCTGACGGAGGGCGCGTGGAGTTGGGAGCCTTCACATGACCCAGCAGAGCGACAACACGGTGGTGGGCCTGCTGTTGCGGCAGCACACCGAGATCCGGAACCTGTTCTCCACGGTGGAGAAGAGCACCGGAAAGGCCCGCGACGAGGCGTTCGACCGGCTGCGCCACCTGCTGGCCGTGCACGAGACGGCCGAAGAGGAGATCGTGCACCCGTTCGCCCGCCGGACCATCGGCAACGGTGAGCGGATCATCGATGCCCGGCTCAAGGAGGAGAAGAGCGCCAAGGAGCTCTTGCAGGAGCTGGAGAAGTCAGGCACCGGCTCGCCGGAGTTCGACTCGCTGTTCGAACGCCTGCACAAGGCGGTCGAGTCGCACGCCGAGCAGGAGGAGCGGCTGGAGTTTCCCGAGCTCGCCGACAAGGCCACCGCGCAGCAGCTCAAGGGCATGCAGGCGGCGGTCAAGGCGGCCGAGGCGGTCGCGCCGACCCATCCGCATCCCGGCACCGAGTCGGCCGCCAAGAACCTCGCGCTCGGCCCGATGGCCGCGGTGATGGACCGCACCCGTGACGCCATCCGCAAGGCGATGAGCTGACGCGGACCGGCCGAACCCCTCTGGCGGATTCCGATCCGTGTTGAGTGACCGAACGGCGGGCCGCCAAAACGGGCGCCCAAAATGTCCACGGCGGATACATCCACCTGCCGGCGGGCATTTCCGGGCCATGCGAACCGCGATTCTGGACGTGGGCTCGAACTCGGCCCATTTGAAGATCGTCGATTTGGCCGCGGGCGGGCCGATCCGCACCGTCCTGTCGGTGAAGCGGCCCACCCGCCTGGCCGAGGCGATCCAGAAGGACGGCCGGATCTCCCGCACGGCGGTGGAACGCCTGGTCTCCGCGGTCTCGGCGGCGCACTGCATCGCCCGGGCCGAACGCTCGGCCGAGCTCATCGCGTTCGCCACCTCGGCGGTCCGCGACGCCGTCAACCGCAGCGACATCGTCGACCAGGTCACCGGCCGGACCGGCGTCGACCTCGGCTTCCTGTCGGGCCGGGACGAGGCCCGCCTCACCTTCCTCGCCGTCCGCGCCTGGTACGGCTGGTCGGCCGGGCCGTTGCTGATGGCCGACATCGGCGGCGGCTCACTGGAGATCGCCACGGGCAGCGGCGCGGAGGCGGGCACGGCGCTCTCGCTGCCGCTCGGAGCCGGGCGGCTGACCCGCGACCATCTGCCCGGCGACCCGCCCTCCCGCAAGCACGTCCGGCGGCTGCGCCGCTTCCTCGCCGCCCAGCTCTCCGAGCACCTGCGTCCCGGCGACCGGGGCCGGCCGAAGGCGCACGCGGTCGCCACGTCCAAGACGTTCACCCAGCTGGCCAAGCTCACCCGGGACCGTAATCCCAGCGGATACCGGGTACTGCGCCTCAAAGCGCTGGACGAGCAGATCCCCAGGCTCGCCAAGCGCACCGCCGCGGAACGCGCCGAGCTCAAGGGGATTTCCCACTCCCGGGCCCGTCAGATCCTCGCCGGCGCGATGGTCGCCGAGGCCACCATGACCGCCCTCGGCCTCACCCGTATCGAAATCTGCCCCTGGGCATTGCGCGAGGGCATCGCACTGCGCCGCCTCCAGCAACTGCACGCCGACGCCGCTCCGATAAACGACGACATCGGGCATCTCCTGCAGCCGCTCCGGGACGCCCCGGCCCCGATCCGCACGCCGGCCCGGGCATAGCGCCGTGGCCCGCCGGAATACGGCACAAAGCAACTCAGCCAAGCGCGAAACGCTTGGCTGAGCGGGGACGGCCCTGGGCGCGAGACTCTGCCCGAAGCCGGAAACCTGGGCCGGTGCGCGTCAGTGCGCCTGTTCGTACTTCTCGATGACGTTGGCGGGAATGCGGCCCCGGGCGTTGACGTCGATGCCGCTCTTGCGCGCCCATTCACGGATCGCCGCGGACCGCTCCCGGTTGCTCGCCGCGGACGATGCCGCTCCGCGGCGGCGCCCCGGCTTGCCCGACTTGCGGGCGCCGGCCAGGAAGGGCTCGATGCCCTTGCGCAGCTTGGCGGCGTTCTTCTTGCTCAGGTCGATTTCGTAGGCGGTGCCGTCCAGCGAGAACCGAACGGTCTCGTCGGCCTTGCCGCCGTCCAGGTCATCGACCAGCAGAACCTCGATCTTCTGTGCCATGCGAGCCCCCCAATTCGCTTACTTTCGACTATGCGTCCGGCCTGGCATCCGGGTGATCATTTATGAACGCCGCATAGACCTCGTCGGAAATCTTACCGCGTTCCGGCACTTCTACGCCCTTGCGGCCGGCCCATTCCCGGACCTCGGCATTGGTGTACCCCTTCACCTTTGCCGGACTGGGTGCTTTGCGCCCCTTACCGGCGCGCTTCACCTCCACGGACTTGTCGATGTACAACGCCACGGTCTCCAGCGCCTCCGTCAGGCGCTTGTGGTTGTCATCGCTCAAGTCGATGGTGAACATCCGTCCCAGGATTTCGAAGTCGCGCTTGGCGACATCGCCCCCTTCGGAACCGTCGATGTCATCCACGCGAATGACCTTCTCGGCCATATGTGTCCCGTCTTCCTTCCCCTCGCCGGTGCGGCGCCCATGACCTTAGCGGATTACGCGCCCGACTCCGACCTCGGCCGAGGCCCCGACCTGGGCGGACGGCCCGCCGCAGGAGCGCCCAGCATGATCATCAGGTCGCCGCGCCGAATGCTAGAGTGCGGACATCATGCCGAGAGCACATCGATTTCCGTGCCCCCGGCCGGCAACGCCGGTCGCTGGGGCGAATCGGCGTGCTCTGACCTGATCGCAGCCGTATCGGTGCCAGCGCGGCCCGGCCGGGGGGATCACCGCCCATCCGGACACCACGCACCGATCGGAGCGATCATGCAGTCCCCTGCGCATTCCCTTACGCACTCCCCCGCACAGCCCTCCGCGCACTCCCGCCTGCTCAGCCCGGACGAGCTCGCCCGCGCGCTCAGCGTCCGGGACCTGACCGACCCCGCTCAAGGCCCGCACGCCGCGCAGCTCGTCATCAGCGCGCTCACCGAAGCGCTGCGGGCGCGCTGGCGGAACGAGCTGCGCCTCGTCCGCGCCCATCCGCTCGTTCCCGTCGAGGACAACTACGAGCGTCTGGGCTATCCGGCCGGCGCCGTGACCCGCGACGCCCGCTATACCCGCTACGCCAGCGAGACCTGCATGCTGCGCAGCCATACCAGTGCCATGGTCCCGCCCTCCCTCCGCGAGCTCGCCGGCGCGCAGGACTGGAACGACGTCCTGCTGGCCTGCGCGGGCGTCGTGTACCGGCGCGACGTGGTCGACCGTATCCATACGGGTACCCCGCATCAGCTCGACCTGTGGCGCGTCGTGCGGGACCGCCCGATGGGCACCGCCGACCTCGGCGAGATGATCGACACCGTCGTACGCTCCGTCCTGCCGGACGCCGCGTACCGCACCGTGCCCGCCGACCACCCCTACACCACGGACGGGCGCCAGATCGACGTCCAGGTCGGCGGCGAGTGGATCGAGCTCGCCGAGTGCGGGCTCGCCGCCCCGCACGTCCTGGCCCGCGCGGGCCTCGGCCCGGAGACCACCGGCCTGGCCATGGGCCTCGGCGTGGACAGGCTCCTGATGCTCCGCAAGGGGATACCCGACATCAGGCTGCTGTCGGCTGCCGACCCGCGCATCGCCGGCCAGATGCTCGACCTGGCCCCCTACCGGCCGGTGTCCAGGCATCCGGCGATCTCCCGTGACCTCTCGGTCGCCGTCGCGGCGGGCGCCGACGCCGAGACCCTCGGCGGCACGGTGCGCGACGCGCTCGGCGACGGCCCGCTCGAAGAGGTCCGCGTCATCTCCGAGACCCCGGTCGAGGACCTGCCGCCGGCCGCGGTCGAACGTCTCGGAGCGATGCCCGGCCAGAAGAACGTGCTGCTTCGCGTCGTTCTCCGGGACCCGGCCCGCACTCTGTCGGACGGTGAGGCGAACGCCCTGCGCGACCGCGTCTACGAGGCCGTCCACCAGGGCACGGCCCGGCAGTGGGCGGCCACCGGACGTCCGGGGACATGACGGAGCGAGGGCGGATCGCGAGATCCGCCCTCGCCCGTGTCCGTTCCTCAGCGGACGGCCTCCGGCTCAGGCGCGGCCGGGTCGGCTGAGGCGCGCTCTGGCTCGGCCGGCCCGGCCGTGGCCGGCTCCGCGAGGGCGATCCGGGCGTGAACGCGGCGCAGCGGCCGGGGCAGCCACCAGTTGCGATGGCCGAGGAGCGTCATGGTCGCGGGGACGAGCAACATCCGCACGATCGTCGCGTCCAGGACGATCGCCAGGACCAGGCCCAGCCCGATCGCCTTGATCGGGGCGAAGCCGCCGAACACGAACCCCGCGAACACCACGCCGATCAGGAGGGCGGCGGCGGTGACGATGCCGCCGGTTCGCTGCAGGCCCTCCGCCACCGAATCCCGCGGCCCGGCACCGGCCAGCCAGCGTTCCCGGATGCGCGACAGCAGGAACACCTCGTAGTCCACCGACAGCCCGAACGCGATGGTCCCGACCAGCACCGGGACGGTCAGGTTGAGGTAGCCGAGGCCCTCGGTGCCGAGGAGCCCGGCGAAGTGGCCGTCCTGGAACACCCAGACGACGAGGCCGAGGGCGGCGCCGATGCTGAGGACGTTGGTCAGGACGGCCTTGACCGGCAGGACGACCGAGCCGGTGAACGCGAAGAGCAGGAGCAGGGTGCCGAGGATCATGAGCGCCGCGGCCCACGGGACGCGCTCGGCCAGCATCGCGCGGTAGTCCACCATGCGGGCCGAGTCGCCCGTCACCTCGACCTTGAACGGCACCGGCAGGTCGCGGATCGCCTTGACCGCGTCCTCGGCCGGCTTGTCTCCCTGGCCCTGGGCCGTCGCCAGCAACACGGTCTGGGACGGGCCGAGCCTCACCTCGTCCACCTCGGCGGCGCCCGGCATGGCCTCGATGGCCCGGCGCATCCGCGCGAGGTCGTGGTTCCCGGCCGGGGCGTCGGCGAGCACCTGGATCCGGCCCGCCCACTGGGCCCGTTCGGGGTAGTGCACCGACAGCTTGTCCCACAGCTGGCGGGTGGAGGTCGACTCGGGCAGCATCCGCGGGTCGCCCTGCGAGATCCGCATGCCCAGCACGGGCCCGGCGAGCGTGGCCATCACCCCGAGCGTGGCCACCATGGTCAGGACGGGACGGCGCTGCACCCCATGGGCGACGCGGGCGAAGACACCGCGCCCCGAGCGCTCCCCGGCCGGGGAGATCCGGTGGCCGAAGCGGCTCAGGAGCGCGGGCAGGAGGGTCAGGGCGGCGAGCATGTCGGCCAGGACGACCGCGGCGCCCGCCATGCCCATCGAGCGCAGGAACGGGTCGGGGAAGACCAGCAGGCCCGCGAACGCGACCATCACGGTCAGGCCGGAGAACACGATCGTGCGTCCCGCGGTGGCCGTGGTCCGCGTGACGGCCGCCGCGACGTCCGGCGCCGTGCGCCGCTCCTCCCGGAACCGGCTCACCATGAGCAGCGCGTAGTCGACCGCGAGCCCGACGGCGAGCATCGTGGTGATCTGGATGGAGTACACCGAGACGTCGGTGACGGTGCTGAACGCGTACAGGATGCCGAACGTCGAGCCGATGCCGACCACCGCGATCAGCAGCGGCAGCCCGGCCGCGAGCAGCCCGCCGAAGACGACGAGCAACAGGATCAGGACCACGGGCATGCTCAGCATCTCGGCGCGGGCCACGTCCTTCTGGGCCTGGTCGTCGAACTCGGCGTCCGACAGCGGGCCGCCCGCGATGGTGACCTCGGCCCCCGCGAGGCCGCGCAGCCGGTCCGCGGCGGCCTCCGAGGCGTCCTCCTCGGTGTCGCCCGGCGCGACCATGACCTCGACCAGCGAAGCGTCACCCCTGGCCGACGGCACCGGGTCGGTGACCCCGGCGATGCCCGGGACGGCGCGTACGGCGGCCAGCGCGGACCGCAGCGCGGGATCGGCGGCCTGCTTGCCGGTGATGACGGCGGTGAGCCGTTCGGGCCGGGGCTCGGCCCGGTCGAGCCGTTTCTCGGCGCGAGCGGACTCGCTGCCCGAGACCTTGCCGACCTCGGAGGTCAGCCGTTCGAAGACGCCGGTGCCGACACCGAAGCCGGCGACCAGCACGGCCAGCCAGACCACGATGACGACGAACGGCCGGCGGATCGAGAATCCGCTGACGGTGCGGACCATGACAGCCTCCCAGGGGGTTGCGAGCTGCCTCGATGGTCGGCCGCGGACCCGCTGTCACGAATCGCCGTGAGGAGCGGAATGACGGCCCGCTCTCAGGAGCGAGCGCCTCCCTCTGGAGACGGAGCCTCGCCGGGCCGGACCAGTCCCGACTCGTACGCCAGGACCACCGCCTGCACCCGGTCGCGCAGCGCCAGCTTGCTCAGCACGCTGCTGACGTGGGTCTTGACGGTGTGCTCGGTGACGTACAGCTCCCGCGCGATCTCCGCGTTCGACAGGCCCCTGGCGACCTGCCGCAGCGTGTCGGCCTCCCGGGCGGTCAGCGTCGCCAGGAGCGCGTCCGGCCGCGGCGACCCGGGCGATCCGGGCGATCCGCCGCTCCGCGCGACCACGTCGGCGATGAGCCGCCTGGTCACGGTGGGCGCGAGCAGCGCCTCCCCCCTGGCCACCACGCGTACCGCCTCGACCAGCTCGGCGCGCCGCATGTCCTTCAGCAGGAAGCCGCTGGCCCCGGCCCGCAGCGCGTCGTACACGTACTCGTCGAGGTCGAACGTGGTGAGCACCAGCACCCTGGCGGACGTGTCGCGGCAGATCGCCGCGGTCGCCTCGATGCCGTCCACGTTGGGCATGCGCACGTCCATGAGGACGACGTCGGGGGACAGCTCGCGCGCCGCGCGGATCGCCTCGGCCCCGTCCGCGGCCTCTCCCACCAGGACAAGGTCGGGCTCCTCGGAAAGGATCATGCCGAAGCCGTCGCGCACCAGCGCCTGGTCGTCGGCGATGAGCACACGGATCGTCTCGTTGGTCGGCACGGGCTAATTCAAGGGCAAGCGGGCCTCGACACGGAAGCCCGATCCGCCGGTCGCCGGGCCGAACGTGAGCTCTCCCCCGGCCGCCGCGACGCGTTCGCGCATCCCGGCCAGGCCGTGCCCGCCGCCCGGGGCGTCACCCGGCCCGCGGCCGTCGTCGCAGATCTGCAGCCGCAGCGTGTCGCGCTCCCACCCGAGCCGCACCCGGACACCGGCGGCCTCCGCGTGCTTGACGGTGTTGGTGAGCGACTCCTGAACGATCCGGTAGGCGGTCGTGCCCAGGCCGGGCGGCACCGGCCGCGCCTCGCCCGTCTCCTCCAGCGTGACGGTCAGGCCCGTCTTCCGCACCCCGTCGACCAGGGCGGGCAACTCCGCCAGGTCCGGCTGCGGACGCCGCGCCGCGCCCTCCGCCCGCAGCACGCCGAGCACCCGCCGCAGCTGCGCCAGCGCCTCCCGGGACGTGTCCGAGATGGTCTCGAAGACCTGCGCGGCCTTGGCCGGATCGCGGTGCGCCACCGCCGAGCCGCCCTCCGCCTGGATGGCGATCATGCTCATGGAATGGGCGATGATGTCGTGCATCTCGCGGGCGATCCGTTCCCGCTCCCGGGTCGCGGCGGCGTCCTGCTCCTCGGCGAACCGCCGCGCGCGTTCCTCCAGCATGGCGATCCGGTCGCGCCGCGCCCGCGCGCCCGTGCCGAGGGCGTACGCCACCGCGAACGCGATGCCGACGAGCCCGAGGTTCAGGGGCTCGTCCCTGGGGATCAGGATCGAGGCGGTGATGCCGACGACGGTGCCTGCGACGGCGAGCGCCCTCTTCACCGGCGGGCACAGCTCGGCGAAGGTGTAGGTGGCGACCAGCTGGACCGACGGGAACTGCCCCAGCAGCTCCGTCGGCGCGATCAGGGAGGTGCCGATGCCGCAGACGAACGTCACCGCGAACGGGAAACGCCGCCGCCACATCAGCGGCAGCGCGTAGCCCGTCACCATGAGCGGCACCCACCATTCGAGCCTCTCGTCCACCCCCGCCTGGAGGAGGATCTGGACGGAGCACACGATGGTGATCACCGCGTCCACCTCGCGCCGCGGCAACGCCCGCGCCCGCTCGACGATCGACACGTGCTCACCCCACGTCCTGGACCGCCACCAGTATCGAGCGCGTGCCGTCCTCAGTCCTCACTCCCAAGAGGGAGGCGCGGGGTCTAGCGGACGGCGTGGGCGAGGAGGGCGCAGGCGGGGAGGGCGACCTCGTCGCCCGCGGTGACGTATCCGGCGGCGGCACGGTCGTACTCGGCCTTGATCCGGTCGATGGTCGCGGCGTCCTGCCCGGTGATGGCGGCACCGGTGCGGGTCGTTCCGGCCAGGACATCGGCCCACCAGGCGTCGGGGTCGACACGGTGCGTCCAGCGCAGGATGTCGGCGGCGGCGCCCTCGAAGCCGGCCTCGGTCAGCAGGCGCGCGAACGGTTTCGGCTCGGCGTGCGCGGAGAACGGGGTCTCGGCCGGCACGCCGGCCGGGTGTTCGGCGCCTGCCGCGCGGAGGGCCTCGGAGAACACCGCGACGGCCCGGTTGCCCGGATACGTCCAGCAGGTGAGCACGATCGTCCCGCCGGGCCGCAGAACGCGGTGGAGCTCGGCGGCGGCGGCCACCGGGTCGCCGGTGTGCTCGATGACGAAGTTGCCGGCCACGGCGTCGAACGACTCGTCCGGGAACGGCAGGCCCGGCAGCGCCGCGACGCGTACCTGGGCGTGCGGGTGGCGGCGGGCGACCAGCTCGACCATGTCGAGGTCGGCGTCGGCCGCCGTGACCTGGGCGCCGAGGGTGAGCGCGGCGGCGGTGACCGGTCCCGGGCCGCACCCGATGTCGAGCAGGCGGGTGCGTGGGCCGGCCGCGGCGCTGTTGAGGACGGCTTCGACCGTGTGGGCGGTCAGCCGGGCGAACCCGCGGTCGTAGGCCGCGGCCCGGCCCTCCCAGGCGGCCCGCTCGAAGGCGTCGACGTCCACGCTCAGCCTCCCAGGCGGTCGACGGCGGTCACCCGGAGCACGGCCTCGCCCGCCTCGTCGGACCCCGCCAGGTCGACCTCCGCGCTGATGCCCCAGTCGCGGTCGCCCGCCGGGTCGTCGAAGACCTGCCGCACCCGCCACAGCGAGTCCTCGGGCACCTCCTCGATCTGGAGGAGCTTCGGACCGCGCGCGTCGGGGCCGGTCGGCAGCTCGTCGTGCTCCTCGAAGTAGGCGTCCATGGCCTCGGCCCACGCGCCCGCGCCGAACTCGGGGTCCAGCTCACCGAGCTCCGCGTACCGTTCGAGCGCCGCCAGCTCCACCCGCCGGAACATCGCGTTGCGCACCAGCACCCGGAAGGCGCGGGCGTTGGCCGTGACCTTGGTGACCCGTTCCTCCAGGTCCTCGGCGAGGGTCTCGTCGGACGGGTTGGCCAGCTGCTCCCACTCGTTCAGCAGGCTGGAGTCGACCTGGCGGACCAGCTCGCCGAGCCACTCGATGAGGTCGATCAGGTCGTCGTTCTTGATCGACTCGGGCACGGTCTGCTGGAGGGCCTTGTAGGCGCCCGACAGGTAGCGCAGCACCAGGCCCTCGCCGCGGGCGAGCTCGTAGAACCCGATGTACTCGGTGAACGTCATCGCCCGCTCGTACATGTCCCGCACGACGGACTTGGGGCGCAGCGGGTGGTCGCCGACCCAGGGGTGGCCGCGCCGGTAGATCTCGTACGCGGCCTCCAGCTCCTCTTCGAGGGGCTTGGGGTAGTCGACGTCCTGGAGCGCCTCCATGCGCTCCTCGTACTCCATGCCCTCGGCCTTCATCTCCGCGACCGCCTCGCCGCGGGCCTTGTTGAGCTGGGCGGCGAGGATCTGGCGCGGATCGTCCAGGGTCGACTCGATCACCGACAGGACGTCCAGCGCGTACGTCGGGGAGGCGGGGTCCAGGAGCTCGAAGGTGGCCAGCGCGAACGTCGACAGCGGCTGGTTGAGCGCGAAGTCCTGCTGGAGGTCCACGGTGATCCGCGCCCAGCGGCCGTGCTCGTCGGGCACCTCCAGCTGCTCGACCACTCCCCCGGCCAGCAGCGAGCGGTAGATGGCGATCGCCTGGGAGATGTGGCGGCGCTGCTGGGGCCGCTCCTCGTGGTTGTCGGTGAGGAGCTTGCGCATCGCCTGGAACGCGTTGCCCGGACGCGCGATCACCGACAGCAGCATGGCGTGGCTGACCTGGAAACGGGACTTCAGCGGCTCGGGCTCGGCGGTCTGCAGCTTGACGAACGTCTCCTCGTCCCATCCCACGAAGCCCTCCGGGGGCTTCTTCCGCTGCACCTTGCGCCGTTTCTTCGGGTCGTCGCCCGCCTTGGCCAGGGCCTTCTCGTTCTCGACCACGTGCTCGGGCGCCTGAGCGACGACATAGCCGACCACGTCGAACCCGGCCCGTCCCGCGCGGCCCGCGATCTGGTGGAACTCCCGCGCCCGGAGCCGCCGCACCCGGTGCCCGTCGTACTTCGACAGCGCCGTGAACACCACCGTCCGGATCGGCACGTTGACGCCCACCCCGAGCGTGTCGGTGCCGCAGATCACCTTGAGCAGCCCGGCCTGCGCCAGCCGCTCCACCAGCCGCCGGTACTTGGGCAGCATCCCGGCGTGGTGCACGCCGATCCCGTGCCGCACGAACCGCGACAGGTTGCGCCCGAACCTCGTCGTGAACCGGAAGTTGCCGATCAGGTCGGCGATCTTGGCCTTCTCCTCCTTGCTGCACACGTTGATGCTCATCAGCGACTGCGCCCGCTCGATCGCGGCCGCCTGCGTGAAGTGCACGAGGTAGACCGGAGCCTTCTGGTCCGCCAGCAGTTCCTCGATGGTCTCGTGCAGCGGCGTGACCCGGTACTCGTACTTCAGCGGCACGGGCCGTTCCGCCGACGACACCACCGCGGTCGGGCGTCCCGTCCGCCGCTTCAGGTCGGTCTCGAACCGCGCGACGTCGCCGAGCGTCGCCGACATCAGCACGAACTGCGCCTGCGGCAGCTCCAGCAGCGGGATCTGCCATGCCCACCCGCGCTCGGGCTCGGAGTAGAAGTGGAACTCGTCCATCACCACGAGCCCGATGTCGGCGTCCGCGCCGTCCCGCAGCGCGATGTTGGCCAGCACCTCGGCCGTGCAGCAGATGATCGGGGCGTCGGCGTTGACGCTCGCGTCGCCGGTCATCATCCCGACGTTGTCGCTGCCGAACATCTCGATCAGGTCGAAGAACTTCTCCGACACCAGCGCCTTGATCGGCGCGGTGTAGAAGCTGACCTCGTCGCGCCCCAGCGCCGCGAACTGCGCCCCGGCCGCCACCAGGCTCTTGCCCGACCCCGTCGGGGTGGCGAGGATCACGTTCGACCCGGAGACCGCCTCGATCAGCGCCTCCTCCTGCGCCGGGTACAGCGTGATCCCGCGCTCGGACACCCACCCCTCGAACGCTTCGAAGAGGGCGTCGGGATCGGCGGGCTCGGCGGGCAGGCGGTCGATGAGGCTCGTCACCCCTCCATCCTGCCCTTGATCGCCCCCTGCTCATGCCATCCGGCGGCGGGGACCGCGCGTCCAATGATCAGTAAGCCGCGAGAAGCCGCCGGACGGACGGCGGCTCCACGGAAGGGAGCAGGTGCTCATGAGCGACGACCAGCCGCCACCGCCCCCCGGCTGGGCCGCCCCCGGCCAGGGTCCGCAAGCGCCGCCGCCCGCCGGCCCGGCGCCTCCGTTCACCCCGCAGTGGCCACCGCCCGGCCACCCCCAGCAGCCCGGAGCCTGGGGCCAGCCCGGAGCCTGGGGTCCACCGCCCCCACCGACCCCGCCGCCCCCACGGCGGCCGATCGGCCTGATCATCGGTGCGTCCGTCGCCGTGGCGGTGCTCGCCGTCGGCGGCGCGGTCGTCGGCGCGGTGGCCCTCTCGGGCGACGAGGAGGCGCCGCGGCCGAACCGGAGCGCGGCGCCCCCGGCCGCGGACGGCCAGTCGCCGACCACGCCAGCGCCTCAGACGTCCGCCGCCGCCCCCAGACGCTCCCTCACCCTGCCCAGGTCGGTGGCCGGTTTCGACCGTGATACCGGGAGCGAGGCGCGCAGCCTCACCGACAGCGTGCGCAAGGCGATGTTGAGCCGCCCCCTGGCCAAGGCAGGCGCGGACAAGGTGAAGGCCGGGCTCTACTCCAAGGGCGGCGAGCAACTCATCTTCGTGGGGTTCTCCTACGCCGACGTGGCCGGCCTTCCCTCTACGGCACAGTCTCCGGCGGTGGCCCTCGATGGCGCGTTCGCCGGCGGAGGCGTCTCCGCTACCAAGAACTACCCCGCAGGCCGGCTCGGCGGCCTGCTCCGATGCGGCAAGACCAAGGCCGACGGGATCGCCATGCAGATCTGCGCATGGGCGGACAGCTCGATGCTGGGCCTCATCATCGGGCCCAGCACCCCGCAGAAGAAGCTGTCAGAGATCACGGTGAAGTTCCGCGAACGCGCGGTGCGGTGACCGGCGGCTAGGCGCCGGTCGTTAGGCACCGGTCTCCGTGCGGTCGCCGCCCCAGAGGGTGTGGAACGAGCCGTCGCGGTCGGTGCGGCGGTAGGTGTGGGCGCCGAAGAAGTCCCGCTGGCCCTGGGTGAGCGCGGCGGGCAGCCGGTCGGCCCGCAGCGAGTCGTAGTAGGCGAGGGCGGCGGAGAACCCGGGCGTGGGAATGCCCAGCCGCACGCCGGTGGTGATCACCTGCCGCCAGGCGTCCTGGGCGGCGCCGACGGCCTCGGCGAAGTGCTCGGCCCGCAGGAGGGTCGGGAGGCCCGGGTCGGCGTCGTACGCCTCGCGGATCTTGTCGAGGAAGCGGGCGCGGATGATGCAGCCGCCGCGCCAGATCGTGGCCATCGCGCCGGGGTCGATGCCCCAGCCGTACTCCGCGCTGCCCGCCTGGATCTCGTGGAAGCCCTGCGCGTACGCGACGATCTTGGAGGCGTAGAGGGCCTGCTCCACGGCGTCGGCGAAGCCGGACTCCTCGACCTTGGCGCGGGACGGGCCGGGCAGGTTCCGCGAGGCCTCCCGCAGGTCGGCGTGGCCGGAGACGGACCGGGCGAAGACGGCCTCGGCGATGCCGCCCACCGGGACGCCCAGGTCCAGGGCGGTCTGCACCGTCCAGCGGCCGGTGCCCTTCTGCTCGGCCTGGTCAAGGACGACGTCGACGAACGGCTTGCCGGTGGCGGCGTCGGTGTGCGCGAGCACCTCGGCCGTGATCTCGATGAGGTAGGACTCCAGGCGCCCGGTGTTCCAGGTGCGGAAGACCTCGGCGATCTCGGCCGGGGAGAGCCCGGCGGCATACCGGAGCAGGTCGTAGGCCTCGGCGATGAGCTGCATGTCGGCGTACTCGATGCCGTTGTGCACCATCTTGACGAAGTGCCCGGCGCCGTCCGGGCCGACATGGGTGGCACAGGGGACGCCGTCGACCTTGGCGGAGATGTCCTCCAGCAGCGGGCCGAGCGCCTCGTACGACTCGGCCGAGCCGCCCGGCATGATGCTCGGGCCGTTCAGCGCGCCCTCCTCGCCGCCGGAGATGCCGGTGCCGACGAAGTGGACGCCGCGTTCGCGCAAGGCGGCCTCCCGGCGGCGGGTGTCGGCGAAGTGCGCGTTGCCGCCGTCCACGATCATGTCGCCCGGCTCCAGCAGCGGCGCGAACTCGTCGATCACCGCGTCCGTCGGCCCGCCCGCCTTCACCATGATCACCAGTCGGCGCGGCCGTTCCAGCGAGGCGACGAACTGCTCGGGGGTCTCGGCGGGCAGGAACGTGCCCTCGTCGCCGAACTCCTCCACCAGCGCCTTGGTCTTGGCCGAGGTGCGGTTGTGCACCGCCACCGGATGTCCGTGCCGGGCCAGGTTGCGGGCCAGGTTGCGGCCCATCACCGCCAGCCCGGTGACACCGATGCGCGCCTGCTGTGCCATGGGGATGATCCCTCCGTAGTGGCCTCTCACGCCGTACCCCAACGTACGCGTGCCGGCGGCGCCGTCGTTCGACACGCCGCGAAATTGATCAACCCCGGTGCATGGCCTTGTCTTCCCTGGGGAGAAGTCAGATCGTGGGGCGGCCATCCGAACGGGAGGGAGACGGCGTGCTGGGACTGCCGGAGCAGGTCGAGGCCTGCCTGTTCGACCTGGACGGGGTACTGACCCGGACGGCCTCGGTCCACGCGGCGGCCTGGAAGGAGATGTTCGACGCCTTCCTGCGCGAGCGCGCCGCCGTGACCGGCGAGCCGTTCGTGCCGTTCGATCCCGGCACCGACTACGTCGAGTACGTGGACGGCAAGCGCCGCGAGGACGGCATCCGCTCGTTCCTGGCGTCGCGGGGCATCACGCTGCCCGAGGGCACGCCGGACGACCCGTCCGCGGCCGACACCGTGTACGGGCTCGGACGCCGCAAGAACGTGCTGGTGCTGAAGCTGATCGAGGAGCAGGGCGTCGAGGTGTTCGAGGGCTCGCTCGACTACGTGCGGGCGGCCCGGAAGGCGGGCCTGCGGACCGCCGTCGTCTCGTCCAGCGCCAACACCCTCCAGGTGCTGAGATCGGTCGGGATCACCGACCTGTTCGACGCCCGGGTCGACGGCGTGGTGGCGCAGGAACGCGACCTGCCGGGCAAGCCGGCCCCCGACATGTTCCTGGCCGGCGCGGAGGCGGTCGGAGTCGCGCCCGATCGGGCGGCCGTGTTCGAGGACGCGCTGGCCGGCGTGGAGGCGGGACGCGCGGGCCGGTTCGCCATGGTGGTCGGGGTCAACCGGGTGGGTCCCGGGCACGCGGCGGCCTTGGCCGAACACGGCGCCGACGTCGTAGTGTCGGACCTGTCCGAACTGGTGGAGACCGACCAGCCCGAGGGGGGCCGTTGAGCGACCGGAAACAGGAGGACGGCCCCGCCATCGACCGGCCCGTCTTCACGGTAGAGCCGTGGTGCGTGCGCGAGCCGGAGCTACGGCTGGACCGCCTCGCCCAGACCGAGTCCGTCTTCGCCTTGTCGAACGGGCATCTCGGCCTACGCGGCAACCTCGACGAAGGCGAGCCGCACGGGCTGCCCGGCAGCTATCTCAACTCGTTCTACGAGCAGCGGCCACTGCCGTACGCCGAGGCCGGCTACGGCTATCCCGACTCCGGCCAGACCGTCATCAACGTCACCAACGGCAAGCTCATCCGGCTCCTGGTCGACGACGAGCCGTTCGACGTGCGCTACGGCCGCCTGCACGCGCACGAGCGCACCCTGGACATGCGCGCCGGGACCCTCACCCGCACCGTCGAGTGGACGTCCCCCGCCGACCGCACCGTCCGGATCAACTCGGTGCGGCTGGTCTCGCTCACGCAGCGGGCGGTCGCGGCCATCTGCTACGAGGTCGAGCCCGTCGGCCATCCCGTCCGCATCGTGGTGCAGTCCGAGCTCGTGGCCAACGAGTCGCTGCCCGACATGGGCAAGGACCCGCGCGTGGCGGCGGCGCTGGAGTCGCCGCTGGTGAGCGAGGAACACCAGACCAACGGCACCAAGGCGATCCTGGTCCACCGGACCAAGGCCAGCGGCCTGCGGATGGCCGCCGGGATGGCCCACCACATCGAGGGACGCGACCGGATCGCGGTCGACTGCGAGAGCTTCCCCGACGTCGGGCGGATGACGATCGCGACACGGCTGGAGCCCGGCGAGAAGCTGCGGATCGTCAAGTTCCTGGCGTACGGCTGGTCCAGCCAGCGGTCGCGGCCCGCGCTGCACGACCAGGTCGTCGCGGCGCTCGCGGGTGCCCGGCACGCGGGCTGGGACGGGCTCCTGGCCGAGCAGCGCGCCTACCTCGACGAGTTCTGGTGCGGCGCGGACGTCGAGGTCGACGGTGACGCCGAGGTGCAGCAGGCGGTGCGGTTCGCGCTGTTCCACATCCTGCAGGCCGGAGCCCGCGCCGAACGCCGGATGATCCCGGCGAAGGGCCTGACCGGGCCGGGCTACGACGGGCACACGTTCTGGGACACCGAGACGTTCGTCCTGCCGGTGCTCACCTACACCCATCCGTCCGCGGCGGCCGACGCGCTGGCCTGGCGGCACATGACGCTGCCGCTCGCCCGCGAGCACGCCGACAGGCTCGGGCTGGAGGGCGCCGCGTTCCCCTGGCGCACGATCCGGGGCCAGGAGTGCTCGGGGTACTGGCCCGCGGGCACGGCCGCCTTCCACATCAACGCCGACATCGCCGACGCCGTCGTCCGGTACGTGGACGCCACGCAGGACGAGGAGTTCGAACGCGAGGTCGGCCTGGAGCTGCTGGTGGCGACCGCGCGGCTGTGGCGGCGCCTCGGCCACCATGACGTGGAGGGCGTGTTCCGGATCGACGGCGTCACCGGCCCGGACGAGTACAGCGCGGTGGTCGACAACAACGTCTACACCAACCTCATGGCCCGCCGTAACCTCCGGGAGGCGGCGGCGATGGCGATGCGGCACCCCGACCTCGCCGAGGAGCTCGGCGTGACGACCGAGGAGGCGGCGTCCTGGCGGGACGCGGCCGGGTCCATGCTGATCCCGTTCGACGAACGCCTGGGCGTGCATCCCCAGAACGAGGGCTTCACCAACCACGCCCGCTGGGACTTCGCCGGCACCCCGCGCGAGAACTACCCGCTGCTGCTCAACTACCCCTATTTCGACCTCTATCGCAAACAGGTCATCAAGCAGGCCGACCTGGTCCTGGCGATGCATCTGTGCAGCGACGCGTTCACGGCCGAGGAGAAGACGCGCAACTTCGCCTACTACGAGGCGCTGACCGTGCGCGACTCCTCGCTGTCGGCCCAGACGCAGGCGGTGATCGCGGCCGAGGTCGGGCATCTGGACCTCGCGCACGACTACCTGGCCGAGACCGCGCTCATGGACCTGCACGACCTCGCGCGCAACACCCGCGACGGCCTGCACGTCGCCTCGATGGCGGGGGCCTGGAGCGGCCTGGTCGCCGGGTTCGGCGGGATGCGCGCCGGCGCGGGCCGGCTGAGCTTCGCGCCCCGCCTGCCCGGCGGGATCAGCCGCCTGGCGTTCCGGCTGCGCTACCGGGGCAGCCGGCTGCGCGTGACGGTGACGGCGAGCACGACGTCGTACGAGCTGCTCGAAGGCCCGGAGCTGACGTTGGTCCACTACGGCGAGCAGTTCACCCTGGGCGACAAGCCCGTCGAGCTGGACATGCCCGTCGCGCCCGCACCGCCCCGGCCCACCCAGCCGCACGGCCGCGAGCCCCAGCCCCGCCGCACCGACCCGTCGTTCCAGGGACCGGGCGGCCCGCGCCACTAGGGGAGCCCGCCAGCTGGGGCGCGCTAGGTACAGGAGCCGGCGTCGCAATTGCCGCCCCGGTGGTGCTCCTCCGTGCCGTCGCCGTTGCCGTCGCCGCCGGACCGGGCGCGGCCGGGAGCGTCCGTGTGCCGGACGAGCAGGCGGCGCGGCCCCGGCCCCTCGTCGCCGAGCCGGTCGTACGGGTTGGCGAGCGCGCACTTGTTGATCGACAGGCAGCCGCAGCCGATGCACTCGGTGAGGCTGTCGCGCAGGTTGAGGAGCTGGGCGATGCGCTCGTCGAGCTCCTCGCGCCAGGTCTCCGAGAGCCGCGCCCAGTCGTCCACGGTCGGGGTGCGCCCCTCGGGAAGGGTCGACAGGGCCTCCTTGATCTGGCTCAGCGGGATGCCGACCCGCTGCGAGACCCGGATGAACGAGACCCGGCGCAGCGTGTCCCGCGTGAACCGGCGCTGGTTGCCCGCCGTCCGGCGGCTGCTGATCAAGCCCTTGGACTCGTAGAAGTGCAACGCCGAGACGGCGACGCCGCTCCGCTCGGCCAGCTGGCCGACGGTCAGTTCGTGCACCCTGTGTTCCAACCGCGTCATGCCGTGCATGCTATTGCGCCGGAACGCCGATCCCGCCCGTCCGGGCGGCGATGATCAGAGCTGCGCGGCAGAGCCGTCCGAAGCCGCCGAAGTCGCCGAGCCCGCCGACGCCACGGAGCCCACGGCGTCGCCGCCGGTCCGCACGTCGAGGCCGTCGTCGCCGGTCCGGTGGTCGACGGTGACGGTGTCGCCTCCCTCGATGTCACCGCCCAGGAGCAGGCGCGAGAGCCGGTTGTCCAGCTCCCGCTGGATGGTCCGGCGCAGCGGCCGGGCCCCGAACTCGGGCTTGTGGCCGACCTCGGCCAGCCAGTCCTTGGCCTCGTCGGTGACCTCCATGGCGACGTCCTGGCCGGCCAGCCGCTGCCGGGTCCGGGCGAGCAGCAGGTCCACGATCTCGCGGAGCTGGTCCCGGTCCAGCCGGGTGAAGATGATCACCTCGTCGATCCGGTTGAGCAGCTCGGGGCGCAGCGTGCGCAGCAGCAGGTCCATGATCTGGTCACGCAGCTCGGGGGTGTCCTCACCGGACTCCAGGATCATTTGGGCGCCGACGTTGCTGGTCATGATCACGATGGTGTTGCTGAAGTCGACCGTGCGGCCCTGCCCGTCGGTGAGGCGGCCGTCGTCGAGCATCTGCAGCAGGATGTTCATCACGTCGGGATGCGCCTTCTCGATCTCGTCGAGCAGGACGACGCCGTGCGGGCGGCGGCGGACGGCCTCGGTCAGCTGGCCCGCCTCCTCGTAGCCGACGTATCCGGGCGGCGCGCCGATCAGGCGGCTGACCGTGTGCTTGTCCTGGAACTCGCTCATGTCGATGCGCACCATGTGGTCGGTGCCGCCGAAGAGCACGTCCGCCAGCGCCCGGGCCAGCTCGGTCTTGCCGACGCCGGTCGGGCCGAGGAACAGGAAGCTGCCCTGGGGCCGGTCCGGGTCCGACAGGCCGGCGCGGGCGCGCCGCACGGCCTCGGCGACCGCGTCGACCGCCTCGTCCTGGCCGATCACCCGTTCGTGCAGGTGCTCCTCCAGCCGCATCAGCCGGTCGCGCTCCTCCTCGGTGAGCTGGGCGACCGGGATGCCCGTCAGCCTGGACACCACCTCGGCGATGTCGGCGGCGGCGACCTGCGGAACGTCGTCGTGGCCGTGCCTGGCCCGCTCCAGCTCCGGCCGGAGCTGCTCGATCTCCTCCCGCAGCTGCTTGGCACGGTCGAAGTTCTCGCTGGCCACCGCCTGGTCCTTGTCGCGGTGCAGGGCTTCGAGCCGCTGTTCCAGCTGGCGCGCGTCCTCGTCCGGCGACAACGACCGCAGCCGTACCCGGGCGGCCGCGTGGTCCATCAGGTCGATGGCCTTGTCGGGCAGGAAACGGTCGGAGACATAGCGGTCCGACAGGCGCGCGGCGGCGTCGATCGCCTCGTCGGTGATGCGGACCTGGTGGTGCGCCTCGTACTTGTCGCGCAGCCCGGCCAGGATCGCGACGGTCTCCTCGACGGTCGGCTCGGGCACGAAGACGGGCTGGAAGCGCCGTTCCAGCGCGGCGTCCTTCTCGATGTACCTGCGGTACTCGTCGATCGTGGTGGCCGAGACGACGTGCAGCTCGCCGCGGGCCAGCGCGGGCTTGAGGATGTTGGCGGCGTCCATGCCGCCCTCCGAGGAGCCCGCGCCGACCAGCGTGTGCACCTCGTCGATGAAGATCACCAGCTCGTCGGAGTGCGCGCGGATCTCGTCGATGACCTTCTTGATGCGCTCCTCGAACTCCCCGCGGTACTTGGACCCGGCGACCATGCCGGTCAGGTCCAGGGCGACGACGCGCTTGCCCTTGAGGCTCTCGGGCACGCCGCCGTTGACGATGCGCTGGGCGATGCCCTCCACGACCGCGGTCTTGCCCACGCCGGGCTCCCCGATGAGGCACGGGTTGTTCTTCGTCCGCCGCGACAGCACCTCGATGGCCTGCTCGATCACCTCCTCGCGGCCGACGACGGGGTCCAGGGCGCCCTGGCGCGCCTCCTCGGTGAGGTCGCGGCCGTACTCGTCCAGCGTCGGGGTCTCGGACGGTCCCTGGCCGGGCGCCCGTACGGCCCCCGCCTGGTCGGGCTGCGCGAGCACCGCGTTCTGGATCTCGTTGGCGCTCACCCCCTGCGCGCCCAGCAGCCGCGCGGCGGTGGAGCCGGGGTTGGCGGCCAGGGCGAGCAGCAGGTGCTCGGGCCCGATGTAGCTGCTCTCCAGCGCGCGCGAGACGCGCTGGGCGTCCAGCAGGGCCCGCTTGGCGGCCGGGGTCAACGTTGACGGCGGCTCGCCGGGGACACCGTCCCCGGTGAGATCGGAGATCCGCGCCAGCAGGCCGTCCGGGTCGGCTCCCGCCACGCTCAGCAGCCCGCGCGCCGGGTCGGTCTGCGCGGCGGCTCCGAGGAGATCCGTCACGTCGAGGTCGGCGGCGCCGCGGTGCGCGGCGCGTTCGAGCGCCTGAGCCATGAGCTCGCGGCCGGGTTCGCTCAGCAGCCGCCCGATGTCGACCCGCTGCACGCCGCCCGACCGCGGCGGCCAGGACTCCGGTGCCCCGAACATCCGTCCCGTCAGGTGCTCGAAACCCCGGAACGGGTCGTTGAACATGGAGCCGAACGGCGTGCTGGCCACGGCGGTACCCCCTCTGCGGCGTCGGTACCTCACCCGTAGCCGGGCGCACCGGCGAGAAATCCCCCTACCGCCCCCAGGTTGGGCAAAGTCCGCACCTCAGCCGGAAGGGGCCGCCGACGCGCCGCCTCCGGCGGTCATCCCGCCGCGCCGCTCGGCCTCCTGGCCGAGCTTGCGGATGCGGAACGCCGCGCCGATCATGAACGCGCCGAACAGGATCGAGAAGAACCCGATCATCCAGACCACCGCGAGCGCCCCCGAGACGGGCCAGACGAAGAGCAGCACACCGAACAGCACCGACACGGCGCCGGTGAGCACGTACATCCACTCGTTCTCGATCTGCCTGCGCAGGCTGAACGCTGTGAAGATCTCGAAGATGCCGGTGACGATCGCCCAGGAGGCGATCAGCATCAGCAGCGCGAAGCCGGTGATGGCGGGCCAGACCATCGCGACGATGCCGAGGGCGATGCCGCAGACGCCGGTCAGCGCCAGCCAGCCGCGGGACTGCGCGGTCCCGCCTCGGAACGCGGCGACCAGCGCGAAGGCCCCGTCGACCAGGGCGTACGCGCCGAACAAGATGACCAGTGCCCAGACGGTGATGCCCGGCCAGATCCAGGCCACCAGCCCGAACAGGACGGCGAACGCGCCGCGCAGCGCCAGGACCCACCAGTTGCGAGCCATGAGGTCGAACATCGCTACCTCCCGCGGGATCGACGGCTCCTTGCCCGCCCCGCGCGTCGGTGCGGGGCCGTAACCCACTGGTAGCCCTGAGCGACCGTCCCAAAACGTCGCCCTCATCCCGGGTTGGGCAAAGTCAGCGGCACCCGCTCCCGTACACCGCTCCGCACACACCAAGGGGCCGCGCCCGGCGGACGCGGCCCCTTGGCCTCCTCAGCTCCTGCGAACTAGCCGAGGCGGTTCACCAGTGCGTTGTACTCGTCCCACAGCTCCTTGGGCAGGTGGTCGCCGAAGGTGTTGAAGTGGTCCGGGACGAGGGCGGCCTCCTGCTTCCACACCTCGGTGTCGACCGACAGCAGCGTGTCGAGGTCGGCCTCGTCGATCTCCAGGCCGCTCGTGTCCAGGGCGTCCTTGGTGGGCAGGTGCCCGATCGCGGTCTTGACCGCGTCGGCCTGGCCGTTGAGACGCTCGACGATCCACTTGAGGACGCGGCTGTTCTCGCCGAAGCCGGGCCAGATGAACCGGCCATCGGCGTCCTTGCGGAACCAGTTGACGTAGTAGATCCGGGGCAGGTTCTCGGCGTCGGCCGACTTGCCGATCTTGAGCCAGTGGCCGAAGTAGTCGCCCATGTTGTAGCCGCAGAACGGCAGCATGGCGAACGGGTCGCGGCGCAGCTCGCCGACCGTGCCCTCGGCCGCGGCGGTCTTCTCCGACGCCACGTTCGCGCCGAGGAACACGCCCTGCTGCCAGTCGAACGACTCGGTGACCAGCGGCACCGCGGTGGCGCGGCGCCCGCCGAACAGGATCGCCGAGATCGGCACGCCCTTGGGGTCCTCCCACTCCGGCGCGATGATCGGGCACTGCCCGGCCGGGGTGGTGAAGCGGGCGTTCGGGTGGGCCGCCGGAGTCTGCGACTCCGGCGTCCAGTCGTTGCCCTTCCAGTCGGTGAGGTGGGCGGGCGGCTCGTCGGTGAGCCCCTCCCACCAGACGTCGCCGTCGTCGGTGAGCGCGACGTTGGTGAAGATGCTGTTGCCCCACAGGGTCTTCACGGCGTTGGCGTTGGTGGAGTCGCCGGTGCCCGGCGCCACGCCGAAGAACCCGGCCTCAGGGTTGATCGCGTAGAGGCGGCCGTCCTCGCCGAACCGCATCCAGGCGATGTCGTCGCCGATGGTCTCGACCTTCCAGCCCGGAATGGTCGGCTCCAGCATGGCGAGGTTGGTCTTGCCGCAGGCCGACGGGAACGCGGCGGCCACGTACCGGGTCTCACCGGTGGGCGGGGTGAGCTTGAGGACGAGCATGTGCTCGGCCATCCAGCCCTCGTCCCGCGCCATCGTCGAGGCGATGCGCAGCGCGTAGCACTTCTTGCCCAGCAGGGCGTTGCCGCCGTAGCCGGAACCGTAGGACCAGATCTCCCGGGTCTCGGGGAAGTGCGAGATGTACTTCTCGGAATTGCACGGCCAGGGCACGTCGGCCTGACCGGGCTCCAGCGGGGCGCCGACGGAGTGCACCGCCTTGACGAACTGGCCGCGCTCCTCGATGAGCCGCAGCGCGCCCTCGCCCATCCGGGTCATGATCTTCATCGATACCACGACGTACGGCGAGTCGGTGATCTCGACGCCCAGCTGGGAGATGTTGCCGCCCAGCGGTCCCATGCAGAACGGCACCACGTACATGGTGCGGCCCTTCATGCAGCCCTTGAAGAGACCGTCGAAGGTCGTGCGCATCTCCGCCGGGGCGATCCAGTTGTTGGTGGGACCGGCGTCCTCTTCCTTTTCGGAGCAGATGAACGTGCGGTCTTCTACTCGCGCCACATCACTGGGGTCAGAGGCGGCGTAGAAGCTGTTGGGACGCTTTTCGGCATTGAGGCGTCTGAAAGTGCCCTGCTCGACGAGGAGGCCGGTGAGGCGCTCCCACTCGGCTTGCGAGCCATCGCACCACTCGACTCGGTCAGGCTGGGTCAGCTCGGCGATCTCCCGCACCCAGTCAATCAGTTCGGTGTGACTGGTCGGGGCCTGGTCGAGGCCGGGGACGACCTGGTTGGACACGGGCAACTCCTTCAGCTGTTCGCAGGATCTTTGCATCATGAACAAGGACCCGCGTTTTTGCCATTTGGTCTGGACCACTCAGAGCCCTCTATTAGGCGTTGCGGGGTGATTTTGTGAGAGAAATCACCCAGTGCCGCGCCCCGTTCCCCCGGATGCGCCCCTACCTCGACATACAGCCCGTCAAGCTGGGTAGACATGGGTTTCAGTGGCCTTGACGGCCGCCCATACGACGCTGCCCTCGCTCAGCCCGAGCTCGGCGACGGCCCCCGGCGTGACATCAGCGGCGGCTCCCAGTGGCGGGCCTTCCAGCCTTATCCTGACGCGGTCGCCGTGCCTTTCTATCGCCTCGACCCGCGCCCGCCAGAGATTCCGGGGGCTGCCGTCCGGACGGCTCCGGTAGAGCGCCACCGAGGATGGCGCGAAAGCCAGGAAGACCTGGCCTTCAAGTTGGTCCACTATGTCGAACTTGATAGCACCATCATCGATCAGGACGCTTCCGCCGGCGGCATGACCTCGGTAAAGATTCAGTCCGACCAGCCGCGCCACGTAGTCCGTCCGGGGCCGCCGCGCGACCTCGGCGGGCGGCCCCTCCTGCACCAGCCGCCCCTGCTCCAGGACCACCAGCCGGTCGGCGAGGACCATCGCGTCCAGCGGATCATGGGTCACGAGCACGGCGGCGCCGTCGAACCCGGCCAGATGGCGGCGCAGCGCGGCCCTGATCTCCAGCCGGGTGTGGGCGTCGAGCGCCGACAGGGGCTCGTCGAGCAGCAGCAGCCGCGGCCGCACGGCCAGGGCGCGGGCCAGCGCCACCCGCTGCGCCTGCCCGCCCGACAGCGTCCGGGGCCGCGCTCCTGCATGATCGGCCAGGCCGACGTGCGCCAGCCACTCGGCGGCCCGGCGCCGCGCCTCCCGCTTGCGCGTCCCTTGGCTGCGCGGGCCGAAAGCCACGTTCTCCAGCGCGCTCAGATGCGGGAACAGCAGGTAGTCCTGGAACACCATCCCGATGCCGCGCCGTTCGGGGGGCAGCGGGAGCAGGTCCGTCCCGTCGACGCGCAGGTGCCCGTCGTGCGTCGGCACCAGGCCCGCCAGCGCCCGGAGCGCCGTCGACTTGCCCGCGCCGTTGGGCCCGAGCAGCGCCACGACCTCTCCCGGCTCCGCCGTGAGCTCCAGGTCCAGGTCGAACGTGCCGCGCCGGACGACCAGCCGCGCGTCGAGCCCCGGTGCGCCGCTCACGTGGTGTTCACCCACCGGTCCCGCAGCGCGGCGAGGACGAGGACGGACACCGCCAGCAGGACCAGGCTGAGGACGATCGCGGCCTGCGGGTCGGTCTCCAGGGCCAGGTAGACGGCCAGCGGCATGGTCTGGGTGCGGCCCGGGAAGTTGCCCGCGAACGTGATCGTCGCGCCGAACTCGCCCAGCGCCCGCGCCCAGCACAGGATCGCTCCGGCCGCGATGCCGGGCGCCACCAGCGGCAGCGTGACCCGGCGGAAGGTCGTCCAGCGGGTGGCGCCGAGCGTGGCGGCGGCCTCCTCGTAGCGCGGGTCGGCCGCCCGCAGCGCGCCCTCCACGCTGATCACCAGGAACGGCATCGCCACGAACGTCTCGGCGAGCACGACCCCGGCCGTGCTGAACGGCAGCGAAACGCCGAACGTCTCGTACAGCGGGCCGCCGATCAGGCCGCGGCGGCCCAGGACCAGCAGCAGCGCCACGCCGCCCACCACCGGCGGCAGCACCAGCGGCACCGTCACCAGCGCGCGGACCAGCCGCGACCCCGGGAACGGCACCCGGGCCAGGACCCAGGCGAGCGGGACTCCCAGCAGAACGCACAGCCCGGTGGCGAGGGTCGCGGTGACCAGGGACAGCCGCAGGGCCTCCAGGACCTGTGGCTCGGCCAGCCGTGAGCCGATCGTCGACCAGGGCGCCCGGACCAGCAGTCCCGCCAGCGGCAGCACCAGGAAAGCGAGCCCCGCCAGCGCCGGGAGGATCAGAATCCAGGGTGGACGGCCCGGAAGCGTTTCGGCCGTTCGGGCGGGCTTGGTACTCAGCATGGGATCAGCCGGGCCTCGCGGACTCGAAACCGGCCTGGCTCAGCACCGCCTGGCCCTGCGCGGACAGCACGAGCCGGACGAACTCCTTGGCCAGCGCGGAGTGCGGAGCCTTGGGCAGCGCCACGATCGGATAGTCGTTGATCGCCTTGGCCGACTCGGGGAACTCGATGCCCCGCACCTTGGCGCCGGCGGCCTTGACGTCGGTGCGGTAGACCAGCCCGGCGTCGGCCTCGCCCAGCCCTACCTTGGTCAGGACGGCCTTGACGTCCTGTTCCTGCGAAGCCGGCCGCACCCGCACCCCCGCCACCTCGAACACCTTCGTCGCGGCGGCCCCGCAGGGCACCTGGCGCGCGCACACCACGACCTTGAGCCCTGGCCGAGCCAGGTCGGCCAGGTTCGTCACCGTACCCGCGCCGTCCTTCGGCACCGCGATCACCAGGTGATTCTTGGCGAAGACCTGGGAGTCCGCGCTGACCTGCCTCATGGTGGCAGGGCTGGCGGACGCGAAGACGTCGGCCGGGGCGCCCTGCCCGATCTGCTGCGCCAGCCCGGAGCTGCCACCGAAGTTGAACCGGACACGCACGCCCTTGTGCGAGGCCTCGAACGTCCTGCCGAGCGAGGTGAACGACTCCGTCAGAGACGCCGCGGCGAACACCGTGAGGGTCGTGCCACCGCCCGGCGGCCCTCCGGTGTCACCGCAACCGGCGGCCAGCAGCGGCAGAGCCGCGACGGCCGCGAGGCGCTTCGCGACACGGGCGCGCCTCGACACACCGACACGCTCAGGCATGCGTGCTCCCCTCAGGTCAGCCGGCCAGCTCGACGACGACGTTGGTGGACTTCACGACGGCCTCGGCGACCACCCCGACGTCGAGCCCGAGCTCGTCGGCCGCCTCCCGGCTCATCAGCGAGACCACCCGGAACGGCCCGGCCTGGATCTCGACCTGCGCCATGACCCCGTCGCGGATGACGTCCGTGACGATGCCGCGCAGCCGGTTGCGTGCCGAGGAGGCCCGGTGCTCCCCCGGTTCGTTCCGCCAGGCCTGGGAACGCACGAACGCCGCGAGCTCCACGCCGGGCACCAGCCGGTGCCCGTGCTCGTCGCGGACGGCCGCCAGCCGCCCGCCGTCGACCCACCGGCGGACGGTGTCGGCGGAGACGCCGAGCAGGCCCGCTGCCTCACTGATGCGGAACGTCGTCACGGGGCAAGGTTACCTGCCGCAGATGCGAGGCCTGTATGGCACTAACGCCGGAAGATACAAGCTGAAAGCGACCTTCTCTTGGCAGATGCTCCAAGCGACTTCAGCGTGCCGGGGTACGGTGCGCCCGCGCCTTGCGGACGTAGTTGGGCCGCAGATCGCGGTCGTTGTACAGCCGGTGGAACACCGGGGTCGCCGAACCGGAGATGGGCGGCACGATCCAGCTCCAGTCGGCCGGGCACGTCCGCCCGGCCGACTCCTCCTTCGACACGTGCGCGAGGAACCGCCGCGACTCGGTGTGGTGGTCGGTGATGGTCACCCCCGCCTGCCGGAAGGAGTGCAGCACCGCGACGTTCAGCTCCACCAGCGCCCGGTCGCGCCACAACGTCGCCTCGTCCGACGTGTCCAGGCCCAGCCCTTCGGCCACCCGTGGCAGCAGGTCGTAGCGGCCTTCGTCGCCAAGGTCGCGGGCGCCGATCTCGGTGCCCATGTACCAGCCGTTGAACGGAGCGGCCGGATACGAGATGCCGCCGATCTCCAGGGTCATGTCGGAGACCGCCGGGACGGCGTGCCAGCGGAGCCCCAGGCCGGCGAACCAGCGGAAGTCCGGATGCGTGAGCTCCACCTCCAGCACGGCCCGTCCGGGCACGTCGAAGAACCTGACCGGCTCGCCCGGCGTCTCGATCACGAGGGGCAGCACGTCGAAGGCCGTGCCGCGCCCGCCCGTCCAGCCGAGCGCGCGAGCCGTCCGCGTCAGCTCGATGTTCTGCGGATCGCCCACGACGGTCCGGCCGTCCCTGCGGTACCCGGCGTACCGGATCAGCTGGTCGTTCCAGATGCGCGGCCCGGGCTCACCGGGCCGGTCGGGAGCGAACACCGTCACGACGGGCCTGATCCGCCCCGACCCGGTCGCCTCCCCGAGGTGCGCGAGACACTCGGCCGCGACGTCCCGGGCCGCGCGCACGTCACGCCGGTCGCGGACCCGCAGGCTGCGCCAGTAGAGACGGCCGATACAGCGGCTGCTGTTGCGCCAGGCGACCCGCGCGCCGAACCGCAGCTCCGCCGCCGTGTGCCGGTACGTCCCGGTGCGGCGGATCTCCTCCCGGACCTGACGCGACCGTGCCGCCACCGCACCCTCCGCGGCACCCTCCGCCGGGTTCTCCGCGTAGAACGCGCCCAGGAACTCCTCGGCCGCCCGTTCGAGCTCTCCACCCATCCGCACATCCGTGACCGCTCGCAACTGATTGATCACAAGTCGTCACATGATGCCACGGTGCGGTGGGAACGGCCGTACTTTGCGGAGATTGGTCCGTGTGCTCCGCTCGGCGTGCTTGGACCGGCCTCTCCGGGGTAAACGCCCCCCAAAACAATCACATAAGCCCGGTCAGGAGGACCGATCATGGCTGGGACAATGCATGTTCCGCGTACCCGGGGCGTTCTGAGCGGCACGATGCTGGTGCTGCTCGGGCTGTGGGGCGGGCTGCTGCCGTTCGCCGGCCCGTACGCCGACTTCGGCTTCGCGCCCGACGACCCCTGGGTCTACGACACCGACCGCCTGCAGCTGAGCGTCGCGCCCGCGGTCGCCGTGGGGCTGGGCGGCCTGATCGTGCTGCTCAGCGCCAACCGCGCGTTCGCCATGGTCGGCGCGTGGATCGCCGTCCTGGGCGGCGGATGGTTCGCGGTGGGCGGCATCGTGGCCTCGCTCTGGGACGTGGAGGGCGTCGGTGCGCCTCTGGGCAGCGACGAGGGGCAGCAGGTGGCCGAACAGCTCGCCGGTTTCACCGGGCTCGGCGTCGTCGCGGTGTTCTTCGCCGCGCTCGCGCTCGGCCGCTTCGCGGTGGTCGGCGTCAAGGAGGCGCGGCTGAACGAGACGGGCGACGAGGAGCGAGCCGGGCACACCGGTGACCACGACGACGAGACGACGCGGCCGATGTCGCGGTCGTCGTTCGGCCGCTACGCGCGCGACTCGGCGGGCACCCCGCCTCCGCCGCCTCCGGCCACCTCTCCCGAGGACCAGCAGGTCGCCGGGGAGCAGGGAACCGGGCGGCGCTAGCAGGACCGCCGGCGGCACGGCGTCAGCGGTGCCTGCTCCTCATGTTGCGGACGGACTTGTCCGTCTCGTAGGTCTGTTTCTCGTCCACGCGCACATCGTCGCGGTCGGTGAACATGGCGACGAAGGCGACCAGGAGGCCGACACCGCCGATCCAGGGCTCCTTCCACACGAAGCTGAGGGCCACACACACGGCCGCCACGGACATGAGCAGCAGAAGCTTCACGTTCGCACTCCCCGACCCGCGCCAGACGTCAACAGAGACAGACCCTCGTTGTGTGGTCAACGAGTAAGAGAGAGCTTACAGGCGGGAGAGGCGCGACGGGAAGGTCACTTCTTCTTGCCGCGCTTCTCCCGGATCTTCATGGTGATGTCGAGCGGGGTGCCCTCGAAGCCGAACTCCTCGCGCAGGCGCCGTTCGATGAAGCGCCGGTAGCCCTCCTCCAGGAAGCCCGACGTGAACAGCACGAAGCGGGGCGGCCGCACCCCCGCCTGGGTGGCGAAGAGGATCTTCGGCTGCTTGCCGCCGCGGATCGGGTGCGGGTGCGAGTTGACCAGATCGGCGAAGAACTGGTTGAGCTTGGACGTCGGCACGCGGGTGCCCCAGCCCTCCAGCGCCGTCTCGATCGCGGGGACGAGCTTCTCCATGTGACGCCCGGTCTTGGCCGAGACGTTCACCCGGGGCGCCCAGCGCGCGTGGTGGAGCTGGCGGTCGATCTCGCGGTCCAGGTAGTGGCGGCGCTCCTCGTCCAGCAGGTCCCACTTGTTGTACGCGATCACCAGTGACCGGCCGGAGTCGACCACCATAGAGACGATCCGCAGGTCCTGCTCGGTCAGCGTCTCGCTCGCGTCGACCAGCACGACCGCGACCTCGGCGCGCTCCAGCGCGGACTGGGTGCGCAGGGTGGCGTAGAAGTCGGCGCCCTGGTTCTCCCGGTGCCGGCGGCGGATGCCCGCGGTGTCGATGAACCGCCAGGTCTTGCCGCCCAGGTCGATCAGCTCGTCCACCGGGTCACGGGTGGTGCCGGCGACCGAGTCGACGACCGCCCGCTGCTCCCCCGCGACCTTGTTGAGCAGGCTGGACTTGCCGACGTTGGGGCGTCCCAGCAGGGCGACGCGGCGCGGGCCGCCCAGTTCGCCGAACGTCTCGGCGGGAGCCTCCTCGGGGAGCGCCTCCAGGACCGCGTCGAGCAGGTCGCCGCTGCCGCGCCCGTGCAGCGCGCTGACCGGCTGCGGCTCGCCGATGCCGAGCGACCAGAGCGCCGCCGCGTCGGCCTCGGCGCCCGCGTCGTCGACCTTGTTGGCGACCAGCACGACCGGCTTGCCGGAACGGCGCAGGATCTCCACCACGGCCTCGTCGACGTCGGTGGCGCCCACGGTCGCGTCGACCACGAACATCACCACGTCGGCCAGCTCCACCGCCAGCCGGGCCTGCTCGGCGATCGCGGCCGCCAAGCCCTGGGCGTCGGGCAGCCAGCCGCCGGTGTCGACGACGGTGAACCGGCGCCCGCTCCAGGTCGCGTCGTAGGCGACCCGGTCGCGGGTCACCCCGGGCACGTCCTCCACGACCGCCTCCCGGCGGCCGAGGATCCGGTTGACCAGGGTCGACTTGCCGACGTTCGGCCGGCCGACCACCGCCACCACCGGGGCGGGCGGCGCGTCCGGCGCCAGCCCGTCCTCGTCGACGGTCACTGTCTCAAGCTCGTATTCGCTGCTGCTCACTGTGTTCTCCGCATACCGCCGGGGGCGCCTTTCGGCGCCGCCTTCCCTCGTCGCTCTGGTCGCAAGCTCCCGGCGCTCCTCAGTCCAGGCTGCACCGCGCCCCCTCCGGCATGCTCAGTTGTGCTCTTTCGCGAGGCGGACGACCGCCTCGATGACCTCGCCGAGGCTCAGCTCGGTCGAGTCGATCTCGTGTGCGTCCGCCGCCCTGGTCAGCGGGGACGCCTTGCGGGTGGAGTCGAGCCGGTCGCGGCGGGCCTGTTCGGCCCGCGTCACCGTCACGGTGGCGCCGGGGTCGGCGGCGAGGTCCTTGGCGCGCCGCGCCGCCCGGGCCTCCTCGCTGGCGGTGAGGTAGACCTTGACCGGGGCGTCCGGCGCGACGGCCGTGCCGATGTCGCGGCCCTCCACCACGATTCCCCCACTACCGATGATCTCACGCTGCAGGGCCACCAGCCGCGCCCGGACCTCCGGTACGGCGCTCACCGCGCTGACGGCGTTGGTGACCTCGCGGGTCCGGATCGGCCCGGAGACGTCGGTGCCGTCCACGCTGATCGTGGGCGCGCCGGGATCGGTGCCGCTTTCCAGCACGGGCTCGCCGGCCTTGGCGGCGACCGCCGCGGCGTCCTCCACCGGAACGCCGTGCTCCAGCATCCACCACGTCATGGCCCGGTACATGGCGCCGGTGTCGAGGTAGCGCAGCCCGAGTGCGCGGGCGACTCCCTTGGAGGCGCTGGACTTGCCGGACCCGGAAGGGCCGTCCATGGCGATGACGAGCGACACGATCGCTGCCTTTCGTTGCGATGCGGACATGCGGAAACGGGCGGCGAAACCGCGCCGCCCTCGTGCTCCTCGTGGAGGCCCCGGCCCCTCAGGCTACCGGGCGCGGGGCTCAGCCCGGGACGGACCAGCCGCGCGCCCGCAGTTCGGTGGCGAGCCGGTCGGCGGCCTCGGGCCTGACCGAGATCTCCAGGACGCCCAGCGGCCGGCCGGGCGAGTGCTCGATCGACACGTCCTCGATGTTGACCCCGGCGATCCCGGCCGCCTGGAAGATCATCGCGAGCTCGCCCGGGCGGTCGGGGATCATCACCGGCACCACGGCGTAGGTCTTCTGGTCGCCGCCGTGCTTGCCGGGGATGCGCGCCCGGCCCGCGTTGCCCCGCAGGAGCAGGTCGGCGACGTGCGCCGCGGCGCCCTCGCTGCCGTCGCGCAGCAGCGAGGCCGCGACGGCCAGGTCGGTGGCGACGGCCTCCAGGACCTCGGCGACCGGCTCGGAGTTGGCCGACAGGATGCCGATCCACAGCCGGGGGTCGCTGGCGGCGATCCGGGTGACGTCCCGGACGCCCTGGCCCGCCAGGCCGAGGGCGACGTCGTCGGCGGCGGTGAGCCGGGCCGCGACGGCGGCCGACACCACATGCGGGCCGTGCGAGACGAGCGCGACGGCCCGGTCGTGTTCCTCGGCGTCCACGGTCACCGGCTCGGCGCCGCAGGCCTCGGCGAGCGCCGTCACGGCCGCGACCGCCTCGGGCCCGGCCTCGGGCGGCGCGCACAGCGCCCACGGGCGTCCCAGGAAGAGATCGTCCTGCGCGGCGGCGGGTCCGGACCGTTCCCGCCCGGCCAGCGGGTGCCCGGCAACGAACACGCTGAGATCGCAGCCCAGCTGCGCGGCCTGGGCCAAGGGCAGGGCCTTCACGCTGGCGACATCGGTGTAGACCCTGGCCAGCCCGCGCTTCTGCGCGTCCAGCAGGGTGACCGCGACGGCGGCGGGCGGCACCGCGAGCACCGCGAGGTCGGCGGGCTCCGCGGCGTCCCCGTCCGCGAGCGCCTCGCCCGCGCCGAGCTCCACCGCCATCCGCAACGCGCCCGCGTCACGGTCGGTGAGCAGGACCTCGGTGCCGCGTTTGCGCATGGCCAGCGCGATCGAGGTGCCGATCAGCCCGGTCCCGACGACGACGATCCGCCTGACTTCAACCACCGGGCCAGCCTATCGGCCCGTACCCGCCCCGCCTGACGGTCACCGGGTCACTGGGCGATGTCGAGGCGCAGCGCGGTGGCCCCGCGCAGATAGACGTGCTGGACGTCCGAGCGCGGGCGGTCGACCTCGACGTGCGCCATCAGCCGGATCACGCGGGGCAGCGCGTGCGGCACGGCGATCTCGCTCGCGCACAGCAGCGGAACGTCGTGGAAGCCGAGCTTGCGGGCGGCGAGCGCCGGGAACTCGGCGGTCAGGTCGGGCGTCGCGGTGAAGATCACGCTGATGACGTCGTCGGTGGTCAGCTCGTTGCGGGCCATGACCTCGGTGACCAGCTCGGTGGTCGCCTCCAGGATCTGGTCCCGGACGTCGGCGTCGACCTGCGTCGCCCCCCGGATCGCGCGTACCGCCACTTGCGTCCCCTCCTACAGGTCCACGGCCTTGTACAGCTCGCCGACCTCGTTGACGGTCAGCGCCCGCATGTTGCCCGGCTTGAGGAGCCCGAGCTTGATCGGTCCGAACTCTATGCGCGCCAGCTGCTGGACGGGGAAACCGACCTCCTTGAGCAGGCGCCGCACGATGTGCTTGCGCCCCTCGTGCAACGTGATCTCCACCAGCACCCGGCGGCCCACCTGATCGAAGATCCGGAACCGGTCGGCCTTGGCCGGGCCGTCCTCCAGCCGGACACCGGCCTTGAGCCGCCTGCCGAGGTCGCGCGGGATCGGGCCGTGGATCTCGGCCAGGTAGGTCTTCTCCACGCCGTAGCTCGGGTGGGTCAGCCGGTGCGCCAGCTCACCGTCGTTGGTGAGCAGGATCAGGCCCTCGGTGTCGGTGTCGAGCCGCCCGACGTGGAACAGCCGCTCGGGCACCTCCACGTAGTCGGCCAGCGACTTGCGGCCGCGCTCGTCCTTCATCGTGCTGACCACGCCGCGCGGCTTGTTGATCATGTAGTAGCGCATCTCGGCGCGGGTCTGGACCCGGCGGCCGTCGACGTGGATGACGGCCCGCTCGGGGTCGACCCGCTCACCGAACCGGAACACCACCTTGCCGTCGACGGTGACCCGGCCCTCGCCGATCAGTTCCTCGCAGTGGCGGCGGCTGCCGATCCCGGCCTCGGCCAGGACCTTCTGCAGGCGTACGCCCTCGTTGTCGCTCAATGTCCCTCGATGATCTCTTCAGGTAGGTCGTCGGGCAGGTAGGGGGCGAGGTCGGGCAGGTCCTCGACGCTGCGCAACCCCAGCCGCTCCAGGAAGTACCCCGTGGTGCGGTAGAGGTGCGCCTGCGTCTCGGGATCCTGGCCCGCCTCCTCGATGAGGCCGCGCAGCGTCAGGGTCCGGATGACCCCGTCGCTGTTGACGCCGCGGATCGCCGACACCCTGGCCCGGCTCACCGGCTGGCGGTAGGCCACCACGGCGAGCGTCTCCAGGGCGGCCTGCGTCAGCCGGGCCTGCTGCCCGTCGGTGACGAAACGCTCCACCACCGGGGCGCACACGTCGCGCGTGTAGAACCGCCAGCCGCCGGCGATCTCCCTCAGATCGAACCCCCGGCCCTGCTCGGTGTATTCCGCGGCCAGCTCGCGCAGGGTGGCCACGACCTCGTCGCGCGGCCGTTCCAGGATCTGCGCCAGCGTGAGCTCGGTCACCGGCTCGTCCACCACCAGCAGGATCGCCTCGACCGAGGCGCGCAGCCCCGGAAGATCGTCGGCGACGGCGGCCGCGGGTTCCTCAGTCATCGTCGTCTTTCCCGTCCTTGGCGGGCTCGGGCGAGCCCTCGTACTCGTCGACCTCGACATCGCCCTCGTCGGGGCCGGTCCAGGTGATGTGCAGCTCTCCCAGCGGCTCGGCCTGCTCGAACGACACCGACAGGTCCCGGTAGAGCTCCAGCAGCGCCAGGAACCGGGCCACGACCTGGTAGGTGCCGTCCACGTCGTCGGTGAGCTCGCGGAACGTCGCGGTGCCCATCCGCCGCAGGCGTTCGACGACGATCGCGGCCTGCTCCTTGATGCTGGCCTTCGGCTGGTACATGTGCTGCACGGAGACCGACGGCGGCTCCTTGGGCGCGAAGACCTTGCCCGCCAGGCGGGCGAACTCGGCCGGACCGAGCCCGAGCAGCACCTCCGGGAGAAGGTTGGCGAACCTCGGCTCCATCGGGACGATGCGCGGGAAGCGCCTGGCCTCCTCGGCCATCCGCCCGGTGAAGACCTTGGCGACCTCCTTGTAGGCGCGGTACTGCAGCAGCCGCGCGAACAGCAGGTCGCGGGCCTCCAGCAGCGCGAGGTCCTCCTCGTCGTCCACCTCGCCCGAGGGCAGCAGGCGGGCGGCCTTGAGGTCCAGCAGGGTCGCCGCGACCAGCAGGAAGTGGCTGGCCTGGTCGAGGTCCCACTCCTTGCCGTGCGAGCGGATGAACGCGATGAAGTCGTCGGTGACCTTGTGCAGCGACACCTCGGTGATGTCGAGCTTGTGCTTGGAGATGAGCCCCAGCAGCAGGTCGAACGGCCCCTCGAAGTTGTCCAGGTGGACCTGGAAGCCCCGTGCCTGCTCGGCCCCGGGCTCTGTCTGTTCGGCGCCCGGCGCTGCCGACGTCTCGTCCACGCCGCTCACGCTAGCGGAGGCCAACGCGACATCCCCCTGTTCCGGCCGTCTGATCGATCAAAGTGATGGTCCCATGGCCGGAGGGGTGACCGGGCCGGCCGTCAGCCGCCGTCGCGGAGGCGGCGGACCAGGGTGCTGCCCTCGCCCCGCACCTCGAAGTCGGCGAGGATCGCGGCGACCGCCTCGCGGACGATCCGGCCGCGGTCGACGCTCAGCGCGTGCTCGGCGCGCAGGGTGAGCCGGAGGCGCTCCAGGTCCAGCAGCTCCGCCGCGGAGACATAGACCGTGATCTTGGTGTCGTGGCGCTGGCGGCCGGTGGGACGGCGGGCGGCGGGCACGGGCGGGGCGGCTGGCACGGGCGGGGCGGCGGCCACGGGCTGCGCCGCGGCCTTGGCGGGCGGTCTCGGCGCGACGCCGGGCGGTTTCGGTGCGGTGGGACGGAAGATCTCATCCGCTCCGGGCAGCCTTACCCGACGTGACGCCACCTTTCGAGCACCTCCCGCGCGAGACCACGATATGCGTTCGCCCCCATCGAGTTGGGGTCGAAGTACGTGATCGGTTCCCCGGCGACGGTCGCGTCAGGAAACCGTACCGTGCGATTGATGACCGTGTGGAAGACCTGGTCACCAAAGGCCTCGACGATTCTGCTGAGCACCTCGCGGGTGTGCAGTGTGCGGGAGTCGTACATGGTGCCGAGGACGCCGTCGATCTCCAGGCCCGGGTTGATCCGCCCCTGCACCTTCTCGATCGTCTCCATCAGCAGCGCGACACCGCGCATGGCGAAGTACTCGCACTCCAGCGGGATGAGCACGCCCTCGCTGGCCGCCAGCGCGTTGACCGTGAGCAGGCCGAGCGACGGCTGGCAGTCGATGAGGATGTAGTCGTAGTGGGGCACGGCGGGCTTGAGCACGCCGGCGAGGATGTACTCGCGGCCGACCTCGTGCACGAGCTGCACTTCGGCGCCCGACAGGTCGATGTTGCTCGGCAGCAGGTCGAGCCCGTCGACACCGGTGTCGATGACGACGTCCTCCCACTCGGTGTCCCGTTCGAGCAGCAGGTTGTGGATCGTGACGTCGAGCTGGCGCGGGTCGCCCTTGCCGAGGCCGACCGAGAGCGCGCCCTGCGGGTCGAAGTCCACCAGCAGGACCTTGCGTCCGTACTCGGCGAGCGCGGCCCCCAGGTTGATGGTCGTGGTGGTCTTGCCGACCCCGCCCTTCTGGTTGCAGATCGACACGATCCGCGCCGGCCCGTGCTCGGCCAGCGGCTCCGGATCGGGGAGCGTCGGCACAGGGCGTTGAGTCGGCCCGAGGGCTCGACGCGGATCGGTCTCTATGGTGGCGGAGGACAGAACGCCCTCCGCAGCGTGTGTGCTGGTCACCAGATCCCTCCCGGGCGGCCCGAAAATGCCATCCAGAACGGCGACTCTAGGGCTTGACACCGTGCGTCTCAAGCCGACGCGCGCCGTAGGCCGGGATTCATCCATCTCGTGCTCGCGGGTGGGAGGTCGCGTACACCTCCCGCAGCAACTGGACCGTCACCAGCGTGTAGACCTGGGTCGTGGTCACAGAGGCGTGACCCAGGAGCTCCTGCACGACCCGGACGTCCGCTCCGCCGTCCAGCAGATGCGTGGCGAACGAATGCCGGAGGGTGTGCGGCGAGACGTCCGACAGCCCGGCCCGTTCGGCGGCGGCGCGCAGCACCATCCAGGCGCCCTGCCGCGACAGTCTCCCGCCGCGCGCGTTGAGGAAGAGCGCGGGCCCGCCGCGTCCGGCCTTGGCGAGCTCGGGCCTGGCACGGACGAGATAGGCCTCGACGGCGCGCCGGGCGTAGTCGCCGATCGGCACCACGCGCGTCTTGCCGCCCTTGCCGGACACCCGGGCGAACCCCTCGTCCAGATCGAGGTCGTCGACGTCGAGGCCGACCGCCTCGGAGATGCGGGCGCCCGAGCCGTACAGCAGCTCCAGCAGGGCGCTGTCGCGGAGCCCGCGCGCGGCCTCGGCGGGCCCGCCGGAGTCTCCCGCCGCCCCGGCCGCCGCCAGCAGCCGCTCGACGTCGTCGAGCGAGATGGCCTTGGGCAGCCTGCGGGGCGGGGTGGGCGGCTTGACGTCGCGCGCAGGGTCGCCCGGCGCGAGACCCTCGCGGAGCGCGAACCGGTGCAGGCCGCGGACCGCGACGACCGCCCGGGCCGCCGAGCCCGCCGCCAGCGGCGGGTGTTCCTCGTCGCCCTCCCGCAGGCCCACCAGGAACGCCCGGACGTCGTCCTCGGTGACCTGGTCGAGGGCGTCGCGGCCCCGGCCGGCCAGCACCGTGACGTAGCGGCGCAGGTCGCGCCGGTAGGAGCTGAGGGTGTTGGCCGCCAGCCCCCGTTCCACGGCCAGGTGACCCAGGTAGGTGCGCACGGCGGAGGCCAGCCCGGTCTCCGGACCGGCGGGGGTTCGCTCGGCGTACCGGCCGGTCGTGCTCGGTGACAGTTGCGGCACCTCTTCCGGGCGAGGCGGCGGACAGGGGACGTGCCCCATCATGCCTTCTCCCGCCGCCGGAACGGACGCGGACGCCCCGGCGGCCGGGCCGGGCCGCGTCAGTCCTCCGGCGCGTCCGCCGGGCGCAGGTCGCGGAAGCCGCTCGCGTGCGCGGCGTGCGCCGCGAGGATGCCGGTCGCGGCGATCATGTTGTGGATCTCTCCGGCGAACACCTTGCGCACCGCCTCGGCCAGCGGCACCCAGACGACCGGCATGTCGGCCTCCTCGTGCACCCGCTCGAAGTCGATCTGGTCGGCGGGGACCTCGGTCAGCTCGCGGGCAAGGAAGATCCGGGTGCGCTCGTCCGACATCCCCGAGGACGGGAAGAGGTCGACGAGCGTGTCCCAGCGGTCGGCCCGGTACCCCGCCTCCTCCAGCAGCTCGCGCTCGGCGAGCCGCTGGAGCGGCTCGCCCGCCTTGTCACGGAGCCCGGCGGGCGCCTCCCACAGCAGGCGGCCGACCGGGTGCCGGTACTGCCGGACGAGAAGCACGCGGTCGTGCTCGTCGAGGGCGAGGATGCCGACCGAGCCGAGGTGCTCGATGACGTCCCGCTGGACGATCTCGGTGCCCGCGCCGTTGGGCATGCGCACCGAGTCGCGGCGGACGCTGAAGACGTGCCCGTCGAACTCCTCGCTGCTGCCGGTGACCTCCCAGTGCTCCGGCCGGTCGCGCACGTCCCGCGGGCCGAGCCCGTGGGCGGTCGCGGAACCGGTCGCGGAGCCGGTCGCCGCACCGGGCGCGGAGCCCGTCGCGGAACCGGTGACGGGGCCGGTCACGACGCCGCGCCGGCGCGGCTGTCGGCGTAGTCGAGCGCGGCCGAGATGAGGCCGGTGAACAGCGGATGCGGGCGGGTCGGCCGCGAGCGGAACTCCGGGTGCGCCTGCGTGCCGACGAAGAACGGGTGGACCTCGCGCGGCAGCTCCACGTACTCCACCAGGCGGCCGTCGGGCGACAGGCCGCTGAACCGGAGGCCCGCCCGCTCCAGCTCGTCGCGGTAGGAGTTGTTGACCTCGTAGCGGTGCCGGTGCCGCTCGGACGCCTTGGCCTCCCCGTAGAGCTCGCGGACGATCGAGCCCTCGGCCAGGTCGGCCGGGTAGAGGCCGAGCCGCATGGTGCCGCCCATGTCGCGTTCACCGGCCACCACGTCGACCTGGTCGGCCATCGTGGCCACCACCGGGTGCGGGGTGGCGGGGTCGAACTCGACGCTGCCGGCGTCGGCCAGCCCGGCCAGCGTCCGGGCCGACTCGATGACCATGCACTGCAGGCCGAGGCAGATGCCGAGCAGCGGGACACGGTTGTCGCGGGCGTGCCTGATCGCGCCGAGCTTGCCCTCGATGCCGCGCACGCCGAAGCCGCCCGGGATCAGCACGCCGTCCACGCCGTCGAGCTCGCGCTTGGCGCCCTCGGGTGTCTCGCAGTCGTCGCTCTTGACCCAGCGGATGTGGACCTTGGCGTCGTTGCCGAACCCGCCGTGGCGCAGCGCCTCGGTGACCGACAGGTAGGCGTCGGGCAGGTCGATGTACTTGCCGACCAGCGCGATGGTGACCTCGCGGGCGGGCCGGTGGACGCGGCGCAGCAGCTCGTCCCACGCGCCCCAGTCGACGTCGCGGAACGGCAGGCCGAGGCGGCGCACCACGTAGGCGTCCAGGCCCTCGGAGTGCAGCACCTTGGGGATGTCGTAGATGCTGGCGGCGTCCACGGCCGAGACCACGGCCTCGCGGTCGACGTCGCACATCAGGCTGATCTTGTGCTTGAGCCCGTCGGTGATCGGCCGGTCGGAGCGGCACACGATCGCGTCGGGCTGGATGCCGATGGACCGCAGCGCGGCCACCGAGTGCTGCGTCGGCTTGGTCTTGAGCTCGCCGGACGGGCCGATGTAGGGCAGCAGCGAGACGTGCAGGAAGAAGCAGTTGTCGCGGCCGATCTCGTGCCGGATCTGCCGGACCGACTCCAGGAAGGGCAGCGACTCGATGTCGCCGACCGTGCCGCCCACCTCGGTGATCACCAGATCGACGTCACCCTCGGCCATGCCGGTGATGCGGTCCTTGATCTCGTTGGTGATGTGCGGGATCACCTGGACGGTGTCGCCGAGGTACTCGCCGCGGCGTTCCTTGGCGATCACGTTGGAGTAGACCTGGCCGGTGGTGACGTTGGCCGAGCCGTGCAGCTCGGTGTCGAGGAACCGCTCGTAGTGGCCGATGTCGAGGTCGGTCTCGGCCCCGTCGTCGGTGACGAAGACCTCCCCGTGCTGGAACGGGTTCATGGTGCCGGGGTCGACGTTGAGGTAGGGGTCCAGCTTCTGCATGGTGACGCGGAGGCCGCGAAGGGCGAGAAGCCGCCCGAGGCTGGACGCCGTCAGTCCCTTGCCGAGGCTGGAGGCGACACCGCCGGTGACGAAGAGGTGCTTGGTAGGACGTGATCTACCAGTGGCTGCCGAAGGCAAGAAGACGCTCCCGTGGTCGTTGCGAGGCGGACGTTACCGCACTGTCCACGGGCCACCAGGATAACAGCCGACGGGACCTGCGGCGTCCGGGAGGGGGCCCATCGGGTGTGTCGCGCCCCTGGTCAGGGGCCGCACCGCCGCGCCCACGGCCGAAATCGTCGTGTGCGCGGGGCTTCAGCACCGCTTTCGGCGCCGCGGTCGATGACGGGCGGCCGGGCGCGATCGACGTGACGCGACCGAGTAGATCGGCCGCGCGCGGGCGGCTCGGAGGCGCCGGGGCGTCTCAGAGCCGGGGGGCCGCCGTCGGCATGATCGTGCGCAGCTGGCGGGTGAGCTCGTCGATCAGTGAGCGGGCCTGGTCGGCGGCGTTGCGGGCCTGGTCGCGTTCCTGGGAGAGCTCGGCGATGGCGGCGCGCTGCTCGGTGACGGCCTGGGCGAGCTGGTCGACCCACTGGTCGCGTTCGGCGAGCTTCTCGGCGATGGCGTCGCGTTCGGCGGCCAGCTGGCGCAGGCCCGCGGTGGCCTTGTCGAGCTCGCGGGTCGCCTTGTCGGCCCGGCCGCGGTCGAGCGTGCGCTCGGACTCGACGCGCGCCTGGGCCTGGACGGCCGCCTCGCGGGCCCGCTCGGCGGCCTCCCTGGCCTGCTCGGCCTTCTTGGCGGCCTCCAGGGACTGCGCGGCGGTGTCGAGGGCCTGCTGCCGCTCGTTCTCGGCCTCCTGGGCGTGGCGCCGCGCGTCTTCGGCGTCCTTGGCGGCGGTGGCCGCGGAATGCTGGAGGTTCTGGGCGGTCATCTCGGCGTCGGTGAGTTTGGCGCGCAGCGCCGACAGCTCGCTGTGCGCCTTCTCCAGAGCCCGAGACAGCTCCCCGCCCTGCTCGGCGACCCGGTCGCGCTCGGCCTCGGCCGAACGGCGGGCGCCGATGGCGTCTTCGAGCGCGCGGTTGGCGTCGTCGCGCGCCTCGCTCATCGCGTCACGCTGGGTGACGGCCTGGCGGACGGTCGCCTCGGCCTCGGCGATCCTGCGTTCGACCTGCTCGACCTGGGCCTGGGCCTGCTCCAGCTGGGCGCGCGCGTGCTCGGCCTGGACCCGTGCCTGCTCGGCCTGGGCTCTGGCCTGCTCGGCCTGGCCGCGGGCCTGGTCGGCCTGGACGCGGCCCTGCTGAGCCTGGTTCCAGGCGGCGGCGGCGTCGCGCTGGGCCGACTCCTTCTCGGCCTGCAACGCGGCGACCTGCGAGGCGGCCTCGTTCTGCACTTCGGCGGCGCGGTGCTCGGCCTCGGCGAGGCGGCGCTCGGCGTCGATGGCGCGGCGCTCGGCCTGCTCGGCCTGGCCGCGGGCCCGCTGCACCTCACCCCAGGCCGCGGCGGCGTCGCGCTGGGCGGACTCCTTCTCGGCCTGCAGCGCGTTGATCTGCGCGGCGGACTCGTTCTGGACGTCGGCGAGGCGGCGTTCGGCCTCCATCGCCCGGCGGTCGGCCTGCTCGGCCTGACCGCGCGCACGCTGCACCTCACCCCAAGCCGCGGCGGCGTCGCGCTGCGCCGCCTCCTTCTCCGACTGGACGGTGGCCACCTGCGAGGCCGCGTCGGTCTGCGCCTCGGAGACCTTGCGCTCACCGGCGGCAAGCGCGTCGCCGATGAGATCGGCCATCTGGCGCAGCCGCTCGACGATGTCCCAGGGCTGCGCCTCGGGTCGTTCGGGCTCGGCCTGCCGGGCGGGTTCGCCGCCCGCCCGCTCCGCCTTGTGGGTCGCCTTGATGGGCACGTCGGGCTGCGGCCCCGGATCACGTCCCGGGATCGGCCAGGGCGAGCCGGCGTCCGGGACGGGACGCGAACCACCCGATCCGTTGAGATCGCTCACGGAAAGCACTCTAGTGGGGACCCGGACGGCGTTTGCCCAGTTTGGGGTTTAGTTTCTTGATCCGCACGATGTCTTCGGCCAGGTCCGGCCGCAGGTGGGCGTGGAAGAATCACAGCTCATGGAGCTTCGCACCCTGTACCCGCCGATCGAGCCGTACGACTCCGGGCAGCTCGACGTCGGCGACGGCAATCACATTTATTGGGAGGCCTGCGGAAACCCCGACGGCAAGCCCCTCGTGATGCTGCACGGCGGCCCCGGCGCCGGCTGCAACGCCGACCACCGGCGCCAGTTCGATCCGGAGGCGTACCGGATCGTGCTGTTCGACCAGCGCAACTGCGGCCGGAGCACCCCGCACGCGAGCGACCCGGAGGTCTCGCTGGAGGCCAACACCACCTGGCATCTGGTCGCCGACATGGAGGTGCTGCGCGAGCACCTCGGAATCGACCGCTGGCTGGTCTACGGCGGCTCCTGGGGCAGCGCCCTCGCGCTCGCCTACGCCCAGACGCACCCGGACCGGGTGACCGAGCTGGTGCTGCGCGGGATCTTCACGCTGCGGCCGTTCGAGCTCTACTGGTTCTACCAGGAGGGCGCCTCGCTGATCTTCCCCGACCGGTGGGAGGAGTACCTGGCGCCGATCCCCGAGGACGAGCGCGAGGACCTGATGAGCGCCTACGAGGAGCGGCTCAACTCCCCCGACCCCGCCGTGCGGATCCCGGCGGCGAAGGCCTGGACGCAGTGGGAGGCCGCGACGATCCGGCTGGTCCCCGACGCCGCCTCGATCGAGGAGGCCGGCGAGGAGGAGAGCGCCGTCGCGTTCGCCCGGATCGAGAACCACTACTTCGTGAACGAGGGGTTCTTCGACGGCGAGCAGCTGATCGAGGGCGTCGAGAAGATCCGGCACATCCCGGCCGTCATCGTGCAGGGGCGCTATGACGTCTGCACCCCGGCCGCGACCGCCTGGGACCTGCACCGCGCCTGGCCGGAGGCGGAGTTCCACCTGGTGGACGACGCCGGGCACGCCTTCACCGAGCCGGGCATCACCCACCGCCTCATCGAGGCGACCGACCGCTTCGCCAAGAGGTCCTGACGCGACCCGAGGTCCGGCGGGCCGGGCGCCGCGTACGCCCGCCGGACCGCGAGTGTTCACCACGCCCTCGGCTTGCGGGCGTGCAGCGTGTCACCAGACGCCTCACGGCGGTATCCAGTTGACGTTAAATCTGCGTGATTCAGCTCACACAAATGTAATGTGACGCCAGGACAGGTGTTGTCACGTCTCACGCTCTGTCATCACCGTGGGGTGCTTCCCGGTCACCCACGGAGATGACCCCGAAAGGCCCAGGTAGACGGGGTCTACATGACTTTCCGGATGGCACGGCGGTGTGAATTTGATGCCCGGAACCGAGTAATCGACTACCCCTACCCGGCCCTCTGACCGCCAAACATCCCCTTGATAACAATCGCGATTGGGGCATCGGCGAAGTTCGCTAAGTTGCCTGGGCATGGCACCGCGACCCCTGCAATCACGACCACGGCGAACTGACGACGACCCGACGGTACGACTCCTGGAGCCGAGCCTGGAGGACGGCCGGGAGTTGTGGCGGATGGCACGGGAGTCGCAGGTTCTCGATGTCAACTCGCCCTACAGTTACACACTCTGGTGCCGCGACTTCGCCGACACTTCGGTGGTCGCCAAATCCGGCGACGAGGCGTGCGGATTCATCACCGGATACGTGCGCCCCCAGCAGCCCGACACGTTCTTCGTGTGGCAGGTGGCCGTGGACCGCGACCACCGCGGGCGGGGGCTGGCCCGGCGCATGCTGGACCGTCTCGGCGACCGGATGGCCGCCCGCGGCTGCCGGTTCCTGGAGGCCACGGTGACCCCGGCCAACACCGCCTCCACCGCGATGTTCGAGTCGTTCGCGCGTGCCCGCGGCTGCGCCCTGGCCCGCCGCCCCCTCTTCGGCTCCGAACACTTCCCGCCAGGTCACGGCCACGATCCCGAGGTGCTGTTCCGCATCGGCCCGTTGCCGGCCTGATCACTCCCGCCCTGTTTCGCTCCCACTCGATGCCGGAGGAACACATGGACGTTTTCGCACGTCTCGAATCGGAAGTCCGCGGCTACTGCAGGGGCTGGCCCACGGTGTTCACCACCGCCCGGGACAGCCAGATCACCGATGAGAACGGCACGACCTACCTCGACTTCTTCGCCGGCGCAGGCACGCTGAACTACGGGCACAACAACCCCGTTCTGAAACGCCCGCTGATGGATTACCTCGCCGCCGACTCCATCGTGCACAGCCTCGACATGTACACCGACGCCAAACGCACGTTCTTGGAACGATTCAACGATGTGGTGCTCGCGCCACGCGGACTCGACTACAAAGTGCAGTTCCCCGGCCCCGCGGGCAACCACTCCGTGGAGGCCGCCCTCAAGCTCGCCCGCAAATACACCGGCCGCGAGACCGTCGTCAGCTTCACCAACGCCTTCCACGGCATGACGCTCGGCGCGCTGGCGGTGACGGGGAACTCGATGAAGCGCACCGGGGCGGGCGTGCCGCTCGGCCACGGCGTGGCGATGCCGTACGACAACTACCTCGACGGCCGCACCCCCGACTTCCTGCTGCTGGACACGATGCTCGACGACAGCGGCAGCGGCCTGGACAAGCCCGCCGCCGTGATCGTCGAGACCGTGCAGGGCGAGGGCGGGATCAACGTGGCCACCCCGGAATGGCTGCGCGGGCTGGCCGACCTGTGCCGGCGCCACGACATCCTGCTGATCGTCGACGACGTGCAGATGGGGTGCGGGCGGACGGGCCCGTTCTTCAGCTTCGAGGAGGCCGGCATCACGCCGGACATCATCTGCCTGTCCAAGTCGCTGAGCGGCTACGGCCTGCCGTTCGCGGTGACGCTCATGCGGCCCGAGCTGGACGTGTGGGAGCCGGGCGAGCACAACGGCACGTTCCGCGGGTTCAACCCCGCCTTCGTCACCGCGACCGCCGCGCTGGAGGAGTTCTGGTCCGGTGAGGGCCTGGAGAAGCAGACCCTGGCCAAGGGCGAGCAGGTCGAGCGCGCCCTCCAGGAGATCGCGCTGGAGCACGCCGGCGCGATCGAGACCGTCCGCGGGCGCGGCCTGGTCTGGGGCATGGTCATGAAGGACCCCGAGCTGGCTCCCAGGATCTGCGCCGAGGCGTTCGAGCGCGGCCTGCTCATGGAGACCTCCGGGCCCGAGGGCGAGGTCGTCAAGCTGCTGCCGCCGCTCACCGTCACCGAGGCCGAGCTCGCCCGGGGCCTGGAGATCATCGCCGAGTCGGTGCGCGCCGTCCGCGCCGCCGTCACCGTCTGAGGAGAGAGTCAATGATCGTCCGATCGCTGAAGGAGATCGTCGGCACCGAGCGCGACGTCCAGGCCGAGACCTGGTGCAGCCGCCGCCTGGTGCTGGCCAAGGAGAAGGTCGGCTTCTCGCTGCACGACACCGTTCTGTACGCGGGCACGGAGACGCGCATGTGGTACGCCAACCACATCGAGGCGGTCTACTGCATCGAGGGCGAAGGCGAGCTGATCAATGACGAGACCGGTGAGAAGCACCGGATCGAGCCGGGGGTGATGTACCTGCTCGACGGGCACGAGCACCACACGCTGCGCGCCCACACCGACGTGCGTACGGTCTGCGTCTTCAACCCGCCCTGCACCGGCAGGGAGGTCCACGACGAGAACGGTGTCTACCCGCTGCTGACCGAGCCCACAGAGAAGGAGAACGCATGAGTCTCATGGAGTCCCACCCCACGCTCGCCGACGCGTATCCGACGCGGGTGTCCACCGAGCCCACCCTGCTCTACCGGCAGGACCCGGTGGTCTACGGCGGCCCCGAGGACGGCCCCATCGACGCCGCGACGCTCGACTCGTTCGAGGCCAACGGCTACCTGAGCGTCGAGCAGCTGATCGGCCCCGAGGAGGTCGAGACCTACCGCGCCGAGCTGCGCCGGATGGCCGCCGACCCCGCGATCCTCGCCGACGAGCGCACGGTGACCGAGCGCGACTCCGACGAGGTGCGCTCGATCTTCGAGGTGCACAGGATCAGCGACGTTTTCGCCCGCCTGGTCCGCGATCCGCGCGTGGTCGGCAGGGCACGGCAGATCCTGGGCTCCGATGTTTACGTCCACCAGAGCCGGGTCAATTACAAGCCAGGCTTCACTGGCAAGGACTTCTACTGGCACTCGGACTTCGAGACCTGGCACGCCGAAGACGGCATGCCCCGCATGCGCGCGGTGAGCATCTCCATCGCGCTCACCGAGAACTTCGTGCACAACGGAGGCCTCATGATCATGCCCGGCTCGCACAAGACCTTCGTGGCGTGCGTCGGCGAGACCCCGGCCGACCACTACAAGGCCTCGCTGAAGTCCCAGGAGGTCGGCACCCCCGACCCGGGCAGCCTGTCGATCCTCGCCGACAAGCACGGCATCGAGCTGTTCACCGGCCCGGCCGGCTCGGCCACGATGTTCGACTGCAACTGCATGCACGGCTCCAACGGCAACATCACCCCGTTCCCGCGCTCGAACGTCTTCATCGTCTTCAACAGCGTCGAGAACACCTGCGTGGAACCGTTCTCCGCACCCTCGCCGCGCCCCTCGTTCATCGGGGCACGCGACTTCACCCCCATCACCGACTGATCCGACCGCCCTACTGATCCGGCCATCCCGGGGACCGGCCGCTCCCCCCGCTCCCAGTCCCCGGCCCGACCCCCGTCCCCCCGATCCCCACCACCCCATCCCCGCGCCCGCCGGAGGCTCCGAGCCCCCGGCGGGCGCGGCGGCGCAACTCACAGGAGTTCAAAGATGACTTCCTCCCGTCGCGATTTCCTGCGCAACGGCGTCCTGCTCGCCGGCGCGGTCCCCGTCCTCGGCGCCACCGCGTGTACCACGACCGACCCCAAGAAGGAGAAGGCCAGCGGCGGCACGCTGGAGAGGGCCAGGAAGCAGGGCTACATCCAGGTCGGCTACGCCAACGAGTCGCCGTACGGCTTCACCACCAGCGACGGCAAGCTGACCGGCGAGGCCCCCGAACTCGCCAAGGTGATCTTCAAGGAGCTCGGCATCAACGAGGTCCGCGGCGTCCAGGTGGACTTCAACGGGCTCATCCCCGCCGTCCAGGCCAGACGCTTCGACGCCATCGCGGCGGGCATGTTCATCAACCCTGATCGGTGCAGCAAGATCATCTTCGCCGACCCCGAGTACATCGCCAAGACCGCCTTCATGGTCCCCAAGGGCAATCCCAAGGGGCTCAAGAACTTCGACGACGCCATCAAGCAGAAGGTCAGGGTCGGCGTGATGAAGGGGGCGGCCGAGGCCGACTACGCCGCCAAGCTCGGTGTCGCGAAAGGCAACATCAAGCCCTTCCCCGACGGGCCCGGCGCCTTCGACGGCCTCAGGGCCGGCCGCTGCGACTGCATCGCGCTCACCCGTATCTCGCTCATGGACCTGCTGTCCAAGCACAAGAACGACCCGTTCGAGGTCACGCCGGCGTTCGACGTGATCATCAACGGCAAGGAGCAGTCCGGTGCGGGCGGCTTCGGCTTCCGCAAGGCCGACACCGATCTCGTCCAGGCGTTCAACGGCAAGCTCGCCGAGCTCAAGAAGAGCGGCCGCCTGCTGCAGATCCTCCAGCCGTTCGGGTTCAGCCAGGCCGAGATGCCCGGCGACCGTACGGCCGCTGAGTTCTGCAAGGCCTGATCCTCGTGTCGGAGATCCTCAAGAGCCCGCTCCTGTGGGACGGGGCGGTGAAGACCTTGCAGCTCACGCTGTATTCGGCGGTCATCGCGCTGGTCCTGGCCTTCGTCTTCGGAGTGATGGGCACGTCGAGCCACCTCGCGGCCCGTGCGGCAGGCCGGACCTACGTGGAGTTCTTCCGCGGCCTGCCCGCGCTGGTCCTGATGTTCTGGTTCTTCAACTCCCTCCCGCTCGTGGGTTTCAAGATCGAGACGCTGTTCTGCGGTGTGCTGGCGCTGGCGCTCAACTATGGGGCCTACGGCGCCGAGGTGGTGCGCGGCTCGATCAACGCCGTGCCCAAGGCCCAGTTCGAGGCGACCATCGCGCTCAACATGCGACCGCACCAGCGCATGTGGCGGGTTCTGCTGCCCCAGGCGTTCCCGCTCATGCTGCCTCCCTTCGGCAACCTGCTGATCGAGCTGCTCAAGGCCACCGCCATCGTCTCGCTGATCAGCATCAGCGACCTGATGTTCGGGGCCGAGAAGCTGCGCGCCTCCACCGGCAAGAGCGTCACGGTGTACCTCATCGTGCTGGTCGTCTACTTCGTGATCGCGCAGGTGCTCCAGTTGCTCGTCCGTTTCCTGGAGCGTCGTAGCCAGCGCATCCTCGGCCGCCGGCCGCAGCGGCGTGCCGCGACGGCCATCGCGGGCACCGCGGGCGCGGGCGGCCTGACCGGCGTAGGAAGGACGGGCACATGACCTGGGACTGGAACTACGCGGGCGACCTGGTGTCGCCGCTCCTGGATGGCCTGAGGTACACGCTGGGCGCCACCGTGCTGGGTTACGTGCTGGCGCTGGTGCTCGGCCTCGTCTGGGCGGTCCTCCGCCGGTCGCCCAACATCCTGCTGAACCAGGTGGTCCGCTGGGTGGTCGAGTTCGTCCGGAGCACACCGCTGCTGGTGCAGCTGGTCTTCCTGTTCTACGCGCTGCCGCAGGCGGGGATCCAGTTCAGCGCCTTCTGGACCGGCGTGATCGGACTCGGTGTGCACTACTCCACCTATATCTCGGAGGTCTACCGCGCGGGCATCGAGGACGTGCCGCGCGGGCAGTGGGAGGCGTGCACCGCCCTCAACCTCCCGCGCGGCCGGGTCTGGTTCGGAGTGGTACTGCCCCAGGCGGTGCGCAAGGTGATCCCGACGCTGGGCAACTACCTGATCGCGCTGTTCAAGGACTCGCCGCTGATGCTTGTGATCACCGTCCCGGAGATGATGTCCGTGGCGACCACCGAGGGCGGGAAGACCGCGCAATACCTCGAACCGCTCACCATCGCGGCCGCGATCTTCGTCATCGTGAGCATCCTGTCATCTGTTCTGATCCGACGCATGGAGGGGCGTTATGCCGCCATCTAGCGCCACACCCGAGGCCCCCACACCGGAGGACTCCCCCGAGGCCACGGCCACGACCGCGACCGGCTCACCGCTGCCGCACGGCACGGCGCCCGGCATCCTGTTCGAGAAGGTGGTCAAGCGGTTCGGCGACAACGTCGTGCTCCGAGAGCTGGACTTCACCGTCTCGGCCGGGGAACGGGTGACGCTGATCGGGCCGAGCGGCTCGGGCAAGACCACGATCCTGCGGCTCCTGATGACCTTGGAGAAGCCCGACGGCGGTGTCATCTGGATCGGCGACCGGCCGCTGTGGCACATGGACCGCGGCGGCAGCCTCGCGCCCGCCAACGAAAAGCACCTGCACGAGATGCGCAAGCAGGTCGGCATGGTCTTCCAGCAGTTCAACCTGTTCCCGAACATGAACGTGCTGCGCAACCTCATCGAGGGGCCGGTCCGGGTCCTCGGACTGTCGAAGGACGAGGCCGTGGAGCGTGTCCGCGGGCTGCTCGACATGGTCGGCCTGTCGGACAAGATCGATGCACACCCGTCGCAGCTGTCGGGCGGCCAGCAGCAGCGCGTGGCGATCGCCCGGGCGCTGGCCATGCAGCCCAAGGTGCTGCTGCTGGACGAGGTCACCTCGGCGCTCGACCCCGAGCTGGTGGTGGGCGTCCAGGACCTGCTGCGCGACATCGCCCGCGAGAGCGATCTGACCCTGCTCTGCGTGACCCACGAGATGCACTTCGCCAGGGACATCTCCGACCGGGTCCTGATGTTCGACCAGGGCCAGATCGTCGAGGAGGGCCCGCCGGACCAGATCTTCGGCGAGCCCACCGAACAGCGCACCAAGGACTTCCTCCAGGCGATCCTCGCCTCCTGAGACTTCCCGCTGCCGGCTCTCCGGGGCCCGCACTCCGTTCCGGCCGGGTGCGGGCCCGATCATCGCGGTTCCCCCCGGGAGACGGGGCGGAGACGATCCGGCGACGTGCCGGAGACGTGCCTGGTCTTTCATGGGGCGTCCATCAGGAAACCCTCCCGAGGAGGACCATGAACAGGTCCCTGGCCACCGCCACCGGAGCGGCGGCACTGCTCGCGGCACTCGTCCCGGCCGGTCCGGTGAACGCGGCCACCTCCCCACCGGCGGACACCGACCGAGCCGCAACGGCTGCGCAGGACCCCGGATGGGCACGCACCGGCAATGACCTCAGCGAGCTTGAGCTGATCCCGGCCAACGGCACCAAGAAGGCTCCAGGCAGGTGGAGCTATCTGCGGTTCAAGCACAGCAACAAGTGCCTGACCGTCATGGGCGCCAGCAAGAGGAACGGGGCGTACATCAACCAGTACCGATGCCTCTGGCGGCGCAACCAGCAGTGGCAGTTCGAACGTGTCGCCGGCTTCTTCGGGGTCATCCGCAATGCCCACAGCGGCAAGTGCTTTGACCTGGGCCGCGGCGGCAAGAAGGGCACAAAGCTCTGGCAGTGGAAGTGCCATGGCAAGAACAACCAGAAGTTCGCCCTCATGAATCCTTGGATCAGGTCCTTCAAGAACTACGCGCTGGACGTAACGGGCGGCTCCAAGGCCGACAACGCGCCGGTCGTCGTCTGGACCGTCAAGCGAGTCAAGAACCAGTACATCTACGCCACGCTTGTCTGAGCCCGAGTGGGGCGCGGCGGCGTCGGGCGGAGGCCGGCGCCGCCGCGACGCCGAGCGGGATGAATCTTCGCGGCGGCCGTTAGGCGACTCCTGGCCAGGCCTCGGCGGCCTCTTCGCGCAAGTTGGGGACGGGGATGTCGGGCTTGACCTTGCGGAGGAGCTCGAAGGCCAGCGACGCAGGCGGCGCCTTGTCGTGGTTGCGGAGCGCCTGGTCGAGGATGGCGTCGCCCAGGCCCGCGTCCGGCAGCAACCGCGGGATGGCGGCGTGCACCCGGTCGACGAGACCTTCGGGGAACGCCTCGATGCCCTGGGCGACGACGTCGGCCCCGGCGCCGAGGTGGGTGAGGGCGATCTCCGGGCGCAGGCGGTGGGCGACCCCGAGGGTGGTGTGCAGCGCGATCGCCTGCCAGACGATGTCGATCCGGTCCTCGGCGACACCCTGGTCGCGCAGGAACGCAGCGGCCACGTCGGCGCCGTCCACCTCGAAGCGCTGGTCGCCGTCGCCGCGCTCGCTGAGGCCGGCGTCGTGGAGCACGGCGGCCAGGAAGAGCAGCTCGTCGTCGTAGTCGGCGCCAGGACGCAGGCCCTGCGCCTCCCCTGCGGCCCGCCCGAAGAGATAGGTCCGCACGCAGTGGTTGACGAGGGCCGGTGTCTCCAGTTCCTCGGCGAACGCCAGCGCCTTGCGGGTCAGCTCGGTGTCGGGCATGTCGAAGTCGGTGAAGTGATCTGCCATGCGTAGATCGTCGGCGTTCCGGGAGGCACCCGACAGTGTCCAGAATGCCGGGGTGCGCTAGATTCTGGCCATGCATGTTGTGGCCGTTCTCGCCCTTGAGGGCGCCGTCGCCTTCGAGCTGACGGTGCCCTGCCAGGTCTTCGGGTCCGCCGTCGGGGAGAACGGCGAACCGCTGTACGAGACGCGGGTCTGCACGGTGCCGGGCAAGGCGATCACCACGGGCTTCTTCGGGCAGATGAGGCTGGAGACGCCGTGGGGATTGGAGACGCTGGCCACCGCCGACACCATCGTGATCCCCGCCCACGACACGTTCCTGGACGAGCCGCCCGCCGAGGTGCTCGAAGCGCTGCGCGAGGCCGCCGGGCGCGGATCGCGGATCGCCTCCATCTGTGTCGGCGCGTTCGTCCTGGCCGCGACCGGGATGCTGGACGGCATGCGGGCGACCACGCACTGGATGCAGGCGGCCGAGCTGGCACGCCGCCATCCGCGCATCGAGGTCGACCCCGCGGTGCTGTTCGTGGACAACGGCTCCCTGCTGACCGCGGCCGGGGTCGCGGCGGGCATCGATCTGTGCCTGCACATCGTCCGCCGCGACAACGGGTCGGCCGTGGCTGCGCGTACGGCGCGGGGCATCGTCATGCCGTTGCAGCGGGACGGCGGGCAGGCCCAGTTCATCCAGCACGAGGACCCGCAGGACACCGGGACGGCCCTGCAGCCGACCATGGCGTGGATGGAGGCCAACCTGCACCGGCCGCTCACCCTGGAGGAGATCGCCAGGGAGGCGGCGGTGAGCGTCCGCACGCTGACGCGGCGGTTCCGGGCGCAGGCCGGCACGACGCCGCTGCAGTGGCTCCTGCGTGCGCGCATCCATCGTGCGCAGCAGCTGCTGGAGAGCACCGACCTGCCGGTCGAACGCGTCGCGGCGGAGGCCGGGTTCGGCTCGCCGGTGACGCTGCGGGCGCATTTCGCCCGCATGGTGGGCGCCTCGCCGCTGGCCTACCGCCACGCCTTCCGCACCCGCGCGGACGAGTCCGAATCGGGTTCGGTAACGTAGGGCGTCACTCATCGGGAGGTGGCGGTGATCCATGGTTGACGGCGCGAGCATCGTGGGGCTCGGCATGACCGAGCTCGGCCGGGTGTACGGGCGCAGCCCGCGCCGGCTGGCGGCCGACGCGGTCCGGCTCGCGGTCGCCGACGCGGGCCTGGCCCTCGACGACGTGGACGGGCTGCTGGTCAGCCACGGGATGGGCGGCTCCCCCGGCATCGAGCTCGCCGACACCCTCGGGCTGCGCGACCTCCAGCTGCTCACCAAGATGGACGCCTTCGGCGCCACGGCGGGCGCGATGGTGTCGTACGCGGCGCTGTCGGTGCTCAGCGGTGCCGCGTCCACGGTGGTGTGCGTCTTCGCCGACGCGCCCCTCCAGCCCAAGCAGTCGGCTGGCTCGGCCTACCACCGCGACGCGCCCGAATGGTACGGCTTCGGCGGCATGACGGCCGCGCTCGGCTTCCGCAGCGTCAACGCGTTCTACGCGCTCGCGGCGCAGCGGCACATGGCTCACTACGGCACCACCAGCGAGCAGCTCGGCGCGATCGCGGTCAGCACGCGCGAGTGGGCCACGCGCAACCCGCTCGCGCAGATGCGCGAGCCGATCACGCTCGCCGACCACCAGGACTCGCGATGGGTGGCCGAGCCGCTGCACCTGCTCGACTGCTGCCTGGTCTCGAACGGCGCCATCGCCGTCGTCGTCACCGCCGCGGAACGCGCCCGCGACCTCGCCCAGCCGCCCGTGCACCTGTGGGGCTGGGGCCAGGGGCATCCGGGCCACCGCAAGGAACGCGGGAGCGAGTTCGGCCTGACCACCGGCGCGGCCACGTCCGGGCCGATCGCGATGAAGATGGCGGGCGTGACCATCGACGACATCGACGTGTGCCAGCTCTACGACTGCTACACCTACACGGTCCTGGTGTCGCTGGAGGACTACGGCTTCTGCGCCAAGGGCGAGGGCGGCGCGTTCGCCGCGTCCGGCGCGCTCGGCCCCGGCGGCGCGCTGCCGACCAACACCGGCGGCGGCCAGCTGTCGGCCTACTACATGTGGGGCATGACGCCGCTGTCGGAGGCCGTGATCCAGGCCCGCGGGCAGGGCGGCGAACGCCAGGCGGCCACGAACGACGTGATCCTCGTCAGCGGCAACGGCGGCATCCTCGACCACCACTCGACGCTGATCCTCAGTCCGCACGCGAAGGGGGCCTGACCCATGGAGATCGGCATCCTGCGGCGCGACGGCCGTACCGACCCGTTCTTCGACGGCACCGCCGCCGACCGCCTGATGATCAAGCGGTGCGAGGCGTGCGACCTGTGGTTCGCGCCGGACGCGGGCGGCTGCCCCGGCTGCGGCGAGGAGGAGCTGACCTGGGCGCAGGCCGCCGGGGACGCGACGCTGGTGACCTGGACGGTCACGCACGGCCGCCCCGACGAGGAGGGGAACGCGCCACCGCCCGCCTACCTGGCGCTGGTCGAGCTCACCGAAGGACCGTGGCTGCACGCGCGGCTGAACGGCGTGGACACCGGGACACTGCGTGAGGGCCTTCCGTTGCGGGTGACGTTCGAGCATCCGGCCGAGGGCGAGGCGTACGTGCTGTTCCGGCCCGTGTGAGCCGGCACTATGGACCGAATGACGTTCGGTCCATTAGCGTCGGGGCATGCGTACCGAGGTGTGTGAGAGGTTCGGGATCGAGTTCCCGCTGTTCGCCTTCAGCCACTGCCGCGACGTGGTCGCCGCCGTCACCAACGCCGGAGGCCTCGGCGTGCTCGGGGCCGTCGCCTACACCCCCGACCGGCTGGAAGAAGAACTCCGCTGGATCGACGACCACGTCGGCGGCCGCCCGTACGGCGTGGACGTCCTCGTGCCCAGCAAGATCGATGAGTCCGCGGAGAAGGCCGGACGGGGCGAGGGCGGGCTCGACACCATGCTCGCCGCCGTCCCCCAGGAGCACTGGACGTTCCTCTTCCAGCTGTTCGAGAAGTACGGGGTGCCGCTGCCCGACTTCGAGAAGGCCAAGAAGACCCGGGACGCCAAGGGCGCCGGAGCGCAGGTGACCTCGCAGGGCGCGACCGCGCTCATCGACGTGTCGCTCGGCCACCCCATCGGCCTCATCGCCAGCGCGCTCGGCACGCCGCCGCCCCTCATGGTCGACAAGGCCAAGGCCGCCGGGGTTCCCGTGGCGGCCCTCGTCGGCACCGCCGAACACGCCCGCCGCCAGGTCGCCGCGGGCGTCGACCTCATCGTCGCCCAGGGCGGCGAGGCCGGCGGCCACACCGGCGAGATCTCCACCATGGTCCTGGTGCCCGAGGTCGTCGACACCGTCGCCCCGATCCCCGTGCTGGCCGCGGGCGGCATCGCGACCGGCCGCCAGATGGCGGCCTCGATGGCCCTCGGCGCCTCCGGCGTCTGGTGCGGCTCGGTGTGGCTGACCACCGAGGAGGCCGAGACGCCGCCGCACGTGAAGGCGAAGATGCTCGCCGCCACCTCGCGCGACACCGTCCGGTCGCGGTCGCGCACCGGCAAGCCCGCCCGGCAGCTGAAGTCCGCCTGGACCGACGAGTGGGAGGGCCCCGCCAGCCCCGGGGCCCTCGGCATGCCGCTGCAGATGATCGTCGCCGAGGGCGCGATGCGGCAGATCAACAAGGTCGCCGAGAGCGGCAACGAGGGCGCCCGCGAGCTGGCCAACTACTTCGTCGGCCAGTGCGTCGGGCTGATGAACACCGTCCGGCCCGCGCGCCAGGTCGTCTACGACATGATCGAGGAGTTCGCCGAGGCCGTGGAACGCCTCAACGCCATCACCGGGGCGGATTGAGCGGACGTCCGGGACCCCGGTTGATCTGGTCGACGAAGAGCCTGGCGAGCGCCTTGTAGCCGTTCGCCGTGGGGTGGTAGCTGCGCGACTCGGGGGCCAGCGCCGCCAGGTTGACCGCCAGCCCGTTCATGTACGGGTCGGCGGTGCCCACCTCGTGCCCGGCGAACGCGCTGTAGGCGTCGACGAACTCCACGCTCCCCGGCGCGCGGGCGCCGGCGATGTGGGCGTCGGCCTCCGTGACCGCCTGGCGGATCAGCTCGTTGAGGTCGCGGGCCCGTGCGTTCAGCCACTGCTGGTCGGCGACGCTGATGTTGTCGCCGTCGGTGCCGGACGTCTCCTTGAACGCGCGCGGATAGCCGAGCACGATCACCCGGGCCTGCGGCGCCCGGGCGCGGATCTCCCTCAGCACCGTGGGCAGGTCGCGCCGCAACCCGGCCATCCGGTCGGCGATGCCGCGGCCCTGGTCCTGGCAGCCCTTGCTCCATGGCAGCTTGATCACACAACCGGCCAGCACCTTGGAGAAGCCGACGTCGTTGCCGCCGATGCTGATCGTGACGAGGCTGGTGTTCTGGTCGATCCGGCCGATCTGCGGCGGCTCGCCCGACTTGCCCTGCATCACGTCGCCCGTCGTCGCGCCGGAGCACGCCCAGAACGCACTCCCCCGGGCGAAGCCGAACGACTTGGCGACCGCGTGGTAGTAAGCCTGCCCGGTGCGGTGACAGCGGTTGAGCGGGTTGAGGTCGGCGGCGGTGAGGTCGGCCCCCACGCCCGCCGAGTACGAGTCGCCCAACGCCACGTACGCCCCCTGCACGGCGACCTGGGCGGGGCTGACCTGCGGAGCTCCCCGCACCGGCTCGGCCCGCGGCTCGTGGACCCTGGGCCGGCAGCCGTTGCCGTCCCCGAACGTCTCGCACCGGACGGCGGGCAGCGCCACCAGCGGAACGACCATCATCAGGACCAGCCCGAGGAGCACTCCCAGCGCCACCCCCCGATCACCGAACCGTTCCCGCGCCCGCCCGGGCAGCCCCGTAACAAGGCCACGAACGCTCCCACGCCCGACCACATCATCCGGCTCCAAAACCACCGTGACCCCGGTGCCCGACCGCACCGCCGCCCCCGGCTGCGCCGCCGCGCCGGCCTGCACTGCCGTCCCAGCACCCGGCTGCGCCGTCGTGCCCGGCTGCGCCGTCGTCCCGGCCGCCTGCTCTACCGTGCCGGTGCCCGGCTGCGCCGCCGCGCCTGCGCCCGGCTGCACCGCCGCACCGGCCTGCGCGGCCGTCCCTGCGTCCGGCCGTACCGTCGTCCCGACGCCCGGCTGCGCCGTCGTCCCGGCCGCCGCCTGCTCTGCCGTGGCGGTGTTCGGGGGTGCCGTCGTTGCCGGTTCCGGCGTCGTTTCGATGCGCGGCTCCGGTGTGTCGTCGGGTCCCAGCTCCGGTCCCGGCCCCGTCATCGCTCGCCCTTCCGTCCCGCCGCCCGAATGTGCAGACGTTCATGGGTTCCCCTGGGTTCCCACCTTTACGTTGTAGATCAATGTCTGGCGGAACACGAACGGGGAATCTCACGTCCAAGGGGGACACGATACTTCCGGGGGAATCATGCTGGCGGTGCTGACCGGTCTCGGGCTGTCCGCGGCGGCGGGCCTCAACGCCTACATCCCGATGCTGGTGGTCGGGCTGCTGGACCGCCACACCGACCTCGTTCGGCTGCCGGCCGAGTTCGGCTGGCTCACCAACGGCTGGGTCCTGGCGCTCCTGGGCGTCCTGCTCGCCGCCGAGGTCGTCCTGGACAAGGTCGCCGTCGTCGACAGCGTCAACGACGCGGTGCAGACGTTCGTCCGGCCGGCCGCGGGCGGCGCCGTGTTCGCCGCCACCGACGCGGCCGGCCGGCTCGACTCGTCGTCGTTCATGACCGACCATCCGTGGATCGGCTGGGTCCTCGGGATCGTGGTCGCCCTCGTCGTCCACCTCACCAAGACCTCCATCCGCCCGATCGTCAACGCCGGCACCCTCGGCACCGGCGCGCCGGTCGTGAGCATGGTCGAGGACACCGTCTCCCTCGGGATGAGCGTCCTGGCGATCCTGGCCCCGGTCATCGCGCTGATCGGGGTCGTGATGCTGGCGTTCGTCTCGTTCCGCATGCTCAGGACGCTCCGCCGCAGACGCCGGAGAGCCGAGCGCTCCGGCGCCTGATCGTTCGGTCAGCCGGGAAGGTCGACGCGGATCTCGCCGCCCAGGCGGGCGCCCAGGTCCAGGTCCAGGTCGTCGCCGCTCCAGAAACGGCCCGGGTCGAACCAGCTGGGCCGGCGCCCCTTCGGCAGCAGCCCCATGGCCTGGTAGGTCACGGCCACGATCTCGGCGCAGAACGCGGTCTCCAGGTCGGGGTCGCGTTCGGCGGGACGGCGGAACGGGATCCGGCCGCGAATCCAGCGGGACGCCATCCGCGACGTTGAGGGGAAGGGCGTGCCGTCGAGCCGCGCGACCGCGCGCAGCGCCGCGTTCTCCATCTCACGCGAGGCGGGCGGATCGAGCTGGCGGAGCCACGCGCGCTGCCCGTACCGTCCCGCCCACACCAGGACCGCGTCGCGCAGGTCGTGCAGCTGGGCGCCCCGATGGTGACCGCCCGACCACAGGTCGGGCAGGGATCTGCCCAGCTCCGCGTGCCACATCAGCGGCGGCAGGTCCTCCACCACGATGGCCATGCCGACGTGGTTGACGGGACTGTTGGTCATCGTCTGGATCGCGCGGTCGGCGACGGTGCGGCCCCGGAAGAGCCAGACGTCGCCGGTCCGGGTCAGGTCCACCGCCTTGGCCAGTGGGATGCTCGTGCCGCTCATGGCCGTTAGCCTAGGCATATGCGTTGGTGGAAGGTGCTGGGTGCGGCCGGACTGGCCGGAGTCGCCGCGACCGGAGTCGTGATCGCGCGCAACGAGCGCCGCCGCCGCTCCTACACGCCGGACGAGATCAGGCGGCGCCTCCACGAGCGTGTGAACGAGCCGCCGGAGTCCCGCTGACGCCTGCTCGCTCTGTCACTTCCTGGCGTTCCGGATCAGGTCGCGGACGCGGTCCATGATCGCCATCGGCGGGCCGGCGAGCAGGTTCTTGGCCGCCGACTCCGTGCCCGGGTGCGGGTGCGTGGGAGCCGTCGCCTCCGCCGCCTTGACGGCCGCGGCGAGTGACCGGCGTTCCTTTTCGCTGAACTCGGCCTGGAGTTTCGCGAATTCGTAGCGTTCCTCGGCGCGGGCGTGCGTCAGCACGTCCGTGCGCAGCTTGTCGAGCTTGACCATGAACTGCGGGTCGTCGGTGTCCATACCGTCCAGCTCGGAGAGCAGTTCCTTCGCCGAACGCTCCTCCGCCAGCCGGTCGTCCACGATGCCGTCGCCACCTGGCAGGCTCCGCCGCGCGGCGGGATGAACGATCTCCTCCTCGGCGGTCTCGTGCACGGCCAGCAGCCGCACGAGACGCTGGAAGGCCTCCCTGCGCTCGCCTCCCTCACACGTGCGGACCAGATCGAAGAGATCCCTGATCTCGCCGTGCTGCTCGCGCAGCAGATCGATGACGTCCTGCTCCATCGCCGTCTTCATGTCTCCCCCAACTGATTAGGCAGCGGGAGGCCTACCCACGTCATATCGGACCAATCTCTCGGCCAGGAATGTGCCTGTTTCTTGGGGTGGACGTGAGTGTCCGCACGCTTCGCGGGTAGGCGAGAGACATTCATCCAGGGAGAGGTCAGGGGAGCAATGTCTTTCAATCCACTCGAACACAGAGGCATTCCGCTGGAACGCCAGGTGCGTAACTGGCGCGAGCTCGACGTGGAGCCGGTCGACCCCGACAAGAGCGACCCGTACACCAAGTGCCGGATCATCACGATGAACGGCATCGAGGTGGAGGCGATCATGTTCAGCCACCACTTCAACCGCGTCTGTCCCGACCCTGAGATCAGACGCCAGATGGCCGAGATCCGCTACATCGAGCAGCAACAGCAGAAGGTCGTCAACTGGCTGCTCCCCGGGCAGGCCTCGACGCTGGAGACGACGATCTCCTACGAGCAGGTCGCCGTGGACCTCACCGCCTGGATCGCCCGGATGGAGCCCGACGCGTACCTGAAGCAGGCGTACGAGTTCGGCGTGCTGGAGGACTTCGACCACCTCTACCGGTACGCCAACCTCTACGAGATGATCGAGCACCGCAAGGCCGAGAAGATCGTCGGGGAGCTCACCGAGATCATGCCCGGCCGTCCGACCGTGGTGGAGCACCGGCATCCGGCCGACAACGTCCGCGATCCCTACGACAAGAACACCGCCCAGCCGGTGTCCAAGCTGCACGCGCTGACCGTCATGTCGGCCGAGCAGCAGACGATGAACTTCTACATGAACGTCGGCCCGCTCTACATGGAGCCGATCGCCCGGCAGCTCTACCAGGAGATCGGGCTCATCGAGGAGGAGCACGTCACCCACTACGAATCCCTCGTCGACCCCGGCGAGACGTGGTGGGAGCGGCTGGTCAACCACGAGTACAACGAGTGCTACCTCTACCACTCGTTCATGGAGACCGAGTCCGACCCCAAGGTGAAGGCGATCTGGGAACTCCACCTCAACATGGAACTCGAACACCTCCGGCTCGCCTGCGACCTCATGCGCAGGCACGACGGCCGCGACCCCGAGAGCATCCTCGCCCCCGAGCTGCCCGCGCCGGTCACGTTCGAGCCCAACAAGGAGTACCTGCGCGAGCTCCTGGCCACGCAGATCGACCTCACCACGCTCGGCGCCGGGTACGTGCGCGAGGCCCACGAGCGCTTCGAGCGGATGCAGCAGGAGCTCATGGGCGGGCAGAAGCCGCCGAGCGAACGCGTCATCGACGAGCACCGCGAGGTCTTCGGCCACGAGTACCGCTCCGAGCCCGACGGCCCGCACCCGGTCAGGAGCCTGCGCGAGGAGGTCAGCACGGGCGTCTGACACCGCCGGCATTGCCTCGCCACGCTGGAGAGTCACACCGCGGAGCTGCGCTCGTACGTCTCAGTTCCTAGGCGGGTTGTGATTTTGCGGGCTGCGGTGGTGAGGGCGGGGAGCCAGGTGGTGAGGTCCTTGTCGCGGCTCACCGGGACTACGACGCTGAGGGCGGCCTCGACTCCGGCGGGCGAGAAGACCGGGGCGGCCATGCCGCTGACGCCCGCGCGGAGCTCGTCGTGGGAGTAGTCGTGGCCCCGGCGGCGGATCTCGGCCAGGCGCGCGGGATCGTCGACGGGGACGGGTGAGGGGTCGAGGTGGGCCAGGATCGCGCGGCCGGCGGCGCCCGCGGTGAGGGGGCGGCGGTGGCCGGACTGGTAGTCGACCTTCACCAGGTGGCGGGTGCCGAGGACGCGGTGGGCGACGACGATCTCGGTGCCCTCGCGGACATGGAGGGTGACCGTCTCGCCTGTCGTGGTGCTGAGGTCGGCCATGATCGGGCGGGCGATGGTGAGCAGGTCGTTCTCCACCGAGTCGGCCAGGTGGCGCAGGACCATGCCGAGGCCGTAGCCGCGGGGATGGCGGCGGACGAAGCCGCGGCCTTCGAGCGTGGCGAGCAGGCGGTGCGTCACGGTGCGGTGCATGCCGAGGCGTTCGGCGAGCTCAGCGGCCGTGCCGGGGCCCTGCTCCGCCACGTTCAGCAGGAGCGCGAGCGCCTGGTCGGCGGTCTTGGAGATCTCCGGCATGCGTTCCCCTCATTGACGTGACCGGGCACACGTTCGTAGGCTATCCGATAATCGGATGTTAGAGTCCGATAATCGGACAAGGAGGAGGACGGGCCGTGGCCTACTACCGGCGGGTCGGGAACGTACCGCCCAAGCGCCACACGCAGCACCGCACCCCTGAGGGCGGCCTCTACTTCGAGGAGCTCATGGGCGAGGAGGGCTTCTCGTCCGACTCGTCGCTGCTCTACCACCGCCATATCCCGTCCGCGATCGTGGACGCGCAGCCGTGGGAGCCGCCCGACCTAAACCTCAGCCCCAACCATCCGCTGCGTCCCCGGCACCTGAAAACGCACGACCTCACGCTCGACTGGAAGGCGCAGGACGCCGTCACCGGGCGGCGGCTGCTGCTCGGCAACGACGACGTGCGCCTGTCGTACGTCGCGGCCGGGGAGACCTCGCCGCTCTATCGCAACGCGATCGGCGACGAGTGCGTCTACGTCGAGTCGGGCGCGGGGACGGTGGAGACCGTCTTCGGCGCGCTGCCGGTGCGCCAGGGCGACTATGTCGCCCTGCCGCGCGCGACGACCCACCGGTGGGTGCCTGACGGCAACGAGCCGCTGCGGCTCTACTGCATTGAGGCCAGCAGCCACATCACGCCCGCGCGCAGGTACCTGTCGAAGTTCGGCCAGTTGCTGGAGCACGCTCCCTATTGCGAACGTGACCTGCACGGGCCCGACGGTCTGCTGGAGGCCGAGGGCGAGGACGTCGAGGTGCTCGTCAAGCACCGCGGCGCGCGGGGCGGGATCACCGGCACGCGCTACGTCTACCCGCGGCATCCCTTCGACGTCGTCGGCTGGGACGGCTGCCTCTACCCGTACACGTTCAACATCGCCGACTTCGAGCCCATCACCGGACGCGTGCACCAGCCGCCGCCCGTGCACCAGGTCTTCGAGGGCACCAACTTCGTCATCTGCAACTTCGTGCCGCGGAAGGTCGACTACCACCCGCTGTCGATCCCGGTGCCGTACTACCACTCCAATGTCGACTCCGACGAAGTGATGTTCTACTGCGGAGGGAACTACGAGGCCCGCAAGGGCTCGGGCATCGGCCAGGGCTCCATCTCGCTGCACCCCGGCGGGCACGCGCACGGCCCGCAGCCCGGCGCGTACGAGCGCAGCATCGGCGCCGAGTTCTTCGACGAGCTCGCCGTCATGGTCGACACGTTCCGGCCGCTCCAGGTCGGCGAGGGCGGGCTGGCCTGCGAGGACGAGGGATACGCCTGGACGTGGGCGGGCGGCCGCCGGTGACGCCCGCGGGCGTGCGGGCGGTGTCGCTGCTGGAGGCTCTGGTCGACGACGCCGGCCTGTTCCCGCCGACCGCGCTGGACCTGGCCGACGCCGTACGGCGGCACCTCGCGGACCAGGCAGGGCGGCACCCCATGCTCAGCCACCGATTCCTGTGCCCGGCGAGCCGCCTCGCCGAGCTGCGCGGGCGGTTGAACGGCGGCCACCGGTTCCGGGTCGGGCTGATCGCCGACACCGGCGTCGACGGCCTCTCCGACGCGCTCGCCGACATCGGTGTCGACCCGCGCCTGGAGATCGCGCTGCTGGAGGTGCCGCTCGCCGCGATCCCGGGCGGCGAGGCGCCCGCGATGGCGATGGTGCGGAACGTCGCGCAGGGCTGCGCGCCGGTCTTCTTCGAGCCCGCCTCGTACGACCGCGTCCCCGAGACCGTCCGGGCACTCCAGGACGGCGAGGGCCTGAAGCTGCGGTGCGGCGGCCTGCGCGCCGAGCTGTTCCCCAGCCCGTCCGTGCTGGCCGGCGCGCTGGTCACGGCGGTGGCGGCGGGCGTGCCGGTGAAGGCGACCGCCGGCCTGCACGAGGCCGTGCGCCACCACGACCCGGCGACCGGCTTCACCCACCACGGCTACCTCAACCTGCTGCTGGCCACGGCCGAGGCGGTCGCCGGAGCCGAGGCGTACGACGTCCGGCGGGCGCTGGAGATCACCGACGCCGCCGCGCTGACCGCCCGGCTCAAGGCGCTGGACGAACGGGCCGTCGACCGGTTGCGGCGGACGTTCGCCAGTTACGGCTCGTGCAGTACGCGCACTCCCATCGACCAGGCCCGCGAGCTCGGCCTAGCGGAAGGATGACGATGACCAACGGATTCGGGATCGAGAACCTCCCCTATGGCGTGTTCTCGACGTCCGGTGGGGCGCCCCGCGTCGGCGTCCGGTTCGGCGACCAGGTGCTCGACCTCGCCGCCACGCTCGACGACGCCACGTTCGCCGCACCGTCCCTGAACCCGTTCATGGCGCAGGGCCGCGCCCGCTGGACCGAGGTCCGCGAGCAGATCACCGGCATCCTGACCGGCGGCGGCCGGGCGGTGCTGCACCCCCTGGCCGGCGTGCGCCTGCACATGCCGTTCGAGGTGGCCGACTACGTCGACTTCTACGCGTCCGAAGAGCACGCGACCAACCTCGGACGGATGTTCCGCCCCGACTCGGCGCCGCTCCTGCCCAACTGGAAGCATCTCCCCGTCGGCTACCACGGCCGTTCCGGCACCGTCGTCCCGTCGGGCACCGGCATCGTGCGGCCCACCGGCCAGCGCAAGGCCCCCGACCAGGAGAGTCCCGGCTTCGGTCCCTCCCGGCGGCTGGACGTCGAGGTCGAGGTGGGGTTCGTCGTCGGCACGCCGTCCCCGCTCGGCGAGCCCGTGCCCACCAGCGCGTTCGCCGACCACGTCTTCGGTGTCTGCCTGGTGAACGACTGGTCCGCCCGCGACATCCAGGCCTGGGAGTACGTGCCGCTCGGCCCGTTCCTCGGCAAGTCGTTCGCCACCTCCGTCTCCCCCTGGATCGTCCCGCTGGACGCGCTCGCCGGCGCCCGCGTGCCCACGCCCGCCCAGGACCCGCGGCCCCTCCCCTACCTGCACGAGGACGAGCCGTGGGGTCTGGACCTCACGCTGGCCCTCCGGCTGAACGGCCACACGGTCTCACGGCCCCCGTACGCCACGATGTACTGGTCACCGGCCCAGATGCTCGCCCACCTGACCGCCAACGGAGCCTCCCTCCGCACCGGCGACCTCTTTGCCTCCGGCACGGTCTCCGGCCCCTCGCCCGACCAGCGCGGCTCGTTCATCGAGCTGAGCTGGGGCGGCCAGGAGCCCGTCAAGCTTCCCGACGGCAGCACCCGCACCTTCCTGGAGGACGGCGACGAGATCACCATCAGCGGCGGCTGGGGCGAGGTCTCCCTGGGCGAGGTGACCGGCCGGATCCTCCCCGCGGTCAGGCGGTGACGAGGCGGCGCTCCAGGGCGATGATGGGCTCGATCGACCTCAGGTCGTAGTTGCAGAGGATGGTCGCCGACCAGTCGAGGTCGAGATAGACCGACCAGTTCGTCGAGATGCCCCCGGCCCCGCCGCCATGCGTGATCACCCGTTCGCCGTCGTACAGCGACACGGCAGGGCCGTACGCATGGAAACCCTCGCCGCGTTTGGGATCATCGCTCGGCCTCAGCGGCGGTGCGGAGATCTTGCCGTTCACGTACAGCTCGTGGAACGGGCGGCTCAGCAGCGTGCCGCGCCGCACCGCCACGGAGAAGCGCAGCATGTCCAGCGCCGAGGCGAAGCCGTTGCCGCCTCCCGTCCCCATCCAGTTGCGCGCCGAGTTGCTGCCGCCGCCCGCGTCGCCATAGACGGCGCCCTTGTCGAGGTTTCGGACGGCGTCCACGCGTGACCCGTCCTTCTGGTACATGTACGGGTGCGCGATGCGTTTGTCGCTCAGCCATTGCGCCCTGTTGTAGTAGCCGGCGCCGGTCATACGGGCCGGGAGGAAGATGTGCTTGCGCACGTACTCCTGGAACGGCATCCCCGCGACCTTCGCTATGAGCTCCCCCAGCAGGGTGTAGCCCATGCTGCTGTACGCCTTGCGGGTTCCCGGCGTGAATTCGAGCTCGTACTCGCGCACGTTCTTCCAGAACGCGGCCATCTGGTCTTCGTAGTTGTCGAAGACCTCCTCGCGCGGCGGCTCCTCCCCCGGCCTACGCGCGTCGCCCAGACCCGCCGTGTGCGTGAGGAGATGGTGCACGTTGACGTGGTCGGCGATGTCCTTGGGCAGGCCTTTCAGATGGGTGCCGACCGTGTCGTAGAAGTGCAGCTTGCCGCGCTGGGCGAGATGCACGGCCGCGAGCCCCGTGAACACCTTGGACGTCGACGCCAGCGCGTAGACGGTGTCGTGCCGGTTGGGGATTCCGCGCTCCCGGTCGGCCATTCCGTACGAACGGGTCAGCACCGGGCGGCCGCGATGGGCGAGCAGCACCGTGCCGGAGAACTCGTCCTTGCCGGCCAGTTCCTTGATGTACCGGTCGAACGCGCCGCCGGGACGCAGATCCCGCGAGATCCGGCGCCCCTGCGCGGCCCACGCCGCTCCCCCGGTGAACGGTAGGGCTCCTACGGCCAGCGGAACGGCGCCGAGCACAGAACGGCGTGACGTCATGGGGTCCTCCTCGTACGGATGGAAGCCGGACGAGAACCGACCCAACACGCCGGGGTGTTTCGCCCCCGTTTCCCTGCCCCCTGCTGGCGCGCGACCGGCCCCTGCGGCGCGTTCTGCCGCGCGCTACTTGACGCCTGCCTCTTTCATGTCGCGGAGTTCGCGCTTGAGCTCCTTGATCTCGTCGCGAAGGCGGGCGGCGAGTTCGAACTGCAGGTCGGTGGCGGCCTGGTGCATCTGGTCGGTCATCTGCTGGATGAGCGACTCCATCTCCTCGCGCGGGCGTTCGCCGACCAGGTCGGCGGCATGGCGGCCGACCTCCTTGCGGCGGGAGGCCAGGCCGGGGACCGGGGCCTTGCCGCGGCTCTGCTGGCGGCCGCCGCCGCCGATCAGGGTCTCGGTGTCGGCGTCCTCACGGACGAGGGAGTCGAGGATGTCGGCGATCTTCTTGCGGAGCGCGGTCGGCTCGATGCCGTGCTCGGTGTTGTAGGCCTGCTGCTTGGCGCGGCGGCGGTTGGTCTCGTCGATCGCCCGCGCCATGGACGGGGTGACCGTGTCGGCGTACATGTGGACCTGGCCGGAGACGTTGCGGGCGGCGCGGCCGATGGTCTGGATGAGGGAGGTCTCCGAACGCAGGAAGCCCTCCTTGTCGGCGTCCAGGATCGCGACGAGGGACACCTCGGGCAGGTCGAGGCCCTCGCGCAGGAGGTTGATGCCCACCAGGACGTCGAACTCGCCGGCGCGCAGCTCGCGGAGCAGCTCGATGCGGCGCAGGGTGTCGACCTCGCTGTGCAGGTAGCGGACCGCGATGCCGAGCTCCAGCAGGTAGTCGGTGAGGTCCTCGGACATCTTCTTGGTGAGGGTGGTGACCAGGACGCGCTCGTCCTTGTCGGTGCGCAGCCGGATCTCGTGGATCAGGTCGTCGATCTGGCCCTTGGTCGGCTTGACCACGATCTCGGGGTCGATCAGGCCGGTGGGGCGGATGACCTGCTCGACGACGTCGCCCTTGACGCGGTTCATCTCGTACGAGCCGGGGGTCGCCGACAGGTAGACGGTCTGGCCGATGCGCTCCAGGAACTCCTCCCACTTCAGCGGGCGGTTGTCCATCGCGGAGGGCAGGCGGAAACCGTGCTCGACGAGCATGCGCTTGCGGGAGGCGTCGCCCTCGTACATCGCGCCGATCTGCGGGACGGTCTGGTGGGACTCGTCGACCACGAGGAGGAAGTCCTCGGGGAAGAAGTCCAGGAGCGTGTTGGGGGCGGTGCCCGCCGAGCGGCCGTCGATGTGGCGGGAGTAGTTCTCGATGCCGGAACAGGTGCCGACCTGGCGCATCATCTCGATGTCGTAGGTGGTGCGCATGCGCAGGCGCTGCGCCTCCAGCAGCTTGCCCTGGCGCTCCATCGTGGCCAGCGTCTCGCCGAGCTCGGCCTCGATGTCGCCGATCGCGCGCTCCATGCGCTCGGGGCCCGCGACGTAGTGGGAGGCGGGGAAGACGTAGAGCTCCTCGTCCTCGGTGAGGACCTCACCGGTGAGCGGGTGGAGAGTAGCGAGCTTCTCGATCTCGTCGCCGAACATCTCGATGCGGACGGCGAGCTCCTCGTACTGCGGGATGATCTCGACCGTGTCGCCGCGGACCCGGAACGTGCCGCGGGTGAACGCCAGGTCGTTGCGCGTGTACTGCATGCCGACGAGCTGGCGCAGGAGGTCGTCGCGCTCGACCTGCTGGCCGACGCGGAGCCGGACCATGCGGTCGACGTACTCCTGCGGGGTGCCCAGGCCGTAGATGCACGAGACGGACGCGACCACGACGGTGTCGCGGCGGGTGAGCAGCGAGTTGGTCGCCGAGTGGCGCAGCCGGTCGACCTCGTCGTTGATCGAGGAGTCCTTCTCGATGTAGGTGTCGGTCTGCGGGATGTAGGCCTCGGGCTGGTAGTAGTCGTAGTAGGAGACGAAGTATTCGACCGCGTTGTGCGGCATCATCTCGCGCAGCTCGTTGGCGAACTGCGCGGCCAGCGTCTTGTTGGGCTGCATGACCAGGACGGGCCGCTGGAGCTTCTCGACGAGCCAGGCGATCGTGGCGGTCTTGCCGGTGCCGGTGGCGCCGAGGAGCACCGAGTCCTTGTCGCCCCGCCGCACGCGCTCGGCCAGCTCGGCGATCGCCTGCGGCTGGTCGCCCGACGGCGTCATCTCCGTGACGACCTCGAACGGCGCCACCTTGCGCTGCAGGTCAGTGATCGGCCGCATGCCCTCAATCTCCCTGATCAAACCCCCGCGGACCGGGTCGGCCCACTCCCCCAACACTCTATGCACGGGGTACGACAATCTCGCAGCCTGCGGTATTTCCCCCAGGAGGGCACCTCTGGAGGCCCCCAAGAGGCACCTCTGGAGGCCCTCAGAGGCCTCTCAGGCGACCCCTCAGGAGACGGGGAGCGGCAGCCGGGCCCGGACGGCGTAGCCGCCGTTCTCGCAGGGTCCCGCGTCGAAGGTGCCGCCCAGGGCCACGACCCGCTCCCGGAGGCCCACCAGGCCGTTGCCGCCGCTGGGCAGGCCGTGCTGGGGCCGGCCGTTCGGCGGGGCGTTCTCGATCTCCACCTCGACCGCCTCCGGCAGGAGGAGCAGGCCGATCTTGGTGTCGGCGTCTCCGGCGTGCTTGTGGACGTTCGTCAGGCTCTCCTGGACCAGCCGGTAGACCGTCCGGCCGATCGCCGGCGGCATGGGCCGTACCTCGCCGTGGACCCGCAGGTCGGCGTTGAGCCCGGCGGAGGTGGACTGGCCCACCAGCGCACGGAGGTCGTCCAGCGTCGGCGAGCTCTGCGGCAGGGCCTGTTCGCCCTGCCGCAGGACGCCGATGACCTGCCGCAGCTCGTCCAGCGCCTGGCGGCCCATGTCGCCGATCACCGCGGCGGTCTCGGCGGCGCGTTCGGGGTCGCGGACGGCCACGGCCCTCAGGGCACCGGCGTGCACGACCATGACGCTCACCCGGTTGGCCACGACGTCGTGCATCTCGCGGGCGATGCGGGTGCGCTCCTCGGCCCTGGCCTTCTCGGCGAGCAGGTGCACCTCGCGTTCCAGCCGCCGCGTCCGCTCCTGGAGGGAGGCGATCAGCTGTTTGCGCGCGCCCATGTAGAGCCCCAGCACCAGCGGCAGCGCCGTGAACGCCGCGCCGAACGTCACCAGGGCCAGGAACGACTCCCCGCCCGCGGTCGGGCCGGGGAAGGCCAGGAAGCAGAGGTAGCCGACCACCGTGATCACGATCGCGGTGCGCCGTGACGCGGCGTACGCCCCCAGCGAGTACAGGATGATCAACGGAGCGAGCCCGCCGGCGCCCGCCAGCGTGCCGAACACCGCCATGAAGAGCGCGAGCCCGACGGGATGGCGGCGCCGCACCACCAGGCCGAGGGCGAGGATGGCGCTGCTGATCGAGACCACCGGGGCGGGCAGCCAGAAGTCCTGCGGCGCGAACCACAGCCAGACCCCGTCGAAAACGGCGGTACCGGCGGCCAGCGAGAGGTCCAGCGCCCGAGACCGACGTGTCGGCCACAGCGCCGACCACCAGTTCCGAAAGCGCATGTGACGAGCCTATAGCGAGGCATTGCCCCACCAGGCCATATAAATACCCTGGGGTACCCGCTTCCGCCGAGTGGCCTGCCACCGGCACTGTGGTTACGATGACGGCGCCGCCAAGGGAACGGGGAATTAGACCACGATGACCCGATTCGCCATCTGGCTCGGGAAGAACGCCGACGCCGTCATCGCGCTCACCATCGCCGTCGTCGTCGCCGTGATCAGTCTCGGCCTGAAGGTCCCGAACGAGTCGGACGTGGTCAACAGCGCCATCCTGGCGGTGATGGGCCTGCTGGCGTCCTCGGTGCTGCGCGACCGCGGCCGCCGGATCCCGGTCGAGGCCGAGGTCCGCGACACGCTGCGGGCGTCCTCGGCCACGCTGGACGGGCTGAGCGAGCGTCTCCAGCACATCGAGCGCTTCGAGAGTGTGATCTCCGACACCAAGCGGGCGCTCGACGAGACCGCCGTGGTACGGGTGATCAGCGGCGCGCAGGTGGGCCAGGTCCTCGCCGAGGCGCGGCGCGCCACCGACCGCTGGTTCTTCAAGGGCGGCACCGGCACCTACATCCGCGCCCGCACCCTCCCCGAGTGCGTGGCGGCGGCGCGGCGCGAACGGCGCACCCTGCTGTTCCGGGTGGAGATCCTCGACCCGACCAACGTCGAGGTCTGCGAGGCCTACGCCCGGCACCGGCGGTCGGTCTCCGACGAGCCCGACGGCACCGGTGAGCAGTGGACGACCGAACGCACCCGCAAGGAGGCGTACGCGACGATCCTGGCGGCGTGCTGGCACAAGCAGCGCTTCGGCATGCTCGACATCGACATGGGCCTGTCCCAGACGATGACCACCCTGCGTTACGACCTCTCCAAGTCGTGCGTGGTGGTCACGCGGGACGACCCGCGCGGCGAGGCGCTGGTGATCGACGCCGACAAGTTCTACTACGGCTGGTACAGCGCCGAGCTCCAGGTCAGCCTGGACCAGGCGCGCCGCGTCCCGATCGAGCAGGCCCGGCTGGCGCCGCTCGACGACGAGCCGACCGTCGAGGAGACGCGCAAGCTCTTCGAGGTCCTCGGCATCGACCTGGCCCGGGGCTACACCGACCGGGACGTCATCGAGATCATCCGCAAGGGCCTGCGGGCCAAGGACCCGTTCGAATGATGCGATACGACGACATCCAGCGAGCGCTCGCGGCGGGCACGGCGGCGGGCGTGCTCCCGGCCTGGGCCCGCCGCGTGCTCGACGATGTCGCGGCCGGGCGGCTGGCGATCGCGGCGGTGCGGCACCCGCTGGGCTTCCTGTGCCTGCCGGTGGAGCGCAGCGGCGACCTCGGCGTCTGCCTGCACCTGTGGTCTCCGGAGGTGCCGGCCGCGCCCGCGACGACCTCGCCGGTGCACTGCCACAGCTGGGACTTGATCAGCTTCGTGCTGTACGGGACGGTGCGCAACGCGCGCGCCGACGTCACCGAGCCCCCGGCGCCCGGCGCACCGGAGCAGCGGATCTTCCAGGTGGTCAGCCGCGGCGGCATCGACGAGCTGCACGCCACGTCCCGTACGGTCAGCTGCGCTCCGGGCGACTCCTCGGTGCACCGGACGGGCGACACCTACACGCTCCCGGCGGGCGTCTTCCACAGCACGTTCATCGAGGACGGCCCGGACGCCGCCACCGTCGCGCTCGGGCGGCAGACGCCCGGCGGCGGCGACCTGTCCATCGGCCCCCTCGACGTCCCGACCCACCGCACCCACCGCGAACGCTGCGCTCCGGGCGAGACCGCCCGGGCGGCCCGCCGCTCGGCGCGGCTGCTCACCGCGGCCCACCCCGGCATGACGCCGGACGACGTCCATCCGCCGGCACGACTCTGACCCCACCCGTACGGAGAGGCCCCGATGAACGCATCGCACCCCGCACCGGCCCCTCTGGTCGATCTCACCGAGGCGGGACGCGTCGCCGTCGAGGCCGCGCAGGCCGCCGGCGACCTCCTGCGCGCCCGCATGACCGGGCCGCTGGAGATACGCCTGAAGGACGCCGACGCGGACGTCGTCACCGACCTCGACCTGGCCTGCGAGGGCCTGATCCTGGAACGGCTCGGCGGCGCCTTCCCCGGCCACCGGATCATCTCCGAGGAGGCCGGGACGGTCGGCGCGGCCGACGGCGGCTTCACCTGGCTGGTCGACCCGCTCGACGGCACCAACAACGTCGCGATCGGCATGCCGGTGTGCGCGATCGGCCTGGCGCTCTGCGCGGGATCGCAACCGGTGCTCGGCGTCGTCCACGAGCCGGTCAGCCGCCGTACGTGGAGCGCCGTGCGGGGTGAGGGCGCGGTGGGCCCGGACGGAACGCCGCTGCGGCTGCCCGCCCGGCCCCGGCCCGGCCGCGCCGACAAGCCGGTGCTCGCCTGGATCCAGGGCCACGACGTCGGCTACGAGGACGCCGTCGCGGTGCCGCTGAAGGCGATGCTGGAGCGCCGGGGAGGCCGCCTGCTCCAGCTGTGGGCGCCGCTGGTCGCGTGGGCGATGCTGGCCCGCGGCGACATCGACGGCATCGTGGGCTACCGGCCCGAGCTGGTCGACCTGCCCGCCGGGGCGCTGCTCGCCGAGGAGGCGGGCGCGGAGCTCCGTGCGCTCGACGGCGGCCCGTACCGGCCGAGCATCGAGCTCCCCCCGGCCGAACGCGGCTTCGTGGCCGCCCGTCCCGAGCTGCTCGGCCGCCTGCTCCGGACGGCCGGCGCCGCCCTCGGCGCGATCAACGCGACCGTGCCCGCTAGCCGCTGACCTCCGTTCAGCCGGTGAGCGTCAGCCGGTGATCAGGAGGGCGCCCACCGACGCCGCGGTCCCGAGCACCGCCAGCGCCGTCCCCGTCAGGACGAACTTGCGCATCGGCACCCGGACGTCCCAGCGCCTGCACCACTCGAACCACAGCAGGGTCGCCAGCGAGCCCCACGGCGTGATCACGGGGCCGACGTTCGTCCCGATGAGGAGCGACAGCAGCTGATCGTGGTTGCCCTTGGGGACGGCCGACTCCCCCGCCACGTACGCGGGCAGGTTGTTGAGCACGTTCGACAGGCCACCCCCGGCGAACGCGGCGCGCATCGCCCCGGCCACCCCGTCGTCGGTGCCGACGACCGCCCGCATCACCTCGTCGAGCCCGTACCGCTCCAGCGTGGGCACCACCAGGAACAGCCCGGTGACGAAGACCATGAGCTGCCAGGGGATCAGCGACGGCCGCAGCGCGCGGCGGTCGCGCACCGCGAACGCGGCCACCGCGACGACCGCCGCCACGGTCGCGGCGATGCCCAGCTGGATGCCGGTGTGCACGCCCGCGAGGATGGCCGCGATGAACAGCAGGCAGGCCATCCCCGTCGCCCCGAACAGCACCCGGTCGCGTACCGGCTCGGGTGGGGGCGGCTCGTAGCGTCCGGCGTCCGCGCCCCGCATCGAACGGCGCCAGTAGAAGACCCACAGCAGCACCATCGTCACGGCGAGGGCAGCGAGCTGCGGTGCCCACATCCGCGCGGCGAACGCCGGGGTCTCCAGGGCGACCCGGTCCGCCGCCAGCAGGTTGGTCAGGTTGGAGACGGGCAGCAGCAGGCTCGCGGTGTTGGCCAGCCACACGGTCGTCACCGCGAGCGGCAGCGCGGCGATGCGCGCCCGCACCGCCAGCGCGAGCATGACCGGCGTCAGCAGCACGGCCGTCGTGTCGAGGTTGAGGAAGACGGTGGTGACCGAGGCGAACGCCACGCACAGCAGGAAGAGCGCGAAGTAGTCGCCGCGCCCCCAGCTCGCCAGCCGCTGCGCGATCGCGTCGAAGACGCCGGCCTCCTTGGTCAGCTCGGCCAGCACGATGACGCTGAACAGGAACAGCAGCAGCGGGGCGATGCGTTCGATGCTGTCGCCGGCCTCGTCCCTCGGCAGCAGGCCGGTGGCCACGAAGAACAGCCCCAGAACCAGCAGGCCGACGCGGATCCGGTCGAGCACGCCCATGCCGCTCACGGCTGCGCGGAGGGCCTGTCCGGGACGTGACACGGCGAACATGATCCCATATGCGCCCCGTAGCGCTGTGCCCTCCGAGCGGACCGCGAGATAATCCGCTCATGACTCCCCCCGGCCCGTCGCGGCAGGAACGCCCGACCGACTTCTTCATCAGCTATTCGCCCGCCGACGAGCGGTGGGCGTCCTGGATCGCCTGGCAACTGGAGGCCGCCGGGCACCGCACGATGATGCAGGCCTGGGACTTCGTGCCGGGCACGAACTTCATCGACTTCATGGACCGCGGCCTGTCGGAGGCGAAGGTCGTGGTGGCGGTGCTGTCGCGCAACTACCTGCGTTCGCGCTACGGCCGGTGGGAGTGGATGACCGCGCTGCGCGCCGACCCGGACAACCCGGCCAACAAGCTGGTGACGGTACGGATCGAGGACTGCCCGATCGACGGGCTGCTGTCGACCATCACCTACGTCGACCTGGTCGGGATCGACGACCCCGACGAGGCGCGGGGCCTGCTGATGCGCCGCATCGAGGAGGCCCTCGCCGGGCACGCCATGCCGATGGCGGGGCCCGGGTTCCCGGGCGGTGCCGGAGGCACGCCCCTGCCCGGACGGGTCGAGCACGATGACCACGGGGGCCGCGGCCCGGCCTCGCCCCGGCTGCCGGAGCAGACCGGCGAACGGCAGGCCAGGCGCGCGCCGGTCGCCGCGCCGTCGTTCCCCGCCGGGGCCGGACCGGACCGTGAGCCGCGCGAGCACATCAGCGTGCTGCACGTCGCCGGGCCGCGGTTCGGCCGTACGCTCGCCGGGCCGGACGAGCCCACGACCGCGACCGAGTTGCAGGACCGCATCTGGAGCGACGTCACGCGGCTCGCCGACACCGAAGTGCCACGGCCCGACCTGCTGGTGGTGACCGGCAACCTCACCCATTCGGGGAGCCGCAAGGAGTTCGCCGAGGCGTTGTCGTTCCTCACCAGCCTGCGCGCGCTGCTCGGGCTGGAGGCGCAGCGCGTGGTGATCGTGCCGGGCACACACGACGTCAACCGCGCGGCCTCGCAGGCGTACTTCTCCAGCTGCGAGGCCGACGACATCGACCCGCAGCCGCCGTACTGGCCCAAGTGGCGGCACTTCGCCGGGCTTTTCAAGGAGCTCTACCAGGGGCTCGACAGCCTGGTGTTCGACAGCGCCCAGCCGTGGACGCTGTTCCCGGTGCCGGAGCTCAAGGTCGTGGTGGCGGGCCTCAACTCCACGCTCCCGCAGACCCACCGCCAGGAGGACCGGTACGGGCAGGTCGGCCAGGCGCAGGCGGCGTGGTTCACCGAACGGCTGCGCCATTTCGAGGACGAGGGCTGGCTCCGTCTCGGGGCCGTCGAGCACACGCCCGTCGCCGGCGAGCCGAACGCGTTGCGCGATCCCGACCCGGCGACCGTCGACTCGCTCCTCGGCGGCCACGTCAACCTCTTCTTCCAGGGCGCCGAGCCCGACTTCGGCAGCGGCCTGCCGCAGTTGCCGTCCGGGCCGCCGTGCGTTCCGGCGCTCGGTCCCGGCCGCCACCAGGTGGTGGTCGTGCGGCGCGACGGCCTGGAGCGCTGGATCCCGGAGGAGGCGGCCCGGCGCGGCCCCGAACGGCTCGCCCGCGAGTGGATCCGGGTCGGCGGAACGTTCCCGTCCCCGCGCCAGGACGCGCCCGCACAGCCCGCGGTCGGCCCGGCGCCCGAGCTCGGGCCGCGCCGCGCGGAGGTCGAGCCCGCGTCCGATCCCACCGCGGAGCTGCTCGACCGGATCGCCGAGGCGTGCGAGACACGGTTCGAGCGCGCCACGATCCGGCGGATCGTCCCCGCGCCGCGGGCGGACGGCAGGGCGGACCCGCCGCACCTGCTGCTGACGCATCTGGAGGACGGGTTCGTCCGGCAGTACCGCATCGGCGCGCACGTCGGCGCGCTCTCGGAGGCGGACGTCGGCGCGTTCCTGCGGCACGTCCACGCCGACGGCGCCGACCACGGCTCCGAGCTGGTCTACATCGGCCCTCCGCCGCCCCGGTCGCTGCGCGAGGACGCGCTGCGGCGCGGGATCAGGCTGCGCAGCCTCACCGAGTTCCAGGGCCTGCTCGACCTGTCGGAGTACGTGAGCGGGCAGACGCGGCGGCTGGCCTCGGGCGGGCTGTACCCGCCCGCGTTGTACGTGCCGCAGCGCTATCGCGATCTCGACCGTCCCGGGTCCGGCCCGGAGGTCCACGAGGACCTGGTCGGTGAGATGCTCCGGCTGCTGGCGGCCGACCACGGGCGTTTCCTGCTGCTGCTCGGTGACTTCGGGCGCGGCAAGACGTTCGCGCTGCGCGAGCTGGCCCGGCGCATCCCCGCCGAGCTGCCGCACGTGATCCCGATCCTCATCGAGCTGCGGGCGCTCGACAAGGCGCACTCGGTCGACGGCCTGGTGGCCGCGCATCTCGCCAACCACGGCGAGGAGCTGATCGATCTGAAGGCGTTCCACTACATGCTGCGGCAGGGCCGCATCGTGCTGCTCTTCGACGGCTTCGACGAGCTGGTCACGCGCGTGACCTACGACCAGGCGGCCGAGCACCTCGACACGCTCCTGCGGGCCGCGCAGGACAAGGCCAAGATCGTCGTGGCCAGCCGGACCCAGCACTTCAAGTCGCAGGCGCAGGTGCTGACCGCGCTCGGCGAGAAGGTCGGCGTGCTGCCCCACCGGCGGGTGCTCGGCATCGAGGACTTCACCCCCACGCAGGTCCGGTCCTACCTCGTGCACCGGTACGGGGACGAGGACGTCGCCGAGGCCCGCCTGCGGCTGCTGTCGGGCATCGAGGAACTGCTCGGCCTGACCAGCAACCCGCGCATGCTGAGCTTCATCGCCGACCTTCCCGAGGAACGCCTGCGGGCCGTGGCGCAGGCCCGCCACACCGTCAGTCCCGCCGACCTCTACCGCGAGATCCTCACCTCCTGGCTCGCCCACGAGGCCGAACGGGTGCGCGGCGCGGGCGGCCCCTCCGGCCTCGACAGCGGCGACATGTGGCAGGCGGTCGGCACGCTCGCGCTGCGCCTGTGGGAGAGCAACGAGTCGTTCCTGCGGCTGAACGAGCTCTCGGACGTGGCCGGCACGCTCACCGACCTCACCGAGGGCCGCATGTCGCCGCACCAGGTGACGCACGCGGTCGGCGCGGGAAGCCTGCTGGTGCGCACCGAGGAGGGGCTGTTCGGGTTCATCCACGGCTCGGTGATGGAGTGGCTCGTCGCGCGGCACATCGCCGACGAGTTCGCGCGCGGCGCCGAGCCGCGCGCCCTGTCGCTGCGCGCGTTGTCGCAGCTGACCGTGGACTTCCTCTGCGACCTCGCCGAGACCCGGGCCCTGCAGGGCTGGGCCGCGGACGTGCTCGCCGACCCCGACCACCACGACGTGGCCCGCGCCAACGCCATCAAGGTCACCACGCGCCTGCGCACGCCCGCCCGCGCCGACCTGCGCGGCGCCAACCTGCAGGGCGAGGACCTGTCCTACCGCGACCTGCAGGAGGTCGACCTCACCGGTGCCGACCTCACCGACGCGCAACTGGTCGGGGCCAACCTCTCGCGGGCGATCCTGCGGGACGCGTCGCTGGCCGGGGCGCGCCTCGACGACGCCCGGCTGACGGGCGCCGACCTGCGCGGCGCCGACTTCAACCGGGCACGCCTGGCCAACGCCGACCTGCGGGACGTGGCCATCGAGGGCAGCCGCTGGACGCGGGCCGCGCTCATCAGCGCGTCACTGCCGGACCGGATCGCCCAGGCGCCCGAGCTGCGCGAGGCCGCCATCGCCCCCGGCCGCCCCATCGACGTCCAGGTCGCCCCGGCGGCGGTGGGCGTGCCGTACGGCTTCCACTTCCAGACCAGCCGCCTCCCGCAGCCGCTCGCGTACAGCCCGGGCGGCGCCGTCCTGGCGGTCGGCAGCGAGGACGGCGGCGTGCTGGTCGTCGACGCCGTCACCGGCACCCCGCTCCGCACCCTGGAGGGCCACCGCGACCGCGCCTACGCCGTCGCCTTCGACGCGGACGGCAACATGCTCGCGTCCGGCTCGGCCGACGGGACCGTGCGGCTCTGGGACCTGGCGACCGGGCGCTGCGCGCACACGCTGACCGTGCATCCCGAGGGTGTCTGGCCGGTCGTCGTCGGACCCCGCGAGAGCTTCCTCGTCGCGGCGGGCGCGGCCGACGGCACGATCCGCGTCTGGGACACCAGGACCGGCCGCCTCAGGCACGAGCTGCCCGGACACACCGCGCCCGTCTTCACGGCGGTCTTCGACCCGGACGCGCCCCGCATGGTGACCGGCGACGCCGGCGGCACGCTGCGCGTGTGGGACCTGGAGACCGGCGAGCTGCGGCGCACGCTCACCGGCCACCGGGGCGCGGTCTACCGGGCCGTCTTCCATCCGGACGGATCGTTGCTGGCCGCGGGCGACGAGGCCGGCGTGGTGCGGCTCTGGGACATCCGTACGGGCGAGATCCGCCAGGAGCTCCTCGGCCACACCGGACGCGTCTACGCCATCGCGTTCCACCCCGGCGGCGACGTGATGGTCACCGGTGACACCGACGGCTCCGTGCGGCTGTGGGAGAACGCGGGGCCGCGCGGCGACGCGCGGCACACGCTGACGCTGTCGGGCCACGGCGGCGCCATCTACCAGGTGACGTTCAGTCCCGACGGCGGCCGGCTCGCGACGGCCGACAGCGCGGGCTCGGTGCGGCTGTGGGACACCGAGACCGGCCGCCAGCGCCTCGAACTGGCAGGGCACCGCGGCGCGGTCTGGCCGTTCGCCTTCCGGCCCGACGGAGCGCAGCTCGCCACCAGCAGCAACGACGGCACCGCCCGCGTGTGGGACGCCGAGACGGGCCAGAGCCGGGTGGTCCTGCGCGGCCACGGGCGGCGCGTCACCACCGTCGCCTTCAGCCCGGACGGCGGGCTGCTGGCGAGCGCGGGCAACGACGGCCTGGTCCGGCTGTGGGAGCCGCGCACCGGACGCCTCGTCCGGGAACTGCGCGGCACCGCCGACAACCTGACCTCCGCCGCGTTCAATCCTCGCGGCGCGCAGCTGGCGACCGCCACCAACGACGGCGGCGTGCACCTGTGGCAGGCGGGCACCGGAACGTTCGAACGCGAGCTCAACGTCGAGACCGACCACGTCTGGGCGCAGGCGTTCAGCCCCGCCGGCGACGTGCTGGCCACCGCCAACGACGACGACAGCGTGCGGCTCTGGTACTGGACGACGGGCCGCGAGATCGTCAACCTCGCCGACCACAAGGGCCGCGTCCGGTCGATCGACTTCAGTCCGGACGGCGAGGAGGTGGCCACCGGATGCGACGACGGGGTCGTACGGATCTGGGGCGCCCGCAGCGGCGAGTGCGTGCGGGAGCTGCGCGGCCACACCGACCGTGTCTACCGCGTGGCCTTCCATCCCTCCGGCGAGACCCTGGCCAGCGCGAGCAACGACGGCACCGTCCGCCTCTGGGACCTGCTCACCGGCGAGAGCCGCCACGTGCTGACCCACCACACCGGCCGGCTCTGGGCCGCCGCCTTCCAGCCCGCGGGCACGCTCCTCGCGACGGCCGGCGACGACCTGGTGATCCGGCTCTGGGACCCGTCCACCGGACGCCACCTGCACACCCTCAGCGGTCACACCCGCCGCGTGTGGTCCCTGGCCTTCGATCCCACGGGTGCCACGCTGGCGAGCGCGGGCGACGACGGCGCGGTCATCCTCTGGGACGTGCGCGACCCGGCGGCGCCCACGCGGAAGGCCACCTTGCTGGGGCTTTCGGAAGGCTGGGCCGCCCTAGCGCCGGACGGGCGCTACAAGTGGGAGGGCAACGCGACCGCCGAGTTCTGGTACGGCATCGGCATGTGCCGGTTCGAGCCGGGTGAGCTGGACCCGTACCTGCCGGAGGTTCGCCGCCTCAGCCTAGACGCCGACCTCTGAGCCGACCGCCGAGCCGAGCTCCGAGGTGGCCGCGGAGCCGACCGCTGACAGGTGCCCGGAGACCGCCTCTCGCGGAGTCAGAGCGCGGCCCCGGGCGAACTCGGCGGCGAACGTGTCGTCGTCCAGCGCGGCGCGCACGGCGGCCATGAGCCGGGCGTTCTCGTCGAGGCCCGCACGAGTCGGGCCCTCGACGGGAACGCAGGACAGGCGGGCGTCGCCGGGATCGACCGCGTCGCGGACGGCGGCGGCCGCGCCGAGCAGCACGGCCGCCCGGCGGGCCTGGCCCTCGATGAGATGGATGCCCGCGAGGCCGTCGAGGACGAAGGCGACCCTGCGGGCGTCCCGGTCGTTCTCGAGCACCTCCCTGTGCCGCGCCTCGGCCTGGGCGAGCGCGCCCGCCAGCGAGCGGCGCGCCTCCTCCAGCCTGCCGCTCTGCGTCCAGTACCAGGCGAGCGCGCCGGTGAGGCGCACGGCCAGCTCGGTGTCGCGGCGGCGCAGGACGCTCTCGAACGAGGCGCGCAGGTTGGCGGTCTCGGCGGCGAGCCGTTCGGTCCAGCGGATCCGGGCGGGTCCGAGCCGGTAGACCTCGGCGCACTCGGCGACCATCGTGTAGTAGAGGTCGCGGCGCCGTAGCGTCCGGTCGAGCTCGCCGGACTCGCGCAGCCGTTCCATGCCGTAGGCCGCGATCGACTCCAGGAGCCCGTAGCGGCCGTCGCCCGTACGCACGACCAGCGAACGGTCGACCAGGCCCGCCAGCAGGCCCGGCAGCTCCTGCACCGCCACGCCGTGCCCCGCGCAGACGTCCTCGGCCGCGTCGAGCGTGAGGCCGCCGGGATGGACGGCGAGGCGGCGGAGCAGGATGCGCTCGGGCTCGGTCAGCGGCTCCCAGCTCCACTCGATCGTCGCGCGCAGCGTGCGCTGGCGGTCCGGCGTGCCGCGGCGGCCCGCCGACAGCAGCCGGAAACGGTCGTCCAGGCGGTCGGCCAGCTCCGTCACGCCGAGCCCGTTGACGCGGGCGGCGGCGAGTTCGAGGGCGAGGGGCAAGCGGTCCAGCCGGCGGCAGATCGTGGCGACCGCGGCGTCGGTGGCGGGGCCGGGCACGAAGTCCGGTGCGGCGGCCGCCACCCGCGACAGGAACAGCCGTACGGCGTCGGGCTCCGCCAGTGGCGGGACTACGCGGACGACCTCGCCGGGAATGCCGATGGGCTCCTGGCTGGTGGCGAGGATCCGCACGTCCGGCGCCGACGTGAGCAGGAGGTGGACGAGCTCCGCGACCGGTTCGACGACGTGCTCGCAGTTGTCCAGGACGAGGAGGACGGCGGCGTCCGAGAGGGCCGCGAGCGGATCGGCGTCGCCGAGGTCCAGGGCGGTGGCGACGGCCTCGGCCACCTTGCCCAGGGAGGCGCCCGGGGTGAGCGGGGCGAGTTCGACGACGTACGCGCCGTCGGGGAACGGCGCGGCGGCTTCGAGCGCGAGACGGGTCTTGCCGACGCCGCCGGGGCCCGTGAGCGTGACCAGCCGCTCCTTGGTGACCAGCAGGCGGAGCTCCGCGACGAGGTCCGCGCGGCCGACCAGCTCGGTGAACGGGGCGGGCAGGCGGGTGCGGGACGTGCGCGGCGTGTGCGGCGTGTGCGGCGAAGGCGGCCAGGACGCGGAGGACGCCCCGAGCGGTGCACGGGCCGGGCGAGGTGATCTCGGCGGCCGGGGCGCGTCCAGCGCCGGGTCCTGCGCGAGGATCGCCTGCTGCAGGGCGTTGATCTCGTGGCCCGGCGTGAGGCCGAGCTCCTCCCCGAGACGGTCGCGGAGGGCGCGGTGGACGTCCAGCGCCTCGTGCTGCCTCCCCGACCGGTAGAGGGCCAGCATGAGCGCGGCGTGGAAACGTTCCCGCAACGGGTGGTGGGCGACGTGGTCGCTGAGCTCGCCGATGAGCGCGCTGTGCTCGCCGAGCTCCAGCCGTGCCTCCGCGAGGTCCTCCTCCGCGGTCAGCCGCCGCTCGTCCAGGCGCGCGATGGCGGCGCGCGTGAACTCCTCGTCGGCGAAGTCGGCGAACGCCGGGCCCCGCCAGAGCCTGAGCGCCTCCGTCAGGAGCGTCGCCTTGGCGGCGGGCCCCTCGGCCTCGCGGGCCCTGGCGATGAGCTCCTCGAAGGTACGGGCGTCCACGGCTCCGGACTCCAGCACGTACCCCGGCGGCCGGGAGAGCACCAGGTCCGGTCCGTCCGGCTCGGCCTCGCGCAGCGCACGGCGGAGCTGGGAGACCTTGGCGCGCAGCGCGGCCAGCGGCTTGCCGGGCAGGTCGCGCGGCCACAGGTCGGCGATGAGCCGGTCCGGCGGCACCGGATGCCCCTCGTTCACCAGCAGGTCGGCGAGCAGGGCGCGGACCTTCAGCTCGGGCACCCTCACTGAGCCTCCGTCGTCCGCCCAGACCTCCAGCGGACCGAGCACCCCAAAACGCATGGGTCCACGCTAACCGGTCCATAACCCTGCCCGAATCTTTCCATAACGGGCTCGGTGCACCGTGGAGACCGATATCGCACCTGTTCGCGAGAGTTCGAGAAGGGCTCCGTCATGTCGTTGACCGCATCCCCCGAGGCCGGTGCCCGCGCCGGGGCCAGACAGTGGGCCGGCCTCGCCGTCCTCGCACTGCCGGTCCTGCTGCTGGCACTGGACAACAGCGTGTTGTTCCTCGCCGCCCCGCACCTCGGCGCCGACCTGCGCCCGTCCGGTACCCAGCTGTTGTGGATCATGGACGTCTACGGCTTCATGGTGGCCGGCTTCATGATCACCATGGGCACGCTGGGCGACCGGATCGGCCGCCGGCGGCTGCTGCTGACCGGCGCGGCGGCGTTCGGCGCGGCCTCCGTCCTCGCCGCGTACGCCGCGAACCCCGAAATGATGATCGCCGCCCGGGTGCTGCTGGGCGTCACCGGCGCGACGCTGGGCCCGTCCGCGCTCGCGCTGATCGGCACGATGTTCACCGACCCGCGCCAGCGGGCGATGGCGTTCGGCATCTTCACCGCGTGCTTCATGGGCGGCGCCGCCCTGGGGCCGGTGGTCGGCGGCGTCCTGCTGGAGTCGTTCTGGTGGGGATCGGTGTTCCTGCTGGGCGTCCCGGTGATGCTGCTGCTCCTGGTCGCCGGGTCGGTGCTGCTGCCCGAGTACCGCGACACCGCCGCCGGCCGCGTGGACCTGGTCAGTGTCGCCCTGTCGCTCGCCACGATCATGCCGGTCATCTACGGGCTCAAGGAGCTCGCCGACGAGCCCGCGCGGCCCGTGCCGTACGCGGCCGTCGTGGCCGGCGTGGCCTTCGGGCTGTGGTTCGTCCGGCGGCAGCGGTCCCTGGAGACGCCGCTGCTGGACATGGCACTGTTCAAGGGGCGGGGCTTCACCGCCGCGCTGGCGATCCTGCTGCTCACGGGCGTCGTGCAGAGCGGGCTCTACCTCTTCGTCAGCCAGTACCTGCAACTGGTCGAGGGGATGGCGCCCCTCAAGGCGGGCCTCTGGCTCGTTCCGCCGACCGTGGCGCTCGGAGCCGGTTCCGTGCTGGCGCCGCTCGCCGCCCGCCGGTTCCGCCCGTCGCACGTCCTCGGCGCGGGCCTCGGGCTGGCGGGAGCCGGCCTGCTGGTGCTCGCGGCGGCGGACGGCCTGGGGCTCCTCATGACCGGCCTGGTCATCGGGTACTTCGGCACCGCGCCGGTGGGCGTCTTCGTCTTCGACCTGATCGTGGGCGCGGCGCCGGTCGAGAAGGCCGGCTCGGCGTCGGCCGTCGCGCAGACCGCCGGGGAGTTCGGGATCGCGCTCGGCGTCGCGACCCTCGGCAGCCTCGGGACGGCCGTCTACGGCAGCAGGATCGACGTGCCCGGCCAGGTGCCGCCCGGATCCCGGGAGACCGCCGCCGACTCGCTCAGCGGCGCCGTGGAGACCGCGGCGGGGCTGCCCGCCGCCGTCGCCGCCGACCTCCTGCGCGCCGCGCACGCGGCGTTCGGCGACGCGCTGACCGCCGTCTCGCTGGCGAGCGCGATCCTCGTGATCACCCTCTCCGCCGTCTCACTCAGCGTCCTGCGCTCGGTGCGCCTGGGCGGCGAGAACGCCAGTACGGACGCCGGAGCGGAGGAGCCCGCAAGCGGAACGCGGCGCGAGGAGGTCACCGCGGGTGGCGCCTGACCCGAATCGGCCCGTGTCCGTCCGGCCCTCTCGCCGGGCGGACACGGCGCGCATCCTCCGGCATGCGGCACCACCACCGGGCGCGGCGGCGACGAAGCCCTCGTAGCGCTCGGGGCTGCCCTGGTCGGTCACCCACGCCATCTGCATCACGCCTCCTGGTGCGGCTGCCCGCGCTCCGCGGCGGCGCGGCGGGTCAGCTCCTCCCACAGCTCGTCGACCCGGGCCTTGAGGTCGTCGAGCGAGCCCGAGTTGTCGATCACGTGGTCGGCGACGGCACGGCGGGCCTCGCGGGTGGCCTGGGCACCGATCCTGGCCCGGGCCGCCTCCTCGGTCATGCCGCGCACGGTGGTGAGCCGGTCGAGCTGGGTCCGCACCGGGGCGTCGACGACCACGACGACGTCATAGAACCCGGCGAGGTCGTTCTCGGTGAGCAGGGGGACGTCGTAGACGACGATCGCGTCCTCCGGCGCGGCGTCCATCAGCTCCTGCATCCGTTCCCCGACCAGCGGGTGCACGATGGCGTTGAGCGCCTTGAGCCGGTCGGCGTCACCGAAGACGATCGCGGCGACCTTCTCGCGGTCCAGGCGCCCGTCCGGCAGCAGTACCTGCGCACCGAACTCCGCGGTGACCGCGGCCAGTCCGGGCGTGCCCGGCTCCACGACCTCACGCGCGATCTTGTCGGCGTCGATGACGACGGCGCCGTGGGCGGCCAGGCGCCTGGACACCTCGCTCTTGCCCGAGCCGATCCCGCCGGTCAGTCCCACTCTCAGCAGCACGGCCCCAGCGTACGTGATCACGCTTCCTGGGCGGCGGGCACCAGGGGCTTGCGCATGTGCACGAGGGTGAGGTGCGCGGCGACGCGTTCGCGGTGGGTCTCGGCGTAGCCCAGCCGGCGGTAGAGCCGCAGGTTGCCGTCGCTGAGATGGCCGGTGAACAGCACGCACGCGTCGGCACGGGCGATCACCTCGCGTTCGAGCGCCTCCATGAGCCGCCTGCCGATGCCGCGGCCCTGCATGTCGGGCGCCACCACGAGCCGGGCGATCAGGCACGTGTGGTCGCTGAACTGGGCGCGCACGGCTCCGACGAGGCGCCCGGCCGTCACCGCCTTGAGCACCACCGCGTCGCCGTTCAGCAGCCGGTGGAGCTGCTCGTACGACTCGACCAGCGGCGGGATGAAGGGATCGCCGTACAGCTGCGCCTCGCTGACGTACGCGGCGCGCTGGACGGTCAGGATCTCCCCGGCGTCGTCGGGCTTCGCGGGCTCGATCCTGACGTCCTCTGCGCTCATGCAGCCGACACTACCGGGACGCGCGCCGCCGGTCCGCTCAGCGCCCGATCCGGACGGTCACCCCGACGGGATAGTGGTCCGACGCGGTCGACCGGCCCACCGTGTAGTCGTCGAACATCAGGTCGTCGGTGCCGATGATCCAGTCGATCCGGTCGCCGTCCGGCGTGGTCGGGGTGTTGTCGCCCGTCGCCGCGCTGCGCAGTTCGGAGCTGCCCCCGTTGCCCTCCAGCAGCCGGCTGATCTCCGGGCTGCCCGGCTGGGCGTTCATGTCGCCGCCGATGATCGTACGAGGCGCGCCGCCCCAGCTGCGCAGCAGCGCGGCCACCTCGCGCAGGCGTTCGTCGCCCTGGTCGGCGCCGCCCTCCAGGTGCGTCGACCAGACGTCGAGCGAGGTCGTGCCGACGGCGAGCCGCGCCCACACGAACCCGCGGATCTGCGACCAGTCGCCTCTCGGCATCCGGCTGGTGCCGGACTTCTTCACGGGCAGCGAGGTGAGGATCGCGTTGCCGAACTGGCCGTCGGCGGCCGGACCCCACAGCAGCTTCATGCCGAGCCGGCGCGACAGCCACACGCCCACGTCGGTGGTGCCCGACAGAAGGGAGCCGCGGCTGGCCTCCTGGAGCAGAACGACGTCGGCCTTCTGCGCCTCGATGGTCTTGGCGATGCCCTCAGGGTCCAGACGGCCCTTGGTGTTGACGGCGTCGTGGATGTTGTAGGTGACGACGCGCACCTGGCCGGGAGTGGCCGCGCGGGCCTCCTTCTTCGGGGTGGCGATCGTGAAGATCACGCTGCCCAGCAGCAGGGCGAGCGAGGCCGCGCCGGCGGTCACCGCCCGGAGCGGCGCGCGGGCCGGCAGCGGCCCGCCGCGCGCGGCGGCGATCGCGGCCAGGCCGCCCAGCGCGATCCCGGCCAGCCCCGGCAGCAGGTTGTTGGGCAACGGCAGCGGCGTGACCGCACTGACCTGGTACGGGACGAGGATCAGCGCCACGAGGAGGCCCCCGAGAGCCGCGCCGACATCGATCCGCCACACCGGCCCTCCGGCCCCGGCACGGCGCAGCGGAGCCCGGCTGGCGACCGCGAGCAGCCAGGCCGCGAGCAGCTGGCCGACGATCACGACCGGCACGATCTCGATGCCCGCGACCGCGTACGTCCCGGCGATCGCCCCGGCGCCCACCCCGAGCAGGGTGCCGCCGAGCACGCACACCCCGCCCGGAACGGCACGTACCGCGAGGCCGGACGCCAGGAACGCCAGCGCCAGCCCCTGCCCGGCGACGATCACCACGTGCGCGCCGACGAGCGACTGCCAGCCGGAGGACGCGACGAACGCCGGGCTCGACAAGATGAGAATCTGCAGCGCGAGGAACGGCCCGAACGCCGCCGCGCCCAGAGCGTCCCGCCAGGAGATGCCAGGCGCGGCCACCGGCCCCGAGGACATCTCACGCCAGAGCGCGGCGACACCGAGCCCCACATAGACCAGGCAAGCAAGCCACGGCCACACCCCCGAACGCCAGGCCGGATCCCATGTCGCGAACGCCATCCGGACGGCGGAGTCCACCGCGAGACCGGCGACCGCCGCCGTGGCGAAGCCGACACCCGACAACCCGCGGGCGCCCTCGTACAGCGCCGCCACCGCGATCATGCCGATGGCCGTTCCGAGGAACACCAGCCACAGCTGGGGCGACAGCGCCTGCGCGAGCAGCCGCACGGCGAACAGGCCGCCCACGCCCGCCAGCAGCAGGCCCTGCGGCCCGGCCACGCGCCTGATCAGCGGGCTGAGGAAGCCCGCCAGATAGACCAGCAGCACGAGCCCGGCGGCCGCGCCGACGCCCGCCGTGTCGGCGAACCGATCGAGCTGGGGAAGCGAGAAACGCAGAGTCTGCGCGAGAACGGCGACCGTGATCGCGATCAGCGCGAGCCGCGCCGGACCCTGCGGGACGATCGAGGGACCGGCCGACTGGGTGGGCCCGTTGATGGTGCCTACATCTGTACTGGCCAAGGGAACAACTGCTCCGGAGGACGAGCGGGTACGAGGGGACGGCCCCCGGGATCAGGGGGCCGATGTCCGAGGGTATCGGCAACAACCACAGTCCGGCGAAGCCCCACCAACCCTCCACCAGAGCACCGCTGGGCTCGCCAGGCCATGGGCCGAGCTGGTGCCGCCTGGTCGTCGTGCTTCGGGGCGTTGATGGGGGTTCGGGGAAATAGATCACGGCCGGAGGGGGATCCTGGGGATCTCCCTCCGGCCGTGGTCCTACGTTACCGACCGGCGTGGCGGCGAGCCTTCACGGGGGCGGGTGCCCCCGTGGGGCTCACTGGCCGCCGGACAGCTTCTCGCGCAGGGCCGCGAGGGCCTCGTCGGTGGCGAGAGCGCCACCCGCGGTGTCGGCGTCCTCGCCGCCACCGGAGTAGGAGGTCTCGCCGCCGCCACCGCCGCCGACCGAGGTGGTGCCGCCCGTGGCCTCGGCCTCAGCCTCGGCCTTGCGGGCGTCCTCGATCTGCTTGCGGTGCGCGTCGAACCGCGCGCGGGCCTCGGCGTACTGCCGCTCCCAGGTCTCGCGCTGCTCGTCGAAGCCCTCAAGCCACTCGCCGGTGTCGGCGTCGAAGCCCTCGGGGTACTTGTAGTTGCCCTGATCGTCGTACTCGGCCGGCATGCCGTACAGGGTCGGGTCGAACTCCTCTTCCTCGACGACGACGCCCTCGTTGGCCTGCTTGAGCGACAGGCTGATGCGGCGCCGGTCGAGGTCGATGTCGATGATCTTCACGAAGATCTCGTCGCCGACCTGGACGACCTGCTCGGGGATCTCCACGTGGCGCTCGGCCAGTTCGGAGATGTGCACCAGGCCCTCGATGCCCTCCTCGACGCGGACGAACGCGCCGAACGGCACCAGCTTGGTGACGCGGCCGGGCACGACCTGCCCGATCTGGTGGGTCCGGGCGAACTGCTGCCACGGGTCTTCCTGGGTCGCCTTGAGCGACAGGGAGACGCGCTCGCGCTCCATGTCGACGTCCAGGACCTCGACCGTGACCTCCTGGCCGACCTCGACCACCTCGGACGGGTGGTCGATGTGCTTCCAGGACAGCTCGGAGACGTGCACCAGACCGTCGACGCCGCCCAGGTCCACGAACGCACCGAAGTTGACGATCGAGGAGACCACGCCCTTGCGGACCTGGCCCTTCTGGAGGGTGTTGAGGAAGGTCTGGCGGACCTCGCTCTGGGTCTGCTCCAGCCAGGCGCGACGGGACAGGACCACGTTGTTGCGGTTCTTGTCCAGCTCGATGATCTTGGCTTCGAGCTCGCGTCCGACGTACGGCTGGAGATCCCGCACGCGCCGCATCTCCACCAGCGATGCGGGCAGGAAGCCGCGCAGGCCGATGTCGAGGATGAGGCCGCCCTTGACGACCTCGATGACGGTGCCGGTGACGATGCCGTCCTCGTCCTTGATCTTTTCGATCGTGCCCCAGGCGCGCTCGTACTGAGCACGCTTCTTGGACAGGATCAGACGGCCTTCCTTGTCCTCTTTCTGAAGGACGAGGGCCTCGACGTGGTCTCCCACGCTGACGACCTCGTTGGGGTCGACGTCGTGCTTGATGGAGAGTTCACGCGAGGGGATGACACCCTCGGTCTTGTAGCCGATGTCGAGGAGGACCTCGTCACGATCGACCTTGACGACGGTGCCTTCGACAATGTCGCCGTCATTGAAGTACTTGATGGTCTCATCGATCGCCGCGAGGAAGGCTTCCTCGGACCCGATGTCATTGACCGCTACCTGCGGGGTGGTCGAGGTGGCCTCGGTGCTGCTCGTCATGTGTCGGCTGGCTCCGGATACGGACATGCGTAGGTGTCATTAATGCGCGGAGGGCCTTATATCCGCCCTGCCGAGGACCGGGAAGGGAAGGGACGCAGCCTGAGCGACGTCAATGAACCGAACCGAAGTCAACGACCTGACCGAGCGCGAGCCTGCTCCGTCTGAAGCACGCGCAAGCCCACAGCGCAGCGATCAGGATATGGGACGAGACTCCTGGGGTCAATCGGAGGGGGGCCGGTTGGGCCCCTCCGTTCAGTAGGAACGCCCATAAGGCCGGTATTGCTTGGCCAGCGACTTCTCGTCCGACGCCCGGAACGAGATGGTATTCGGATCGCCGTCCGATGTGTATCGCGTGTCCGGATCTTTGTCCAACTTGTCCAGCCAGGCGGTCGAGCAGTACTCCCGGCAGTCGTTCTCGCCGATCTTGCCCTCGGATCGCACCCGCAAGATCGCGAACGGGTCGAAGCCCCTGGCGAACGGGGATTCCGACGGTTTCCAGCCCGCCAGGAAGATGCCCTTGAACTCGTACTCCCCGTCCTTCTTCTGCGCCCAGGACCGCTTGTCGGGCTCGGACCCGAACGGGTAGGCGAGCGTCGCCGCGTGCGCCCCCGTCAACGACACGATCTTGGCCTCGATCCCGCCGATCTCCTTCTGCACCTCCGACTTGGACAACGTCGAAAGATCGGGATGGCTCACCGTGTGGTTGCCGAGCTCGAACCCGTGCTGCCGCAACCACGTGAGCCCTTCCCCGGCCCGCTCCCCCATCCCGAAAAGATCTTCGTTCAGATAGAACGTCGCGACGGGCCGGAATCCGGGAAACCTGGCGGCGACCTCCATCAGGATGGCCACCGCCGTGTCCGCCTTGGGATTACCCCGCTCGTCCAGCCCGAAATGACCCGGCGTGCTGTCGTCGAACGTCAGCACCACCGGATGCTTCCCCAGCGGCACGTCGATCCGCCCGCTCACCAGCTCGGCCGCCGTGATGGGCACGTACCCCTCCTCGGCGAGCCGCGTGAGCTCGTCCCGCAGTTCCTTGGTCGTCCGGTCCAGCGACAGCTCGGCCTTCTTCATGATCCGGTGGTACATGAGCACCGGAATCGCACCCAGCTCGTTCGCCTTGACCGACACCGCCGCCGCACTCGCGGCCCCAATCTTCACCGCCCCCGATGGCTTGGCAGACCTCGCAGGCGTGACCGTGGGCGACGCCTTGCCCCGTTGCGCCGCATGCGCGGCGTCCGTCCTGGGTCTCTCCTCCTTGACCCTGGGCAGCGCGAGCCCGAGGACCACCGCACAAACGATCAGGAAACCGGCGAACTTGTGGAGGGCTGGCACGGGCCTCCCGTCAATCGGGCGTGACGCGACCAGACCAGCCTAGGCCCGCCCAACCCCCCACGAACAGAAGGCCGGACGTCCACAAAGGAAACGCTCGGCCACCACGCCGTCAGCACCCCACTGGCCGCCACGCGAACGCGTCCAGCCTGCCCAGCACCGAACAGCAACGTTGACCGACCGCTCAGCCTCACAAAACCCGATCCGCCTTGCCCAGGTGTCACGCGAGCGCGCGGCGCTGAGCGGGAAGCGAGCCGAAGGCGAAGCTTCCCGCGAAGATCGCGAAGCGATGTCGCGCTCGCCGCTTTTGTGGTTCGGGGGCCGAGCCGCCAGGCGAGGCCCCCGAGGCCATAAAAGCCATTAATGAGCAGCGTCTTGCCAGGTGCGGCCGGTGCCCATGGAGACCTCCAGGGGGGCCTTGAGTTCGTAGGCGCTTGCCATCTGCTCGCGGACCAGGGCCTTGAGGTCGTCTTGTTCGCCTGCGGCGACTTCGAAGACCAGTTCGTCGTGGACCTGGAGGAGCATGCGGGATCTGAGGCCGTGGGCGCGCAGGGCGCGGTCGACGTTGAGGCCGGCGACCTTGATGATGTCGGCCGCGGAGCCCTGGATGGGGGCGTTGAGGGCCATGCGTTCGGCCATCTCGCGGCGCTGGCGGTTGTCGGAGTTGAGGTCTGGCAGGTAGCGGCGGCGGCCGAGGATGGTCTCGGTGTAGCCGTCCTGGCGGGCCTTGGCGACGACGTTCTGCAGGTAGTCGCGGACGCCGCCGAACTGCTGGAAGTACTCCTCCATGAGGCCGCGGGCCTCGTCGGGCGGGATGCGCAGCTGCTGGGAGAGGCCGAACGCTGACAGGCCGTAGGCGAGGCCGTAGTTCATCGCCTTGATGCGGGCGCGCAGCTCGGAGTCGATCTGGTCGGCGGGCAGGCCGAAGACCCGGGACGCGGTGATCGTGTGGAAGTCGGCGCCGGAGGAGAAGGCCTCCAGGAGGGCCTCGTCGCCGGAGAGGTGGGCCATGATCCGCAACTCGATCTGGCTGTAGTCGGCGGTGAGCAGGGACTCGTGGTCGGCGCCGACCACGAAGGCCTCGCGGATCTGGCGGCCCTCGGCGGTGCGGATCGGGATGTTCTGCAGGTTGGGGTCGGTCGAGGAGAGCCGGCCGGTGGCGGCGACCATCTGGTTGAACGTGGTGTGGATGCGGCCGGCGTCGTCGGCCATCGGGATGAGCGAGTCGACGATGCTCTTGAGCTTGGCGACCTCGCGCCAGCGCAGGATGTGCTCCAGGACGGGGTGGCCGTCCTTGGCGAGCAGGCCCGTGAGCGCGTCGGAGTCGGTGGTGTAGCCGGTCTTGGTGCGCTTGGTCTTGGGGAGGTTGAGCTCCTCGAAGAGCACCTGCTGGACCTGCTTGGGCGAGCCGAGGTTGAACTCGTGGCCGACGGCGTCGTGGGCGAGCTGCTCGGTCTCCTTGACCTGGCCGCCCAGGGAGGCGGAGAGGTTGGCGAGGTGGTCGGCGTCTACGGCGATGCCCGCTCGTTCCATGTCGGCCAGGACGCGGACCAGGGGCAGCTCGACCTCGTGCAGGAGGCGGGTGGCGCCGCGCTTCTCCAGGTCCTTGTCGAAGACGTCGGCCAGCTCGGCGACCGCGCGGGCGCGGACGGCGAGGCCGTTGGCCGCTTCTTCCTCGCCGGAGCCGTCGAGGGTCAGCTGGCCGGAGTCGTCGCTCTCGCTGCGCAGCTCGCGGTGCAGGTAGCGCAGGGCCAGGTCGGCCAGGTCGAACGTGCGCTGGCCGGGCAGCGCGAGGTAGGCGGCGAGCGCGGTGTCGCTGGTGAGGCCTTCGAGGGTGAGACCGCGGGCGTAGAGGGCCAGCATCGGGCCCTTGGCCTCGTGCATGGCCTTGGGGCGCGAGGGGTCGGCCAGGTAGGCGGCGAGGGCGTTCTCGTCGTCCTCGATGAGCTCGGCCGGGTCGAGGGAGACCGCGGGGCCCTTCTTGGAGGCGAGCGCGAGCGCGGTCAGCTCGCCGGTGCCGCGGCCCCAGGAGCCGGTGACGGCGACGCCGAGGCGGTCGGCGGCGGTCGCGTTCTGCTCCAGCCAGGCGCCGAGGGCGCCGGGCTCCAGGTGGGCGAGCTCGATGTCGAAGCCCTCGTCGGCCTCCGGCTCGGGCGCCGAGAGGGACGAGTAGAGCCGCTCGCGCAGCACCCGGAACTGCAGGGAGTCGAAGAGGGCGTGGATCTCCTCGCGCTCCCACTGGCCCATCGACAGCTGCGGCGGGGTGAGTTCGAGCCCGACCTCGCAGTCGAGCTTGTTGATCTGCTGGTTGCGCAGCACGTCGCCGAGGTGCTCGCGCAGGTTGTCGCCCGCCTTGCCCTTGATCTCGTCCACGTGCGCGACGAGCCCGTCCAGGTCGCCGTACTTGACCAGCCATTTGGCGGCGGTCTTGGGCCCGACGCCGGGCACGCCCGGCAGGTTGTCGCTGCTCTCGCCGACGAGCGCGGCGAGCTCCCGGTAGCGCTCGGGCGGGACGCCGTACTTGGCCTCGACGGCGGCCGGGTCGTAGCGGCCCAGCTCGGACACGCCCCGGATCGGGTACAGGATCGTGACGTCCTCGTTGACCAGCTGGAACGCGTCGCGGTCACCGGTGACGATCAGCGTCTTCATGCCGGCCGCGGTGGCCTGCGTCGCGAGCGTGGCGATGACGTCGTCGGCCTCGAAACCCGCCACCGACAGACGCGGGATGCGCAGCGCGTCCAGCACCTCGAAGATGAGGCTGATCTGGCTCCGGAACTCGTCGGGCGTCTTCTGCCGGCCGGCCTTGTACTCCACGTACTGCTCGTGCCGGAACGTCGGCTCCGACCGGTCGAACGCCACCGCGATGTGCGACGGCTGCTCGTCCCGCAGCACGTTGATCAACATCGAGGTGAAGCCGTAGACCGCGTTGGTCGGCTGCCCGTCGGTCGTCGAGAAGTTCTCGACCGGAAGCGCGAAGAACGCCCGGTAGGCCAGGGAATGCCCGTCGAGAAGGAGGAGCCGCTTGTCAGGGGTCGATGGTTCTTTCGCCACACCAGGACTCTAGTCTGCCCGTACGACAGATTGAGGGAGGCATACGTGACTGACACCGGCGAGCAGCGGGCGAAGATCCTTGAGGAACACGGGATCGACGCCCACGGTGACCTGGCGCACGCGATGGGGGTGGAGTATCTCGAAGCCTCCCCGGAACGCGTCGTCGCCCGCATGCCGGTCAAGGGCAACACCCAGCCGTACGGGCTCCTGCACGGCGGCGCCTCCTGCGTGCTGGCCGAGTCGGCCGGGTCCGTCGGCGCCGCCCTCAACGCGGGCGAGGGCCGTATCGCCGTCGGCATCGAGATCAACGCCACCCATCACCGCTCCGCCACGGAGGGCTTCGTCACCGCCGTCGCCACCCGCGTCCACGCCGGCCGCACGCTCGCCACGTTCGACATCGTGATCAGCGACGACCAGGGCCGCCGCGTGTGCACCGCCCGGCTCACCTGCATGCTCAGGGACGCCCCTGTTTCCTGACAACGGGATCTTTTTCAGGTCAAGTCGCCACATCCTTTGCGGTCGGCCATGAACGGTCGGTAGCGTGGATTGGAACGGCCTGGGATCACCGAGTAGACAACGTACGTGTCCGGGGAAGGTCCGTACGGCCCCAAAGGTGATCCCAGGCCCGAGTCCTCTCCGCCGTAAGCGGACGAGATGAGCGATCGTTACGATCGGGTTGCGGCGCTGGTCAGGCCGTTCCCAGGGCCCCTGCGCGGCAGTACGTTCTGGATCATGCAACGCCGCGCCGTGGCAGTCCTCCTGGTCCTGCTGTCGTGGACCGGGTCCACCTCCTGCTCCGGCGGCGAGGAGCCGGAGAGGAAGACGACCTACGAGGTGCCGCCCCGGCCGGTCCGGGACGGCGAGACCGCGGTACGGGGACGGACCGGGCACAGCGGCGACCAGGAGTTCAGGATCATCGGGTTCCGGGCCGGCATTCCGGAGATCGTCGGCAGCCACGCCGACATCAAGCCCAAGGGAACGTTCGTGCGGGTACGGCTGATCACCGAGAACCGCGGCCGGACCACGCAGTTCATGACGACCGGCAAGCAGCTGCTGGTCACCGCGGACGGGCGCACCCATCCGGTGGACGTCAACGCGATGATGGTCAAGCGGCAGCCCGAGGAGCTGGCCGTGGGGGCGGGCGTCCGCATCGAGTTCGATCTCTGGTACGACGTGCCGCCCGGTGTCAAGGTCAACGGCATCCGGCTGTTCGGGTCTCCCTCGCCGGGCGCCGTCTCCGACCCGCCCCCGGCGAACATCCCGCTCCCCTGAGGCATACGAAGGAGCCCTGGGACCGGTCGATCGGTCCCAGGGCTCCCGTCGCGGCTGTCAGTTCCCTTCGTCCCCCTCCGGGGAGTCGTCGGTCCGCGTGACCGTGGCGTCCTTCGGCGGTGTGCCGGCGGAAGCGGCCTCGCCGAGGTCGCCGCCCAGGTAGGCGGCGCGGACCGCCGGGTCGTCCAGGAGGTCGGCCGCCGGGGCGGACTTCACGATGTGGCCCGTCTCCAGCACGTACGCGCGCTGGGCGATCTGGAGGGCCTGCTGGGCGTTCTGCTCGACGAGCAGAACGGTGGTCCCGCGCCGGTTGATCTCCTTGATGATCGAGAAGATCTGCTGCACCAGCATCGGGGCCAGGCCCATCGACGGCTCGTCCAGGAGCACGACCTTGGGCTTGGCCATGAGCGCGCGCCCGATCGCGAGCATCTGCTGCTCGCCGCCGGACATGGTGCCGCCGGCCTGGCTCTTGCGTTCGGCCAGGCGCGGGAAGAGCTCGTAGACCTCCTTGAGCTCCTTGGAGGCGTCCCCCCTCCGCGCGTAGGCCCCCATGTGGAGGTTGTCCTCCACCGACATCCCGGGGAAGATCCCCCGGCCCTCGGGGGCCTGGCCGATTCCCGCGAGCACCCGCTTGTGGCCGGGCATCTTGCTGATGTCCTTGCCCTCGAAGAGCACGCTGCCACCCGACAGCGGGCGCAGACCAGAGATCATCTTCAGGGTCGTGGACTTGCCGGCGCCGTTGGCGCCGATCAGCGTGACGATCTCGCCCTCGCGTACCTCGATCGTGATGCCCTTGAGCGCCGCGATCTTTCCGTAGTGGACGTGCGCGTCCTTGATTTCAAGAAGCATCGGCCGGAGCCCCCAGGTACGCCTCGATGACCCGCGGATTGTTCTGCACCTCGGCCGGCAGGCCGTCGGCGATCTTCTGGCCGAAGTCCAGGACCGCCACCCGGTCGCTGATCCCCATGACCAGGCTCATGTCGTGCTCGATGAGCAGCACGGTGCGCCCGGCGTCACGGATCTTGCGGATCAGTTCCTGCAGGGCCACCTTCTCCGCGGGGTTCATGCCCGCGGCGGGCTCGTCGAGCAGCAGGAGCTTGGGTTCGGTGGCCAGCGCCCGGGCGATCTCCAGCCGTCGCTGGTCGCCGTAGGGCAGGTTCTTGGCGGTCTCTCCCAGCCGGTGCGGGATTCCCACGAACTCCAGCAGCTCGCGGGCCTTCTCCCGTCCCTCCCGCTCCTCACGGCGGTGCCACGGCAGTCCCAGGGCCGCGCCGACGAAACCGGTCCGGTGGTGCGCGTCGGCACCCACCATCACGTTCTCCAGCGCCGACATGTTGTGGAAGAGCCGGACGTTCTGGAACGTGCGGGCGACGCCGAGCTTGGTCACCGTGAACCGCTTCTTGCCGTCGATGCGCTGACCGTTGAAGAGCACCTGCCCCTCGGTCGGCCGGTACACGCCGGTGGTCACGTTGAACACCGTGGTCTTGCCCGCGCCGTTGGGGCCGATCAGAGCGAAGATCTCACCTTGCCCGATCGTCAGGTCGACCTTGTTGAGCGCGACCACACCGCCGAAGCGCATGATGACGCCGCGCAGTTCGAGCACCGCCGGAGGGGTCTTGTCCGCGCTCATTTGCTCACCTCCGCCGGTGCCGTGCCGCCGGGACCGCTCACCTCGGCGCCCATGCTGCCCATTCCCCCTGTTCCCTCGGCCAGCTCCGCCTTGCGTCTGCGGGAGGGCCAGATGCCCTCGGGCCGGAGCGCCATCATGATCACCAGTGCCGCGCCGAAGGCGAGGATGCGGTAGTCGGCCAGCCCGCGGAACCGCTCGGGCAGCCAGACCACCAGGAACGCGCCGAGCATCACGCCCGGGAGGTTGCCCGAGCCGCCCAGGACCACGCCCGCGAGGATCGTCGCCGAGATGAGGAAGGTGAAGTTCTCCGGGTTGATGGAGCTGACCTTCGAGGCGTAGACCACGCCGCCGCTGCCACCGATCGCCGCGCCGATGGCGAAGGCCGCCAGCTTGAACTTGAACGTCGGGACGCCCATCAGTTCGGCGGCGTCCTCGTCCTCCCGGATCGACATCCAGGCGCGGCCCACCCGGCTGTTCTCCAGCCGCTTGGTGAAGATGATCACCACGATGATCAGAACGAGCATCAGGTAGTAGTACGGGCGTGCGTCCAGGATCCCGTACTTGAAGGGCGCGACCCCGCCGATCTCCCACTCGCTCAGGCTCGGCGGGTGAGGGATGGCCTGGACGCCCCGCGGCCCGTTCACGTAGTCGGTGTTGTTGGCCACGATGCGGACGATCTCACCGAAGCCCAGCGTCACGATCGCGAGATAGTCGCCGCGCAACCGCAGCGTCGGGGCGCCCAGCAGCACGCCGGAGGCCGCCGAGATCAGGATCGCGACGACCAGGATCTCCCAGAAGCTCCATCCGTACTTCGTGCCGAAGATCGCCATGGTGTAGCCGCCCATGGCGTAGAACGCCACGTAGCCGAGGTCGAGCAGGCCGGCCTGGCCGACCACCACGTTCAGGCCGATGCCCAGAAGCACGAAGATGGCGATCTGATCGGTGAGAAGCGTCGGCCAGTCGGTGTCCGGGGACATGATCGGCTTGAGCGACTCGCTCGGGAGGAGCAGCGCCGCGATGACCAGGAGCAGGTAGACCGTCCAGCGGGCATAGCCGGGAGCGGTCGCCCACCAGTCGCGGGGCACGTCCAGCAGAGTGCCCGCCTTGCCCTTGAGGGACTGGCCGGCGCCATTCGTCGACTTTTTGAGGTTCATGCGCGCGCCTGCTGTAGGGACTCACCGAGGATGCCGGTGGGACGGAACATGAGGACAAGGACCAGGACCGAGAACGCCACCACGTCCTTCCACTCGGAACCGAAGATCGCCGAGCCGTACATTTCCAGCAGGCCCAGAGCGAACCCTCCGACCAGGGCGCCGCGCAGGTTGCCGATGCCGCCGAGCACGGCCGCGGTGAAGGCCTTGATACCGAGGAGGAACCCGACGAACCAGTGGGTCTCCTCGAACCGCACCAGATAGAGCGCGGCGGCGACCCCCGCCATCGCGCCGCCGACCGCGAAGGTCGCCGTCACGATGCGGTCGATGTTGACACCCATCAGCACTGCCGCTTCGGGGTTCTGCGCGGTGGCCTGGATGCCCCGGCCCAGCCTGGTCCGGCTCACGAACTGGTCGAGCGCGATCATCATGACGATGGCCGCCAGAAAGATGATCAGCTTGTCGTTGCTGATCTCGATCGGGCCGACGTCGATGACGTTGGACCGCTGGACGAAGTGCTCCTGGACGGGGAGCCGGCCGCCTTCCTTCGGCCGGTCGAACACCGCGGGAATGACGACGGTGGCGAACAGCTGCTGCAGGAAGATGGACGCGCCGATGGCCGAGATCAGGGCGGCCAGTCGTGAGGCGCCCTTCTTACGGAGTGGCCGGTAGGCCAGGGTTTCCAGCGCCACGGCGCTGCCACCGGCGGCCAGCGCGCCCGCCAGAGCAAGAACGATCACCACGCCGACCAGCGAGATGCCGCTCACTCCGGAGACGCCCATGGCCTGGACGGTGAACAGTGCCGCGAACGTGCCGATCATGAAGATCTCGGAGTGCGCGAAGTTGATGAGTCGCAGGACGCCGTAGACCATCGTGTAGCCCAGGGCGACGAGCGCGTAGATCGCGCCCAGCGACAGGCCGTCGATGGTGTACGGCCAGAATGAGTTAATGAGTTCGTCGAACACCTTGGATCGCCTTTGTCAAAGGAGCGGGAGCGCGCACTGCGCTCGCTCCCGCTCCCGCGCCTACATGCTTGTCGTCTGACAGACGTGCGATGCCGCGTTACTTGACCGTCGCGTCCTTGGTGTTGCCGAGCAGCGGCAGCTTCCCGCCCTTGGACTCGTACACGTAGATGTCCTTGGCGGCGAGCTCACCGTTGCTCTCGAACTTGATCGGCTTGGCGACGCCCTCGATGTTGATCGTCGAGAGGAACTGGTTGATCTTCTCGGGCGTGGTGTTGCCGGCCTTGATCGCCTCGATGAAGGCGGTCGCCGCGTCGAAGCCCTCGCCGGAGTAGATCGCGACGTCGGCGTTGAACTTCGCCTTGTAGGCGTCGTTGAAGGTCTTGGCCTTGGGGTTCTTCTTGCCCTCGGGGTCGATCAGGCAGGGGCAGCTCACGTACACCTTGTTGGCGTTGTTGGCGCCGGTACCCTTGATCAGGCCGCCGTCCAGCGAGCCGTCACCCGTCACCAGGGGAACCGTGACGCCGCCCTCGCGCAGCTGCTTGAAGAGCCGCCCGGCCTGGGCGTAGTAGCCGCCGAAGAACAGCACGTCCGGCGCGGCCTGCTTGGCCTTGTTGACCGTCGAGGAGTAGTCGGTGCCCTTCTGGTCGACCACGTCGGTCGCCACGGTGGCGCCCTTGGCCTGCACGCCCTTGGTGACGTAGTCGGCCAGGCCCTTGCTGTAGTCCTGGTTGTCGTGGACGACGAAGACCTTCTTGGCCTTGAACGCGCGGGCGATGAAGTCCGAGGCTCCCGCGCCCTGCACCTCGTCGTCGGCGACGACGCGGTGCCAGTACGTCCACTTCTTCTCGCCCAGGGTGACGTTGGTGGCCGAGGGCGAAACGCTCGGGATCTTGGCCTCGTCGAGGATCGGGGCGACGCTCTGGGACTCACCGGAGAACGCGGGACCGATCAGACCCTGGATCTTGTCGTTCTTGATCGCCTGCTGGGCCAGACCCGTCGCCTGCTCCGGCTTGCCCTGGCTGTCATAGCGCTTGAGCTCGATCTTGACCTTGGGGTTGGTGGCGTTGTACTGCTCGACCGCCAACTGGGCGCCGTTCCACGGTGGGATGACGATGCCGGAGTTCTCACCGGTCAGGTCCCCCATGAAGCCGAGCGTGACTTTGTCACCCCCGCCAGACGAGTCCTTGTCGTCGCCGCCGCAGGCGACCGCACCGAGCGCAAGCACCGCGCTCATCGCCACCGCACCGGTGACTCTCATCATGTTGCGCCGCAAGGTGCCCAACCTTTCCATCCGGATCCTCAATGGATCGGGTACGAGTGTTGACCCCGCGACTTCGCCCTCAGCGGGTGAAAGCGGTCACTCGGGGACCTGTCCGTAGTACACCGATGTGACGTCACAGATCAGCACCCAAGGGCAGAAGGGTTACCCCTTCGTTACGCCTCCGTGCCCATGTGACACCGGCCCGTACATGGGCTGATTACAGAAAGTTACCACCCGACACAGAGGACCCACCAATGTACGCCGAATGGTCGCCGACTTCCTACCGAAGACGTGACGGCCGTTCGCGGCACCCGGAGCGACCCGCCGGAGACCGTCCGGAGACCGCCCGGAGACCGGCCGGAGCGACCGGCCGGTCAGGGGGCCGGAGGCTCGTCGGAGGGCTTGCCGAGGGCGCCCGCCAGGACGGCGTCGGCGACGGCGCGCATGGTCAGGCGGCGGTCCATGGAGGTCTTCTGGATCCAGCGGAACGCCTCGGGCTCGGTCCAGCCGTTGGCCTCCTGGAGCAGTCCCTTGGCACGATCGACGACCTTGCGGGTCTCCAGGCGGTCCTGGAGACCGGCGACCTCGGCCTCCAGCGCCCGCAGCTCGGTGTAGCGGCTGACGGCCATCTCGATGGCGGGCGCCAGGTCGGTCTTGGTGAACGGCTTGACGAGGTAGGCCATGGCGCCCGCGTCGGTGGCCCGCTGCACCAGCTCGCGCTGGGAGAACGCGGTGAGGATGACCACCGGCGCGATCCGGTCGGCGGAGATCCGCTCGGCCGCCGAGATGCCGTCCAGCACCGGCATCTTGACGTCGAGGATCACCAGGTCGGGCTTCAGCTCGGCGGCGAGCCGCACGGCGGTCTCGCCGTCCCCGGCCTCGCCGACGACCTCGTAGCCGTCCTCCTGCAACATCTCCTTGAGGTCCAGGCGGATCAGTGCCTCGTCCTCAGCGATCACCACACGTCGCGCGCTCTCCGTCACGCGCACGAGACTACCGGGACGCGCTAGTCTGGTCTGCGGCAGGTAGGGCGATCCGCTACGAGGGTTTTAACCTCAGGAGGATGTCCGAAATGCGCCCCGATATCCCAATGGCAGAGGAAGCGGTCTCAAACACCGTTTAGTGTGGGTTCGAATCCCACTCGGGGCACCCATCCCGACATGCGCCGCCGCGACCGAGCCCCACCCCGTCGAGGAGCACTCCTCCGCTGAAGGGCGTTCGCGCGACTCGTTCCCCCAGGTTCATCTCCCTCTTCATCCCCGCATGCTCGTCGCTCCGGTCGGCCGGTCCCGAGCGGGACCGGACCTGACACTCGGACGATCATGCGGGGCACCTCGTGCAACGGCCGGTCGCGCGTGTCAGACCGGGTAGCGCGTGGCCTCGTCCAGCTTCACGTTGCCCGGCTCGGCGATGACCTGGGGTTTGGGCGGCACCTCCTGGGAGGCCACGGTGTCCCCCAACGGCGTGTGCGACGGCAGCGACCGCCACCGCGCCGCGGGGGTCTGCTCGTCGTCGGTGTCCTGCGAATGATCGCTCATATGGCCATGATGTGATCACTTCACCCCGGTGTCCAGCGGTATCCCGGGCCGACGCCGGATCGGGTCCGGCCCGGCGCCCACGGACCCCGGCGGGTTTCAGTCGCGGACGGCGATGGCGTCGCCGATGCGGTGCACGCGGAGGGCGTTGGTCGAGCCGGGGGTGCCGGGGGGCGAACCCGCCACGATCACCACGCGGTCGCCCTTCTGCACCTGCCCGGTCTCCAGCAGGCCCTGCTCGACCTGGCGGACCATGTCGTCGGTGTGGTGGGCGTGCGGGACGATGAACGTCTCGACGCCCCACACGTGGGCGAGCTTGCCGCGCACCGCCGGCACCGACGTGAACGCCAGCAGCGGGATCGGCGAACGGTAACGGGACAGCCGGCGGGCCGTCTCCCCCGACATCGTGAACGCGACGAGGGCCTCGGCGCCGATGATCGCGCCGACCTCGGCGGCGGCCTTGGCGATCGCGCCGCCGACGGTCTCGGGGATGCGGTCGAGCGCGTGCGTGGCCTGGAGGGACGCCTTCTCGGCCGTCGTGACGATGCGGCTCATCGTCTCGACGGCCTCGATCGGATACTGCCCGACGCTGGTCTCGCCGGAGAGCATCACCGCGTCGGCGCCCTCGAAGACGGCGTTGGCGACGTCGGAGGTCTCGGCGCGGGTGGGCCGCGGCGCGGAGATCATCGACTCCAGCATCTGAGTGGCGACGATCACCGGGCGGGCCTTCTCGCGGCACAGCTCGATGGCGCGCTTCTGGACGATCGGCACCTCCTCAAGCGGAAGCTCGACGCCCAGGTCGCCGCGGGCGACCATGATGCCGTCGAAGGCGGCCACGATCTCGGGCAGCGCGGCCACGGCCTGCGGCTTCTCGATCTTGCCGATGAGGGGGACGCGGACGCCCTCCTCCTCCATGATCCGGTAGCAGATGTCGGCGTCCTCGGGCGTGCGGACGAACGACAGCGCCACCATGTCGACGCCGAGCCGCAGCGCCCAGCGCAGGTCCTCCTCGTCCTTGCCGGTGAGGGCGGGCACGCTCACCGGGACGCCGGGCAGGTTGAGGCCCTTGTTGTCGGAGACCATGCCGCCGACCGTCACCCGGGTGAGCACGCGCGGGCCGTCGACCTCCACGACCTCCAGCGCCACCCGGCCGTCGTCGATGAGGACGGCGTCGCCGGGGCCGACGTCCCCGGGCAGGCCCTGGTAGGTGGTGGACACCTCGCGGCGGCTGCCGGGCACGTCCTCGGTCGTGATCGTGAACTCGTCGCCGAGGGTCAGCCGTACCGGGCCGTCCGGGAAGCGCCCGATGCGGATCTTGGGCCCCTGCAGGTCGGCCAGGACGCCGACGCCGCGGCCGGTCGCCTCGGCGGCGGCTCGCAGGCGGTGGTAGACCTGCTCGTGGACGGCGTGCTCGCCGTGGCTCATGTTGAGCCGGGCGACATCGATGCCGGCCTCCACGAGGGCGCGGATCTGCTCGGGGCTGGAACAGGCAGGGCCGATGGTGCTGACAATCTTCGCTCGACGGGTCACGTGCACAACGCTACTTAGTTACCAACGAGTACGGATATTCGTGCAGGATGCGGTCGCCGAAGATTCACCGACTGGTCTAGGTCAGAGGTCTAGACCATAGGTGAAGTGTGACCCACGTCACCACCATCCGCGCGGTCAGCGCTTGAAGACCTCCACGGCGGCCTGGCAGAACGCCTTCAGGTCATCGGGCTTGCGGCTGGTGACGAGCACGTTCGGGCCGCCCTCACAGATCTTGACCTCCTCGTCGACCCACGTGGCGCCGGCGTTGCGCAGATCGGTCTGCAGGCTCGGCCAGGACGTCATCGTACGGCCGCGGACGACGTCGGCCTCGATGAGCGTCCAGGGCGCGTGGCAGATCGCCGCGACCGGCTTTCCGGCGTCGAAGAACGCCTTGGCGAACGCGACGGCGTTCTCCTGCGTCCGCAGGAAGTCGGGATTGGCGACGCCGCCCGGCAGGACCAGCGCGTCGAACTCCTGCGGCGGCGAGACGTCCACGGTCGTGTCGACCTGGAACGTGTCGGCCTTGTCGAGGTGGTCGAACGCCTGGATGCGTCCGGACTGCGTCGAGACCAGCCGGGGCTGCCCACCGGCCTGCTCGACGGCCTTCCAGGGCTCGGTCAGCTCGACCTGCTCGACGCCCTCCGGAGCGCAGAGGAAGGCGACGGTCTTCCCCTGAAGATCGGTGGCCATGGCGGAATTCTCCCGTTCTAGTCGGATTCGGGTACTACCTACGCCCTGCCCATCGGCGGGGGTGGTATGCAGGAAGGGTGAAGGCCAGCCGTTATCTTGAACATCCCGCGCCCGCGGGAGCCGGGCTGGCCTGCGTATGGCACCACGAGCTCCCGGACGGCACGGACGCGCCGTTCGAGCAGCGCGTCGTCCCCGACGGCTGCGTGGATCTGATCTGGTGGAGCCGGGACGCCCGCCTCCAGGTCGCTGGGCCTGACACCGGCCCGGCGCTGGCCAGGCTGGAGCCCGGCGACCGGCTGATCGGAGTGCGTTTCAAACCGGGCATGGCCCCGCCCGTGCTCGGCGTGCCCGCCGACGCCGTGCGCGACGGGCGGCTGCCGCTGCGGGACCTGTGGGGTCCGGACGCCGACCGCCTGGGCGAGACGCTGGCCTCGGCCGCCGATCCGGCGGCGACGCTGACCAGGGAGGTGCTGCGGCGCGGCAGCGAGGCCCGGCCCGCCGACCCGATCGTCGAACCCCTCCTGCGCGATCTGGCCGATCGTTCCGTCAGGGATGCCGCCGACGCGCTGGGGCTCGGCGAGCGGCAGTTGCGGCGGCGCGTTCAGGCGGCCTTCGGATACGGGCCGAAGACGGTCCAGCGGGTGCTGCGCTTCCAGAGGGCCCTCAAGCTCGCGTACGCGGGCGACCCGCTCGCGGACGTCGCCTACGCCACCGGCTACTCCGATCAGGCGCACCTCGCGCACGAGGTGCGCGAGCTGGCGGGCGCGCCCCTGACCTCCCTGCTGGCGAGCCCGGCCGGAGGCCCAAGCACCCTGTAACCAGGCCCCAGGCCGCCGCCCGCAGACCGACCGAGCTTCAGGCGTTGTCGCTGTGCCTGCGCGATGGGGCCTCGGGCACGGGTTCCACGAATCCCGGGCGGAGGCGGCGGGGCAGCGTGGCGACCACGACGTCGTACGCCTGGTCGATCATGGCGCGCACCTCGTCGCCCTCCAGGTCGCCCTCCAGCAGCACCGTCACCCAGTGCCGCTTGTTGAGGTGGTAGCCGGGCAGCACCGTGCCGGGGTACTGGGCCTGGAGGGCCTGGACCTCGTCCGGTGGCAGCTTGAGACTCACCCTCGGCGGCTCGGCGTCCTCGCTGAGCAGGGCGAAGATCTTGCCCGCGATCCGGTAGACGGCGGGCTGGGGACCGAAGGGGAAGTCCTCCTTCGCCTGCTCCAGCCCGAGGCAGTGCCGGGTGACCTCGTCGGGGGTGAGACGCTTCATGGGGACAGTCTTCCGTATGCCCTCAATGTCCGGAGTCGTTCGACGGTGACGAATCCGCGCCACTCCGGCTCGGTCTGGGGTGTCCAGATCAGGAAGTTGACCGTCCACCCGCCGTCCTCCCGCTGTGCCTCCACCAGCGCGTCGAGATGGGTCTCGATGAGGTCGCCGTCGAAGAGCCGGCGGCCGAGGCCACCGGGGGCCGGCGCGACGTCGAGCGGGAAGTGGGCCTCACCCCCGGCCTGCGGATCGAGGGCGATGTGGGCGAGCATCGGCTCGCGGAGCCGCTCGAACGCCGCCTCCGCGCGTTCCCGGTCGGGCACGTGGTCGAGGAACGTAAGGATGGCGTACGTCTCGTACGGCGGCACGTCGGTCGCCTTGTCCAGCCACGCCCAGCAGAAGTCGGTCGCGGGTCCCAGCCATGGATGCCGGTGGCCGATCCGGTGCAGCTGCCCCGCCAGCGTTCCGGTAGGGACGATGTGGCCGGGCGGGTCGTCCGGCGCCTGCCACCACGGAGCGCTCGGCGCCTCCCGCACGGTCGGCAGGACGAACGGGACGCCCCCGTCAGGTCCCGTGATGGACGTCAGGTAGCCGCAGATCCGCTCCACCGCGGGGTCGTCGTCCGCGCCCGCCTCGTGCAGGAACTCCAGGGCGTGCTGGGCGGGGACCGGCTGGCTGGCCTCACCGCGCAGGTCGGGCTCGATGCCGTGGCCGTAGCCGCCGTCGGGGTTCTCGTACGGGCGCAGCGCCGCCGTGATCGCGGCGGCCGGGCCGCCGCGGAAGTGGAACGCGAACCGGTGCCGGTCGATGAGCCGCCCGTTGCGCCGCAGGAAGTCCTCGGCCAGGGCGAGCCGTTCGGCGTCGATCGTCTTCATGTGCCCAACGGTAGGGGCACCATCCGGAGGGGTCTTGTACGTATCGGACCTCTCGGGGCGGCCCGGTCACCCCAGCGGTGGATGACCGGGCCCCGAGTCCCGCAGGCGGGGAAGCGGGAGATCATGTCGCCGGCGAGACGTCGCGCCGGCGCGAGAATTAAACCGACCCCGGCGGCCCGAGCACAACAGCCGGCGGCAAGGAAAGGCACGGTGTGGCCATGACCGGTCGCCGCGGGCACCGTGATCGTTTACGTGGCGGGGGCGTCCTGCTTCACTGACGTCATGAGCGACCCGATCCACGAACATGACACCGCGGCCGCCGGGCTCGACCTGGTCGCGAACGCCGCCGCCCCGTACCTGCGGAGCCTCGCGACCCGGCCCGTCCACGACCGGACCCGCGACGGCCTCCTGGCGGAGCTGGAGGGCCCCCTGCCGGCACAGGGCGTGGGAGGGCCGGCGGCGGTGGCCGAGCTCCTGCGCATCGGCACCGGGGCCGCCACCCACGTGTCGGGTCCACGCTTCTTCCACCTGGTGACCGGCGGGTCCACGCCCGCCGCGATGGCCGGTGACTGGATCACCTCGCTGCTCGACCAGGCCGGCGGCATCTGGATCGCCTCCCCCTTCGCCGCCCGCGCCGAAACGGTCGTCCTGGGCTGGCTCAAGGAGCTCTTCGGCCTCCCGGCCTCCTACGGCGGCGTGCTGACGCCGAGCGCCACGCTGGCGCACGTCGCCGGGCTCGCCGCCGCCCGTGCCTGGTGGGCGGGCAAGCACGGCGTGGACGTGAGTTCGCAGGGCCTGGCCGGACTCCCCCGGATGCCCGTCCTCAGCAGCGGCCTGGTGCATGTCAGCACGCGCAAGGCGCTGCAGATCCTCGGTTGCGGCCGCGACACCCTCCAGACGTTCGCCCGGGACGACTCCGGCGCGATCGACCTCCCCGCGTTGGAGGAGGCCCTGACCCGCGGCGGCCCGGCCGTCATCGTCGGCAACCTCGGCGACGTGAACACCGGTGCCTCCGACCCGCTCGACGACCTCGCCGACCTGGCCGAACGCCACGGCGCCTGGCTGCACGTCGACGGCGCGTTCGGCATGTTCGCGGCGCTGTCCCCCCGTACAGCCCATCTGGCCCGGGGGGCGGCGCGCGCCGACTCCATCACCGCCGACGGCCACAAGTGGCTGAACGTGCCGTACGAAAGCGGTTTCTCATTCGTCCGCGACCAGGACGACCTGTCCAGGGCGTTCGGGGCCTGGGGCGCCGCCTACCTGCCCGAGCCGGGCGACGACCGCGTCAACTACAACACGTACGGACCGGAGTCCTCCAGGCGCGCCCGCGCCCTGCCCATCTGGGCCACGCTGCGCGCGTACGGCCGGGACGGCTACCGCGCGATGGTCGAACGCCACCTGGACGCCGCCGCCCATCTCGGCAAGCTCGTCGAGAGCGCTCCCGACCTCGAACTCCTCGCGCCCGTCCAGCTGTCCATCGTGTGTTTCCGCTACCGCCCGCCCGGCGTCCCGGAAGAGGAGCTGGACGCCCTCAACGCCCGCCTCGGCGCGAGGCTCCTCGCCGACGGCCGTGTCTACGCGGGAACGAGCACCTACCGCGGCATGACCGTCTTCCGTCCCGCCATGGTCAACTGGCGCATCACCACCGCCGAGGCCGAACAACTGATCACCGTCCTCCGGGAACTGGCCGCCGGCCTCGGCTGAAACCGGCGCCGGGAGTCCCTCAGCGGGCGCCGGGCCAGGGGCCCGGCGGGGTGTGGTCGCGGACCTCGGTGGCGGAGCGCACGTCGAAGACGCGGAACCCGCGGGCCTGGTAGTTGCGCAGGGCGTGCGGGCCGTCGTTGGAGCAGGTGTGCAGCCAGACCCGTTCGGTGGGCTTGCGGTCGGCCCAGCGCGTGGCGAGGTCCCAGGCGCGGGTGGCGCCGACGGTGAGCAGGTGGCCGCCGAGACCCTGGCCGGCGAACGCGCGGAGCAGGCCGAAGCTGGTGATCTCGACCTGGCCGCCGGGCTGGGGGTCCAGCTCGACGTAGCCCGCGGGCGTGCCCTGGACGTGGGCCACCCAGGTCTCCACGCCGGGACGCTCCAGCCAGTTGCGCCACTGCTCGTACGACCAGGGCAGCCGGTCGGTCCAGTACCAGTCGCCGCCGACCGCGGTGTAGAGAAAACGGCTCAGCTCAGGGCTGGGTATCTCGGCGCGGACTATCTCCAGCGGCGTCTCGGGAACGCGGGCGGGGCGGAGTTCGTCCGGTGCGCACTGCTCCAGGTACCACGTGGTCACGTCCATCTGACGAGTCGGCATGAGGGTCCCCCTGGACACGACTCCGCCGTGCCCCGTCGTCCGGTGGGACGCCGGGGCACGGCGGGATTTGCAAGGATCAGGCTATCGGACGCGCGGTGGGCACGATCGGGTAGGGCAGGGATGTTTCGCCCATCAGGTGCTTGTCCACCCCGTGCGCGGCGGCGCGGCCCTCGGCGATCGCCCACACGATGAGGGACTGGCCACGGCCCATGTCGCCCGCGGCGAAGACGCCGTCGACGCTCGTCCTGTAGTCCTTGTCGCGCACCACGTTGCCGCGCTGGTCCAGCTCGACGCCGAGCTGCTCCAGGAGCCCCTCCTTCTGCGGGCCGAGGAAGCCCATCGCGAGCGTGACCAGCTGCGCCTCGATCTCGCGCTCGGTGCCCGGGATCGGCTTGAAGCCGGCCTGCGGACCCTCGACCTCGACCAGGCGCAGGGCCCGGACGTTGCCCTCGGCGTCACCGGCGAACTCGGTCGTGGAGACCGCGTACACCCGGTCGCCGCCCAGGTCGTGGAGCTCCTCGTGCGCGCTCTCCATCTTGAACAGCATGGGGTAGGTGGGCCACGGCTGGCTGTCGGGACGGGCGGCGGGCGGCTGCGGCATGATCTCCAGCTGGGTGACCGAGGCGGCCCCCTGCCGGATCGCGGTGCCGATGCAGTCGGCGCCGGTGTCACCGCCGCCGATCACGACCACGTGCTTGCCCTCGGCCGAGATCGGGGAGACCTCGTAGTCGCCCTCCTGCACCTTGTTGGCCGGCGGCAGGTACTCCATGGCCTGGTAGACGCCCTTGAGCTCGCGGCCGGGAACGGGCAGGTCGCGCCAGGCGGTGGCCCCGCCCGCGAGAACGACCGCGTCGTAGCGCGACCTGAGCTCGTCGGCCGTGACGTCGACGCCCACGTTCACCGAGGTCTTGAAGTCGGTGCCCTCCGCGCGCATCTGGGCGACGCGGCGGTCGACGTGCCGCTTCTCCATCTTGAACTCGGGGATGCCGTAGCGCAGCAGGCCGCCGACGCGGTCGGCCCGCTCGTACACCCTGACGTCGTGGCCGGCGCGGGTGAGCTGCTGCGCGGCGGCGAGCCCGGCCGGGCCGGAGCCGACGACCGCGACCTTCTTGCCGGTCTTGACCGCGGGCGGCTGCGGGCGCACCCAGCCCTCGGCCCAGGCCCGCTCGATGATCTCCGCCTCGACCCGCTTGATCGTCACCGGGTCCTGGTTGATGCCGAGCACGCACGCCGCCTCGCACGGGGCGGGGCACAGCTTGCCGGTGAACTCCGGGAAGTTGTTGGTGGCGTGCAGCCGCTCGATCGCCTCGTGCCAGTCCTTGCGGTAGACGAGGTCGTTCCACTCGGGGATGAGGTTGCCGAGCGGGCAGCCCTGGTGGCAGAACGGGATGCCGCAGTCCATGCAGCGGCTCGCCTGCTTCTCCAGCCTCTCGTTGCCGAAGCTCTCGTAGACCTCGGACCAGCTCTTGATGCGCACGTCGACCGGGCGGCGCTTGGGGAGCTCCCGCTGGACGGTCAGAAAACCCTTCGGGTCAGCCATAAAGGAGTCCCCCTCTCACTTCTGCGCCGCGGCCATGATGGCCTCGTCGACGTCGAGTCCCTGCTGCCGAGCCTCCTCGGCGGCCTTCAACACCCGCTTGTAGTCGCGCGGCATGATCTTGGTGAGGCGCGCGAGCGCGCCCTCCCAGTCGGCGAGCAGGCCCGCCGCGACCGTCGAGCCGGTCTCGGCGTGGTGCCGCTCGACGATGTCGCGCAGGAACGTGCGGTCCTCGCCGGTGAGCTCCTCCAGGTCCACCATCTCGGGGTTGACCCGTTCGGTGACCAGGTCGAGCACGTAGGCGATGCCGCCCGACATGCCCGCCGCCAGGTTGCGCCCGGTGCCGCCGAGGATCACGGCGCGGCCGCCGGTCATGTACTCCAGCGCGTGGTCGCCGACGCCCTCGACGACGGCGGTCGCGCCGGAGTTGCGCACGCAGAACCGCTCGCCGACCACGCCGCGGGCGAACAGCTCGCCCGAGGTGGCGCCGTAGAGGATCACGTTGCCGCCGATGATCTGCGTCTCGGCGGCGAACGTCGCGTCCAGCGGCGGCCGCACGGTGAGCCGGCCGCCGGACAGGCCCTTGCCGACGTAGTCGTTGGCGTCGCCGACCAGCCGCAGCGTGATGCCGCGGGGCACGAACGCGCCGAACGAGTTGCCGGCCGACCCGGTGAACGTGACGTCGATGGTGTCGTCGGGCAGGCCCGCGCCGCCCCACTTCTTGGTCACCTCGTGGCCGAGCATGGTGCCGACCGTGCGGTTGACGTTGCGGATCGGCAGGTCGAGCCTCACCTTCTCGCCGAACGCGATGGCGCCCTCGGCGAGCTGGATCAGCGTGTTGTCCAGCGCCTTCTCCAGCCCGTGGTCCTGGCCGGTGACCTGGCGGAGGGCGGCGCCCTCGGCCAGCTCCGGACGGTGCAGGATCGGGGTCAGGTCGAGCCCGGCGGCCTTCCAGTGGTCGACGGCCTTGCGGGTGTCGAGCATCTCGACGTGCCCGATCGCCTCGTCGAGGGTACGGAAGCCCAGCGCGGCCAGGTACTCGCGTACCTCCTGAGCCACGAACTCGAAGAAGTTGACCACGAACTCGGGCTTGCCGCTGAAGCGCTCCCGGAGCACCGGGTTCTGCGTGGCGACGCCGACCGGGCAGGTGTCCAGGTGGCAGACCCGCATCATGACGCAGCCGGAGACCACCAGCGGAGCGGTGGCGAAGCCGTACTCCTCGGCGCCCAGCAGCGCCGCGATGATGACGTCGCGGCCGGTCTTCATCTGCCCGTCGGTCTGCACGACGATGCGGTCGCGCAGGCCGTTGAGCAGCAGCGTCTGCTGGGTCTCGGCCAGGCCGAGCTCCCAGGGCGCGCCGGCGTGCTTGAGCGAGGTGAGCGGCGAGGCGCCGGTGCCGCCGTCGTGCCCGGAGATCAGCACCACGTCGGCGTGCGCCTTGGACACGCCCGCCGCGACCGTGCCGACGCCGACCTCGGCGACGAGCTTGACGTGCACGCGCGCCGCGGGGTTGGCGTTCTTCAGGTCGTGGATGAGCTGCGCCAGGTCCTCGATCGAGTAGATGTCGTGGTGCGGCGGCGGCGAGATCAGGCCCACGCCCGGGGTGGAGTGCCGGGTCTTGGCGATCCACGGGTAGACCTTGTGGCCGGGCAGCTGCCCGCCCTCGCCGGGCTTGGCGCCCTGCGCCATCTTGATCTGGATGTCGTCGGCGTTGGTGAGGTACTCGGAGGTCACGCCGAACCGGCCGGAGGCCACCTGCTTGATGGCGCTGCGCCGCAGGTCGCCGTTCTCGTCCGGGGCGAACCGCCGCGGGTCCTCGCCGCCCTCGCCGGTGTTGGACTTGCCGCCGAGGCGGTTCATCGCGATGGCGAGGGTCTCGTGCGCCTCCGCCGAGATGGAGCCGTACGACATGGCGCCGGTGGAGAAGCGCCTGACGATCGACTCGACCGGCTCGACCTCGTCGATCGGCACCGGCGGGCGCTCGCCCTCCCTGAGCTCGAACAGCCCGCGGAGCGTCATCAGCTCCTCGGCCTGGGAGTCGACCTTGCCGGTGTACTCCTTGTAGATCTCGTACTGGCGGGTCCGGGCGGCGTGCTGCAGCTTGAACACCGTGTCGGGGTTGAACAGGTGCAGCTCGCCCTCGCGGCGCCACTGGTACTCGCCGCCGACGTCGAGGGTGCGGTGCGCCGCCTCGTTGCCGCCGGGCGGGTAGGCCTTCTTGTGGCGCTGCGCCACCTCGGCCGCGATGACGTCGAAGCCGACGCCCCCGAGCCGGGAGGTGGTGCCGGTGAACGCGCGGTCGATGACCTCGCCGCCGAGGCCGATGGCCTCGAAGATCTGCGCGCCGGTGTACGAGGCGACCGTGGACACGCCGATCTTCGACATGACCTTCAGGACGCCCTTACCGTACGCCTTGACAAGGTTGCGCACGCCCTTCGCCGGTTCGATGCCGTCGATGACCCCGGTCTTGATGAGGTCCTCGACGGTCTCGATGGCGAGGTAGGGGTTGATCGCGGACGCGCCGTACCCGATGAGCAGCGCCATGTGGTGGCACTCGCGGGCCTCGGCGGTCTCGATGACCAGTCCCACCTGGGTGCGGGTCTTCTCCCGGATCAGGTGGTGGTGCACCGCGCCGGTCAGCAGCAGCGAGGGGATCGCGGCCTTGGCCGAGTCCGAGCCGCGGTCGGACAGCACGATGATCCGCGCGCCCGCCGCGATGGCCCGGGAGACCTCGGAGCAGATCTCCTCAAGCCGGTGCTCAAGGGCCTCGCCGCCGCCGTTGACGTCGTACAGGCCGTGCACGACGTGGGCCTGCAGATGCGGCAGCGAGCCCTCGTCGTTGATGTGGATGATCTTGGACAGCTCGTCGTTGTCCAGGATCGGGGTGGGCAGCACGAGCCGGCGGCACGACTCCGGCCCGGGCTCCAGCAGGTTGCCCTCGGGGCCCAGCGTGGACTGCAGCGAGGTGATCATTTCCTCGCGGATGGCGTCCAGCGGCGGGTTGGTCACCTGGGCGAACAGCTGCTTGAAGTAGTCGAACAGCAGCCGCGGCCGCTCCGACAGCACCGCGATCGGCGTGTCGGTGCCCATCGAGCCGATCGGCTCGGCGCCCGTCCTGACCATCGGAGTCAGGATGATGCGCTGCTCTTCGAGCGTGTAGCCGAACGTCTGCTGGCGCTTGACGAGCGTCTCGTGGGTCGGGACCTCGCGCTCGCGCTGCGGCAGCTCCTCGAACCGGACCAGGCCGTCGTGCAGCCACTGGCCGTACGGGTGCTGCGCCGCCAGCTCGGCCTTGACCTCGTCGTCCTCGACGATCCGGCCGGCCTCGGTGTCGACCACGAAGATCTTGCCCGGCTGCAGGCGGCCCTTGCGCACCACCTTGTCGGCGGGGATGTCGAGCACGCCGGCCTCGGAGGCCAGCACGACGAAGCCCTCGTCGGTGACCCAGTAGCGGCCGGGGCGCAGGCCGTTGCGGTCCAGCACGGCACCGACGACCGTGCCGTCGGTGAACGTGACGGACGCGGGTCCGTCCCAGGCCTCCATCAGCGTGGAGTGGAACTCGTAGAAGGCCCGGCGGGCCGGGTCCATCTCGGTGTGGTTCTCCCAGGCCTCGGGGATCATCATCAGCACCGCGTGCGGCAGCGACCGGCCGCCCAGGTGCAGCAGCTCCAGGCACTCGTCGAACGAGGCGGTGTCGCTGGCCTCGATGTCGATCACCGGGTAGACGCGGGAGAGATCGCCGGGGATCAGGTCGGACTTCAGCAGCGCCTCGCGGGCGCGCATCCAGTTCCGGTTGCCCTTGACCGTGTTGATCTCGCCGTTGTGCGCGATGAACCGGTACGGGTGGGCGAGCTCCCACGCGGGGAAGGTGTTGGTCGAGAACCGCGAGTGCACGAGCGCGATGGCGCTGCCGAAGCGGCGGTCCGACAGGTCGGGAAAGAACGGCTCCAACTGCGGAGTCGTCAGCATGCCCTTGTAGACGATCGTCCGGCTGGACAGGCTCGGGAAGTAGACCCGTACGTCCTGCTCGGCGCGCTCGCGCATGCAGAACACGACGCGGTCCAGCTCCAGGCCGGTCTTGCCCGCGTGCGGGCCGTGCGCGGCGGCGGTCACGAACAGCTGCGCGAAGTGCGGCATGGCGCGCCGGGCCGCCGGACCGGCGAAGTCGGGGTCGTGCGGCAGCTCGCGCCAGCCGAGGACGGTCAGGCCCTCCTCGACGCAGAGCGTCTCGATGTGGGCGACCGCGGCGGCGCGCTCGTCGCCGTCGACCGGGAGGAAGGCGAGCCCGGCCGCGTAGGAGCCGGCCTCGGGCAGCGCGAAGTCGCAGACCTCGCGGAAGAAGGAGTCGGGGATCTGGACGAGGATGCCCACGCCGTCGCCGTCGTCCGGCTCGGCGCCGACGGCGCCGCGATGGTCGAGGTTCTTCAGGACGGTCAGGGCGTTCTGAACGATGTCGTGGCTCTTGCGACCGTGCAGGTCGGCCACCATGCCGACGCCGCAGGCGTCGTGCTCGTTGGCCGGGTCGTACAGTCCCTGGTTAGGAGGCAGGCCCGGAGTGAGGGCAGCAGCAGCCATCAACCCTCCCGTCGTCTTCGTCGTGTCACTGGCTTGGCGTGTCAGTGCAGTCCGGGACGACGTTGGCCCTGCTGCGGTGTGATGACATTACATCACTGCCGGGATCATGCCCGACTCGACCAGATCGCGAAACTCGGCCGCGCTGATCGCCGGTAGGTCATCACTGAGTGGTTTAGACCAGGATACCGGTCAAATCTCTCACGACAACGCGCTGACCTCGGTGATCATCATCACCGGGCCGGGACGTTTACCGGTTCAGGCCCCATACCCGCAAGTAACCCGGGGTACACGCGACGGGCCTGATGTGGCCTTGACGAGGACGAATGATCAAGGTCAAACGATCGAGGCTCGGTGTTCAGTCGGCCTTGGCGGCGCGGCCGAGGACGGCCGGGGACTTCCCGCCCTCGATCAGCAGCGACAGCAGGGCCTCGTCCTGCTCGTCGCCCGAGCCGTCCAGGCGCTGCGCCCACGACACGACGACGTAGTGGCCCATGGCCAGCCCGCGCGCCATCCCGAAGCCCTGCCCGAACTCGTCCAGTGGTGCGGCGGCGTTCAACGGGCGTACGAAGCCCCCGCCCCGCCCGTTGCCCAGCCGCTCGACGACCCGGTCGGAGTCGTCCGCGCTCTTGAGGTTGAACACCGTGACGGCGAGGGCGAATCCCCGCTTGGTGTCGGCGTACAGCGTGCGCGCCGCCTGGGTGCATCCGGCCTCGCTGAAGGCGTTCGCGACGGCCCGGCCCCAGATCGCGGGGGCGCAGTCGCCGTCGAGCCGTTTGCCCTTCAGCGTCAGCTTGGCCTTGCCGGAGGCCAGCGTGACCGTGGACGCGGACGAGGGGAACAGCTCGGCCGACGTGAGCGGGGCGGGGTCGGCCGAACGCTGGGCGATGCCGGTGTAGGCGTCGGCGGACGGTGAACTGGAGTACGAGGCGGGCGCCGGCCCGCTCGCGGCCACCGGCCCCATCCGGGCGGCGGCCGGGCGAGGCGGAGGCGGGTCGTCCCGCCCGCCGAGCACCACCAGCGCCACGGCGGCGAGGACGACGACGAGACCGAGTGCGCCCGCCGCGACGAAGAACCAGCGAGGGTCGCGTCCCGGCCGGCCATCCCGCCGCTGCCGCTTGGCAGGCCTGCCGGGCCTCGCAGCCTTGGCGGACTTGCCGGACTTGCCGGGCTTGCTGGTTCCGGCGAGCCGCGCGGACGTGACGGGATCGGCGGGCTGGAACGCGTCGGGAGCGCGAACGGGCGGCTCGTTCGCCTGGACGTCGAACGGCTCAGCCGGAGCCGGTGGGCGCTGGGGACGCTGGGCGGGCCGGGCCGGGCGCGCACCGCCCCGCCCGGACGCCAGCCTGCGCGGCGCTGCCGACCGGCGCGCGGAGCCGCGGGGCTGCTGCTGGCGGGGGCCGGGCCGGCCCCGCTGCTCCCCGGGCACGAAGCCGGGGCGGGGACGGCCGGTACGCCGGCCTGGCTCGTCGTGGTCCACGAGGGCGCAGACTACTGCCGGCGGCGCGGTGGTGTGACCGTGTCGGCCCGCGTCATCGCGGTTTCCTGCCGGGGATCAGCTCCAGCCGGCCCCACACGAAGTCGGCGGGCTTCTCGATGGCGAGGCTCGCGTCGATCATCTCGTTGAGCGAGGCGGGCTGGCCGCCGCCGGCGCGCTGCACCCAGGTGATGATCACGTAGTGGCCGTGGACCTGGGAGTACGCGGCGCTGAAGCCCTTGCCGAAGGCGGGCTCGCCCGTGGCGTTCAGCGGCAGCACGAACCCGGCGTTGGTCGCGGGGTCGAGGTCGCGGACGATCTGCTCGGCGCCGTCCTGGCTGACCAGGTTGAGCACCGCGATCTGGCCGAGGTGCCGTTTGTCCTGGCTGACGTACGAGCCGCGGACGATCTGCGTGCAGCCGTACTTGGCGAGATCGCCCTGCAGGCGCTGCCCCCACGTGACGCTCTTGCAGTCCGCGGACACCTGGGAGGCGGCCAGCGTGAACGCGTAGGTGCGGTACTTGACCGTCTTGGTGTCGGCCGGGAAGGCCTCGCCCTGGGTGACCGGGCGCGGATCGGCGGCGCGCCGGGCCAGCTTGATCATGGCTTTGTCGGCCATCTGCGGCGTGTAGGCGACCGGGAGCACCCCTGGGCCGTTGGACGTTCCGGCGGTGGCCTTCTCGGCCCCGTCGTCGCCGCCGGTCAGGACGACCGCGGCCACCACCGCGAGCACGACCGCGAGCAGCGCGGCCGCGGCGCCGAACAGCAGCTTGGGCTTGGGGCCGCGGGAACCCGGTTTGTCGGCGGGCCAGAAGTCCCGCCCGCCCGTCCCGCTCCTCGCCTCGGTGTCACGAGCCTCGATCACAGTCCGGGACTCTATCGGTACACGCGCCTCTCGCGTGCCCAAAAGGGTGTTTCAGGTACGTTCCGTTCAGAGCCCGTTCGCCCCGATGAGGGCGCCGAGGCCGTAGGTGAGGGCCGCGGCGGCGGCGCCCAGCGCGAGCTGCCGGAGTCCGCTGAACCACCAGGTGCGGGTGGTCACGCGGGACACCAGCGCCCCCGCGACGAACAGGCCCAGCCCCGCGATCAGAGCCGCCGGCCAGAGGCTGGAGACGCCGAGCACGTACGGGAGCACCGGCAGCAGCGCCCCGACGGCGAACGACAGGAACGACGAGCCCGCGGCCACGTACGGCGAGGGCAGCTCGCCCGGGGCCACGCCCAGCTCCTCGCGGGCGTGCACCTCCAGGGCCTCCTCGGGATCGCGCGAGAGCTGGCGCGCCACCTCGGCCGCCACGTCGGGGTCGACGCCGCGCGCCTCGAAGACGGCGGCGAGCTCGTGCATCTCGGCCTTGGGATGCCGGAGCAGCTCCAGCCGTTCGACCTCGATCTCCGCCTCGGCCAGCTCCGACTGCGAGGCCACCGAGATGTACTCCCCCGCCGCCATGGAGAACGCGCCCGCCGCCAGGCCCGCGAGACCGGCCAGCAGGACGACCTGGCGGCTCGCCTGGCCGCCCGCCACCCCGGCGATCAGAGCGAAGTTGGAGACGAGGCCGTCCATCGCGCCGAACACGGCGGGACGCAGCCAGCCACCGGTGACGTCGCGGTGCTTGTGGTGGATCTCCGCTGTCACCCCGGCCCCCCGGTCCGCTACTTGGCGTCCTTCACCGGCGCCCCTTTGCCGCCTTCATTGTCCTCGGCGGCCTGAGCGGGCTCCTCGCCGGGGGCGGGTTCGTCGTCGGCGGAGTCGCCCTTGGCGGGCTCTTCATCCCTGCTCTCGGCCCCCGGCTCGGTCGCAGCCACGGTCTCCGGCTCCGCTTCGGCCTCGGGCTCCACTTCGGCCGCGGGCTCCGCTTCGGGCTCAGCCTCGGGCTCCGGCTCCGGCTCCGGCTCGGTCTCGGTCTTGGTCTTGGGCTCGGCCGCAGCCTCCGGCTCGGTTTCGGCTTCCGGATCGGGCTCGGGCTTGGCGTCTGTGGCCGCCGTGCTCTCGTCCGTTTCGCGGAGCTGCTCGGCGGACTCGTCCGTGGCCGTTTCCTCGGTCGGCGGTTCTTCGGTCTCCGGCTCTTCCGGGGCCTCGGCCACCGGCTCTTCGACGGCCTCCTCCTCGGCGACGGTGTCCGGCTCCTGGACCACTGCGGCGCCCTCGGCGGTCTCCGCGGCCGGGGCCGCGCCGACGTTCTCGGGGCCGGTCTTGTCGCGCGCCCAGTAGAGATAACCCACGGCGCCCACGAAGACGACCAGCGCCGTCCAGTCGTTCAGCCGCAGCCCGAGGAACTCGTGGGCCTCGTCGATGCGCAGCCACTCGACCCAGAACCGGCCCACCGTGTAGGCGGCCACGTAGAGGGCGAACGCCCGGCCGTGGGTGAGCTTGAAGCGGCGGTCGGCCCAGATGACGAGGATCGCGACGCCGACGCACCACAGCGACTCGTACAGGAACGTGGGGTGGTAGGTGGCGATGTCGGCGTACTTGGGGTCCACGCTGGTGTCGGGCAGCTTCGGCCGGTGGCCATAGTCGATCTTGAGCGCCCACCAGGTGTCGAGCGGCCGCCCGTACAGCTCCTGGTTCCACCAGTTGCCCCACCGGCCGATCGCCTGGGCCAGCGCGACGCCGGGCGCGATCGCGTCGCCGAGGGCCAGCACCGAGACGCCGTGGCGGCGGCAGCCGATCATCGCGCCGACCGCGCCCAGGAGCACGGCGCCCCAGATGCCGAGGCCGCCCTCCCAGATCTTCAGCGCGTCGACCGGGTCCCGGCCGTCGCCGAAGTAGCGCTGGTAGTCGGTGACGACGTGGTAGAGGCGGCCGCCGACCAGGCCGAACGGCACGGCCCAGACCGCGACGTCGATGACGACGCCGGGGGCGCCGCCCTTGGCGGCCCAGCGGCGCTCGCCCAGCCAGACCGCGACGACGATGCCGATGATGATCATCAGCGCGTACGCGCGGATCGGGACGGGCCCGAGGTGCCAGACACCTTCGGAGGGGCTCGGAATGTAGGCGACCGACTGCATGAGCATGGACGTTACAGCCTCCGGGCCCCTCCGCGCCCCAAGATCGGTGTCGTCCGCGGCACCGGCGGCCCGATCACCGGTCAGCGGCCCGCGCGCTACTTTCCGGCCGTCTCGATCGCCTTCTTCAGGCCGTCCGGTGTGAGGGCGTCGTTCGGGGCCTTCCGCCCGTCGAGCATGAGCGTCGGAGTCGCCGTCACCCCCGCCTTGGCGGCGTACGCGGTGGCCTGGTCGACCACGGCGTTCTTCTCACCGCCGTTCACGCACCGGGCGAACGCGTCGCCGGTGATGCCCGTCTCGCCCGCCCACTTGATCAGGTCGCCGTTCCGGAAGCCCACGTCGCCTTCCTCGGGCTGCTCGGCGTACAGCCGGTCGTGGTACTGGACCCACCTTCCGGCGGGCGCGCACGCCGCCGCGTTGGCGGCGCGCTGGGAGTTGGACCGGAGCGGCTCCTGGCCGAACAGCCGGAACGGCCGGTAGACGACCCTGACCTTGCCCGCGGCGGCCTGCTCCTTGATCGTTGTGCCCAGGCTGTCCTCCACGCTCTTGCAGGCGGGGCACTGGAAGTCCTCGTACAGCTCCAGGACCGGCTTGGCGACGCCCGCGGCGGCCATCACGACCGAGCCGTCCTGCTGCCGGGTGGTGGGGGCGAGCGCGCCCTTGTAGTCCGAGCCCGTCTTCGAGTCGTTCCCGGCGTTGCGCACCAGCACGACCACGACCACGACGATCGCCACGGCCGCGATCGTGCCCAGCACCGTGAAGAGCAGCCGCCGCTGCTTGCCGCGTGCCGCCTGCCGGGCACGTTCCTCGGCCAGGCGCTGCCGCGCCGAGCGCTCCCTGTCCACCTTGTTCATCTATCCCCCGATCAGCGCCTCGACCTGCGTCGTCCGCGGCCCGACGCTAACCGCGGCGACATGTTCCGCGCGGTGGCCGGGCCGGGAGAGGGAGAGAAAACACCGAGCCGTGGCCCTTTCGAGGGCCACGGCTCGGGTGCGGAACGCCAGGCGCGTTACTTGTTGGTCTTGCCGGCGTCGGCGACGGCCTTCTCCAGGCCGGACGGGCTGCCGAGCTCGTTGTTCTCCAGCTTGCGGCCGTTGAGGAACACGGTCGGCGTGCCGGTGACCTTGCGGGTCTGGAGCGCGTACGTGGTCATCGTGTCGACCTGCGCCTTCTTCTGCTGGTCGGTGACGCACTTCTCGAAGCCCGCGTCGGTCACGCCGACGTCCCTGCCCCAGTTGACCAGCTCCTTGTTGGCGAAGCCCTTGTCGCCTTCCTCGGGCTGGAACTTGAAGAGCGCGTCGTGGTAGGAGAGCCATTTGTCGGCCGGGACGCACAGGGCCGCCGCGGCGGAGCGCAGCGAGTTCTCCTTGATGGGGTTCTCCGACTGGCCGAACAGGTGGAACGGCCGGTAGACGACCTTGACCTTGCCCGCGGCGGCCAGCTCCTTGACCGTCTTGCCGGTGCTCTCCTCGAACGACTTGCAGGCCGGGCACTGGAAGTCCTCGAAGACCTCCAGCGTGGGGGCGGTCACGCCCGCCTTGGCCATCACGATCGAGCCGTCGGCGTCGCGGGTGAGCGGGGCCTGCGGTCCGGTGTAGGCGGTCGCCTGCTGGTCGCTCTTGCCACGCTGGTCCAGAACGATCACGGTGACCACCACGACCGCCGCGACGGCGACCACGGCGCCGAGGACGATCGTGAGCAGCCTGCGCTGCTTGTCGCGCGCCGCCTGACGCTTGCGCTCGGCGGCCAGCCGCTCCCGTGCGGACCGCTCACGTGCGGCCTTGCTCATTGTGGATCTCCTCATCGGGGACCGCGCGGCGAAGGCCGCGCGGGCTCGGCGGGGCCGGGTCCTAGTCGACCTGGCCGATCCGCCGGAACTCGTCGGACAGGACAAGAACGAACAGCAGGATAGTGATGACGTGGACGCCGGTGCACCACAGGCAGATCTTCTCCAGCAGCGCCAGCTCCACGGTGACCAGGTAGATCACGAACACCATGCCGACGCCGGTGGTGGCCAGCCGGCCCCAGCGCGGCAGCGGGTGCTGCGAGCGGAGTGCGAACGGCGTGATCAGCGCCGCGAACGCGACGAAGAAGCCCAGCCCGAGCAGCGGCAGCGGGATGCCGACGAGCTCGGAGTACTTGCTGGTGGTGACCGCGTGGCAGTCGACCGTGCCGGTCGCCGAGCAGACCAGCGCCTTCTCGTCGTAGTGGCTGACCGTCAGATAGATCGAGATACCGAGCCCGGCGAGTGTGAGCACCCACGCGGAGAGCATGAACCACATCGGGCGGGCGGGCGCCTTCGCCGCGCTCCCGTCCCGCTCCTCGACCTGCTGAGCCATCATGATCCTTCTCCCAGTCGGCACCCGCCGGCACCAGCCGAACAGCCCTCGGCCCGGGCACGGCGGTACGCCGTCGCTCCCGGGCTCGGGACCACCTTAGGGGACGCCGCATAAGCTCGCCGTAGGAAACGGGGCGCGGCGGCAGACCTTACTTGACTTTGCGCACGCCTTCGGCAAGTTCTGTGGTCAAGGCGCGTACGCCGGCGAGGCCCGCGGCGGCGTCCGGGGCGTCCAGAATGCGCCGGATGAACGCCGAGCCGACGATCACGCCGTCGGCGAAGCCCGCCACCTCGGCGGCCTGGGCGCCGTTGCCGACGCCGAGTCCCAGCCCGATCGGCAGGCCCGAACCCTGCCGCTCGATGCTCGCGCGGGTCCGCTCCACCAGGCGCGGCGCCCCGGTGTCGACGGCCGTGCGGGCGCCGGTGACGCCCATCAGCGAGGCGGCGTAGACGAACCCGCGGCTGGCCCTGGTGATCTTTTCGATGCGCTCGTCGGTGGAGCTGAGCGCGACGAGGAAGACCTTGTCGAGGTCGTGGGCGTCCGCGGCCTCCAGCCAGGGGCCGGCCTCCTCGGGCGTCAGGTCGGGCGTGATGAGCCCCGTGCCGCCCGCGGACTTCAGGTCGCGCGCGAACGCCTCCACGCCGTAGCGGTCGACCGGGTTCCAGTAGGTCATGACCAGGGTCGGCACGCCGGTCGCCGCCACCGCCTCGACGGTGCGGAAGACGTCGGCGACCCTGACGCCGCCGACCAGCGCCTGGTGCACGGCGTCCTGGATGGTCGGGCCGTCCATCATCGGGTCGGTGTAGGGCAGGCCGATCTCGATGGCGTCGCAGCCCGCGTCGACCATGGTGCGCGCGGCCTCGATGGCGCCCTCGTACGAGGGGAATCCGGCCGGCAGGTAACCGACGAGCGCGGCGCGCCCCTCGGCCTTGGCCTTGTCGTAGGCGACCTGAACGCTCATCGTGCCTCTCCTTCCGGCATGAGGCCGAAGAAGTTGGCCGCCGTGTGCATGTCCTTGTCGCCTCGGCCGGACAGGCACACCACGATCGTGGCGTCCGGGCCGAGCTCCTTGCCGACCTTGAGCGCGCCCGCGAGCGCGTGCGCCGACTCGATGGCCGGGATGATGCCCTCCGTGCGGCACAGCAGCGCGAACGCCTCCATCGCCTCCGCGTCGGTGATCTCGCGGTATTCGGCGCGGCCGCTGTCGTGCAGCCAGGAGTGCTCGGGGCCGACCCCGGGATAGTCCAGCCCGGCGGAGATCGAGTGCGTCTCCATGGTCTGGCCGTCCTCGTCCTGCAGCAGGTAGGTCCGCATCCCGTGGATGACGCCGAGCGAGCCGCCGACCAGGGTGGCGGCGTGCCTGCCGGTCTTGACGCCGTCGCCGCCGGCCTCGAAGCCGTACAGCCGCACGCCCTCGTCGGGGATGAACGCGTGGAAGGTGCCGATGGCGTTGGACCCGCCGCCCACGCAGGCGATGACGGCGTCGGGCAGCCTCCCGGTGAGGTCGAGGACCTGCTGCCGGGCCTCGACGCCGATGACGCGCTGGAAGTCGCGGACCATCATCGGGAACGGGTGCGGCCCCATGACCGACCCGATGCAGTAGTGCGTGTGGTCGACCGAGGCGACCCAGTCTCTGAACGCCTCGTTGCAGGCGTCCTTGAGGGTGCGGCTGCCGGTCCTGACCGGGATCACCTCGGCGCCCAGCATCCGCATGCGGGCGACGTTGAGCGCCTGGCGCTCGGTGTCGACCTCGCCCATGTAGACGGTGCAGTCGAGCCCGAGGAGGGCGGCGGCGGTGGCGGTGGCCACGCCGTGCTGGCCCGCGCCGGTCTCGGCGATGATCCGCTTCTTGCCCATCCGCCGGGTGAGCAGCGCCTGCCCCAGCACATTGTTGATCTTGTGTGAGCCGGTGTGGTTGAGGTCCTCGCGCTTGAGGAGGATCCGGGCGCCGCCCGCCTCCACGCCGAAGCGCCGGGCCTCGGTGAGCAGGCTCGGCCGGCCCGCGTAGTTGGTGAGGAGGTCGTCCAGCTCGGCGACGAACCCGGGGTCCTTCCTGGCGGCCTCGAACTCGCGGTCCAGCTCGTCGAGGGCGGCCATGAGGGCCTCGGGGGCGAACCGCCCGCCGAACGCACCGAAATGGCCGTTGGCATCGGGCACGGGCGAAACAGCGCCGCGCGCGGCGTCGATGGTCATCTGAGGTCTCGTCCTGTCGTACGGGAGAAGGGCTTATCTGTTCAGTGAGATGTCAGATAAGCGCGCCATCGTTCGCGCAGCGGTTCCATCGGCATGACCGTAACCTACCCTGTCCCCTCGTCAGCGCCGTCCCCGGCGGGCGCCGTCCGGCTCAGCCGCCCTGGCGCAGGGCGGGGTGCGCTCCCGCGGCCACCAGGTCGGCCACCGCGGAGCGCGGGTCCTTGCCGGTCACCAGGCTCTCCCCGACCAGCACGGCGTCGGCGCCGGAGGAGGCGTAGGCCAGCAGGTCGTGTGGGCCCCGCACCCCGGACTCGGCGATCTTGACGACGTCCTTGGGGATCAGCGGCGCGAGCCGCGCGAACACGTCCCGGTCCACCCGGAGGGTCTTGAGGTCGCGGGCGTTGACCCCGATGACCTTGGCCCCGGCGTCGAGCGCGCGGGTGACCTCGTCCTCGGTGTGCACCTCGACCAGCGGGAGGAGCCCGATCGACTCGGCCCGCTCGACCAGCGACACCAGTGCGTCCTGCTCCAGCCCGGCGACGATCAGCAGGGCGACGTCCGCGCCGTACGCGCGCGCCTCCCACAGCTGGTAGGAGGTGACGATGAAGTCCTTGCGCAGGACCGCGATGTCGACGTTGGCGCGGACCGCCGCCAGGTCGTCCAGACTGCCGCCGAACCGCCGCCGCTCGGTCAGCACGCTGATCACCTTGGCGCCGCCGGCCTCGTAGTCGGTGGCCAGCGCCGCCGGGTCGGCGATCGCGGCCAGCGCGCCCTTGGACGGGCTGCTGCGCTTGACCTCGGCGATCACCCCGACACCGGGACCGCGGAGCGCGGCCAGCGCGTCGCGCGGGGCGGGTGCCCGCTCGGCCTTCGCCTTGAGGTCGTCGAGCGAGACCGCTCGCTGCCTTTCGGCGAGATCGGCCCGGACGCCATCGATGATCTCGTCGAGAACGCTCACGCGCTGGGCCCCCTATTTTCCGGTCGATCCGTGCACCGATCGTAGCCGGAGGCGGCCGCGGCCTTCGAACCCGGCCCCGGTCTCAGGCCCTACCGAAGACCCCTCAAGGAGCCAAAGCGTGAGCAAAGGGAAGATTGCGGACAAGCCAGTACGCCGTCATCACCACCAGGAACGCCCCGACCGCCCATGGCCGGAACAGGACGGAGTCCATCGGCTCGCCCCTGACCGTGCGCACCGTCCAGGCGACCCACAGGTAGCCCAGCACCGGCAAGAGCAGGAACAGCAGCGGATTCAGGCCGAACGCGGCGCCGACGTCCCCGTGCGCGAGCGAATGGACCATGCGCATCGCTCCGCAGCCGGGGCAGTACCAGCCGGTCAGCGCCAGGAAGGGGCAGGTGGGGTAGTGCCCGGGCTCGTGCGGGTCGCGGAGTGACACCAGTGTCACGCCCGCCGCGACCGCCGCGAGGGTGCCGAGCGGAGCGGCCAGCGCGGCCCGGCGTCCGCGCGCGGGTCCGCGTCCAGGCCCGCGTCCAGCCCCGGGTCCGGGTCCGTCCGGGCCGGATGGGCCGGGCTGGACGGGCTGAGCGGGAACGCGGGTCACGATCCCCAGGGTAGGCGCGCTCAGGCGTCCAGGACGTAACCGACGCCCCGTACCGTCCGGATGGGGCTCTCCTCGCCGAGCTTGGCACGCAGCTGGGCGATGTGGACGTCCACCGTGCGGCTGCCCGCGCCCGCACCCGGACCCCACGCCGCGTCGAGCAGCTGTTCCCGGGTGAAGACGCGGCCGGGGTTGCCCATCAGGAACTCCAGCAGGTCGAACTCGGTCACGGTGAGTGCGACGCCGCGGTCGCCGACCGTCACCGCTCGCCCGCGCGGGTCCAGCATGACCGGTCCGGCGCGCAGGACGTCAGGCGCCTCGGGCGGCGCGCTCCGGCGCAGCGCCTCGGCGACCGCGCCGACCAGCAGCCGCGGGCCGAACGGCCGGGTCACCCGGTGGTCACCGAGTCCCGGCGCGGTGACCTGGTCGAGCGGGCCCGTCACCGCGATCACCGGGGCCGGCCGGGCGGCCTCGGCGACCCGCCGGTACAGCTCGGCGGGCCGGCTCACGGTGGACAGATCGAGCACGACCACATCCGGCCGCGTCAGCGCGGCGGTGGCGGCCGCGCGCGCCGGATCGGTCTCCACGTCGACGTCGAAGCCCTCGCGGACCAGGTAACGGCGTTCGAGCTCGGCGACGGCGGGCTCGTGCTCGATCACGAGCACCCGGCCGCCGCTCTCGGCGGTCACGGCCGGCGTTCCTCGGCGGCCGTGGGGCCCTCAGCCGCCGTGGGGTCCTCGCCCCGGTCCAGCGACTTCCAGAGGTCGTGCTGATCGACGGGCGAGGTGTCGCCGGCGGTGGACGTCCGGTCGCCGGCGGCCCTGCCGGCGGCGCCCGAGGCCCCGCCGGCGGCTCCCTGCCGTTCGTAGCGCGCCGACATCCCCGGCCAGCGCGCGCCGCGCACGACCGTGAGCAGACCGGCGGCGGCGAGCAGCGCCGCCCCGGCCACGGAGACCATCCACCACGGGCCGACCTCGACCGCGGGATGCGCGGACAGGCCCTGCAACAGGGCGCGCTCGTCCCCCGCGGCGGTGAGGACGTGGGAGCGCCGGACGGCCGCGACGGAGGCGTAGCCGATCCCGGCGCCGAAGATCACCAGAAGCGCGCCGACCCCGGCGCGCACCCGGCCGCGGGTCGCGAAGAGGGCCGCCAGCGCGGCGAGCCCGGCCCAGCCGAGGGCGCTCGCGGCGCCGCCGAGGTCGCGGCCGGTCAGCTCCTGGACGAACGGCGTGATCGAGTCACTGACGCGGACGGTCGCCCAGGACCGTCCGGCGGCGAGCAGCACGAGCCCGGCGCCGGCCGCGCACAGCAGCGCGGCCAGCCCGCGCTCACGGCCCGCGGTCACCCCCGCTCCACCACCACCGCGTCGAGCACGTCGCTGTCGAAGCAGGTGCGGTCGCCGGTGTGGCAGGCGGCGCCGAGCTGGTCGACCTTCACGAGGATGACGTCCTTGTCGCAGTCCAGGGCGACGGACTTCACCCACTGCTGGTGGCCGGAGCTCTCGCCCTTCACCCAGTACTCGCCCCGGCTGCGGGACCAGTAGGTGGCACGGCCCGTGGTGAGGGTGCGGTGCAGGGCCTCGTCGTCCATCCAGGCCAGCATGAGCACCTCCCCGGTGTCGTACTGCTGGGCGATGGCGGGCACCAGGCCATCCTCGGTGCGCTTGAGGCGGTCTGCGATCTTGGGGTCCAGATTGGACGGGCGAGCCGACATGGGCTCCATTGTGCCGGGTCCGCGGGCGCGGGTCGCACCGGCACACGACCAGGGACACGACCCGGCACACAACAAGGCCCGCATCCCGAGGGGATGCGGGCCCGGCCGTACGGCTATCGGGTGTTACAGGGGGACGACCTGGTCGGCCTGCGGACCCCGGTTACCCTGCGTCACCTCGAACTGGACGCGCTGGTTCTCATCGAGGGTGCGGTACCCGGAGGACTGGATCGCCGAGTAGTGCACGAAAACGTCCGGCCCACCGCCGTCGACGGCGATGAAGCCGAAGCCCTTTTCGGCGTTGAACCACTTCACGGTGCCCTGCTGGGGCATGTCTTTCTCCTTGCGGCAAAACATGGGCCCACACCTCGCGGGCCCAGCGCGGTCGCTGCGGAACGCTCTCGCCCCCGGCTCGTCCCGGAAAAGCCAAAACGCCCGCTGCCATCAGTCCGCGGGCGTCCATACAAACGATCGAGAACCACGACTGCAACCGACGAGCCCCACCGTATCACCGGTTCCACGTAAAGCGGAGGAGCCGCAAGCCCCGCGATTCCCCTGACGGCGAACGACCGCGTTACCGCCCCGTTAAAGGCTGCAACTTGCTTCGTCCAGGGTCTTGACAGCCTCCCGCAGCGGCGGCGCCGCGGGGCCTACGAGACGCGCCCCGCACGGCGTGCGGGGCCCTCGGGTGGCGCGCGATGCGCGCATGCGGCGACTCGCCGATAGGCGCTTGTATGAACAAATTCTTTAGGACAAAACAGCCAATCTTTGGCACTCGGCGCACGATTCCCGGAACGCCTCTCATGGCCACGGACGGTAAGCCTCGCCTCCCCTCGCGGGAATAAGTGGGCGATGCGGATGGTAGGGATGTGCAGGCCCGAACCCCCACGATCCGGAGATAAGCCGTGCCAGATGCCTCGATGCGCGTCAACCCCCACATACTGCGTGACGGCATGCGGGTGCTCGGGGTCGCGATCCGGGCGGAGCCGAGGGTCTTCGCCATCTCGGTCCTCGGCAGCGCCCTGTACGCCGCGATGACCGTGGCCACCGCCACCGTCCTCGGCCGGGTGACGGAGGACGTCGTGCTGCCGGCCTTCAAGACCGGCGACACCACCGTCGGCGCGCTGGCGGGCGCCTCCGCCGCGATCGTGGGCGTGGCCGTGTTCAAGGCGCTCGGGGTCGCGGCGCGCCGGTTCTACGCCGGGCTGATGCAGTACCGCATGCAGGCGCGCTACCGCCGGGCCGTCACCCGCCAGTACCTGCGGCTGCCGCTCGCCTGGCACCACCGCCACCCGACCGGGCAGCTGCTGTCCAACGCCAACGCCGACGTGGAGGCCGCCTGGGCGCCGCTCGCGCCGCTGCCGATGGCCGTCGGCGTGGTCTTCATGCTCGTGATCGCCGCCGTGTCGATCGTCCTGACCGACCCGACGGTGGCGATCGTCGGCTTCCTGGTCTTCCCGGCGATCGCGCTGCTGAACGTGGTCTACCAGCGGCGGCTGGCGCCGGTGGCCACCCGCGCCCAGCAGCTGCGGGCCGAGGTCAGCGAGGTCGCGCACGAGAGCTTCGAGGGCGGCCTGGTGGTCAAGACCCTCGGCCGGGAGCAGGCCGAGGCCGATCGCTTCGCCGAGCGCGCCGAGGCCCTGCGCGACGCCAACGTGGCGGTCGGCCGGGTCCGCGGGCTCTTCGACCCGATCCTGGAGGCGCTGCCCAACCTGGGCGTGCTCGCCGTCCTGCTGATCGGTTCGGCCCGGCTGGAGGCCGGTGCCATGACGGCGGGCGACCTGGTGAACGTGGCGTACCTGTTCACCCTGCTGGCATGGCCGATCCGGGCGCTCGGCTGGGTGCTGGCCGAGGTGCCGCGCAGCGTCGTCGGCTGGACGCGGGTCCGGTCGGTGCTCGACGCCACCGGCGAACTCCCGTACGGGCCGCACTCGCTGAACGGCAAGGGGGCTGCGGCCGAACTGGAGGTCCGCGAGGTGCGCTTCGCCTACGAGTCGTCCGAGGTGGAGGAGGGCGACGGCGACGGCGCGGGCGACGGACGGCACGTCCTGCATGACGTCTCCTTCGCCGCCCAGCCGGGCCGGACGATCGCGGTGGTCGGGCCCACCGGCTCCGGCAAGTCGACACTCGCCTCCCTCCTCGTCCGCCTCGTCGACCCCGGCGACGGATCGGTCCTGCTGGACGGGATGGACGTGCGGGACATCCGCCAGGGAGGGGTGGCCGAGACGGCCGCGCTCGTTCCCCAGCAGACGTTCCTCTTCGACGACACCGTGCGCGGCAACGTCGTGCTCGGCTTGGACGTGCCGGACGAACGCGTCTGGGAGGCCCTGCGGCTGGCCCAGGCGGACGGGTTCGTGGCGGCCCTCGGCAACGGGCTCGACACCAAGGTCGGGGAACGCGGAGCGACCCTGTCGGGCGGGCAACGGCAACGCCTGGCCCTGGCCAGAGCGCTCGTGCGGCGGCCCCGCCTGCTCGTCCTCGACGACGCCACGTCGAGCGTCGACGCCCAGGTCGAGTCACGCATCCTGCAAGGGCTGCGAGAGGCCCAGGAGGCGGAGGACGGGCCGGGCGCGACCGTCGTCGTGGTGGCGTACCGCAAGGCCACGATCTCGCTGGCCGACGAAGTCGTCTACATCGAGCACGGCCGCGTCCTGGACCGCGGGCCCCACGCGGAACTGCTGGAACGGTCCGAGGGCTACCGCAACCTCGTCAACGCCTACGAGCGTGCCGAGGAGGAGCAGGAGGCCCTCGACGACGGCGGGGGCGGAAGCGACGACGTGAGACACGGTGACACCAAACGCAGTGACATCGAAGGCAGCGAGGAGGCCCTCAGGTGACCGCGCTCAGTGACGTCTCGGTCCGGGAAGGCGCGGTCAGCACCCTGCGGCGCGGCCTGCGGCTGAGCCCGGAATTCCGGGCAGGGCTGGCCGGGACCCTGCTGCTCGCGCTCGTCGCGACCGCCGGACGGATCGTGGTGCCGATCGCGGTGCAGCAGACGATCGACAAGGGGCTGGGCGCCTCGGGCGGCCCGGACGTCGGCTACATCCGTACGGCCGTGCTGCTGTGCGCCGTCGCGGTACTGATCACGGCGGTCAGCGCGTACGCGATGAACCTGCGCCTCTACAAGTCCTCCGAGACCGGCCTGGCCGCCCTGCGGGTCAAGGCGTTCCGCCACGTGCACGACCTGTCGATGCTCACCCAGAGCGGGGAGCGGCGCGGCGCGCTGGTGTCGCGGGTGACCGGCGACGTGGACCAGATCAGCCAGTTCATGCAGTTCGGCGGGCTGATGATCATCGTTTCGCTGGGCCAGCTGCTGGTCGCCAGCGTGCTGATGGCCGTCTACTCCTGGCCGCTGGCCCTCATGGTGTGGCTCGCGTTCGTGCCGCTGACGTTCGCGCTGCGCCGGTTCCAGCGGCTGATCTCCGGCGCTTACACGCGGGTGCGCGAGCGCACCGGCGACCTGCTGGCGGCGGTCAGCGAGTCGGTGGTCGGCGCGTCGGTGATCCGCGCGTACGGCTCGGAGGAGCGCACCGCCCGGCGGGTCGACGAGACCGTCGACGCCACCCGCACCGCCCAGACCCGCGCGCAGGGCCTGGTCGCCCTCACGTTCCCCACCAGTGAGCTCACCGCCGCGGTCGCGACGGCCGCGGTCGTCGTCGCCGGGGTGCTGCTCGGGGTCGACGGCAACCTGACCGCGGGCAAGCTCGTCGCGTTCCTCTTCCTCGTGACGCTGTTCGTCAGCCCGATGCAGACCGCCACCGAGCTCCTGAACGAGGCGCAGAACGCGATCGCCGGATGGCGGCGGGTGCTCGGGGTCCTCGACACGGTGCCGGACGTCGCCGATCCCGGCGAGAAGGGCACGGTCCTGCCGCGCGGCCCCATCCGGGTGACGTTCGACGACGTCGGCTTCGCCTATCCGGACGGCCCGCCCGTCCTGCACGAGGTGAACGTCGCCATCCAGCCGCGCAGCCGGGTCGCGATCGTGGGCGAGACCGGGTCGGGCAAGACGACGTTCGCCAAGCTGCTCACCCGCCTCATGGACCCGACGTCCGGCCAGGTGCGGGTGGACGGCGTGCCCCTGGGCGAGGTGCGGTTCTCCTCGCTGCGGGAGCGGATCGTGATGGTGCCGCAGGACGGGTTCCTCTTCGACGCCTCGCTCGCCGACAACATCCGTTACGGCAGGCCGGACGCGACCGACACGGACCTGCTCCTGGCGCTGACCGAGCTAGGCCTGGCCGACTGGCTGGACGGCCTGCCGCGCGGGCTCGCGACGCCGGTCGGCCAGCGCGGCGAGTCGCTGTCGGCCGGTGAGCGCCAGCTCGTCGCCCTGGCCCGCGCCTACATCGCCGATCCCGACCTGCTCGTCCTGGACGAGGCCACGTCGGCGGTCGACCCGGCCACCGAGGTACGGATCCAGCGTGCCCTCGACGGTGTCACCAGGGGCCGGACGGCGATCTCCATCGCGCACCGGCTGTCCACGGCCGAGGCCGCCGACGAGGTCATCGTCTTCGACTCCGGCCGCATCGTGCAGCGCGGCCCGCACGCCGAGCTGGTGTCCGTGCCCGGGGTCTACGCCGATCTGCACGGCAGCTGGATCGCCCAGCGGCGGATCTGAGGAGAGCTGACAAGAGCCGACAAGAGCTGACGATCTTGGATCTGACCAGCCCGTTCGGAGTAAAACACTTGCCCGATATCGACTCTGGTGCGCATTCTGGCGGGGTGAACAACGAGGTCGTCTTGGAATCAGCGGACACGCTGCACGGGCAACTGCAGCGGGGTCTGGGCCGGGCCGCGCGCAGGGCGGCCGACACGCCGGGCGCGGGCGAGTACGTCCTCGACTGCATACGGCGCGATCCACGCTGGGACTACCAGTGCGAGACCAGGAGCCTCTATTACGCCCGCCTCCTGATCGATCTCGAACTCCCGGTCGGGCCGATCGCCGACCATCTGTTCGATCCGTCCGACCAGTCGGACGAGGACGAGCAGCGGGTGGTCCTGGCGCTGCGCGTCCTGGGCGACCTCGTCCGGCTGAGCCGCCGCGAGGCCGCGGTCCTGCTGCGCGAGTACGCCGAGGAGGGCACGCACTGGTTCGACGCCCTCGACGAGCTGATCGAGCTGCGCGACCCGGCGCTGACGACGGGACTGGCCACGCTCGTGGCCGCGCGCTGCGACGACGGCACGCTGGCCGACCTGGTCGCCGGGCCGCCGAATCCGGTGATCGAGAACTGGGCGGCCCGGGAGCCGCGGATCGCGGCCGTGCTCACCGCGCACCGGGAGACGGCCCCGGCCGTCCGCCGCCCCGGCGGCCCGGGCGGCGGCCTGGGGAGCGGCCGCTCCGAACGTTCCGAATCCGAACTCCTCGACCTGGCCCGGCGGCGCGACGACGGCGCTGTCGCGGCCATTTTCGAGCTCGGGCGCAGGCGTGCCCCCGCGCTGCTCGACCTGGCCGAGGAGATCCTGCCGCAACGGCCCAGCAGATGGGGCGGCGCGGTGTGCAGAGCGCTGCGTGAGTACGGGCCTGAGGTCCTTCCCAGGGCTCGCGCGTGGGCCGCCGCCCACAACGGCTGCGAGGACATGGCGCTGCGCATCCTCGCCCGGCATGGCACCCGCCAAGACATTCCCCTGCTGATGAGCGAGCTACGCGACGCGCTCTACAGGCGCGACTGGAGCGACGCCGCCGACCCCATCGAAGGCCTCGGCAGGCTCCGCGCCGGCGAGGCCGTGCCCTTGTTGAAGACCGCCTGGACCGAGTCCGCCTACGCCTTCCTGAGACCACGCGTCCTGACCGCCCTGACCCGCACCGCGCCGCATACCGCCGAGGCCTACACCGTCGAAGGCCTCTGGGACTGCGAAGAGGGCGTCCGCGAGGTCGCCGCCCACTCCGCCCCGCTCACGCACGACACCCGGGTCCGCCTCCAGCGGCTGCACCACGACCCCGCCGAGGAGCCCGAGGTCCGAGCCGCCGCCGCCACCCGGCTCATGTGAATCCCGCGAACCCTCGCCCCACCGGCTGAACCCTCTTCCCCCACGGCGCGTACCACTCCCCGGAATCGCATCTCCCCGGGAGGACGCACCATGGGTTTGCCGCACCTTCTCAAGGCCGCGCTGGTGGCCGGGCCCGCAGTGGCGTTGCTGGCGGGCTGCTCCGGAAAGCTGAACGGCGGCGCGCACGCCGGCCACGACGCGCCGGAGGCCAAGGCCGCCACCATCGATCAGATCGCCTCGGAGACCGGCTGCACGCTCTCGGGGCGCCGGAACGCCGAGGAACTGCGGCAGGGCGCGTGCCAGACCGGCACCGGGCGCTACACCGTGGTCGGCTTCACCACCGATCAGGGCCAGAAGAGCTGGCTTGAGGAGGCCAAGCCCTGGGGCGGCTCCTACCTCGTCGGCAAGCGCTGGGTCATCGTCAGCACCGTGCCCACTCTGGAGACCCTGCGCCGGCAGATCGGCGGCGACATCGTCAACGGCCGCCACCACGGCTGACCACCTCCCCGCTGGTTCTGCCAACGACTGTTGGCCTACATTTGTGGGCATGGTTTTCACCGAGCGCTCCGAACAGACCAGGACCGCGATCCTGGAGGCCGCACGCCGCCGTTTCGCCGCCGACGGCTTCGAGCGGGCCACGATCCGCGCCATCGCGGCGGACGCGGGCATCGATCCGTCGATGGTGATGCGGTACTACGGCAGCAAGGAGAAGCTGTTCGCGGCGGCCACCGACCTCGACCTGAGGCTGCCCGACCTGGCCGCCGTGCCGCACGCGGAGCTGGGCGCGACCCTCGCCCGCCACTTCGTCGAGCGCTGGGAGGGCCGGCTGGAGGACGAGATCCTCATCCTGCTGTTCCGGTCGGCCATCACCAACGAGACCGCCGCCGAACGGCTGCGGTCGGTCTTCGGCGCCCAGGTGGCCGGGGCCGTCGCCGCGGTCGTGGCCGACGCCGCCGAGGTGCCCGCGCGGGCCGGGCTGGTCGCCACCCAGGTGCTGGGCGTCGCCCTCTGCCGTTACATCCTGCGCCTGCCCCCGGTCGTCGCGTTCGACGTGGACACCCTGGTCGCGAGCCTCGCGCCGACCATCCAGCGCTACCTCACCGAGCCGCTCCCCCGCTGATCGGACGCCGTGTCACCGCCGGGTACTACTTCCGTTCCGTCCGGTTCCTCCCGGGGAAGGGCGTGCCGCCGGGCACCCGCCTCATAGACTCACAGGCATGCTCTCCCCAGTGAAACGCAAACTCGCCGTGCTCCCCCTCGTCCTGCTGCCGTTCGCGACGGTGGCGGCCTGCGGCGGGGAGAACACCAAGACCGACTGCAACCTGAACGCCTGCACGATCACGTTCGACCGCGGCGTGGACGCCAGCGCGTCGATCCTGGGCATCAAGGCCGAGCTGGTCGACGTCAAGGGCAACAATGTCACCCTCAAGGTCGGCGGCCAGCAGATCACCGTGCCGGTGGGCGAGGCCGAGCAGTCCGAGGGGTTCGACGTCCAGGTGCAGTCGGTGACGAAGGACAACGTGGTCGTCAAGATCTCCAACAGCGGCTGATCCGCGGGCCTAGGATTCGTCCATGCGTTCGATCACTGAGGCGGAACGGCGGGCCCGGCTCGCGATCAGGCACCGGCTGGCACCGGAGGCCCGGACCGACGACGTCGTCGAGATCGCCCGGTCGCTCGTGGCGTTGCACGCCACCGACCCGGCCACGGTCTTCCTCTCGGTGGCGGCGCGCAGCCGGGCCGCGACCCCGGACGCCGTCGAGAAGGCCCTCTACGACGACCGGACCCTGCTGCGGATGCTCGCGATGCGGCGGACCATGTTCGTCGTCCCGGTCGAGCTCGTCCCCGTCCTGCAGGCGTCCTGTGCCAACGCGCTGGCGGTCAAGCAGCGCCGGACGTACTCCCGGTACCTGGAGCAGGCCGGGGTCGTCGACGGCGACGTCGACGGGTGGTGGCGCGACGTCGAGAACGCCACCCACGAGGCGCTGCTGGCCCGCGGCGAGGCGACCGGGGCGCAGCTCAGCGCCGACGAGCCCCGGCTGCGCACCCAGGTCGACACCTCGCCCGGCAAGGCCTACTCCAGGCCGACCAGCATCACCACCTGGGTGCTCGTCACCCTCGGCGTCGAGGGCCGTATCGTCCGGGGCCGCCCCAACGGCTCCTGGATCAGCAGCCAGTACAAGTGGTCCCCCATCGAGGCGTGGCTGCCGGGCGGCGTGCCCGAGCTGCCCGCCGACGAGGCGCGGGCCATGCTGCTGCGCGACTGGCTCTGGTCGTTCGGCCCGGCGCCGGTGTCCGACCTGAAGTGGTGGACGGGCTGGACGCTGGGCGAGGTCAGGAAGGCCCTCACCCTCCTCGACGTGACCGAGGTCGACCTCGGCGGAACGACCGGGCTGCTGCTCGCCGACGACCTCGAACCCGTGGCCGCGCCCGATCCGTGGGCGTCCCTCCTGCCCGCGCTCGATCCGACACCGATGGGCTGGCAGGCCCGCGCGTGGTACCTCGGCGACCATGCGCCCGCGCTGTTCGACCGCAGCGGCAACATCGGCCCGTCCATCTGGTGGGATGGCCGCATCGTCGGCGGCTGGGCCCAGCGCAAGGACGGCGAGATCGTGACGCGCCTGCTGGAGGACGTGGGCGCCGACGCGACGGCAGCGATCGAGGCCGAGGCGGCCCGGCTGCCCGGCTGGTACGGAGATGTCCGCGCGACGCCTCGTTTCCGCACCCCCTTGGAGCGCGAACTCACAGCCTGAGCTCTGTTTCCCTGGGGGGCGACCCCCAGACCCCCGCAAACCGGCCTCAGGACGATCCTCGCTTCGCTCCGGTCGCCTGATCCGGGAAGATATGAGGCATGCCCGCTGAACGTATGCTTCCCACCCCCGAAGCCGAGGACCTCATCGCGCTGACCCGCGAGCTCTGCCGCAAGGAACTGGCGCCGCGCGCCGCCCCGGCCGAGGAGACCGGCACCTTCCCCCGCGACGTCTTCCGGCTGCTCGGCCGCAGCGGCCTGCTCGGCCTGCCCTACCCCGAGGAGCAAGGCGGCGGCGGGCAGCCGTTCGAGGTCTACCTGCAGGTGCTGGAGGAGATCGCCTCGGTCTGGGCCTCGGTCGCGGTCGGTGTGAGCGTGCACACCCTGTCCTGCTTCCCGCTGGCCAACTACGGCGGCGACGAGCAGCGCAAGCAGCTGCCCGAGCTGCTCGGCGGCGAACTGCTCGGCGGGTACGCGCTGTCGGAGGCGCACGCGGGCTCCGACGCCGGGGCACTCAGCACCCGGGCGCTCGCCGTCGACGACCACTACCTGGTCAGCGGCACCAAGACCTGGATCACGCACGGCGGCGAGGCCGACTTCTACGTGCTGTTCGCCCGTACGTCCGACGAGGGCGGCCGCGGCATCAGCTGCTTCCTCACCGAGGGACGGATGCCGGGGCTGACGTTCGGGCCGCCCGAGCGGAAGATGGGGCTCACCGGCTCGACGACGGCGCAGCTGCACTTCGACAACGTGCGCGTGCCGGCCGAGTGGCGGCTCGGCGACGAGGGCCAGGGGTTCCCGATCGCGCTGGCCGCGCTCGACTCGGGCCGGCTCGGCATCGCCGCGTGCGCGGTCGGGCTCGCGCAGGGCGCGCTCGACCACGCGGTCTCCTACGCCGCCCAGCGCGAGCAGTTCGGCCGCCCGATCATCGCCAACCAGGGGCTGGCGTTCCTGCTGGCCGACATGGCGGCCGCCGTCGAGTCCGCCCGCGCCACCTATCTCGACGCCGCCCGGCGCAAGGACCGCGGGCTCCCGTTCGGCCGCCAGGCGTCCATCGCCAAGCTGGTCGCCACGGACGCCGCGATGAAGGTGACGATCGACGCGGTCCAGGTTCTCGGCGGCTACGGCTACACCCGCGACTTCCCGGTCGAGCGTTACATGCGCGAGGCCAAGGTGATGCAGATCTTCGAGGGCACCAACCAGATCCAGCGCATGGTCATCGGCCGCCACCTCGCCAAGGACGCCGCGACGTGATCCCGCGCCGGGCGGCCGGGGCGGTCAGCCGCCGTAGGGGCCGGGCGGGGGCATCTGCGGATAGCCTCCGCCGACCGGTCCTGCCGGTCCCCCTGTGGGCGGACGCTGTGCCCACGCGCGCCGCTTGGAGTTGCGGCGCCGCAGCGGGATCACGATCGCGGCGATGATCCCGATGCCGCCCAGGAACAGCCCGCCGAGGAAGGCGACCCCCAGGTAGCCGTCGACGGTGTCGTCGGGCGTCACCAGCAGCTGGCCGGTGGCGCCCTGGCACGTCAGCCGCGCCCTGCCGGTCAGCGGGGCGTCGAAGGTCGCCACGTACCGGTAGGAGGGGTACTCCGTCGCGCTCCAGGAGTTCTTCTTCGTGAGCGCGACCGGACCCGGGGAGCCGCCGTCGGCGGGCGCGACCGAGCAGGCCGACGGACCGGCGGCGGCGCCGCGTACGTAGACGAAGTAGGGATGGCCCTGGTGGAGCTCGACGACCAGGCCGTTCACCGGATCGCCGGCCGCCTTGGGACCGGAGGCGATCTGCGTCTCCTCCCACTGGCCGATGAGCAGGGCGGTGAAGCCCACCACCGAGACCAGGATCAGCACGACGGGCAGCAGGTACCAGGCGGCGTGCGGCCGGACGGGCGCGGCGGGCGTCCAGGCCCGCCCCTGCGGCGGCAGCATCGGCGCGTTCGGTCCGGCCCACATGGTCGTTCTCCCCCGCTTTCAGGCGTTCTGGCCGCCACGATGTCAAAGAAACCGGCCGCCCGCCATACGACGCCTCACCAGGTTCGGCACCGCCGGTAAGGGGCCACTGACAGCCGTGCGCCACCACCTCGGTAACGTCGGGCTCCGACGGAGCCGGGCTCCGCACAGAGAGGAGGCGAGGTGGCCACGCTCGAACCGGGCACCCTCCCGCCGGAGGCGCCGCGGCTGCGCGCCGAGGTCCGCGCGTTCCTCGCGGCGCGGTCGTTCACTCCGCGCTGCGACAGCTGGCTGACCGGCGCCGACCCGGCGTTCAGCCGTGCCCTCGGCGAACGCGGCTGGCTGGGCATGACGCTGCCCGAACGGTACGGCGGCCACGGCCGCTCGCCGCTGGAACGCTTCGTCGTGATCGAGGAGCTGCTGGCCGCCGGGGCGCCGGTGGCGGCGCACTGGATCGCCGACCGGCAGACGGGCCCGAGCATCCTCGCGAACGGCTCGGAGGAGCAGAAACGGCGGTTCCTCCCGGCGATCGCGCGCGGGGAGTGCTTCTTCGCCATCGGCATGAGCGAGCCCGACTCCGGTTCGGACCTCGCCTCCGTCCGTACCCGGGCGGAACGGGTGGACGGCGGCTGGCTGCTGCGCGGCACCAAGGTCTGGACCAGCGGCGCCCATCTCGCGCACGCGATCCTCGTGCTGGCCCGTTCCGAACCGTCCGGCACCGACCGGCACGCGGGCCTCAGCCAGTTCATCGTGCCGCTCCCGGCGGAGGGCGTGACGATCCGTCCGATCCGGGGGCTGTCCGGCGACCACCATTTCAACGAGGTCGTCTTCGACGAGGTCTTCGTGCCGGGTGATCTGCTCCTCGGCACGCCCGGTGACGGCTGGCGGCAGGTGACCGCCGAGCTCGCCTACGAGCGCAGCGGCCCGGAACGCCTGCTCAGCACGTTCCTGCTCGTCCGGCTCCTGCACGAACGCGCCTCCGGCCCGGCGGCCCGCCGCGCGGTGGGCGCGCTCACCGCCCGCCTGTGGGCGCTGCGCCAGGCCTCCCTCGCCGTCGCCGGCGCGCTGGCCGCGAGCGAGACCGCCGGCGTCCGCGCACCCTCCGACACCGGCCCCCCGCCCCCGTCGATCGAAGCCGCCCTGGTGAAGGACCTCGGTACCCGGTTCGAACGCGAGGTGATCGACGTGGTCCGCGAACACGTCCAGCTGGAGCCCGATCCGGGCGCTGCCGATCCTCTCGTCCGGGCACTGGCCGAGGCCGTCGTCCAGGCTCCCGGCTTCACGCTGCGCGGAGGCACGAACGAGATCCTGCGCGGGATCGTCGCCCGCGGCCTGGGGGTGCGGTGATGGGACTCCTCGAAGAGACCGCGCACGCCGTCCTCGCCACCGGCGGTCCGTGGCCGGCCCTGGAGGAGGCCGGGCTCACCGGCATCGGCGTCCCCGAGGACGCCGGCGGCAGTGGCGGCACCCTGGCCGAGGCCGCCGCCGTCCTGCGGATCGCCGCGTACCATGCCGCGCCGGTGCCGCTGGCCGAGACCGCCTGGCTGGCCGGGCCTCTGCTGGCGTCCGCGGGCCTGCCGCTGCCCGCCGGTCCCCTCACCGCTGTGGTAGGCGAGCCGCGCCGCGTCCCGTACGCCCGTTCGGCCCGCCGCCTCGTCGTGCTCGACGCCGGGCGGGTGTCGGTGTTCGACCTGGCCCGGGCCGGGATCACACCCGGGGCGAACCTCGCGGGCGAACCCCGTGACGACGTCTCGCTCGCCTCCGTCCGGCCCGAGGCCACCGCGCCCACCTCGCTCACCGCGGCCGACGTGCGGCTGCGCGGCGCCCTGGCGCGGGCCGTCCAGCTGACCGGCGCGGCCCGCCGCGCACTCGACCTGACGGTGCGGTACGCGGGCGAACGCGAGCAGTTCGGGCGCCCGATCGGCCGCTTCCAGGCCGTCCAGCAGCAGCTCGCGGAGCTCGCCGGGGAGGTCGCCGTCGCCGACGTCGCGGTACGGGCGGCGGTCGGCACCCCGGACGACCCGGTGGCGGTCGCCGCCGCCAAGGCGAACGCCTCCCGCGCGGCGGGCACGGTCGCGGCGATCGCCCACCAGATCCACGGCGCGATCGGGGTCACCGAGGAGCACGAGTTGCGCCGCGCCACGCTGCGCCTGTGGTCGTGGCGGGAGGAGTACGGCGACGAACACCACTGGGCCGGTGTCCTCGGCGAGCTGGACACCGGCCCGTGGTCGCTGGTCACGGGGTCGTGACGCCGACGGGCCGGGTCGGGAGCACGCGGCCCATCCTGTAGTCCCGGCCGTCGCTCCACAGCAGCCAGTCGCCCGCCACGTGGATCACGCCGCGCCACGACACCGCGCGGTCGGCCAGCGGATCGAACAGGACGGCCTGCCGGTGCCCGTCCGCGCCCGTCACCGAGTACGCGACGTGCCTGTTCCCCGCCGTCATGGTCGCCTGGGCGCCCTTCGCGCCGGGGTGCAGCCACCGGGGAAGCGGAACGGCGTCCTGCGCGCGGCCACTCCGGTCGGCCGTGCGCAGCGTGCCGCCCGCGACCCACGCGAAGACGTGCTTGTTGGCCGCCGCGTACCAGGTCTGGTCCGTGTCGGCCATGGTCTGCCCGCGCACGCCGGCCGGCAGCGGGGTCTCCTTCACGATGCGCCCGGTGCGCACGTCCACCTGCCGCAGGACCTTGTCGTTCGAGGGTTCCACGACCCACAGGTCGGGCGCGGAGAAGGCCACCGCGTCGCCGAGCACCGCCTTGCCGTGGTTGGGCACGGCCTTCCCCGGGCGGCGGCAGCCCTCCGCTGTGAACGGCTGGCGCATGATGTCGCTCCAGGCCAGGAATCCGCCGTCCGCCCAGACGGGCCGCTTGGCCTCCGCGCTCTGCGGGCTGACGACCCGGGTCTTCCCGGTCGCGTCGCGGCACTCCAGGTCGAACCCGCCCGGCTTGATCCAGGTGAACGCGCCCGAGCCGGTCGACAGGCCGCCCTGGGCGCGGACGCCGGTCGCCACCGGGGTCCTCGTCGTGGGCCCCGCCCGCCACACCTTCGCGTCAGGGGTACGGCCGAGCACGCTGCCGTCCGAGCCCAGCGCGTCGACGCGGAAGCCCGGCACACCCGAGATGCGCACCAGGCTCGCCGGGTCCACCAGCTTCGCCGGGTCGTCGAGCACGCGCGGTGCCAGAGGGGAGGCCGTGTCCCGGTCCTCCGCGTCCCGCGTGGCGTCCGCCACCAGGAACGGGACCGCGACCGCCGCCGCGGCCGCCGCGGCCATGATCGGAACGGCGGCGCGCCGCCGCGTACGGGCACGGCGCAGCCTCCGCCGGTTCTCGGCGTACGCGCCGGGATGGGGCCGCACCTGCTCCTCGGCCACCTCGCCGAACGCGGCTCGCAGACGTTCCTCGACGACGTCGTCTCTCATGTCCCCTCCTTCAGTCGGTCCCTGATGGCCGCGATGGCCCGCCCGCAGTGGCCCTTGACGGTGCCCACGGCGATGCCGAGCGCGTCCGCCGTCTCCCGTTCGCTCAGGTCGAGCCAGTAGCGCAGGACGAGCACCTCGCGCTGCCGCCTCGGGAGCTGCTCGACGACGTCGAGCAGGGCGCGGATGTCCTCGCGGTGGACGGCCTGGTGCTCGGCCGAGGCGGCGTCGCCGAGCACCGCCAGCTGGGCGTGCCGGCGCCTGGCCATGCGCAGATGCCGGAGCCTGCTGCGGCTGGCGTTGCACACCGTGGAACGCAGGTACGCCAGGGCGGCGTTCTGGTCACGCAGCGTGCCGCGCTTGCCGTGCAGGCGGACGAACGCGTTCTGCACCACGTCCTCGGGGTCGTCGGCGCCCAGGAGATGGGCCAGCCGTACCAGCCCCCAGAAATGCCCATGGAACAAGGCCGCATACGCTTCGTCGCCGCCCGGGGGCGGTGCGGCGACGGTCTCGGCCGCCGGTGTTTCGGTCACGGGCAAGAGACGAACGTCGGCGCCAAAGGTTCGCCTGCGATTCGGAACATTCTTCGCCAATCCCCAGGGATGCCGTCAACGGAAGGAACGGCTACCGTTACCGAGTAGTAGCACCCGACCTGGCCGAGGAGACCCGTTCTTCCACCCCGCCGGGCTCGTACGGCGCTCTGGAGACAGCATGGCCCTGAGGGACCGCCTGCCCGCCTCGCCGATCAGATTTCCCCGCCCGCGCCGCCTTCCCCGCTTCACCGTCCACCGCGACCTGCCCGTCGTGATGCCCGACGGCGCGACCCTGCTCGCCGACCGCTTCGTGCCGGCCGGCGTGCGGCGGCCACCGCCCACGATCCTGGTCCGCACGCCGTACGGGCGGCGCGGCCCGGCCTCGGTCATCAACGGCCTCCCGCTCGTGCCGTTCGGCTTCCAGCTGGTCGTGCAGAGCGTGCGCGGCACGTTCGGGTCCGAGGGCGAGTTCGACCCGCTCACCCATGAACAGGAGGACGGCCTCGCCACGGTGCGATGGCTGAAGGAACAGGACTGGTTCAACGGCTCGTTCGGCACCTACGGGCCGAGCTATCTCGGGTACACCGCCTGGGCGTCGGCCGCCGGGGCGGGACCCGAGCTGAAGGCGATGGCGCTGCAGATCACGACCTCCTCGATCCTGGACGCGGCGTACGTCGGCGGCTCGTTCGCGCTGGAGTCGGCGCTCACCTGGAGCGACCTGACCGCGCGGCAGCAGACGCCGCTCGGCATGCTCACCGCGCCGCTGACCGCGCGCCGCCGCGTGCTGAGGGCGGCCCGCAGCGGCCGGGCGCCGGTGGAGCTGGACCTGCTGACGGGCGGCTCGCCGCTGCGCTTCTACCGCGACCTGCTGGAGGGCCACGGCCACGAGCCGGGATCGGACTTCTGGCGCAAGCGCGACCTCAGCGGCACGGTCGGCGAGGTCACCGCGCCGGTCTCGCTGATGGGCGGGTGGTACGACATCTTCCTGCCGTGGGAGGTCAAGGACTACCTGGCGCTCCGGGCGGCCGGGCAGCAGCCGTACCTCACCATCGGCCCCTGGTGGCACACCGACGCGCGGCACGGGCTCGTCGCGTTCCGCGAGGCGCTGGCCTGGTTCCGCGCGCACCTGCGCGGCGACTTCTCCCGCTTGCGCGCCAATCCTGTTCGCGTGTACGTCACGGGGGCGCGCGAGTGGCGCGACTATCGCGACTGGCCGCCGCCCGGCACGGCGCAGCAGCGCTGGCACCTGCACTCGGGCGGCGGGCTGGGTGAGGACGGCCCGCAGGAACGGCCGGGCAGTGCCTATCGTTTCGACCCGGCGCGGCCGACCCCCGCGCTCGGCGGCCCCACCCTGCTGGGCAGCTCCAAGCCGATCGACAACCGGCCGCTGGAGAAGCGTTCGGACGTCCTCGTCTTCACCTCGCCCGTGCTGACCGAGAACCTGGACGTGATCGGCCCGGTCTCCGCCGACCTGTTCGTCCGGTCGAGCCGCGAGCACACCGACTTCGTCGTGCGGCTGTGCGACGTCGCGCCCGACGGCGTGTCGCTGAACGTGTGCGAGGGCGGCATCCGGCTCGACCCGGCCCGGCCGGTGGCCGACAAACCGGTCGGCACCGAGGGGGTGCGGCGGATCGCGGTCGACCTGTGGCCGACCGGGCACCGGTTCCGGCGCGGCCACCGCGTCCGCGTGCACGTGACCAGCGGCGCCTACCCCAAGGTGGCCGCCAATCCCGGCACCGGCGGCCCGCTGAACGGGATCGGCGCGTTCCTGCCCGCCGACCAGGAGGTGTTCCACGATCCCGACCGTCCGTCGGCGATCCTGCTGCCCGTCGTCGAACGGTCGGCGGAGGCCGCGATCCCCGACCCCGCCGCCGAGGAGGTCTGAGACGCCCGTGGACGACCTCCCGGTTCGCCGGTTCGAGGGCCATGACGGCGTGCGGCTCGCCTACCGGGAGATCGGCCGGGGCAAGCCGCTGGTGCTGCTGCACGGCTTCTGCTCCAGCGCCGTCGGCAACTGGGTGAGCGCGGGCCACGCCGCCAAGATCGCGGCACGCGGCCACCGCGTCATCATGCCCGACCACCGCGCCCACGGCGACAGCGCCAAGCCGCACGACCCCGCCGCCTACCCGCCCGACGTGCTCGCCGACGACTGCTTCGCGCTCATCGAGACGCTCGGGCTCACCGGCTACGATCTCGGCGGCTACTCGATCGGAGGCCGCATAGTCGTCCGGACGCTCGTGCGCGGCGCCGCTCCGGACCGGGCCGTCGTCGCCGGGATCGGCCTGGACCTCGCCCTGCGCCGCGCCGCGATCGACGACATCGCCCGTCCGGTCCTGGCCGGCCGCGGCCCGTTCGAGCCGGGCTCCCCGCACGGGCTGCTGGACGCGTTCCTCGACCAGGCCGGCGGTGACCGGGTGGCGCTGCTCAACGTGCTCGGCACGCTGGTCGACACCCCGCGCGAGGCGCTCGGGCGCATCGAGGTCCCGGCCCTCGTGCTGATCGGCGAGGACGACACGCAGACCGACGCCCGGGCGCTGGCGGAGGCGCTGCCGCGGGGCCGCCTGGCCATGATCCCCGGTGATCATGTGAGCCTCCCCGGGCTGGCCGGCGCGATCACCGACTTCCTTGATCCCTAGCGCCGGAAATCGAGATGCCCGCCGGAGGGCGTCCGCCTACGATCGGCCTCGGGGGAGGCCATGGCACACATCGACGTCAGCGGAGTGACGTTCGTCCTGCCGGACGGACGGCTGCTGCTCAACGAGGTGTCGTTCCGGGTCGGCGAGGGCGTCAAGGCGGCGCTGGTCGGCCCGAACGGCGCGGGCAAGACCACGCTGCTCCGCCTGATCTCCGGAGAGCTCGCGCCGGCCGGGGGCGGCGTCGCCTCGTCGGGCGGGCTGGGCGTGCTGCGGCAGTTCGTCGCGGGCGACCGGACGATCCGGGAACTGCTCCTCGCCGTCGCGCCCGAACGGGTCCGGACGGCCGCCGAGGCACTGGACCGGGCGGAGAGCGCGCTGGGCGAGGACGAGGCGAGCCAGCTCGCGTACGCGCAGGCCATCACCGACTTCACCGACGCGGGCGGCTACGAGCTCGAAGTCGTCTGGGACGCGTGCGCCACCTCGGCGCTTGGCCTTCCGTACGACTCCGTACGCGACCGCAAGGCGGGCACCCTGTCGGGCGGCGAGCAGAAGCGGCTGATGCTGGAGGCGCTGCTGCGCGGGCCCGACCAGGTGCTCCTCCTGGACGAACCGGACAACTACCTGGACGTGCCGGGCAAGGAGTGGCTGGAAGAGCAGCTCAGGGCCACGTCCAAGACCGTCCTGCTCGTCTCGCACGACCGCTGGCTGCTCGCCAACGCCGCCGACCGCATCATCACGGTGGAGGATCGCACGGTCTGGGTGCACGGCGGCGGCTTCGCCACTTACGCGCAGGCCAGGCAGGACCGCGCCGACCGCCTCGACGAGCTGCGGCGCCGGTGGGACGAGGAGCACGCGAAGCTCAAACGGCTCGTGAGCTCGCTGCGGCAGAAGGCGAGCACCAACGACGCGCTCGCGTCCGCCTACAACGCCGCGGTGACCCGGCTGAAGCGCTTCGAGGAGGCCGGGCCGCCGGAGTCACCGCCCAGGGAGCAGAACATCCGGATGCGGTTGCGCGGAGGCCGCACCGGCAAGCGCGCCGTGATCTGCGAGCGGCTGGAGCTGACCGGGCTGATGCGGCCGTTCGACCTGGAGGTCTGGTACGGCGAGCGCGTCGCGGTGCTGGGCTCCAACGGCTCGGGCAAGTCGCAGTTCCTCAAGCTCCTCGCCGGGCAGGCCGTCGCGCACACCGGCGTCGCCCGGCTCGGCGCCCGGGTCGTCGCCGGCCACTTCGTCCAGACGCACACCCGTCCGGACCTGCACGGCCGTACGCCCGACGAGATCATCATGACCGAGAACGCGCTGACCCTCAACGAGGCCATGCGCGCCCTCGCGCGCTACGAGCTCGCCCCCACCCGCCGCCAGCCGTTCGAGAGCCTCTCCGGCGGCCAGCAGGCGCGGCTGCAGATCCTGCTGCTGGAGCTGTCGGGCTGCACGCTGCTGCTCCTGGACGAGCCGACCGACAACCTCGACCTGGCCAGCGCCGAGGCGCTCCAGGAGGGCCTGAACGGCTTCGCCGGGACCGTCCTGGCCGTGACGCACGACCGCTGGTTCGCCGCCGACTTCGACCGCTACCTGGTCTTCCGCGGGGACGGCCGGGTGCACGAGTCCGCCGAGCCCAGCTGGCACGAACCTCGCGTCGACCGCCCCCGCGCTTGACCTCGATCGCGGTTGAGGAAACACGATGAGGCGCATGAGCCTGACAGAGAACGAACGCGCCTACCTGAAGAGCCAGCCGCTGGCACGCCTCGCGACCGTGGGCCCCAAGGGCGACCCGCAGAACAACCCCGTCGGTGTCAGCTACAACGCCGAGACGGGGACCATCGACATCTACGGCTACAACCTGGGAAAGAGCCGCAAGTTCCGCAACGTCCAGGGCAACGACCAGGTCGCGCTGGTCGTGGACGACCTGGTCTCGACCGATCCCTGGACCGTGCGGGGCATCGAGATCCGCGGCCGGGCCGAGGCGCTCAGCGGCATCACGCCGCCGAACGCCTACGCCGGCGGCGAGGTCATCCGCATCCATCCGCGCACGGTGTTCTCGTGGGGCGTCGAACCCGGCACCGAGGGCATGCTCAGGCGGACGGTCGGCTGACCCGCCGCGCGATCGCGCGGGCGAACCGGGCGGCCGAGCCGGGCGCCTGCCCGAGGAAGAGCGCGGGCTCGGTCAGTTCCAGCTCCAGGACGACCGGCGTGCCGTCCGCGCCGGGAACGAGGTCCACGCGGGCGTAGAGCAGGTCACCGGGAACGGCGGCGAGCGCCCGGGCGGCGACGGCGAGCTGCTCGGGCGTCGCCTCGGCGGCGCCGATCTCGCCGCCGTGCGGGGCGTCCAGCAGCCCGGCGCCGGCCTTGAGGATCGGCGCCTTGCGGGCGGCATGGCTGAACTCGCGCTCGCAGAACAGCAGCGCGGTCTCGCCCTCGGTGTCGATCGCCGACAGGTAGGGCTGGATCATGACGGTGCGGCCGGCCTCGCGCAGGGTCCGCAGATGGGCCCGCGCCTTGCCCTCCTCGCCCGCGCGCCAGCGGGCGGTGTCGCGCGATCCCGCCGACACGGCCGGCTTGATGACGTACTCGGGCCAGTCGGCGGGGACGTCGCCGGAGTCCCAGCGCGTGGGCACGACCGGGACGCCGGCCTCGTCGAGATCCCGGAGATAGCGCTTGTCGGTGTTCCAGCGCAGCACCTCGGCGGGATTGGCCAGGCGCGGGACGCGGGCGGCCCAGGTCAGGAACTCGTCAAGGCGGACGGTGTAGTCCCAGGTCGAGCGGACGACGACGAGAGCGTAGGAGTCCCAGTCGGCGTCCGGGTCGTCCCAGCTCACCGCCTCGGCACCGAGGCCCTCGGCGGTGAGCGCCGCTGACAGCTCCTGGTCGTCGTCGTTGCCGCCGGGCATGCCGGAGAAGGTCGCGAGGGCGACCCTGGGGGACGGAGTCATGCGGTGAGACCTCGGGGGGAGAGAAGGAGTCGTTCAGCGTACGGGGTGTCCGGACGCGCGCAGCGTGTCCTTGACCTCGGAGATCTTCAGGTCGCCGAAATGGAAGACGCTCGCGGCCAGCACCGCGTCCGCGCCGGCGTCGACGGCGGGGGCGAAGTGCTCCAGCGCGCCCGCGCCGCCGCTGGCGATCACGGGCACGGAGACGGCCGCCCGGACCCGGCGCAGCATCTCCAGGTCGAACCCGTTCTTGGTGCCGTCGGCGTCCATCGAGTTGAGGAGGATCTCCCCGACGCCGAGCTCCTGGCCGCGGCGGGCCCATTCGATGGCGTCGATGCCGGTGCCCTTGCGGCCGCCGTGCGTCGTCACCTCGTAGCCCGACTCGGTATGGATGCCCTCGGTCACGCGGCGGGCGTCGACCGACAGCACGATGCACTGGGAGCCGAAGCGGTGCGCGGCCTCCCGCAGGAACTCCGGGCGCGCGATCGCGGCCGTGTTGACCGACACCTTGTCGGCCCCGGCGCGCAGCAGCCTGTCGACGTCGTCCACGGCGCGGATGCCGCCGCCGACCGTGAGCGGGATGAACACCTGCTCGGCGGTGCGGCGCACCACGTCGTAGGTGGTCTCGCGGTCGCCGCTGGAGGCGGTGATGTCGAGGAACGTGAGCTCGTCGGCGCCCTCGGCGTCATAGCGGCGCGCCAGCTCCACCGGGTCGCCGGCGTCGCGCAGGTTCTGGAAGTTGACGCCCTTGACGACCCGCCCGGCGTCCACGTCCAGGCACGGGATCACGCGTACGGCGACGGTCATGGGGCCTCCTGGCCTGGACTGAGGAACGCAGGGAGCGCAGCGACCGGAGTGACGAGGGAAGGCCAGGAGAACAAAGCCCCATGACCCGCCGCGCGCCAGCGCGGCAATGAACACGTCATGGGGCCTCCTGGCCTGGACTGAGGAACGCAGGGAGCGCAGCGACCGCAGTGACGAGGGAAGGCCAGGAGAACAAAGCCCCGTGACCCGCCGCGCGCCAGCGCGGCAATGAACACGTCATTTGACGGCCTCTAGGGCCTCTTCGAGGGTGAAGGCCTGGGCGTAGAGGGCCTTGCCGACGATGGCGCCCTCCACCCCGGCCGGCACCAGCGTCGCGAGCTCGCGCAGGTCGTCGAGCGAGGAGACGCCGCCGGAGGCGATGACCGGCTTGTCGGTGCGCCCGCACACCTCGCGGAGCAGCTCGGTGTTGGGGCCGCGCAGCGTGCCGTCCTTGGTCACGTCGGTGACGACGTAGCGCGGGCAGCCGTCCTCCTCCAGCCGGGCGAGCACCTCCCAGAGGTCGCCGCCCTCGCGCGTCCAGCCGCGGGCGGCCAGCGTCGTGCCGCGCACGTCCAGCCCGACCGCGATCTTGTCGCCGAACTCGGAGATGATCTTGCGGCACCACTCCGGGTTCTCCAGCGCGGCGGTGCCGATGTTGACCCGGGTGCAGCCGGTCGCCAGCGCCGCCTCCAGTGAGGCGTCGTCGCGGATGCCGCCCGACAGCTCCACCTTGACGTCCAGCCGTCCGGTGACCTCGGCGAGCAGCTCGCGGTTGGAGCCGCGCCCGAACGCGGCGTCCAGGTCGACCAGATGAATCCACTCCGCTCCCGCGTTCTGCCAGGCCAGCGCGGCGTCGAGCGGCGCCCCGTAGGAGGTCTCGGTGCCGGCCTCGCCCTGCACCAGGCGGACGGCCCGGCCGTCGGCGACGTCGACCGCGGGAAGGAGTTCGAGAGTCATGGGCAAACCTTATCTACGCAGTTGACCGGCGTTATCGGCGGCGATCGAAGACGAGGGTCACGAAGACCGGGACGAGGAAGACCGACAGAGCGAGGAGGGCGAGCCGGGCGCCCCAGGTGGCCAGCACGAGCCAGCCGACGACCTGGACCGCCGCGAAGACGCCGAGGACGACCCGGTTCTGGATCCGGCGCTTGCGGGCGAGCACACCGCCCGGGCGCCGGTGGCGGACCGGGGCGGGGAGCAGGGCCATGAGCCGCTTGCGGCGGTCGCGGCGCCTGGCCCGCCTGGCCTGCCGTTCGGCGTGCTCGGCGGCGGCCTTGGCCGCCGCGGCCTCGCGTTCGGCCCTCCGCTTGGCCCGTTCCTTGCTCACCCGACCGTGGAGAGCCAGTTCTTCAGGAGCTCGGCTCCCGCGTCCCCGGACTTCTCCGGGTGGAACTGGGTCGCGCAGAGCGCCCCGTTCTCCACCGCCGCCACGAACCGGTCGCCGTGCTCCGCCCAGGTGACGAGCGGCGGCTTCAGGTGGCCCATCGGGTCGGGCTGCAGTTCCCAGCGGCGGACGCCGTAGGAGTGCACGAAGTAGAAGCGCGTGCCGGCGTCCAGGCCGCGGAACAGCACGGTGTCGTCCGGCGCGTCCACCGTGTTCCAGCCCATGTGGGGCACGACGGGCGCTTCGAGGCGTTCCACCGTGCCGGGCCACTCCGCGCAGCCCTCGGTGGTCACGCCGTGCTCGACGCCCTTGGCGAAGAGGATCTGCATGCCGACGCAGATGCCGAGGACCGGGCGCCCGCCGGCGAGACGGCGGCCGATGATCTGCTCGCCCCGCACCGACCGCAGCCCGGTCATGCAGGCGGAGAACGCGCCCACGCCCGGCACGATGAGGCCGTCGGCCTCAAGGGCGGCGTCCCGGTCGGGCGTCACGGTGACGTCCACGCCGAGCCGGGCGACGGCGCGCTCGGCCGAGCGCAGGTTGCCCGACCCGTAGTCCAGGATGACGATCTTCTTGCTCACAACCACATCACTCCCCCGGCCGCCGCCAGCGCGGCCAGCGCCAGGACGATCAAAGCGGCGATCTTGAGCCCCTGCTTGATGAAGCTGATGACGCCCATCAGCAGGAAGACCGCGAGGCCGAAGAGCAGGACGTTGACGTACGTGAAGCCCAGGCCGCCGGTCTCCACGGTCACAGGGCCCCCTTGGTGGACGGGATGCCGTGCACCTTGGGGTCGAACGCCACGGCGTCGCGCAGCGCCCGGGCCAGCGCCTTGAACTGGCACTCCACGATGTGGTGCGCGTTGCGGCCGTACGGGACGTGGACGTGCAGGCAGATCTGCGCGTTGGCCACGAACGACTCGAAGATGTGCCGGGTCATCGTGGTGTCGTACTCCGGACCGATCATCGGGGCCATGCTCTCGGGCTCGGAGTGCACCAGATAGGGGCGGCCCGCGATGTCCACGGTCACCTGCGCGAGCGACTCGTCCAGCGGCACCGAGGCATTGGCGAAGCGGCGGATGCCCACCTTGTCGCCGAGCGCCTGCCGGAACGCCTGGCCGAGCGCGATCGCGGTGTCCTCGATCGTGTGGTGGCTGTCGATGTAGAGGTCGCCGGTGGTCTTCACGGTCAGGTCGAACGACCCGTGCTTGCCGAGCTGGGCCAGCATGTGGTCGTAGAAGCCGACGCCGGTGGCGACGTCGACCTCACCGGTCCCGTCCAGGTCGATCTCGACGACGACCTCGGTCTCCTTGGTCCCCCGCTGCACACGGCCCTTGCGGCTCACAGACTCTCCTTCAAAGCGGTTCGGAAGGCCGCCATCTCCCCGGGCGTGCCGACGCTCACGCGCAGCCACTCCGGCGGTCCCACCTCGCGGATCAGCACGCCCCGGTCGAGCATCGACCGCCAGACCCCCCGCCGGTCCGCGAACCGGCCGAACAGGACGAAGTTGGCATCGGAATCGGCCACGGTGAGGCCCTGCGCCCGCAGCCACGCGACCAGGTCGTCGCGTTCGCGGCGCAGCACGTCGACCGAGCCGAGCAGCTCGGCCTCGTGCGCCACGGCGGTGCGCGCCACGGCCTGCGTGACGGCCGACAGGTGGTACGGCAGCCGGACCAGCAGCAGCGCGTCGATCACGGCCGGGTCGGCGGCCAGGTAGCCGAGGCGGGTGCCCGCCATGGCGAACGCCTTGGACATGGTCCGGGTGACGATCAGCCGGGGGTTGCCGGGCAGCAACGTCAGTGCCGACGGTGTCCCTTCCCGGCGGAACTCGGCGTATGCCTCGTCCACCACGACCATGCCGGGCGCCGCGGCGAGCACCGCCTCGATGGCCTCCAGCGGCAGTGCCGTGCCGGTCGGGTTGTTGGGCGAGGTCAGGAACACCACGTCGGGCCGGTGCTCGGCGACCGCCGCGACGGCGCGTTCGGGGGCCAGGCCGAAGTCCTCGTCCCGGTGGGCGTCGATCCAGCGCGTGCCGGACACGCCCGTGATGATCGGGTGCATCGAGTACGAGGGTTCGAAGCCCAGCGCCGTGCGGCCCGGGCCGCCGAACGCCTGCAGGATCTGCTGGATGATCTCGTTGGACCCGTTGGCCGCCCAGACCTGGCGGCCGGTGAGCCCCGCGCCCGGGGTGTCCCGGTTGAGGAACGCGGCGAGATCGTCGCGCAGCGCCACGGCGTCGCGGTCGGGGTAGCGGTTGAGCGAACCGGCGACGTCCATGACGGCCTCGCCGACGGCCTTCACCAGGGCCTCGGAGGGCGGGTAGGGGTTCTCGTTGGTGTTGAGCGCGTACGGGACGTCGAGCTGGGGTGCCCCGTACGGCTCCCGGCCCCTCAGATCGTCGCGGATCGGGAGATCGTTCAATGAGGTCACGGGCGCGGACCCTCCCGCCCCGGGATCTCCCAGCCGAAACGCGCCTTGAGCGCGGCGCCGTGCGCGGGCAGGTCCTCGGCCTCGGCGAGCGCGACCACCCGGGCCGTCGCCTCGGCGAGGGCGGGCTCGTCGTACTCGACGACGTGGATGCCGCGCAGGAACGACTGCACCGACAACCCCGACGAGTGGCAGGCACAGCCGCCGGTGGGCAGCACGTGGTTGGACCCGGCCAGATAGTCGCCGAGCGACACCGGGGCGTGCGCGCCGATGAAGACCGCACCGGCGTTGCGCACCCGGGCGGCGACCGCGCGGGCGCCGGCGGTCTGGATCTCCAGGTGCTCGGCCGCGTACGCGTCGACGATCATGAGCCCGGCGTCCAGGTCGTCGACCAGGACGATCCCGGACTGCCGGCCGGCCAGCGCCTCGGTGATCCGCTCGGTGTGCTTGGTACGGGCCACCTGGGCGGCCAGCTCGGTCTCGACCGCGGCGGCCAGCTCGGCGGAGTCGGTGACCAGCACGGCGGCGGCCAGCGTGTCGTGCTCGGCCTGGCTGATCAGGTCGGCGGCGACGTGCACCGGGTCGGCGGTGGCGTCGGCGAGGATGGCGATCTCGGTCGGACCGGCCTCGGAGTCGATGCCGATCACGCCCTTGAGCAGCCGCTTGGCCGCCGCCACCCAGATGTTGCCGGGTCCGGTGACCAGGTCGGCGCGCGGGCACTCCTCGGTGCCGTAGGCGAACATCGCGATCGCCTGCGCGCCACCCGCCGCGTACACCTCGTCCACGCCCAAAAGCGCGCAGGCCGCGAGGATCGTCGGGTGCGGCAGGCCCCCGAACTCCCGCTGCGGAGGCGACGTCACCGCGAGCGACCGCACCCCGGCCTCCTGCGCCGGGACGACGTTCATGACCACGCTGGACGGGTAGACGGCCCGTCCGCCCGGCACGTACAGGCCCACCCGGTCGACCGGCACCCAGCGCTCGCTCACGGTGCCGCCCCGGACGACCTGGGTGGTGGTGTCGGTGCGGCGCTGATCGCGGTGGACGATCCGGGTGCGGCGGATGGCCTCTTCGAGCGCGTCGCGCACGGCCGGGTCGAGGGCGGCGAGAGCCTCGCCGATCTTGGCGACCGGGACACGGGTGCTCGCGAGCTCCACGCCGTCGAAGGCCCTGGTGTGTTCCCGGACCGCCTCGGCTCCCCTATGGCGCACGTCCTCGCAGATCGGCCGCACCTTCTCCAGGGCGGCCTCGACGTCGAGCTCGGCGCGGGGCAGCACGGAGCGCGGGTCCTCGGGGAGTGACCCGCGCAGGTCAATACGGGAAATCACCCGTCCAGTCTACGGAGTGCTCCCTGTCCCCGGCGCAATGTCTCACTGGCCGAGACGTCGGCCGTGGCCGGGTCAGGCCTTGAAGTCCCCGTCGAGGACCGTCACCGCGCGGCCGCTGAGCTCGACCCGGTCGCCGCGCAGGGTGACACCGACCCGCCCGCCGCGCTCGGACACCTGGTAGCCGACGAGCCTGTCCCGGCCGAGCCGCTCTCCCCAGTACGGGCCCAGAGCGCAGTGGGCGGAGCCCGTCGCCGGGTCCTCGCCGTCGCCGAGCAGGACCCCTGCCCCGAAGAACCGGGACACGAAGGCGTACTCGCGGCCCGGGTCGGCGGTGGCCGTGACGATCACCCCGCGGGCGTCCATCCGGCCGAGCGCCGCGACGTCCGGGGACAGCTTGCGTACCGCCTCCTCGTCGGCGACCAGCACGAACAGGTCGTTCTGCGAGTTGCGGCCGACCCAGAAGGGCGTCGTGCCGAGCACCTCGCCGAGATCGTCCGGCGCCTCGGTCTCGGCGGGCGGGCACGCGGGAAAGTCCATCAGCAGGCCGCCGTCCGGCGACCGGGTCACCGTCAGCACGCCCGAACGGAGCGTCTGGAAACGGATCGGCCCATCGGCCACGCCCGTCTCGTACAGCGCGTGGGCACTCGCGAGCGTGGCGTGGCCGCAGAGGGCGACCTCGACCACCGGGGTGAACCAGCGCAGTTCGAAGTCGGCGTCCGGGGCCTGGATCGGGCGGACGAACGCGGTCTCGGAGTGCTTCATCTCGGCCGCGACCCGCTGCATCCATTCCGCGTCCGCGGCGTGGTCGAGCAGGCAGACCCCGGCGGGGTTCCCGGCGAACGGGCGGTCGGTGAACGAGTCGACGACGAGCATTCTCATACTTCGACGCTAACGGGCGCCGTTCGCCGGGTGAACGGCCAATCCATCCGGATTGGCCTGAATACACGACCTGACCCGGGATGACCAGGCGCCATGCTCCGTTCGGGCCATTCACCTACGGTGCCGAGACGGGCACTTCAGACTGTGATAAATCCGGCATACAACGACCGTAGGACCCGGAATAGTCTGGCCCGGTGGGTGAATCCCCCAGGGCCGCCCCGAAATCGATGTGGGGGAGACCGTGACCGAACGGCTTCCGTTGTTCCCTCTGGGCACCGTGCTCTTCCCCGGACTCGTGCTGCCCCTGCACCTGTTCGAGGACCGCTACCGCCTGCTCGTGCGCGACCTGCTCGAACGGCCCGAGCCGCGGTACTTCGGGATCGTCGGCATCGAACTGGGCCACGAGGTGGGCGAGGACGCCGCACGCCGGCTGGCCGGGGTCGGCTGCGCCGCCGAACTGCACACGGTGACGCCGCACGAGGACGGCCGCTTCGACATCGTGACGGTCGGCAGCCGGAGATTCAAGATCAAGGAGCTCGACCGCTCCCACCCCTACCTGCGCGGCGACGTGGAGTTCCTCCCCGAAGAAGCAGGCGCCGACCCCGGGCCGATCGCCCACCGCGTCCGCCTGCTGTTCCAGCTCTACCGGCGCCGCCTGGCCAACGCGGGCGCCGAGGTGGCCGAGCCCCTCGACCTGCCCACCGACCCCGTGCGCCTCTCGTACGTGATCGCCGCCGCCGTGGTGCTGGACGGCCACGAGAAACAGCGCCTCCTCCAGGCCGAGGACGCCTCGACCCGCCTCCACCTGGAACGTGATCTCCTCCACCGCGAGAACCGCCTGCTCGACGCCCTCCCCACGGTCCCCGCAGGCCAGTTCCTAGACGGCTCCTTCACCCCGAACTGACCCGGGTGCTGCCCGCGCCCTAGCGGGCGCGGGCAGCACCCTCGTAAAAATCGGTGCCGCGGGCGAAAGGAGCCAGCGCGGCGATCATCGCGGGCATCCACAGTACGCGGCAGGTGCACGCGCAGCGCGGCGATCGCCGCAGGCATCCGGGGCGCGCGATAGATCCACGAGTCGGCGCAGGCGCGGCTGGTGATCTGGGGCGGGGTGCCGGGGGGTGATCATGTTGGGCACACTGGGGGGATGAGCTCCGCGAAGGCCAAGGGTGCGAGCAAGAGCGGCGGCAAGGGCACGCCGGCGACGGTGGCGGCGACCAAGGCGAAGGTCGAGTTCAGCCTGCACACGTACGAGGTGGACCCCGGCACCGAGGTCTCGTACGGGGAGGCGGCCGCGGACGCGCTGGGGGTCGCGCGGGAGCGGCTGTTCAAGACCCTCGTGGCCGAGGTCGACGGCAGGCTCACCGTCGGCGTGGTCCCGGTGTCGGCCACCCTGGATCTGAAGGCGCTCGCCGCGGCGGCCGGGGGCAAGAAGGCCCGGCTGGCCGACGCGCAGGACGCCGAACGCGCCACCGGCTACGTCGTCGGCGGGATCAGTCCGCTGGGGCAGCGCAAGCGGCTGCCGACCGTGCTCGACGAGACGGTGTCAGGGTTCGCGACGGTCTACGTCTCCGCCGGGCGACGCGGTCTGCAGATCGAGCTCGCCCCGGCCGATCTCGTCCGGCTCACCGGCGGCGGCCTGGCGGCGATCGCCCGGGGGTAGGCGCCGCACGAGCAGTTCCAGGACGCCGTACGTCCCGACGGCCAGGATCGGCCAGAAGGTCACCACGCCGGTGGCGCGGAGCCGGGCGACGCCCTCGACGACCGTGCCGTCCTTGGCCCCGCGCACCGCGTTCTCGTAGCCGGTCAGGCCGATCTGCTGGCCGGTCTTCCAGGCGAGGAAGGCCGCGGCGATGCCGCCCGCGGCGAGGCCCAGCACGAGCGCGATGTCGTTGTCGCGGCCACCGGCCAGGTAGGCGAGGGCACCGCAGCCGATTCCGGCCAGCACGACGATCAGCGCGAACCGGCCGTCCATGCCGACCGGCCCCTGACCCTCGGCGTCGGCGAGCAGCGGTTTGCCCTGAACGACGATGTAGTCGACCCGGGGGACGATCTTCGCCCAGAGCAGCCCGGCGAGCGGTCCGAGGAGCGTGACCACGACGGTCGTGACCGTCCAGGTACGCAAGGCCTTCCCGGTCGGTCCCCGCACCTCGTACGCTCCTAGGTGAACACAGTCGCCACTCGCCCTCTGACAGCGAAAGCCTAACGTCCTTCTCTCAGCACCCCGTCCGGCCACCCTCGCACTTCGTGCGGCTGAACTGATTCTCGCCCGCGCACCACTCATTCCCTGGGATAATGTCCCCGATATGTCCGGATTCAGTCCAGCGTTCGAACGCCTCGGCGCCGCCCTCGCCGCGGTCGTCCTGCAGCAGCAGGAGACCCTCGCGGAGTTCCTGCCGCGCGAGGACTGGAGCGCTGACCTGACCGCGCGCACCTACTCCAGCGGCGGCGTCACCGTCCGGGTGTCGCTGCTCGGCAGCTACGCCGCCCGGGAGCGCACCTGGCTGTGGGGGTGGGCCAACCCGCAGTTCGGCGCCGATCATCCGGCGGTGGCCCCCACGTTGAGCATCCGCGTGCTCGGCGAACGCCTCGGCATCCCGGAGTTCACCACGCCCGAGGTCGACCTCAGCTGGTACGAGGGGCCCGCGGGTCACGGCGGCGAGCTGATCGCGATGGCGGCCGGCGGCGTCCTCGGCGGTGGCGGCTACATCGGCGCGGGCTACGACGGCGGCTCCGCCTACCTGCACGTGGACGACCCGCAGGCGCCGCCCGCCGGCTGGGACCCCGTTCCGGTGCCCCGGCTGGTCTCCAACGCCGTCAGCCTCTTTCCCCGCGAACCCCGGCTGACGCTCGCCCGGCTGCTGAGCCACCACACGATCCCCTACCGCGAGACCGACGGGCGCACCGAGGTGCTGCTGCCCGGCGGCGGCCGGGCCCACGCCCAGTTCGACGGGCTGGGGCGCCTGGTCCACTGGGACGCCGAGCTCAGCCCCGCGAGTCTCTGACCAGTAGACCTACGGATTCACCCCCGTACATGTGATCGCTAGCGTGTGCCGCATGAACCTTCGTTTCGGCATCCAGCTGGCCCCCGACACCGCCGCGCTCGGCGACCTGCGCGCCCTCGCCCGCCTGGCCGACAGCGAGGGCCTCGACCTCCTCGGCGTCCAGGACCACCCGTACGCCCCTCAGCAGGTCGACACGTTCGCCGTCATCGCCACCGTCCTCGCTGAGACCACCACGCTGCGCGTCTTCCCGGACGTCGCCAGCCTCCCGCTGCGCGGCCCCGCCATGCTCGGCAAGCAGGCCGCCACCCTCGACCTGCTCAGCGGCGGCCGGTTCGAGCTGGCGCTCGGCGCCGGCGCCTACTGGCCCGCCATCGCCGCGATGGGCGGCCCGAGCCGCACCAACCCGGAGGCCCTCAAGGCGCTGGAGGAGGCCACCGAGATCATCCGCGCCATGTGGCGCCCGGACGGCCGCGTCAAGGTCCACGGCGACCACTACACCGTCGACGGCGTCAAGCCCGGCCCGGCGCCCGCCCATCCGATCGGCATCTGGTTCGGCAGCGTCGGGCCGCGTGCCAACGCGCTGACCGGCCGCATCGCCGACGGCTGGGCCGCCCCGATCCCGCACTACCTCCCGTACGAGAAGTGGCGCGAGGCCCAGGACATCATCTCCACCGCCGCCACCGAGGCCGGACGCGATCCGGCCGCCATCACCCGCATGGCCCAGCTGGTCGGGGACATCACCGATTCCCCCGCCCCGGTCACGCTCGAAGGCGAGATCCCCATCCGCACCGACGCCGCCGGCTGGGCCCGCGTCCTGGCCGACCTCGCCACCGGCACCGGCTTCGACACCTTCGTCTACTGGCCCGAGAACCCGGGCGAGACCCAGCTCCGCCGCTGGGCCGCCGAGGTCGTTCCGGCCACCCGCGCCCTCCTCGGGGTCGGCTGAACGCGCCGCCGCGCCGTTCTTGATCCACTAGATTCGGGGCGAACCGGCTCGAAACGATCCTGGAGGATGCGATGGGGGCGCGACGTCGTGCGGTGCTGGGCGGTGGGGTGTGCCTGGCGGCATCGCTCGCGGTCACGGGTGTCGCGATCGGGAGCGGCGAGCAGCGTGGCCAGGCGGTGCGCAGCGGTGCCGCCGTGCGATGGACGGCCACGTGGTCGGCGTCGATGGGCGGCGCGACCGCCAAGCCGGTCTCCGCGAGTTCTTACACCCTGCGCGACGTGGTGCGCGTGAGCGCGGGCGGATCCGCCGTGCGGATCCGGCTCTCCAACTTCTACGCGCGGCAGAACGCGGTGATCGGCCGTGTCATGGTCGCGCCCGCCCGGCAGGGGGCGCCCGCCGGGAGGTTCGTGCCGGTGACGTTCAACGGGCGGCGGCAGGTGACGATCCCGGCGGGCAAGCACGCGGCGAGCGACGCCGTGCGCCTGCGCGTGGGAGCCGGGGCGGATCTGATCGTGGACACCCATGTCAGGAAGTCGCCCGCCAAGGTCTCGTTCCACGCGACGGGCAAGGCGACGACCCGTGTCGCCCGCGGTGACCACGCGGGCGCCAAGGCCGCAGGCGCGTTCACGGTGTCCAAGACCTCGCGCTACTTCCTCACCGGCGTCGACGTGAGCGGGTCGCGGCGCGTCGTCGTCGCCTTCGGCGACTCCATCACCGACGGGTCGGGATCCACCACCGACCGCGACCGGCGTTACCCGGACCGGCTGGCGGCCCGGCTGCGGGGCCGCCTGGCGGTGACGAACGCGGGCATCGCGGGCAACCGCATGCTCGACGACCAGGTCTCCAGGGGCGCCGGGCTCGCCGGGGTCAGGCGGTTCACCTCCCATGCGCTGGACCAGCAGCCCGGCGTGCGCACGGTGATCTTGCTGCAGGGCGGCAACGACATCACCGGCCGGACCCCGCCGCGTACCGCCGCCGAGATGGTGGCGGGCTACCGGAAGATGGTGGCCGCGGCCCACAAGCGCGGCATCCGCGTGCTGGGAGGCACCATCACCCCGCGTACGGGGGCGAGCGGCCACACCGCGGCGAAGGAGCGGGTGCGCGCCGAGGTCAACCGCCGCATCCGCGCGGGTGGCGTCTTCGACGGCGTCATCGACTTCGACGCGGCCCTGCGCGACCCGGCCAGACCGGCCCGCCTGCGTGCCGCGTACGACAGCGGCGATCACCGTCACCCCAATGACCGCGGCTACGCCGCCATGGCCGCGGCCGTCAATCTCGGTCTGCTCTGACTCGGCCCAGGCGAGAGGGCAGGTGGCCGCGGTCACACGTGCGCTTCTCGCCGGGTGATACCGTTTCATCATGCGGATGAACGGCTGGTGGCGCCCCTGACGGGCGGCACCCTGCTCCGCGTACCTACCACCACCGCGGCCGCCCAGTCGGGCGGCCGTTCGTGTGTGCGCCGTCGTCGGCTGGCCGGCCCCGATCCCCAAGGGAGACAGCCGATGCCACGACGGCTCACGGGATTCACCCCCTCCGGCGACCTGCACCTGGGCAACCACATCGGTGCGATCGGTCCGATCATCTCCGGGCAGACGACCGACGACACGGTCGTGTTCATCTCCGATCTGCACGCCCTGACCTTGGAACACGACCCGGCGCAGGTGCGGCGGCGGACGCTGGAGTTCGCCGGCCTCCTGCTCGCCGCGGGCGCCGACCCTGACGCGTGCCTGTTCCTGGTCCAGTCCCACGTTCCCGAGCACACCGAACTGCACTACCTGCTGGAGTGCGCCACGGGCTTCGGCGAGGCCCAGCGCATGATCCAGTTCAAGGAGAAGTCGAGCCGCCAGGGCCCTGTGCGGCTCTCGCTGCTCACCTACCCGGTGCTGATGGCGGCCGACATCCTGCTCTACGACACCACCGAGGTGCCGGTCGGCGACGACCAGAGCCAGCATGTGGAACTGGCGCGCGACGTGGCGCGGCGGTTCAACGCCCGGTACGGGCCGACGTTCACGCTGCCGCGGGCCGTCAACCCGCCCGTCGCGGCCAGGCTCATGGATCTGGCCTCGCCCGGCTCCAAGATGAGCAAGTCGGCCGCCTCGCCCGCGGGCACGCTGCGGCTGCTGGACGAGCCCGGCGTGCTGCGCCGCAAGATCATGCGCGCGGTCACCGACGGCGGCACCGAGGTGGTGTACGAGCCGGAGCACCATCCCGGCGTGTCCAACCTGCTCACGATCCTGGCCGCCTGCACAGGCGACCGGCCCGAACGGCTGGCAGCACGTTTCACCGGCTATGGCGAGCTCAAGGAGGCCGTGGCCGACGCGGTCATCACCACGCTGGCACCCGTGCGCGAGCGCTATCGCGAACTCGACCCGGACCACGTCCGCCGCGTCCTGCGGGTGGGGGCGGAACGCGCCCGCGAGCTGGCGGCGCCCAAGGTCCGGCAGGCGAGGGAGGCGATCGGCCTGCTGCCACGCTGACCGCGACCGGTGTCAGCCGAGCGCGGCCGGTGTCGGCTGACACCGGCCGGTGTCAGAGGTTGAAGCAGGACGGGCCGAGGAGGTGCTTGAGGTCGCCCATGAGCGCCGGTGAGGGCGCCACCCGGAGCTTGTCGTCGAGGCGGACGACGGTGGTGCGCGGGCCGTTCTGCAGGTGCAGGTGGACCTCGGACGTGCCCGGGTGGGCGGTCAGGACCTCCTTGAGGCTCGCGACGACCGGCGGGGTGCAGCGGCCGATGGGGAGGGTGACCGAGAGGGGGCCGTGGGCGTCGGCGACGGTGAGGTCGGGCTGGGTGACCTCCATCGCGATGATCTTGGCGACGTCCTCGCGGCGGTCGATGCGGCCCTTGACCACCAGGACGGCGTCCTCGGCCAGCAGCGTCGAGCACAGCTGGTAGCTGGACGGGAAGCACATGACCTCGATCGAGCCGCCCAGGTCCTCCAGCTGGAACATCGCCCAGGAGTTGCCCTGCTTGGTGACCTTGCGCTGCAGGCCCGACAGCAGCCCGGCCACGACGGCGACCTGGCCGTCGGGTCCGTCGCCCTCGTTGATGGCGGCGATCGAACGGTCGGCCTCGCGTTCCAGGATGTGCTCGATGCCGAGCAGCGGGTGGTCGGAGACGTAGAGGCCGAGCATCTCGCGCTCGAACGCCAGGAGGGTGGTCTTGTCCCACTCCTCGGCCTCGGGGATGGCGACGGTGAACGCGTTCGGGCCGTCGTCCTCCTCCAGCGCGCCGAACAGGGAGTCCTGGCCGATGGCCTCCTTGCGCTTGATGTCGATGACCGAGTCGATGGCCGGCTCGTGCACCATGAGGATCGCCTTGCGCTGGTGGCCGAGCTCGTCGAAGGCACCGGCCTTGATGAGCGACTCGACGACGCGCTTGTTGCAGACGATCGGCGGGACCTTGTCGAGGAAGTCGTTGAAGTCGGTGTAGGCGCCCTTCTCCTTGCGGGCGGCCACGATGCCCTCGACGACGTTGGTGCCCACGTTGCGGACGGCGGACAGGCCGAAGCGGATCTCGGCGTCGCCCATCGGCGTGAAGTCGGCGTCGGAGGTGTTGACGTCCGGCGGCAGCACCTTGATGCCCATGCGGCGGCACTCGTTGAGGTAGAGCGCGCTCTTGTCCTTGTCGTCGCCGACCGAGGTGAGCAGGGCGGCCATGTACTCGGCCGGGTAATTGGCCTTGAGATAGGCGGTCCAGTAGGAGACCAGGCCGTAGCCCGCGGTGTGCGCCTTGTTGAACGCGTAGTCGGAGAACGGCAGCAGGATGTCCCACAGCGCCTTGATGGCGGCGGCCGAGAAGCCGTTGTCCTGCATGCCCTTCTCGAAGAACTCGAACTGCTTGTCGAGCTCGGCCTTCTTCTTCTTGCCCATGGCGCGGCGGAGCAGGTCGGCGCTGCCGAGCGAGTAGCCCGCGACCTTCTGCGCGATGGCCATGACCTGCTCCTGATAGATGATCAGGCCGTGGGTCGTGCCGAGGATCTCCTTGAGCGGCTCTTCCAGCTCGGGGTGGATCGGGGTGATCTCCTGCTGGCCGTTCTTGCGGAGCGCGTAGTTGGTGTGCGAGTTGGCGCCCATCGGGCCCGGCCGGTAGAGCGCCAGGGCCGCGGAGATGTCCTCGAAGTTGTCGGGCTTCATCAGGCGCAGCAGCGAGCGCATGCCGCCGCCGTCCAGCTGGAAGATGCCGAGCGTGTCACCGCGGGCCAGCAGCTCGTAGGCCTTGCGGTTGTCCAGCGGGAGCTTGAGCAGGTCGAGCTTCTCGCCCTTGTTGGCCTCGATGTAGCGCAGCGCGTCCTGCATGATCGTCAGGTTGCGCAGGCCCAGGAAGTCCATCTTGAGCAGGCCGAGCGTCTCGCAGGTCGGATAGTCGAACTGCGTGATGATCGCGCCGTCCGCGTCCCGGCGCATGATCGGGATGTGGTCGGTGAGCGGCTCGGCGGACATGATGACGCCGGCGGCGTGCACGCCGGTCTGGCGGATCAGGCCCTCCAGGCCCTGCGCCAGGTCCATGATCTGCTTGACGTCGGGCTCTTCCTCGTAGAGCCTGCGCAGCTCGCCGGCCTCGCCGTAGCGCGGGTGCTTGTCGTCGAAGATGCCCGAGAGCGGGATGTCCTTGCCCATGACGGCGGGCGGGAACGCCTTGGAGATGCGGTCGCCCAGCGCGTACGGGAAGCCGAGGACGCGGCCGGCGTCCTTGACGGCGGCCTTGGCCTTGATGGTGCCGAACGTGGCGATCATGGCGACCTTGTCGGCGCCCCACTTCTCGGTGGTGTAGCGGATGGCCTCCGCCCGCCCGGCTTCGTCGAAGTCGACGTCGATGTCGGGCATGGACACACGTTCGGGATTGAGGAACCGCTCGAAGATCAGCCCGTGCGGGATCGGGTCGAGGTCGGTGATGCCCATCGCGTAGGCGACCAGGGAGCCGGCCGCCGAGCCGCGGCCCGGTCCGACGGCGATGCCGTTCTGCTTGGACCACATGATGAAGTCGGCGACGACCAGGAAGTAGGAGGGGAACCCCATCTTGCAGATGATGTCCATCTCGTACTCGGCCTGCTTCTTGTGCTCCTCGTCGTAGCCGTCGGGGAAGCGCCAGTCCATCCCCTTCCAGACTTCCTTGCGGAACCAGCTCTCCTCGGTCTCGCCCTCGGGGACGGGGAACTTGGGCATGAGGTTGTGGTATTCGAACATGCCCTCGGGGTTGACCCGCTCGGCGATGAGCAGCGTGTTCCTGCAGCCCTCGGCCCAGATGTCGGACGAGTCGATCGCCCGCATCTCGTCGGCGGTCTTGAGGTAGTAGCCGCTGCCGTCGAACCGGAACCGGTCGGGGTCGGCGAGCTGCTTGCCGACCTGGACGCACAGGAGCGCGTCGTGCGCGGTGGCCTCGGACTCGTGCGTGTAGTGCGAGTCGTTGGTCACCACGGGCGGGATGCCGAGCTTCTTGCCGATGTCGATGAGGCCCTGGCGGACGCGGCGCTCGATCTCCAGGCCGTGGTCCATCAGCTCCAGGAAGTAGTTGTCCTTGCCGAAGATGTCCTGGAACGTGGCGGCGGCCTTGAGCGCCTCGTCGAACTGGCCCAGCCGCAGCCGGGTCTGGATCTTGCCGGACGGGCAGCCCGTGGTGGCCATCACGCCCTCGGAATGCTCGGCGAGCAGCTCCTCGTCGAGCCGCGCGTACTTGAACACGAAGCCCTCGGTGAACCCGCGGCTGGAGAGCTTGAAGAGGTTGTGCAGGCCGGTCTTGTCACGCGCCCAGAGCGTCTTGTGGTTGATGAGACCGCCGCCGGAGACGTCGTCGCGCTTCTGGCTGGGCTCGCCCCACTGGACCTTCTTCTTGTGGAAGCGCGACTCGGGCGCCATGTAGGCCTCGATGCCGATGATCGGCGTCACCCCGGCGGCGGTGGCCTGCCTGTGGAAGTCGTAGGCGCCGTGCATGTTGCCGTGGTCGGTCATCGCGATCGCGGGCATGCCCTGGCGGCTGACCTCCTCGAACATCTGCTTGAGCCGGGCGGCACCGTCCAGCATGGAGTACTCGGTGTGTACGTGAAGGTGTACGAACGAGTCCGCCATGCTCCGTGCGCCTCCTGGTTGTGCCGTGCCATGTGGCCGTGTCGTGCCGTCTGCCGTGCCGTGCACGCTGCCGCGCACGTGCGGTCGGCACGTGTCGGCGGCATGCGGTCCGGGGGAAGATCGCCGCCCCGGAACGGGCCCGGAACGACGCGGCTCTGAGAGCCTAACCCTCCCCACCGACACCCCGCGCCCCGACACTCCGGATGCCCCTTGGGCCCGTTCTCGACCGTTACGCACGGCATCCGGACGCGTGCCCGGAGTGTCATCTCAGGCGGCGGCGCGGGCCCGCCGGTAGGCGCCCGGCGGGACGCCGACCGTGCGCTTGAAGTGGCGGGTCAGATGCGCCTGGTCGGCGAAGCCCGTCCGCGTGGCGACCTCCGCGGGACGCGTGCCCGCGTCCAGCAGTCTGCGGGCCTCGCGGACGCGGATCTGGTTGAGGTAGGCGTGCGGCGGCAGGCCTGTGGCCGTACGGAATGCCCGGAGCAGGGAGAACGGGCGGGCTCCTACGGCTTCGGCCAGCTCCTCCAGGGACGGCGGGTCCACGAGCCGTTCATGCAGGATGTCCCGGGCAGCGCGTACGGAGGCCGGCATCGCCGAGGCGACCTCTGCCGTGCCCACATATTGGGCGTGGCGCTGCAACATCCCGGCCAGCGCGGACCGCAGCAGGGAGGTGGCCGCGAGCGCGTCGCCGTGCTCGCCGGCGCGGTGCGCGGCGCCCAGCAACCGGGCCGCCGCCGGGTCGTGCAGGACGGTCTCGGGGAAGTTCGGGGTGCCCGAGGGCAGGCCGAGCTCGGCGGCGACGTCGGCGACCAGTTCCACCGCCGGGTACATGCCGCGATAGCCCCAGCCCTCCGGGTGAACGGCCTGGCCGGTGTGCACGGTGTCGGGATTGACCATGACGATCGAGCCGGGCCCGGCGCGCAGCAGGGTGCCGCGATGCTCGAACTCCTCGACCCCGTACTCGATCACGCTGAAGTTGTAGCCCTCGTGGACATGACGTCCGAACCGGTGGGTGATGAAACGGGCGCGCAGGAGATCGACCTCCGGCAGGGCCGGATGCCGCCAGTAGTGTGCCCGTTCTTGACTCATGTCAGGCATCGTAGCGGCCATCCCGTGATCACCTGTCTCAGTCACTGAGACAGGTGGTCCGGTGATTGGCGCGCCCGGCGAACGGGCCCTACGATCGGGATATGCATCGTCGCTATTTCAGGTTTACGCAGCCGGCTCTGGTCGAGCCGGTCGGCGCCGCCTGAGCGACGACCCCGGAGCCGGCACAAGGCAGCGCCCACCCGTCGGGCCCTGCCTTTTCTCATTTCAGAACGCGGCTCCGGGCACGGACGGCACTCTCTGCTCCTGCGCGGACGCCGCCGCGAGAGAGGGAAACCCCGACATGCACGAGCTGATCGACTCCACCGAACCCGCCATCGGCTCCCTGGCCGAGGCGCGCGCCGCCATCGACGAGATCGACGCCGCCCTCGCCGTGCTGCTGGAGCGCCGCACGGCGATCGCCGGGCAGGTGCAGCGCCTCAAGCCGGTGGGCGGCTTCGCGGGGCGCAACCGCGAGCGCGAGCACGAGATCGTCATGGCGATGGCCGCGAAGGCGCCGTCCCTCGGCCCGGAGCGGCTGGCGAAGATCATGAACGCGGTGATCGAGGCGGGCCTGGAGGTCGCCGAGCAACGCCGCGCCGCCCGGGACGGCTCCTGACGGCTCCTGACGGCCCGCCGGCGCAAGAACGTTCAAGACCGGTTCCGACCTGCCCGAATACGGTCACCGGCATGATCTTTACGGACTCCGCGACGGCCCGTTCCGCCGCCGTGCGCGACGGGCTCGGGGTGGGTCTGGCCGTCGGCGTCTCCGGGGTCGCCTTCGGCGCGGCCGCGGTCACCGCCGGGTTGTCGGTGGCCCAGGCGTGCGTGCTCAGCCTGCTGACGTTCAGCGGCGCGTCCCAGTTCGCCCTGGCGGGGGTGATCGGCGGCGGTGGCGGGCTGGTGGCCGGCACGCTCGGCGCCGTCCTGCTGGGCGGCCGCAACGCGTTGTACGGCCTGCGCCTGGCGGAGCTGCTGGGCGTACGGGGATGGCGGCGGCTCCTGACCGCCCACGGAGTCATCGACGAGTCGACGGCGGTCGCCACCGCCCAGCCCGACCGCGCGTCGGCTCGCACCGGCTTCCACGTCACCGCGATCAGCCTCTACCTGGCCTGGAACCTCAGCACCCTGGCAGGTGCCGTGGGCGCCTCCAGGCTGGGCGACCCGGACACCTTCGGGCTCGACGCCCTCGGACCCGCGGTCTTCCTCGCCCTGCTCTGGCCCCGGCTGACGGCGGGCCGCACGGAGATCAAGGTCGCGGCCGCCGCCGCGGTGCTCGCGATCGCCGCCACTCCCCTGCTGCCGCCGGGCGTCCCGGTGATGCTGGCCGCCGCGGCGGCACTGCTCGGCCTTCTGCCCGGCCGCCGGGAAGCCCCGGACGGAGGGGCGCCGGCGTGAACGTGTGGATCGCGGTGATCGCGACCGGGCTGGGGTGTTACGCGCTCAAGCTCGGCGGCCTGGTCACGCCGCAGCGGGTGCTCGACGACCCGCGGGTGCGCAGGTTCACCGAGCTGGTGCCCGTGGCGCTGCTGAGCGCTCTGATCGCGGTCCAGGCCCTGGCCGACGGCCGGGGCCTGGAGTTCGACGGCCCCCGGATGGCGGGCCTCGGCGCGGCGGTCGCGGCCCTGCTGCTGCGCGCCCCGTTCCTCGTGGTGCTCGCGGTCGCCGCCGGGGTCGCCGCCGGGGCCCGCCTGCTGCTCTGAACGGCGCTCCCTGGGCTCAGGACTCGGCGGCGACGATCTCCAGGGCACGGGCCAGGTCATCCGGGTATGGGCTCTCGAATTCGACCCGTTCACCCCGGGTCGGATGCTCGAACCCGAGCCGTACCGCGTGCAGCCACTGGCGGGTCAGCCCCAGCCGGGCCGCCAGCGTCGGGTCGGCCCCGTAGGCGAGGTCTCCCACGCACGGGTGCCTGATGGCCGACATGTGTACCCGGATCTGGTGCGTACGACCCGTTTCCAAGTTGATGTCCAGGAGCGTGGCTGCGCGGTAGGCCTCGACCGTGTCGTAGTGCGTCACGGACGGCTTGCCGCCCGCGACCACGGCGAACCGGCCGTCCCCGGAGGGATGCCGGTCGATCGGCGCGTCCACGGTGCCGCGGAACGGGTCCGGATGGCCCTGCACCAGCGCCTGGTAGCGCTTGTCGACGGTGCGTTCCTTGAACGCGCGCTTGAGCCGTGAGTAGGCGACCTCGCTCTTGGCCACCACCATCGCCCCGGTGGTGTTGGCGTCGAGCCGGTGCACGATGCCCTGGCGTTCGGCCGCGCCGCTGGTGGCGATGGTGTGCCCGGCGCCGAGGAGCCCGCCGAGGACGGTGGGACCCGTCCAGCCGGTGGTCGGGTGGGCCGCGACGCCGATGGGCTTGTTGACCACCACGATGTCGTCGTCCTCGTACAGGATCCCCATGCCCGGCACCGGCTCGGCGACCGGAGCGGGCGCGGCGGGCGGCGGTGGCAGGGTCACCTCCAGCCAGGCCCCGCCGTGGACCCGGTCGGACTTGGCCACTTCCCTGCCGTCGACGAGAACGTCACCGGCGGCGATGATGTCGGCGGCGCGGGCCCGGGAGAGGCCGAACAACCGCGCCAGCGCGGCGTCCACCCGTTCCCCCTCCAGGCCGTCGGGGACCGGGAGGCTGCGAACGTCGGGCATCAGGACTTCTCTTCCGGTGTCGCCTCGGCCTCCGGGGCCGCCGTCCGCCCGATCTGGCCATCGACCTGGCCATCGACCTGGCCGCCGACCTGGCCGTCGGGCGCGGGCTCGACGTCGCCCTTGGCCTCGGAATCGTCCTTCTGGCCGTCGTCGCCGTCGCCGTCGTCCTTCTCGCGCTTGTCGTCCTCCAGCCGGGTGCCGTCGAGCTGGAGGCCCCGCGAGGCCAGCAGGACGGCGAGCACGCCGCCGCAGACGATCGCCGAGTCGGCGAGGTTGAAGACCGGCCAGTGCGGCAGCTCGATCCAGTCCACGACGTGGCCCTTGAGCGGGGCGGGCGCCCGCAGCATCCGGTCGATCAGGTTGCCGACCGCCCCGCCGAGCAGCAGACCCAGGCAGATCGCCCAGGGGAGGCTGCGCAGGTTGCGGGCGGTGCGCAGGATGGCGACGACCACCCCGCACGCGATCACGGTGAAGATGATCGTGTAGCCGGTCCCGATGGAGAACGCGGCGCCGCTGTTGCGCGTCTCGCGCAGGGTCAGCAGGCCGCCCAGCAGTTCGACCGGCTCCCGGTCCTGCAGGGTCGCGACGACGATGACCTTGGAGATCACGTCGAGGGCCAGCGCGGTCAGCGCGACCAGGACCAGGACGCCGATGCGGCGCGGCCGAGGGGATCCCGCAGATCCCTCGGCCGCGCCCTTGGTTTCGGTGTTGTCGCTCAGCGACGTTCCTCGCGTTGTTTGCATGTCACACATAGGGTCGCACGCGGAAAGGCCTGCAAGCGCCCCTTGCCGATCGGCCTGCCGCATGATTCGCAGACGCCGTACGTGCCGGCGTCCATCCGTTCGATCGCCCGCTCGTTCTGGGCGAGCAGGTCGCGCGCGTTGTTGACGAGAGCCATCTCGTGCTCGCGCTCGTAGGTCTTGGCGCCCGCGTCGGTCAGGTCGTCGCCCGCGCCGTCGGTCGCGTCGCCCGCGGCGATCTGCGTCGCGGCGGCGGCGATCTCCTCGCGCAGCGCGACGATCTCCGTTGCCAGCTCCGACCGGACCTCGGCGAGCTCCCGCTCGGTCCAGCGGTCCTCGCCCTCGCGGACCGGGAGCGTCGCGGCCTCGGCCGGTGCCGTCACGGCGGCCGGTGCCGCGGCCGTGGCGCTCTCGGCATCCGGATTGGGCACGCGCTTCGCCGTGTCCGCCTTGCCCTTGGCCGCTCCGCGCTTGGCGGCGGCGGCCGACTTGGCCGCAGGAGCCTTCGCGGCGGATGTCTTCGTGGCCGGAGCCTTGGTGGCCGGGGCCTTCTTGTCCGAGGTCTTCTTGGCCGGGGCCTTCTTGGCGGCGGCCTTTTTGGCCGGGGATCGTTTCCCCTGACCCGGCCCCTTGGACGGCGTCGTGCCGTTCCCCGCGCCGGCCATGTCGGCCCCCCTCGCGCTGATCTCCTCGACAGGCAGTGCGGGCAGCATAAGTCCCCTTTCGCGGCACGGCAAACAACGGTCGGTCGGCACCAAGTGACCTTGGCCGACTACACGCGGCATATGCCCAGTGACGGCCGGACGAGAACCCATGGGGAGGTCGATCTCTGGAGTGACCTGCGCCACACCGGCCACCGGAGTCCCCGGCCGGCGCTTATCGGGAAGAGTTCGCCGCCCAGGTGCGTTAAGGTCGCAGCGAGCAGTCTCATCGGCACGGCGATGATGGGGACAACTGCCGCCGCAAGCAGCCATGAGCGATCCGGGGACGGTGTGAGCCCGGAGGCGGGCCCGGCGGTCTGATCACCCCTGAGCCGCCGGAAGAACCGCCCCGGACGCCGTCCACGGCAATTCGGGGCAAAGTAGACCCGGCCGCCCGAGACTCGAACGAAGCGGGCCGTACCGACTCGGATGACCGGGTTCGACACGGCCAAGGAGGGTGGTACCGCGGGGCCCCGCCAGGGCGTCTCGTCCCTCCGGACTGCTGCAGGCACATGGTCATGCGTCGATCCGGAGGTAGAACCCACGTGAGCCGTCAGTTCCGGCCCCTGCCCGCGCAGGTGGACCTGCCCGCCCTGGAGCGGGACATGCTGCGCCGCTGGCAGGACAGCAAGGTCTTCGAGCGGTCGCTCGAGCGCACCGAGTCCGGGCCGCGCTGGGTGTTCTACGAGGGCCCGCCCACCGCCAACGGCATGCCCGGCGTCCACCACGTCGAGGCCCGCGTCTTCAAGGACGTCTTCCCGCGCTTCAAGACCATGAAGGGCTTCCACGTCCCCCGCAAGGCCGGCTGGGACTGCCACGGCCTGCCCGTCGAGGTGGCCGTGGAGAAGGAGCTCGGCCTCACCGGCAAGAAGGACATCGAGGCCTACGGCGTCGCCGAGTTCAACGCGCGCTGCCGCGAGTCGGTGCTCCGGCACGTCGACGCGTTCGAGGAGATGACCGAGCGGATGGGCTACTGGGTCGACATGTCCCAGGCCTACCGCACCATGGACCCCGAGTACGTCGAGGCCGTCTGGTGGTCGCTCAAGACCGTCTTCGACAAGGGCCTGCTGTTCCGCGACTTCCGCATCACGCCGTACTGCCCGCGCTGCGGCACCGGCCTGTCCGACCACGAGCTCGGCCAGCCGGGCGGCTACGAGACGATCACCAGCCCGTCGGTGTACGTGCGGATGCCGGTCACCGCCGGTCCGCTCGCCGAGCTGGGCGCGGCCCTGCTGATCTGGACCACGACGCCGTGGACGCTGGTCTCCAACACCGCCGTCGCCGTCCACCCCGACGTGACCTACGTCGCCGCGCGGCCGGCCGGCTCGGACGAGGTGCTCGTCGTCGCCGAGCCGCTGCTGGAGCAGGTGCTGGGCGACGACGCCGAACGCCTCGCCACGTTCCAGGGCCGCGAGCTGGAGCGCACGCCGTACGCGCGCCCGTTCGACCTCGTCGACATCCCTGACGCGCACTACGTGGTGCTCGGCGACTACGTCACCGTCGAGGACGGCACCGGTCTCGTCCACCAGGCGCCCGCGTTCGGGGCCGACGACATGGCCGTCTGCAAGGCCTACGGCATGCCGGTCGTCAACCCGGTCGGCCCGGACGGGAGGTTCCTGCCCGAGGTGCCGCTCGTCGGCGGCGTGTTCTTCAAGGACGCCGACGAACGGCTCACCGACGACCTCACGGGACGCGGCCTGCTCTTCCGCGGCGGCCACTTCGACCACAGCTACCCGCACTGCTGGCGCTGCCACACTCCGCTGCTCTACTACGCGCTCCCCGCCTGGTACATCCGGACCACGCAGCTCAAGGACCGGCTGCTCGCCGAGAACGAGAAGACCAACTGGTTCCCCGAGACGGTGAAGGAAGGCCGGTACGGGGAGTGGCTGCGCAACAACGTCGACTGGTCGCTGTCGCGCAGCCGCTACTGGGGCACGCCGCTGCCGCTGTGGGTGTGCGGTGAGGACGACGACCACATCACGTGCGTCGGCTCCCTCAAGGAGCTGGGCGAGCTGGCCGGGCAGGACCTCGACAAGCTCGATCCCCACCGGCCGTACGTGGACGACGTGACCATCCCCTGCCGCGAGTGCGGCGCCGAGGCGCGCCGCGTGCCCGACGTGATCGACGTCTGGTACGACTCGGGCTCGATGCCGTTCGCCCAGTGGGGCGCGCCGCACCGCAACAAGGAGATCTTCGACGAGTCCTACCCGGCCCAGTACATCTGCGAGGCGATCGACCAGACCCGCGGCTGGTTCTACTCGCTGATGGCGGTCGGCACGCTCGTCTTCGACCGCTCGTCGTACGAGAACGTCCTGTGCCTGGGACTGATCCTCGCCGAGGACGGCCGCAAGATGAGCAAGCACCTCGGCAACGTGCTGCGGCCCATCCCGCTGATGGACCAGCACGGGGCCGACGCGCTGCGCTGGTACATGCTGGCCAGCGGCCTCCCGTGGGCCTCCCGCAAGATCGGCCACAACGCGCTGGAGGAGGTCGTCCGCAAGGTCCTGCTCACGTACTGGAACACGGCGTCGTTCTTCGTGCTCTACGCCAACGCCGCGGCCGCCCAGGGCCAGGCCTGGACGCCGGAGCGCCGCGCCGAGGCCCCGGCGCCCGCCGACCGCCCGCTGCTGGACCGCTGGGCCCTGGCCGAGCTCCACCGCACGGTCAAGGAGGTCGACGCAGCCCTGGAGGAGTTCGACACCGCCCGCGCCGGACGCCGCCTGGCCGAGTTCGTCGACGACCTGTCCAACTGGTACGTGCGGCGCTCGCGCCGGCGCTTCTGGGACGGCGACGACGCCGCGTTCGCCACGCTCTACGAGTGCCTGGAGACCCTGACCCGCCTGATGGCGCCCATGATCCCGTTCGTCACCGACCACGTCTGGGACGTGATCCGGCCCGCCGACGCCCCCGAGTCGGTCCACCTCACCGACTGGCCCGCCGTGAACGAGGACCTCCTCGACCCGGCCCTCACGACCCGGATGGCCCTCGTCCGGCGGCTGGTGGAGCTCGGCCGCTCGGCCCGCGCCGCCAGCGGCGTGCGCACCCGCCAGCCGCTCGGCCGTGCCCTCGTGGGCGCGCCCGGGTGGCGCGACCTGCCCGCGGAGCTGCGCACCCAGATCTCCGAGGAGCTCAACGTGCTGGCGTTCGAGGAGCTCTCCTCGATCGGCGGCGACCTGGTGGAGTACGAGGTGAAGCCGAACTTCCGCGAGCTCGGCAAGCGCTACGCCAAGGACACCCCCAAGGTCGCCAAGGCCGTCACCACCGCCGATCCGACGCGGCTGGTCAGCGGGCTGCGCGCCGACGGCACGGTCACCCTGGACACCGAGATCGGGGCCCAGACGCTCTCCGCCGACGACGTGATCGTCACCGAGCGGCCCCGTACCGGCTGGGCCGTGGAGAGCGCCGCGGGCGAGACCGTCGCCCTCGACCTGGAGCTGACGCCCGAGCTCCGCCGCGCGGGCCTGGCCCGTGAGGCGGTCCGCCTGATCCAGGAAGGCCGCAAGTCGAGCGGCCTGGAGGTCACCGACCGCATCGAGCTCTGGTGGCGGGCCACCGGGAACGACCTCGCCGAGGCCCTCCGCGCCCACGCCGCCGAGATCGGCGGCGAGGTCCTGGCCGAGTCCGTCCAGGAGGGCCACCGGGACGACGAGGCCGGCCTCACCGCCCACCGCGACGACGAACTGGGCCTGAGCTTCTGGCTCCGCAAGATCTAGGTACCTCACCGGCGCATCCGGGTCAGGCGTTCACCTGACCTGGATGCGACATTTCCGGCGTGGGTCTTTTTCGAGACACATCGCGTTTGAGATGATGGCGCGCGTGAAAGAGTCCGAGAACCTCCGCGCGTCCGACGCCGACCGCGACCAGGTCGCCGACCGGCTGCGCGAGGCCCTCGCCGAGGGCCGCATCACGCCGGCGGAGCACGCCGAGCGCATCGACGTGGTCTACCAGGCCAAGACCTACGCCGACCTGGAGCCGGTCGTGCGGGACCTCCCCGGTGAGGCCGACCCGCCGGTCCGCCTCACCAAGGACCCGGCCGAGCCGCCGCCCGTCCTGCCGCCGGTGCCGCAGTCGACCAGCATCGTGGCGGTCTTCGCGGGCGCCGACCGCCGCGGCCGCTGGCTCGTCGAACCGCAGACCAACGTCAGCTGCGTCTTCGGCGGGGTGGAGCTCGACTTCCGCCAGGCCGTGCTCTCGCAGCGCGAGGTGACCGTCCACGTCACCTGTGTCTTCGGCGGCGTCGAGATCACGGTGCCGCCCGGGGTGCGCGTCATCAACTCCAACTCGGCGGTCTTCGGCGGCGTGGACCTCCCCGAGGACGACGATCTCGCCCATGACGCCCCGGTCATCCGGCTGACCGGTATCACGCTCTTCGGCGGCATCAGCGTCCACCGCCGCGAGCCCGGCAAGAAGCGCGGCCGCAAGGCGGCCCGCGAGCTGCATCGCGAAATGCACGAGCGGCACCGCGAGCTTCACCACGGCCGCAGGGAACGCCTCCGCGAGCTCCGGGAGGCCCGCCGCGCCACCCGCCGCGAACGCTCCTGACCGGCGCGGCCGGGACGGCTCAGTCCCGGGCGTGCTCCTTGTCGGGCTGGCAGACCAGGCAGGGGGTGCAGCCGCGGGCCTTGGCCTCGGCGCGGGAGAGCGCCTCAAGGTCGTCGGCCTCGTCGCCGATGTCCTCGATCAGGGCGCAGTCGGTGCGGTGGTAACGCTTGGTGCCGCTGAGAATCCGGACCTGCGGGCCGTCGCCGGACTCGGTGGACGGGCGCGGTCCGGGCGGGGTGCTCCGGTCCGCCGTGCCCGCGTCCTTGGGCGCCTCGGGCGCCTCGGGGGCGGCGGGCGTGGTGGGGGCGGCGGGACGGTCGGTCACCGGCGGCTCGGACGGCGCCGGGCGCTGCTCCGGCTTGGGCCGGCTCACCTGCGGTGCGGGAGCGGGCCAGGCGGAGGGGAGGCCGGGCGCGGGGTCCGCGGGCTTTTCGGCGGACGTGAAGGCGCTCGGCTCGGCGTTGGGGGGCGCCGGATCCGCGGGCCTGGGCGCGGCGGGCGCGGGCGACGGGGACGCGGCGGGCGCCGGAGGCGCGGCGGACGCGGACGGGCGCGGAGCCGTGGGCGGAGGCACCGGGGCCGCCGCCGGAGTGGACGGCGGGGTCGTCGGCGGCTTCGCCGGGGCTGCCGGGGTCGTCGGCGGCTTCGCCGGGGCGGTCGGGCCCGTCGGGCCGGCCGAGGCAGTCGGGCTCGTCGGGCTCGTGGGGGTCGCCGGGGCCGTCGACGGCTTGGCCGGGCCCGTCTTGGGCGGGGTGCGGGGCAGCTCGGCCGTCTTGGACTTGCCCTCTGCGGAGGCCGCCGGAACCGAGACCGCGGCGCGCGCCGCCAGTGCGGTGTCGGGCAGGCAGGCCGTGCAGGGGCTGAAGCCCTCTTCCTTGGCCTCGGCGTAGGTCAGCTCTTCCTTGTCACGACCGGCGAGCTGACGGCAGGTGTCGAGGTGGTAGCGCTTGCGGCCACGCACCACGAACACCACGGCCTCGTCCGGGACCTTGGCCGGAGGGGCGGGGATGGTGACCTCGTCGGTGGCGGGCTCGTCCTTGGCGGGAGCCGACTTGGCCCGCGGTGGAGAGGGCTTCTTGGTGCCCTTGACCTTCTTGCTCTTGCTCTTGGCCGCGGACGGCGCCGCGCCGGCGCCGAACAGCTCCCTGCGCCGCAAAAACACCCCGAGGGCGAGACACAGCGCGGACACGATGCTGACGGCGATCGAGATGTAGATCACCACCAGCGCGTCCAGCCCGAAGACCTGTGCACTCTCTCCGTTGCCGGCCACGATGCCCGCGACCAGCAGGGCGATGGCGACGACGACGAGGACGCCACTCAGGATGATCAAGGGTCTCTCCCCCTCTAACAGGCGCGCGCTCCGAGCCGCCTGTTTCCGTTGACAGGCCCGGAGGCGACCACCGACGTTCCGGAACGCCGAACGCCGCCGGGATGGCTACGGTGCCATCCGCGGCGCGGCGATCGGAAAGACACTATCGCCTGCGCGATGCGCCTCAGCGCCTCTCGTGCGGCGGGTTGTCGCCTGCGTGGAACGCGCCGGTGGCCGAGTGCTGGACCTGCTGGCCGTGCTGAGCGGGCTCCGCGGGCGGCGGGAACGGCGACGGGCCGGTCGCGGCCCCACCGGCGGTGCCATTGCGGTTTTCGGCGTGCGGGATGGCGTTCTGCGGGCCGGTCTGCGTGCCCGGCTGGACGCTCTGGCCGCCGGGAACGGGCGGGAAGCCGCCTGCCTCGGTGCTGCCGGCCTCCAGGTCGCGCAGCTGACCCTCCAGGTAGACCTTGAGGCGGCTGCGGTACTCGCGTTCGAAGGCGCGCAGGTTGTCGACCTCGCGTTCGAGCTCCTCACGCTGCTGCACGAGGGAACCCATGACCTGGCGGTGCCGCTCCTGGGCGTCGCGGTCGAGGGCCTCGGCGCGCGAGCGGGCCTCGCTGACGATCTGGTCGGCCTGGCGGCGGGCCTTGCCGAGGATCTCCTCGGCCTCGCGGCGGGCGCGGCCGAGCGTCTCGTCGGCCTCGCGGCGGGCGTCGGCGATCGCCTGGTCGGCGGTCTGCTGCGCCAGCGCGAGCACGCGCGCCGCGGTGTCCATGTTGTCCTCGCCGGACGGGGCGGCCATGCCGAGGCCCCCCAGGGCGGGCTCGGGCTCGGGCTGCGGCTGCGGCTCGGGCCGGGGCGGCTCGGGGATCTTGGCGACGTCGGGCTTGGGCTCCACGATCGGGGCGGCCATCGCGGGGACCTTGCCGCGCAGGCACTCGGCCAGCTTCGCGCGCAGCTCCTCGTTCTCCTGGATGAGGCGGTCGAGCTCGGCCTCGACCTCGTCGAGGAAAGCGTCCACCTCCTCCTCGTCGTACCCCGGCCTCAGCCTGGTGGTACTGAACTGCTTGTTCCGCACATCGGCGGGTGTCAGCGGCATGTTCGTCTCCTTGGCGCGCTTGGAGTCTGTCCCAAAGGACGGTATCCGATCAGAGCTCCTGCACGAAGATGATCATGACCCAGACCACAAGGATGAGGACCGTGAAGCTGAGGTCGAGTGCCACGTTACCCAGACGTATGGGTGGGATGAAACGTCTCAGGAGCTTCAGTGGCGGATCGGTGACGGTGTAGGTCGCCTCGGCGATCACCAGCACCACCCCCGTGGGACGCCATGAACGCGCGAACGACTGCAGGACTTCGAGGATCAACCTCCCGATGAGGAAGAGGAGGAAGAAATAGAGCAGTGCGCTCAGCACGGTTCCAACGATTGTCACGGACACTCTCGCATGTGGCTGTCAGCTTTGGTTGAAGAATCCTCGTTCTGCCATCCGGGCCTTGTCCTCGGCCGTCACCTCCACGTTGGCGGGCGACAGGAGGAACACCTTGTTCGTAACACGCTCGATGCTCCCATGCAGGCCGAATACGAGACCTGCCGCGAAGTCGACCAGACGCTTGGCGTCGCTGTCGACCATCTCGGTCAGGTTCATGATCACCGGCGTTCCCTCACGGAAATGCTCCCCGATGGTCCTCGCCTCGTTGTAGGTCCTTGGATGCAGCGTAGTGATACGTGCAAGGTCTGTGGTACCCGACTCGTAGAGCGCTACCGACCGCTGCCCGGGGGTCGACGGAACGTGATGATCACGGTCCCGGTCCGCGCCGTCCTCGGCTCGGGTAAGCTGCCCGGCGGACTCGTCGTCGCGCAGCCGGCTCTGCCGCCCCGCGCCCGGGTCGGCCTCGTCGTCGTAGACCTCGTACTCGTCATAGTCGTCGTACTTGGCGTCGTAACGGTCGTCCTCCACAAGGCCGAGGTAGACCGCCATCTTGCGCATCGCGCTGGCCATATGCCCCTCCGTCGTCCTGTGGGCCCCGGCGCCCCGGCACCGCGATCGGACCGATCCGACCGGCCCGGAGGCGACCCCGGGCCAGTGTGGCCTGCCGTTTCGGCAGGTACCACTGGGGGGACATTACCTGACGATTGCCCGTCGGCCGCCGAGCAACGCCGTACCGACACGTACGTGTGTCGCGCCACATGTGATCGCGGCCTCCAGATCACCGCTCATCCCCGCCGAGATGACCCTTGCCTCCGGGTGCGATTGCCGTACCTGCGCCGCGATCCCGGCCAGTCGCGCGAACGCCTCCGCCGGATCGCCGCCCAGCGGCGCGACCGCCATGACACCGCCCAGGTCCAGGGCCTCGGCGCCTGCGATCTCGTCGGCCAGCGTGCGCACGTCGCCGGGCGCCGCCCCGCCCCGGCCCTCCTGGTCGTCGAGCGACACCTGGACGAGGCAGCGCAACCGCCGTCCGGCCCGGACGGCCGCCCGGTCCAGCGCGGTGACCAGCTTGGAGCGATCCACCGACTGCACGACCCCGGCGTACGACGCCACCGAACGAACCTTGTTGGTCTGCAGCTGACCCACGAAATGCCAGGTCAGCGGGAGGTCCTGGCAGGCCGCGGCCTTGGGGGCGGCGTCCTGGTCGCGGTTCTCGGCGACGTCGGCGAGGCCGAGCCCGGACAGCAGCCGCACGTCCGACGCAGGGAACGTCTTGGTCACCGCGACCAGCGTGATCTCGCCTGCGTCGCGGCCCGCGGCGGCGCAGGCGGCCTCGATGCGCTTGCGGACCTCTGCCAGGTTGGCCGCCAGCTCATCCCGGCGGCTTCCGGCCGCCGTCCCGTCCGCGCCGACCTCGGTGATCTTGCCGTCGGACTCAGTCATCGCCGTCCTTGAGCCAGACATATCCGGCGAACCTCCCGGTCCGGCCCTCTCGCCGGTACGAGAAGAGCCCGCCGTTCTCGATCGTGCACCGGGGATCGATCCGGACGTCGGTCACCCCGGCGGCGGCGAGCTGCGCGGCGATCCCCGCCCGGATGTCGAGCCCGGGGGTGCCGGCCGCCGTGGTGGCGTACGCCTCGGGCACGGCCTCGGCCACCCGGTCGCGCATCTCGGCGGGCACCTCGTAGCAGCCGCCGCACGCCGCCGGGCCGATCGCCGCGCGGATGCGGGCGGGATCGGCGCCCTTGCCGCACATGTGCTCGACCAGTGCCGGGACCACCCCGGCCGCCGTCCCGGGACGGCCCGAATGCGCGGCGCCGACGACGCCCGCGACAGGGTCGGCCAGCAGGACCGGCGCGCAGTCGGCGACGAGGACCGCCAGGGCCAGGCCCGGCTCCGTCGTCACGATCGCGTCCACCGGCGGGATCTCGTCGCGGCCGGTGTCCGGGGAGGCGGAGCCGGAGACGATCGCGACGTCGGCGCCGTGCACCTGGCGCATCCAGACGGTGCGCGCCGGGTCGATGCCGAGGGCGGCGGCGGCGCGTTCCCGGTTGGCACGCACGGAGGCGGCGTCGTCTCCGACGGCGCCGCCCAGGTTGAGAGAGTCGTAGGGGGCCTGGCTCACGCCGCCCGCGCGTGCGGTGAACGCCGCGCCGACATCCGCGCCGAGCCCGGCGTTCGTGATCACTTGAGGAAGTCGGGGACGTCGAGATCGTCGTCCTCGTCGAACACGACCGGGCGCCGGCGCTGGCCGCCGGCCCCGCCCGAGCCGCTCTCGCTGTCACCCGCGTGCACCCGCGCCGGGGGGGCGGGCTCGGCCGACGGGCGCGGGACCGGGGGACGGGGGGTCTGCTCGGCGTCGTCGGCCGGCGTGCCCGAACCGCCGGGCGCCGACGGCGACTCCTCGCGCGGGCGCCCGTCGCCGCTCTGCTGCGGACGTTCGGACTCGGGGCGCGGCGGGGCCGGCGCGGGGGGCGCCGGCGGCGCCGGGGCCGAGGCGGGCGCGGTCGCCGCCTGGGCGACGCTCTGCCCGGCCGGCTGGCCCGCGGCCTCCGAACGCCCCACCTTGCTGGGGATCGGGTTGGCCGGAACCGACGGGGGCGGAGGCGGGGGGACCGGCCGAGGCGGCGGGGGCGGGACCCGCTTGGCCTCAGGTTCAGGCGCCGGTTTGGCAGGTCGCCCCTCGTCAAAACCCGCCGCGATCACCGTCACCCGGACCTCGTCGCCGAGCGCGTCGTCGATGACGGCGCCGAAGATGATGTTGGCGTCCGGCGCGGCGGCGTTCGACACCAGCTGCGCCGCCTCGTTGATCTCGAACAGGCCCAGATCGGACCCGCCGGAGATCGACAGGAGCACGCCGTGCGCACCGTCGATGCTCGCCTCCAGCAGCGGGCTGGAGATCGCCATCTCGGCGGCGGCCACGCTGCGGTCGTCACCGCGGGCCGAGCCGATGCCCATGAGCGCCGAGCCGGCACCGGACATGACCGACTTGACGTCGGCGAAGTCCAGGTTGATCAGGCCCGGGGTGGTGATCAGGTCGGTGATGCCCTGCACACCGGAGAGGAGCACCTGGTCGGCTGCCTTGAACGCGTCCAGCACGCTGACCTGCCGATCGGAGATCGACAGCAGCCGGTCGTTGGGGATCACGATGAGGGTGTCGACCTCGTCGCGCAGGGTCTCGATGCCGGCCTCGGCCTGCATGGCCCGGCGCTTGCCCTCGAAGCTGAACGGGCGGGTGACCACGCCGATCGTCAGCGCGCCCAGCGAGCGCGCGATGTTGGCGACCACGGGCGCGCCGCCGGTGCCGGTGCCGCCGCCCTCCCCGGCCGTCACGAACACCATGTCGGCGCCCTTGAGGACCTCTTCGATCTCCTCTCGATGGTCCTCGGCGGCCTTGCGGCCCACGTCCGGGTTGGCCCCGGCGCCGAGGCCGCGGGTGAGCTCGCGCCCCACGTCCAGCTTCACGTCGGCGTCACTCATCAGCAGCGCCTGGGCGTCAGTGTTGATCGCGATGAACTCGACGCCCTTGAGTCCCTCCTCGATCATCCGGTTGACGGCATTGACGCCGCCGCCGCCGATACCGACGACTTTGATGACCGCGAGGTAATTCTGCGGTGCTGCCACGACGAGGGGCCTTTCCGCTCGCTCTATCCAACCGGCCGGCCCGGATTCCGTGCCGCTGCCATGTTCCTGACCTGGTCTTGCTCTGGTACGGATCGGGGCGGCGCGATGGCCACCTCAACCCTCACCCTCAACTTGAGGCTTACAGTTATGTCAACCTGAGGACTGATACGGACAGTAGGGCGGGCTTACCGCCAGGGTCAACTAACCTCCCGCCAACTGCACCGGCGTGTCGCAGTGCGCGCCAGTTGCCCTGGTTGGCGAACCAAGGGCGACACGCCCCGCCTGGACCCTTGCCCGGCCGCTCTTTCAGCGGGCGGGCAGCGCTCGACTTTTCCGCAACTCCTCCTCCCCACGACGTCGCACCTCATTCTCCTGCCGGCGCGGCGGTCGCACACCCGTCTTCGGCACGTGCGGCCGCGCTTGCGTCAAGCGTGCCCCATCGGGCGTCCGGAATCGCCGCGACACACGCACGGGACCGGACTCACCGAACGGACTCATGCGAGATCGCCGCGCCCGCGGTGCCCGTACGCACCGGCCCTTCACCACACACCGGTCACCGCACCCGGTTCCGCCCTCCGAGGCGGAGGTTCAGCGCGTGGTCACCACTTCCGGTGAGCTCACGTCGATGGTGCGGGCGGACCGGCCCGCCGCGGTGCGTTCAAGGGCGTCGAAGAGGCGCAGCTTCTCGTCGGAACGTTCGGCGGAACCCCAGACGACGGTCAGGCCGCCCGCCAGGCGCAGGGTGACCGACTCGGGGGTGGGGGCCTCGACCTCGGCCAGCCGCCGGTCGAGACGATCGGGCAGAGCGTCCACGACGCGGAGCGCCGCGAGCGTGGAAGGATCGGTCGGGCCCGGCGCGGTCGCGGTCAGGCCGGGCAGGCGGCCGGGGCGGGCCGGGGTGTCGGTGATGACCACACCCTGCCGGTCGAGCTGGTAGAAGCGCCCGGCGCGTTCGACGCTGACGAGCGGGACACGTTCCCGGACGACGATCCGCACCGTGCCGGGCCAGTGCCGTTCGACCCGCGCGGACTCGACCTCGCGCAGCTTCTCCACGCGGGCGCGGACCGAGCCGGTGCCGAGGCGGACCATGGGACCGCCGAGGCGGATGCCCGCGGCGGCCACCACACGGTCGCGTGGCGCGAGCTTGGTGCCGGTGACCTCGACGTGGCGGACGACCAGCAGGCGCGAGCCGAGCAGGACCCAGGCGGCGGTGCCGAGCAGGCCGACGACGAGGAGGCCGACGACGAGCGCCTTCCAGCGGCTCGGCCGCGGGGGCGCGCTCTGCCGCCTGGCCTCGGGCCGGTTCGCCGCGGGATGACTCGTCTCGGTCTCGGTCATGGCCCCAGCATGACCGTGCCGCGGCCGTCAGGCCGGGAGCCCACGCCGGGCGAGCCGTTCGAGGATCATCGGGCCGAGGCGCGTGACGTCGCCCGCGCCGAGCGTGATGACGACGTCGCCCGGACGGGCGAGCGCGGTGACGGTCGCGGCGACCTCGTCCCAGACCGGGGCGTAGACGGTCTCGGTGCCGGCCGGGACGGCGTCGGCCACGAGACGGCCGGTGACGCCGGGCTCGGGGTCCTCGCGGGCGCCGTAGACGTCGAGCACGACGGCGACGTCGGCCAGGCCCAGCGCCGCGCCGAACTCGGCGGCGAAGAAACGGGTGCGGCTGTAGAGATGGGGCTGGAAGACCGCGACGATCCGGGCGGCGCCCGTCTGGCCGACGTAGTCGCGGGTGGCCTCGAGATCGGCCGTGAGCTCGGTCGGGTGGTGGGCGTAGCTGTCGAAGACCTCGACGTCGCCCGCCGTGCCCTTGGGCTCCAGGCGGCGCATCGCCCCGCCGAACGCGGCGAGCCCCGCGAGCACGTCGGCCGTGTCGCGGCCGAGCGCCCGCGCCACCGCGACGACGGCGGTGGCGTTGAGCGCGTTGTGGCGGCCGGGGACCGCGAGCGACACCTCGCGCGGCTCGTCGGCTCCGAGCCCTTCGATCTCGAAGCGCGAGCCCAGCCCGCGCGGCGTGAAACCAGTCACGCGGAGGTCGGCGTCCGCCGCCTCCCCGTAGGTGACGACGGTCAGGCCCCGCTCGCGCGCCTGCTCGGCCAGCTCCATCGCGACGGCGTCGTCGGCGCCGGCGACGAGCGTGCCGCCCGGCTCGATCCGGTCGACGAAGCGGGCGAAGTTCTCCTTGACCTTCTCGAAGCCGCCGTAGTTGTCGAGGTGGTCGGCCTCGACGTTGGTGATGATCGCGATCTGCGGGGCGTACCTGAGGAACGAGCCGTCGCTCTCGTCGGCCTCGGCCACGAAGACGTCGCCGGTGCCCTCGTCCGCGCCGAGGCCGGTGGTGACGAGCTGGCCGCCGATGCAGTAGGAGGGATCGGCGCCCGCGTGCTGCAGCGCGACGGTCAGCATCGAGGTCGTCGTGGTCTTGCCGTGCGTGCCCGCCACCGCGACCGCCCGGCGGCCGGCCATGAGCGAGGCCAGCGCGGCCGAGCGGTGGAGCACGCGCAGGCCGCGCTCGCGGGCGGCGACGAGCTCGGGGTTGGTGTCCCGGATCGCGGTGGAGACCACGACCGTGTCGGCGTCGCCGACGTAGGTGGCGTCGTGGCCGACGAACACCTTGGCGCCGAGGTCGCCGAGCTGGGCGAGCAGGTCGGAGTCGCGCGCGTCGCTGCCCGAGACGGCGATGCCGCGCTTGAGCATGATGCGGGCGATCCCGGACATGCCGGCACCGCCGATCGCGATGAAGTGGACCGCTCCCAGCTCGTCGGCCGGCACGATCTCATCGGGACTGATCAGATTCATCCGGTACCGCTCGTCCCCTCGTCGCTGCTTCACCCGTCGCAAGCGTGCTTGTGACCCTCACTAGCGTGCTAGTGACCCCCCTAGTGCTGCCGCCCTGACGCGCGCACCACGTCGTACACCATCTTGGCGAGCGCCACGTCGGCGTCCCGCCGGCCCATCCGCCCAGCCGCCTCCGACATGTGGGCCACCCGGCCCGGGTCGGCCAGCACGGGCAGCAGGCTGTGTGCGATCCACTCCGGCGAGAGCTCGGCGTCGTCGACGAGCAGCCCGCCCCCGGCGGTCACGATCGGCTCGGCGTTCAAACGCTGCTCGCCGTTGCCGATCGGCAGCGGCACGTAGACCGCGGGCAGGCCGACCGCGGTGAGCTCGGCACAGGTCATCGCGCCCGCCCTGCACATGGCCATGTCGGCCGCCGCGTAGGCCAGGTCCATCCGGTCACAGTACGGGATGGTGACGTATTGGGGGCCGCCGCTCGGGCCGGGCTCGGGCTCCTCGGTGTTCTTGGGCCCGACGATGTGCAGTACCTGGATGCCGGCCTGCCGGAACGCGGGGGCCGCGGCGACCGCGGCGCGGTTGAGCGACCGGGCGCCCTGCGAGCCGCCGAAGATCAGCAGGGTGGGAAGGTCGGGCAGCAGCCCGAAGTAGGAGCGGGCCTTGTCGCCCATCGCCAGCCGGTCGAGCGTGGCGATCTCGCGGCGCAGCGGGATGCCGACGAACGTGGCGTTCGGCAGCGGCGAGTCGGCGTGCGAGACGGCGACGTGGTCGGTGAAGCGGGCGCCGAGCTTGTTGGCCAGGCCCGGCTTGGGGTTGGCCTCGTGCACGATGATCGGCACCTTGCGCTTGCGGGCGGCCAGGTAGCCGGGGGTGGCGACGTAGCCGCCGAAGCCGACGAGGATGTCGGCCTGCGCCTGGTCGAGGATGTTCGCGGCCGCGTTGATCGCGCCGCGCAGCCGGCCGGGGACCGACAGCAGCTGCGGGGTCAGCGTGCGCGGCAGCGGCACCGGCGGGATCAGGGCGAGCTCGTAGCCGCGCTGCGGGACGAGCCGGGTCTCCAGGCCCCGCTCGGTGCCCAGGCAGGTGATCCCCACGTTCGGATCGTTGCGGCGCAGCGCGTCGGCGAGGGCCAAGGCGGGCTCGATGTGTCCGGCGGTGCCGCCGCCGGCCAGGACAACCCTCATGCTCGTTGACAACTCCTCATGGTGTCGATCAGGGGACTCAACGCCGTGCCAGGCCCAGCCAGCTTAGGCCCCGCGAGACCGGGCCGGGACCGCGTGCCGCCAGTGCCTGGCGCGCGCCCGGTTCCCTTTTGGCGAACGCCAGCAGAACGCCCAGCACGATCAAGGTCGGGATCAGCGCCGAACCGCCGTAGGAGACCAGCGGGAGCGGGATGCCCGTGATGGGAAGCACACCGATCACCGCCCCGATGTTGACGATCGCCTGCACCACCAGCCACGCGGTCGCCCCGGCGGCGGCGAGGCGGGTGAACGGGTCCTTCACCCGCCTGGCGATCCGCAGCCCGGCGTACGCCAGCAGCCCGAACAGGCCCAGCACGACGAGCGTACCGACGAGGCCGAACTCCTCTCCGACGATCGCGAAGATGAAGTCGGTCTCGGCGTGCGGCAGATAGTCCCATTTGGCGCGGCCCTCCCCCAGGCCGGTGCCGAACCAGCCGCCCGAGGCCACCGCGAACAGTCCCTGCCGCCCCTGGTAGTTGCTGGTCAGCTGGTTGCCCGCGGGGTCGAGGAAGCCGGTGAGCCGCTGCATGCGGTACGGCTCGACCACGATCAGGATCGCCACCAGCAGGCACACCAGCCCGGCGATGCCGACGAACAGCCGCCCGGGGGCCCCGACGACCCACAGCAGCGCCAGGAAGATCGTGAGGAGTACCAGGGTCGTGCCGAGGTCGTTGCCCAGCATCACCAGGAGCACCAGCAGCCCCGCGCCGGGCAGCAGCGGCACGAGCAGGGGACGCCATTCGGTGAGCTGGCCGAGCCGTTCCTTGCGGGCGAGCAGGTCGGCGCCCCACAGCACCAGGCCGAGTTTGGCGGGTTCGGACGGCTGGATCTGCATCGGGCCGAGGCTGATCCAGCGGGTGGCGCCACCCGCCGTACGGCCGAGGCCCGGCACGAGCACCAGGACCAGCCCGACGATGGACAGCAGCAGCAGGGGGTACGCCAGCGATCGGATCGCCTTGACGGGCATGCGGGAGGCGAGCCACATGCCGGGCAGCCCGAGCACCATCCACATCGCCTGCTTCTGGAACAGGGTGTAGGCAGAGCCGGTCTCCTGGAGCTGCTTGACGCTGGACGCCGACAGCACCATCGTGAGCCCCAGCGCCAGGAGCAGCATGGAGCAGCCCAGCACCAGGTAGTAGGAGGTGAGCGGGCGGTCCAGCAGCCCGACGGCGGCGACGACCTGCTCGCGCGGCCCGGCGCGGCCCGAGTCCTTCTTCTCGGCCGGTACGGCGGTCATGCCCGCTACCGTCGCTCGGCCAGCGCCCGCACCGCCGCGGCGAAGGCGTCGCCGCGCGCTCCGTAACTGGCGAACATGTCGAACGAGGCTCCGGCGGGGGCCAGGAGCACGGTGTCCCCGGGCTGTGCCAGGGCGGCGGCTTCACTCACGACGCGGTCCATCGCCCCAGTGTCGGTGTCCGGGACGTCGACGACCGGGACCTGCGGCGCGTGTCGCGCGAGTGACGCGGCGATTTGTCCCCGGTCGGCCCCCAGGAGCACGACGCCGCGCAGCCGGCCGGCGCACGACCGCACCAGCTCGTCGACGTCGGCGCCCTTCAGCAGCCCCCCGGCGATCCAGACGGCCGACCGGCAGGCGGCCAGCGAGGAGGCGGCGGCGTGCGGGTTGGTCGCCTTGGAGTCGTCGACGTAGTCCACGCCCTCGACCGTGGCGACGTGGGCGATGCGGTGCGGGTCGGGCACGAACGCCCGCAGCCCCTCCCGTACGGCCTCGGCGGGGACGCCGAAGGCCCGGGCCAGGGCCGCCGCGGCGAGCGCGTTGGCGACGTTGTGCGGCGCGAACGGCCGGACGTCGGACAGCGCGGCGAGCTCGGCCGCCTCGTTCGCGGGGTCGGGGACCAGCGCCCGGTCGACGAGCAGGTCCTCGACTACGCCGAGCTGGCCGGGCCGCGGAGTGCCGAGGGTGAAGCCGATGGCGCCGGCTCCGCCGAGCCGCACGGAGGTGGGGTCGTCGGAGTTGACCACGGCGATGGTGCCGGGCGCGTAGATCTTGCCCTTGTCGGCGGCGTAGGCCTCCAGGGAGCCGTGCCAGTCGAGGTGGTCGGGCGCCACGTTCAGCACGGCGGCGGCGAACGGCGCGACGGTGCTCGACCAGTGGAGCTGGTAGCTCGACAGCTCCACCGCGAGCACATCGTGCTTGTCGAGCACGGCCTCGACGATGGGGGTGCCGACGTTGCCGACCGCGAGCGTCCGGTGACCGGCGGCCTCCAGCATGCACGCGAGCATCCGTACCGCCGTGGTCTTGCCGTTGGTGCCCGTCAGGGCCAGCCACGGCGCCGCGCCGGCGAGCCGCCACGCCAGCTCCACCTCGCCGATGACCTCGATCCCGGCCCGCGCCGCGGCGGTCAGCAGCGGCACGTCCGGACGCCAGCCCGGCGAGGTGACGACGAGGTCGAGATCGCCGGGGAGGGTGTCGCCGTCGCCGAGCCGTACGGTGACGCCGTGGCCGGCCAGCTCGGCGGCGTGGCCGCGGAGCGCCTCGTCGTCGCGGCCCTCGACGGCCGTCACGCGGGCGCCGCGTCCGGCGAGCACCCGGGCGGCGGCGCGGCCGGACACGCCGAGCCCCGCCACGCAGACCCGCAGGCCCTCCCAGGGAGAACTCACCGCTTGGGCATCCATTCCAGGTAGAACAGGCCGAGGCCGATCGCGACGAACAGCGCCGACATCAGCCAGAACCGGACGACGATCGTGGTCTCGGCCCACCCTGACAGCTCGAAGTGGTGCTGGAGCGGCGCCATCTTGAAGACCCGTTTGCCGGTCATCTTGAAGCTGCCGACCTGGATGATCACCGACATCGTGATCATGACGATCAGGCCGCACAGGATGGCCAGCAGGAACTGGGTGTGGGTCAGGATCGCCAGGCCGACCAGCACGCCGCCCAGCGCGAGCGAGCCGGTGTCGCCCATGAAGATCTTGGCGGGCGGGGCGTTCCACCACAGGAAGCCGAACACGCCGCCGAGGACCGCCGCCGCGACGACCGCGAGGTCGAGCGGGTCGCGGACGCTGTAGCAGCCGGGGGCGAGGCCGTAGTCGTAGCAGCTGTTGCGCAGCTGCCAGTTGCCGATGATGACGTACGCGGCGAGCACCATCCCGGCCGGGCCGGCGGCCAGGCCGTCGAGCCCGTCGGTGAGGTTGACGCCGTTGGACATCGCCGCGATCAGCAGCAGCGCCCACACGACGAACAGGTACGGGCCGATCGAGGGGCCGAAGTCGCGCAGGAACGACAGGTGCGGGGACGCCGGGGTGATGTCGTACCCGTTGGGGAAGTTGAGGGAGGCGATCGCGAAGACGACGCCGACCACCACGATGCCGACCATCTTGGCGCCGCTGCGCAGGCCCAGGCTGCGCTGCTTGAACACCTTGATGTAGTCGTCGACGAAGCCGACCAGCCCGAGGCCGGTCATCAGGAAGAGCACCAGGAAGCCCGAGACGGTCGGGATCGACCGGGTGGCCAGGTGCGCCGCGGAGTAGCCGACCAGCGAGCCGACGATGAACACCGTGCCGCCCATGGTGGGCGTGCCGCGCTTGTTGAGGTGGGCCTCGGGGCCCTCCTCGCGGATCATCTGCCCGTAGCCCAGCCGGTTGACGATGCGGATCCACACCGGCGTGCCGACCATGACGAACACCAGGGCCACGCCGGCGGCGATGATGATGTTAGTCATGTGTCGTCTCCCCGAGGAGGCCGGCGGCGACCCGTTCCATCCCGGTGACGCGAGAGCCCTTCACCAGCACGACGTCCCGCGGCCGGAGCCGCTCCCTGAGCGCGGTCAGCGCCGCGCCGACGTCATCCACCTGTACGCACTCTCCCGTCCATGACCCCACCTGCCCGGCCCCTTCGGCCATCGCCGCGGCCGCCTCGCCGACGACGATGAGGCCGGCCAGACCGCTGCGCGCGACATGCTGCCCGATCTTGGCATGTTCCGCCATGGAGGAGGCGCCCAGCTCCCCCATCTCCCCCAGCACCGCGAACGCCCGGCGGCCCCGGGCCATGTGGGCGAGCGTGTCGAGCGCGGCGCGCACCGAGTCGGGGTTGGCGTTGTAGGCGTCGTTGACGACCGTGACGCCGCCCGGCGTCTCGGTGACCTCCATCCGCCACCGGCTGGCCGGCTCGGCGGCCGAGAGCGCCTCGGCGACGGCGTGCGGCTCCATGCCGGTCTCCCGGGCCACGGCGGCGGCGGCCAGCGCGTTGGAGACCGCGTGGGCGCCGTGCAGGCGCAGCGCCACCGGCGCCGTGCCCTCGGGGGTGACCAGGGAGAAGCGGGCGCGGCCCGTGTCGTCCAGCCGCTCGTCGGCGGCCCGGACGGTCGCGTCCGGCGCCCGGCCGAACAGCACGATCTTGGCGGGGGTGCGGGCGGCCATGGCCCGCACGAGCGGGTCGTCGGCGTTGAGCACCGCCGTGCCCCGCCTGGGCACGGCCTCGACGAGCTCGCCCTTGGCGCGCGCGATCATCTCCTTGCCGCCGAACTCGCCGAGGTGCGCGGAGCCCACGTTCAGCACCACGCCGATGCGCGGCCGGGCGATGCGGGTGAGGTAGGCGATGTGGCCGGCGCCGCGCGCGCCCATCTCCAGCACCAGATGCCGGGTGCCGGCGTCAGCGCGAAGCGCGGTGAGCGGCAGCCCGATCTCGTTGTTGAACGAGCCGGGCGGCGCGATGGTCTCCCCGGCGTGGCGGACGAGCTGCGCGATCAGGTCTTTGGTGGAGGTCTTGCCCGCCGAGCCGGTGACCCCGATGACGGTGGTGTCCGGCAGCCGGGCCAGCACGCCCCGGGCGAGCAGGCCGAGGGCCTTCTGGACGTCGTCGACGATGACGGCGGGCCCGTCGGGCGGCCCGTCCCACCTGCGCTGCGCCAGCACCCCGGCGGCGCCCGCGGCCAGCGCCGCGGCGGCGAAGTCGTGCCCGTCCACGCGCTCGCCCTTGAACGCGGCGAACAGCGCGCCGGGCTCCACCGCGCGCGAGTCGATGACGACGGGACCACCGACAACGGTCTCGGGCCGCTCCGTGTGGAGAACCCCCCCGGTCAGCTCCGCGATCGTCGACAGCGGAAGCGGAATCACGCCTGCGTCCCGTCCCCTCTCAGATTCTTCAGACCGCGCAGGGCCTCCCGGACGACCTCGCGGTCGTCGAACGGGAACACCTCACCGGCCACGTACTGCCCCTGTTCATGGCCCTTGCCCGCGACGACGACGACGTCGCCGCGCCGGGCCCGGCCGACCGCCAGCCGGATCGCCGCCGCACGGTCGGGCTCCATGACCAGGTGCGCGCGCTGGGGCCGCGGCACCCGGAGCCCGCCCTCGACCATAGCGGCGAGGATGGCCAGGGGATCCTCGGAACGGGGGTTGTCGTCGGTGAAATAGGCCATGTCGGCCAGCCGGGCCGCGGCCTCGCCCATCAGCGGGCGCTTGCCGCGGTCACGGTCGCCGCCGCAGCCGAGCACGATGACCAGACGGCCCTCGGTCACCGGACGCAGCGAGGTCAGCACGGCCTCGACGGCGCCGGGTTTGTGGGAGTAGTCGACGAGGACGACGAAGTCCTGTCCCTCGTCGACCCGTTCCAGGCGGCCCGGCACGCCCGGGAGCGAGCCGACGCCGGTCACCGCCGTCTGCAGCGGGATGCCCGCCTCCACCAGGGCGACGATCGCGGCGAGCGCGTTGGCCACGTTGAAGGGCCCGGCGAGCTGGACGGCCGCGTCGGCCTCGATGCCGCCGGGACCCACGACCCGGAAGACGCTGCCGTCGGCGCCCAGCCGGACGTCGTCGGCCCGCCAGTCGGCGGCCGGGTCGCCGGAGGCCGAGAACGTGGTGACGGGCACACCGGCCTCGTCGACCAGCCGGCGGCCGTAGTGGTCGTCGAAGTTGACCACGCCGACGCGGCTGTAGGCCGGGGTGAACAGCCTCGCCTTGGCGGCGAAGTAGTCCTCCATCGTCGGGTGGTAGTCCAGATGGTCCTGCGAGAGGTTAGTAAAGATCGCCACTTCGTAGGCGGCGCCGCCGACGCGGCCCTGCTCCAACGCGTGGCTGGAGACCTCCATGGCCGCGGCCCCGACGTCCCGCTCGCGCATCATCGCGAACAGCGCGTGCAGGTCGGTCGCCTCGGGGGTCGTCAGCGCGCTCGGCACCCTGCGGTCACCGATCCGCATCTCCACGGTCCCGACCACGCCGGTCTCGATCCCGGCCGCCCGCAGCCCGGCTTCGAGGAGGTAGACGGTCGTGGTCTTGCCGCTGGTGCCGGTCACGCCGATGAGCGTCAGGTCGTCGACGGCCCGGCCGTACACCCACGCGGCGGCGTCGCCGAGCCGCGTCCGCACCTCGTCCACCACGAGCACCGGCAGGCCGGTGCGGGCCGCGCGGTCGCGCCCGGCGGGATCGGTGAGGATCGCGGCGGCGCCGGCCTCGGCGGCCTGGGCCGCGAACTCCGCGCCGTGGGCGCGGGCACCGGGCAGCGCCGCGTACAGGTCGCCGCGCAGCACCGCCCGTGAGTCGTGCGTGATCCCGGTCACCGCGGCCGATGCCGGGTCCGCCGCCGGCAGGTCCGCGACCGTCTCGGCGCCCAGCAGCGCGGCCAGCCCCGTCAGCGGACGGGCCGGGTTGGTCGTCGGGCGCATCGCGTTTCTTTCGCTACGGGACATCTGGGTGGGCGGTGGGAGAGGTGGCATCGGTGCTGGACTCACGGCGAGAGAGCGTACTCGCTGCGGTCAGTCGCGGGCGTAGATCTTGATGGTCGGCGCTTTGCTCCCCGTCGGCGGAATCTTGCGAGTCTGCAGGGCGAAGCTCATCACGTCCTTGAAGACGGGGGCCGCGACATCGCCACCATAGTGGCTTCCCCGCTTCGGAGCCTGCAGGACGACCTGGACGACCAGCTGCGGGTCGTCGGCGGGCGCGAATCCGGCGAAGGAGGCGGTGTAGCCGCCCCCCGTGTAGCAGCCGCACTCCGGATTGACGATCTCGGCGGTGCCGGTCTTGCCCGCCACCCGGTAGCCGTTGATGCGGGCCTTGGGCGCGGTGCCGTCGGCGGTCGTGACGCCTTCCAGCATGTCCCTGATCTCGCGGGCGGTGTCCGCGCTGATCACCCTCCGCTGCTGAGGCGGCGGGGCGGCGGTGAAGGACTTGTCCTCGCCGATGGTGCCCGCGATCAGCTGCGGCGTGACGCGTACGCCGCCGTTGGCGAGGGTGGAGTAGACGCTGGCCATCTGCAGGGCGTTGACCGAGACGGTCTGCCCGAACGCGATCGGATAGCGGTCGGTGCCGGACCACTTGTAGGGCGGGCTGAGCTGGCCGGCCGTCTCGGCGGGCAGGCCGACGCGGGTCGGCTCGCCGAACCCGAACGCGCGCAGGTAGCGGTAGAGCGTGTCCTGCGTGATGCGCTCGCTGGCCAGGATGGTGCCGACGTTGCTCGACTTGGCGAGCACGCCCGCGAAGGTCAGCCGCTCGGTGGGGTGCCTGCTGGAGTCGTGGAAGACGCGGTCGGACCGGCGGATCGAATAGGGCACGACGAACTCGGTGTCGGGCCGTACGCCGCCCTGCTCCATCGCCGCCGCGGCCGTGATGACCTTGCCGGTGCTGCCGGGTTCGAACGCCTCCTGGACGATCGGGTTGCCCCACGTCGACGACGGCGACCTGGCGTAGTTGTTGGGGTCGAAGCCCGGGGCGGACGCCATCGCGAGGATCTGGCCGGTGCGCGGGTCCATGACGATCACACTGCCGTTGCGCGCCTGCGACGCCCTCACCCGGGCCTCGATCGCCCGCTGCGCCTTGTACTGCAGGTCGCGCAGCAGCGTCAGGCGCAGCCCGCGGCCGGGCACGGGGGGCCGCTTCTGGTCCTCGCCCATCGGGATGTGCTGGCCCTCCGGGCTGATCTCGATCTTCTGCGCGCCGTTGCGCCCGGCGAGCTGCGCGTTCATGGCCGATTCGAGGCCCGCCGCGCCGTCGCCCGCGCGGTTGACGAAGCCGACGACGTCGGCGGCCAGCGTGTCGTTGGGGTAGTCGCGGCGGTATTCGGGCAAGGTGCCGATGCCGAGGAACTTCAGCGCCGTCACCAGCCGCGCCTTGTCGGGCGGCACGCCGTGCGCGAGGTAGACGAACCGGCTGCCCGGCTTGCTGATGACCCGCATCACCTCGGCCGGCGGCAGCCCGAGGATGGGCGAGATCGCGGCGACGATCGCCTGCCGCTTCTCCGGCTTGATGACGTACGGGTCAGCGAAGATCGCGCGTGCCTCCACCGTCATCGCGAGGGGGTTGCCCTGCGCGTCGGTGATGTCGCCGCGGACGGCGGGCAGGACGATGTCCTGGAGCCGCTGCTCCATGGCCAGCTCGGTGTACTTGCCCGACTCGATCGTCTGCAGCTGGACGAGCCGTCCCGCGAACAGCGACAGCACGAACGCCACGACGAGCAGCCCCACGTTCAGCCGCTTGATCGGGTCACGGCGGTGGAAGGGGACGCGCGGCCGCTGCGGGCGGCGCGGCGGTGGCCGCCTGCCGCCGGAACCCGAACCGGCGGGGCGCGTGCGGCGCCCCTCGCCGGGCCTGGTGCCGCCCTTGCCCTCCGCGGCCTTCCGCGGCGGAGCCGTCCTCCCCGCCTTGGCGGGGCTCGCCGCCCGGCCCTCGGGCTGCGTGCCCGTCTTGCGCGGCGGCGGGACGGCACCGCCCCGGCCCGTCCGCCGGGACGAACCGCGGTCTTTGCCGGACCGCGGCGGGGTGGACGGGCGCGGGGGGTTACCGGTTTGACGCCCGGACGCGCGCGCCGCGCCCGGGCCGCTCTTCTCGTCACGGCCCGGGGCGCCCTTGGGGCCGCGCCCTTGGGGGCCGCGCCTGCCGGGGGGCGGTCCCGCCGTTCCGCGTCCCGGCCGTGTCATGGCGTGCTCCGCTCGTACCGTCCGATCACGGCGTACCGGCCCCCGTGCGGGGTGCCCGGCTCGTGGCACCGGGCGCCGTGGTGGCCGGTGCCGTGGACCTGCCGCCGGGAGCGGTGGGCACGCCCTGGGCGGGCACGACGACGGCGGGCAGACCGACCGCCCCGGCGGCGGCCGCGGCCGCCGCGGCGGCGTTGGGCAGCGGCCGGACGGCGCCGCCGACCTCGGTCACCTGCCCGGTCAGCGGGTCGATGTAGCTCGACCGCTCCGGCAGCTCCAGGCCGAGCGCCTCGGCCTTCTGGCGCAGGCGTTCGGGCGACTCCTCGCGGGCGATCTCCCGTTCGAGCGCCTGGCGCTGCTGGCCGAGCAGCTTGTTGCTCCTCTGCAGCTCGGTGAGGCGGAAGGAGTCTTCCGCGAGCACGGTGTTGAGCAGCAGGAGGCTGACCAGCGCGCCGCCCATCAGCCCGACGATGAGCAGCACGAACGGCGTACGCGGCGGCGCCGCGGCGCGGGCCGTCGCCGGGCGGGCCTTGGTCGCCGGCTTCGGTGAGGTCTTGGACGCGGGCTTGGTCGCGGGATCGGTGCCGATCCTGGTGCCGGTCTTCGCGGGCGGCTTGGTGGCGGTCCTGGTCGCGGTCTCGGGCTCGTCCGTGGTCTTGGCGGCGGCCTCGGCCGCGGCTCTGGCCCGGGTCTTGGCCCCGGTCCTGGCGTCCGCCGCGCCGGACGTGCGCCCACCGGTCCGGGACCTGGTCGTGCCGCCGCCCGGGCCGCGTGTGCTCGTCGTGGTCATGTCGCCTCCCGGACCCGTTCCGCGGCGCGCATGCGCACCGACCCGGCCCGTGGGTTGGTCGTGGTCTCCTCGTCGGACGGCAGCTCGGCGCCGCGCGTCAGCAGCGTGAACCGCGGCTGGTGCTCGGGCAGCGGCACCGGCAGGTCCGGTGGGGTCGTGTCGGCGGTCTGCGCGGCGAGGATCTGCTTGGTGATGCGGTCCTCAAGCGAGTGGTAGCTGAGCACGACGATCCGGCCGCCGACCGGCAGGGCGTCGAGGGCCGCGGGCAGTGCCCGCCGCCAGCTGTCGAGCTCCCCGTTCACCTCGATGCGCAGCGCCTGGAAGGTGCGCTTGGCCGGGTTGCCGCCGGTGCGGCGGGTCGCGGCCGGGATGGACGTGCGCACCAGGTCGGCGAGCCGCCGGGTCGAGTCGAGCGGGGCCTTGTCACGCTCGCGCGCGATGGCGGCGGCGATCCGCTGGGCGAACCGCTCCTCCCCGTACTCGCGCAGGATCCGGGCGAGCTCCGCGGGAGGGTAGCCGTTGACCACCTCGGCCGCCGTGAGGCTCTGCGTCCGGTCCATCCGCATGTCGAGCGGGGCGTCGTAGGAATAGGCGAAGCCGCGCTCGGCCTCGTCGAGTTGCGGGGACGAGACTCCGAGGTCGAACAGGACGGCGTCCACCACGGGCACGCCCAGCCGTTCGAGGACCTGCGGAAGCTCGTCGTAGACGGCGTGCTCAAGGGTGACCCGGTCACCGAAGCGCGCCAAGCGCCGGCCGGCGCGTTCGAGTGCGGTGGTGTCGCGGTCGAGGCCGATGAGGCGGAGCCCGGGGTGGGCCTCCAGCATGGCCTCGGCGTGGCCGCCCATGCCGAGAGTGCCGTCGACGTAGACCGGCGCCCTGTCATGGACCCCCAGCGCGGGCGCCAGAAGCGTCAGAACGCGGTCGAGCATGACCGGTACGTGACCGGCGTCGGCCGTGTGGTCACCCACGTCCATGCTTCACCCCCTTGTGCTGCCACCTCGCTCGCGGACTGTGTGGCATCGCCGGCCCCGCGCCGTTCCCGCCGCCCCCTCCGGACGCCTCTCGCGCGTCTCGCTGGGCGGGATGTCGCGTCGTACCGGCGGCCTCGCCCGGCCAGGTCCCCATCCGCTGCCCTGAGGAAGTTTCACCGCGTGTCCGCGGGGGGTTCGCCGTCTGGCACCGGGGAAGCTGCGCCAGCTGGCTGGAGAGCGGCTGGAGACCTGGCCGAACGTGGGCCATGCCGGTCATCGGACCGACGAGTCGATTCTCAGAGGACCCCGGGCAACACCTCCCCCGAGATCTCGGAGAAGGCTTGCTCCTCCTGCTCCAGGTAGGTCTCCCAGGCCTGGCTGTCCCAGATCTCCAGGCGGGTGTTGGCCCCGATGACGGTGCAGTCGCGCGTCAGCCCCGCGTAGGTGCGCAGTGGCGGCGGGATGGTGATGCGACCCTGCTTGTCCGGGGTCTCGTCGGAGGCGCTGGCGAAGAAGACGCGGCTGTAGGCGCGTACCGCCTTCTCGGTGACCGGCGCGCTGCGCAAGGCCTCGGTGATGCGCTGGAACTCCGCCATGGGGAAGACGTACAGGCAGCGTTCCTGGCCCTTCGTGATCACCAATCCCCCCGACAGCTCCTCGCGGTACTTCGCCGGCAGGAACAGCCGTCCCTTGTCGTCGAGGCGCGGTGAATGGGTGCCGAGGAACATCGGCCCCACCTCCCGCGCCGCGTAGGGCGCTACTGCCCCCCACGGCGCCCCACTCTACTCCACTCTTCCCCACCGTCAACTGAGTAAACACGCGTCGCGCGTCACGATCTCGCGCAAAGGAGCAGGTCAGCGGGGGTGGTGCGGAGTGGGGCGCCTGAGGGGTGCGCTCGCGTGGCGGCTGCCGCGGCGCCCACCGAAACCGCTCCCACACCCGCCTCGCCCGTACCTGCGGGGGCGCCGTGGAGCGAAGTGGAGTGGTCCATGAGGCTGTGACAGAGATCCAGGTGGAGCACAATGGGCACACGTTCCGAACATCGCGGCGAACGGCCCGACGACGTACTGTCGTTGACGTACGGCCGTTCGGCTGAGGAGGGTTGGTTGGTGGCAGTAGGCACGCACGGCGAGTCGTACATAGAGACAGACCCCCCGGGTTCCCCCGCCCGGCAGCCGCACGACGGCCCCGGACTCGGACTCGACGGGCTGGCTCAGGTCGCCACCAAGATCCGGGACGCCATCGAGTCGGTCATCGAGGGCAAGCCGGGAGTGGTGCGCCTGGCGCTGACCGTTCTGCTGGCGGAGGGGCACCTGCTGATCGAGGACGTGCCCGGCGTCGGCAAGACGATGCTCGCGAAGGCGCTCGCACGGTCCATCGACTGTTCGGTGCGGCGCGTTCAGTTCACGCCCGACCTGTTGCCCAGCGACATCACGGGGGTCAGCGCCTACAACCAGGAGCGGCGCGAGTTCGAGTTCAAGCCCGGTCCGGTCTTCGCGCACATCGTCGTCGGCGACGAGATCAACCGCGCCTCCCCCAAAACGCAGTCCGCGTTGCTGGAGTGCATGGAGGAACGCCAGGTCACCGTTGACGGCACCACCTATTCGCTCGAACGGCCGTTCATGGTGATCGCCACGCAGAACCCGGTGGAGATGGAGGGCACCTATCCCCTCCCCGAGGCGCAGCGCGACCGTTTCACCGCACGCATCTCGATGGGCTACCCCGATCCGCTGGCCGAGCTGGAGATGCTGGACGTGCACGGGCAGTCCGCGCCGCTCGACCGGTTGTCCCCCGTCGCGCACGCCACGGACGTCCGCGAGATCATCAACGTGGTGCGGCACCAGCACGTCGCGCCTTCGGTCAAGCAGTACGCGATCGAGCTGGTCGGCGCCACCCGCAAGCACCCCGAGCTGCGCCTGGGCGCCTCGCCGCGGGCCACGCTGCATCTCGTGCGGGCGGCCCGGGCGTACGCGGCGCTCGACGACCGCGACTACGTGCTCCCCGACGACATCCAGGACCTCGCCGTTCCCGTCCTGGCTCACCGGCTGCTGCCGACCGCGGAGGCCCAGGTGGAGCGCCGCCGTCCCGAGCAGGTGGTGGCGGAACTGGTCGGCCGGCTGCCGGTGCCGTCGCCCCGCAAGTGACCCCCGCCTGGCGAACTCGCCCCTCCATCTGGAAGTGAACGTTGAGAAGAGCGCTGGCCGGACTGACCACCCGAGGGCGGTCCTTCGTGGCCGCGGGGGCCACCGCCATCGTGTGCGCGTTCGTTCTGGGTGAGCGCGACCTGCTGCGTGCCGGGGTGCTCGTCCTGGCGTTGCCGCTGCTGTGCACGCTGGCGGTGTCGCGCACCCGCTACCGGCTGGCCTGCGCGCGCCGCCTCGACCCGTCCCGGCTGCCCGTCGGCCATGAGGCCCGGGTCGACCTGCGCATGGAGAACGTGTCGCGCCTGCCCAGCGGACTCCTGCTGGTGGAGGACCAGGTCCCCTACACGCTCGGCGGGCGGGCCCGGTTCGTGCTCGACCGGATCGAGCCGCAGGGCGCCCGGGAGCTGACGTACCGGATCCGTTCGGACGTGCGCGGCCGCTACCGGGTCGGGCCGCTGGTCGTGCGGCTCGCCGACCCGTTCGGCATGGTGGAGCTGGTCCGCTCGTTCAGCGTGTCGGACACGCTGACGGTCACCCCGACCATCGTGCCGCTGCCGCCCGGGCGGCTGACCGGCGCCTGGACCGGCGGCGGCGACAGCCTGGCGCGCACGGTCTCCAGCGCGGGCGAGGACGACGTGGCGCCGCGCGAGTACCGGCACGGCGACGACCTGCGGCGGGTGCACTGGCGTTCCACCGCGCGGCGCGGCGAGCTCATGGTGCGGCGCGAGGAGCAGCACTGGCAGAGCAGCGGCGCGCTCTTCCTCGACACCCGGCGGATCGCCCACCACGGCGACGGGCCCGGCGCCTCGTTCGAGCAGGCGGTGTCGGTGACCGCGTCGCTCGGCGTGCATCTGGGCCGGGCGGGAATGGGCCTGCGCTTCGTGACCGACGGCGGCGAGGCGCTGCCCAGCTCGATGACGTTCGAGGGCGCCTTCGAGGGGACGCTCCTGGACACGCTGGCCGTCGTGCGGACGTCCGACGGCCGTTCGCTGACGCCCGGCCTGGCCGCGCTGCGCGGCGCGCAGGGCCACGGGCGCGAGGGCGACGGCCTGATCGTCGCGGTGTTCGGCGCGCTGGACGCCGAGGAGGCCCGCAGCGTCGCGGCCGTCCGGCGCGGCACCGCCACGTGCGTCGCCATCCTGGTCGGCGACGACACCGCGGCCAAACCGGCGACGCGGCTGCTGCGCGCGGCCGGCTGGCGGGTCGTGGTCGTCCGGTCCGCGACCGACCTGGCCGGCGCCTGGGCGCTGGCCGACCAGGCCACCGAGGATCTCGCCAGGTACGACGTGAGCACACTGAGGGACCCTGCGCGCGAAGCCTCATCGAACGGTGGCGGGTGGGGGCTGGAAGAAGGGACGCGCGAAGCTCCGTTGGATGGTGGCGGGTGGGGGCTGGAAGAAGGGACGCGCGAAGCTCCGTTGGATGGTGGCGGGTGGGGGCTGGAGGACGGTCGATGAGGGTCAAGATGACGGTCATGGCCGCGCTGGCCACGCTGGCCAGCTCGGTGGGGCTGTATCCGCTGTTCGCGAGCGGCACGTGGTTCTGGTCCGGGCTGGGCTCGGTCATCGTGGTCGCGGGCGCGGGCCTGCTGATGCGGCGGCTGCGCGCGCCCTCGGTGCTCGGCGCGCTCGGCGGGCTCGGCGCGCTGCACCTCTATCTGAACGCGCGGTTCGCGTCCGGGCAGGCACTGCTGGGCGTCATCCCCACGCCGGACTCGATCCGGCGGCTCGGCACGCTGATGGGCGACGGCTGGAACGCGGCCAACCAGTACGCGGCGCCCGTTCCCCTCGTACCGGGCATCGAGCTGCTGGCCGCCACCGGCATCGGGCTCGTCGCCGTGGTGGTGGACCTGCTCGCGGTGCGGCTGCGCCGGTCGGCGCCCGCCGGGCTCCCGCTCCTGGCGATGTACAGCGTGCCCGCCGCGGTGCGCGAGGACAGCGTCAGCTGGCTCGCGTTCGGCCTCGGGGCGCTCGGTTTCCTGATGCTGCTGATGGCCGACGCGCGTGAGCAGGTCGGCGGCTGGGGGCGCGCGGTCTTCACCCGCCGCTGGTCCGCCGACACGGCCGAGCCGCCGGCCGAACGTCCCGACTCCAGCGGCATGGCGGCCAGCGGGCGCCGCATCGGCGTCGCCGCCGTGGCGGTCGCCGTCCTGCTCCCGACGGTGATCCCGGGCATCCATCCGCGCGGCATGTTCGGGATGGGCGGGGACGGCGACGGAGGTTCCCAGACCGTCACCACGGTCGAGCCGCTCGCGCAGCTCAAGCGCGACCTGAACGGCAAGAACCGCCAGGCCGTGATCTTCACGTACCAGACCGACGACACCGAACGACCCGACTACCTGCGGATGTACGCGCTCGACAAGTTCGAGGGCGACCGGTGGACCTACAGCGCGCTGCCGAGCTCGTCCCAGGACCGGGTGTCCGGCCGTGATCTGCCCACCCCGCCCGGCCTGTCCACGGCCCGGTTCCGCGAGGTCGTCACGCGCATCAAGATCCGGCGCGCGGTGAAGAAGGTCGACTTCCTCCCCGCGCCCTACGCGCCCCGCCGGGTCTCGATCAAGGGCGACTGGCGGGCGCATCCGCAGTCGCTGATGGTCTACTCGCTGCGCGACTCCGCGAGCGGCCGCTCGTACACCGTCTCCAGCCTGCGCGTCCAGCCGGCCGCCGCCGAGCTGGCACGCGCCCGCAAGTACCCCTCGGACATCCTGACCCCCTACACCGTGCTGCCGAGGTCCATCCCGCCGCAGGTCCGGACCCTGGCGGAGACCGTGACCAAGGGCGCCACCACCGCCTATGACCAGGCCGTGCGCCTCCAGCGGTGGTTCACCCAGAGCGGTGAGTTCGCCTACGACCTCGACCCGCCGCCGCCCTCGTCCGCCGGCGACCTGGCGGACTTCCTGCTGCGCACCAAACGCGGCTACTGCGAGCAGTTCGCCGCCTCGATGGCCGTGATGGCCCGCATTCTGGGCATCCCGGCCCGCGTCGCCATCGGCTACACCGCGGGCACCCAGATCGGCCAGCGCGAGTGGGAGGTCCGCTCCAAGGACGCCCACGCCTGGCCCGAGCTCTACTTCGAGGGCGCCGGCTGGGTGCGCTTCGAGCCCACCCCCGCCGGTCTCGGCGGCCAGGGCACCGCCGCCACCCCGCCCTACACCCAGCAGTCCTCCGAACGCCCGTCCGAACAGCCGACCGACAACCCCACCCCGGAGGCCTCCAGCCCTGCCTCCCAGGGCCCCAACGCCACCGAGGGCCCCAGCCGCCGTCCCGACGACGCCGGCGCCGACCCGGGCATCGGCAAGAAGGAGTCGGACGGGACCTCGATCCCCGTCGGCTGGCTGGCCGGCGGCCTCCTGGTCCTCATGCTGCTGGCGGCGCCGATGGCCGTCCGCCTGCTGACCCGGCGCCGCCGCTGGTCCGCCGTGGCCCCCGGTCCCGTCCCGGCCACGACCGGCCCGCCCTCGGGCGCCGCGGCCCACGCGGCCTGGCGCGAGGTGCACGCCGACGCCCTGGACCACGGCCTCAGCTGGCGGCCGAGCGACAGTCCCCGCGCCGCCGCCCGCCGCCTGGGCGAGCTCCTGGAGCTCGACGCCACGGCCGTCCAGGCCCTCGGCCGCATCGCCCGCGCCGAGGAGGTGGCGCGCTACGCCCGCTCCCGTCCGCCCGCCGCGGATCTACGCGCCGACGTCCGGACGGTCCGTACCGCCATGTCGGCCGCCGTGGGCCGCCGCGTCCGGCTGCGTGCCCGCCTGCTCCCCCCGTCCACCATGTCCGACTTCCGCGACGCAGGAACCCGGGCACTGGAAGCTGCAGGCCGCCTGAACGCCGCCCTCCGCTGGCGCCCGCGCGAAAAGTAACAATCACCCCACCTTGAACAGGCCCGGCGACGGCACTCGTCAGGCGTGACCCGGATGCATACCGGGAGGAGGGGTGGGGTGTGGTTCGGGTGGCGGTGGGATCCGTGTCTTGAGGGATAGGCGAGGCGGGGCGAGACGGGGCGAAGCGGAGCGGGTCAGTGGGCGTGCGCTAGTGCGCTCAGTGTGGGGAAGGTCACTGGGCGAGGCCGGCGGCCGCTGGGGTGCGGCCGCCAGGTCAGCCTTTCACTCGCCCTCGGTCCGCTTGCGCCAGCGCTCTTCCATGCGGTCCATGAAGCCGGACTTGGCGGGGCGGGACTGGGTGTCCCGTTCCGGTTCGGTGCCGACCCCGGTCATCCGCTTCCAGCTGGAGAGGGCCCAGACACAGCAGACCACCATAAGGACGAAGCCGGTCACGCTGATCGCGATGGTGACCGCGCCCGCGTTCACGACCAAACCCGCCATCAGCGCGCAGACGCCCACCACGAAGCCGAGGGCGGCCTTCACGATCCGGCGCTTGTAGTGCACCTGGGGGTTGGTCGAGCGGACCGCGTGAGCGAACTTCGGATCCTCGGCGTACAACGCCTGCTCGATCTGTTCGAGCATGCGTTGCTCGTGCTCAGAGAGCGGCACGGCGCCTCCCAACGACAGCCCTGCGACGGGGTATCCGATGCAGGACGAGAACCTCAACGGTGATATGCCCAGAATACGAGGCCGGACAAGCGTACGAAAGCAAACGGCCAACCGAAGACCATATGCCGGTCATCCCACCGTCCCCAATCATCGCTTGCCGTCACCTGCGCCACCAGTGTCCTCCTGCTGTGCGCGACGGACCAGTGCGGCGGGACGGACGGTTCCGCTTCCGAACCGGTGCGCCGCCTGGTCGACCGCGCGTTCGGCCTCACGCCAGCCGGTCTCGGGCTCGTCCAGCGCCAGCTGGCGGGGGGCCTGGTCAGCGGGGCCGAGGTTTTCGACCCGGACGCCTACCAGTCGGAGACGTACCCGTTCGAGGCCCGCCGCCTCATAGAGCTCGCGCGCTGTGATGTAGATCACACGAGCGAGATCGGTGGGCTCGCGCAGCGTCCGGGAGCGGGTGATCGTTTTGAAGTCCGCCATGCGTAGTTTGACGCTCACCGTACGGCCAGAGTTTCCGGAGGCGCGGAGCCGGGACCCGACCTTCTCGGCGAGACGGAGCAGTTCACGGTTGATGATCTCCGGGTCGTCGATGTCGGTGTCGAAGGTCTCCTCGGCCCCGATGCTCTTGTCGGGGTTCTCCGGGACGACCTCGCGGGGGTCGCGGCCCCAGGAGAGCTCGTGCAGGTGGCTGCCCAGCGCGTTGCCCAGTTCGCGCTGGAGCGTCGCGAGCGGGACCTGGGCGAGCTGTCCGACGGTCCGCAGCCCCAGACGCAGGAGGCTCTCCTCCGTGCGCTCACCGACGCCCCAGAGGGCCGCCACGGGGAGGGGGTGGAGGAACTCGTGGACACCGGCGGCGGGGATCACCAGCAGGCCGTCGGGCTTGCAGTGCGTGGAGGCCAGCTTGGCGACGAACTTGGTGCTCGCCACGCCCACCGAGCACGTGATGCCCTGCTGGGCGCTGACCTCGTCGCGGACGTGCTGGGCGATCACGGCCGGGCGGCCCAGCCGCCGCAGGGCCCCGCCGACGTCGAGGAACGCCTCGTCCAGCGAGAGCCCTTCGACGAGGGGCGTGATGCTGTGGAAGATCTCGAAGACGGCCGCGGAGACGCGGCTGTACTTGGCGTGGTCGGGCGGCAGGATCACCGCCTGGGGACACAGGCGGCGGGCGCGCGTCATCGGCATGGCCGAGTGCACGCCGAAGCGGCGGGCCTCGTAGGAGGCCGCCGACACCACGCCGCGGGGCCCGGCGCCACCGACGATCACCGGGCGGCCGCGCAGCTCCGGCCGGTCGAGGAGCTCGACGCTGACGAAGAACGCGTCCATGTCGACGTGCAGGATCGGGCAGCCGGTGTCGTCGGCCGGCGGCCCCGGCTGCGGTCCGGGCCGGTGCAGCTGCTGTTTGCGGCTCATTTATGGGCGAGCAGATGCAGCTGGGTCGCGAGCTCGCGAAGGATCGGGTGGACCGCGGCGGCCGACTCCAGGGCGATGAGCGCCTCGGCGGCGCGTTCGCCCCCGGGGCCGCGTCCGGCGGCCGTGTGGTCGGCGTCGACGAGGTTGCCGGGGATCAGGTCCGCGAAGATCCGTACGCCGTGCAGCTCGCCGACGGTCAGCCCGGACGCGGCGACGAGGGCGGAGAGGGTCTCGCGGGTGAAGCGCCGGGGCATGCGGTCGTGGTCGCCCCAGCGCCCGTCGGGGTCGGTGAGGACGTGGCGGGCGTCGTCGAAGTGCCCGGCGACGGCGCGGTGCAGGGCGGCGGCCACCTGCCCGGCGACCAGCACACTGGCCGAACCGCCGGGACGCAGCGTCGCGGTGAGCGCCCGCACGGCGGCGTCGGGGTCGTCCACGTACTCCAGGACGCTGTGGCAGAGAACGAGGTCGGCGGCGTCGGAGCCGAGCAGGTCGGGGAGGTCGACCGCGTCGCCCTGGACCGCCTTGACGGTGACGCCGGCCTCGTCGGCTCGGCGTTCGAGGGCGGCCAGCGCGTCGGGACTGGCGTCGACGACGGTGACCCGGTGGCCCAGCTCGGCGAGCGGTACCGCGAACCCTCCGGTGCCGCCGCCCACGTCCACGACGTCGCTGGGACCTTCGGGCGCGATGCGGTCAAGGACGGTGCGCAGCGCGTCCCACAGGACCGCGTTCCGTACCCTGCTGCTCCCCCTCGGACGCCATCCCACAGCCCCCACCCGCCGCCCTTCAGCGGACTCACTACGCTCGGCCGGCTTTCCGGCAGCCCCCGCGCTCTGCTCGTCGGCTCCCTTTTGCTGGGCGGCCACGGCTGCCCCCTTCACGTCCGTCATCCGACCCAGCCTATTGCGCTACAACGACAGGGACGGCTTGAGCTGCTGCAAACGCGACAGGAGGCCGTTGATGAACCGCGGGGACTCGTCGGTGGACAGCTCGGTCGCCAGCCCCACCGCCTCGCTGATGGCGACGCCGTCGGGGACGTCGTCCACCCAGAGCAGCTCGAACGTGCCCATCCGCAGGATGTTGCGGTCGACCACCGGCATGCGCTCCAGCGTCCAGCCGGTGGCGTAGGTGGCGAGCAGCTCGTCGATGCGCTCCTGGTGCTCCTGCACGCCCTCGATCAGCCGGACGGCGTGGTCGTACTCGGCCAGCTCGTCCTGGTTGGGCCGGCCGCGCTGGGAGAGCACCTCGGTGGGGCGCTCCTCGCGGAGCTCGGCCGCGAACAGGATGTCGAGGGCCAGCTTGCGCGCCTTGGTACGGGCGGCCATCTCAGCCGCGGCCGAGGTACTCGCCGGAGCGGGTGTCGACCTTGACCTTCTCGCCGGTGGTGATGAACAGCGGGACCTGGATCTGCGCGCCGGTCTCCAGGGTGGCGGGCTTGCTGCCGCCGGTGGAGCGGTCGCCCTGCAGGCCGGGCTCGGTCTCGGTGATCTGCAGGACCACGGCGGCGGGCAGCTCGACGTAGAGGGGGTTCTCGTTGTTGAACGCGATCACCGCGTTGCCCTCGGGGAGCAGGTAGCTCGCGGCGTCGCCCACGACGGCGGCCGGGATGTGCGGCTGGTCGTAGGTCTCGGTGTCCATGAAGACGAAGTCCTCGCCCTCGCGGTAGAGGTACTGCATCTCCCGCTTGTCGACGCTGGCGACCTCGACCTTGGTGCCGGCGTTGAAGGTCTTGTCGATGATCTTGCCGGAGAGCACGTTCTTGATCTTGGTGCGGACGAAGGCCGGGCCCTTGCCGGGCTTGACGTGCTGGAACTCCAGAACGGTCCAGAGCTGGCTGTCGATCCTCAGCGTCATGCCGTTCTTCAGGTCGTTCGTCGTCGCCACGTGTGTCTCCTGGTAGCGGACCCGCCCGTGTCGTTCACAGTACGAGCAGTTCCTTGGTCGTCTTGGTGAGGAGCTCCGGCCCGTCCGCCCGGACCACCAGAGTGTCCTCGATCCGCACCCCGCCCCGGCCCGCGAGATAGACCCCGGGTTCGGCGGTGACGGGAACTCGATCCCTCAGCTTACCGGTCCTGTCGTACCCCATGAGCGGAGCCTCGTGGATCTCCAGGCCGACGCCGTGCCCGAGGCCGTGGGGGAAGTCGTCACCGTGTCCGGCCGCCTTGATCAGGTCCCGCGCCGCGGCGTCCACGGCCACGGTCTCCGCGCCCGGCCGCGCGGCGTCCACGGCGGCCTGCTGCGCCCGCCTGACCAGCTCGTACACCTCGCGCTGCCAGCCGGCCACGCGGCCGACCGCGACGGTACGGGTCATGTCGGCGTGGTAACCGCCGTGGCGGGCGCCGAAGTCCATGGTCACGAGGTCGCCCGCCGCGATCTCGCGGTCGCCCGGACGGTGGTGCGGCACCGCGCCGTTCGGACCGGACGCGATGATCGAGTCGAACGCGGGCGCCTCCGCGCCGAGGTCGACCATCTCGCGCTCCAGCGCGATGGCGATCCGCCGTTCGGTCACGCCGGGCCGGACCAGCGGGAGGACGCGCTCGAACGCCCGGTCGGTGATCGCGCACGCCTCGCGCAGCAGCGCCAGCTCCGCCTCGTCCTTGACCACCCGGAGCCCCTCGACCGGCCTGCTCACAGGGGGAAGCTCGATCCCCCGGTCGAGCGCGGCCAGCTCGGCGTGCTTCTCGACCGTGACATCGTGCGCCTCGAACCCCAGGCGCCGCACGCCCCCGTCGGCGGCCATCGTCGTCAGGACCCGAGCGGTCTGCCGTTCGACGACGAGTTCCACGTCGGGGCAGACCTCGGCGGCGGTGCCCGCGTAGCGCGCGTCTGTGGCCAGCACCGCCGGCCCCTCCGCGCGCACGAGCAACGCCGCGTTCGAGCTGGCCAGCCCGGTCAGATAGCGGACGTTGACCAGCCGGGTGACCAGCAGGGCGTCGACGTCGTGCGCGGCGAGCAGTTCGGTGAGCCGCTCGCGCCTTGTCTCATGGAGCTCCCCCATGGCCAGGACTCTAGTTGGCCACAGAACATGAAGAAGCCTCGCCTTCCCTTGTCCAGCACGCACGGGCGCCTCTACGTTCTTCGTCAGCAAATGATCAAAAAGGCCCCGCCGCGCCGGCGCTCCCCCGGCCTTCCCCCGAGGAGGACCCCGTGACCGGAGTAAGCCGCCGGAGACTGCTCGGCACCGGCGCGCTCACCGCCGCCGCCGGCGCCGCGATGTCCGCGCTCCCCGCGTCCTCCGCCCGCGCCGCCGCGGCCGTCAGCGCCGACGTGGTGATCGTCGGGGCCGGGCTGGCCGGGCTGACCGCGGCCCGTGACCTGGTCGCCGCCGGGCGGTCGGTGATCGTGCTGGAGGCCCGGGAACGGCCCGGCGGGCGGGTGTACGGCCTGCCGCTCGGGGACGGCACGACCAGCGAGGGCGGCGCGGAGTTCATCGGGCCCACGCAGGACCGCATCGCCGCCCTCACCAAGGAGATGGGCGTCGAGACCTTCCCCACGTACAACACGGGCAAGAACGTCTACTACCGCAACGGCAGGCGCTCGCTCTACGCCACCGACGGCATCCTCGGCGCGGTGCCGCCCGACTGGGGCGTCGTCGATCTGCAACTCGCTCTCCTCTCCCTCGGCAACATGGCCAAGGAGGTGCCGGTGGGCGAGCCGTGGAAGGCGCCGAAGGCGGAGGAATGGGACAGCCAGACGTTCCACACCTGGTCGCGGTCCCACTCGCTGAGCAACGGCGCGCGCTTCCTGATGGACGCGTTCATCAGCTCGACGCTGTCGGTGCGGTCGCGCGATGTGTCGCTGCTGTACGTGCTGAACTACGTCGCCTCGGCCGGGAACGAGACCAGTCCGGGGAACGTGGACCGGCTCATCAACACCAGGAACGGCGCGCAGGAGACCCGGTTCGCCGGCGGCCCCGAGCAGGTGCCGATCCGGCTCGCCGCGCGGCTCGGCGACCGCGTCCGCTACAACGCGCCGGTGCGCCGTATCGCCTCGACGTCCGCCGGGGCCGCGGTCACCGCCGACGGGATCACGGTCACCGCCAAGCGGGTGATCGTGGCGATGTCCCCGGCCGTCGCAAGCAAGATCGACTTCACGCCGGCGCTGCCCGCGAGCCGGCTGCAGCTGATGCAGCGCTATCCGATGGGGTCGATCGCCAAGTTCGTGGGCGTGTACGAGACGCCGTTCTGGCGGGCGGAGGGGCTGACCGGCCAGGCGATCGCCGACAGCGGCGTCATCGACGTGACGTTCGACAACAGCCCGCCGGACGGCTCGCGCGGCATCCTGATGGGCTTCATCAACCAGAGCAACATCCGGCGTCTGGACGCCGCCCCGCCCGAGGAGGTGAAGGCGGCGGCGCTCGACTCGTTCGGCAGGCTCTTCGGCGACAAGGCCAGGTCCCCGTCGCTGACGGCGATGCAGCGATGGGACAACGAGACGTGGAGCGGCGGCGGACCTGTCGGCGTCGCCGCCCCCGGAGTGCTCACCGACTTCGGTGCGGCGCTGCGCGCGCCGTGCGGGCTCGTGCACTGGGCCGGCACCGAGACGTCCGGCCACTGGACCGGCTACATGGACGGCGCGGTCCGTTCGGGCGAACGCGTCGCCAAGGAGGTCGGCACCGCCCTGTGAGGGGACGGCGTGTGGCGGCGTGCCGAGGGGGCACGCCGCCACACGGCGCCGATCCGGGACACGCCCTACAGGTCGGCGGCCATCTCCTTGACCTTCTCGATCAGGGCGAGGCGGGCCTTGTGGTCACCGGCGATCGGGGTGACGTTCAGCGTGGTGATGCCGGACTCCTTCATGGCGGCGAGGCGTTCGCGCACGTGCCCCTCGGAGCCGATGAGGGACATCTTCTCCAGCAGCTCGTAGGGGACCTTGGCGGCGGCCTCGTCCTTCTTGCCGTCCAGGTAGAGGTCCTGGATCTCCTCGGCTTCCTTCTCCCAGCCGTAGCGGCGGCACAGGTCGTTGTAGAAGTTCTTGCCCTTGGCGCCCATGCCGCCGATGTAGAGGGCGGCCATCGGGCGGCCGAACTCCAGGAAGCCCTGGACGTCGTCGCCGATGGCGAGCGGGGCCTGGCCGACGATGTCCAGCTCGCCGAGCGCGGCGTCGCGCTTGGCCCGGCCGGCCTCCAGCGAGGGGCCCCAGACGTCGGCGGCCTTCTCCGGCAGGTAGAAGATCGGCTGCCAGCCGTTGGCGATCTCGGCGGTCAGCTCGACGTTCTTGGGCCCGATCGCGGCGATCTCGATGGGGATGTCGGCGCGCACCGGGTGGTTGATGAGCTTGAGCGGCTTGCCGAGGCCGGTGCCCTGCTCGGCGGGCAGCGGCAGCTTGTAGTACTTGCCGTCGTGCTGGAGCCGCTCGCGGCGCCAGACCTTGCGGCAGATCTCGACGACCTCGCGCTGGCGGCCGACCGGCGCCTGGTAGGGCACGCCGTGGAAGCCCTCGATCACCTGCGGGCCGGACGCGCCGATGCCGAGGGTGAAGCGGCCGTCGCTCACGTAGTCCAGGCCGGCCGCGGTCATCGCCAGCACGGTCGGGGTCCGGGAGTAGATGTTGAGGATGCCCGAGGCGATCTGCATGCGCTCGGTCTTGGCCGCGATGTAGCCCATCTGGCTCACGCCGTCGAAGCTGTAGGCCTCGGCCACATAGACGATGTCGAGACCGGCCTTCTCGAAGTCGGCCAGCTCGGCGGCGGCCTCCTTGAAGCCGCCTGAGTAACTGAGCGGCATACCGATGCGCATCCCTGGCTCCCTTTCCCTAAAACCGAATCTGATTCAGTCGAACGTAACGTACCGCGATCCAGGCCGGTGCCCACCGCTCACGCGAAGACCGGTCCGGACGAAGCGGCCCGGACACGCGCCGATCTAGAAGAACACCGGCCCGCGCAGCGCCTCCAGGGTGCCGCGGTACATGTCGGTGCGGATCTTCGCGACGGTCGTGCCGTTCTTGGGCGCGAGGGAGGCGGCGAGCTCGACCGCGGCGGGCAGCACGTCGGCCTCGGCGGCGGTGCGCTGCACGATCCCGGCGGCCTGGGCCTGCTCGGCGGTGTAGCGGCGCCCGGACACCATCGCCTCGTGCGCTGTACCCGGGGTCAGCCGGGACTGGATCAGCGCGCTCATGCCGGGCGTGAAGCTCATGCCGAGGTCCACCTCGGGCAGGCAGAAGTAGCCGCGGTCGGTGCGCATGACCGCGAAGTCGTGGGCGAGCATGAGCATGCCGCCGCCGGCGAACGCGTGGCCGTTGACCGCGGCGACCGTGGGCAGCGGCAGCGACAGCACCCGGGCGTACAGGGCGTTGACGCTCTTGAGGTAGTCCTCGAAGCGGTCCTGGTTGTCGCTGAGCCAGGCCAGGTCGAGCCCGTTCGAGTAGAACTTGCCGGTCCCCACCGTCACCAGGGCGCCCGGGCCGTCGTTCTTCTCCACCGTGTCGAGGGCGTCGCCGACGGCGTCCAGGAAACCAGGGCTGAAGCGGTTCTCGTCGTCGTCGAACCGCAGGACGAACACGTCGCCGTCGCGCTGGAGGTCGATCACGCCAGGACTCCTTCTTCTTCTCCGATGCCGACCCCGACCCTACTCACCGGTAGCGAGGAAGGCTAGGTATGACGACCGTCATAACACAGAATCCCTATGACACTCATCATAGTCACGTCGAAAACCTATGATGCAGGTCATAATCTGTCGTCATGGGCACGGACAGCCGGGAACGCATGGTGCGGAGCGCCGCCTACCTCTTCCGCGAGCGCGGCTACAGCGGCACGGCGTTCCGCGACGTCATCGCGCACAGCGGCGCCCCCCGCGGCTCGATCTACCACCACTTCCCCGGCGGCAAGGTCGAGCTCGCCGAAGAGGCGGTGCGCTACGCGGGCGAGTTCCTCAACGCGGGCATCCAGGCCGCCGCCGAGGGCGGCGACCCGGCGGCGGCGGTGGACGCCTTCGTGGGCTGGTGGCGTCAGGTGCTGGTCAAGAGCGAGTTCCGGGCCGGCTGCCCCGTCGTCGCGGTCACCGTCGAGTCCCACGACGACGCGCCGCAGCTGGCCAGGGCCGCCGCCGCCGCGTTCGACCGCTGGGAGGACACCCTCGCCACCTGCCTCGGCAACGCCGGGGTGCCCGACGAACGGTCCGGCCGGCTGGCCCGCATGATCGTCGCCGCCGTCGAGGGCGCCACGATCCTGTGCCGCGCGCACCTCGACGTCCGGCCGCTGGACGATGTCGTGGCCGAGCTCAAGGCCATGACCGCCGCCGCGATCACCGACTGACGCCCGGTCAGCACGTGACCCAGTGGCCCGGCGAGGTCTGCTTGAGGGTGCTTCTGGTGAACGTGTTCCACAAGCCGAGCGGCTGGTTGGAACCCACGGCGTACGTCTGGCCCATTCGGGCGTACGCGCGTCCGGCTGTCGTGTGGCTGTAGTTGCTCGCGGTGATGCACTCAGGCGTGGGCGTGGGCGTGGGCGTGGGCGTCGGCGTGGGGCTGGTCGGTGTCGGCGTGGGGCTGGGGTCGGTTCCGCCTCCCGTTCCGCCCAGGGCCTTGACCATGGCGGCGATCGAAGCCATCTGCGGGCCGTTCTTGAGGGGGTAGGCGGCCGACTGGTAGCCCCACCAGTCCCAGCAGCCACGCGGGTTCCCGGTCATGGTCGCGGCCTGCGGGTAGAGCACGATCATGTTGTTGGTGTCGGCGTACTCGTTCAGGTAGCCCTTGTCCATGAGGGCGTTGCCGACCAGCCCGTAGTGCTGGTAGCAGCCGTGCAGGGTCACCATGAGCTTGCAGGGACCGCCCTCACACGCCTTGGGAACGTAGGCGAAGCCCTCATTGCCCATGCTGACCGAGGCGGGATTCCCACCTGGGACGTAGGACCGCTGGTCGAACTGAATGAGCTTCCCGGTCAGCGGCGAATTGCTAGCCGGTGCCACGGAACCCCACAGGTGGGCCAGCATCTCCTTCACCGGATCGGTGTTTCCGCACTTGTTGACGTAGGGCGACGCCGTGGAGCCGCAGGCGTTCGGGCCGATCGGGCTCACCCAGGCGTGCCCGGCCGGGGACGTCTTGTCGTAGGCGACGTTCGCGCCGAGGCCACGGTAGTAGGTGGCGAGGTCGTCGTTGACGGCCGTCTCGATGGTCGCGTCGGCGGTGCCGTGGAAGAGCCACACCCGTGACCCCGACAGGTTCTGGACCGGGTCGACGCTTCCCGCCGCCGCGCGGTCGCGGGTCAGCTGCTGGAGCTGGGCGGGGGTCCGGCGCGGCAGGACGGTGTCCATGCACGCGTTCAGGGCGGTGCTCAAGCTGTTCTGGGCACAGTCGTACGGGCCGGCGGAGAACACGCCGGCTCCCTTGAAGACGCTGGAATAGGCGACGTGGAGCTGGTTGGCCATGTAGCCGCCGGACGAGAGCCCGCTGACGTACGTGGCCGAGATGCCGTACTCGGGGAGCGTGCTCCGGGTCGGCGGCGGCACCGACGCTCTCGCGATCGAGAGTGAGGCCGCCACGCCCAGGGCGGTCAGAATGATCAGGAGCACCTGTCCGGTCCTCATGAATCGTGCCTCCTCACGGACGGGGATTCCGTCAGTGTGGGAGCACGATGTGACCTGAACCACGTCGCCCGCGCACACACTTGCCGCGATCCGTGTGTGGCGTGGGACCGGGTCCGGCCGGTCTAGACCTTCTTCTCCGCGATCAGCTCGGCGACGGCCTGCAGCGCCAGGACGTACGACATGAGGCCGAAACCCGCGATCGTGCCGGTGGCGACACCCGCCACGACGGAGGTGTGACGGAACTCCTCGCGCGCGGCGGGATTGGAGATGTGCACCTCGATCAGGGGCGCGGTGCGCTGGGCGAGGGCGTCGCGCAGCGCGTAGGAGTAGTGGGTGAACGCGGCGGGGTTGATGATGATCGGCAGCCGTTCGTCGGCGGCCTGGTGCACCCAGCGGACCATCTCCGCCTCGTCGTCGGTCTGCCGGACCTCGGCGTGCAGGTCGAGGTGGCGGGCGGCGTCCCGGCACAGCGCGACGAGGTCGTCGAACGACGCCGCCCCGTACACGTCGGGCTCTCGGGTGCCCAGGCGGCGCAGGTTGGGCCCGTTCAGCACAAGGACCCTGTTCATTGGCTCGCTCCGCTCGCGCTCGCTCCGCTCGCGTTCATAGGCTCGCTCCGCTCGCGTTCATAGGCTCGCTCCGCTCGCGTTCATAGGCTCGCTCCGCTCGCGTTCATCGGCTCCGCTCCGCTCGCGGTCATCGGCCGACCTCCTGGTAGGCGGCGGCGAGCAGGGCCTCGTCCGGCCCCTCCAGCCGCCCGGGGGCGGCGATGCCGTCGAGCACGACGAAGCGGAGGGTGGCGCCGCGCGACTTCTTGTCGATGGTCATGGTGGCGCGGAGCTCCTTCCACGCCTCCGCCCCGTACGAGACGGGCAGGCCGACCGAGGAGATCACCTGGCGGTGCCGGTCGACGACGTCCTTGGGCAGCCGTCCCGCCAGGCGGGCCAGCTCGGCGGCGTAGACCATGCCGATGGCGACCGCGTGCCCGTGCCGGAACTTGTAGTCCTCGGCCTTCTCGATGGCGTGCGCGAGCGTGTGCCCGTAGTTGAGGATCTCCCGGAGCCCGCTCTCCCTGAGGTCGGCGGAGACCACGTCGGCCTTCACCTGGATGGCCCGTTCGACCAGCTCGCGGGTGTGCGGGCCGGTGGGCGAGGCGGCGCCCTCCGGGTCGGCCTCGACCAGGTCGAGGATCACCGGGTCGGCGATGAAGCCCGCCTTGATCACCTCGGCGAGGCCGCTGATGTAGTCGTCGTGCGGCATGGTGACCAGCGTGGCCAGGTCGCACAGCACCCCGGCCGGCGGGTGGAAGGCGCCGACGAGGTTCTTGCCCTCGGGGATGTTGATCCCGGTCTTGCCGCCGACGGCGGCGTCGACCATGCCCAGCAGCGTGGTCGGTACCAGCACGGCCTTGACCCCGCGCAGCCAGGACGCCGCGGCGAAGCCCGCCAGATCGGTGGTCGCGCCGCCGCCGACGCCGACGACGGCGTCGGAACGGGTCATGCCGAGCTGCGCGAACCGCGACCAGAGACCGGCGAGCACGCCGACCTCCTTGGCCGCCTCGCCGTCCGGCACCGGCACGGCGTGCACGGTGTATCCGGCCTGTTCGAGGGCGCCGCACACGGGCCGCGCGATCTCCGGCAGGCCCTCGGCGTGGACCACCGCGACGGTGCGCACGCGGTCGCCCAGCAGGCCCGGCAGCTCGCCGAGCACTCCGGTGCCGATGACGACGTCGTACGGGTCGGCGCCGCCGACGTGCACCCGGGACTCCGTCACGACCGCTCCAGTTCCTTGACGATCTCCTCGACGATCTCGGCGGGCTCACGGCCGTCGGTGGCGACCACGATGGTGCCGAGCCGCTCGTAGATCGGCAGCCGTTCCTCCAGGAGCTTGCGCAACTGGCTGCGCGGATTGAGGACCAGCAGCGGCCGCGCCGAGGCCAGCCCGACCCGCTTGACCGCCTCCGACAGCCCGACCTGGAGGTAGACCACGGTGTGCCCGGCCAGCAGCTCCTGGGTCTCGGGGGCCAGGATCGCCCCGCCGCCGAGGGCGAGCACGCCCTCGTGCTCGGCCAGCGCGGCCTGGACGGCGGCGCGTTCGAGCGCCCGGAAGTGCTCCTCGCCGTCGTCGATGAAGATCTCGCCGATGGGCTTGCCCGCCGCGGCCTCGGTGTCGGCGTCGGTGTCGCGCAGGGCGAGGCCGAGTCGCTCGGCCAGGGCGGCGCCGACGGTGGACTTGCCCGAGCCGGGAGGGCCGATGAGAACTGCCTTGGGCCGCGTCATGTGTCTTCCAGCGTCATTTGATTTCCAGGGAGGACAGGTAACCCTGCACGTTGCGGGCGGTCTCCTCGACCGAGTCGCCGCCGAACTTCTCCAGCACGGCGTCGGCCAGCACGAGCGCCACCATCGACTCGGCCACGACCCCGGCCGCGGGGACCGCGGTCACGTCGCTGCGCTGGTTGATGGCCTTGGCGGGCTCACCGGTCCTGACGTCGATGGTGTCCAGGCGCTTGGGCACCGTGGAGATCGGCTTCATCGCGGCCCGGACGCGCAGCACGTCGCCGGTGGTCATGCCGCCCTCGACGCCGCCCGCGCGGTTGGTCCGGCGGCGGATGCCCGTGTCGGTCATGTCGATCTCGTCGTGGGCGCGCGATCCCGGCCGGCGCGCGGTCGTGAAGCCGTCGCCGACCTCCACGCCCTTGATCGCCTGGATGCCCATGAGGACCCCGGCCAGCCGGGAGTCCAGGCGCCGGTCCCAGTGCACGTGGCTGCCGAGGCCGGGCGGCAGCCCGTACACGAGCACCTCCACGACGCCGCCGAGGGTGTCACCCGCCCGCTTGAGCTCGTCGATGTGCGCGACCATCTCGGCGGCCGTGCCGGGGTCGAAGCAGCGCACCGGGTCGTCGTCCACCGCCGCCAGGTCGTCCGGCCCGGGCAGGGCGACGTCATCGGGCACGGTCACCTCGCCGAGCGACACCACGTGGCTGAGCACCTCGGCGCCGAGCGCCTGCCGCAGGAACGCCCTGGCGACCTCGCCCAGAGCCACCCGCGCCGCGGTCTCCCGGGCGCTCGCCCGCTCCAGGACCGGCCGCGCGTCGTCGAATCCGTACTTCTGCATGCCGACCAGGTCGGCGTGGCCGGGCCGCGGCTGCGAGAGCGGGGCGTTCCGCGCCTGCGCCGCCAGGACGTCGGGGTCGACCGGATCGGCCGACATCACCGTCTCCCACTTGGGCCACTCGGTGTTGCCGACCTCGATCGCGACCGGTCCGCCCTGGGTGAGCCCGTGCCGGACCCCTCCCAGGATCGTGACCTTGTCCTGCTCGAACTTCATGCGGGCGCCCCGCCCATGCCCGAGCCGGCGGCGGCGCAGCGCCTCGGCGATGTCGCCTGAGGTCACGCGCACACCGGCCGGGAGGCCCTCCACGATCGCGGTGAGGGCCGGGCCATGGGACTCCCCCGCGGTCAACCAGCGCAGCATGCCGTCGATCCTAGTGACTCGGCGCAGGTGGCCGGATACGTGTCCAGCTGATGAGAACCGGGCGGAGGGCTTCCGGCCGTCCCCGGTCAGGCCCGTTCGGGCTCGTGTTCCAGCAGGTCCTTGCCGTAGCAGCGGCTGACCGGCGAGTCCCGGTAGTAGCCGAAGCCCGGGATCCTGACGTAGCCGGAGGACACGTACAGCGCGATCGCCTCCGGCTGCCTGGTGCCGGTCTCCAGGATCGCGCGACGGCGGCCCGCCGCGGCCGCGGACCGTTCGAGCTCGGCCAGCAGGAGCCGCGCGAATCCCCGCCCGCGCGCCCGCTTCACCACGTACATCCGCTTGATCTCGGCGTCGCCGTCGCGGAAGCCGGGCTCGGCGGAGTCGTGGGCACGCCACCCGCCGCACGCCACCGCGTCGCCGTCCAGCAGCCCGACGACGAAGTGGCCCAGCGGCGCCGCGAACTCGGCGGGATCCGTCGGCGTCTCGTCCTCGCTCCCGTACCGCAGCACGTACTCCTGCTGAACCTCGGCGATCAGCTTCGCCGCGATCGGATCGTCATAGGCGGCGGCCACCAGTTCCATGATCCAGAGAATAGAAGCGAAAGCGGACTGTTCGGACAGTTCAGGCGATCTGGGGCCAGTCGAGGATCGTGACCAGGTCGCGGACATCGGCCAGGAAACCGAGGCGGTTGGCGCGGACGGCCGGGTCCCTGTCCATGACCATGACGTCGTCGAAGTAGGCGTCGATCGGTTCGGCGAGCGGCAGCACGGCGGCGGTGAACTCCGGCAGCGTGGCGTAGCGCGGCAGCTCGGCCCGCACACGGACGAACGCGTCGTACAGGCGCCGTTCGGCCGGCTCGGCGAAGAGGCCGGGGTCGTAGCCGGGAAGGGTGCCGTCCGGGACGATGCGCAGCACCCTCTGGAGGGCGGTGGTGAGCCGCCGGAACCGTTCGTCGCCGAGGAGCCCGCCGAGATCGCGGGCGGCGCGTTCGGCATAGGCGGGCGAGCCCGCGTGCGGCATGACCGCCCGGACCACCTGGACCGGGTGGCCCTCGTCGATGAGCGCCTGCTCGAGGCGGCGGGCGACGAACCGGGTCGCCTCCGCGAGGGCCTCCGGGGCGACCTCGACCGGCTGGTTGCGCGCGGCGATCCGCAGTCCCTCGTCCACCGTGACGGCCGCCAGGCGCGGGTCGCCGCGCAGGATGGCGGTGAGGGCGAGGGCGGCGCGGCGCAGCCCGAACGGGTCGGACCCGCCGGTGGGCGCCGAGCCGACCGCGAAGAGCCCGGCGAGGAGGTCGAGCCGGTCGGCGACGGCGAGCAGCGACCCGGCGACGCCCGCGGGGAGGGCGTCACCGGCCGAGCGCGGCAGCTCCATCTCGTAGAGGGCCTGGGCGACGGCCTCGTCCTCGCCCGCGCGGCGCGCGTACTCGCGCGCCATCGTCCCGGCGAGGCCGGACAGTTCGATCACCATGGACGCGGCCAGGTCGAACTTCGCCAGCTTCCCGGCCCGCCGCACGACATCGAGCTCCTCGTTCGCGAGGTCGACGTGGCTGGCGAGCTCGCCCGCGATCGCCCGGATGCGGGCGGCGCGGTCGGCCATGGAGCCGAGGCGGTCGGCGAAGGTCAGCTTCTCCAGGCCGGTCTTCAGCTCCTCGGGCTTGCGGCGCAGGTCGTGCTCGAAGAAGAACGCGGCGTCCTGGTAGCGGGCGCGCAGGACGGCGGCGTTGCCCGCCGAGACCGCCTCGGTGTCGCAGGGCCCGTTGGCGACGGTGACGAAGTGCGGCAGGAGGCGGCCCGTGGACGAACGCACCGGCAGGTACCGCTGGTGCTTCTTCATGACCGTGGTGAGGATCTCCTCCGGCAGCGTCAGGAAGGACTCGTCGAACGAGCCCAGGATCGGCGCGGGCTCCTCGACGAGGTTGACGATCTCTTCGAGGAGCGGGTGCTCGGCCGGGAAGTCGATCACGCCGCCGACCGAACGGGCGAGCGGCGCGGCGCCCTCGACGACGCGGGAGCGGCGGCGGGAGACGGCGGGCTCGATGCCGTTGGCGCGCAGCGTCGCCGTCAGCGCGTCCGCGTGCGGGACCGAGACCAGGGGCTCGGCGGCGGTGCGGTGGACGCGGGTGGTCCGGCCGGTGGCCAGCCCGGCGACGCTCGCCGGGACGACGTGCTCGTCCAGCAGGGCGACGAGCCAGCGGACCGGGCGGCTGAACGAGACGCCGGGGGCGTTCCACCGCATGTTCGTGTCGGCCCGCAGTCCCCGCACCACGCGCGGCACGAGCTCGGCGAGCACCTCGGCGGCCGGGCGGCCGGTGACGGTGCGGACGAGCCCGGCGTACTCGACGCCGCCGACGGTGACGGTGCCGACCTCGGCGGGATCGACGCCCTGGCCGCGGGCGAACCCCTGGAGGGCCTTGGTCGGGTTGCCGTCGGCGTCGTAGGCTGCCGAGAGCCGCGGGCCCTTGACGACCCGTTCGCGATCGGGCTCGCGCGGTCGCAGGCCGGTGACGACGGCGACGATCCGGCGCGGTGTGGCGCCCGTCTCGGCCGACGACTCGTCGCCGTAGAGCCCGGTCTCCCGCAGCCCGCCGACCAGGGCGCCGGTGACCTGGTCGGCCGTGGGCGCGACCTCGTGCGGGGGCAGCTCCTCGACGCCGATCTCCAGCGCGAACGTGCCCGCCCGGTCGAGCTCGGGAAGGGTCGCCGGCGCCTGTGGCGGCGCGGAACGCCCCGCGCCGGTGGTGGCGTCACGCTCCGCGCGGGTGGCGTCGCCGAGCGGATGGGAAAGCTCGGCGCGGCGTTCGACCCACAGTCCGGCGACCTCGTGCGCGAGGCCCCGCATGCGGGCGAACGCGCGGGCGCGCTCGGTCGTGCCGATGGCGCCGCGCGAGTCCAGGACGTTGAACGCGTGGGAGCACTTGAGGACGTAGGAGTGCGCGGGAACGGGCAGCCGGGCGTCCAGCATCCGCCGCGCCTCGCCGGCGTACGCCTCGAACAGCCGCCGGCCGGTCTCGATGTCGGCGTCGTCGAGGTAGTAGCGGCTCATCTCGTACTCGGACTGCCCGAACGCCTCGCCGTAGGAGATGCCGGGCGCGTACACGATGTCCTTGAAGTGGGAGGCGCCCTGGAGCGCCATGATGATGCGTTCCATCCCGTAGGTGATCTCGACCGAGACCGGGTCGAGCGTCAGCCCGCCGGACTGCTGGAAGTAGGTGAACTGCGTGATCTCCAGCCCGTCCAGCCAGACCTCCCAGCCGAGGCCCCACGCGCCGAGCGCGGGCGACGCCCAGTTGTCCTCGACGAACCGCACGTCGTGGGCGGCGAGGTCGATCCCGAGCGCCCGCAGGCTGCCGAGGTAGACCTCCTGGGCGTCGCCCGGCTCCGGCTTGAGGATCACCTGGAACTGCGTGTGCGTCTGCAGCCGGTTGGGGTTGTCGCCGTACCGCGCGTCGTCGGGGCGCACGCTCGGCTCCACGTAGGCGACGCGCCAGGGCTCGGGGCCGAGCACGCGCAGCGCGGTCGCCGGGTTGAGGGTTCCGGCGCCGACCTCGGTGTTCATCGGCTGGGCGACGAGGCAGCCGTGCCCCGCCCAGTAGTCGGTCAGCCTGATCAGGGCGTCCTGCATGGTCAGCACGGGGAGGTCCTCTGGACGGCGACGGGTTCTCAGCGTACGGCGGTCACCACCCGGCGGGCGGTCACCGCCCGAGACCTCGCCTGACCGCCACCTCGACGGGCGCGTACGCCCCCGCGGCGCGCTCCAGCTCGAACTGCCATCCGGCCGCCGGGAGGAGCGGCGGCTGCGCCATGAACCGCGGCTCGGTGCCGCGGTGCGGCTGGGCCGCGTGCACGAGGAACGGGTGGCAGAGGAACACGTCACCGGCCCGGCCCGTCGCGTACGCGACCGGGCGGTCCTCGCTGGCGGGCACCGCCTTGCCCGCGAGCTCCATGAACGGCAGGCCCTCCTCGCCCGCCGGTTCGAGGATCGGAGCCACGTCGAAGTGCGAGCCGACGCGGACGCGCGTGGGGGCGTCGTGCCGTCCCACGTCGGAGAACAGGAAGAGCAGCAGCAGTGTCCGTCCCTTGGAGAAGACGTTCGTCCGCGCGCTCATGAAGTCGGACGGGTCGTCCCCGGGGAAGCTGGCCTCGACGTGCCACCCGGCGTCGCCGGGGTCCTCGTCGCTGGGAAACCGGACGGGGAAGGTCCCGAGGCCGCCGAGCGGCTCCCAGCGTCCCGCGCCGACGAGCTGGTCGAACGCCGAGTGCAGGCGGGACGTGTTGGCCGCCCGCCGGAACGGCTCCTGGGCGTACCCGCCGAGCCGGACGACCGGCGCGGTCCAGGTGGAGCGGTCGTTCGGATCGGCGCCGACGTCCTTCCAGAGAATCTCCCGGCCCTCCTCGGCGAGGTCTCGCGGGAACGCCTCGTCCAGCCGTACGAAGCCGTCGCGGATGAAGGCCTCTACCTGCGCGTCATCGAGCATGATCTCAGCATGCCCGCCGCCGGCCAGGCCAGACCAACCGTTTTTCAGGCGTGGACGAGGACGGCGAGGAGGGTCCCGAGCAGCAGGAACGGCCCGTACGGGAGCTCGGACCCGCGCCCGGCGCGCCGCGCGGCCAGCAGCCCGGCCGCGCAGACGCCGCCGATCACGAATGTGGCGGCGACGCCGAGGAGCCAGGCGTCCAGGCCGAGCCAGCCGAGGTACAGCCCGAGCACCCCGGCGAGCTTCACGTCGCCGAGGCCGATCGCGCCGGGCAGCAGCAGCCACTGGACCGCGAACAGCGCCCAGAGGGCCGCGAGCCCGGCCAGGGCGTGCGGGAAGCGGCCGCCGCCGTCCTCGGTGAACGGCGCCGCGGCCCCCAGCAGCGCGGCCCCAGCGCCGTACGAGGGCAGCGTGAGCGGGTCGGGCAGCCGTTTGATCGCCACGTCCACGAAGCCGAGGGCCGTGCCGGCCGCCCCGAGCCAGAGGAAGGCGGGCAGGTCGGCGCGCACACCGACGCGCCAGGTCAGCAGCGCGAGCACGGCGGCGCAGGTGAGGGCGACCCGGACGGGCCGCGCACGCAGCGGCTCGGTCCAGTCGGCCCGGAGCGACCAGACGACGGGGGGTGCCTCCACAGGCAGCGACCCTAGCGGGCCGGGCCGCCGCGCATCACGGTCAGCTCGACGCCGCCGACGATACGGCCGCGCAGCAGCTCGGCGAGGCGGTCGGAGACGCGCTGCACGGTCGCCCGCTCGTCGTGGCCGGGCACGACGGCGAAGCGGACCGCCAGCTCGGCGCCGCCGCCCTTGGCGACCTGCACGCCGCTGACGCCCGGCTCGGAGCCGAACGCGGCCTCGATCACGCCGAGCACCTCGGGGTCCTCGTGCGGCGGCGGGACCGGACGGCCCTCGGCCAGCAGGTGCAGGTGCAGCCCCTCGACGGCGAACGGCACCGGGCCCGCGACGTCGACCACGAGCGCGTGGGCGCTCTCATCGAGCGCGGCCAGGCAGGCCCGCCGCGCGTGCACCGCGACCGGGCGGGCGTCCGGCCGCCAGGCCCGCAACGTGTCGGCGGAGGTGAAGCCGAGCACCCCGCGCCGGCCGTCCTCGCCGACGAGCGTCGGCAGCGCCATGTCGCTGGACTTCTCGCGGCGCAGCTCGCCCGGAGCGACCCGCTCTTCCTCGGTCAGCACGGCGACGACGGGTACGAGCAGGCGCGCGTCGTGCAGCTCCTGGAGCACCGCGTGCTCGCCGACGCGTCCGGCCGCGTAGCCGGCGAGCGCCTGGGCCAGCCGGGGTTCGGCGCTGCCGTCGTCGGAGGGGAACTGAGGTTCGGGAATGGTCTTACCGGGCACGGCAGAGAGGCTATATCCTCCCGCGACCGCACAGGGTGCTTACGCCGGTACTCTCCGACATCCGGGGCCGTCAGCCGAGATCGGCGATGGCGGCGACCGTTCCGCCGCCCGACGGACCCTGGTGGACGGCGGCGACCGACACGAACACCGCGGGGTCGCCCGTGACCGACGCCGCGACGCCGCCGACGCACGCCTTGATCTGGCGGTGCCAGTGCACGTCGGAGTCGTCGAGCATGATGTTGCGGCGGCCCCGGACCGAGCCGCCCGGGTCGGCCTCGCACTTGATGAAGACGTTGACGAGCCGGTCGCCCAGGTCGCTGGGATGCGGCCGCTCGGGCAGATCAAGGCCCGCCGACCGGATCGCCGTCCAGATGCCGTCGGCGTCGAGCGCGTCCTCCATCACACCGTGCCCGGCGCGGTAGCGGCCGCCGATGCCGCGCACGTTGCCGACGACCACGATCTGCGCGCGGTCGAGCTCGACGCCGGACGAGCAGGACGCCACCGACGAGTAGAGCGACAGGTCACGGTGGATCTGCTCGGCGGCGGGCGGCTCGATCTCGCCGAGCGCGACGGCGACGCCGAGGGCGGTGGTCGAGTTGGAGATGTCCATCGACTTGAGCGTGTCCTCGGTGACGACGCCGTGGCCGCGCCGCTTGGCGTCGTTGATGGTGTCGAGGGTGAGCAGCGGCGTCTTGGTCTGGACGTAGTGCACGTCGGCCGGGTCGTCGATGCCGGCGATCTTCATGGCCTCGCGGACGCCCGCGGCGACCGTGTCCACCATCGCGGGACGCCCGATGTCCTCGGGCTGGATGATCTCGCTCATCGCCACGCCGACCGACAGCCGCGGTTCGTCCGAGGCGGGCACCGAGGCCGGATCGACCGTGGCGAAGACGGTCGCGTGCGGGCTGAGCACGCCGTCCGTGCCGCCCGACCAGACGAGCGGGACGCCGCGGACCTCCGCCTCGCTCCGGCTGCCCTTCGCGAGCAGCACCTCGCGGAACGCCCGGTCGGCCAGGATGCGGGTGTAGTCGTTCACGCCGCCGTTGCCCTCGGTCTTGCCGACCACCGCGAGCACCCGGTCCGCCTCGATGACGCCGTCGTCGATGAGGCGCGCCAGCCCGGCCGCGTCCGTCACGCTCTCGATGGGGACCTTGCGGACTTCGATCGGATCGGGCACGTCGTGTCACTCCTCGCGTTCGATGATCGTCCCTGCCTTGCCCTCGACCGCCTCGGTGATCCGGTCGAGCGAGGTGATCGCCGCGCGCCGCCCGCCGCCCTCGACGAAGCTCAGCAGCGCCCGCACCTTCGGCCCCATGCTGCCACCGGCGAAGTGCCCGGCGGCGGCGAGCGCGCGCAGCTCGGCGGCGGTCGTGCGGTGCAGCGGGCGTGCGCGCGGCGTGCCGTAGCCCACCAGCGCGTGCTCGACGTCGGTGGCGATGACCAGAGTGCCCGCGCCGAGCCGCCGGGCGAGCAGCTCGGCGGCCAGGTCCTTGTCGACGACGGCCTCCACGCCGCGGAACGTGCCGTTCGCGCGGACGACCGGCACTCCCCCGCCGCCGGCCGCCACCACGATGTGGCCCGCCGCCAGCAGCGCCTCGGCCGCCGCCGCGTCCAGGATCTCCAGCGGATCGGGCGAGGCCACGACCCGCCGCCAGCCGCGTTCGCCGAACGGCTTCCAGGACTGGCCCATGGCCATGAACCGCTCCGCCTCCGCCGCCGGGAAGTAGCGGCCGACGGGCTTGCCCGGATCGGTGAAGCCGCGGTCGGCGGCGTCCACGAGCGTGCGCGTGACGACCGCGGCGACGGGCCGGGACACCCCGCGCGCCGCCAGCGCCCGGGTCAGCGCGTTCATGATCAGCACGCCGATCGTCGCCTGGGTCTGCGCCCCGCACCAGTCCAGCGGCACCGGCGGCACCACGGACGCGGCCAGCTGGTTCTTGATGAGCAGGTTGCCGACCTGGGGCCCGTTCCCGTGCGTCAGCGCCACCTCCGCGCCGGCGGCGACGAGGTCGGCGACATGCTCCATCGCCGCCGCGACGGCCGCCGCCTGCGCGGCCGGCGTGGCGCTCCCGTCCGGCGCGGTCATCGCGTTGCCGCCGAGCGCGATCAGGACCCGCTCGCCGTCGAGCGGGAGCCCGGTGTGGCTGTTCACGGGCCGACGTTATCGGCGAAACGGCCGGGGCTCATGGGCGGAATCCGCCCAAGGAGCACCGGCCGTTCGGCAAGTCTGGCCCGATTGACGCGCCGCCGGTCAGGGCCGGGCGCCGAGCGCGTTCACCCAGCCCATGGCCTCGTAGGTCACCGTCAGGAACGGGCGCTGTCCCTCCGGGCCGCGCGCCTCGTACGACAGGAGCCGCCCGGTCTCCGGCGAGACGATCACCCGGTACTCGGTGAGGTCGCCGCCGCTGACGTGCGTCCTGTCCGCTCCGGCCGGCATCGCCACCGCGACGCCGCGGCGGCCCTTCTCGTCGGTGACGCCGCCGACGAGACGCAGCCCCGGCTGCTCCGCCAGGACCTTGAGCATGGCCGCCCGGGTCGCCGGCTTGATCGGGCCCGCCAGGAGGTCCTGCGCGATGCCCCACACGTACAGCGTGAAACTGTCCTGCAGCGGGTGCTCGGGGTCGTTGACATCGACCTTGTACCTGCGCTGGAGCTCGGCCCGCAGAGCGCCCGCCTCGGTGGGCAGCTTCGCCAGCTCGGCGAAGGTCACCTGTCGCTGGCCGAGCGTCATGTGCATCGGCTCCCGATAGTCGTTGACGTGCCGCTTGGCCGACCACGATTCGAGCTCGGGCGAGCCCATCGCCTTCCACTTCGCCTCGTCGGCGGGCGACGCGAAGGTGGTCGTGCGGTCGATGCCGACCACGGCCCGGGTGACGTCGCCCTTGTCGCGGGCGAGCCAGTCCTCCTGGGTGTGCGAGACGTACGCGGTGAAGGGGATCTTCAGCCTGGTCTTGCGCGCGCGGGGGGTGCCCTCGTTCTTGATCTGGGGAACGAAGCCCGCGACACGCATCGTGGTGCGCTGCCGGTCGTACCAGTAGCGGGCGGGCTTGGCCGGGTCGCGCTCGGCGGCCTGGGCGGCGGCGAGGAGCACGCTGCGCGCGTCGCTGTACGGCGCGGCCTGCTCGCGCCCGGGAGGCGTCGCCGGGGCGCCCTGGTCGGTCGCGACGATGACGCCGGCCGCGGCGCAGGCCGCCGCGGCGACCCCGGCGATCAGCAGGACGGGGCGCCGCCTGCGCGGCCGGACCGCGGCGCCGCTCGCGATCGTGTCGGCGAGCATGGCGCGGGCGAGGTCGTTGTCGCGCCGCCGGTGGTAGGCGCGCTGCGCGTCGTCGTCCAGGGCGGCGGGCCGCAGGGCCTGGAAGGTCTCGTCGGGGTCGATCTTGGAGGGCATGGTCGCTCCGGAGTTCATCGGGCCGCCTCCCGGGCGACCTTGGGGCTTGCGGGGCGGGGGGCGGGGGCGGGGCCGTTCTCCAGCGCCTTGGCCAGGCGCTTGCGGGCCCGGTGCAGGCGGACGAAGAACGCGGTGCTCGAACAGCCCATGACCTTCGCCGCCTGACGTGGCTCCAGGCCGTGCCAGTTGACGAGCGAGAGCACCTCGAGGTCGCGTTCGGACAGGCCCGCGACGGCGGCGAGGGCCGTCTCACGTTCGACGACGTGCTCGGCGACGTCCCACACGGCCAGGTCGGCCGGGCCGGTCAGCTCCGCGATCCGCTCGGCGAGCACACGCCGCCGGTGGCCGTGGCCGCGCTGTTTGCGCAGCAGGTTGCGGGCCACGCCGAGCAGCCACGGCAACGCGGGATCTCCGAGGTCGCCCAGCCTGCGCCACGCGATCAGGAACGTCTCGCTCGCGATGTCCTCGGCGGTGTGCGGCTCGGCATGGGTGAGCGCGTACGCGAGGACACGCCGGTAGTTCTGGTCGTACAGCCTCGTGAACCGTGATTGCGGGTCATCCACGGAGGCCCTCCGCTCCAGGGGGTCGGGATCATTGACATGAGGTAGTCCCTCGGGGGCGCCCTCGTTTACATCCCGATCGCCGAAAAAGATCAGCGGAGGTTCGCGAGCCGTTCCACGGCCTCGTCGATGACCTCGTCCTTCTTGCAGAACGCGAACCGCACGAAGGGGGCGCCCGCCTCGGCGTGGTCATAGAAGACCTGCGTCGGGATCGCGACGACCCCGGCCTTGTCGGGCAGGGCCTTGGCCAGCTCCATGCCGTCGGTGTAGCCCAGCGGCCGGATGTCGGCCTGCACGAAGTAGGTGCCCTGCGGGCGGTAGGCCGTGAACCCGGCGGCCTCCAGACCGGTGATGAGCCGGTCGCGCTTGGCCTGCAGCGACGTGCGCAGCTCCGCCACCCACGGCAGCTCGTTGCGCAGCGCGTAGGCCGTCGCCCGCTGCCACGGGCCGCCGGTCGCGTAGGTCACGAACTGCTTCACCGTCTGGACGGCGCGGATGTAGGGCGCGGGCGCGGTCACCCAGCCGGTCTTCCACCCCGTGACCGAGAACGTCTTGCCGGTCGAGGAGATCGACACGGTCCGTTCCCGCATGCCGTCGAGGGTGGCCAGCGGGATGTGCTCGGTGTCGTCGAACGTCAGGTACTCGTACACCTCGTCGGTGATGGCGATCAGGTCGTGCTCGCGGCAGACGCCCGCGATGACCTCCAGCTCCTCGCGCGTGAACACGGTGCCCGCGGGGTTGTGCGGCGAGTTGACCAGGACGGCCCGCGTCCGCGGCCCGACCGCGGCCCGCAGCTCGTCGGGGTCGAACGTGAACCGTCCCTCGACCGGCCGCAGCGTGACCGGGCGCCGGACCGCCCCCGCCAGCGCGATCGTGGCCGCGTACGAGTCGTAGTAGGGCTCGAAGACGATGACCTCGTCCCCCGGCCCGGTCAGGGCGAGCACCGACGCCGCGATGCCCTCGGTGGCGCCCACGGTCACGAAGACCTCGGTCGCCGGATCGAACTCCAGCCCGTAGCGCTCCAGCCGCTGGGCCGCGACGGCCTCCCGCAGCTCGGGCAGGCCGGGGCCGGGCGGGTACTGATTGCCGCCGGAACGGATGGCCTCGACGGCCGTCTCCAGCATCTTCGGCGGCCCGTCGGTGTCCGGGAAGCCCTGGCCGAGGTTGATCGACCCCGTCGCCACGGCCAGCGCGGACATCTCCGCGAAGATCGTGGTGCCGAATCCCTGCATGCGCGGTACGAGCGGATCTCCCACGCCGTCCACCTTAGAGCCCGCCGGCGCCCCTGCCGGCGATCACGCTCAGATCCAGCCCGTCTCCCGGGCGGCGCGTACGGCGGCCAGCCGGTTGGACTCGCCGAGCTTGGCCATGGCGCTCGACAGGTAGTTGCGGACCGTGCCCTCGGTGAGGTGGAGCAGGGTGGCGATGCGGGCGGTCTCGGTGCCGGCGCCGATGAGGCGGAGGATCTCGCGTTCGCGTTCGGTGAGGGGGTTGTCGCCCGCGGCCATCGCGGCGGCGGCGAGCTCGGCGTCCAGGTAGCGGCCGCCCTCGTGGACCTTGCGGATGGCGGCGGCCAGCTCCTCGGTGGGGGCGTCCTTGGCGACGAAGCCGCGGACGCCCGCGGCCATGGCGCGGCGCAGGTAGCCGGGGCGGCCGAGGCTCGTCAGGATGCACACCGCGCACCGGGCGCCCGAACGCTGGAGGTCCTCGGCCACCGAGAGCCCGTCGGCGCCCGGCATGTCGATGTCCAGGACCGCGATGTCCGGGTCGTGCTCGGCGACGGCGGGCACGACCTCGTCGCCGCGGCCCAGCTCGACGACGACCTCCAGATCGTCCTCCAGGTTGAGGAGGGCGGCCACGGCGCCGCGGATGAGGCGTTCGTCGTCGGCCAGGAGGATGCTGATCACGCCGGGCTCCCGCTCTCGGCGAGTTCGGCGGCGTCGCCGGCGGGCAGCGGGATCACCACGCGCAGCAGGAAGCCGTCGCGGCCGTCGCGCCCCGCGGTCAGCTCGCCGCCGACGATGCGCACCCGCTCGGCCAGCCCGGTCAGGCCCGACCCCGCGTCGCCGCCCGGCCCGCGGACCCCGTCGTTGCTCATCTCCAGGACCACGGACTCACCGTAGAGGGTGAGCGAGATGCGGCAGTGCCGGGCCTCGCTGTGCTTGATCACGTTCGTCGCGCCCTCCCGGATCACCCAGGCCAGGACCGACCGGACCTCGGGCGGCAGATCCGGCGGCGGCCCGGTCTCGCAGCGCACGCCGGCGGCCTCCAGCACCGCGCGCACCCCGGAGATCTCGGCGTCGAGCTCGACCGCGCGATAGCCGCGGACGGCGGCGCGCACCTCGCGCAGAGCGCCCCTCGCGGCGGTGCGCACGTCGGCCATCTCGGCGTGGGCACGGGCCGGGTCCGACTCGGCCATCCGCATGGCCAGCTCGCTCTTCACCGCGATCAAGGACAGGCTGTGGCCGAGCAGGTCGTGCAGGTCGCGGGAGAAGCGCAGGCGCTCCTCGGTGACCGCGAGCCGGGCCTGGGCCTGCCGCGACGCGTGCGCCTCCTGGTGCAGGTCCCACATGCGCATCTGGTACTGGTTGAGGAAGACCACCACGGCGCAGCTGACGGTGAGGATCCCGAACGCGAGCGGTATCGCGTACCAGTGGGCGGGCTCGGCGTACCAGCGCGGCGGCCGGTCGCCGACGGCCAGGGTCAACGGCGTGCACCACAGGGCGGTGCCGAGGATGACCAGGGCGATCCGGCGGCGGGTCCGCAGCAGCGGCGCCGCCGTGGCCGCCCAGAAGATCGGGACGATCAGCCACATCGCGTGCGAGAGCATCATGAGGCTCAGGGCGCCCGCTCCGGCGCCGCAGTACACGATGTTGCGCACGTCCACGCGGCCGTGCAGCCAGTCCCTCAGCAACCGCGTGTAGAACCACAGGAAGACGCCGAGCCCCACGACGGCGGCGGCCACCAGCGGGACGCCGAGCGCGCCCTCGTCGTACCGCTGGACCATGGCCATGCCCGGCATCACGATGAGCGCGGTCATGGACAGCAGGAACATGCGGAACGTCAGGCGGCGGAACTTCTCGAACTCCCGGGCGGCCCGTTCTTCCAGGTCCGCCGTCGTCGCCACGCCCATGTGCCCGCTTCCGTCCTTTCCTGCCGAAACCCTATCCAGCCCCACGAGTGATCGGAGCCCTGGTCAGGCGTGCCGGGGTTCCCAGCGGAACCAGCGGCGGGCCGACCAGTGGCCGATCGCGGTCCAGAGGGCGAAGACCGCGAAAGGCTTGAGGCTGACGGCCCACGCCTCGGTGAACCCGACGTCCGAACGGGCCGCGCCCACGGTGTGGTCCTCGCCGAAGTAGCCCGTGCGGACGATGTCGACGAGGGGGCTGAGCGGCAACATCCCGGCCGCCTCGCGCGCGGCCTCGGGCAGGCCGTCGAGGGGGAACATCACGCCCGACCCCGCCATGGACGCGAACATGATCGGCACCACGGTGAGCTGCGCCAGGTCGGCGTTCGGGGTCAGGCCCGAGACCGCGAACGCCAGCAGCGCGAACACCACGATCCCGCCGAGCATCCCGGCCAGCATCAGCGGCGGGTTCGCCGGCCACGGCCCGTCCAGGACGGTCGCGAGCACCACCACGAGCAGGAACGCCTGGAGCAGGTAGATGGCACCCGACACCGCGACGCTGCCGCCGAACACCTCCGCGTCGGAGAGCGAGCCGCTGCGCAGCCGCTTGAGCGTGAGGTCCTCGCGGCGGGCCGTGAACACCGACACCAGGTTCATGAAGACCGCGAAGATCAGGAAGAACGCGAGATAGCCGGTCCCGGCGAACAGCGCCATGTCCCGGCCGTCGCTCTCCTCGCCCCGGAAGCCGAACAGCATCCCGCCGAACAGCAGCGGCATGCCGATCACGGTGAAGAGGCTCGTGCGGTTGCGCCACAGCAGCGTCAGGTCGAGCCGGGCGACGGCGAGCACGTGCGAGGGGTTCATCGCGTTCATCGGGTCCCTTCCGGGGTCGCGGCGGTGCGGAGGAAGACGTCTTCGAGGGAGGCGCTGCGGGCCTGGAGCCCGTCGAGTTCGAGCCGGTGGTCCTCGGCCCAGCGCAGCAGGTCGTACAGCGCCCCCTGCAACCCCTGGACGCGGTAGCCGGCGACGGCCCGGCCGCCGTCGATCACGATGTCGGCGACCGCGCCGCGCAGGGCGGGCAGGTCGGCGACCTGGACCCGCTCGGGCACGCGGAAGGTGATCCGGTCGCCCTGCCCGGCCACCACCTCCGCCACCGTCCCGGCGACCTCGATCCGGCCCCGATGCATGATCGCCAGCCGGTCGGCGAGGTGCTCGGCCTCCTCCAGGTAGTGCGTGGTGAGCAGGACCGTGGTGCCGCCGGCGACCAGCTCCTGGACGATCTTCCAGGTGGCGTGCCGCGCCTCGGGGTCCATGCCCGTCGTCGGCTCGTCCAGGAACAGCACCCGGGGCCGCCCGAGCAGCGCCAGCGCCAGGTCCAGGCGGCGCTTCTGCCCGCCGGACAGCTGCCTGGTGCGAACCTCCGCCTTCCCGCGCAGGCCGACCATCGCGAGGACCTCGTCACCGCCTCGGGGCGAGGGCGTGAACCGCCGCCACTGGCCGACGGTCTCGGCGACGGTCAGGTCCGCGAAGAACCCCGCCTCCTGAAGCATGATCCCCAGCTGCGGCCGGACGACGCGGCGGTCGCGGTACGGGTCGTGCCCGAGGACCCGCACGGTGCCGGAACCGGCCTCGCGGAAACCTTCGAGCGTCTCCAGCGTCGTCGTCTTGCCGGCGCCGTTGGTGCCGAGGAGCGCGAACAACTCGCCCTCCGCGACCTCGAACGAGATGCCGCCGACGGCCTCGAAGTCCCCGTACCGCTGCCGGAGTTCGCTCACCTGGATGGCCTGCTTGGTCTGCATACGCCAAGGCTCGCGCCGCCGCCACGACGCCGGTAGAAGCCGCTGTCACCGGTTCCGTACGCGCCTGTAACCCGTCCCGCATGACACCTGTCATGTGCGTGCGCCTGGGGAGGTACGCCCGGGGCTACGTACGCTTGGGGACATGCGCGTAGCTCTGTGCCAGATCTCGGTCGGCGACGACCCCCACGAGAACCTCCAGACGGCGCTCGGCGCCATCGCCGAAGCCGCGGCCACTCCGGGCGGCGCCGACCTGGCGGTGCTGCCCGAGGCCACCGTGGTGCGCTTCGGCAACGATCTCGCGGCCGCCGCCGAGCCCCTGGACGGCCCGTTCGTCACCGCGCTCCGCGACGCCGCGCGCGAGCACGGCACCGCGGTCGTCGCGGGCGTCTTCGAACCGGCCTCCGGGGGCCGCGTCCACAACACCGTCGTCGGCATCGACGCCGACGGCGGCCTCGCCGGCTCGTACCGCAAGATCCATCTCTTCGACGCGTTCGGCGACCGGGAGTCCGACGACGTCGCGCCCGGCGACAAGCCCGTGGTCCTCGACCTGGCGGGCACCCGGGTCGGCCTGATCACCTGCTATGACGTCCGCTTCCCCGAGCTCGCCCGCGCGCTGGTCGACCAGGGAGCGGAGGTACTGGTCGTCCCGGCGGCCTGGGCGCAGGGCGTCTTCAAGGAGGAACACTGGACGACCCTCGTGCGCGCCCGCGCGATCGAGAACACCACCTGGGTCGTCGCCGTGGACAAGGCCCCCGACCGCTCGCGCCCGCCGCGCGGCGCCCCCGGCGGCGTGGGCCGGAGCCAGCTCATCGACCCCATGGGCACGGTCGTCGCCGATCTGGGCCCCTTCCCCGCCGTCCGGGTCGCCGACCTGGATCCGGGCGTCACGGCCCAGGTCCGCGCGTTCCTTCCCGCCCTGGAGCACCGCCGCCCCGATCTTTTCTGACGCTCAGCCGGCGACACAGACGACGTGGCCGGTCGTCGCCGGGTCGCCCATCACGTCCAGCAGGGCCGTGGCGAGGTCGGCCCTGGTGATCGTGAGCCCGCCGCGCACGTTCCGGTCGACGGCGCTGCGGTAGGCGCCCTTGGCGGGCTTGCCGGTCAGGCGCGGCGGGCGGACGATCGTCCAGTCCAGGGCCGAGGCGCGCACCTGGGCCTCGGCCTTGAGCATGTCGTCGAACGCGTGCCTGAGGAGCCGCTGCACGATCAGCGGCTTGGCCACGTACCGGGTGAACGGGCCGTCGCCTGCGTCGGCGGCCAGGCCGCTGGCGCTCACCATGACCAGCCGCCCACCGCCGGCGGCGTCCATCGCGGCGATGATGCTGCGGGAGCTGTCCGCGCAGACGGTGGTCGGGGCACGGCCATCACGGGAGCCCATCGCGGTGATGACGGCGTCGCGGCCCTTGACGGCGTCGCCGATGGACGCGGGGTCCATGACGTCGGCCTCGACGACGTCCACGCGTTCCCGCAGATCCGCGGGCAGCCGCGCGGCGTCGCGCACTACCGCGGTCACCTCGTGGCCCAGGCCGGCCGCCCGCTTCAGCACTTCGACGCCCGTACCGCCGGTCGCCCCGAAGACTGTGATCTTCATGTCGCTCCTTCTTCGCCCGGGGGGTTAGTAAACGTTCACTCACCCCTATCCTGGGTAAGTATTCACTCACCTGTCAAGCGGGGGCCGATGAGCGCACGCGCACGAATCCTCGACGCGGCCGCGGAGATCATGCGGACGTGCGGGGTCACCAGCACCACCACCAAGGAGATCGCGCGCGCTGCGGGCTGTTCGGAGGCGCTGCTCTACAAGCACTTCCGCGACAAGGAGGAGCTCCTGATCCACGTGCTGAAAGAGCGCATGCCCGCGTTCGCCGGGATCCGGCGGCCGGGCGAGGCCACCGTCGAGGAGAACCTGGTGGCGATCGCCCATGGCGCGCTCCGCTTCTACACGCGCACCTTCCCGATGATGGCCTCGATGGCCGCGCAGCCGAACCTCATGGTCGCGACCCGCGACTCCATGAAGAAGTACGAGACGGGTCCGCACCACGCCGTCGAGTGGCTGGCGGGCTACCTGGCCGGCGAGCAGCGGATCGGCCGCGTCTCACCGGGCGCCGACAGCCAGGTGATGGCCGCCCTGCTCATGGGTGCCTGCTTCCAGCAGGGCTTCCTGCACTACGTCCGGGAGGGCGTCGACGGCGGCGACATCCCCGAGTCCCTCGCCGTGACCCTCGTCCACGGCCTTCTGCCCGTCCTGCTTCCCGGCGCGTGACCCAACGCGTGACCGGCGTGGCTACCCGCGGTCGCGGTGCCTGACGAAGTCGATGTCCTCGGGCTCGCGTCCAGGCCAGGTGAGGCGGGTGGGAGCGGGCGGAGTCTCGGCGATGACACGCCCGCGCGACATGACATGGCTCGGCCGCGTCTGGCGGCGCACGGCGTCGTAGGGAGACGAGGCGGGCAGGACGACCAGGTCTGCGGGCCGGCCCGGTTCGATGCCGTACGCCTCGCCCAGGTGCAGCACGCGGGCGGCGCGTTCGGTGACCATGGCGAACGCCTCGTCGATCTCGGCGGCGCCGGTGAGCTGCGCGGCGGCGATACCGACCAGCGCCACCTGCAAAGGCGACGCGGTGCCCAGCGGGAACCACGGATCCATCACGTCGTCATGGCCGAACGCGACGTTCACCCCCGCGCCGAGCATCTCCTTGACCTGCGTGAGGCCGCGCCGCTTGGGATGGTCGTCGAACCGGCCCTGCAGGCAGAGGTTGGCGAGCGGGTTGCAGACGAGGTTGATGCCCGAGCGCGCGAGGATCCGCCGCAGCTTGTAGGAGTAGGCGCCGTTGTAGGAGCCCATCGCGGTGGTGTGCGACGCCGTGGCCTTGTCCCGGAACCCGCCGCGCCGGGCGAGCGTGGCCAGCACCTCCACGAACCTCGACTGCTCGTCGTCGATCTCGTCGCAGTGCACGTCGACCAGCAGCCCGTACCGCGCCGCGAGGTCGAACGCGATCTCCAGCGACCGGACGCCGTCCTCGCGGGTGTCCTCGAAGTGCGGGATCGCGCCGATCGCGTCCACGCCGCACCGCGCCGCCTCCCTCAGCAGCTCCACCCCGTTGTCGTACGAGCAGACGCCCTCCTGCGGGAACGCCACGAGCTGCAGGTTCAGCACGTCGCTGACCCGGTCGCGCACTTCGAGCATGGCGTTCAGCGCGACGAGGCCCGGATCGGTGACGTCCACGTGGCTGCGCACGTGCAGGACGCCGTTCGCCGCGTACCACCGCAGCACCTCGGTGGCGCGGGAGATCACGTCCTTGCGGGTGAGCGTCCGCTTGCGCTCGCTCCAGACCGCGATGCCCTCCCACAGCGAACCCGAGGCGTTCCAGCGGGGCTCGCCCGCGGTCAGCGTCGTGTCGAGGTGGACGTGCGGCTCGACGAACGGCGGGCTGACCAGGGCTCCGTCCGCGTCCAGCAACAGCCGGCCGGACCCCCGTCCCGCCGGTACGACGCGCCCGAACCGCTCCCCCTCGATCTCGATGTCCCAGAGGCCGTCCCGGCCGGCGAGCAGGGCGTTGCGCAGAAGTCGTGTCATGGAGGACTCCCCTGTCATCGAGACTCCCGGAGGGTTCGGCGGCTTGAGAACGAGGCAGAGGCCGCCCGCGACGGTGACGGGCCGGGTGCGGTGGGTGACATCAGATCACGACGATACTGGTCGCGCTCCGTGACACCGGTGCCCAACCCGCCGCGACGCCGCAGGTCATGGACGGAGGCGGGTTTTCACCACCTTTCCCATGGCGTTGCGGGGCAGGGTCTCCACCAGATGGACGGTCCGCGGGCGTTTGTGGACCGAGAGGAGTTCGGCGACGAAGGCGGCCAGCTGCTCGCCGTCGACGCCGTCGGCCACCACGAAGGCGGTCACCTGCTCGCCCAGGTCGGCGTGCGGGGTGCCGACGACCGCGGCCTCCCGTACGGCCGGGTGCGCCAGCAGGGCGTTCTCCACCTCTCCGGCGCCGATGCGGTAGCCGCCGCTCTTGATGAGGTCGGTCGAGGCCCTGCCGACGATGCGATGCCAGCCGTCGGGCCCGATCGTGGCGATGTCGCCCGTACGGAACCAGCCGTCCGCGCCCAGAGCCTCCGCGGTCGCCTCGGGCCGGTCGAGGTACCCGCTGAAGACCATCGGCGCCCGGACGTAGAGCTCGCCGGGGGTCTCTCCGTCGGCGGGGCCGGGTGCGCCGCCCTCGGCCACGAGCTTCGTCTCCACGCCGGTGAGCGGCGTGCCCACGTACCCCGGCCGCCTGTCACCGTCGGCGCGCGCGCTCACGGTGATGAGGGTTTCGGTCATGCCGTAGCGTTCCACCGGGCGGTGGCCGGTCAGCCGCTCCAGGCGTTCGAACACGGGGACGGGCAGGGGCGCGCTTCCCGAGACCAGAAGACGCGCGCCGCGCAGTTCCTCGGCGGACGCGGGATCATCGCAGACCCGCGACCAGACGGTGGGCACTCCGAAGTAGAGCGACCCGCCGCGCGAACGTGCCGCCGCGTAGGCGCCGGCGCGCGGGCGCCCGGTGTGCACGAGCGGCGACCCCACCCGCAGTGCGCCCAGTACCCCGAGGACCAGGCCGTGAACGTGGAAGAGCGGCAGCCCGTGCACGACCACGTCCTCGGGCGTCCACGCCCACGCCTCGGCCAGCGCGTCCAGCCCCGCGGCGATGGCGGCCCGGGACACGAGCACGCCCTTGGGCGCGCCCGTCGTTCCGCTGGTGTAGAGGATCAGGGCGGTCGCGTCGGCGGGGACGGTGCCCTGCGTGCCGTTCCCGGTGAGCTCGTCCACCGGGACGACGGGCGGCCCCTCTGCCTCGTAGGCGCCGCGCGCCGCCAGCACCAGCTCCGCGCCCGAATCCCGGAGGCTGTGGTCGCGTTCGGCCGGACCCGAGTCGGGCGGCAGCGGCACCACCGGAACACCGGCGAGAAGCCCGCCCACGACGGCGGTGACGGTCTCCAGGGCCGCGGTCGCGTGGACCGCGACCACGCCCGCGCCGCGGATCTCGGCCGCCACGCCCGAGGCGCGGCCGAACAACTCCTCCCGCGACACCGCGCGGTCGCCGACCCGGACCGCCTCGCCGTGGCCGTCCCGCTCGCCGCCGAGCAGATCCATCATTCGCCCTCCCGGAGTCCGTACGCACGGTCGCTGTCCGACTCTGCGAGTATTCCGTGCCGTGGTCGACTATCGGGGGCTGGCCGCGCGGCTCCTCATGCTGCCGCCGTCGTGCGGGCCGGTGCGGGTGGTGGCCGTCGACGGACCGAGCGGGGCTGGCAAGTCGACGCTGTCGGACCGGCTTTGCGAGGCGCTCGGCGGCGCCCCGGTGGTGCGGTCCGACGACTTCCGCGTGCCGTGGGACGCCGACCCGCTGACCTGGTGGGATCCGCTGCGCGCCACGGTGCTCGACCCCTTGTGCGCGGGACGTCCGGCACGGCTGCGGCGGTACGACTGGCGGCACGACGCGTACGGCGCCGAGGAGGAGATCCCGCCGCCGCCCGTGCTCATCGTGGAGGGAGTGGGAGCGGCGTGGCGGGAGTGTCCTGCCGCGTTCCGCATCTGGATCGACGCGCCCAGGGACGTACGGCGGGCACGCGCCCTGGCCCGCGACGGCGCGGAGTGGGCCGCGGCGTGGGACGGCTGGACCGCGCGTGAGGAACGGCACTTCGCCGATGACCTGACACGCCGACGGGCCGACCTGACGGTCGACGGCACCGGCGGCGATCCCTGACCGCTATCGGGCCGACCTCCCGGTTTCGCAATGTTGGAACACCCTCCGTACCTCGATCGAACAGGCTACGGTGAGTCCATTCACGCATCCGCCCTGCCCCTTGCGGATCGCCAGGCGGCGGAGGACACCTAGGTGCCGCGCAACAGCACGGAGTGCCGCAGGGCGTTGACCACCGATGTCCTCGCGGCCACGCTGACGACCACTGCCGCCGCCGCGCGCGTCGGCGGGTCCGGGCTCATCCTGGTCAGCGACGGCAAGCCGCGCGCGATCGGGGGCAGCGACGCCGCGTGCCGGTCGCTGGCACACGCCCAGGTCGACATCGGCTCCGGCCCGGCCTTCCGGTGCATGGTGACCGGCCGCCCGGTGGCCATCCGCGATCTGCTCGCCGACTATCCCCTCGGACATCCCGAGCTCGCCCCGTACACGGGGCCGGTCCGCGCAGTCCTCTCCGTGCCGATACGGGTCGGCAGGGTCGTCACCGGGGCGCTGGATCTGTACGACCGGCAGGCGCACGCCTGGCCCTCCCGTCAAATCATCGCCGGCCGCGAACTCGCGCAGGTCATGGCGGCGATTCTCTACCTGCTCGCCGCCGGCCCGAGGGGCCGGTCGGTGTCGAGTGCCCGCTCAGGGGTACCCCAATGATCCATGAATGTCAGGTAGGAGGAAGGCCACAATGCATCTCGATCCGGAGGCCCTGGATGCCAGCCTCCGCATGTTGTCCCACCCGCCGCGAGAGGCGGATCTGCAACGTGCGCTGGCCAAGGTAGTCACGGCGGTCCACCGGTTGTTCGACTGCGACGGGGCCGGACTCATGTTCACCGATGGGAACGGGGCGCTGCGCTACGTGACGGCCACCGACGAGACCGGCCGGCGGCTGGAGGTCGTCCAGGCCGAGCTCGGCGAGGGACCCTGCGTGGACGCCTACGTGCACGGCCGGGTGACCGCCTGCTCGGATCTGCTCAGCGACCAGCGCTGGCCCGCCCTGGCCGCCACGCTCGCCCGTGAGCCCGAGGGGGTGCGCGGCGTGGCGGGCGCGCCCGTGCGGCTCACCGGCACCCCGGTCGGCTGCCTGAACCTGCATTCGCACCGGCCCCGGGACTGGGACGAGGCCGACCTGCACGGCCTGCCCGCGTACGCCGACCTGATCGAGGAGACGATCTCGGCCGCCCTCGCCGCCGAGCACACCAGCACGCTGGCGCGGCAGCTGGAGTACGCGCTGCGCAACCGCGTGATGATCGAACGCGCGATCGGCTTCCTGATGGCCGACCGCGGGCTCGACTCCGCCGAGGCGTTCGACCAGCTCCGCAACCGCGCCCGCAACAGCCGCCGCCGCACCATCCACGTGGCCGCCGAACTCCTCGGCGAGGAACTGCCGAGCGAGCCGGAACGCCCTCCGGTCAACTGAGGCTCAGGCGAGCAGCCTGCCCAGGACGGCCACGCCATCCCTGATGTCCGCGGGGCTGGCGGCGGCGTACCCGAGGACGAGACCCCGGCGGCCCGGCCGCTGGGTGTGCCACGAGAGGGGCTGGACCTTGACGCCGTGGTCGAGCGCGGCGGCGGCGAGGTCCAGCTCCGGCACGGCACCGTCGAACGTGACCATCAGGTGCAGGCCCGCGGCGGCGCCGTGCACCGTCGTGTGCGGCAGCCGCGTCCGGATGGCCTCGATCATCGTGTCGCGGCGGAGCCGGTGGCGGCGGCGGAGCGAACGCAGATGGCGTTCCAGCTCCCCCGACTCCATCAGCCGCGCCAGCACCAGCTGCGGCAGCACGGCGTTGCCGAGGTCGGCATACCGCTTGGCCGCCACGAGCGCGTCCAGGTATCGGCGCGGCACGAGCACCCACCCGATCCGCAACGCCGGGGCCAGGAGCTTGGACACGCTGCCCGCGTAACAGACGTCCTCGGGGAGCATCGACTTCAGCGCGGGCACGGGCGTCCGGTCGTACCTGTGCTCCGCGTCGTAGTCGTCCTCGATGATCAGACCGCCCCAGCGCATCAGCTCACGGCGGCGTCCGCCGCTGAGGACCACGCCGGTCGGGAACTGGTGCGCCGGTGTCAGCAGCGCGGCGGGAGCCCCCGTCGCCCGCAGCGCGTCGACCCGCACGCCGTGGGAGTCGACCGCCGCCGGCGGCGTCCGCATGCCGGAGTCCCGCAGGTGCTGCCGTACACCGAGCGAGCCCGGTTCCTCCACCGCCACGGCGCCGATGCCGTCGTCGCGCAGCACACCGGCCAGCAGGCCGAGGGCCTGGGCGGTCCCGGCGACGACGACGACCTCACCGGCCTCCGCCCGTATCCCGCGGTTGCGCGCCAGCCAGTTCGCGACGGCCCGCCGCAACGCGGGCGCCCCGCGCGGGTCCCCGTAACCGAGGTCGGCGGCGGCGAGCCCGGCGAGCGCCGAACGTTCGGCGCGCAGCCAGGCGGCACGGGGGAACGCGGCCAGATCGGGCACGCCGGGCGACAGATCGATCCGCGCCGGCGCGGCACGCAACGCGTCGAACACGTCCGCGCCCGGCTTGCCGCTGAAGACGCTCGGGCGCGGCGTGCCGCCGGGCGGTGGCGCGGGTGTCACGGGGGCCGCGACGACGATCGTGCCCGCCCGGCCGCGTCCGACGACCTGACCGACCTCGGCCAGGCGCTGGTAGGCCTCGGTGACGACGCCGCGCGACACCCTCAGTTCCGCCGCCAGGACGCGGGTCGAGGGCAAGCGGGCGCCGACCGGCAGCCGCCCGTCGGCGATCGCGGCCCGGAGCTGCGCGGCCAGCCAGTCCGACAGCCCGCCCGCCGGGGCGTCCGCCACGTTCAGCTGCAGGAAGTCCGAGCCTATGGACCGGTCGGAAGCATCGCCATTGGACCTGTTCACAGAGCCATAGTGCCACCAGGCTGGCACGGGTGAGCATCGCGTTCCTGCTGACCACGCTCATCGTGGTCGCCACGCCGGGTACCGGCGTCATCTACACCCTCGCGGCGGGCCTGTCCCACGGCCGCCGGGCCAGCGTCGTGGCGGCGTTCGGCTGCACGCTCGGCATCGTCCCGCACATGCTGGCGACGATCACCGGTGTCGCCGCCGTCCTGCACACGAGCGCCGTCGCGTTCCAGACCCTGAAGTACCTGGGCGTGGCCTACCTGCTCTATATGGCCTGGGCGACGCTCCGCGACAAGGACGCGCTCGTCGTCGAGGGCGAGCGGGAGCCGCGGCCGGCCGTCCGGACGATCCTCTCCGGGGTACTGATCAACATTCTGAACCCGAAGCTGACCATGTTCTTCTTCGCGTTCCTGCCGCAGTTCGTGAGCTTCGACGAGCCGGACTCCCTCACCTCGATGCTGGAGCTGAGCGCCGTCTTCATGCTGCTCACGTTCGTCGTGTTCGCCGCGTACGGCATCCTGGCCGCCTCGGTGCGGTCGCACGTGACCTCCAGGCCGCGCGTCATGACCTGGCTGCGCCGGATCTTCGCCGGTTCGTTCGTCTCCCTCGGCGCCAAGCTCGCCTTCGCCGCCCGCTAAGGAATCCATGTACTTCCAGCATTCACCGCGCCTCTGGTCGGAGCACCCGGGGCTCGTCGCGGGCGTCCTGTCCGCCACGGGCATCGACGCCTCTCCCTCTCCCGACCTCTCGTCCCATCTCGCCAGGGCGAAGGACCGGCTCGGCTCCTCTCCCGAGAGCGAGTTTCCCGAGATCCAGGCCTGGCGCCGCACGTTCGCCTCGATGGGCCTCAAGCCGACGCAGTACCGCTGCGCCTCGGAGGCCCTGCTGCGCCGCTTCCGGAAGGAGGGCGCGCTCCCCCGGCTCCACCCGCTGGTCGACCTCTGCAACGCGATCTCACTGGCGTTGGCGGTCCCGGTCGCCGTGCTCGACCTGTCCAAGATCACAGGTGATCTGGAGGTGCGCCATGCCACGGGCGACGAGGAGTACGTGACGTTCGGGGGCGACGTCGAGCACCCGGCGCCGGATGAGGTGGTCTTCGCGGACGAGGCGGGCCGTGCCCATGCCCGCCGCTGGACCAACCGCCAGAGCGGCCTGTCAGCCGTGCGCGGGTCCACGACCGACGTGCTGATCGTCGCCGAGGCGCTGCACGACACCGCCGCGACGGACGTCCCCCGGCTCGTCGAAGCGGTGGCCGCCGGACTCGCCGAGCACTGGCACGTCTCACCCGGGACGGCGATCCTCAGCCGCGCTCGTCCCCGCTTTGCCGTTCACTCCTGACGGCTCAACGGGACTCAGTCGACGTCGGCGTGGGAGCTTCCGCCGGAGAGGCGGGGGTAACCGGGCCCCCGGTCGAAGAAGGGGGCCGGTCCCCTGGCGGCGCGCAGGCGGTCCCTGAGCTCGGAGGTGGCGGCGGCGTCGACCTCGGCGGTGGCGGCGTCGTCGACCTCGGCGGTGGCGGCGTCGTCGACCTCGACACCGGTGAGGACGACGCCGTAGTCGTCGCGCGCCCCGGCGAGCGTGACCTTGCCGTCGCGGACGTCGGCGGCGACGGCGGCCGGGTCGCGGTCGAACGGGTCACCCCAGCCGCCGCCTCCGGTCGTGCGGATGCGGATGACCTGGCCCGCGCGGACCGGATGGCCGTCGACGAGGCCCTCCATCGCGGCGCCGTCGATGTCCACGCGGAACGGGCTGCCGGCGCGGCCTCCGTTGACACCCCAGCACGACAGGATCGAACGGTCCGCGATCGACATGTAGTGCGCGTCGCGGAGCATGCGGATGTGCTTGTCATAGCCGAGCCCGCCGCGGTGGAGGCCGGGCCCGCCGGAGTCGGCGGCCAAGCCGAGGCGTTCGACCAGGAACGGCCAGCGCGCCTCGGCGAACTCGGCCGGGATGTTGCGGGAGTCGGGCACGACGTGGATGGTGTCCTCCCCGTCGGCGTGGTAGCGGCCGCCTGAGCCGCCGCCGAGGACCTCGCGCATGAGGTACGGGCCGCGGTCGTCGTCGCCGTAGACGCCGGTGTAGCGGATCGTCTCCTGGTCGGCGGGCATGCGGCCGCCCGTGGCCTTCGCCAGGACGCCGGACAGCACGCCGAGGAGGCGCAGGATGACGAACGTCCGGGCGTTGGTCGGAGCCGGGAACACCGGCGTGAGCAGGGTGCCCTTCTCGGGGAACCGCATCTCGATGAGGGGGACGACGCCCTCGTTGACGTCCAGCTCGGCGGCGCGTTCGGGGGTGTCGGCCAGGTTGCGCAGGATCGGCGCGAGCCATTTCTTGAGGAAGACGCCGTCGGCGTAGTCGCCGGCGTGGTTGATCGGCCCCTTGGCCTGCGGTGACGTTCCGGAGAAGTCGATGACCAGCGGCACGCGGGCGGAGTTGTCGACGGTCAGCGTGATGCGCTGGGCGTGCAGGCGGGGCGGGTCGACGCCGTCGTGCTCGGCGTAGTCCTCCCAGACGTACGTGCCGTCGGGGATCTTGGCGAGCAGCTCCCGGCGGAACGTCTCGGTGGTCTTGTCGATGAGGGCGTCGAAGCACGCCTCGACGGCGGCACGGCCGTAGCGGTCGAAGAGCTCGCCGAGGCGGCGGGCGCCCATCAGGCAGGCCGAGCACTCGGCGTCCAGGTCCCCGGCGAGCGAGTCGGGCATGCGGGAGTTGCGGGTCATGATGCGCAGGGCCGCCTCGTTGGGGACGCCCTGGTCCCAGAGCTTGATCGGGGGGACCATCAGGCCCTCCTCGAAGGCGCTCGTCGCGTGGCTGGGCATCGACCCCGGCACCGCGCCGCCGATGTCGTCGTGGTGGCCGAACGCCTGGACGAACGCCACCACCTCGCCGCCGTGGAAGACCGGCACCGTCACGCAGAGGTCGGGCAGGTGGCCGATGCCGCCCTCGGAGAGGTAGACGTCGTTGTGGAAGTAGACGTCGCCCGGCCGCATCGTGGCGAGCGGGAAGTCGCGCGCGACCGGCTGCACGAGGGCCGAGTACGAGCGGCCCGTCAGCTTGCGCAGGCGGCGGTCGTGGATGCCCGCGCGGAAGTCGTGCGCGTCGCGGATCATGGGTGAACGGGCCGTCCGGGCGATCGCGGTCTCGACCTCGCGTTCCACGGAGGCGAGCGTGCCCTCGACGATCTCCAGCAGGATCGGGTCGACGTCGCTCATCGCGTCACCACCAGATTTCCGTGGCCGTCCACGCGGGCCTGGAAGCCCGGGTGCAGCGGCAGTGTCGAGCCGAACTCCTCGATGACGGCCGGCCCCGCGACGACCGTTCCGGGTGCGAGCCGTTCGCGCTGGTAGATGGGCGCCTCCGTCCACTCGTCGTAGAAGACCCGCCGCACGCCCGCCGGTTCGCTGTCCCCTCCGGGCGGGCGTTCGCGCAGGACGGGACGCGTGATCGGGCCGATCCCGGAGACCCGCAGGTTGACCCACTCGACGGGATGTCGTCCGGGGTCGTCGCGGTAGCAGTAGCCATAGAGGTTCTCGTGCGCGTCATGGAAGCGCCGCACGACCTCGGCCCGGAACGCGTCGTCGCACGGCCCGTCCGGCGCCGGGACACGCACTTCGAACGCCTGCCCGTGGTAACGCAGGTCGGCCGAACGCGCGAAACGATGGTCCGAAGGCGGGAAGCCCTCACGTTCCAGAGCCACCGCGGCCTCGCGTTGGAGCTCGGACCAGACGGCACCGAGGGCGTCCAGGTCGAGTTCGGCGTCCCGTTCCACGCGCGTCCGGACGTAGTCGTTCTTGACGTCCACCGTGAGCAGCCCGAACGCCGACAGGTTGCCGGGGTTCACCGGGATGACGGCGGCGGGCAGGCCGAGGAGGTCGAGCAGCCGGCAGGCCAGCAGGGGTCCCGACCCGCCGAACGCCACGAGCGGGTAGTCGCGCACGTCCAGGCCGCGCTTGACGGTGATCTGCCGGATGGCGTTGGCCTGGTTCCAGGCGGAGATCTCCAGGATGCCGGTGGCGGCGCGTTCGGCGGTCATGCCCAGCTTGGCGGCGAGGGCCTCCACCCCGTCGCGGGCGGCGTCCACGTCGAGCGGGATCTCACCGCCGAGCAGGTGGGGCGGGATGCGGCCGAGGACGGCATGGGCGTCGGTCACCGTGACCTCGGTGCCGCCCTGGCCGTAGCAGCGGGGCCCGGGGTCGGCGCCCGCGCTGCGCGGCCCGACCTTCATGGTGCCCTCGGGCGAGAGCCAGGCGACCGAGCCGCCGCCCGCGCCGACCGTCACGATGTCGATCATCGGGATCTTGACGGGGTGGCGGCCGATCGTGCCCTCCGTGGTCAGCGTGGGCTCGCAGTCCAGGACCACCGCGACGTCGGTGGAGGTGCCGCCGCCGTCCAGCGTGATCACCGAGCCGCGCCCGGCCGCGCGGGTGACGAACGCGGCGCCCAGCGCACCGGCGGCCGGGCCCGACAACACGGTCGTGATGGGCTGGCGGACCACCTCCTCCGCCGACAGCACGCCGCCGTTGCTCTTCATCACCCGCAGCCGCCCGCCCGCGATCCGCCGCAGGTAGCGCGCCATGGTGGGTTTCACGGCGGCGTCCACGAGCGTCGTCACCGACCGTTCGTACTCGCGGTATTCGCGCAGCACCTCGCACGACAACGACACGACCGCCTCCGGGTGTTCGCGCAGCAGCACCTCGCGCATGCGCAGCTCGTGCGCCGGGTCGGCGTACGAGTGCAGGAAGCACACGCCGATCGCCCGGATGCCGTGCTCGCGGAACCACCGGGCCGCGGCGACCGCCGACGCCTCGTCGAACGGGCGGATCTCGGTCCCGGTGTGGTCCATCCGGCCGCCCACCGTCCGCACCCGGTGGACGGGCACGATGCGCGGCGGCTTCACCCAGAAGTAGCTGTTGCCGTAACCGTCGGGGACGCTCTGCCGGGCGATCTCCAGGACGAACTCGAAGCCCTCGGTGGTGACGAAGCCCAGGTCCTCCAGGCGGTCTTCGAGGAGCTGGTTGGTGGCGACCGTGGTGCCGTGCGCCAGTGCCGTGACGTCCGTACGGGACGCGCCGAGCAGCTCCAGCGCCTTGCGGACGCCCGCCTCGAAGCCCTCCGCCGGGTCGGCGGGGGTGGAGCGGGTCTTGGTGGTGACGATCTCACCGGTGTCCTCGTCGAGCGCCACGACGTCGGTGAACGTCCCGCCCGTGTCGATGCCGATCCTGAGCCGCCTGCCGCCGATCCCCGCCCGCCGCGTCATGGTCTCCGGTCTACCGGGGCGGCACCGCCCGCGACACCGTCGCTTCCTGCCCAACGGGACGGCGGTTCTTTGGCGACTCGGGCTGCGGCTACGCTGAACGGCATCCGAAAAGACCCGCCGACCCATGATGGAGCCTGGCAATGGCGCTTGAACGGCCCGAGATCGACTTCCCCGAGGGCACCCCGCCCGACTACCTCGACATCACCGACCTCACCGTCGGCGACGGCGCGGAGGCGACCACCGGCTCGACCGTGTCCGTGCACTACGTCGGGGTCTCGTTCTCGACGGGCGAGGAGTTCGACGCCTCCTGGAACCGCGGCAGCACCTTCGAGTTCCCGCTCGGCGGCGGCCGCGTGATCAAGGGCTGGGACATGGGGGTCAAGGGCATGAAGGTCGGCGGGCGGCGCAAGCTGGTCATCCCGCCGCACCTGGCCTACGGCGACCGCAGCCCGAGCCCGCGCATCAAGCCGGGCGAGACGCTGATCTTCGTGGTCGACCTGGTCGGCGTGAACTAGCACGTTCCAACGACGGGCAAGCGGAGGGTGAAATTCTCCTCAGCTTGCCCGTCGCCGCCGTTTCCGGGCCGAACGCCGTCGGTATCAGCCGATCATGATCCAGGCGCGGGGGCTGACGAAGAGGTACGGGCAGAAGGTGGCGGTCGACCACGCCGACTTCACCGTGCGGCCGGGCCGGGTGACCGGCTTCCTCGGGCCCAACGGCGCCGGCAAGTCGACCACCATGCGCATGATCCTCGACCTCGACCGGCCCACCGACGGCGACGTCACCGTCAACGGCCGGCGCTACCGCGAGCTTGGCGCTCCGCTGTGCGAGGTCGGCGCGCTGCTGGACGCGAAGGCCGTTCACGGCGGCCGGAGCGCCTACAACCACCTGCTCTGCCTGGCCAAGAGCAACGGCATCCCCCGCCGCCGCGTGGACGAGGTCCTCGGCCTGGTCGGCCTGGAGAACGTGGCGCGCAAACCGTTCCGGGGCTTCTCGCTCGGCATGGGCCAGCGGCTCGGCATCGCCGGGGCGCTGCTCGGCGACCCGGGCGTCCTCATGTTCGACGAGCCGGTCAACGGCCTCGACCCCGAGGGCATCCTGTGGATCCGCACGCTGATGAGGCGGCTGGCCGCCGAGGGCCGCACGGTCTTCGTCTCCAGCCACCTGATGTCGGAGATGGCGCTGACCGCCGACCATCTGGTGGTGATCGGCCGCGGCCGGATCCTCGCCGAGACGAGCATGCGGGAGTTCATCGACACCAACGCCTCCAGCCACGTCAAGGTCCGGTCGCCCCAGCTGGGCGACCTCGGCGCGGTGATGTCCCGGCGGGGCTGGCGGGTGGAGATGGACGGCGACCAGTCGCTGCGCGTGTACGGGGTGCGCACGGCCGAGGTCGGGGACGCCGCGGCCGACGCCGGACTGCGGCTGCACGAACTGACCGCGGTCCAGCCGTCCCTTGAGGAGGCGTTCATGCGGCTGACCGGCGACACCGTCGAGTACCACGCGGGCATGCCGGGCACCGGGGTACCCGCCGCCACTGCCGCCGTGCCCGTCGCCACCTCGGACGGCTCGTGGGCCGTCACCCCGCCCGGCGCGCCGCCGGGCGCACCGCCGGGCGCACCGCCGGGCGCACCGCCATCACCGCCGCCGGCCCCGCCGCCCCCCGAGGTACGGGACGAACGGCATGGAGAGCCGTCATGACCGGCGCGAGCGCCACCGCCCCGGCATCGGCCGGCCCCCGGCGCGCGACGTTCGGCAACGTCGTCGCCGCCGAGTGGACCAAGATCCTCACGGTCCGGTCGACGTTCTGGACGCTGCTGGCCGCGATCATCGTGACGATCGGGCTGAGCGCCCTGCTGGCCTGGGCGTTCACCTCCGCGTACGGGCAGATGAGCGCGGCCGACAAGGCGCAGTTCGACCCGGCGGCCTTCGGCCTGGCCGGGATCAACTTCGGCATGGTCGCGTTCGGCGTGCTCGGCGTGCTGGTGGTCACCGGCGAGTACGCCACGGGAATGATCCGCACGTCGCTGACCGCGATGCCGCGGCGCGTGGAGTTCCTGGCCGCCAAGGCGCTGGTGCTGGGCGTGCTCACGCTGGTCGTGGGCCAGCTCGTGTCGTTCGCCTCGTTCCTGCTCAGCCAGCTGATCTTCAAGTCGGAGAACATCAACGCCTCGCTCGGCGACGCGGGCATGCTCCGCGCGGTGGTGGGCGGCGGGCTCTACCTCGCCGTCATCGCGCTCATGGCGCTCGGGATCGGCGCGCTCCTCCGGCACACCGCGGGCTCGGTCACCACGATCCTGGGCGTGCTCTTCGTCCTCCCGATCATCGGCCAGTTCCTGCCGGGCGACTGGGGCCGGACGGTGGCGAAGTTCCTGCCGTCCAGCGCCGGCGGAGCCGTCATGTCGGCCAGGCCCGCCGACGACGTGCTGTCGCCCTGGACGGGCTTCGGGGTGTTCGTGCTCTACACGGCGATCGTGCTGGCCGCCGCGTTCCTCCTCTTCCAGAAGCGCGACGCCTGAGCCTCAGCGGCGGGAACGGCGCGCCAGCGCATGCCCGAGCGCCACACCCGCCAGCGCCACGGCACCGCCCACCCCGAACGCGATGACGATGGGCGCCACCGAACGTTCCCCCTCGAAGAACGCCGCACCCGGATAAAGCTCGCCCGGCCGGGCCTTGAGCTCCGGCGCCGCACCGCCGGGGGCCGCCGCGACCGGAGCGTTCAGCGTCTTCTCGACGGCCGCGAAGAACTCCCCCGCCGTCCTCCTGGCCACACCCGCCAGCATCCGCTGGCCGACCCCGCCGACCATCCCGCCGACCACGGCGTCCGCGTCGTACTCGATCAGCGTCGAGACGCCGCCCGCGTCCGCGCCGAGCCGTACCCGCACGGTGGCGTCGACCGTGCCGGGCGCGCCCTGCCCCTTGGCGCGCAGCACGAACGAACGCGGCGGATCGGGGTCGGTCAGCGCCACCTCGCCGGTGTAGGTGCCCTTGATGGACGCCACCCCCGCCTGGACGGTCATCCGGTAGCGGTCGTCGCCGAGCGCCTCCAGCGACTCGCAGCCCGGGATCGTCAGGGCCAGCACGGACGGGTCCTGCAGCGCGTCCCAGACGCGCGGGAGCGGAGCGGCGACGGTGGCACTGCCGGTGACCTTCATGTGCCGACCCTACGAAAACGGCCCACTCCGGCGAAGGGCAACTTGTGCCGAGTACACGCCCGGGGTTGGTCAGTTACGACCCGTCCAGACCGGACATGATCTGATAGGTCGCGCGAACCGCGGCGCGCGTTCGGGCGTCAATGATGGGTGCGTTCCGCGGAGTGCCGGTCACGAACAGGAGAAGAGCGGCTGATGTTGGGAAAGATGCCCGTGATCGCCACGCTGGTGGCGGGGGGACTCGGCATGGCCGCCGGAGCCTGGCCGGCGGTACGCGCTTCCGAGGCGGGCACCACCGGCCCGTCGATGAAGTCGCAGCTGGCGGCCGTGCTCGCAGACCAGCGGTGGGACACGCCCAAACCGGGTTCGTGGACGGTGCCGAAGGCCGCCGCGGACGGCCTCCCGCCGGTGCTCCGCAAGATCGAGACCCAGGAGAAGGTCGTCTTCCTCACGATCGACGACGGCTACGAGTACGACGCCGAGTTCGTGAACCTCGTCCGCAAGGAGAAGGTGCCCATCCTCACCTTCCTGACCTCCACCTACGTCAAGGGGCACGCCCAGTACTTCTGGGCCCTGCGCAACGCCGGCTCCCAGATGGAAAACCACACGGTCTCCCACCGCAACATGGCGACGCTCTCCCCGGACGGGCAGAAGAAAGAGATCTGCGACGCCTCCGACACCATCACCCGGCAGTACGGCCGCCGTCCGCAGATCTTCCGCCCGCCGTTCGGCAGCTTCAACCAGTCCACCGTCCAGGCCGCCAAGCAGTGCGGCATCAAGTCGATCATGCTCTGGTCCGCCGAGTTCTACAACGGCACCACGAGCCCGAACGGCAAGCACAACGAATTCCAGCGCGGCGACGGCGGCACGGGCTTCAAACCCGGCGACATCATCCTCATGCACTACCGCAAGGGCCTCGCGGAGCAGTTCAAGATGATCCTCGGCTGGATCAAGGCACAAGGCTTCCGCCCCGCCGCCGTCGAGAACTACCTCCCGACATCCCTCGGCGGAAACGCTGAGTAATTGCTTTCCCGGCCTCGGATCCTCGCCTAACGGCTCGGATCCCGAACCGAGAAAGGGCGAGCGCGACATCGCTTCGCGATCTTCGCGGGGAACTCGCCTGCGGCTCGCTCCCCGCTCAGGTAGCGCGCTCGCGTGCGGGGCAAGGCGGACGGTACGCTCCGCGCCCTTGGTTTACGACATACCGGGGTGATTTGCGGATGCGCGGCCCGCGCCGTGCCACCGGGACTAGTGTTCCAACGCTGACGGGGTTGAGGTCCCCCGCTCCCCGAGCAACCCCGTCAGCTCAATTTATTCTTTCCGGGCCTTGGCTTCCTCGCCTGGCGGCTGTGTTGATCTGCTTTCGCGGCCTTGGGTCTTCGCCTGGCGGCTCAGACCCAAACCGCGAAAGCGGCGAGCGCGACATCGCTTCGCGATCTTCGCGGGGAGCTCGCCTGCGGCTCGCTCCCCGCTCAGGTAGCGCGCTCGCGTGCGGGGTTGAGGTTGGAGACCTCGCGCTCCTCCTCCGGTTCGCGCATCAGGTGGAAGAGTTCGGAGGGGGACAGGGGCATGCGGTCTATCGGGACGGCGGTGGCGTCTTCGATGGCGGAGGCGATGACGGCGGTGACGGGGATCACTCCGGCCTCGCCCGCGCCCTTGATGCCGAGGGGGTTGAGCGGCGAGGGGGTCTCCAGGTGGTCGGTCTCGACGTGCGGGATCTCGGTGGCGTAGGGCATCAGGAAGTCCATGAACGAGGCGTTCAGCAGCTGGCCCGACTCGTCGTACACCATGCGCTCGTAGAGGGCCCCGCCGATGCCCTGCGCGACTCCCCCGTGGATCTGGCCCTCCACGATCTTCGGGTTGATGAGGCGGCCGCAGTCGTGGACGACGGCGTAGCGGAGGACGCGGATCTCGGCGGTGTCCGGATCGATCTCGACGACGGCGGCGTGCATGCCCGCGGCGAAGGTGGAGCGGACGGGCGAGTAGTAGTCCCTGCCCTCCAGGCCGGGCTCGTCACCGGGCGCGACCGGCGGGTCCTCGGGTGAGCCGCCCACGGCGAACTGGGTGGCGCGGGCCGCTTCTTCGTCGAAGGCGTAGCGCAGCGGGTTGGACAGGACCGCGACGGTGCGCAGGGAGATGGCCGATCCGGGGTCACCCTTCACGTGGACCAGGCCGTCGGTGATGTCGAGGTCGCGGGGGTCGGCCTCCAGTGCCTCGGCGGCGATGCGCAGCGCCTTCTCGCGGACCTTCCGGCTCGCGAGCGCGATCGCGTTGCCGCTCATCACCGCGGCGCGGGAGGCGAACGTGCCGACGGCGTAGCCGAAGCGGCGGGTGTCGCCGGTGGTGACGTGGACGTCTTCGATCGGGACGCCGAGCTCGGCGGCGGCGATCTGGGCGAAGACGGTCTGGTGGCCCTGGCCCTGCGAGGTGAGCCCGGTCGACACGTTCACCCGGCCGGTCGAGTCGATCTCGACGTGCCCGCCCTCGTACGGTCCGACGCCGGTGCCCTCGACGTAGCAGCCGAGCCCGATACCGATCCGGCGGCCCTTCGCGGCGGCGGCGGCGCGGACCTCGGCGAAGCCGTCCCAGTCGATGAGCTCCTTGATCTTGCTGAGCAGCTCGGGGTAGTCGCCCGAGTCGTAGATCAGCGGCCGCCCGTCCTGGAACGTCAGGCCCTGGTCGTACGGGAACTCGTCCGGCCCGATCAAGTTGGCGGCACGCACCTCGGTGCGGTCGAGGCCGAGGTGGGCGGCGATCCGGTCCATCGTGCGTTCCATGCAGAACACCCCCTGCGGGCGGCCCGCGCCGCGGTAGGGGGTGACGATGACGGTGTTGGTGTAGAGGCTGGTGACCTCCGCCCGGTAGGCGTCGATCTTGTACGGGCCGAGCAGCTGGGTGGAGGTGACGATCGGGATGATGACGCCGTACGGGGTGTAGGCGCCGTGGTCGTGCAGGATCCGCACGTCCAAGCCGAGGATGCGGCCCGCGCCGTCGAAGCCGGCCTTCACGAACTGCACCTGGCCGCGTTCGTGCGCGGCGGACACGAAGTGCTCGCGGCGGTCCTCGGCCCACTTGAGCTCGCGGCCGAGCAGCCGCGCCGCCCACGGGACGAGCACCTCCTCCGGCCACGGATGCATGATCTTGACGCCGAAGCCGCCGCCGACGTCGGGCGCGATCACCTCGACCTTGCCGGGCGGCAGGCCGAGCTTCGCCGCGATCGCGGCCCGCACGCTCGTGGACGCCTGGGTCGAGGAGTAGACGCGCAGCGACTCGTCGTCGGCGTCCCAGCGCGCGTAGACGCCGCGGCCCTCCAGCGGGGTCGAGGCGCTGCGCTCGATGTCGAGCCGGAATTCCAGTACGTGCGGGGCGTTCTCGATGGCGGCGGCCACGTCCCCGGTCTCCTGCCGGAGCACGGCGCCCACGTTGCCCGGGACGTCGTCGTGCACGAGATGGTCGGCGCGCGCCGCGTTCTCGATGCCGACCACGGGCGGCAGCGGTTCGTAGTCCACCCGGATGCGTTCGGCCGCGTCCTCGGCGAGATAGCGGTCGCGGGCGACGACCATCACGACCGGCTCCCCGACGTGCCGGACGACGTCGCGCGCGAGCGGGTACCCCGTGCGGCCGTGCGTCAGCGACGGGTGCGGGATCAGCAGCGGCAGCGGCTCCCCGACGCGGCCCGGCAGGTCCTCCCAGGTGTAGACGGCGACGAGCCCCTCCACGTCGAGGGCGCCCTCGACGTCGATGTCCAGGATGCGGGCGTGCGCGTGCGGCGACCGGACGAAGGCCGCCGCGAGGGCGTCCCGCCCCAGGTCGTCGAGGTAGCGGCCCTGTCCCGTCAGCAGCCTCGGGTCCTCCCGCCGGACGATCGGCTCACCGAAGAGCGTGCCCATCACGCCTCCCCGGCGAGCAGGCCGGCGGCCCGGTGCACCGACTTGAGGATGTTCTGGTAACCCGTGCAGCGGCACAGGTTGCCGGATATGCCCTCCACCACCTCGTCGTCGGTGGGGCGCGGATTGTCCCTCAGCAAGGCCGTCACCGTGCACAGGAAGCCCGGCGTGCAGAAGCCGCACTGCAGCCCGTGGCATTCCTGGAAGGCCCGCTGCACCGGCGACATCGTCCCGTCCTGCGCCGCGAGCCCTTCCACCGTCACGATGTCGTGCCCCGCCGCGGTGACGGCGAACATCAGGCACGACCGCACCGGCTCGCCGTCCATGAGCACGGTGCAGCACCCGCACACGCCGTGCTCGCAGCCGACGTGCGTGCCCGTCAATCCCAGGTCGTGCCGCAGGAAGTCCGACAGGAGGCGCCGGGCGGGCACCCGCGCCTCGCGGTGCACGCCGTTCACGGTCAACGCGACGTCGTGCGTCATCGGACCCCCTCAAGGGCGGCGGCGGTGGCGGCGTGCAACGCCCGCTCGGTCAGCACTCCGACCAGGTGACGCCGGTAGTCGGCGTCGGCGTGGATGTCGCTCTCGGGCTCGGTCCTGTCCCGGGCGAACGCGGCGGCCTCGGACCAGTCGAGGGTCCCCGGCGGGCGGCCCGCCTGCGCCGCCGCCGCCGGCTCGGCCAGGTCCAGGACGAGCGGCACGGCGTCCACCCCCAGGTAGCCGGCGCGGGCGCCGCTCACCCGCAGATCCTCGTCGAGCGTGACCAGCGCCGCCACCCCGGCCAGGGCGTAGTCGCCGTGCCTGCGGGCCGTCTCCAGGAACGCGGTGCCCGTACGGGGCGCGGCCGCCGGGAAGAACGCGGCGACCGCGAGCTCGTCGGGGTCGAGCGCCGACTCCAGCGGCCCCAGGAAGAAGTCCCCGGCCGCGATCGTCCGCGTGCCCCGCGCCGACGCCGCCTCGACCTGCCCGCCGAGCACCGACAGCACGGCGGGCAGTTCGGCGGCGGGATCGGCATGGGCGAGGCTCCCGACGACCGTGCCGCGGTTGCGGATGACGGGATGGGCGACGTGCCGGACGGCCTGGCGCAGCAGCGGCTGCACCCGCGCCGCGTCCGCCGCCCGTTCGACCGCGGTGTGCCGGGCGACCGCGCCGACGAGCACGCCCCGTTCGGACACCTCGATCGTGTCGAGGGCGGCGATCCGGTTGATGTCGACCAGATGCGGCGGCGCGGCGAGCCGCATGTTGAGCAGCGGGATCAGGCTCTGGCCCCCCGCGAGCACCTTCGCGCCGGCCGCCTCGGCCAGCGTGCCGAGTGCCTCGTCGAGGGTACGGGGGGCGTGGTACTCGAAGGGGGGTGGTTTCACCTGGCTCCTACTCCGTTGTAGGTCGGCGGACCGGGCCGCCTATCTCCTTCTCCTCCGGGGCGATCACGCCGGCGCCGGTGTCGGGTCCGCGCCGGGCGCCCGCGACCGCGTTGAGGGCGTGGTAGCCGACGAGCACGGCGATGGTGCCGAGGGCGATGCCCTGGAGCGGGAAGTCGTCGGTGATGGTGAGGGTGACGTTGCCGATGGCGAGGATGATGCCCGCGGCGACCGGGACGAGGTTGACCGGGTCGCCGAAGTCGACGCGGTTCTCGATCCAGATCTTCGCGCCGAGCAGGCCGATCATCCCGTACAGCACGACCGTGATGCCGCCGAGCACGCCGCCGGGGGTCTCCGCGACCAGCGCGCCGAACTTCGGGCACAGGCCGAAGAGGATCGCCACGACCGCGGCGAGGTAGTACGCGGCCGTCGAGTAGATCCGGGTCGCGGCCATGACGCCGATGTTCTCGGCGTAGGTGGTGGTGGGCGAGCCGCCGACCGCCGTCGCGAGGGCGGTGCCGACGCCGTCCGCCGCGATCGCGCGGCCGAGCACCGGGTCGAGGTCGTCGCCGGTCATCGCGGCGACCGCCTTGACGTGCCCGGTGTTCTCGGCGATGAGCGCGATGACGGCGGGCAGCGCGAGCAGGATCGCCGAGGTCTTGAAGTCGGGCCCGTGCAGGTCGGGGAAGCCGAACCAGTCCGCCGCCCTGACGCCGTCGAAGTTCACGCGGTCGTGGGGGAAGGACGTGGCGACGCAGTACGCGGTCTCTTGGGGGCAGGTATTCCCGGCGGCGTCGCGCAGGTTCTGCCCGGGCATCGCCGAGGTGATCTGGCCGGCGGTCTTGTCCAGGATCCAGGAGAGCGCGAAGCCGAAGACCAGGGCCAGCAGGATGGCGATACGGGCCCAGAAGCCGCGCAGCAGCACCGCGCACAGGACCGCGAACGTGAGCGTCAGCAACGCCACCCACTGGTCCTGCGGCCAGTAGACGTCGGCGACCACCGGCGCGAGGTTGAAGCCGATGAGCATGACCACCGCGCCCGTGACCACCGGCGGGAACACCGCGTGGATCACGGCGGGGCCCAGGAAGTGGATGAGCAGCCCCACCGCCGCGAGGACCAGACCCGCGACGAGGATCGCGCCGGTGACCTCCGCGCTGCTGCCGCCCGCGGCCCGGATGGCCGCGACGGCGCCGACGAACGAGGCGCTGGTGCCGAGGTAGCTGGGCACCCGGCCGCCCACGATCAGCAGGAACAGGATCGTGGCGACGCCGGACATCATGATGGCGAGGTTGGGGTCCAGGCCCATCACGATCGGGAAGACGAACGTCGCCCCGAACATCGCCACCACGTGCTGCGCGCCGATCCCGGCGGTGCGCGGCCACGACAGCCGCTCGTCCGGACGCACCACCTCGCCGGGCGGCGGGGTCTTCCCGTCGCCGTGCAGCTTCCAGCCGATGGCCATGCCGCCCTCCTCACCGCTCCACCGGCGACCGCGTCTCCGCCCGTGGAGCGTTCCGGTGAAGAGAATGCCCCACCCAGGTGTGTTTCAAATCACGACTGTGTTAAATCACGAGGGTCCCTCAGATCCCGCGCATGCGCAGCACGTGCAGCGCGAGCGTGAGGTTGAGCCGGAGATGCGCGTCCTCGGTGAAGGGGCCGAGCATCCGTTCCAGCTTGCCGATGCGGTAACGCAGGGTGTTGTAGTGGAAGTGCAGGCGGCGGGCAGTCTCGGCCACGTTGAGGTTGGTCTCCAGCAGCACCTGCAGGGTCCGCCGCAGGTCGACCAGTTCCGGTTCCTCGTCGCCCGCGAGCTCGCCGAGGGTCTCCCGGACGAACGCGTGCAGTTCCTCGGGGTCGGAGACCAGGCTCAGCAGCCGGTAGACGCCGAGCTGGTCGAAGTGCGCGCGGGCGCCCGAGCCGTGCAGCTGGCGGCCGACCCGGACGGCCTTCACCGCCTGTTCGTAGGCCTCGGGCAGCGCCGCGGGCGAGCCGACCGTGCGGCTGATGCCGGTGGAGAACGTGCGCCGGACCGACAGGTGCTCGGCGAACAGCGCGCTCGCCTCCTTGAGCATGGTCTGGACCGGTCCCGTGGCGAGCGCGTCGTCGGCGTCGGCGCCGACCACGGCCACGACCTCGTGCGCGAAGCTGGCCACCGCCGCGCCGCGGTCGTGCCGGCGGACGACCGCCGTCCAGGCGGCGGCGAGCCGTTCCTGGGCCAGCCGTTCGTCCGCGCCGCGACCGCGCGCCACCGAGGTCTCGGCCTCCGCCGGGCGACCGGCGCGGCCCTCGGCGTCGCCCGGCCGGGCACGCCCGTCCAGCTCGGCCACCACCACCATGACGGGACGGTCCAGGTCCCAGCCGAATCCCGCACAGTGCGCCACCACGCGGTCGTCGTCGCCGGCGCGCCCGGCCAGGATGTCGCGCAGGAAGTCGGCGCGGTACTTGCTCTCGACGGCGGCGACGGCCTGCTGCTTGGTCACGACCAGCGCGGCCACCGTGGCGGCGCGTTCGAGGATGCCGAGGTCGGTCTCGCGGAGCGTGCCGTTCACGCTGTAGGCGAGGATCCGGCCGTGGTCGAAGCCGCCCGCCACCACGGGCACCATCATGTGGTCGCCTCCGGACAGGGCGGGGTTGCCGCCCTGCGGGGGCACGCCGTGGGTGGCCACCGCGTTGAAGGCCCGCATGGCCTGGATGTGCTCCTCGGGCCCGGCGCCGGCGAGCACGCGCTGGTCGGCGTCCAGCACGACGACCGCGACGTCGAGCAGCGACGCGACCTCGTTGACGACCTCCTGGAGGCCTCCGCCGCACAGCACGATCTGCACCAGCGCCCGGTGGACCTCCTCGGTGCGGGCCAGGACCGCGGCCTGCCGGTTGAGGATGTCGGTCAGGACCTGGTTGAGGATGTCGTCGAAGCCCACGTCGTTGGGCAGCAGGATCAGGGGGAAGCCGCGCCGGTCGGCCTGCTCGATCATCTCGGGCGGCAGCGATTCCAGATAGCGGCCCAGTTTGATCGCCAGTGCGGCCAGGCCGCGTTCGTCGAGGTCGGCGACCAGATTGTCGAGCGACTGGGGGGTGTTGCGGAGGGGGTAGCCGGTGGTCAGCAGCAGTTCGTTGGGCTTGACCCACGACAGGATGTCGGGGACCTCCATCACGTTCAGCCGCTGCACGATGCGTTCGAGTCCCGCGCGTCCCGCGATGAGCCGAGCCCCGTTCAGGGTCGACACCCCCAGGACTTCGCCGACCGACAGACCGTACGTCAGTGTTCCGGTACTCGCGAGCCTCAGGGCCGGTGGGCCCGGGTCCGCCGTGGTGTAACTCATGCCAGGGGTCACCTCGCCTTTCGGTGCGTACATCGCCGGATATGGCGTGATCGCTACCGCTTTGCGATCAACCCTGACAACAAAGACGAAGGATGACAACCAGTCTTGGCAGTTTTCTCCATACGTCGGCCGACAACGCCGGTCTAACGTCTCGGCAGAGGCCGGGCGGCCCCATCCACTCCCGATCGCGGCGGTCGCTCGTTCCCGCCTCGGGAGGATCCGTGACAGCCGTCGTCCGTGACCCGATCCCGTTGTCCGTACGGCCCGGCCGGCGGCCACCGGCGGCCGGCGCCGCGAGCCTCGCGCTGCGGCCCCTGGTCGACGCGCCGCGCCGGCCGGCGCGGGTGATCGCGGTCTTCCCCGCGGCCGTCTACCTGGAGCTGCGCGATGCCGCCGAGCCGCGTGTCGTCGCCGTGGTCAGCTCCGACGCGGTGCGCCTGCCCAACGCGGTCGTGGTCGTCGCCGCGAGCCGCGAACGCCCGTTCCGCGCCGTCCGCGAGGGCTCGGACGCCCTCGTCGGTGACGGGCGGGTCGACATGGACGGCCTCCAGGTCCGGGTCCGCCGCTGGTGGGCGCCCTCCCCCGTGCTGAGCACGCTCTCGGTGACGGCGCTGGACCGCGGGGTGCGCGCGCTGGAGGAGGCGCTCGACGCCGCGGGCGGCACGGCCGGCTGCGGGCTCGCCGGCCACCCCGACCCGATCCTGCTCGCCCGGCACTGCGCCACCGGCGACCTCGCCGACGCGGTCGAGGCCGCCGAACGCATCGTGGGCCTCGGTCCCGGGCTGACGCCCAGCGGCGACGACATCCTGGCCGGGCTGCTGGTCTCGCTGCGCCTGGTCGGCGGCGCGGTCCGGCACGGCGGCACCGCCGTCTGGCTGGCCGACTGGCTGGGCGCCGCGGTGACCGCCGACGCGGGCACGCGGACGACAGCGCTGGCGGCGACGCTCCTGCACTGCGCCGCCGGCGGGGAGGCCGGCGCCGAGGTCGCCGCCGTGCTGCGCGGCGTGGCCGGGCAGGAGCCGCCGGCACCCGCCGTCCGTCGCCTGCTCGCCGCCGGGCACACCTCCGGCGCCGACCTCGCCTGGGGCGTGCTCGCCGGCTGCCGCGCCGCCCTGCGGCTGGCGACCGCGGCGTCCCACGAGCGCCATTTCCCGAGAGGCGACGACCCTCCGCGCACCCCCGAGCGGCTCCGACGCGATCGGAGAGCGACGGCTTGAGGTCCCGGGTGGAGGTGCGGCCGGGGGCCTACCACGACTCCGTCACGCTGATGCGGGTGAGCCGGCGGCTCGCCGACCGGCCCGGCGTGGCCGACGCGATGGTCGCGATGGCGACCGAGCTCAACCGCGATCTGCTCGGGCAACTCGGCTTCGAGGTCCCGGACGGGACGGGCCCCGGCGATCTGGTGGTGGCGATCCGCGCGGCGGACGGCGCGTTCGACGAGGCGCGGCAGGCCCTCGACGGCCTGCTGAGCGAAACGGCGCGTTCAGCCTCGGCGAGCGGCGAGAACGGGCGGGACGCCGCGCCGGCCCGGACGACGGCCGCGGCGGCGGCGCGGGCGGAGGCGAGCGTCGTCCTGCTGTCGGTGCCCGGCCCGCACGTGTTCCCCGAGGCGATGGACGCGCTCGACGCCGGGCTGAACGTGATGATCTTCAGTGACAACGTGCCGCTCGACCAGGAGATCGAGCTCAAGGAGACCGCCGCCCGGCGGGGCCTGATCGTGCTCGGCCCCGACTGCGGGACCGCGGTGGTCGGCGGCGCGGGACTCGGCTTCGCCAACGCGGTCGAACCCGGCCCGGTGGGCATGGTCGCCGCGTCCGGCACCGGCGCCCAGCAGCTGATGTGCCTGCTGGACGCGGCCGACGTCGGCGTGAGCCATGTGCTCGGCGTCGGCGGCCGGGACCTGTCCCGGCGGGTGAGCGGACGGTCGGCGCTGGCGGCGCTCGCCGCGCTGGACGCCGACCCGGCCACCGAGGTGATCCTCGTGGTGTCCAAGCCGCCCGCGCCCAGGGTCGCCGACCTGATCCGCGAGGCCGCCCGGCGGGTAGACACGCCGGTGATCTTCGCCCTGCCCGGTGCGGGCGACGGCGCGCATCCCGGTGAGCACGGCGAGCACGGCGACCTGACGCGGGCGGCGGAGGAGACCCTCGAACGCCTCGGCCGCCCGGTGCCGCAGTGGCCGTCGTGGCTCGCCCCGGCGCCCGAACGGCTCGCGCCGGGCCTGCGGGGCCTGTTCGCGGGCGGCACGCTGCGCGACGAGGCCGCGGCCATCGCCGGCGACGTGCTCGGCTGGGACCTGGCCGCCCACGGGCACGCGTTCGTGGACTTCGGCGACGACGCCTACACCCGTGGCCGCCCCCACCCGATGATCGACCCGACGCTGCGGCTGGCGGCACTGGCCGACCAGGCCGCCGATCCGGCCTGCGGCGTGCTGCTGCTCGACGTGGTGCTCGGGTACGGCGCCGATCCCGATCCCGCCGCCGCGCTCGCCCCGGCCGTCGAGCGGGCCCTGCGCGACCGCGACGACCTGGCCGCCGTCGTGTCGCTCTGCGGCACCCGCGCCGACCCGCAGGGCCGCGAACAGCAGGCGAACGCGCTGTGCCGGGCGGGAGCGACGGTCTTCCTCTCCAACGCGGCCGCCGCCCGGCACGCTGCGGGCCTGGTCCGGGCGAGGGACGGCGCTGACGCGCAGGCCGTACGCGACGCATCGCGGAGGGCGACATGAGCGAGGCCCGGCCACGCCTGAACGGGCTGCTGACCCGCGAGCCGCACGTCGTCGCCGCGGGCGTGGACGTGCTGGCCGAGGCACTGCGCCAGCAGGCGGTCCCGGTCGAACGGGTCGACTGGCGGCCCCCTCCCCCCGGTACCGAGGGGTCCCTCGCCGCCGTTCTCGGCGACCCGCGGCACACCGGCGCCAACGCCGAGGCCGTAGGACGCATGCTGAGCGCCCGGCCCCAGCTGGTGGACGTCCTGCCCGCGCATGAGGTACTCGGCCTGGACCAGGCGACCTTCCTGCACGCGGGTCCGCCGCTGGAATGGGAGCGCGCGTCCGGCCCGATGCGAGGCGCGCTCATCGGCGCGATGCTCCTGGAAGAGCTCGCCGGCACCCCGGAGGAGGCGACGAAGGCGCTCGGGCAAGGCACGGCGACTTTGGAGCCGTGCCACCATCACAGCACGGTCGGGCCCATGGCCGGGGTGGTGAGCCCGTCGATGTGGATGTTCGTGGTCAAGGACGCCGAACACGGCGGCACCGCGTACTGCTCGCTCAACGAGGGGCTGGGCAAGGTCCTGCGGTACGGCGCGTACGGGCCGGAGGTCGTCGAGCGGCTGCGCTGGATGGGCGCCGTGCTCGGGCCGGTGCTGCGCGAGGCGGTACGGCTGCACGGTCCCCTCGACCTGACCACGCTCATGGCGCAGGCCCTGCAGATGGGCGACGAGCTGCACAACCGCAACCGGGCGGCGACCTCGCTGCTGGTGCGCGAGCTGGCGCCCGCGCTCACCTCGGCCGACGCCTCCCGGACCGACCTCGCCGGGGTGCTGAGCTTCATCGGCGGCAACGACCACTTCTTCCTCAACGTCGGCATGGCCGCGGCCAAGTGCGCGGCGGACGCCGCGCGCGACGTGCCCGGGTCGAGCCTGGTGGTGGCGATGGCCCGCAACGGCACCGACTTCGGCATCCAGGTCTCGGGTACGGGCGACCGGTGGTTCACCGGTCCGGCCGGCGTGCCCGACGGGCTCTACCTCGCCTCGTACGGCCCGGCCGACGCCAACCCCGACATCGGCGACTCGGCCATCACCGAGACCGTCGGGATGGGCGGGTTCGCGCTCGCGGCGGCGCCGGCCATCGTGCGGTTCGTGGGCGGCGAGGTGCCCGACGCGCTGGCGGCGACGCGGCGGATGTACGAGATCACCATGGCCGAGCACCCGGTTCTGCAGGTGCCGCCGCTGTCGTTTCGGGGGACGCCCACCGGGATCGACGTGACGAGGGTCGTGCGGACCGGGATCCTGCCGGTGATCGACACCGGTATCGCCGGGCGGGAGGCGGGCACCGGCCAGGTCGGCGCCGGGCTGGTCGAGCCGCCTGGCGAGATCTTTACCCGGGCGCTGCACGCGCTGGCGGGCCACGGGTGACACCGGCGCCCTGCCGGGTAGTTTTCTGATCATGAGCGAGCCGACCACCGGGGCCCAGTACGAGATCATCGCCGGGCCCTACCGCGCCGTCGTCACCGAGGCGGGCGCGGGCCTGCGCAGCCTGTGCCACGACGGGAACGCGCTGATCCTCACCCACGGCGCCGACGAACCCGCCCCGGCCGCGTTCGGCCAGCTGCTGATCCCCTGGCCCAACCGCGTCGACCGGGGCCGCTACTCCTACGACGGCGTGGACTACCAGCTCGACGTCTCCGAGCCGGCCTTCGACTGCGCGATCCACGGGCTGGTGCGCTGGTCGCCCTGGCGGCTCGCGGAGCGCCACCCGGACCGCGTGACGCTCACGCACCGGCTGCTCGGCTCGGCGGGCTACCCGTTCCACCTCGATCTGCGGGCCGACTACTCGCTCGACGCCGAGGGCGGCCTCACCATCCGCGTGACCGCGGTCAACGTCGGCTCGCGCACCGCCCCGTACGGCCACGGCGCCCATCCCTACATCACGGTGGGCGAGCCGCTCGACGCCTGCACGGTCACGATCCCCGGCGACCGCTATCTCCCGGTGAACGACCGCATGATCCCGGAAGGGCCGCCCCAGCAGGTCGCCGGCACCCCGTACGACCTGCGGGACGGCCGCGTGCTCGGCGACCAGAAGATCGACAACGCCTACACCGGGCTGGCCCGCGACGCCGACGGGCTGGCCTGGGTCCACCTCGCCGGGTCGCGCCGGGGCACGTCCTTCTGGCTGGACGGCACGCATCCCTGGCTGGAGGTCTTCACCGCGGACACGGTCCCCGCCGCGAGCCGCCGCCAGGGTCTCGGCGTGGAGCCGATGACCTGCCCGCCGAACGCGTTCGCCACCGGCATCGACCTCGTCGACCTGAAGCCGGGAGACCGGCACACCGGCTCCTGGGGCATCCGCGCGTCATGAGGTGACCGGGCCGGTCATCGGTCGTGCTCCTACCGCTGCCACCGGGTGAACCGGCGTTCGAGCTGGACGAGGATCTGGTTGAAGATCAGGCCGAGCACCGAGATCGCGATGATCCCGGCGTACATGTCCTTGATCGCGAAGTTCTGCTGCGAGGCGTTGATCAGGTGGCCCAGGCCCTCCTTGGCGCCGACCATCTCCGCCACGATCATGATCAGCACGGAGATGGCGCCGGCCAGCCGGATGCCGGTGAAGATCGTGGGCACCGCGGCGGGCAGCACGACCTTCTGGAAGATGCGGGGCGCGGGCAGGCCGAGCGAGCGGGCCGACTTGATCAGGGTCGGGTCGACGGTGCGGACCGCGCTGATGGTGTTGAGCAGGATCGGCCACGTGCACGCGTACAGCACGATCGAGATCTTGGACGTCTCACCGATGCCCAGGATCAGGATGAAGACCGGCAGCAGCGCGATCGCGGCGGTGTTGCGGAACAACTCCAGCAGCGGTCCGAGCAGCTCGGCGACCGGCCTGTACCAGCCGATGACCAGGCCGAGCGGGACGGCGATGACGATGGCCAGCACGAACCCGCTCAGCGACCGGGTCAGGCTGGCGCGGGTGTCGGTCCACAGCTGACCGTTCGCGGCGAGGTCCCCCAGGGCCGGGGCCACCTCCGAGAGCGGCGGCAGGAAGATGCGGTCGACGAGCCCGGCGCGGGGCGCCAGCTCCCACAGCGCGACGAAGGCGATGACCGCGACCGTCCGGCGGGAGACGCCGGCCGCGATCGCGGCGGTCCGGCGGGCCGCGTCCGCGCCCCGGCCGGGGCGCGGCGCCGCCTCCTTCTCCGCCGTGCGGACGGCGGGGGCCTCCAGGGTGCTAGCCAAGGCTGATCGCCTCCTCTCGCGGGCGCGGGACGTCGAGCCGCTGGGCGGCCCGCACCTCGTCCCGCAGCAGTTCCCAGACCCGGTGCCGGTGCGCGGCGAACTCCGGGGTCGAACGCAGGTCCTCGGTGGCGTCACGCGGTCCGAGGTCGATGTCGACGATCTCCTTCACCCGGCCCGGCCGCGCCGTCAGGACGGCCACCCGGCCGCCGAGATAGACGGCCTCGTCGATGCCGTGCGTGATGAACACGATCGTCTTGCCGGTCTCCCGCCAGATCCTCAGCAGCTCGTCCTGGAGCGAGTCGCGGGTCTGGGCGTCGAGGGCGGCGAACGGCTCGTCCATGAGCAGCACGCCCGGGTCGTAGGCGAGGCTGCGGGCGATCGCCACCCGCTGCTTCATGCCGCCCGACAGCTCGTGCGGATAGTGGTCGCCGAAGCCCTGGAGCCTGACGAGTTCCAGGTAGTGGTCGGCGATCCCGGCGCGCTCGCGGCGCGGGACGCGCTTGGCCTCCAGCCCGAACTCGATGTTGCGCCGCGCCGTCCGCCACGGGAACAGGGCGTACTGCTGGAAGACGATGCCGCGGTCGAGCGCGGGGCCGGTGATCTCCGCGCCGTCCAGCAGGACGCGCCCCGCGGTCGGCCGGGTGAGGCCGCCGAGCAGGTCGAGGAGGGTGGACTTGCCGCAGCCGCTCGGGCCCACCACGACAACGAACTCCCCCGCCGCGATGTCGAACGTGGTCTCGTCCAGGGCCGTGAACTCGCCCCCGCCCCGGGCGGGGAACGTCTTGCGGACCCGGTCGATGGTCATCTTCGCCGTCATGCGCGGGCCCCGCCGTCGGCATAGGGATTGAACTCGTTGGTGTAGAGGTCGGGGACCTTGACCTCGCCCTTGGGGATCTGGCCCTGCTGCTCCAGCCAGGTGGCCCAGACGGAGAACTCCTTGTCGGTGATGACGCCGCCCTTGCCCGCGACGCCCCAGGACTTCCAGTACTTCAGCGCCTCGGGGCTCTCGTTGCGCTTGCGCTTCTGGACGATCGCGACGAAACGGTCGATCACCTGCCGGCGCGGTGTCGTGCGCGACCACTCGATGGCCTTGGCGATCGCGGCGGTGAAGGCCTTCACCGTCTCGGGGTGACGCTTGATGAAGTCGTCGCGGAAGACGTACGTCCCGGCGGTGAGGGCGCCCAGCAGGTCGTGGTCGCTGAACACCTTCCGGAGCCCGCCCGCGGCTAGTGCCTTGTCGCGGAAGATGCCGCCGAGCACGCCGACGTCGATCTGCTTCTGGCGGAGCGTCTGCTCGGTGTTGACCGGCGGTACCACCAGCGGCTCGACCTTCTTGACGTCGGCCTGCGACACCCCGCCGCGCTGCAGGTAGATGTCGAGGACGGCCTCGTGGTGGGCACCGAGCGTGTTCATGCCGACCTTCTTGCCGAGCAGGTCGCGCGGCCCCTTGACGGGGCTCTCCTCCGGTACGAAGAAGCCGCTGTAGGCGTCCTTGTCGATGCCGTAGTAGCCGATCACCGAGGTGACGGGCGCGCCCGCCGACCGCAGCTTGACGACGGCGCCGTTGAACGCGCCGCCGAAGTCGGTCTGGCCGGTGGCCGCGGACTGTATGTCCTGCGGGCCGCTGATGGTGTTGCCGACCCACTTGAGCTTGACCTTGCTTCGCGCAGCGTGTCGAGGGCCTGTCCAACCGCGAGAGCCGGGCGATCCTGGAGATCCTCCAGGCGTACGTCACCCGGCCGGAGAACGTCTTCCGCTGGTCCTGGCCCCCGGGGGACCTGATCATCTTCGACAACCGCATCACCCAGCACTACGCACCCGACGACTACGGCGACCTGCCACGACGCCTGCACCGTGTCACGGTGGCCGGTGACGCTCCCGTCGGCGCGGACGGGCGGGAGAGCCGGCTCCTGGAGGGCGACGAGGCCGCGCACTACACCCCTGCCTGACGCCCGCGGGTCCGCCGACCGGTTCGGGACAGGGCGGCCCGGTGCCCGCCGGCACCGGGCCGCACGGTTTCCAGCGGGACGGATCTTGGGGGATCATTGCGGGGTGAACCTGAGCGTTACCTCGATCGATGATCTGTCCGAGCGCGTGGCCGCCGTGTCCGCCGAGCACGCCGCGCACTTCCCGGGACCGCCCTCGGGCCGGCAGCCGGTGCACACCGTCTACGTGCCGGCCGACCGTTTCTCGCGCTCCACGCCCGCCGACTTCGGCGCCGAGGCGCTGCGGCTGCTCAACACCCACACCCCCGGCGCCGGCTCGTTCGGCACCGCGTTCGGCATCGAGCCGGAGATCGCCGGGCTGGTCCGGGAACGGGTGGCCGCCAAGCTGGCGAGCGAGCCGATCGAGGACGTGCGGATCGACTTCGAGGACGGCTACGGCGTCCGCTCCGACGCGGAGGAGGACGGCCACGTCGCCCAGGTGGTCGAGGCCGTCGCCACCGCCTACAACGCCAAGGGCCTGCCGCACTACTGGGGGCTGCGGGTCAAGTCGTTCGCCGACGGGGGCCACGAGCGCGCCATGCGGACGCTCGACGGTTTCCTCACCGCGCTGCGGGACCGGCTCGGCCGGCTGCCCGGCGGCTTCACGATCACCTTTCCCAAGGTGGTCATGGCCGAGCACGTCGTGATCTTCGTGGACTATCTGGAACGGCTGGAGACCGCGCTCGGCCTGCCCGAGGGCATCCTGCGGTTCGAGGTCCAGGTCGAGACCACCGAGGCGGTGATCGACCACGAGGGGCGCTTCGGCCTGCGCGCGATCGCCGAGGCCGCGCGAGGCCGCATGGCGGCCGCCCACTTCGGCGTGTTCGACTACACCGCGGCCGTCGGACTGCCGCCCGCCGAGCAGCGCCTCGACCATCCGGCCTGCGACTTCGCCCGGCACGCCATGCAGGTCTCGCTCGCCGGCACCGGCATCCGCCTGTCGGACGGGTCCACCAACGTCATCCCGCGCAACGACGGCCCGGACGAGGTCAACCAGGCCTGGTCGGTGCACGCGGCGCACGTGCGGCACTCGTTGCAGCACGGGTTCTACCAGGGCTGGGATCTGCATCCGGCGCACCTGCCCAGCCGTTACGCCGCCGTCTACGCCTTCCACCTGAGCGGCGTCGACGAGGTCATCGGCCGGGTACGGGCGTGGCAGGAGCAGGCGGCGGGCGGGGACGACGGCGTGCTGGACGAGCCGGCCACGATCAGGGCGCTCACCGCCCGGCTGCGGCGCGCCGTCGACTGCGGCGCCCTGGACGAGAGCGTGCTCCCGCAATAGCGGCCCCGGCGAGTGCCGGCGGGTCAGGCCGCGAGCTTGTAACGGCGGATCTTCCGGTAGTCGCGGCCAAGCGCGAGGCTCAGCTCGCCGTGGCGCAGCTCGTACACGGCCGACCAGCGCGTGTGCCCCTGCGCCACCTCCGAGAGCAGGTCCATCGCTCCGGCCGGATCGAGGCTGCCGCCGGTCCGGCGCATCCTGTCGGCGATCGCCCGGTAGCGGTCGTCCGCCCGGCGCTCGCGTTCGTCCGCGGTCGAGAGCACGAAGTTGACCAGGTCGTGCCAGCCGCCCGCGCTCGGGATCACCTTCAGCTCCCCGTCGACGAACTCGATGGCCGCCGCCTTGCCGCGCGCGTCGGCCAGCAGATAGTGCAGGGGCACCTCGCCCGGCTCGAACTCGACGTTGTAGCGGCGGAAGACCGCGACCGCCTCGTCCACGGTCCGGGCCTGGTCGAGGGCGAGCCGCTGGATGCGGGCGCTGCCCACCGCCTGGCGGCCGGGGACCTTGGGCGGATCCGCCGTGGCCACCGCGGCCATGCCGACGGCCAGCCCGTGCTCGTTCATCCCGTCGAACGGAATCCTCACCGCCTGCAGGAGTGACCGCTGCAGCCGCGCGTCCCCCATGAGCCGCTTGGCCGCCTCCTGGTCGATCCCGAGATAGGAGATGTCCACCAACGACAGCGAGGTGGGCGCGTTGGACGGCCTTGTGGTCAGCAGCAGGGCCGGACTGGGACGCCAGTCGAAGTTGCGCCCGAACAGCGGCCCGCGCGGCCCCGCCCCCGCCAGGAACAGCGAGCAGGCGAACGCCGTGGCCGGTGGCGGGGACGTGATCTTGCCCAGCGGATCGTACGGCCCGTACAACGTCATCGCGAAGAGCGGGTGGCCGGCGTCGATCAGGCGCAGCGTCTTCAGGCTGCGCTCTTCGTCGCGCGTCAGCGCCCGGTGGTCGCCGGTGGCCGCCGAGCCGCCCTGGCACGCGGCGGCGAACCCCGCCGCCGGCAGCCCGAGCAACGCGGCCCGCCGGGACAGGTGATGAGTGCTCATGATCCCAAGTACCACCGAACCGCCGTTCCGGCAAGACCTTCACGTCCCCGGGTGCCGGGCTCAGTCGGTGAAGGAGGCCAGATCTTCGGGGGTGTCGATGTCGTCGGGCGACGCGACGTCCGCGCAGGGCACCGCGGTCACCAGGCCGGGGTGGGCGCGCAGGAACGGCCGGGCGCCCAGGTCTCCCTCGGCCGCCTCCGCGACCGCCGCGAAATGGGCGCGGACGAAGAGCACCGGGTTGCGCCGCTCGCCGCCGTACGTGGCGACCGCGACCTCGGCGCCGCCGTCGTAGGCCTCGATCAGGCGCCGCACGGCCGCGGCGGTGACCCGGGGCTGGTCGACCAGCGCCACCACGACGGCGGGGCAGGCGGGCGGCAGCGCGGCCAGCCCGGTGCGCAGCGAGGACCCCATGCCGGTGGACCAGTCCGGATTGGGCACCACGACCGCGCCCATGACCTCCAGCTCGGCGGCGCCCGTCACCACGATCACCGGCGAGCAGCCCGCCTGCCGCAACATGCGCACCCCGCGGTCGACGAGGCGTTCGCCGCCGAGCTCCACCAGTGCCTTGGGCCGGCCGAGCCGACTGCCCTCTCCCGCGGCCAGCAGCAAACCGGCCGGAGGCACCTCACCATGCAAGGTCATCCCGAGAGGGTAAGCCCTCTCAGCCGGTTTCGCCGTGGATCCTGCCGCTGGTGTCGGTCAGCGGACGGCCCGAACCTCCCCAGCGCAGCTGGATCAGTTCGGCCGCGATCGAGACCGCCGTCTCCTCGGGCGTGCGGGCGCCGAGATCGAGGCCGATCGGCGACCGCAGCCGCGCCAGCTCGGCGTCGCCGAGGCCCGCCTCGCGCAGCCGTTTCAGCCGGTCGTCATGGGTGCGCCTCGATCCCATGGCCCCGATGTAGCCCGCCGGGGTGCGCAGCGCGACCTCCAGCAGCGGCACGTCGAACTTCGGGTCGTGAGTGAGGACGCAGATGGCCGTCCGCGCGTCCACCTCGGTCTCGCCGAGGAACTTGTGGGGCCACTTGACCACGACCTCGTCGGCGTCGGGGAACCGCTTGGGCGTCGCGAACACGCCCCGGGCGTCGCAGACGGTCACGTGGTAGCCGAGGAACTTGCCGATCCTGGCCACCGCCGCGGCGAAGTCGATCGCGCCGAAGACCAGCAGGCGCGGCGGCGGCGCGAAACTGTGCACGAACACCGTGAGCTCGTCGAGGCGCCGCTCGCCCTCGCGCCCGTAGTGCCGCTGCCCGGTCAGGCCCTGCGCGAGCATGCCGCGCGCGTCGTCGTCGACCGCGTCGTCCAGCCGGGCGGCGTACGGGGCGCCCGGCGCCAGCGATCCGGCGGAGTGCCCGGGCCACACGATCCGGCGTGCGCCCACCCGGCCCGGTCCGGCCACCACGGTGGCCACGGCCACCGGCTCGCGCGCCGCGATGGCGGCGGCGACCGCCCCGAACTCCGGAAAGGTCGCGGGCCCGACCGGCTCGACGAGGATGTCGAGGATGCCGCCACAGGTGAGACCCACCGCGAACGCGTCGTCATCGCTCACCCCGTACCGCCGCAGCACCGGCTCGCCGGACCCGATCACCGACTGGGCCAGGTCGTACACGGCGCCCTCGACGCATCCGCCGGAAACGCTGCCCGCCACCTCGCCGGAGGCCGACACTGCCATCGCCGCGCCCGGCGGCCGCGGCGCGCTGCGGAAGGTGTTGACGACCGTTGCCAGGCCGAACGTCTCGCCGGACTCGAACCAGCGCACGATGTCATCGAGCACGTCACGCATCGTCAGCGCCCCTTCCCGCCCGTCGAGGTGCCGATCACCCTGGCCAGTTCCTCCAGCGCGCCGAGGCTGTGCCCGGCGGTGAAGTCGTCGATGTGGGGCAGGGCGGCGGCCATCCCGGCGGTCAGCGGTTCGTAGCCCGGCCGGGCCTTGTGCGGGTTGGCCCACACCACCCGATGGGCGAGCCGGTGCAGCCGTGCCATCTGGGCGCCGAGCAGCCCGGCGTCGCCGCGTTCCCAGCCGTCCGAGGCGATGACCACCACGGCGCCCCGGGCCAGGCCCCGCTGGCCGAACCGGTCGAGGAACTCCTTGAGCTCCGCGCCCAGCCGCGTGCCGCCGCTCCAGTCGGGGATCGCGGCGGACGTCGCCGCCATCGCGGCGTCGGGGTCGCGGTGCCGCAGCTCGCGGGTGACACGGGTCAGGCGCGTTCCCACGCTGAACACCTCGACGCTCCGGCCGCCGGCCCGGACCGCGGCGTGCGCGAAGCGCAGCAGCGCGTCGGCGTACGGGCTCATCGACCCGCTGACGTCGACGAGGAGCACCACGCGGCGCGGCCTCGTCCGGTGCGTCCGGTGGCGCAGCGCCGAGATCTCCCCGCCGCGGCGCAGCACCTCGCGCACGGTCCGGCCGGGATCGAGGCGGCCTCCGGTAGCCGGGGCGAAGCGGCGCGACCGGCGGCGCTGGGCCGTCGCGGACAGCAGCGCGATGAGCCGGTGGACCTCGGCGCGCTCGGCGGCGTTGAGCCGTGTCACGTCGCGGTTGCGCAGCACTTCCACGCCGCTGGCGGTGGTGAGGCGCACGTCCGTCGCCCGTTCCTCACCCGCGGAGGCCCGCGGGCCTGGAACCACCATGTGGCGCCGGACGGCCGGCGGCGGAACGCGGCGCGCGGAACGGGCCGTGCGACCGCCGAAGTAGGCCGCGAAGCAGCGGTCGTAGCGGGCGAGGTCGTCCGGCCCGGCGCACAGCGTGAACCGGCCGGCCCAGTAGACGTCGGACGGATCGAGCACGTCCAGGTGGTCGAGCGCGCTCAGCATCGCCCGCACCCGTTCGGTGTCGGCGGGACCGCCCGCCGCGCGCACCGTCCGGGCGAAGCCGATGATCGTCTCGGTGCCGTCCCGCATGCGTGCCGCCCCTACCCGCCGTCAAGAAGGGCGGCCAGGCCGTGCTTGACGACGCGTTCCTGGTCGTCGCGGTACTTCAGCACCGCGCCGAGGGTGACCGCCGCCATCCCCGGATCGAGCTCGCGAGCGCCGAGCGCGACCAGCGCCTCGGCCCAGTCCAGGCTCTCGGCGACCCCGGGCGGCTTGAGCAGATCCTCGGCGCGCAGCCGCTGCGCCGCGTGGGCGACCTGGCCCGCCAGCCGGGCGGCGACACCGGGCAGGCGGCGCCGGAGGATGGCGACCTCGCGCTCGTAGGAGGGGTGCTCAAGCCAGTGGTAGAGGCAGCGGCGCTTGAGGGCGTCGTGCACCTCGCGGGTGCGGTTGGACGTGACGACCACGACCGGCGGCACCTCGGCCCGCACGGTCCCGAGCTCGGGCACGGAGATGGTGAACTCGCTCAGCACCTCCAGCAGGAACGCCTCGAACTCGTCGTCGGCGCGGTCGACCTCGTCGACCAGCAGCACGCTCGGCACGGTCTCCAGCGCCCGCAGCAGCGGCCGTGCGAGCAGGAAACGCCGGTCGTAGAGCTCGCCCTCCAGGCGTTCGACGTCGTCGATCCCGGCCGCCTCGGCGGCGCGTAGATGCAGCAGCTGGCGCGGGAAGTCCCAGTCGTACAGCGCCTGCGCCGCGTCCAGTCCCTCATAGCACTGGAGGCGGATCAGCGGCGCGTCGAGGACCGCGGCGAGCGCCCTGGCCAGCGCGGTCTTGCCGACGCCGGCCTCCCCTTCGAGGAACAGCGGCCGCCGCATCCGCAGGGCGAGGAAACCCGCCGTGGCCAGGCCCTCGTCGGCCAGGTAGGCGTGCCCGTCCAAAAGCCGCAGCAGGTCGCCGGGCGACTCGATGCCGGACTCCGCGCCGGGCGCGCCGTTCGCCGCGATTCGCGTCACGCCCTCAGGCTACCCATCGCCGATCCCGGCTTGTGGTCGCCACTTTTCCGATATGTACAGTTGACTTTATAGGGATTCCTGGACCACGATCTGATCCATGGAGCCTGACCTCACCGATGAGGCCACCTACGAGCGCGTACGCGCCGAACAACGGTTGTCCCGCCGCGGCGTGTTCCGGGCCGCCGCGGGCGCGGGCCTCGGCGCCGCGCTCGCGGGCACGGGAATGGCCCGCGCGGGAACGGGCCTCGCGGCCGGCGACGGTCCCATCGTCAAGCCGTTGCCGCCCGAGCTGTTCATCGCGCACGGAACGAACGCCGAGACCCGCTGGGAAGCGCTCAAGGGCACCGGTCAGCACACGCCGGTCGACCGCTTCTTCGTCCGCAACCACGTCGCCACGCCGCTCATCGACGCGGGCACGTGGCGGCTCCGGCTGTGGGGCAGCGGCCTGCGCGGCTCGCCGGGCGCCGACCGGCCGATCGAGTTCTCGTACGAGGACCTGCTCGGGCTGCGCGCCGAGACCATCACCGCGTTCATCGAGTGCACGGGCAACGGCCGCGCCTTCTACGCCTCGCAGCAGGGGCAGCAGGTCTCCGGCACGCCGTGGAGGCTCGGCGCCGTCGGCGTCGCGCGCTGGCGCGGCGTCCCGCTGTCGACCGTGCTGGAACGCGCGGGGCTGACCCGTCGCGCGGTGGACCTGCTCCCCCGCGGCCTCGACCCCGAGTACGTCGACAAGGGTGAGAACCTCGGCCGCGTCCGCCGTCCGCTTCCGGTCGCCAAGGCGCTCAAGGACGTGCTGCTCGCGTACGAGATGAACGGCGCACCCCTCGCTCCTGACCACGGCTACCCCGTCCGCCTCGTCGTGCCCTCGTGGGTGGGGATCGCCTCCATCAAGTGGCTCGGCGACATCGAGGTATCGGACAGGCCGTTGTTCTCACCGTGGAACACGCGCTACTACCGGCTGTTCGGGCCGGACCATCCCCCCGAGGGCAGCGCTCCGCTCACCCGGATGAACGTCAAGAGCGCCTTCGAGCTCCCGTGGGAGGCCCGGCTCGCCGTCCACCGCACGCACGTGCTGACCGGGCGTTCCTGGTCGGGCAACGGGCGGATCCGGCGGGTCGAGGTGAGCGTGGACGGCGGCGCCACCTGGCGGCGCGCCCGGACGTCCGGGCCGCACCCCGCGCGGGGATGGGTGCGCTGGGAGTTCCCCTGGCGGCCCAAGGCCCCGGGACGGTACGAGCTGCTCGCGCGCGCGGTGGACGAGACCGGCGCCGGACAGCCCGCGACCGCTCCGTACAACACCCTCGGTTACCTCTTCGGCGCGGTCGTCCGGCATCCCGTGACGATCACCTAGCGGCCCCTTGCCGGTGTCACGGCGAGGCACAACGATGCATGAGATACCGGGAGGAATCATGGCACTCTGGAAGCCCGATCCCACCTTCTACGCCTCGCCGCGCGACGCCGTCTCCGCGCCCCCCGAGAAGCTCGCCTACGTCGCCGCGTTCGACCGCGCCGCTGCCAGGCCCGACGCCATCGCGGTGCTGGACGTCGATCCGGATTCGGCCGCCTTCGGCGAGGTCGTCGGCTGGACCGACCTGCCCGGAACGGGTGACGAGCTGCACCACTTCGGCTGGAACGCCTGCAGCAGCGCGCTGTGCCCGTACGCCCCGCATCCGCACGTCGAACGCCGTTATCTCATCGTGCCGGGACTGCGCTCCTCACGGATCCACGTCTTCGACACCAAGAACGACCCGTACAAGCCCGAGCTGGTGAAGACCCTGGAGGCCGAGGAGCTCGCCAAACGCGCCGGTTACTCGCGCCCGCACACCGTGCACTGCGGCCCGGCCGGGCTCTACGTGACGGCACTGGGCGGCGCCGGCGGAGCGGACGGGCCGGGCGGGATCGCGCTGCTCGACCACACCTCGTTCGAGGTGCTCGGCCGGTGGGAGGTCGACCGCGGCCCGCAGTACTTCGCCTACGACGCCTGGTGGCACATCGCGCACGACGTGCTGGTGACCTCGGAGTGGGGCACGCCCTCGATGGTCGAGGACGGCGTGGTCGCTGATCTGCTGCTCGGCCGCAAGTACGGGCACGCGCTGCACTTCTGGGATCTGCGCAAGCGCAGGCACGTCCAGACCGTGGACCTCGGCGACGAGCACCAGATGGCGCTGGAGCTGCGCCCGGCCCACGACCCGACGAAGCTCTACGGCTTCGTCGGCGTGGTGGTCAGCGTCGAGGACCTGTCGGCCTCGGTCTGGGTCTGGCACCGCGACGGCGACGCCTGGGCGGCGAAGAAGGTCATCTCGATCCCGGCCGAGCCCGTGGCCGACCCGGAGACGCTGCCGCCGGTCGTCCGGCCCTTCGGCGCGGTGCCGCCGCTGGTCACCGACATCGACCTGTCGGTGGACGACCAGTGGTTGTACGTGTCGTGCTGGGGCACCGGGGAGCTCAGGCGCTACGACGTGAGCGACCCGTTCGCCCCGGTCGAGGCCGGCTCGGTCCGTATCGGCGGCATCGCCGGCCGGACCCCGCACCCCGCCGCGCCGGACGTGCCGCTGTCGGGCGGCCCGCAGATGGTGGAGGTCAGCCGCGACGGCACCCGGGTGTACGTGACCAACTCGCTGTACGGCTCATGGGACGACCAGTTCTACCCGGACGGCGTGGGCGCCTGGATGGCCAAGCTCGACTCGACGCCGGAGGGCCTCGCGTTCGACGAACGGTTCTTCCCGCACGGCGACGCCTTCCGCGGCCTGCGCCCGCACCAGACGCGGCTGCAGGGCGGTGACGCCTCCTCCGACTCCTACTGCTATCCGTGACGCAGGGGTCGCTCGCGGCCCTGCTGGCGCTGGGCGCGTTCCACGGGCTCAACCCCGGCATGGGCTGGCTCTTCGCGGTCGCGCGCGGGCTCCAGGAACGCAGCCGCGCGCTGGTCCTGCAGTCGCTGCCCGCCATCGCCGCCGGGCACGCGGCGTCCGTCGGCGTGGTGGCCGTGCTGGTGTCGCTGACCCGGTCGGTGGTCGCCACGCAGGTGCTGGCCATCGCCGGAGGCGTCCTCCTGGTGGGCTTCGGCCTGTGGCGGCTGCTGTCGCGGCGGCACTTCCGCTGGGTCGGCATGCGCCTGTCGCTCTGGCAGCTCGCGGGCTGGTCGTTCCTCATGTCCTCGGTGCACGGAGCCGGGCTCATGCTCGTGCCCGTCCTCACCACCGCGCCGTCCGCACACCGGCACGGCACGGCCGGCGGCTTGTCCGCGGGCGTCTTCGTCACGGGCGTGCACACGCTCGCGATGTTCGCCGTCGCGGGGGCGATCGCGGTCGCGGTGTACGAGATCGTCGGCCTGGCGATCCTGCGCCGGGCCTGGTTCGACCTCGACCGGGTGTGGGCGGTGGCGCTCATCGGCGCCGGGGCCGCGACCGTGCTCACCGCCTGACCGTTCTCCCGCGAGTTTGATCATTCCCTTGCGCCGGCGGATCACGGGCTGGCAGTCTCCTTTCGCCACCAACGGGGCCTATGTGAACGGGGATGTCATGACCGCACGCTGGACAACGCGCACCACGATCGCGGCCGTGGTGACCGCGCCGCTCGTCACCATCCCGGTCACCGCGCAGGCCGCGCCGGCTCCCCCGCCCGCCTCCACCGCCGCCGGGCCGCGCGGGGTCGCCGCCAAGTCGGCCTATCTCTTCGACAGCGGCACCCGGAAGACCCGCTGGAGCCGCGCGGCCGACACCCGCCGCCCCATCGCCAGCCTCACCAAGGTCATGACCGCCATGGTCGTCATCCGCGCCGGCCGGCTCGACCGGAAGATCACGGTCAGGAAGAAGCACGTCGACTACGTCAGGAAGACCGACGCCACCCGCGCCTGGCTGCGGGTGGGCGACAAGCTCACGGTGCGCCAGCTCCTGAACGCGATGATGCTGCCGTCCGGCTGCGACGCCGCCTACGTCCTCGCCGACGCCTACGGCCCCGGCTGGAAGGGCTTCGTCGCGAAGATGAACAAGACGGCCCGCCAGCTCAGGATGACCCGCACGAAGTACGCCAACTTCGACGGCCTCCCCTGGCCGACCGGGACCGCGACCGGTTCGACGGCCCGCGACCAGATCAAGCTCGCCCACCACGCGATGAAGAACAGGGAGTTCCGCGCGATCGTGGCCCGGAAGTCCTTCACGCTGCGGGCGGGCGGCGGGCACGGCGCGTACCGCTGGACCAACACCAACCGGCTGCTGAGCTCCTACCGCGGCACCATCGGTATCAAGACCGGCAAGACCGACCTGGCCGGCTACTCGCTGATGTTCGCCGCCCGGCGCGGCAAGCGCACCCTCATCGGCGTGGTCCTCAACAGCTCGGCGACCAAGGAGCAGGTCCGCTTCACCGACGCCATGAGGATGCTCAACTGGGGCTTCGGCGTCCGCACCACGGGCGTCCTCAAGGTCGCCCCCGTACCCCCCGGCGCCAACATCGACTGACGCCATCGCTCAGCGCCCCCGCCCGTACCGGCGGCGGCACCTGCGCACGCGGCACCGCCGCAAGCGTGGCGGCCGTGGTCTGGCGGCGCACGGGCTGAGCTGGAGTCCGCTGTGCGAGAGATCTCAGGCTAGCGGCGGCCGACCGCGTTGAGATCGATCTCGATGTCGAAGGGCACCGAGACCTTAAGGCGATCATGGTGGATACCGGTCAGGCCATAGCAGCCGGTAGCCGGGTCGCGTTCGTACGCGTAGACGACAGTGCGACCTTCGTCGGTCTCGACGCGCCAGAAGTGCCGGATCCCCGCCGCCGCGTACTTGCGTGGCTTGTTATCCCGATCACGTTCCTCCGAATCCGGTGAGACCGCCTCGATGACCAGCACGAGATCGTCAGGGAGGTAGTAAGTGGACGGATCATCCCGTTCGAACGCCTCGGCGGTGACCACCAGGACGTCCGGCTCGGGCACCTGCCGCTTGGCCAGCCGAACCGCCATTTCTCGGTCGGCTCTCAGGCGTTCGGGTGCCTGCCGGTCCAGCTCGGCGGTGAGCATGTGAAGCACGCGAGTGTGCCACTTTGTTTGTGGGCTCACGAAGACGAGGCTTCCGTCGATCAGCTCCGTGTGCCGGGGAAGCTCACGCATCTTCAGGAACTCGTCGGCGGTGAAACCGCCCGGCGGGGGGATGACCCAGTCTGGCAGCGATGCGGCACCCATGTCGTCACTTTCTGCTTCATCGTGCTGACGGAACGGAACCCCTTCAGGGAAGCACAAGCCCTAGGTCATGTTACGCAGGGCTCTACCTTCCGGGCAGCCACACAGCCGTATCGATCATGCCGAACACGGTACGGCCCGGCGGGATCGGGGTGTTTGGGTTATTGCGGGTCGGGGGCTTCGCCTCGTTGGCGGACTAGGGTCTGGAGCTCGGTCAGCTGGCGGGCGGCCAGGGTCTTTTCGGCGCCGTTGATGCCCATGGCGCCGAGTGAGGTGCCGTCGGCCAGGTCTAGGGTCGGCCACGGTTCGCCGACCGACATGGTCACGTCGACGACCTCGGGCCACTCCAGCCGGCGGGTGCGGAAGGCGTTGACGACCGTCAGGCCGGACTCGTCGGCGGCCACCCGGCAGCGGGCCAGCATGTGCAGGATCCACGCGACGAACAGGCCGAACGCGACCATCAGGACGCGGTCGAACACCTTGAACTGGGGCGCCACCACCACGGCGAGCACGATCATGCCGAGCACGATCGCGCCCGCCGTGGCGTAGGCGACGAGCCGGGTGGTGCGGGGGCGCCACACGGTCGGGAGAGCCGGTACGTCAGTCAACGATCTTAGAAATCGGGATCTCGAGGATGTCGTGGGCGCCGGCGGCCTTGAGCGCCGGGATCAGCGTGTTGACGCCGCGCTTGGCGACCACGCTCTCCACCGCGCTGGACTCGCCGCCCGCCAGCGAGGTGACCGTGGGCGAGGCCATAGCGGGCATGATGTCGAGAACGGCCTGGAGGTCGGCGGACGCGACGTTCAGCTTGAGGAGCACGTTGCCGCGGGCGCGGATGGCGCCTTGGAGCAGGAGGGCGATGTCCTCCATCGCGGCGCGCTTGTCGGCGTCCTCGTAGGCGTCGCGGTTGGCGACCAGCTCGGTGTAGCTGGTGAGCAGCGTGTCGAGGATGCGCAGGCCGTTCTTGCGCAGCGACGAGCCGGTCTCGGTCAGGTCGACGATCACATCGACGATGTCGGGCACCTTGGCCTCGGTGGCGCCGTAGGAGGGGACGACCTTGGCCTTGACGCCGTGGCGGTCCAGGAAGCGCTTGGTCATGGCCGGGAACTCGGTGGAGATCCGCACGCCCTCGGGCAGGTCGGACACCGTCTGCCAGGGCGCGTCGTGGGGCACCGCCATGATCACGCGGACCGGGTTGGCGGTGGCCTTGGAGTACTTCAGCTCGCCGAGGCTCACCACGTCGGAGTCGGTCTCGGTGATCCAGTCACGGCCGGTGATGCCGAGGTCGAACAGACCCTGCTCCAGGTACGTCGGGATCTCCTGCGGGCGCAGCACGCGCACCCGGTCGATGCGCGGGTCGTCGATCTGGGCGCGGTAGTCGCGGTCCGATGAGCGGCGGACGGTCAGGTCGGCGGCGTCGAAGAGTTCGAGGGTCGCCTTTTCCAGAGATCCCTTGGGCAGAACGAGAGACAGCACGGTGAAGCCTTTCGATGGGATGTCGTACGGGAGTCCGGGAGATCAGGAGCTCAGATGCTCCGCGCCATGCCCGGCGTGACCGTGATGCCGCAGACCTCGCAGGGTCAGAGCCGTGTCGAGTGCGGCCACAGTCGCCTCCCATCCCTTGTCTTCATGGCTGTCCGGCAGCCCGCTGCGGTCCAGTGCCTGCTCAATGGTGTCACATGTGAGCACCCCGTTGCCCACCGGAGTCGCCTCGTCGAGCGCGACGCGGGTCACACCGGCCGTGACCGAGTCGCACACATAGTCGAAATGGGCGGTCTCGCCCCGGATCACCGCGCCGAGGACGACGACCGCGTCGAGCTCGCGTGCCAGCTGCTGGGCCACGACCGACAGCTCCAGGGCGCCCGCGACGCGTACCGCGACGGGCTCGGCGACGCCGCACGTCTTGGCGGCGTCCAGCGCGCGTTCCAGCAGCCTGTCGGTGATCTGCCCGTGCCAGCGGGTGCAGGCGATGCCGAGCGTCAGGCCCCCGGCGTCGACGGTACGGTCCTCGGGACGTCCTGCTCCGCTCATATGAGGCCCTCGATCTCGTGTCCGAGACGGTCCCGCTTGACCGTCAGGTAGCGGCGGTTGTGCGCGGTCACCACGACCGGCATGGGCTCGCGCCCCCGGACCTCCAGCCCGAAGCCCGCCAGGCCCCGCATCTTGGCCGGGTTGTTGGTGAGCACCCGGATCGAGCGTACGCCGAGGTCGAGCAGCATCTGGGCGGCATTGGAGTACTCGCGGGCGTCGGCGGGCAGGCCGAGCTCCAGGTTGGCGTCCACGGTGTCGGAGCCGTTGTCCTGCAGCGCGTACGCCCGCAGCTTGGCCAGCAGGCCGATCCCCCGGCCCTCGTGCCCGCGCAGGTAGAGGACGACGCCGCGGCCCTCGGCGCTGATACGTTCCATGGCCGCGTCGAGCTGGGTGCCGCAGTCGCAGCGCTCGGAGTGCAGGACATCGCCGGTGAGGCACTCGGAGTGGGCGCGGATCAGCACGTCCTCGCCGTCGCCCAGGTCGCCGTAGACCATGGCGACGTGCTCGCCGCCGTCGATGGCGCTGGAGAAGCCCACCGCGCGCCACATGCCGAAGCGGTTGGGCAGCCGCGTCTCGACGACCCGCTGGACCATCGACTCGGTGCGCCTGCGATATTCGACGAGCTGCTCGATCGAGACCAGCTTGAGGCCGTGCTCCTTGGCGAACACCTGCAGCTCGGGCAGGCGTGCCATGGTCCCGTCGTCGTTGACCACCTCGGCCAGCACGCCCGACGGGTGCAGGCCGGCCAGCCGGGCGAGGTCGACCGAGGCCTCGGTGTGGCCGCGGCGGCGCAGCACGCCGCCCGGGTGGTAGCGCAGCGGGAAGATGTGGCCGGGCCGGACCAGCTCGTACGGTTCCGTCGCCGAGTCGCACAGCGTACGGATCGTCTTGGCGCGGTCGGCCGCCGAGATCCCCGTGGACACGCCGTCGCGGGCGTCCACGCTGATCGTGTAGGCGGTGCGCATCCGCTCGTTGTTCTGCGCGGTCATGAGGGGGATCTGCAGCCGGTCGAGGTCGGCGCCCTCCATCGGCACGCAGATCACTCCGCTGGTGTAGCGGATGGTGAACGCGAGGAGCTCGGGCGTCGACTTGGCCGCCGCGAAGATGATGTCGCCCTCGTTCTCGCGGTCCTCGTCGTCGACCACCACGACCGGCTTACCGGCCGCGATGTCGGCGATCGCGGCCTCGATCGAGTCGAAGATGCCGTTGTCGCGGGAGGCCTCGCCGGGCGCCTCACCGGCGTCGAGGCCGAGGTCGTTGTCACTGATCACACTGTCGCTGCCGCTCATGCGGTCACCGCCTTGTTCCGTGGGCCCGCCTGCTGCCGGTCCCGGGACTCCCGGAGCCAGTTGCGGAACCCTGCCATCACCATGACGAAGAAGATCCCGTAGACCGCCGCCGAGACGTACAGCCCCGACTTGAGCGCCAGCGGCACCCCGACCAGGTCCACGAGCACCCAGATGATCCAGAAGTCGACCAGGGCGCGGCTCTGGGCGAACGTCGCGACCGCGCTCCCGACGAAGATGTAGGCGTTCGCCCACGGCGACCAGGCGACCTTGAGCCAGTCGAGGTGGATGAACAGCTGCGCGACGACCGTGGTGCCGATCGCCAGCGCGGCGAGCAGGACCAGGCGCTCGGTCGCGGTCGCCCGGCGCACGACGAAGCCGCTGTCGGCGCGCTGCCGCCGCGTCCAGTTGCTCCAGCCGTACGAGGCCAGCACGATGAACAGGACCTGCTTGAAGGCGTTGCCCGGGGCGGCCGCGTGGAGCGAGGCGGCCAGCAGGAGGAGCGCGCCGGTGATCTGCACCGGCCAGGTCCAGATGGTCTTGCGCATGGCGAGCCAGACCACGGCGAGCGAGAGCACGTTGCCGATGAGATCGGTCCAGAGGATGTGCTCGCCGAAGAGCTCGAAGCCCGCGTTCAGCCAGTTCATGCCACGCCGCCAAGCCGCGGGCGCTCGCCGAACATCCGCTCCACGTACTTGGCGACCACGTCGACCTCAAGGTTGACCGGATCGCCGGGCTTCTTGTGGCCGAGCGTGGTGAGCGACAGCGTGGTGGGGATGAGCGCGACGCTGAAGCGGTCGGCGCCCGCCTCGACCACGGTGAGGCTGATGCCGTCGACGGTGATCGAGCCCTTGTCGACCAGGTAGCGGCTCAGGTGGGCGGGCAGCGAGAACGTGACCACGTCCCAGCGCTCGCCCGGCTCCCGGGAGATGATCTCGCCGACGCCGTCGACGTGGCCCTGGACGAGGTGGCCGCCGAGCCGGTCGGCCAGGCGTACGGGGCGTTCGAGGTTGACGCGCGAGCCGGGCTCGAGCGCGCCGAGGCTGGACTTGTCGAGGGTCTCCTGGATGACGTCGGCGGTGAACGACCCGTCCTTCACGTCCACGACGGTGAGACAGACGCCGTTGACGGCGATCGAGGCGCCGTGCACGGCGTCCTCGGTGACGAGCGGGCCGCGGATCGTCAGCGTGACCGAATCCGCGACAGTCTCGATGGACTCGATCTCGCCGAGCTCCTCGACGATGCCGGTGAACATCTCCCGGGCCTCCTCAAATGCCTGTGCATGAGGGCTCCGGGGACGTACGGGAAAGACGGCACACCCCTGCGGACAGGGGCGTGCAGCGCGCTGCCTCCCATCCGGACTCTAACCGTCGGTCCCGGAGTTCCACCGGGTCAACCGGCCGATGGCTTCGGCCGGGTCGCGGACTGTCACCGCCGGTTCGGAATTTCACCGACCCCGGAGCACGCGTTTCACTGCTGCCAACCAGTGTGCCACGTCTCGCATTCCCGGCCGTATGTGAAAATGCCCACGGCCACATGCGGCCAACCAAGCGCTCGTTAGGTTAACGCCAGCCCTCCAGCCCCACCCACCACCATTCAAACGACGAGCTTCGCTCGGCAACTTTGATTCAAGCTTCAACTTCCGGCGTTCAACGATCTTGGAGCCTGGGTACGACGGCCACACGATGATCCTCTGGGAGGCATCATGGACGTCATCGCACTGATCGCCCGCATCCTGTTCGCGGTCGTCTTCCTCGGCTCCGCGGTGGGCCACCTGACGACCGCCGACGCCATGGCGGGCTATGCGGCCAGCAAGAAGCTGCCGCAGCCCAAACTCGCGGTGCAGGCCTCCGGCGTCTACATCGGCGTGGCCGCGGTCATGCTCATCCTGGGCATCTGGCCCGACCTCGCCGCCCTGGCGCTGGCCCTGTTCCTGGTGCTGACGGCGGTTCTCTTCCACGACTTCTGGAGGCAGAGCAACGCCGAGGCACGCCAGATGGAAATGATCCAGTTCAACAAGGACATCTCGCTGGCGGGCGGCGCGCTCGGGTTCTTCGTCCTGTACGCGTCGGACGCCAATCCCGGGCTCAATCTCGTCGGCCCGCTCTTCTGACCGCACGCCAAGCGACGGTGACCCGGCCACGCGCCGGGCCACCGCCCCGCGTCACTTCGTGCCCGTACGCCAGAAGCCTGGGATGAGGACCGCTCCGACCACCAGATGCAACAGAGCGAGGGTGACCTTCGTTCCGTCCGCGGCCTCGACCTGCAGGACCGGCACGAGCGAGAGCACCAGGATGACGGAGGCCACGACCGTCCAGACGACCCGGGCCATCGCCGGGGCGAACCGTTCCAGCACGGCGAGGAAAGCCCAGCCGAGCAGGGCCGGGACCAGCGAGAAGAAGAGCACCTGCCCGGCTCCGAGCTCCATCGCCTCCTTGCCCGGCTGCCGGACGACCAGGTCGTCCTGTCCGAACGCCAGCGCGGCGACCGCCCATACCGCCATCGTCGCGACCACCGTCGCCGCCACCGCGATTCCCCGCGCGCGCACGCGCGCCCCGGTGCCAAGAGTCTCCGTGACCATGCCACACTCCTTGAGGTGGATCATTGTTGAGCATCTCAACCATTGAGGAGCATAAGGGAAATACTTGAGGACCTCAACATTCGACGCCACCAACCGCTGCCTATGATCGAAGGCATGCACGCCACGCCCGACGACCCCGCCCCGATCAGCCATGAGCTCGTGGAGCTCGTCTTCCAGGTCGCCGGGCGGCTGCGCGAAGGCTTCACCCGCGCCGCCGCCGCGCTGGAGCTGCCGCCCGCGCAGGCGCAGGCGCTCATCTCGGTGCACGGTTCCGCCCGCATGCGCGACCTGGCCGAGATCCTCGCCTGCGACGCCTCGAACGTCACCGGCATCGTGGACGGCCTGGAGCAGCGCGGCCTGGTCACGCGCCGGCCCGACCCCGCCGACAGGCGCGTCAAACACCTCGTGCTGACCGAGGAGGGGCAGCGCAGGCGGGCCGCCCTCCTCGCCGAGAACGCCAGCGCGGCCGACGCGGTCTTCGATCTGCCCGAACGCGACCAGGCGGCTCTGCGCGACCTGCTCAAGGCGCTCATGCCGGACGGCTGGCACGGAAGCTGCCCCCGGCTCTGAGATCCGCGGGGCGGGGCCGGGTGGGTCAGGCGGTCGTGGGGAGGAGCAGGCCGGTCTTGGTGGCGGTGACGCCCGCCAGGTCGGGGATCACCAGATCGGCCTCGGCGAGTTCACCGGGCGCGTGGCTCGTGGTGACGGCGATGACCGTGGCACCGGCCTGCTTGCCCGCGCGAATGCCCGCCGGGGCGTCCTCCACCACCACGCAGTCCCCCGCCCGGACGCCCAGCCGATGGGCGGCCAGGAGATAGCCCTCCGGGTCGGGCTTGCCGCGGGTGACCTCGTCGGCGGTCACGACGACCTCGGGCAGCGGCACGCCCGCGACCCGGGTGCGCGCCCTCAGCTGGCCGGTGTCCATCGACGTCACGATGGCCCAGGGCAGGCCGTTCATCGAGTTCAGGAGGGCCGGCACGCCCGGCAGCGCCACCACGCCGCCCTCGGCGAGGAGCTCGGCCTCCAGGCCGTCCAGCCGTTCGGTGGCCGCGCGCACCTCGCCTGGCGACAGGAACTCGGCGATCCGGTCACTGGTCCGGCGGCCGTGCGCGCCGGCGAGGAACTCGTCCGGATCGATGCCGTAGGCGCCCGCCCAGGCACGTGCCGCCCGTTCGATCAGCGGCGTGGAGTCGACCAGCGTCCCGTCGGTGTCGAACAGGACCGCCGCGCACGGGACCGCGGTCACCGCGACCAGGCGGCGCCGGAGGTGGCGTGCTCGGCCTTGCCGCGCAGCGCCCGCACCGCCTCGGCCGGGTCGCCGCTCCCGTAGACGGCGTTGCCCGCGACGAACACGTCCGCGCCCGCGTCGGCGCACCGTTCGATCGTCTCGGCGCTCACGCCGCCGTCCACCTGCAGCCACACCGGCAGGTCACGGCCCTTGATCATCTCTCGGGCGCGGCGCACCTTGGGCAGCACCACGTCGAGGAACCTCTGGCCGCCGAAGCCCGGCTCGACCGTCATCAGCAGCAGCATGTCGATCTCGCCGAGGAGGTCCTCGTAGGGCTCGACCGGGGTGGCCGGGTTGATGCCGAGCCCGGCGCGCGCCCCCGCCGCCCGGATCGTCCGCAGCGTGCGGACCGGCGCCTTGGCGGCCTCGACGTGGATGGTGACGCTGCCGGCCCCGGCCTCGGCGTACTGCGGGGCCCAGCGGTCGGGGTCCTCGATCATGAGATGGCAGTCGAGCGGCAGCGCGCTGTGCTTGAGCAGCGCCTCGACGACCGGCAGGCCGAGCGTCAGGTTGGGCACGAAGTGGTTGTCCATCACGTCGACGTGCACCCAGTCGGCGGCGTCGGCGATGAGCGCGACGTCGTCGGCCAGCTTGGCGAAGTCGGCGGACAGGATGCTGGGTGAGATCTGCGCAGCCATGATCCTCCGAGTCTATTGCGGCAGTTGCGAGAGCTCCTCACCCGGCCGGGTGAGAACGCGGGGGGCACGGGTCGTCAGGCGCAGCCGCACGAACGCCTCCGGGGCGCCCGCCGCCACCCACAGGCCGAGCAGGCCCTGCACGACGAACCCGGCGAGCGGGTCGGTCGTCCCGAGGAAGAGCCCCGCCCCGTAGATCGCCAGCACGCCGGACACGCCGACCGGGATCCGTGCCAGCCGCCGCCACACCTCTCCCCCGGCCTCGAACCAGCCCCGCCACCCCGTCCAGGACAGGCCGGCGAGAATGCCGAAGAGCCCACCGGCCGCGGCCGCTCCCTCGTAGTGCGTCACAGGTTCGGCGGTGCCGCCGGCCTCGACGATCGCCCTGGCCCAGGTGTCGGGCCACTGCCAGCCGCCCAGCGACCGTACGGCCGTCCAGGAGGCCGCCAGGCAGAGCAGCGACACGGCGAGGCTGAGCGCGAGCTGCAGGGCGATCGGCTGGCGTGCCCACCGCGACACCACGAACGGCCCCAGCCAGAACGCGAGGACCACGATCACCCCGCCGATGGCCCAGCCCGCCAGGACCTGCCAGATCGAGTGCACGCCGAGGTGGACGCGGGACAGGCCGATCAGCACCACCATCAGCGCCGCGCCCGCCCACACCAGGGGACGGGGCCACCGGATGCCCAGGAAGCCGTAGAAGACCGCCGCGCTCTGCGCGTGCCCGGACGGCATGCCGAAGGAGTGCCGTGACTCGTGCCCGGTGATCGACGGATCGGTCCAGAACGGGCGCGGCTCGTGGAAGGTCACCTTGAGCACGGTGTTGATCACCGAGCTCGCCGACATGATCACCGCGAGCCGGGCGCCCAGCCGGGCGTCCACGCACCAGAAGACGAGCACCAGCAGCGGCAGGTAGAACACCGCGCTCCCGATGAACGAGATCAGCTGCATGAATCCGGTCAGCACCAAGATCCCCCAACGTCAGGTCCGCGTCCGTCGGATCAACGAGGCTACCCAGGGAGCGAACGTTTATGAGGCGGCCATACCAGGCTTTGCGGCGGGATGACGAAACGTCAGGTCCTGCGGAGCAGGGCCAGGAACATGGCGTCGGTGCCATGCCGGTGCGGCCACAGCTGGGCGTACGGCCCCTCACCGATCCCGTCGAGGCCGGGTGAGACCTCGCGGAGCACCGACGGCGTGTCGAGCCGTTCGACGTCGGCACGGCCGCGCAGGACGTCGTCCACGACGACGCGGGTCTCGGCCAGGTGCGGCGAGCAGGTCACGTAGGCGACCACCCCGCCCGGGCGGACGGACTCCAGCGCGCTCGCCAGCAGCCCGCGCTGGAGCGGGCCGAGCTCGGCCACCGAGCCGGGACCGCGCCGCCAGCGCGCCTCCGGCCGGCGCCGCAGCGCGCCCAGGCCGGTGCAGGGCACGTCGAGGAGGACGCGGTCGAACGAGCCGGGCCGCCACGCCGGAGCGGTGCCGTCGGCGACGATCACCCCGGTGCCGCCGGTCACGGAGCGCTGGACGAGCCCGGCCCGGTGCGGCTGGACGTCGGCGGCCAGCAGCCGGGCGTCGCGGCCGGCGGCGACGGCCGACAGCAGTCCGGCCTTGCCTCCGGGACCGGCGCACAGATCGGCCCAGCGGCCGTCGCGGCCGTCCAGGGGCGCGGCGGCCAGCGCCAGCGCGACGAGCTGGCTCGCCTCGTCCTGCACGGCCGCTCTGCCCTCGCGCACGGCGGGAATGGCCGCCGGGTCGCCCTCGGGCAGCAGCGCGGCATAGGGCGAGTAGGCCGCCGGCTCCGCGCCCGCCTCGTACAGCTCCTCCGGCGTGGCGCGGCCCGGCCGGGCGACGAGCGTCACCTGCGGCCGGGCGTTGTCGGCGGCGAGCAGCGCGTCGATCTCCCCGGAGTCCGGGCCGAGCGCGTCGCGGAGGGCCGAGACGATCCAGCGCGGGTGGCTGTGGGCGATCGACAGCCGTTCGGTCGGGTTGCCGCCCTCGGGCGCGACGATCGTGAGCCAGCCGTCGAGGTCGCGGGTGGCCACCTTGCGCAGCACCGCGTTGGCGAACTTGGCCTGCCCCGGGCCGGAGACCGACCGTGCCAGCTCGACGGCCGTGGCCACCGCGGCGTGCGCGGGAATCCTGGTGGCGAGCAGCTGGTGGGCTCCTAGCCGCAGCACGTCGAGCAGCGGGCCGTCGACGCGGCGCAGCTCACGGTCGCTGCACAGGGCCAGCACGGCGTCGTAGGTGCCACGGCCGCGCAGCGTGCCGTACGTCAGCTCGGTCGCCAGCGCGGCGTCGCGGCCGGTGAGCCCGCGTTCGCGCAGGCGGGTCGGCAGCAGCAGGTTGGCGTACGCGTCGCGGGTCTCCACGGCGCGGATGACGTCGAACGCGGTGCGGCGGACGAGGTCCTCGGGCCGGCCGGTGCGGCGCGGCGTACCGGGCCTGCGGTTCCGGTCGCGGTCACCGCGGCGGTTTCGGGTGGGCGGCATCAGCTGAAACGATCCTCGTCGGTGAGCGGGTGGCCGCGGGTCCAGTCCACGGCGTTCATGCGGCGCTTGCCGGGCGGCTGGAGCTCGCCGAGAACGACCGGATGGGTGCCGGTGCCGACGAGGACCTCCTTCTTGCCCGCGCGCAGCTCGCCGGGCGCCAGCGGCGGCGCGTCCGGCGCGGGCCGGACCGGGCCGAGCTTGACCCGCTCGCCGCGCAGCGTGGTCCAGGCGCCCGGCGCCGGCGTGCACGCGCGGACGAGCCGGTCGACGCGCATCGCGGGCGCGGTCCAGTCGACCCGGGCGTCCTCGGGCGTGAGCTTGGCGGCGTACGAGACGCCCTCCTCGGGCTGCGGCCGGGCCGCGAGAACGCCCGCCTCGATGCCGTTCATGGTGTCGAGGAGCAGCGTGGCGCCCGCGACCGCCAGGCGGCCGAGCAGGTCGCCGGTGGTGTCGGCGGGCAGGATCGGCTCGGTCAGCACGCCGTAGACCGGTCCGGTGTCCAGACCCTCCTCGATCTGGAAGGTGGCCGCGCCGGTGACGTCGTCGCCGTGCAGGATCGCGTGCTGGACCGGAGCGGCGCCGCGCCAGGCGGGCAGCAGCGAGAAGTGCAGGTTGACCCAGCCGTGCCGCGGGATCTCCAGCGCGGCGGGCCGCAGCAGCGCGCCGTACGCCACGACCGGGCAGCAGTCGGGCGCGATGGCCCGCAGCCGGTCGAGGAACGCCGGGTCGCTCGCCTTGGCGGGCTTGAGGACCTCGACCCCGGCCTCCTCGGCGCGCCGCGCCACCGGACTGGCGACCAGCCTGCGGCCGCGCCCGGACGGCGCGTCGGGCCGGGTGACCACGGCGGCCACCTCGTGCCCTGACCCCAGCAGCGCCTCCAGCGACGGCACGGCGGTCTCGGGCGTCCCTGCGAAGACCAGTCTCAACGTCAGAGTGCCTTCCCGAACGTGCGGTGCGGCGACTCCTTGACGACCGGCGCCGGGTCGCCGAACCACTCAGCCTCGCGGATGGCCTTCATCGCGGCCTTGCGCTGCTCGGGGTCCATGCGGTCGATGAAGATGATCCCGTCCAGGTGGTCGGTCTCGTGCTGGACGCAGCGGGCGAGCAGGTCAGTGCCCTCCAGCGTGATCGGCTCACCGTGCATGTTGAAGCCCTTGGCGACCGCGCGGTAGGCGCGGGGCGTGGGGAAGCTCAGCCCGGGCAGGGACAGGCAGCCCTCCTCGCCGTCCTGCTGCTCCTCCGACAGGTCGAGCGTGGGATTGACCACATGGCCGAGCCGGTCGTCGACGTAGTAGGTGAACACCCGCAGGCTCACGCCGAGCTGCGGCGCGGCCAGACCCGCCCCGGGCGCGTCGATCATCGTGTCGGTGAGGTCCTTCACGAGCTGGCGCAGCTCCTTGTCGAAGTCCTTCACCGGCTCGGCCGGGGTGCGAAGCACAGGGTCGCCGAAGAGGCGGATGGGCTTGACGGCCAACGGGGACTCCGTTTCCTGCACGTGCGTTCAGTGGGACCTACCCGACCAGTCTACGGAGACCTCAGGCACCGCCCCGACCCGAGCGGGCCTTGTACGCCGCCTTGCGGGCCGCCTTGGCGACGGCCCGGTCCGGCACGTGGTCGCCCAGGGCCGCAAGCACCTCGGGGGTGTCGGGGTGGTCGCAGCGCCACATCTCGTCGATCATGGCGTCGAGCTCGACCTCGGCGGGCGCGCCTGCCAGGGCGGCGGCCACCGCCTCCGCGGGCTCGGTGGTCTCCAGCATGCCCGCGACCGTGTCGACGAACATCCAGGCGAACTCACGGCGCTCCAGCTCCATCGGCGCGCCGGTCTTCTGGTTGAGCCACACCGCCGCGTACGGGCCCACCAGCGGGTGGTCGGCGGCGTCCCGCACCTGCTGGGCGATCTCCGCGTCCATCCGGTGCAGCACGGCCGCCGCGAGGTTGCGGGCGCCCGGGCCGCCGTTGCGCATGACCTCCAGCAGCTCGGCCGCGGCGGGCTCGGCCTCCCGGCCGGCCAGCCAGCCGGCGATCTCCTCGTCGGCGGTGTCCTGCCGGTGCCAGGCCAGCCCGGCGACCAGGTCCGCGGCGGTGGACTCGGCGAGATCGCCGACCACCGGGGCCACGAAGCCGTCGGCGACCAGCAGCTCGCGTACGGCCCAGACACCGAGCGGCGTGAGCGCGTAGCCGTCACCGGCCACTTCGAGGGCACCCCAGCCTGCGAGATCGGCGAGCTCCCAGTCGAGGGCCTGCCGGGCGGCCGTGGCCACCGCGTGCCCGTCGGAGAGCTCGTACGCCGCCGTGACGTGCTCGATCAGGACGTCGGCCAGGACCTTGGCGGACGAGGGCGCCTCCTGCTCGTACAGGTGGATGAGGACGCCGGTGAGCTCGTTCTGCACCAGCTCGATCGCGTCGAGGCCGTCCTCGCCCTCGTGCTCGGGCACCGCGACCGCGTCGAACAGCCGCAGCCAGAGGCCGAGGACCGTCTCGTCGTCGCCCGCCAGGAGCTCGGGAAGCGAGGGGCCGGCCTCGGCCACGCCGCCGACCGTCTTGAGCACCTCGGCCTCGGTCGCGGCCCACCAGAGCCGGTCGAGCTCGGGCAGGTCGGACTGGTCCTGGACGGGGGCGTCCGGCGCCCGCCGCGGGGTCTCCAGGCCGAGGGCGGCCACGGCCGCCGCGGCGTCGTCGCCGCCGAGGTCGCCGAACTCGGTGACGGGCCGGCCCGCCGCCCACTCGGCGAGCGCGCGGACCTGGGAGGTCAGCGTGGACGCGCGGGCGGCGGCGGCGAGCTCGGCCTCCGGCGCCAGGCGTACGGGCGGCACGACGAGCTCCTCCGCCTGGCGCAGGTACTCCTCGGTGCGGGCGTAGCGTTCGTCCTCGGGCAGAGCCTCGAAGGCCCGCACCCATTCCTCGACCGCGTCCTGGTCGTCGAGGGAGACCCTGTCGGCCACCATCATCGCGGTGATCACCTCCGCGGCGGCCTGCCGTTCGGTGGTGTCGGTCCGCGCGACGAGCTCGGCGAACTCCGGCGCCAGCCGGTCGAGCTCGGCGCGCAGCGCGGCAGCCTGCCCGGCCGGGACCGCACCGGACTCGCCGAGGAACTCCAGCAGCGTGCCGGCGGTCGCCAGGATCGCGGGCACCTCGTCGGCCCCGGCCACGACCTCGTCCGGGAAGACGTCGAGCAGCAGCTCCCTGAGCCGCTCCGGGGTGAGGTCGGCCGGGGCGGTGAGCCGCAGCTCCTCCCTGGCCAGGTCCAGGAGCAGCAACGCTCCCTGCACGTCGACCCGCCGCAGGTCGGCCAGATCGTCTATCGGCCCGTCGTCGGCGTCGGCGCGGCCGTCCGCCCAGCGCTGAAGATCATCGGCAAGGCTCTCCACCCAGTTGTCTGCCACGCGGAAACCCTAGTGCTCAGAGCAGTTCCAGGGGGTCGATCTGGACCCGGACGTACTCGTCGGCCTTGCGCGCGCTGCGCACGCCCTGCGCCTCCTTCAAAGCCTTCGCCAGCGCCGCGCCCGCCGCGCGCGGCACCCGGACGAGCGCGCGCTCCTTCTCCTGCTCGTCGCCGGCGTCGTGCGGCGCGGAGACCGGGACCGGGCCGAGGACCTCGGCCGCCTCGGGCAGCCTGGCGTCGGCCAGCAGGCCGCGGATCGCCGCCGGGGACGCGGTCAGCGACGCCATCCGGACGGCGGGCGGGAAACCGGCGTCGCGCCGTTCCGCCAGCTCCCGTTCGGCGAACGTGACCGGGTCCCATCGGATGAGCGCCTGCACGACGGGGAGCGACCCCTCCGCCGAGACGACCACCGTCCCGGCAGGGCGGACGAGGGCCGCGGCGTTCATCCAGCGGCGCAGCGTCTCCTCGCCCGCGCGGAGGTCCGCCCTGCCGAGCAGCGCCCAGCCGTCCAGGAGGAGGGCTGCGGCGTAGCCCTCCCCCGCGACCGGCTCGGCGCCCGGCGTGGCCACTACGAGCGCTCGCTCCGGCCCGATCCTGTCGAGGACGGCCTCCCTGCCGGAGGTCTTCACCGGCACCCCGGGGAAGGCCCGCCCGAGCTCCTCGGCGGTGCGCTTGGCTCCGACCACGATGGCGCGGATGTGGATGTGCCCGCATTCGGGACATCGCCAGTCTCCGGCTATGTGACCGCACCAGCGGCAGTACGGGGTGGCGTGCGACGACCTCAGGGCGAGCGGGCCCTGGCAGGCGGGGCAGCGCGCCTGCGTACGGCACCGGCCGCACGCCAGGGCCGGGAGATAGCCGCGCCGTGGCACCTGCACGAGCACCGGCCCCGCTTCCAGCGCACGGCGGGCCGCCTGGAACGCCACGTTCGGGAGCCGGGCGCTCCGGGCGGCGGCGTCCTTGGGGAGCTCCGCGTCGTCGCCGACCGGGCCGATGCGCGGCATGACCGCCCGGACGCGCGTGCGGTCGGCGGCGAGCGCGTGCGCCCAGCCCGACTCGACCAGCTGCGTCGCCTCGGTGGTCCGGGTGAAGCCGCCGATGAGCGCCCCGGCGCCGGTACGGTGCGCACGCAGGGCCAGGACCTCGCGCGGATGGGGGTACGGGGCGTGGGGGTCGGGATGCACGTCGTCGCCGTCGTCCCAGAGCACGACCAGGCCGAGGTCGTGGACGGGGGCGAACATCGCGGCGCGGGTGCCGACCACCACCCGCACCTCGCCGCGCAGGATCGCCAGCCAGCGGCGGTACCGCTCTGACGGCTTCAGGTCCGCCGTCAGTGCGACGTGCCGTCCCTCCCCCAGCTCGGCCGTGAGCGCCTCGTCCACCCGCGCCACGTCCCGCCAGTCCGCCACGACGATGAGGCTGCCCCGCCCGCCCGCGAGGGTGACCGCAGCCGCCCGCGCCATCGCGACGGGCCAGCCCGGGCCGGGCAACGCGGTCCACACGGCGCGCGGAGCCCGCCGCTCGGCGAGGGCGGCGAGGAAGGACGGGCCCGCCGGGTAGTCGGCCCAGGGGCCGTCGCCGGCCTCGGCCTCGGCTTCCGGTTCGGGTGCCGAGCGTTCGCCCGGCGGCTCGGCCTCGACCCGGGCGTGCCGGGGCGGGATGGCCAGCCGCAGTACGTCGTAGAGAGAGCCCGCGTAGCGGTCGGCGACCTCACGGGCCAGCGCGGCGATCTCCGGCGTGAGCACCGGCTCCGGAGAGGTGACCCGGTCGAGGAACAGCAGCGTGCCCTCGTGATCGCTCTGCTCCGCCCGTTCGAGCAGGAATCCGTCGACGAGCTGGCCCGCGAACCGCACCCGGACACGGCAGCCCGGGACGGCCTTCTCGGACAGCTCGGCCGGGACCAGGTAGTCGAACGGACGGTCCAGGTGCGGCAGGGCCACGTCCACCGCGATACGGGCGACCGGCGAGGCGTCGGCGGGCTGTCTGGCGCCCTTCTTGGACTGCCGTTTGGGCGCTTTCCCGGCCTTGTCCGGCTTCGCGGGGGCCACCGGGACGAGAGCGTCCAATCCCGGGATGAGCTCCGCCGCTCCGCCGTCGTTCGTCACTCCACCGTCCTACCAGATGAGCGGACCGCCGCTGGCCCACGGCGCCGGAGGCGGCGTTCACAGGTCCTGACAGGCGCGGCCGGGGCACGCCGGTTTGAACTACCACCTCGTTGACGGGATCATTGCCCGATGCCCCCGGCTCCCTTTATGTCCGCCCGACCCGTTCCGGCTCCGTGACCACCGCGGAGACCCCGGCGAGGGTGGACGGCCGAGTTGCCGCCGCGACGCCGCCGCGGCGCGCAAGCCTGCCGTCGCCCACGGGAGGCGGGCCTCGCTGGCGGGAGTGGCTCGATCCCCGGCGCCCCGTGATGGCGGCCACGCTGACGGCCGGGATCCTGCATCTGGTGTGGGGGTTCCACCTGGCCAACAACGGCGGCGACCTCGCCGCGCAGGCCGCGTGGACGACCTTCGCCCGCAAGAACCCGGAGGCCTCGTACAACCTGGCCTGGTACGGCGGCATGCATCCCGCCTCCTACAGCGTCCTGTCCCCCTACCTCATGGGGTGGTTCGGGATCCGCACGGTCGCGGCGGTCACCGGCACGCTGTCGGCCACGTTCACGGCGCTGCTGCTGGTGCGGTTCAAGGCGCCGATGGCGATGGCGGCGGCGGTGTGGGCGGCGTTCGCCATCTCCTGCAACTCGGCGTCCGGGCGGGTGACCTTCGGTCTGGGCCTGCTGTTCGCCCTGGCCGCGGTGTTCCCGGCCTTCTCGCCGCGCGGCACCCCGGCGCTCCGGGCGGGCGCGATGCTGGTCCTCGGCATGGTGGCCACCCTCGCCAGCCCCGTCGCCGGGCTGTTCCTGATGGTGCTGGCGGCGGCGCTCTTCCTGACCGGGCGGCGCAGGGCGGGCCTCATGCTGGCGCTCGGACCGCCGCTCGTCGTGGCCGCCACGTCGGCGCTGTTCCCGTTCTACGGCAAGCAGCCGATCTCCACGACCGCCATCGTGCTGCCGACCCTCGCCAGCGTGGTGGCGGTGACGCTGTGCGCGCCGCGTTCCTGGCGCGTCATCCGGGTCGGCGCGGGCGTCTACCTCCTCGGCATCCTGCTGACGTGGGCGATCCCCTCCCCCATCGGCAGCAACGTCGAACGGCTCGCGCTGCTGTTCGGCGGGATGTTCCTGATCATGGCGGTGGCGCGCACCACGGACCGGCGGCGGCTGGCGGTGCTCTGCGTCGCGTTCATGGTCACCGCCGGCTGGCAGGTGGTGAAGCCGGTCGACGACATCATTCACACCCGCCCCGCAAGCGCGACCGCGCGCCACTCCCCGGGGCTGATCACCGCGCTCGGACGGCTCGGCGCGGCCCAGGGCCGCATCGAGGTCGTCCCGCTGCGCTCCCACTGGGAGGCGTACGGGCTGAGCCGGCATTTCATCCTCGCCCGCGGCTGGAACCGCCAGGTCGACGCCCACCGCAACACGCTGTTCTACGACGAGACCCTGAGCCCCGCCACCTATCACGACTGGCTCCACAAGTGGGCCGTGCAATACGTCGTCCTGCCGGAACGTGAGGTCGACTGGGCCGCCCGGCACGAGGCGGCCCTCGTCCGCAGCGGCCAGCCGTACCTGAGCGAGGTCTGGCGCGACCGGCACTGGCGCGTCTACCGGGTGGCCGACCCCGCGCCCCTCGCCGACGCGCCCGCCACGGTCGAGCGCATCAGCCCTGACCGCATGGTGGTGAAGGTCCCAGGCAAGGCCTCGGTGCTGCTGCGGATCTCTTGGTCGCCGTGGCTGAGCGTGCGCGGGCACCGCAAGGGCTGCCTGGCGCGCGCCGGTGACTTCGTCCGCCTCGACGCACCCGGCCCCGGCCGCTACCACGTCCAGGCCCGCTACGAGCTCCCCCGCGGCACCCCCTGCCCAGACGCCTGACGCCCGCCCTGCACACGATCAGGCTCGCGGGGCACGCCACTGACAGTGGCAACGACGAAGGTCCCGAGGTAGTCCTCGGGACCTTCACGCGGTCGTAGCCGCTCTTCTCGCGCGGTGGAGATCAGCCGTCACGCGGGCGCGTTACCTGAGCTGGAGCGAGCCGCCAGGCGAAGCTTCACGCGAAGATCGCGAAGCGATGCCGTGCCCGCACGCTTTACGGTTCGGGGGTCGAGCCGCCAGGCGAGACCCCCGAGGCCGAAAAGCCAACTAGCTCGCGGCCTTGGCGAGGGCCTCGGCGCGGTCGGTGCGCTCCCAGGAGAAGTCCGGGTCGGGGCGGCCGAAGTGGCCGTACGCGGCGGTCTGGGAGTAGATCGGGCGCAGCAGGTCCAGGTCGCGCACGATGGCGGCCGGGCGCAGGTCGAAGACCTCACGCACCGCGTCCTGGATCTTGGCGACCGGCAGCTTCTCGGTGCCGAAGGTCTCCACGAACACCCCGACCGGGTGAGCCTTGCCGATCGCGTAGGCGACCTGTACCTCGGCGCGGTCGGCCAGCTGCGCGGCGACGATGTTCTTGGCGACCCAGCGCATCGCGTACGCGGCCGACCGGTCGACCTTGGACGGGTCCTTGCCCGAGAACGCGCCGCCGCCGTGGCGGGCCATGCCGCCGTAGGTGTCGACGATGATCTTGCGGCCGGTCAGCCCGGCGTCGCCCATCGGGCCGCCGATCTCGAACCGGCCGGTCGGGTTGACCAGCAGCCGGTAGTCCTCGGCGTCCAGGTCGAACTGGGCGAGAACGGGGTCGACCACGTGCTCCTTGATGTCGGGGGTCAGCAGTTCCTTGAGGTCGATGTCGGGAGCGTGCTGGCTGGAGACCACGACGGTGTCCAGGCGCAGCGCCCGGTCGCCGTCGTACTCGATGGTGACCTGGGTCTTGCCGTCAGGCCGCAGGTAGGGCACCTGACCGGACTTGCGGACCGCCGACAGCCGGTGCGCCAGCTTGTGCGCGATGGTGATCGGCAACGGCATCAGATCGGGCGTCTCGTTGGTCGCGTACCCGAACATCAGGCCCTGGTCGCCCGCGCCCTGCCGGTCGAGGTCGTCGCCCTGCTTGTCGCGGTCCTCGCCCTCACGGGTCTCGTAGGCGTCGTCGACGCCCTGCGCGATGTCGGGCGACTGCGCGCCGATGGACACCGAGACGCCGCACGAGTGGCCGTCGAAGCCCTTCTTGGACGAGTCGTAGCCGATCTCAAGGATCTTCTCCCGGATGACGCCGGGGATGTCGACGTAGGTCTCGGTGGTCACCTCGCCGGCGACGTGTACCTGACCGGTGGTGATCATGGTCTCGACGGCGACCCGGCTCTTGGGGTCGTCCTTGAGCATCGAATCCAGAATCGCGTCACTGATCTGGTCCGCGATCTTGTCCGGATGTCCTTCGGTGACGGACTCGGAGGTGAACAGGCGGCGAGACACGGTACGTGAACTCCTTGCAGCGGCTGCTGACTGATGTCGCAGGGCGGACGGACGTGGTCAACGGCGGCAGGCGACCATGCCCGCGCCAGGTTTGTATTGAGTCTGATACGGCGATGTTCGTTACGGCGGAGTCTAGCGGTCCCGACTCAAGGGCCACTCAATCCTCACCGGAATGGTAGGTATATCACTCGAGCCGGGCGGCCACGAGGTCCCACACCACGTCTGCCAGGGCCTCCTTGGGGCCGCGCGGGACGACGGTGGGATCGCCGTCCACGGCGAGGACCGTCGCGGCGTTGTCGGCCTGGCCGAAGGTGAGACCGTCGCCCACCTGGTTGACGACGAGCAGGTCACAGCCCTTGCGGGCGAGCTTCTCGCGGCCGTTGGCGAGCACGTCGTCGGTCTCGGCGGCGAAGCCGACGATCACCTGGCCGTCCTGGCGGCGCTGGCCGAGCTCGGCCAGAATGTCCGGGTTCTTGGTGAGGCGGATCGGTTCGGGCTCGGCGCCCGGCGTCTTCTTGATCTTCGAGTCCCGGTAGCCGGCCGGCCGGAAGTCGGCCACCGCGGCGGCCATCACGACCGCGTCGGCGGCGCCCCCGGCCTCCAGGACCGCCTTGCGCATCTCCTCCGCCGATCCCACCCGGACGACGTCCGCTCCGGCCGGATCGGGCAGCGCCACGTTCGCGGCCACCAGGGTGACCCTGGCGCCGCGGGCCACGGCCGTGCGGGCCAGCGCGTAGCCCTGGAGCCCGGACGAGCGGTTGCCGATGAAGCGCACCGGGTCGATGGGCTCCCGCGTGCCGCCGGCGGAGACGACCACGTGGCGGCCGGCCAGGTCCTCGTCCGCGCCACCGCGAGCGAGCACGCGCCGCGCCACCTCGAACAGCTCGGCCGGGTCGGGCAACCGCCCCTTGCCGGTGTCCTTGCCGGTGAGCCGCCCGGAGGCGGGCTCGACCACGACGGCGCCCCGGGCGCGCAGCGTCGCCACATTGGCCTGGGTGGCGGGGTGCTCCCACATCTCTGTGTGCATCGCGGGCGCGAACACGACCGGGCAGCGCGCGGTCAGCAGCGTGTTGGTGAGCAGATCGTCGGCGAGCCCGTGGGCCGCCTTGGCGAGCAGGTCGGCCGTCGCCGGGGCGACGAAGACCAGGTCGGCCTCCTGCCCCAGCCGTACGTGCGGGACCTCGTCAACCCCGTGCCACACCTCGGTGGACACGGGGTGGCCCGACAGCGCCGCCCAGGTGGGTTCGCCGACGAACCGCAAGGCGTCCCGCGTCGGCACGACGCGAACGTCATGCCCCGACTCGGTCAGACGCCGCAGAAGCTCGCACACCTTGTACGCGGCGATCCCCGCGCTGACGCCAAGCACAACACGCGGCTTACGCGAGCTCATAGATCATTCCCTACGAAGCCGATACCCGGCGTTCTTTTTCTATCGAAGCCGACGCCCCAGCGTTGCGATCGCGTGCGAAGCCGGTTTCGAGCCTGCGAGAAACCGATCGCGAAGCGATCCCCTGGGCGAGTCGAAGCGATGCAGCGATCGCCGCGGTGGCCGTTGAAGGAGGGCGTCCCACGCCCGACGCCGAGGCCGACGCAAAAAAGACTAACCTTCGATGGGCTCGGCGTTCAGGAGGCCTTCGCGCGTCTCGCGGAGCGCGATCGACAGGGGCTTCTCCTGGACCTGGGTCTCGACGAGCGGGCCGACGTACTCCAGCAGGCCCTCGCCCAGCTGGGCGTAGTAGGCGTTGATCTGCCGCGCCCGCTTGGCCGCGATGCTCACGAGGCCGTACTTGGTGTCGACGACCTCCAGAAGCTCGTCGATCGACGGGTTGGTGATGCCTTCGGTGCTGGCTGCCACACCGTCGCCTTCCACTAGTGGTTATTCAACGGACATCAACGTTACCAGCTCACGGCACACGTCCCCGACGGCCTTGTTGGTCAGGGTGACGTCGAACTCCTTCTCCGCCGCAAGCTCGGTCCGGGCCGCCTCCAGCCGCCGTTCGATCACCTCGGGGGGCTCGGTGCCGCGGCCCACCAGCCGGCGCACCAGCTCCTCCCAGGACGGAGGGGCGAGGAAGACGAGCAGGGCCTCCGGCATGCTCTGCCGGACCTGCCGGGCGCCCTGAAGATCGATCTCCAGGAGGACGGCCTCGCCGCGTTCGAGCCGATCGATCACCGGCCGTCGTGGCGTGCCGTAGCGGTTGCCCGCGAACTCGGCCCACTCCAGCAGCTCGCCCTCGGCGACGAGCCGGTCGAAACCGGCGTCGTCGACGAAGTAGTACTGCACGCCGTGGGTCTCACCCGGCCGGGGGGGCCGGGTGGTCACCGAGACCGACAGCCACACCTGCGGGTGCGCTCGCCGGATCTCGGCGACGACCGTGCTCTTGCCGACGCCTGACGGGCCGGAGAGGACCGTCAGCCGTCGCACAAGCTGGTCTTGCGGGTGGGAGCCGTCCGGCACAGGAATGGGTGCGCCGGAGCTGGACGGGATGGGGCCGGAGGCGGGCATGCCCATGGGTATACCCGAGCCGGCCGCGGCGTCCGAACCGCCGCGCCCGTCCGCGAGTCGCATCAGCGGTTGCCGCCGCCGAACTCACGCTCCAGTGAGGCGCGCTGGTTGGCACCGAGGCCGCGCACGCGGCGCGACTCGGCGATCCCCAGACGCTCCATGATCTGCTTCGCACGAACCTTGCCCACACCGGGCAGGGATTCAAGGAGGGCCGACACCTTCATCTTTCCGATGACGTCGTCGGTCTGTCCCTCCTTGAGGACCTCGGCAAGCGAGGTTCCCCCGTGCTTGAGCTTGTTCTTCACCTCGGCCCGCTCCTTGCGAGCCTTGGCAGCCTTCTCAAGGGCTGCGGCGCGCTGTTCGGGGGTTAGGGGCGGAAGAGCCACGCCGGGTCACCTCAGGTTTCCACTCGACGGAGTCGGACGGGTTGGGAAACTAGCGAGTTCAGACCCCATAAGGCAACGTGAAGTGCCGTTTAGCACGCCACAAAATCGCGAAAATCACTCTTTGGAGTGTCCTGAATACGCACTGTGCGCAACTTGGGCCCTCCAGCCGCGAACCCCCTACCACCCTGGGACTTTCGCAAGATCGCAAGAAACCACCCACCAAGGCCCTAAGTGTGTCACCTCTCACCCCCAGCAGGCCCCGCCCCCGCACCCCCACCGTGATCCCCATCACATTCGCGCCCCGCCGCTGAATTCACACCCCATTTGACCCAATGTGTCCATTTCTCTGCAACGTCAGTCAAGACCCACCGCCGACCCCAGCCCGCTCGCGAGCGCGCGACCGGGTCGTGAAGCGAGCCGAAGGCGAAGCTTCACGAGAGATCGCGAAGCGATGTCGCGCTCGCCGCTTTTGCGGTTCGGTCCTGAGCCGCTAGGCGAGGGGCCGAGGCCGCGAAGGCCATAAACACAGCCGCTAGGCGAGCGGTTCAGGTCGTGGAAGCTTCCGAAGTACCGCTGCTACCGCGGCCGCGGCGGCGCCGGGGTCGGAGGCACCGGTGATGGGGCGGCCGATCACCAGGAGGTCGGCGCCGGCGGCCAGCGCGTCCTCGGGGGTGGCCACGCGGGCCTGGTCCTGGTTGGCGGCGCCCGCCGGGCGGACGCCGGGGGTGATGAGCGTGATGTCGGGACCGACCTCTGCGCGGACCGCAGCGGCCTCCTGAGGCGAGCAGACGAGCGCTTGGGCACCCGCCCCTACGGCGAGGGCCGCAAGGCGGCGTACGGCGTCTGAGGCCGGTCCGGCGAGGCCGATCGCGTCCAGGTCGGCGTCGCGGAGGGAGGTGAGGACGGTGACGGCCGCGATCTTGGTGGCGGGGGCGGCCTCGACGGCGGCGCGGATCATGGCCTGACCGCCCGCGGCGTGGACGGTGAGGAAGGCGGGTTTCAGCCGGGCCACGGCGCGGGTGGCGCCGGCGACGGTGGCCGGGATGTCGTGCAGCTTGAGGTCCAGGAAGACCTGGATGCGGCTGGCGCCGCGCACGCTGGCCACGACGTCCGGCCCGTAGCGCAGGTAGAGCTCCAGGCCGACCTTGACGGTGCTCACGTGCGGGGTGACGAGGCTGGCCCAGCGCGCGGCCGTCTCCAGGTCTGGCGCGTCCAGGGCGACGGCGATGGGGGCGGGATTCACGGAAGCCTCTCCTTCAGCTCCTCGTCGACCTTTTCAGGACGGACCTGGGGCGGGATGTGACCGGCAGGTTTGTGGACGGGGCCGGCGGGCTTGTGGGCGAGGCCGACGGCGTCGGCGAGGCGCAGGCGGCGGACCGCGAGGGCGTCTTCGAGCTCGCGCAGGATGCGGGGAGCGGCGGACGGGTCGTGGAACACGGTGGTGCCCACCGCGACGGCCGAGGCTCCCGCGAGGACGAACTCCAGGGCGTCCAGGCCGGTCGCGATCCCGCCCACGCCGATGATCGGCGTGCTGGGCAGCGCGGCGTGGACCTGGTAGACGCAGCGGAGCGCGATGGGACGGATGGCCGGGCCCGACAGGCCGCCCGACACTCCGGTGAGCGCGGGGCGGAGGGTCTGGGCGTCGATCGCCATGCCCTCCATGGTGTTGATGAGCGTCAGGCCGTCGGCGCCCGCGTCGGCACAGGCCAGCGCGATGGTCACGATGTCGGTGACGTCGGGCGCCAGCTTGGCCAGCACCGGAACGCGGGCGTGGGCCTTGACCGCCCGTACGACCGCTGAGGCCGCGGCGGGATGCCAGGCGAACATGCGCCCGCGGTCCTCGACGTTGGGGCACGCGATGTTGACCTCGATCGCCGCGATGCCGGGCACGTTGCGCAGGCGGTCGGCGAGTTCGGCGAACTCCTCCACGCTGTTGCCCGCCAGCGAGACGATGGTGCGGGCGTCCTGCTCCTCCAGCCAGGGCAGGTCGCGTTCGAGGAACGACTCGATGCCGGGCCCGGGCAGGCCCATGGCGGTGAGCAGGCCGCTCGGCGTCTCGGCCATGCGCGGAGTAGGCCGTCCCGCACGCGGCTGCGGCATGACGGAGGTCGTGACGAACGCGCCGAGCCTGGACAGGTCGAAGAACTGCGCGAGCTCGCGTCCCGTACCGCCGCACCCGGACGCCGTCATGACGGGGTTGGGCAGCTCCAGGGAGCCGAGTGTCGTCCGCAGGCGTTCTGTGCTCATCGGTTCGCTCCGCCCGTGCTCATCGGTACGCGGCCGCGCGCGTTCACTTGGAACCTCCGCTCAGCGCGCGCGGGGCGCCCAGCGCGTCGAACGGGATCGTGCCGAGGTCGTTCCAGCGGACCCGGTCACCGCGCAGCACCGGCCCGTCGGCGCAGGCGCGCACCATGCGGGTGACGCCGTCCTCTCCGTGGATGGGCAGAACGCACGTCATGCACACCCCGATGCCGCAGGCGCCGGTCTCCTGCAGGAACTCCTCGACCGACACCTGGGACGGCAGCCCGTGTTCGGAGGCGGTGGCGGTGACGGTGCGAAGGAGACGGGTCGGGCCGCAGGCGTAGACGACGTCGGCCCCCGTTTCCTGGATGACCCGTGGCAGGACGTCGCGGACGGTGCCGCGTTCGCCCAGGGAGCCGTCCTCGGTGGTGATGACGGCGGTGTCGCCGATGCGCTGCGCCATCCGCGAGCCGAACACCTGCCGCGCGGCCGTTCCGCCGAGCACGAAGTGCACCTGGCAGCCGCGCCGGTGCAGCGTGTCGGCGAGCGCGAAGAGCGCGGCGCCGCCGGGGCCGCCGCCGACCAGCAGGCAGCTGACCGGGTCGCGCGGGAGCCGGAACGGGCGGCCGAGCGGCCCGACGAGGTCGACCTGGTCGCGGGCCCGGCGGCCGGCCAGCCACGCCGTGCCGAGGTCACGGTCGGCGAACACGACCTCGACGGTGCCGCCGTAGTCCGACTTCACCTCGTACACCCCGAAACAGCGCCGGACCAGCCGGCTGGTGTGCTCGCCGCCCACCGCGAGGGCGACGAACTGGCCGGGCCGGAACCGTTCGGCGATCGCCGGCGCCACCAGCGTCATCGCGTGGTAGTCCTGCACCTGGCGGACCGTCAGAACGGTTGCCGACGTCTGCACCGGTGTGTCGGACACCCATCTCCCTCTCGTCGTGTGCGGCCGGGGCCGCCCCGCCGGGGGCGGCCCATGCCGGGGTTACCCCCGGCCGTGCGCGCCACGCAGCCGTTCGGCGTGCTCTTGCAGCGAGCGCACGCCGATCTGACCGCCCGCGACGGCCTCGATGCCCTGGACCGCCGCCGCGAGGCCCTGGACGGTGGTCACGCAGGGCACGCCGCGCAGCACCGCGGCGGTACGGATCTCGTAACCGTCGAGGCGCGGCCCCGACTGGCCGGGGCTTCCGAAGGGAGTATTGACGATGAGGTCCACCTCGCCGTCGAGGACGCGCCGCACGATCGTGGGCTCGCCGCCCGATCCGGGGCCTTCGCTGTGCTTGCGCACGATCTTGGCACGGACCCCGTTGCGGTGCAGGACCTCCGCGGTGCCCTCGGTGGCGAGGATCTCGAACCCGAGGTCGGCGAGCCGCTTCACCGGGAAGATCATGTGCCGCTTGTCCCGGTTGGCGACCGACACGAACGCCCGGCCCTTGGTCGGCAGCGCGCCGTAGGCGGCCTGCTGCGACTTGGCGTAGGCGGTGCCGAAGACCTCGTCGATGCCCATGACCTCGCCGGTCGAGCGCATCTCCGGGCCGAGCACGGTGTCGACGCCCTGGCCCTGGGCGTTGCGGAAGCGGTCGAACGGCAGCACCGCCTCCTTGACCGCGATCGGCGCGTCCAGCGGCAGCGAGCCGCCGTCGCCCGCCTCCGGCAGCAGCCCCTCGGCGCGCAGCTGGTGGATCGTGGCGCCCATCATGACGCGGGCGGCGGCCTTGGCCAGCGGCACCGCGGTCGCCTTGGAGACGAACGGGACCGTACGGGAGGCCCGGGGGTTGGCCTCCAGGACGTAGAGCACACCGGCCGACAGCGCGTACTGCACGTTCATCAGGCCGAGCACGCCGATGCCGCGCGCGAGCTCCTCGGTCGACTCGCGGATGCGCCGGATGTCGTCGTGGCCGAGGGTGATCGGCGGCAGCGCGCACGCCGAGTCGCCGGAGTGGATGCCGGCCTCCTCGATGTGCTCCATGACGCCGCCGAGGTAGAGCTCCTGGCCGTCGTACAGCGCGTCCACGTCGATCTCGATGGCCTCGTCCAGGAACCGGTCGACCAGCACCGGGTGCTCGGGGCTGGCGTCGGTCGCCTTGGCCATGTACGTCGACAGCGTGGTCTCGTCGTAGACGATCTCCATGCCGCGGCCGCCCAGCACGTACGAGGGCCGCACCAGGACCGGGTAGCCGATCTCGGCGGCGATCTCGCGCGCCTCCTCGAACGAGGTGGCGGTGCCGTGCTTGGGCGCGGCCAGCCCGGCGCGGTGCAGCACCCGGCCGAACGCGCCGCGCTCCTCGGCGAGGTGGATGCTCTCCGGCGAGGTGCCGACGATCGGCACCCCCGCGTTCTTGAGCTTCTGCGCCAGGCCCAGCGGCGTCTGCCCGCCGAGCTGGACGATCACGCCGGCGATCTCGCCGGACCGCTGCTCGGCGTGCACGACCTCCAGGACGTCCTCCAGCGTGAGCGGCTCGAAGTAGAGCCGGTCGGAGGTGTCGTAGTCGGTCGAGACGGTCTCGGGGTTGCAGTTGATCATGACGGTCTCGTAGCCCGCCTCGGCCAGCGTGAACGAGGCGTGCACGCAGCTGTAGTCGAACTCGACGCCCTGGCCGATGCGGTTGGGCCCGCTGCCGAGGATGAGCACCTTGGGCTTGGTGCCGGGCGGGACCTCGGTCTCCTCGTCGTAGGCCGAGTAGAGGTACGGGGTCCGCGCCGCGAACTCGGCCGCGCACGTGTCGACCGTCAGGTAGACCGGCCGGATGCCGAGGGCGTGCCGCAGCTCGCGCACGACCTCCTCCGAGAGGCCGCGCAGCTCCCCGATCTGGGCGTCGGAGAAGCCGTGCCGCTTGGCGCGCAGGAGCTTGTCCTTGGTGAGCGCGTCCTCAGCGGTGCGGATCTCGTCGGCGATGTCGTTGATCCCGGCGATCTGGTCGAGGAACCAGGGGTCGATGCCCGTCACCTCGTACAGCCGCTGGATCGTGGCTCCGGCGTGCAGCGCCTGCTGCACCTTGCGCAGCCGCCCGTCGTGCGGCCGCCTGGTCTCCTCGACGAGCGCGTCCAGGTCGGCGACCGGCTCGGCCCACGAGAAGGACGAGCCCTTCTGCTCCAGCGAGCGCAGCGCCTTCTGCAGGGCCTCGGTGAAGTTGCGTCCGATGGCCATGGCCTCGCCCACCGACTTCATGTGGGTGGTGAGGGTGCCGTCGGCGCCGGGGAACTTCTCGAACGCGAACCGCGGCACCTTGACCACGATGTAGTCGAGGCTCGGCTCGAAGCTCGCCGGCGTCTCGCGGGTGATGTCGTTGGGGATCTCGTCGAGCGTGTAGCCGACCGCCAGCCGCGCCGCGATCTTGGCGATCGGGAAGCCGGTGGCCTTGGACGCCAGCGCCGACGACCGCGACACCCGGGGGTTCATCTCGATGACGATCATGCGGCCGGTGCCCGGGTGCACGGCGAACTGGATGTTGCAGCCGCCGGTGTCGACGCCGACCTCGCGGATGACCGCGATCGCGACGTCCCGCATGTTCTGGTACTCGCGGTCGGTGAGCGTCAGCGCGGGCGCCACGGTGATCGAGTCGCCGGTGTGCACGCCCATCGGGTCGAGGTTCTCGATCGAGCAGACGATCACGACGTTGTCGTGCTTGTCGCGCATGACCTCCAGCTCGTACTCCTTCCAGCCGAGGATCGACTCCTCCAGGAGCACCTCGCTGGTCGGGGACGCGTCGAGGCCGGTGCCGGCGATGCGGCGCAGGTCGTCCTCGGTGTGCGCGAAGCCGGACCCGGCGCCGCCCATGGTGAACGAGGGCCGCACGACGAGCGGGTAGCCGAGCTCGCCCGCCGCCTCCATGACCTCGTCCATGGTGTGGCAGATGAGCGAGCGCGCGGACTCGGCGTTCAGGCCCTGCTCGCGCGCGACCTTGGCGACGACCTCCTTGAAGCGCTCGCGGTTCTCCCCCGCCTGGATGGCGTCGACGTCGGCGCCGATCAGCTCGACGCCGTACCGCTCCAGCGCGCCGCTCTCGTACAGCGCGATGGCGGTGTTGAGCGCGGTCTGGCCGCCCAGGGTGGGCAGCAGGGCGTCCGGGCGCTCCTTGGCGATGATCTTCTCGACGACCTCGGGGGTGATCGGCTCGACGTACGTGGCGTCGGCGAACTCCGGGTCGGTCATGATCGTCGCCGGGTTGCTGTTGACGAGGACGACGCGCAGGCCCTCGGCCTTGAGCACCCGGCACGCCTGCGTCCCGGAGTAGTCGAACTCGCAGGCCTGCCCGATCACGATCGGGCCGGACCCGATGACCAGGACGGATTTCAGATCTTCACGGCGCGGCATTACCTCGGCCCTTCCATGATCTGGCAGAACTGGTCGAAGAGGCCGGTCGCGTCGTGCGGACCCGCCGCCGCTTCCCGGCGGCACTGTGTGGTACTGGACGCTGAACGCCGCATCAGCCTCGCACCTCCCTGAGCTCCATCAGCTCACAGAAACGGTCGAAGAGGTTTGTAGCGTCGTGGGGACCCGCCGCCGCTTCCGGGTGGTACTGGACGCTGAACGCCGGCCGGTCGAGGAGCCGGAGGCCCTCCACGCAGTCGTCGTTGAGGTTGACGTGGCTGACCTCGGCGCGGCCGTAGGCGGTGTCGAACGGGCCGTCAAGCGGCGCGTCCACCGCGAAGCCGTGGTTGTGCGCGGAGACGTCGACCTTGCCGGTGCGCCTGTCCTGCACCGGCTGGTTGACGCCGCGGTGCCCGAACCGCAGCTTGTAGGTGCCGAGGCCCAGCGCCCGGCCGAAGATCTGGTTGCCGAAGCAGATGCCGAAGAACGGCTTGCCCGCGTCCAGCACCCCGCGCAGCGCCTCGACCTGGTGGTCGGCGGTCGCCGGGTCGCCCGGCCCGTTGCTGAAGAACACCCCGTCGGGGTCGAGGGACAGGATGTCCTCGGCCGTCACGGTGGCGGGCAGGACGTGCACCTCGCAGCCGCGCTCGGCCATCCGGTGCGGGGTCATCGACTTGATGCCGAGGTCGACCGCGGCCACGGTGAAGCGCTTGGCGCCGATGGCCGGGACGACGTACGGCTCGGTCGTGGCGACCTCGGCGGCCAGGTCGGCGCCCTCCATCCGCGGCGACGCCAGCACCTTGTCCAGCAGGTCGGCCTCGGCGGCCTCCGCCGCCGCGCCGCTGAAGATCCCGGCGCGCATGGCGCCGCGGTCGCGCAGGTGGCGGGTGAGCGCGCGCGTGCCGGGCATCGCGATGCCCACCACGCCCTGCTCGCGCAGCGCGGAGCCCAGCGAGCCCGTGGCCCGCCAGTTGGACGCGACGCGGGCGGGCTCGCGCACCACGTACCCGGCCACCTGGATGCGCCGCGACTCGGGGTCTTCGGCGTTGACGCCGGTGTTGCCGATGTGCGGCGCGGTCATCGCCACGATCTGGCGGGCGTACGAGGGATCGGTGAGCGTCTCCTGGTAACCGGTCATGCCGGTGTTGAAGACCATCTCGCCGAACGTCTCTCCCTCCGCCCCGTACGCGACCCCGTGGAAAACTCGTCCGTCTTCGAGGATCAACATCGCCGGGGGTGGGGTCACTGAAGCTTTCCTTCCAGCACGGTCGGACGGCCGCGCAGGAACGTGGCGACGACCCGGCCGGGCAGCTCCAGCCCCTGGAACGGGGTGTTGCGGCTCTTGGAGGTCATCGCCGACGGCTCCACGGTGCGGCGCGTCGACGGGTCGTACAGGGTGATGTTGGCCGGCGAACCGGCCTGGAGCGGACGACCCTGTCCGCTGAGCCGCCCGATCTGGGCGGGACGGTAGGACATGCGGTCGGCGACGCCGGCCCAGTCGAGCAGGCCGGTCTCCACCATGGCCTCCTGGACGACCGGCAGCGCGGTCTCCAGGCCGATCATGCCCATGGCCGCCACGGCCCACTCGGTCTCCTTCGCCTCGACCGGGTGCGGGGCGTGGTCGGTGGCGACGCAGTCGATGGTGCCGTCGGCCAGGGCGTGCCGCAGCGCGGTGACGTCGTCGGCGGTGCGCAGCGGCGGGTTGACCTTGAAGATCGGGTCGTAGGTGGCGGCCCGCTCGTCGTTGAGCAGCAGGTGGTGCGGCGTGACCTCGGCGGTGACCTGGACGCCCTTGCTCTTGGCCCAGCGGATGAGCTCGACCGAGCCCGCCGTGGACACGTGGCAGACGTGCAGGCGCGAGCCGACGTGCTCGGCGAGCAGCACGTCGCGGGCGATGATGGCCTCCTCGGCGACCGCGGGCCAGCCGCGCATGCCGAGCGCCGCCGACATGACGCCCTCGTTCATCTGGGAGCCCTCGGTGAGCCGCGGCTCCTGGGCGTGCTGGGCGACGACGCCGTCGAACGCCTTCACGTACTCCAGCGCCCGCCGCATGATGACCGCGTCCGAGACGCAGTGGCCGTCGTCGGAGAACACGCGGACCCGCGCGGCCGAGTCGGCCATCGCGCCGAGCTCGGCGAGCTGCTCGCCCGCGATGCCGCGGGTGACGGCGCCGACGGGCTGCACGTCGCAGTGGCCGGCCTCACGGCCGAGGCGCCAGACCTGCTCGACCACGCCCGCGGTGTCGGCGACAGGGTCGGTGTTGGCCATGGCGTGCACGGCGGTGAACCCGCCCATCGCGGCGGCCTTGGTGCCGGACTCGACCGTCTCGGCGTCCTCGCGGCCCGGCTCGCGCAGGTGGGTGTGCAGGTCGACCAGGCCGGGCAGCGCGACCAGACCGTCGGCCTGGACCGTCTCGGCGCCGGCCGCGCCGAGCCCCGGGCCGATCTCGGCGATCACGCCGTCGCGGACCAGGATGTCGGCGGTCTCCCCGCCGAGGACGCGGGCGTTCCTGATGACGTAGGTGGAGGCGCCCCGTGCGGCGCTGTGCGGGGCGCTGGGCGTGGCGCTGGTCATTCGGAGACCTCCTTGCCGATGGCGGGCTCCGAGCCGCCGAGGAGCAGATAGAGCACGGCCATGCGGGCGCTGACGCCGTTGGCGACCTGCTCGACGATGGTGGAACGCACGGAGTCGGCCACCTCGGCGGCGATCTCGACGCCGCGGTTCATCGGGCCCGGGTGCATGACGATCGCGTCGTCGGGCATCCGGGCCATTCGCTCCGCGTCCAGGCCGTAGCGGCGGCTGTACTCGCGCACGGTCGGGAAGTACGAGGCGTTCATGCGCTCGTGCTGGACCCGCAGCATCATGACGACGTCGCTCTTGGGGAGCACCGCGTCCAGGTCGTACGACACCTCGCAGGGCCAGGTGTCGACCGCCACGGGGAACAGCGTCGGCGGCGCGACCAGCGTGACCTCGGCGCCGAGCGTGTTGAGCAGCAGCGTGTTGGAGCGTGCCACCCGGCTGTGCAGGACGTCGCCGACGATGGTGACCTTGCGGCCGTCCAGGCTGCCGAGCCGCTTGCGCATGGTGAGCGCGTCCAGCAGGGCCTGGGTCGGGTGCTCGTGGGTGCCGTCACCGGCGTTGATCACGCTGCCCCGGACCCAGTTGGCCAGCCGGTGCGGCGCGCCCGAGGCCATGTGCCGGATGACGACGCCGTCGGCGCCCATCGCCTCCAGCGTCAGCGCGGTGTCCTTGAGGCTCTCGCCCTTGGAGACGCTGGAGCCCTTGGCCGAGAAGTTGATCACATCAGCGGAGAGCCGCTTGGCGGCCGCCTCGAACGAGATGCGGGTGCGTGTGGAGTCCTCGAAGAAGAGGTTGACCACGGTGCGGCCGCGCAGGGTCGGCAGCTTCTTGATGGAACGCTCGGCGACCTGGGCCAGCTCCTCGGCCGTGTCCAGGACGAGCAGCGCGTCGTCCCTGGTCAGGTCCGCTGCGGAGATGAGATGGCGCTTCACTTGCTGCTCTCCTTCGGGCCCGTCCCCGGCGCGGGGCCGAGGAGGACGGCGTCGCGCGCGTCGTTCTCGGCCAGCAGGACCTTCACGTTCTCGCGCATCGAGGTCGGCAGGTTCTTGCCCACGTAGTCGGCGCGGATCGGCAGTTCACGGTGGCCGCGGTCGACCAGGACCGCGAGCTGGACGGCGCGCGGGCGGCCGAGGTCGTTCAGGGCGTCGAGGGCGGCGCGCACGGTGCGGCCCGAGAACAGCACGTCGTCGACCAGGACCACGATGCGGTCGTCGACGCCGGCGGCCGGCAGCTCGGTGCGGCCGAGCGCCCGGGCGGGCTTCATGCGCAGGTCGTCGCGGTACATCGTCACGTCGAGCGAGCCCCAGGGCACGGGGCGGCCCTCGACCTCGCGGAGCAGCTCGGCGAGCCGCTCGGCGAGCGTGACGCCGCGGGTCTGGATGCCGAGGAGGACGACGTCGTCGCCGCCCTTGGTGCGTTCGAGGATCTCGTGTGCGATCCGGGTGAGCGCGCGTCGGATGTCAGGTCCTTCGAGAACCGCCTTGTGACCGTCTGCCACGCGCGCCTCGACCGGCCCGTCCGGCCGGGAGGCAGCATTCACCACCGGAACCTCCTTTCCCGCCTCACAGGACGGGTCTTAAAGGACGTCTGTCCCCCTCACCGTAGCAGTCACACCGGTCTGCCCAGTACCCGGGCCTGGCGGCGTCTTGCCTGGTGAGAGGGGTCACACTCGGGAGGCGAACGGCCTGTCCGCGGCACCGGTGAAACGACTGTCACGCCGTGCGTGCGGGGCTTCGCGCCGATCCGGACGGCCCGGATCGAGACCTACGTATTCGACCCCTTTTTTCCAATCAGCTTGACCTGGCGCCGTCACCGTTTTACCGTCACTGTCCGTAACCATCCCTGGAGATGGACCCTTAGGGTGAATAGGCCCGCCGGATCCTGATCTTCCCCAGGGCCCCGACAACGACGACGAAAGTGAGCCTGGGGGGCCGCAACATGCCGTCTGAATACGCTAAGGCTCTCGGCGCGCGCCTGCGCGCCATCCGTACCCAGCAGGGACTCTCCCTGCACGGTGTGGAAGAGAAGTCACGTGGCCGCTGGAAGGCCGTCGTCGTGGGTTCGTACGAGCGGGGCGACCGCGCCGTCACCGTTCAGAAGCTGGCCGAGCTCGCCGATTTCTATGGCGTGCCGGTATCCGAGTTGCTGCCCGGCGGAGCCGCGCCGAGCCCACTCGGGCCAACACCGAAGCTCGTGATCGATCTCGAGCGTCTGCAGCAGCTTCCGAAGGATAAGGCCGGTCCACTCGCCCGTTACGCCGCGACGATTCAGAGCCAGCGGGGCGACTACAACGGAAAGGTCCTGTCCATCCGGCAGGAGGACCTGCGATCGCTCGCAGTGATCTATGACAAGTCCCCGACCGAGCTGACCGAAGAGCTCATCACCTGGGGTGTCCTCGACCCGGAGGCGCGACGCGCCGTCGAGTCGTTCTGACCCTCACCGGGCGGGACGCGACGCGTCCCGCCCACCCTGCCCGGCAGCCGCCGGGCGATGCTTCGGTGTCCGGGACCCGGCCGTGAGGCCGGGCCCCGGATTCTTCTGTGCCCCTCAGTGACCGCGCCTCAGTGGCCGCAGCCGTCGTGCCCGTCGGGGCTGTGCCCGGTGTCCCCGGCCGCCAGCGCGGCGCGTTCCGCCGCCAGGGCAGGGTCGGCCGTGACGCCGTAGCCGGGCGCGTACCGCTGCCAGGGCAGGGCCGCCTCCAGCTGCGCAGCCAGGCCGAGCAGCAGCGCCTCCTTGCCCGGCGCGGCGACCAGCTGCACCGACAGGGGCAGGCCCGAGTCGCCCACGCCCATCGGCACCGACGCGGCGGGGAAGCCCGCCAGGTTCCAGGCGGCCGTCATCGGCGCGTACGTCATCGCGGAGCCCACGCTGTGCAGCCAGGAGCCCGAGCCCCACTGCCGGGCCTTAGGGGCCCGCTGGGCGAGGGTGGGCATCACCAGCACGTCACGCCGTTCGAACAGCGGCGCTACGGCCTCTCTGAACCGCGCACGGTCGTCGGCCTGCGGCGCCCGCACCCTGGAGATGAGCCGCCCGGCCCGAACGTGGCGCCGCGTACGCGTCTCAAGCCGCGGGTCCGACAGGTAGGGGCCGGCGTCCACCGCCGGGAGCGCGAACCACCGGGAGATCACCGCGGTCCCCGCCCAGAGCGGATAGGCGGGGTCGTCCCGGACCACGTGGTGGCCGAGCCCCACCAGGGCCTTGCCCGCCGCACGCACGGCCGCCCTCAGCTCCGGCCGGATGCGGACACCGGGCGCGGGCGGCTTGACCGACAGCGCGACGCGCACGCCGTGCGGCCCGTCCACCTCGGCGAGCGCGGGCGTCCCCGCCATCACCGCCAGCATCAGCGCGGCGTCGCCGACCGTGGTCGCGAGCGGGCCGTTCTCCGACATCGTGTCCCAGGCGTCGCCGCCGATCTCGGCCGGGACCACGCCCAGCCCCGGCTTGATGCCGAACAGGCCGCAGTTGGCCGCCGGAATCCTGATCGACCCCGCGCCGTCGTTCCCGTGCGCGACCGGCACCATCCCGGCCGCCACCGCCGCCGCCGCGCCGCCCGACGAGCCGCCCGCCGTCCGGGTCGGGTCCCACGGGTTGCGCGCGACGCCGTAGGCGTTGTCGGTGAACGGGTAGATGCCGAGCTCGGGCAGGTTGGTCAGCCCCACCACGACGGCGCCCGCCGCGCGCAGCCGCGCCACCACCGGGTGGTCGGACTCCTGCGGCACGTCCGGCGTGGCGGCCGACCCGCTGCGCATCGGCTCGCCCGCGACCGGCACGTTGTCCTTGATCGCCACCGGCACGCCCGCCATCGGCAGCCCGGCCCGGTCGCTCCGCGCGTCCACCTCCGCGGCCTCCGCCAGGGCACGCTCGCGGCGCACGCGGACGAACGCGCCCAGCTCGCCGTCCAGCGCGGCGATGGTGTCCAGATGGTCGCGCACCACCTCCGCCGCCGTGACCTCGCCCGCCCGTACCGCCGCCGCGATCTCCGTCGCGGTCCGCCCCACCCAGTCGCTCATGGGGACAAAGTCTGCCATTGCGGCAGCACGACCTGGCCGGTGACGAACTCGCTCCAGAGCCCGAACCGCAGGACCTTCGCGGGATGCCGCCGTTCGACGAACCCGACCGCCCTCCCCCGTTCCATCCGCGTCGCCCCGAACCACAGGCGGAACCTGGCGTTGCCCGCGCGCTGCCCGGGCGGAGTCGCGTTGGGCGGGATGATCTCGTCCAGCGCCCACCGGTAGCTCCCGCGATAGGGCGCCGCGGCCCGTTCGAGGGTCTGCTCCAGGATCACCCCGCTGGCCGGGAACACCACCAGCACCCCGCGCAGGCGCCCGATCCGTGTGTTGAACACCAGGACCTCGGTCTCCTGCCCGCCGAACGACGTCCCGACGCCGCCGCCGACCCGTGACCCGCCCGGGCACGCGCCGGGGCCCGAGGCCTCGATCACCGTTCGCGCGCACACCGGGAACGCGTCGGGGTTGAGCGTCAGGGACCGGTCGAACAGGAACACGAACCGCCGGGCCGCCGCCGACATCACGCCCGAGGCCGTCCGGCTCCTGCGGTCGAGCTCCACCGTGACGCTGCGGCCCGCGTCCGGCGTGACCGCCGCGGTGAGGGTGTCCAGGTTGTCCGGTCCGGCCACGTCGGCCTCGTACGGGCGCTGGGGCCCGCCGGGAGCGGGATCGGGCGGCACCGTATCCGCCAGCGCCGCCGAGGGCGCGGCCACCACGGCCGCCGCGACGAGAGAAGCGATGAGCCTCATGTGTTCCTCCCAGGGTCGTCGGCCCCAACCCGATCAACGCCCCCCGAAAGGCTCGATAAAGCCGTCGGAGCCACCGCGATCTCCTGCCCTCCCCTCGCCCGCTCCCCCCGGCGCGGCGCGATCAGGGCGACGACCAGCACGCCCGCCATCAGCACGCCGCTGACCGCGAACCCGATGGTGAACCCGCGCTCGCCGGGCAGGCCCGCGGTCACCGACGCCGCGACGAGGACCGCGCTGACCTGCGTGCCCAGCGAGGCGCCCACGGTACGGATGAGGGTGTTGATCCCGGTCGCGACCCCGGTCTCGCTCAGGGGCACGGCGGCGACCACGAGATTGGCGACCGCCGCGTACGCGAACCCGAGCCCGACACCGCGGACGGTGCCGCCCAGGTAGAGCTGCCACATGGCCCCGTGTTCGAACGCGAGGAACCCGTACCCCGCGCCTGTCGCGACCGCGTCCACCAGCAGCACCGCGCGCGACCCGATCCACCGGTCCAGCAGGCCCGCCGACATCCCCGCCGCCGTCATCCCGACGCTCGCCGGGATCTGCAGCAGCGCGGCCTGCGTGGCGGTGCCCCCGAACCCGAATCCGGAACGTTCCGGAAGCTGGACCAGCAGCGGGAAGAGCACCCCTCCCGCCATCAGCGCGTACCCCGCCAACAACGAGGCCGCGTTGGCGGTCCAGACGCCCCGCCGCCGCATCAGCCTCAGATCGATCAGCGGCTCGCGCACCCGGTGTTCCACCACCAGCCAGCAGACCGCCAGCGCCAAAGCCAGTGCCAGCAGCCCGATCACCCCAGGCGAGGCCCAACCCCAGTCCATGCCCTGCGTCAGCGCCGTCAGCGCCGCGACCAGCCACCCCGCGAAGAGCAGCGCTCCCCACCAGTCGACGCCCGCGCCCTCACGCGGCGCCGACGCTGGAACGATCCACCACGCGGCCACCAGGCCGGGTACCAGGCCCAGCACCGGCACCCACAGCAACCACCGCCACCCCAGATGGTCGATGACCGGCCCGGCGATGCACCACGAGAGCGCCCCGCCGAGCCCCAGCATCGACGACATCAACCCCACCGCCGAGACCGTCCGCTCGGGCGGGAACACGTCCCGGATGATCGTGTACGCCAGCGGGAAGACGCCTCCCCCGACCCCGGCCAGCACCCGCCCCGCCACCATCACCGGCAACGACCAGGCCGCCGCCGCGATGACCATCCCCACCGTCGCCACCGCGACCACGACGAGCAGCACCCGCCGCGGCCCGTACAGGTCGCCCAGGCGTCCCACGACCGGCGTGGACACCGCCGCCGAGAGGGTCATGGCCGTGAGCGCCCACGCGGCCCCCGCCGCCGTCGTGCGCAGGCCCTGCTGCAGGAGCGGCAACGCGGGCGTGACCACCGCCATCGAGAGCGAGTAGGCCATCACGCCCAGAAAGGCCAGCAACGGCACCAGACCCCGCACGATCACGCCTCCCCAAACATAAAGGCCCCCACAAGGGTCCCAGGGCCCTAGGAACGCGGTGCCGCGGCTCCCTACCGTCCTGCGCATGTCCCTATGCCCCGCCCGCGGGTGCCTGCATGTACTGGGCTCGTTCGTCTGCCACGTGGACGGTTGCGAGGTGCGCCTTCCGGAGCATCCTCGGCGCCTGGTCGTCCGCCTCGCCGTCGGCGAGCACAGGATGGCCAGACGGCTGGCCGCGGCCTGCCTGTGGCCCGACACCGACCACGCCGCACGCAGGCTCCGGTACGTGCTGTGGCAACTCCGCCGCCTCACCGGCGAGCAGATCATCCAGGCGGGTCACGACGCCGTCATGCTCGCCGACGGCGTCCACGTCGACCTCGACGAGGCGGAACGGCTCGTCCACCGGCCCCTCTCCACCGACACCGACTGGAGCCTGCTCGCCTGCCCGCTCCTCCCCGAGTCGGACGACGACGAGGTCCGCGCCGCGCGGCAACGCTGGGACCGTCTCCGGCTCCTCGCCCTGGAGCGGCTGGCGCACACCAAGCTCGCCGAGGGCGACATCTCCGGCGCGATCGACGTGGCCGGCCACGCGCTCGGCATCGACCCGCTGAACGAGGGTCCCCACCGCCTCCTCGCCGAGGCCAACCTGGCCCGCCACGACATGGCGACGGCCCGGCGCGTCTACGACGACTACCGGGCCGACCTCGACCACAACCTGGGCGTGGAGCCGAGCATGGAGTTCCGCCGCCTGCTCAGGCGGTAGCCGGGCGGGCCCGCAGGCCCGCCCGGCGCGCGCTCACGGGCACCTGATGGTGGTGCCCCTTTTGCTGCTCCAGGTGTGCAGGATACTCCCACCCTGCTTGGACAGGATGTGAGTCTTGTAGGGGTAGATGCTCTTCCGGTCACACGGGATGTTGATGGTCCTGAACTTGCCGGCGATCCAGCGCTGCTGGCCGCCGAGGCGCTGCCATCCCCAGGCGCGTTTCCGCCAGAGGCTGGCCGTGTGCACCCACGTCGCGTTGCACCCGGTCGACTTGACGTTGGCCTTGATCCGCTTCCCGACCCTGAACGGAGCGCCGGCGACGATATTGCACCGCCTCGCGGCCTCGGCCTCCGCGGCCGCCGCCGCGACCACCTGGGACACCGCGACCGCCTGCTCGGCCGGCCGTGCCGCGGCACTCACCGGCTGGGCCAATCCGACGACGGCCACGGCCGCCATGCCCACCGGCACGAGTTGGTAGAGCTTCATCGAGCCTCCCTGAAGGGGGTCTGTTGCTAGGAACAGCCCCGATCAGACAGCCCAAGCGTCCACAAGCCGTTTGCGAACCGTTTGCGGCCACGCCGATGGGGACACGGCCACCACCGGCGCGGTCATCTGACCTGGAACCGCCCCAGCGACCCGGTGCCGGGACCGCCGCCCGCCGGTGAGGAGTGGCGGACGACGGCCCCGGCTTCCGGCGCGGCCGCTCAGGGGGAGGGCGGCCGACCCCTCAACCGGGACTAGGAGCAAACCCCGGAAGAGGCGAGGGTGTGGGGACGAAGCCCCACACCGGGGGTTCGAGGGGATCCCCCCTGGACAGACACTGCCCGCCCGCTTGACCGGGACGTGGAGCCGAACCCCGGAAGAGGTCGGGGCGTGAGGGCAGAGCCCCCACACCGGCGTTTGCAGGAGGTCGTCCCCCTGGGCAGGCATCGAGCGGCCGAGGCCGGGGAAGATGCGGAAGGCATCAACCACACCCCTTCCCAAGAACGGCCACCCCTTCGACCGAGACGTGGAGCCGAACCCCGGAAGGGGTCGGGGGCGTGGGGGCGGAGCCCCCACACCGGGGGTTCCAGGGGGTCGTCCCCCTGGGCTGGCATCGCCGGGGGCGGCTCGGGGAAGGTGCCCGGAGGGCACCGACCACACTCCGCCCCGCACCCCGGGGGTTCCAGGGGGTCGCCCCCCTGGGAAGACACTGAGCGGCCGAGCCGCGGAAGGTGGCCGAAGGCCACCGACCACACTTCACCCCGAGGATCGCTCAACTCGCCCATGTGTCGGGTATCGGGAGGGTGGGCTGGCTGGGGATGCCGAGGGAGTCCTCGACCAGGGACACGAAGATCTCGGCGTCGTGGAGGAGCTCGTCGGCCTCGCGCGGCGTGACCGCTCTCGGGAGGCCCGCTTCGGCGGCGGCGCGCTTGTCGGCGCCGGCGGCGAAGAAGGCGGCCCATTCGCGCAGTGCCGGGTCGGCCTCGGGGAGCAGGACCCAGACGCTGCGGGGACGCCCGCGGCGGTGGGTCTCCAGGGGTTCCTTGGACGCCAGGACCGCCGCGGCGGCGCGCAGGGCGGCAAGGTGGGCGCAGACGTAGCGGACGGCGGGCGAGGTCGCCTCGGCCGCTTCGGCCAGGCCCATCCTGGCGGCCTGGAGCTGCCCGACGGCGGTGTGCGCGGGCCTGGGGGCAGGAAGCGGTCGGGGGCGAGGGCCCGGTGGCTGGCTGAACTGGGCGGACGAGTGAACGCTGTGCGCGGTCATCGTTGCGGACATGTTCTGTCTCCTTCCGGCTCGGGCCGGCCGGGCGGAGAGCTTCCCCTCACTCCGCCCGGCCGTCCGTCCCGTGGACAACCTCCACGGGGACGTCGCCCTGGCGCGGGCCGCGAGTCCCGCACCACGTCGAACATAAGTTCGACGCACTCACAGTAAATCGCCCTGACGACGATTCGTCAATGCGTTCGAACGCGTGTCACTGACCGGTGCGATTGCGCTGGTCAACGGCACGACACCAGTAGAACAGCCGGGTCGGACAATTCGTCAGCGAGGACGCCGGAGGTGGACCGGCACACCGGTCCCGACCAGCTTCGGGAAGTACTCGGCGACGTGCATCGGCATGCGTACGCAGCCGTGCGAGGCGGGGTAGCGGGGAACGTCCAGGGCGCCGTGGAACGCGATGCCGCCGTTGAAGTAGATCGGGTTGTAGAGCCGTCCGAGCGGTGAGACCTCCCAGCCGGAGGCGCGCCGCCCGGTCCGGAAGTCGCCGGTGCTGGTCGTGGCGTACCGGCAGCGCGCGACGGTGGCGCCGCGGTCCTTGGCGCAGTAGTACTCGCCGGAGCCGGACGAGATGTGCGTGATGAGGGCGGGCCTGCCGTCCTTGTAGACGACCAGGTACTGGCGGCGCAGGTCGACGTCCACGCGGTCGGCCTCGCGGCGCTTGGCCATCGGTTGCGGGGCCTTCGGGGCGTCCAGCGCGGCCCAGAGCCGCTTGTTCACGCTGTTGCTCACCTTGAGCCGGTTGACCTTCTGGAACGCCCACACGGCCATCTGCGTGCCGTTCCCGTACTTGCCGTCCACCCGGCCCGGGTCATAGCCGAGCCGCTTCAGGCGTTGCTGCAGTTCGCGTACGGCGGCCCCTTTGGCGCCCGGCTTCAGCCTGGGGTGCTGGGGCGGGGCCGGAGCAGAGCTTGTCGACTTGGGTGTGCCGGTAGCGGGGCCCGAGCTGCCGCTGGCCGGTGCGGAAGCGCCGGTGGCCGAGCCGTCGGCGGAACACCCCGTCAGGGCCACCGCGGCGGCGACCACGATCATCGTTCGCGCGTTCATCGCTCTCCCTCACCCGGCCCATGCCCCCTGCGTTCGGTTGGACGCCTCGTCGGCCGGTGAGGTTCGTACACCCTAAAGTGCTGGCCATGCATCCCAACGCCGAACGCGTGACCTCGGCCCTGCGTGCGAACGGGGCGGCCGGCGAGGTCATCGAACTCCCCGAGTCAGCCCCCACCGCCCAGGCCGCCGCCGACCAGCTCGGCTGCGAGGTCGGGGCCATCGCCAACAGTCTGATCTTCAACGCCGACGGGGCGCCGCTGCTGGTGCTGACGAGCGGCGCGCACCGGGTCGACACCGCGAGGATCGCCGCGCTGGTCGGGGCGGAGAAGGTCAGGCGGGCGACGCCCGAGTTCGTCCGGGAGTCCACGGGCCAGCCGATCGGCGGGGTCGCCCCCGTGGGCCATCCCGCGCCGATCCGTACCCTCGTGGACGTCTGGTTGCAGAAGCACGACCGGGTCTGGGCGGCGGGCGGCCACCCGCACACCGTCTTCCCGACCTCGTTCGACGAACTGCTGCGCATCACCGGGGGCGACCCGGCCGAAGTGGGAGACTGAGCACGTGAGCACCGAGATCTGGCACAACCCGCGCTGCTCGAAGAGCCGTACCGCCAAGGCCGCGCTGGACGAGGCGGGCGTCGAGTACGTGGAGCGCCGCTACCTGGACGATCCGCCGACGGCCGAGGAGTTCGCGGCGGTCCTCGACCGGATCGGCGCCGAGCCGTGGGAGGTGGCGCGGCTGACCGAGCCGGTCGCCAAGGAGCTCGGGCTGAAGGACCTCGAACACGACCGGGCGCGGTGGATCGAGCTCATGGTCGCCCACCCGGTGCTCATCCAGCGGCCGATCGTGCTGACGGACGGCGCCGCCGTGGTGGCCCGCGATCCCGACTCGGTCCGCAGGGCACTCGACAGCGCGTGATGTCAGTGTGATTCTGGGAAACCGGCTGCCGGTTGGGAGGGGCGATGACCGCGGAGATGCGCACCGGCCCGGGCGCACGTCACTCGGATTTCCGGGGCATCGACCCCGCCGCGCTCAACCGGCTCATCAAGCAGGTCAAGGACGCCGACAACGCGATCAAGAGCTGGCTGAACGGGCACCGGCCGCCGCCGGGCGTGTCGGCGGCCGGGTACCGCCAGGCTGACCAGGTCGCACAGTGGGCCGTCGACCAGCTGGGCATGCTGAGCCGCCGCTACAACTACGCCATCACGCATCCGGACCAGGGCGGCGGTGTGCACACGCCGCCGGTGCCGCCCTCGCCCGGCTCCGGCACACCCGGCCCCGGTGCGCCGGGAGGCGGCGGAACGCCCGCGCCGAAGATCCCTCCCCCACGCCGTGACAAGACCGTTCCGCGGGGCGCGGGCGGCCTCGGCGGCTTCCCCAACCGGCAGGCGGCCCTCAAGGCGGCCAAGGCCGACGCGCTCGCGGTGGCCGGCGCCCTCCAGGACCGCCGGCCCATCCCGGATTCGGTCTGGAGGCACCTCAAGGCCAACGCCGACGATCCGGACTACACCGAGCGGCTGTACGAGCGGCTGGGCCCGGCCGGGGTCGCCGGCCTGATCGAGGCGGCGAACGGCGACCAGGCCAAGCTCAGGGCGATCCAGGAGGCGCTCGGCATGGCCAGCCACCACGTGCCGATGGACGTCAAATGGTTGCGGGCGCTGCTGGCGGAGGCCGACCGCACCGGCAACCGCGCGCTGGTCGTGCGGCTCCTCACGGAAGCCGACGTGACCCAGAAGACCCGCGACGCCATGGCCAAGCTCGGCCTGCACCCCCGTACCCAGTCGGCATAGTGAGGTCCTGATGGCAGCTCCGCCGCCTCCCGGCAGCCTCCCGCCGCCCCTGGACGAGGCGGCGGCGGTAAGCCTGCCGCCCACCGAACAGCCCAATCCCGCCTACCGGCAGCTCTACCAGTCATACGTCGACGCGTACGGCAGCATCGGGCAGCTCCGCAAGGCCCTGGACCCGGCTCTCAAGACCCTGCGCGGCACGGACGCCTGGCTCGGGCCGGAGGCCCGGGAGTGGGGCGGCCAGCTCGACGCCCAGCGCGGCCACCTGCAGAAGGCCGCCGACCGCATCCTGTGGGACATCTACGACCGCCTGTCCGCCACCCAACGGGTCATCGCCCGCCTCTGAGCGCCAAGCGGAGCTTGTCGATCTAATGGGGGGTGGGTGGGGGCCGCAGGACGGCTGCCAAGCGGAGCTTGTCGATCTAATGGGGGGTGGGTGGGGGCCGGTGGAGGTCTACGCTTCTGCCCGTGAGGGAGCCGAAGCTGCGCGAGATCGACGAGCGGATGTTCCTGCGCCGTCTGAGCCCGATCCTGGACGTCTACGCGGCCGCGATGCGGCCGCCGTCGGAGCAGTTGCCGGGCCGCCACACGATCATGGAACGGCACGCCGCGTACCCGGGCTTCCGGGCGTTCGTGGCCGAACGGCGTGGATCCTTCCTCTCCCCCGTCGAGGTCGCCGGCTTCGCGTACGGCTTCCACGGCGCCGCCGGGCAGTGGTGGCACGACGTCGTCCACAACGCCCTCACCGGGGTCGGCGGCCCTGACCACGCGGCGGAGTGGCTCGACGACCCGTTCGAGGTCGCCGAGCTGCACGTCCATCCGGAGCACCAGGGCCGGGGGCTCGGCCGGGCGCTGCTGACGTCGCTGTGCGAGGGGCGCCGCGAGCGGACCGTGGTGCTGTCGACGCTCGACCGCATACCCGACTCGCCCGCCCGGCGCCTCTACCGGTCGGTGGGCATGGTCGATCTGCTCACCGACTTCGAGTTTCCGGGCGGCGGGCCGCGCTACGCGGTCATGGGCGCGGCGTTCCCGCTGGCCCCGTACGCGGCGGCGTCGAGCAGCCCGTAGACCTCGCGGGTCGCCGTCGACTTGTTGAACGTGATGAAGTGGATACCGGGGGCGTCCTGGTCGAGGAGCTCGCGGCAGAGCCCGGCGGCGTGCTCGATGCCCAGCCGCCGGACGGCCTCCGGGTCGTCCGCGACGGCCTCGAAGCGGGCCCGCAGCTCCGGCGGGAACGGCGCGCCGGACAGCTGCTCGGACCGTTCGATCGTGCTCAGCTGCGTCACCGGCATGATGCCCGGCAGGATCGGTACGTCACAGCCCTCCGCCACGACCCGGTCGCGCAGCCGGAAGTAGTCCTCGGCGCGGAAGAACATCTGCGTGATCGCGTAGTCGGCGCCCGCCCGGCACTTCTCGACGAAGTAGCGGGTGTCGCTCTCGATGTCGCGCGACCTCGGGTGTTTGTAGGGGAACGCGGCGACGCCGACGCAGAAGTCGCCGTACGAGCGGATCATCCTGACCAGGTCGGCCGCGTACTCGACGCCCTCGGGGTGCTTGATCCACTCACCCATGGGGTCGCCCGGCGGGTCGCCGCGCAGGGCGAGGATGTTGCGCACGCCCACGGCGGCGAACCGGCCGATGAGGTTGCGCAGCTCGGCCTGGGAGTGGTTGACCGCGGTGAAGTGCGCCACCGGGGTCAGGGTGGTGTCGGTGGCGATCCGCTCGACGATGTCGACGGTCGTGTCGCGGGTGCCGCCGCCCGCCCCGTACGTCACCGAGACGAACGTCGGGTGCAGCGACTCCAGCTCGCGGATCGTACGCCAGAGGCTCCGGACCCCTTTGTCGGTCTTGGGAGGGAAGAACTCGAACGAGAACGATCGGCCGCCGCCCGCGAGCAGCTCGCGGATGGCCGGCGCTCGGTCGGGTGCCTGTCGCATTCCCACAGCCTAATGGAGGCCGCGTGGCCCTCCCGTCGCGGCGGCGTCACGATGGATGCGATCGGCGGCCAGATGGATACGATCACGGACATGTCCACCCGGCTCATACGCAAGGAGGTCGACGAGGCGCTCTGGGCCTTCGTCGACCGGCAGCGTCCCGGCCTCCTGGCCATCAGCGACGAGCTGGGCCCCATGGTCTCGGCCCTCGACGCGCTGCTGTCCGGCGGCAAGCGGCTGCGCCCGGCCTTCTGCTACTGGGGCTGGCGCGGCGCCGGCGGGCCCGCCGGCGCGCCGGGCATCGTGACCGCCGCCGCGTCCCTGGAGCTGCTGCAGGCCAGCGCGCTGATCCATGACGACGTCATGGACTCCAGCGACACCCGCCGGGGGCAGCCGTCCGCGCACCGCCGGTTCGAGGCGATGCACCGCGAGCAGGGCTGGCCGGGTGCGGCGGCGCCGTTCGGCGCGGGCGCCGCGATCCTGCTGGGTGATCTTTGTCTCGCCTGGTCGAGCGAGATGTACGAGTCGGCGGCGCTGGACGCCGCCGGCCTCGGCCGGGGTCGCGCCGTGTACGACCTGATGCGGACCGAGGTCATGGCCGGCCAGTATCTGGACATGCTGGAGGGCACCCGCGACACCGGCACGGTCGAGACGGCGCTGCGGGTGGTCGAGTACAAGAGCGCGAAGTACACCGTCGAGCGCCCGCTGCACCTGGGCGCGGCGCTGGCCGGGGGGTCCACCGAGGTCATCGAGTCCCTGAGCGCCTACGGGCGGCCGCTCGGCGTCGCGTTCCAGCTCCGGGACGACGTGCTCGGGGTGTTCGGCGACCCGGCCGAGACCGGCAAGCCGGCCGGTGACGATCTCCGCGAGGGCAAGCGGACGGTGCTGATCGCCCTGACCCTCGAACGGGCGGATGCGGCGGCGGCCGCGGCCGTCCGGCGGCGGCTGGGCGATCCCGCGCTGGACGACGCCGGGGTGGCCGGGCTGCGCGCGATCATCGAGGAGACGGGCGGCCTGGCCGCCTGCGAGGCCATGATCGACCGGTACGCGGCCGAGGCCGCCGCCGCGCTGGACGCCGCGCCGCTGACAGCTGAAGCCCGGGAGGCGCTGGGCGAGCTCACGATCGCCGCCACCGCCCGCCGCGTCTGAACGCCCTCCCAGTTCCTCCGTGACGCCGGCGAAAATGACACGATGTGGCCACATCGGCCGCTCGGGGTAGCACTGTTCCACCGTTTGGTGGCAGAAATGTCGCCATGTCTGCCGAAACGCCCCGGATCGCCCCGCTACCCCAGGACGAATGGAGCGACCTGCTCAAGGCCGTGGCCGAGACCGCCGGTCCGCTCAACGTCTTCACCACCCTGGGCCGCCACCCCGCGTTGTTCGAGTCGTGGATCGGCTTTGGCTCGATGCTGCTCATGAAGGGCACGCTCGGCGCCCGCGACCGCGAGCTGGCCATCCTGCGCACGGCCCACCACCGGTCCTGCGCGTACGAGTGGCACCACCACCGCCGGCTGGGGCTGGACGCGGGTCTCACCGAGGCGGAGATCGCCGCGCTGCGGCTCGGCCTCGACGACCACGGCTGGAGCGCCGCCGACCGCATGGTCCTGGCGGCGGCCGACGACCTCCACTCGCGCGGCACCGTGAGCGACGCCACCTGGGCCGAGCTGGCCGGGCGCTTCGACGAGCGCGAACTGATCGAGCTGGTGATACTCATCGGGCATTACCACATGGTGGCGTTCGCGCTGAACGCGCTGCGCGTCCAGCCGGAGAAGAGCCACTGATGGACGCCGCCGGAAGAACCACCGCCCGAAGAGCCCTCGCCGCGGCGGGCGCGCTGGCCTCCGTCCTCGCCCTGATGGTCGTGCCCTCTCCGGCGGACGCCGCGGCCGGACGATGCGGCGACCCGGCACGGCGGCCGTGGTGCGACACCTCGCTCGGTGCCGACCGGCGGGCCGCTCTGCTGCTCGCCGCGATGACGCTGGACGAGAAGATCGCGCTGATGGCGTCGGACGACCCGCTGGGCGGGCCGCTCGGCGGGTTCAGCGAGAACGCGCACGCCGACACCAACGCCGGGATCCCGCGCCTGGGCATACCGCCGCTCTACATGGCCGACGGCCCCGCCGGGGTACGCCAGGGCAGGGCCACCCAGCTGCCCGCGCCGATCTCCGTCGCCGCCGGGTTCGACCCGGACGCGGCGCGGCGGTACGGCGCCACGGTGGGCTGGGAGGCCCGGCACCGCGGCAACGACGTGATCTTCGGCCCGACCGTCGACGTGCTGCGCACCCCGCGGAACGGGCGCACCTTCGAGGCCTTCGGCGAGGACCCGTACCTCGCCGCGACGACCGGCGCGTCCTGGGTCCGCGGCGCGCAGGGCCAGGGCGTGTCGGCCTCGGTCAAGCACCTGGCCGTCTACACGCAGGAGACCGACCGCCACAGCCTCAACATGAGGGTCGCCGAACGCACGCTCCGCGAGATCTACCTGCCGCCGTTCGAGGCGGCCGTCAAGGACGGCGGGGCCGGGGCGGTGATGTGCGGGTTCGGCCAGTTGAACGGACGCTGGGCCTGCGAGGACGGGGCCGTCCTCAACAAGATCCTGCGTGCGGAATGGGGCTTCAAGGGCTTCGTGCCGTCCGACCACACCGCGGCGCACGACGCCGCGAGCGCCGCCAACGGCGGCCTCGACATGGAGCTGCCGATCGGGATCAGGTTCAACGCCTGGAACCTCAAGCGCGCGATCACCGAGAAGAAGGTCTCACCCGCCAAGATCGACGGCGCCGCCCGCAACATCCTCCGCATGATGTTCGCTTTCGGGGTCTTCGACCGCGCCGCGTACCCCAACGACCTCACCAGGATCGACCGGACCGCGAGCGAGGCCACCGCGCGCGGGCTGGCCGAGAACGGGATCACGCTGCTCAAGAACACCGGCGGCGCGCTGCCGCTGAAGGCTCCCGCGTCGATCGCGCTGATCGGCAAGCCCGCCGACGAGAACCCCAGCGGATTCGGCTCGGCCCAGGTGCAGCCGTTCGGCGGCGTCACCCCGCGCCAGGGCATCGCGCGGCGCGCCGGGACGGGCACCAAGGTCACCTACCACGACGGCGGCGACCGGCGCCGGGCCGCCGCGGCCGCCAGGGAGGCCGAGGTCGCGATCGTCTTCGCCGCCGACGGCCAGGGCGAGTTCTTCGACAAGTCGTGCCTGACGCTGGCCTGCGCCGGCCTGTTCGCGCGCGACCACGACGCGCTGATCTCCGAGGTCGCCAAGGCCAACCCCAACACCATCGTCGTGCTGGAGACCGGCGGCCCCGTGACCGCGCCCTGGGCGGACCAGGTCAAGGGCATCGTGGAGGCCTGGTACCCCGGCCAGCAGGGCGGCGACGCGATCGCCCGCGTTCTGTACGGGGACGTCGACCCCGGAGGGCGCCTCCCGGTGAGCTTCCCCGTCCGCGAGAGCGACGTGCCGACGGCGGGCAACCCGGCTCAGTATCCGGGCGCCGGCAAGACCGTGACGTTCTCCGAAGGCGTGTTCGTCGGTTACCGGCACTACGACGCCCGAGGGATCGCACCGCGCTTCCCGTTCGGTCACGGCCTGTCCTACACCGCCTTCCGCTACAGCAACCTCTCCGTGAGCCGCACCGGCGTACAGGTCACCGTGACCAACACGGGCTCGCGCTCCGGCATCGCCGTACCGCAGCTCTACCTCGGCCTGCCATCCCCCGGCGTGGACGTCCCGCAGCCGCCCCGGCAGCTGAAGGGCTACCGCAAGGTCTCCTTGGCACCCGGCGCGAGCACCCGCGTCACGTTCCCGCTGACGTCGCGTTCCCTGGCCTACTGGAACGACTCGGCGGACGCCTGGAAGGTCGCCCCGGGCTGCTACAAGGTCATGGTCGGCGCCTCGTCACGCGACATCGCCCTGACGGGGAGCTTCTGCGAGCGCGCGACCGGGTCATGAAGCGAGCCGAAAGCAATGAACGAGCCGGAGGCGATGCGATGAACGAGCCGGAGGCGATGCAGTGAACGCAGCCGCCCGCTGAGGAAGATCGGAGATACCCGCGCGGTTGTCGGCCGCACGCGGTACAAATGACCCAATCAGGCAATCCACCTCGTCCCCGCCGAGCCGGAGCCCCCCGTGCCGCACGATTCCCTTCCAGGGCGGACGCTTCCGCGTCCGTCCCGCCACGACCGGCCGCTGGGGCCGGACGATCCGCATCGCGTAGGCGGCTACGAGCTGCTGGGCCGCCTCGGTGAGGGCGGCCAGGGCGTGGTCTACCTCGGCCGTGCCGCGGACGGCGAGCTGGTGACCGTCAAGCTGCTGCGCGGCGGCATGGCCGCCGGGCAGCGGGCGCGCAGCCGGTTCGTCAAGGAGGTCGACGCCGCGCGGCAGGTGGCCAACCGGCACACCGCCCGGGTGCTGGACGCCGACGTGACCGGCGACCGCCCCTACATCGTCAGCGAGTTCGTCGAGGGCACGTCGCTGCAGTACGTCGTCGAGGAGGACGGCCCCCTGCCGGAGCCGCAGCTCCACCGGCTCGCACTGCGCACCGCGGGCGCCCTGGCCGCCATCCACCGGGCGGGCGTCGTGCACCGCGACTTCAAGCCCGGCAACGTGCTGCTCGGCCCGGACGGCGCGAAGGTCATCGACTTCGGCATCGCCCGGACGCCCGACGCGACACCCATCACCACCGGGCCGGTCGGCACCCCCGCCTACATGGCGCCCGAGCAGATCGAGGACGAGCCCGTCGGATCGCCCGCGGACGTCTTCTCGTGGGGCGCCACGATGGTGTTCGCCGCCACCGGGCGGCCTCCGTTCGGCACGGGGGCGACCGCCGCGGTCATGCGCCGGGTCACCACGCGCCGTCCCGACCTCGGCGACCTGGACGGGCCGCTGCGCGACCTGGTCGCCCGCTGCCTCGACAAGAACCCGGCCGCCCGCCCGAGGGCCGGGCAGCTCGTCCGGGCGCTGCGCGACAACGAGGTGCCGACGCCCAAACCCAAGCCCACGCGCATCCCCGCCTACCGCTGGCGGATGATGCTCGCCCTCGCGGCGGTGATGACGCTGGGCTTCCTGATCGGGCTGCTCTAGCGTCCCGGTCAGGCCGCTGCAAACGTCACCGCCGCGGACGTCACCAGTGCGGCGGGCGATCCTCCAGCAGGCGGTCGTCGTCGCTTCCGCCGCCGCGCCACTCGCCCCAGCCGGTGTCGGTGTCGTCCGACGTCTGGTCCGGAAGGATCTCCAGGTCGTCGTCCAGCTCGACCGGCCGGTCGTCGTCGGGTCCCAAGGTCATGCGTCCATTCTGCGGCATGCCGCGAACTGCTATCGGCGAACCCCCGGTGTCGGCGGCGTGAACGGAACCGGTCCGCCCGCCGCGCCACGGGCGGATCAGTCGGCGGGTGGCAGGCGCCGCGCGAACTCGGCCGCCGCGGCGCCCGGATCGGCGGCCTCGGTGAGCGCCCGGACGACCACGACCCGGCGGGCTCCGGTGGCGAGCACCTCGTCGAGGTTGCCGAGGTCGATTCCGCCGATGGCGAACCAGGGCCGCCCCTCGCGCTGCGCCGCCACGTACTCCAGCAGCTTGGGCCCGGGCGCCTCGCGGCCCGGCTTGGTCGGGGTCGGCCAGACCGGGCCGGCGCAGAAGTAGTCGACGCCCGGCTCGGCGGCGGCGGCGGTGGCCTGCTCGCCCGAGTGGGTGGAACGGCCGATCAGGATGTCCTCGCCCACCATGGCGCGGGCCGCCGGAACGGGCAGGTCGTCCTGTCCGAGGTGGAGCACGTCGGCGTGCACGGCGTGGGCGACGTCGGCGCGGTCGTTGACCGCCAGCAGGGCGCCGTGCCGTTCGCACGCGGCCCGGAACACCCGCAGGTGCTCGATCTCCTGCCGCGCCTCCAGGCCCTTCTGGCGGAGCTGGACGATGTCCACCCCGTTCGCCAGGACGGCGTCGAGGAACTCCGGCAGGTCGCCCTGGCGCTCCCGGGCGTCCGTGCAGAGGTAGAGGCGCGCGCGGCTGAGCCGGGCTCGGAGGGCGACCGCGCGATCGGAGAGCAGGTGCCTGGACACGGTGCGGGCCGGTTCCTTTCTCAGACGTGGATGCGGGGCCACGCGGACATCGCCCGCGTGACCCCGCAATCCTGCCACGTCAGTCTTCTTCCCTATTTCAGCTATGTCGGCGAACGGCCGTGCGGACCCCCTCAGAACGCCAGCGCCTGGGCGCGCCTGCGCACCTCGGTGCCGCGGTTCTCGCTCAGGGCCTGGACCGGCGTGCCCGGCAGCGTGTCGTCCGCGGTGAACAGCCAGCGCAGCGTCTCGACGTCGTCGAAACCGGCGTCGGAGAGCAGCGTCAGCGTGCCGGACAGGCCCTTGATCACTTGGCCGTCCTTGATGAACGCCGCGGGCACGGCGGGGCTCCCCTCCCGCCTCACGGCGAGGAGCCTGCGCTCGCTGAGGAGCTGCTTGGTGCGGTTGAGCCTGATGCCGAGGCGGTCGGCGGCCTCGTTGAGGGTCAGCCACTCCCCCACCAGGGCATCGGTCTGCGGGTCGAGAGCGTTGTCGACGGTTGCGTGCATCTGCGTCACGCCACCTGCCTACCACGCCCGCCGTTCCGTCAAACCCTCAGGATTTCACCGCCTGGCGAACGGGCACCTCCGGATCACCCAAGGCCGCGGGGTCGACCGGTGTCCCGGTGGCGATGAGCCGCCGGGCCTGAACCAGGTCACGTGGCCTGTCCACGGTCAGGAACGCGTCGAGGCGGTCGCCGGTCAGCCAGCACACGGCCCACTTGTCCTCGGCCGGATCACCGCGGAACACCATGCGCTCGGCCACCGGGTGGTACCCCGCGTACTGCACCATCTTCCCGAACTGCTCAGACCAGAAGTACGGCACGGCGTCGTAGCCCGCTTCCTGGCCGAGCAGGGTCGCGGCGGCCACGTCGGGGGCGTTGAGCGCGGTGTCCCAGTGCTCGACGAGCATCCTGCGGCCGTACCGTTCCGACCACCAGGCGGCGCAGTCGCCGACCGCGACGATCTCAGGACGGCCGGTGCGCAGCGCCGCGTCCGTGACGACACCGCCCTCGATCTCCAGCCCGGACCCCTCCAGCCAGCCCACCTCGGGCCGGACGCCGACGCCCACCACGATCTCGTCGGCCGCCACGTGGTCGCCGTCGGCCAGCAGCAGCCGGCCGTGCTCGATGGCGGCGACCTTGACGCCGGTGCGCAGGTCGATCCCGGCCTCGGCGTACCAGCGCGCGGTCAGGCCGCCCACCTCCGGGCCGAGCGCGTTCGCCAGCGGCGCGTCGGCGGCCTCGACCACGGTGACCGCGCAGCCCTTCTTGGCGGCGGTGGTCGCGACCTCGGCGCCGATCCAGCCGGCGCCGACGATGACGACGCGGGCGCCCTCGACCAGCCTGGCGCGCAGCCGGCGGGAGTCGTCGACGGTGCGCAGCACGTGCTGGGGACCGTCGCCGGGCAGGGTGACCGGGGTCGCGCCGGTGGCGATGACGAGCCCGTCGAACGGCAGGTCGCCCGCGGTCGTCGCCACGGTGCCGCCGCGTTCGGCTCCGAGCCGCAGCGCCGTCGCCCGTTCGCCGAGCAGCAGCCGGCAGCGGAGCGCCTCCCAGTCTGCGTCGACGGTGGTGTCGTCGGTGTCCCCGGCGAGGACGGCCTTCGACAACGGCGGCCGGTCGTACGGCTTGTGCCGCTCGGCCGAGACGAGGGTCAGCTCACCCTCGTATCCCTTGCTGCGGAGGGACTCCACGGCGCGAACGCCCGCCAGCCCGCCGCCTACGACGATCACCCTGTCCATGAAGGTGAACCTTAGTCGGCCGCCCTTCCCCGATATTTAGACGGGTGTCCAGACATATGCATACATGCAGGAAGACGTAGGCTTGGGTAGGCAGCCTTTGGGCTGTGGGAAGGCGCGGGAGTCCGGTTCGACCGGGCTGAGAGGGCGGCTGAGGCCGGTGACCGACACCGGCCACATGGGCCGCCGACCGCCACGACCTGATCCGGATCATGCCGGCGAAGGGAGCGCGATGGACGTTGTGATCATTGGTGCCGGGGTCATCGGGCTGGCGACCGCCTGGCGGGCCGCCGCCCGCGGCGCCGCCGTCACCCTGGTCGATCCCGACCCGGCGAGCGGGGCCTCCGCCGTCGCCGCCGGGATGCTGACACCCGTCAGCGAGCTGACGTACGGCGAGGAGCCGCTGCTGCGCCTGGGGCTGGCCTCCAGGGAGCGGTACGCGACGTTCGTGGCCGAGCTGGAGGAGCTGACCGGGCACGACACCGGTTACCGCGCCGACGGCATCCTGGAGGTCGCCTTCGACGCCGACGACCTCGCCCGTCTCGACGAGCTGCGCCGGTTCCAGGAGTCGCTCGGCATCCCCACCGAGGCGCTCACCGGCCGCGAGTGCCGCAAGGCCGAGCCGATGCTGGCGCCCGGTGTGCGCGGCGGCCTGCTGGCGCCCGACGACGGCTCGATCGATCCCCGGCGCCTCACTCCGGCGTTGCGGGCGGCGGGCGACAGGCTCGGCGTACGGCTCGTACGGCAGCGCGCCACCAGCATCGTCGTCGAGAACGACACGGCCGTGGGCGTGCGCCTGGAGGACGGCTCGGACGTACGGGCCGCCAAGGTCCTCCTCGCCGCCGGACCGTGGTCGGGTGACATCGAGGGTGTGCCCGCCGGGGTCGTGCCGCCCGTACGGCCGGTCAAGGGCCAGGTGATCCGGCTCCGGAGCCGCGTGCCGTTCCTCCGGCGGTCCACCCGGGGCCTGGTGAAGGGCTTCTCGATCTACCTGGTGCCGCGCGCGGATGGGGAGATCGTGATCGGTGCCACCCAGGAGGAGATGGGGTTCGACACCCGCGTCACCGCGGGCGGCCTGTGGGAGCTGCTCCGGGACGCCCGCGAGCTGCTGCCCGGCATCACCGAGCTCGAATTCGCCGAGGTCACCGCCGGGCTCCGGCCCGGCTCGCCGGACAACGCGCCGGTGATGGGCCCGACCGCGCTGCCCGGACTGGTCCTCGGCACCGGTCATTTCCGCAACGGCATCCTGCTGACCCCGGTCAGCGCCGACATCCTCACCGAAGTACTGCTGGACGGCACCGTGCCCGACCTCGGCAAGCCGTTCACCCCCGATCGTTTCGAGGTGATCCCATCGTGAAGGTCATCGTCAACGGCGAGGCGCGCGAGCTGCCGGCCGGCGTGAGCGTCGCCGAGGTGGTCGCCACCGTCACCACGGCCGTGTCCGGGGTGGCCGCGGCGCTCAACGACGAGGTGGTCCGGCGGTCCGAGTGGGACGCGACGACGGTACGGGACGCGGATCGGCTCGAAGTGCTGACCGCCGTGCAGGGAGGTTGAGGTGAGCGAGGCCATGAACGTTCAGCGGCCGGAGCCGGGAACGAACGAGCGGGCGAGCGCGAACGCGGGCGCCGAGCGGCTGGTCATCGGGGACCGGGAGTTCGGCTCACGCCTGATCATGGGGACCGGCGGCGCGCCGAGCATGCACGTGCTGCGCGCGGCGCTCGCCGCGTCCGGTACGGAGCTCACCACGGTCGCGATGCGGCGGGTCGACCCGGCGGCGCGCGGGTCCGTGCTGGACGTGCTGCGCGAGTGCGGCATCGAGGTGCTGCCCAACACCGCCGGGTGCTTCACGGCGGGCGAGGCCGTACTCACCGCCAAGCTGGCCCGTGAGGCGCTGGAGACCGACCTGGTCAAGCTGGAGGTCATCGCGGACGAGCACACGCTGCTGCCCGATCCGATCGAGCTGGTGGAGGCCGCCGAGCAACTGGTCGACGACGGCTTCGTGGTCATGGCCTACACCAACGACGACCCGGTCCTGGCGCGCCGGCTGGAGCAGCTGGGCTGCGCCGCCGTCATGCCGCTGGGCTCGCCGATCGGTTCCGGCCTCGGCATCCGCAACCCGCACAACATCGAGCTGATCGTCGAACGCGCGAACGTGCCGATCATCCTGGACGCCGGTCTCGGCACCGCGAGCGACGCCGCCCTGGCGATGGAGCTCGGCTGCGACGCCGTCCTGCTCGCGACCGCCGTCACCCGGGCCCAGTCCCCCGTCATGATGGCCACCGCCATGCGGCACGCCGTCGAGGGCGGGCGCCTGGCCCGGCTGGCGGGCCGCATTCCCAAGCGCCGCTACGCCCAGGCGTCGTCGCCGTGGGACGGAATGAGCCGCCCAGAGTGAAGCATCGCTAATTAATGACCTGAAGAAATAATCGCTGGACCTGAACGGTCACGGGACAGAAGACTGCACCCACCGCCACCGCAGCCACCGGCCATCTTTCGGTGTTCGTGGAAATGTCCCCTACCTAAGGTTCAGCGCATGGATCAACGTAAGTCAGCCGAGTCCCGTACGGAGCGCCTGGCCATCGCGGCCGCCACCGTCACCGTGGTGTTGTGGGCCTCGGCGTTCGTCTCCATCCGCAGCGCCGGCGAGGACTACAGCCCCGGGGCGCTCGCGCTCGGGCGGTTGCTGGCGGGTTCCATCGCGCTCGCCGTCATCTGCCTGGTGCGGCGGGAGGGCCTGCCACCGCGCGCGGCATGGCCGGGGATCGTCGCCTCAGGGCTCCTCTGGTTCGGCCTCTACATGGTCGTGCTCAACTGGGGCGAGCAGGAGGTGGACGCGGGCACGGCGGCCCTGCTGGTCAACGTCGGCCCGATCCTGATCGCGCTCCTGGGCGGCTGGCTGCTCAAGGAGGGCCTCCCGCCGCGGCTGCTGGCCGGCATGGCGGTCTCGTTCGCCGGCGCCGCCGTCGTGGGCGTCTCGATGTCCGACGGCGGGGGCTCCTCGCTCCTCGGCGTCGGGCTGTGCCTGCTGGCCGCCGTGACGTACGCGGCGGGGGTCGTGAGCCAGAAGCCCGCCCTCCGGCACGGCTCGGCGCTCCAGGTGACCACGTTCGGCTGCGTGGTCGGGACGATCGCCTGCCTGCCGTTCTCCGGCCGGCTGATCTCCGAGGTGCCGGACGCCTCGCTCACCGCGACCCTGAACGTGATCTACCTGGGCGTCTTCCCGACCGCCCTGGCGTTCACCACCTGGGCCTACGCGCTGGCCCGTACCTCGGCGGGCAAGATGGGCGCCACCACCTACGCCGCCCCCGCGCTGGTCGTGCTGATGTCGTGGTCGTTCCTCGGCGAGGTCCCCGGCTGGCTGACCCTCCTGGGCGGCGTGCTCTGCCTGGCGGGCGTCGCGGTCTCACGCGGCGGGAAGAAGCCCGTCGCCGCGCCCGCGCCCGTCGTGGAGCCCGAGCCCGAGCCCGAGCCCGCCGGCGAGCTGGAGCGGGAGCCCGAGCCGGTTCAGGGCTCGACGATCCGCGCCACGAAGTAGACCGCGCCGGTCTGCCGGTGCCGGACGATCAGCAGGAACGGCCGGTCCACCAGGAACGGCACCGGAGTGGCGGGAACCTGGACCGAGACCGCCCGCATGACGAGCGCCGTCGCCGCGGCCCCCTCGAAGCCCTCCTCGTCCACCGTCAGGACGGCCTTGTGCGCCACCTGGTCGATCCAGATGTCCGTCTCCTCGGTGATGGCGGAGAAGTCGGCCTCCCGCGTGAACGCCGCGTTCACGCCGAGGGCCTGGAGCGGCCCATCCAGGCCCACCTCGGACTCGACGCGGAACCTGGGCAGGGCGAGGTCGAGCTCGGCTCCGCCCTCTCCGTCGCCGTACAGGGAGCCGAGCACGTCCGCGGTCAGGGAGCGCTCCGCGGTGGCCAGATCGCCGTCCGGCAGCAGGACGTCGACCACGGCCTCGCTCTCGGTCGGCAACGTCGCCATCCGCCAGCCGTGGCCCTCCGCGTAGCCGAAGAACTCCGACTGCCGCATCGTCGGCACCTCGCGAGTCCCCGACGGGGCGTGGAACGGCGCGGGCCTGGTGATCGTCTGTTCGAACGCGTGCAGCCACGCCACCTTCAGGTAGAGCGCGTTGACGATGACGGCCGCCACGTCCGGGTGGATCGACCCGGCGGCGAGAAGATCCTTGATCAGCCCCCTGGTCGTCCGTTCCACGTCAAGGTTGATCTCCCGCCGCGCCCCGTCGGGATCACCCACGAAGTCGGCCGTGTGCAGCGCCCCGCCGGGCCAGCCGAGCACGGTCTTCTGGAACTCCTCGTCGAAGCCGAGCCCGGCCCGCATCCACAGGTCGTTCGCCACCGCGATCTCGGGCCCGCCCTCTCCGTGCGGCCGCTCGATCTCCGCGGAGCTCGCCAGCATCGCCGCCACGTGACCCAGATCACCGCCCGGCGCGATGGCCGCCGCCAGTTCGTCGTAGGTGCGCCCCCGCGCGCCCGCGGACGCGACGCCGAGTGCAGACGCCACCGAGTACGGCGACCAGGCGAAGTTCTCCCCGGCCGGCAACTCACGGAGAAGGGACAACGTGAATTCGAGGTGAGGAGCGCCCATAGGCCGACCCTAGGCGACGGTCCGGACGAATCCAGTCCTTCGGCGTGATTCATGCTCATACTCCCGAGTGATGAGACCACCTTGGGTTCGCCTTTAAACTCGCTCTGATGGACGCCACGGTTGCTGACCCACTCGTCGGGCAAGTGCTCGACGGGCGCTACCGCATTGAGTCCCGGATCGCCCGCGGCGGCATGGCCACGGTGTACGTGGCCCGCGACATCCGGCTGGACCGTGAGATCGCCCTGAAGGTGATGCACTCCCACCTGGCGGCCGACGACGACTTCGTCCGGCGCTTCATCGGGGAGGCGAAGGCCGCCGCGGCGCTGTCGCACCCCAACGTGGTCGCCGTCTACGACCAGCGGACCGACGGCGAGCACGTGTTCCTGGTGATGGAGTACGTGCCCGGCCGGACGCTGCGCGACCTGCTGGACGAACGGGGCCGGCTCGGGCCGCGCGAGGCGCTGGAGATCATGCAGCCGGTGCTGGCGGCGCTCGGCGCCGCGCACCGCAGCGGCCTGGTGCACCGCGACGTCAAGCCCGAGAACGTCCTCATCACCGACGACGGCCAGATCAAGGTCGCCGACTTCGGGCTGGCGCGGGCCGAGTCCGCCAGCAAGATGACCAAGACCGGGCTCATCATCGGCACGGTCGGCTACCTGGCGCCCGAGCAGGTGCTGTCGGGCAACGCCGACGTGCGCTCAGACGTCTACGCGGCCGGGGTGATGCTGTTCGAGCTGCTCACCGGCGTCCTGCCGCACCGGGGCGACTCGCCGCTCGCCGTGGCCTACAAGCACGTCAACGAGACCGTGCCCGCGCCGTCGACGGCCGTGCCGGGGTCGACGCCGGAGATCGACCTGCTGGTCACCCGGGCCACCTCGCACGACCCCGCCCAGCGTCCGCAGGACGCCAACCAGTTCCTGGCCGCCACGGCCGAGGTGCACGGCGGGCTCCCGCGCGACTTCGACCAGCGCGTCGCGGCGGCCTCCCGCAACCAGACGGCCGTGTTCGAAGCCGGACCCCTGGACGGGCACACCGCCGTCTACGGCGCCGGCCCCACCGCCCCGCCCGGATACGAGACGCAGTACGCGCCCCAGCGCACCGCCACCGACCGTGCGATCGGCGCCATCACCGGCAAGTACGTGCTCATCGCGATCGGCGCCGTCGCGGCCGTGATCCTCGGCTGGGCGGTGTGGTACCAGGTCTCCGGGCAGTACGACCACGTCCCCGACAAGATCATCGGAATGGAGCTGAAGGACGCCAGGCAGCGGCTCCAGGACGACGGGCTCCAGGTACGGGTCGCCTCGGCGGTCTACTCCGACCAGGTCAAGAAGGGCCAGGTCGCCAAGTCCAACCCGCCCGCCGGCGCACGCGTGTCCAGCGGCGCGGTGGTCACGCTGACACCGTCCAAGGGCCGCACGCCCAGGAAGGTGCCGGACGTGGAGGGCAAATCGCTCAGCGAGGCGCAGCAGATCCTCAAGGACAAGGGCTTCACGCCGGGCGACGTCCAGAAGGCGCCGAGCGTCACCGTCTCCAAGGACGAGGTCATCCGCACCGATCCCGCGGCGGGCGAACGGCACTCACCCGACCAGCCGGTCGCCATCGTCGTGAGCACCGGCATGTCCATGCCGTCCCTCGTGGGCCGCAACGCCGACCAGGCTGAGAACCAGCTGCGCTCGATGGGGCTGAAGGTCAACGTCGAGAAGCAGAAGGACGGCGGCAAGCCCCCGGGCACGGTCCTCAGCCAGTCCCCGGACCCCGGCACGGGCGTCTCCGGCGGCGACGAGGTGACGATCGTCGTCAACAAGAAGGACTGCCTCTTCGGCGACTTCTTCTGCCGGGACGGCGGCGGAGGCGACGACGAGGAGAAGATCCCCGTTCCCGACATGACGGGCCGCACCGTCGACGAGGCCCGCCAGGCCCTGGAGAACTCCGGCTTCAAGGTCAACGTCACGGGGATCGGCGGCAACATCGTCCGCTTCCAGCAGCCCAGCAGCGGCGAGGCGCCCCGCGGCTCGACCATCACGCTGGTGCGCGCCCCCTGACCAGGCCCCTCCCGCCACTAGGCTGGGAGACCTATGACCTCTAAGAAGAGCCCTGTCGGAGGACACATCCCCGTCGCCGGCGGGATGGCCACCAAGGGCCTGAAGTACGCCGCCGAGATCGGCGCCGAGGCCGTCCAGGTGTTCGTGTCCAACCCGCGCGGGTGGGCGCAGGCGGCGGGCAAGCCCGCCGAGGACGCGGCGATGCGCGAGAGCGGCGTCCCGACGTTCGTGCACGCTCCCTACCTCGTCAACTTCGGCTCCCCGACCCCCGAAACCCTGGAGAGGTCGGTCGCCTCCGTGCGCCACTCCCTCCAGCGCGGCGCCGCCATCGGGGCGCTCGGCGTCGTGGTCCACACCGGCTCGGCCGTCACCCAGCCCTTCGACGACGCCATGCGCCAGGTCCGCGAGCACGTCCTCCCGCTCCTCGACGAGCTGCCGAACGACGCCCCGGACATCCTCCTCGAACCCATGGCAGGCCAGGGCGCGATGCTCTGCGCGACGGTCGACCAGCTGGGCCCGTTCTTCGAGCACCTGGAAAACCACCCCAAGCTAGGCGTGTGCCTCGACACCTGCCACGCGTTCTGCGCCGGTCACGACCTGGCCGCCCCCGACGGCGTCCAGAAGACCCTCGACCTGCTCGTGGAGACCGTAGGCCCGGGTCGCCTCAAGCTCGTCCACGCCAACGACTCCAAGGACCCGTGCGGCTCGTTCAAGGACAGGCACGAGAACATCGGCGCCGGTCAGATCGGCGAGAAGCCCTTCGCCGAACTCTTCCGCCACCCGGAGGTCGCGGGCGTCCCGTTCATCATCGAGACCCCGGGCCGCAGCGCCGACCCGCACCGCAAAGACGTAGAAACCCTCAAACGCCTACGCGACAACGCATAACCACCTGGCTCAACCGTCTCAGCGCAACAACCGCAACCGTCACGCGAGCGCGCTAACGGGTCGTGAAGCGAGCCGGAGGCGAAGCTTCACGAGAGATCGCGAAGCGATGTCGCGCTCGCCGCTTTTGCGGTTCGGGTCCGAGCCGCCAGGCGAGGGCCCGAGGCCGTAAAAGAAAAAGACTCAGGCGCTACTGAACAACCCCCCGACTGTTCAGCAGCGCCCGAGCCGACCGCCATCGGATCCCACCCCCCCGGTACGGGATCCGACGGCTCCTGATCCGGCGTTCGACGGGCGCCCGCCGGATCTCCAGTGTCGTTCTGGCCGAGGTCTTCGCGGGACCGTCTCCGATCCCGCCCGCTTCCCCGGTGCGGTACTGAGAACACTAGAGGGGTCAGCGTGCCCATCGGGGCCTGCACGGCCCCACGCTCGATGAACGGTGCGCAGTCATCGATATACGTAGAGTAGTCGCGCGATGGGCGGTCGGTTCCGCGCGACGAACGGTCGCGGCCGGGTGATGGGACCGATCCACGCGGCACTCCGCCCCGTTCGGCGAAGCCCGGAACGGTGCCTCAGCGGCTGACGATCTCTTCGGGGAGGTGCAGGCGGGCCATCGCACGGTCCGCGCGGCGCGGAATGTGACGCCGTGTGAACAGTGACACGGCGACCGTCACCGCGACGCTGATCGGCACGATCACCATCGCGGGCTGGGCCAGCACGGCGGCAGTCCAGCCGGACCACGGGCCGCCGAGGATCCAGACGACCCCCGCCATGACGGCGAGGCCGCCGCCGACCACCAGACCGGCGCCCGCGCCGGCGGGTGTCAGCCGGCGCCACCAGATGCCCAGCACCAGCAGCGGGCACAGGGAGCACGCTGAGACGGTAAGGGCGAGCGTCACCAGGCTTGCGGCGCCCAGGGGCCCGATATGGGCCACGAGGGTGAGCGGTGCCGCCAGGGCGAGGAGCGCGCCGATCCGGAACGCGTGGACGCCGCCGCGCCACAGGCATTGCGAGAACGTGCCCGCGATCGCCACGACGATCCCGCAGGACGTCGAGATGAACGCGGCGAACGCCCCCGCCGCCACGAGCGCGGCCAGCAGGGCGCCCCCGGCCCCCGGCGCGAGCCGCTGGGGAAGCATGAGGATCGTGGCGTCGGTGTCCCCGGTCATGAGGAGTTCGGGCGTGTAGAGGCGGCCCAGCGCGCCGTACAGCGCCGGGAACACGTAGAACAGCGACAGGAGCACCGGAACGCACGCCGCGGTACGCCGGGCGGCACGGCCGCAGCGATCGGTGTAGAAGCGCATGAGGATGTGCGGCAGCCCCATCGTGCCGAGCAGCACGCCGAGAACCGCCGAATAGGTGGCGAACAACGGGTGGCCCTCGTCCCGTCCGAACGGCATCGCCCACGTGTGCCCGTCCTGGAGCGGCAGGCGCTCGGCGTGCGGGACGGGCGCGCCCGCGGGGAAGACCAGGGTGCTCCCCTCCCCCACGACGTGCCTGCCCGCGGGGAACGGCACATCGGCCCCGTCGTAGTACCTGCCGTCCACCTCGCCGTGCACGGTCACGACGGTGTCGCTCGTGACCACGCGGACGGCCACCTCGGCCTGGAACCGCACGGTCGTCTCACGGGGGAACGCGGGCAGCCGGTCGGCGGTCGGGTCGTCGCCGCCGTCCAGGTGCCACAGCGACAGCAGCGCCACCGCTGGAACGGCCACCGCGACCAGCTTCACCCAGTACTGCACGCCCTGCACGACGGTGATGCTGCGCATGCCGCCCGACAGGACGATGGCGAGGACCACCCCGACTACGACGGCCCAGCCGACCCATACCGGCGCCCCGGTCAGCACCCTCAGCGTCACACCCGCCCCCTGGAACTGCGGGAGCAGGTAGAACCATCCGATGAAGCACACGCACACGCTGACGATGTGCCGTACGGCCCGCGAGCCCAGCCGCCATTCGGCGAAGTCGGAGATGGTGTAGGCGCCGGACCGCCGCAACGGGGCGGTCACGAACGCCTGCAGCAGCACGTAGCCCGCCGCCGCGCCGATCGGTAGCCACAACACGTCGGCGCCGTAGGCCAGCACCATCCCGGCCGTCCCCAGGAAGGCGGCGGCCGAGATGTACTCGCTGCTGATCGCCGACGCGTTCCACAACGGCGTGACGCCACGTGAGGCGACGAGGAAGTCCGAGGTCGTCGGGGTGCGCCGCCGCCCGTACGAGCCGAGGACCGCGACCATGCCGAGCACGGCGACCAGCGCGGTGAGCGCGGCGGCCACGGCCATCACGATCATGACCGGTCCACCAGCCTGGCGAAGTCCCGCTCGATGCGCTCGGCCTGGCGCAGGTGCCGGGCCGCGGCGGCGATCCAGATCGGCTGGATGCACAGCGCGAGCGCCAGCCAGGTGACGGGGATGCCGTACACCCGCGACCGGCTCACCGCGGGAACCAGCACGAGCAGCAGCGGCAGCCCGACGATCACCACCGCGACGACCGTGAGGGTGGCCAGCGCCGCGCGCAGTTGGGCGCGGATGAGCGTGCGCACGTACACGGCGCCGAGCTCGGTCTGTTCGTCGAGGTCGTGGGCGAGGCTCCAGCTCCGCTGGGCGGCCATGCGCGCCCGGTGCGTACGCGGGCTCGACACCACGACCCGCCGCAGCTCAGACATCCCCGTCCCGTTCCCGGCCAGAGACCTCGCGCAGCACAAAACGTCCATCGTGGCCCTCGCGGGGGTCGCTGGCAGGGTCGCGTTGCTCGTCGCCGGACTCGGTGTGCCGGAAGCGGCGGACGAGCAGGTCGCGGACCTCGCGGGTGTGGCGGCGGCTCACCGGGAGCAGTTCGGCGCCGACCTGCACGGCCGCCCGGCCGCCGTCGAAACGCAGCTCGCTGATGTGGGCGGACGCGACCAGCGTGCTGCGGTGGATGCGGATGAACCCGGCCGCCTCCCATCGCCGGGCCAGCGAGGCCAGCGGCATGCGCACCAGGTAACTGCCCTCGCCGGTGTGCAGCCGCACGTAGTCGCCGTGGGCCTCGACGTGCGTCACCGAACGGCGGGAGACCAGTCGGGTGCGTCCGCCGAGCTCGACGGGCACCATCTCGTCGGCGGCGGGCTGCTCGGGCGCGGCGTCCTCGCGCGAGGGCCGGTGCACGGCCTCGTCGACGCGGCGGATCGCCTCGGCGAGACGTTCGGGGCGCACCGGTTTGAGGAGGTAGTCGAGCGCGCCCAGTTCGTACGCGTCGACGGCGCAGTCGTCGTGCGCGGTCACGAAGACCACTTCGGGCGGTGCGGCGAACCCGGTCAGCAGCCGGGTGAAGTCCAGGCCGTCCAGTCCCGGCATGCGGATGTCGAGGAAGACCGCGTCGAGGCGTTCACCGGCGACCAGCATGCGGCTGAGGTCGCGCAGCGCCGCCGCCGCGTCACCGGCGCCGGTGACCTGCTCTATGCGCGGATCCTCGCGCAGCAGATAGAGCATTTCCTCCAGTGCGGGAACCTCGTCATCGACCGTCAGGACGCGCAGCATAAAGAGGACCCTGCCGTGATTACTCTCTGTCCGCAATCGATTTCGCTATGCGAGGTCAATGTCGCCGTCAAATTCGCCCCGGGGCGGGCGTTGGTCAGTTCGGGAAGACGCCGGGACGGTACTTCGGCACCCGCAGATTGACCTTCGCACCGGCGCCGAGGGCCGTCTCCACGGTCATCCCGTACTCGTCGCCATAGACCTGCCGCATGCGTTCGTCCACGTTCGCCAGGCCGATCCCGGCGCCCGACCGCCCCGGCGGCCCGGCGCCCGCGGAGAGCACCTCCCGCAGCCGGTCAGGATCCATGCCGACGCCGTCGTCCTCGACGCTGATGGCGGCCTCGGCGCCCGCGTCGCGCGCCACGATCCGAATGTGGAACGACTCGCGGCTGCCCTCCATGCCGTGCCGGATGGCGTTCTCGACGAGGGGCTGCAACGACAGGAACGGCATCGCCACCGGCAGCACCTCGGGCGCGACCTCCACACTGAACTGCAGCCGGTCACCGAAGCGCGCCCGTTCCAGCAGCAGGTAGCGGTCGATCGAACGCAGCTCGTCGGCCAGCGTGGTGAAGTCGCGGGGATTGCGGAACGAGTAGCGGGCGAAGTCGGCGAAGTCGAGCAGCAGCTCTCTGGCCCGTTCGGGGTCCGTCCGGACGAACGAGGCGATCGTGGTCAGCGAGTTGTAGACGAAGTGCGGGGAGATCTGCGCGCGGAGCGCCCGCATCTCCGCCTCGGCGAGCCGGGCTCTGGACGAGTCGAGCTCCGCGAGCTCCAGCTGGCTGGAGACCCAGCGCGCCACCTCGCCCACCGCGCGGACGCGGGCGGCGGAGGCACCCGGGCCGTACGCGGCCAGCGCGCCCTCGACCCGGCCCTCGACGGACAACGGAGCGATCATGGCCACCCGGATGCGGCACAGCGGGTCGTCGCAGCAGTCGCGCTCGGAGGCCACCACGCGTGGCCTTCCGGAGGTGAGCACCGGCCGCGCGTGCCGTAGGGCTTGGCGGGCGTGCGCTTCGCCGCCGGGGCCGTCCCACACCAACAGCCGTCCGTGCTCGTCGGCCAGCTCGTCGGCGTCCTCGCCGTTCGCGGCGTCCCCACCGTTCGCGGCGTCCCCACCGTTCGCGGCGTCCCCACCGTTCGCGGCGTCCCCACCGTTCGCGGCCTCCTCGCCGTTCGCGGCGGCCTGGCAGTCTTCGGCGGCCTGGGCGCGGGCATCGAAGTCACCGGCGTCGTGCGGGTGGACGGCGACGAGCGCGACCGCCTCGGCTCCCAGCAGGACGCGCAGGTGCTTGGCGGCCTTGCGCGCGGACTCGCGGTCAAGCCCGGCGCGCAGCGAGGGCGAGGCACGGGAGATGGTGTGCAGGGTCGCGAAGGTCGCCTCGTCGGCCAGGGTCCCGAACCCGCGCCGCCGGGCGCGCAGCCAGCGCCGCACGGCGCTCAGGAGGAGAGCCGTGCCGGTGATGAGCGCGCACGCCACCACATCCTGCACAGACGGTGCGATCACGATGACCCACGGTAACGCCGCATGAGGCACCGCGGGGGCGGGTCCCGCACATCGGCGGTCAGAGCGGTGGGGACTCGCCCTCGTCCTCCTGGTAGGAGTAGCGCTGCTCACGCCACGGATCGGCCACGTTGTGGTAGCCGCGTTCCTCCCAGAACCCGCGCCGGTCCCTCACGAGGTACTCGACGCCGCGGACCCACTTGACGCTCTTCCACGCGTACAGGTGCGGCACGACGATCCGGATCGGGAACCCGTGGTCGGGGCTGATCCGCTCGCCGTTCCGGTGGGTGGCGAAGAGCGTGCCCTCGGCGAGGAAGTCGCTCATCCGGATGTTGGCGCTGTAGCCGTACTCGGCCCACACCATCACGTGCGTGACGTCCGGGGCGGGCGGCGCCAGCTCGACGATCGCCGAGCCGCTGATGCCCTCCCACTCGTTGTCGGGGATCGTGAACTTGGTGACGCAGTGGAAGTCGGAGACCGCCTTGATCCGCGGCAGCGCGTCGAACTCGTCCCACGTCCAGCGGTGCTGCTCCCCGGACTCGGTCGCGCCGAAGACCCGGAAGTCCCAGTCCTTGGGACGGAACTTGGGAACCGGGCCGTAGTGCAGGACCGGCCAGCCGCGGGGGATGTACTGCCCGGGCGGCAGTTGCTTTTCGGGTGGCGACATGACGCGGCCATACTGCCATCTGGGGTGAGCTGAGCCATATTCGCCCCCACCTCGCCGACGCACCCGCCTCATGGGCTACGCTGTGGGGCATGCGCAACGTGATCTATTTCTTTTGGTACGACCAGCCCGGGAGGCTGGTCTGCCAGACGCTGCGCTGACAGACCACATGGCGAAAGCCCCGGGCCGCGATGGCCCGGGGCTTTTGTCGTTCCCGGGGGTTCGTCGGCCCGGGTGTCGTAGGCGGAACCCGCCCCGGTTCCGCGGATGAGGAGAGGCAGCAAGCATGGTCGTCGTCATGGCCCCGGAGGCCAGCGAAGCAGATATCAAGGCCGTCGTCTCACTGGTCGAGACGGCGGGCGGCGACGCGTTCGTCAGCCGTGGCGTCGAACGCACCATCGTGGGGCTGGTCGGCGACGTCCAGCAGTTCGGCTCCCTCAACCTGCGCGGCATGCGGGGCGTGACCGACGTGATCCGGATCTCGGCGCCGTACAAGCTGGTCAGCCGCGAGAACCACGCCGAGCGCACGGTCGTCCGCGTCGGCGGCGTCCCGATCGGGCCGGGCACGATGACGCTCATCGCCGGGCCGTGCGCCGTGGAGACCCCGGAGCAGACGCTGGCGGCGGCGCAGATGGCCAAGGCGGCCGGTGCCACGCTGCTGCGCGGCGGCGCGTTCAAGCCGCGTACGTCGCCGTACGCCTTCCAGGGGCTCGGCGAGGCCGGGCTCCGCATCCTCGCCGACGTCCGCGAGGAGACGGGGATGCCGGTCGTGACCGAGGTCGTGGACGCCCACGACGTCGAACTGGTCGCCTCGTACGCCGACATGCTGCAGATCGGCACCCGCAACGCGCAGAACTTCGCCCTCCTGCAGGCGGCCGGGGAGGCGGGCAAGCCGGTCATGCTCAAGCGCGGCATGAGCGGCACCATCGAGGAGTGGCTGATGGCCGCCGAGTACGTCGCGCAGCGCGGCAACCTCGACATCGTGCTCTGCGAACGCGGCATCCGCACGTTCGAGAAGGCCACCCGCAACACCCTCGACATCTCCGCGGTCCCGGTCGCGCAGCGCCTCTCCCATCTGCCGGTGATCGTGGACCCGTCGCACTCGGGCGGCAGCCGCGGCCTCGTCCTGCCGCTCACCCGGGCCGCGATCGCGGTCGGTGCGGACGGCGTGATCATCGACGTGCACCCGCACCCGGAGACCGCCCTGTGCGACGGCCCGCAGGCCCTCGTGGACGGCGACCTGCGGGAGCTCGCCAAGGTCGTGCGGGATCTGCCCCCCATGGTCGGCCGCGGCCTCACGCAGGCCCCCGACGGCGTGCCCGCCTGAGCACGCCTCGCCCCGTCCCCCCTCGCCGCGATCATGGAGCCCCGGGTCATGATCGCGGCGGGTGGTAGGGTCTCGCCCATGGCGTACTGGACCCCCAACTGCGGCCCGCCCCGTTCCTGACCGGGGCGTGCGACTCATCTCACCCTGAGCATGCTGCGAGACCGGCGCTGACGCGCGCCCGGTCTTGATCTCCTGCGCCCCGGATTCGAACCCTTCTTCCGGTTTCGAGTTCTGGAGCGATTCTTCGTGTCCGCACGCACTCTTTCCCGTCCTGCGCCCGTGCGCGCAGGAGGGACCTTCGACATCCTGGTGGCGGCCTGCCTGTGGGGCACCACCGGAACGGTCCGCACCTTCGTCGACGGGGCGTCCAACGTCTCGATCGCGGCGTCCCGCATCGTCCTCGGCGGCGGGCTGCTGCTGGCGCTCGCCATGGTCACCTCGCGCGCCGGCCTGGCCCGGCTGCTGAGCACGCGCCGCGGCTGGGCGCTGGCCTGCCTCGGCGCGGTCGCCGTCGCCGTGTACCAGTCGGCGTTCTTCGTCGCGGCGGCCCGTACCGGCGTGGCGGTCGGCACCGTCGTCACCATCGGCAGCGCGCCCGCGTTCGCGGGACTGCTCGGCGCCCTCACCCGCCAGGCCAGGCTGACCCCGCGGTGGCTCGCCGCGACCGCGGGGGCCGTGGCCGGCTGCGCGGCCCTCGTCGGCGGCGGCGAGTCGGCCGGGGTGGAGCCGGTCGGCGTGGGGCTGGCGCTGCTGTCGGGGCTGGCGTACGCGGTGTACGCCAGCGTCGCGTCCGCGTTCATCACCCGGGGCGAGGACGACCGCGCCGTGGTGGCGGCGCTCTTCGGAATGGCGGCGATCATGCTGCTGCCCGTGCTGGCGACCACCGGGCCCGGCTGGACGGCCACGCCCTCGGGGGCGCTGATCCTCCTCTACCTGGGCGGGATCACCACGGCCGGTGGCTACCTGCTGTTCGCCCGCGGGCTGCGCACCACCCCGGCGACCACGGCGACGACGCTGACGCTCGCCGAGCCCGCGGTGGCGGCGGTGCTGGGAGTCGCGGTGCTGGACGAGCAACTCGGCGGCCTGGCCCTGGCCGGACTCGCCCTGCTGGCGGCGAGCCTGGTGCTGCTGATGCTCCCGTCACGCGAGTAATCCGCCCCCGGCCGGGTGGCCCCGCCAAGCCAGTGCGGGGCCACCCGGTCAGCACGGAAGGGCCCCGTCGGCGCGGCGTCAGTCGTTCGAATCAGAACGGAAATGTGCGGCGAACCCCTCGCCAGCATCGGCTCTGGCGAGGATGATGTCGCGCATGACATTGGGCGATGGGGACGCCGGAGGGCGGCTGTTCCCCGAAGACCTGGACGGGGTCGATCCGGTCGCCGCGGTGATGCTGGCGGACGCCTGCCGTTCCATCGCCGCCTACCCGGAGCTGGTGGCGGCGGGAGCGCTGTTCGCGGCGGCCGAACGGGTGCCCCGCGGCTGGCAGATCGTCTGTCCCTGCGACCCGATGCCCCAGGGAGCCCGGGAACTGCTCGCCGAGCACCTCCACGACCGCGCCGCCCTGGCCGACTGGATACCCGGCCGCGAGCTGCGCGCGGCCGCCCGGAGCCTGGCGGACGAACCTCATGACGACGTGCGGGTGGCGGGCTCGCACTTCCGGATCGTGCGGATCGAGCAGCTGGTGCGCACGGGTCCGGACGGCCCCGAGCCGCCGCGGCCGACGGACTTCGATCCCAGGCCGGACGACCGGCGCCTGCCACCGTGCCGCCCGTACGACCTGCTGCCCGACGACCAGTCGGCCCCGGACATCGCCACCGCCGAGCTGCTGTGCCAGCTGCTGGACGCGACGACGGCGGGTACCGCGACCGAGCCCGGGGCGTTCCTGACCCCGGTGTCGCTCTCCCCCGCGTTCACCGTCGCGGAACGTGCCAGCGGGCGCTGGCGTCCTGGCGGCAGGCTGCACGAGACGCCGCAGCAGGCCCGCGACTCGCTCGCCACCTACTTCCGTCACGTGGTGCCGGCGGTCGAGCATCCCGCCACTGAGCAGCTCGAAGAGTACGCCGCGGCCGCGGCCCAGCTGTCCGGCCGCTCCCGCCAGAACGGGCTGGAGGTGGCCGGACGCCGCTTCAGGATCGTCCGGATCGAACGGATCGTGCTGATGGGCGCCGAAGGCCCCGAGCCCCCGCGCCCGAAAGACTAGGAGTCGCCGTACACGGGCCGGTGCTCCTGCACCGACTCGGCCAGCTGGTCGGCGAGCTCGGCCACGTCCAGGCGCTTCTCGATCTGCCGCAGGTCGTCGATCTTGGCCCGCGTCTCGGCCCGCCGCGGCGCCAGCAGCGTGCAGCAGTCCTCGTCGGGCAGCTCCGAGATCGACAACGTCCGGATCCGGCGCGCCTGATCCATGATCTCCATCTTGTCCATGCCGATCAGCGGCCGCAGGATCGGCAGCTCCACCGCGTCGTCGAGCGCGGTGATGTTGGTCAGCGTCTGGCTGCTGACCTGCCCCAGCGCGTCCCCGGTGATCAGCGTGCCGCCGGCCAGCCGGTGCGCCAGCACCTCACCGGTCTTGAGCATCAGCCGGCGCTGTGCGATCACCGCGAGCTTGTCGGCACCGGACGACTTGATCTGCTGCTGGGCCTTGCCGAACGGCACCACGAACAGCCGCGAGCCGCCCTGGAACTTGTCGAGCTCGCGCACCAGCGCGTACGCCTTGTAGATCGACTCCGGCCCCGTGAACGGCATGCCGGAGAAGTGCAGGTAGTCGACCCGCAGCCCGCGCCGCATCATCCGGTAGGCCGCCACCGGCGAGTCGATGCCGCCCGACATGAGCACGAGACCCCGCCCGCTCATCCCGACCGGCAGCCCGCCCTGCCCGGGCAGCCCGCCCGAAAAGACGAACGCCTCATCCCGGTCGATCTCGATCGAGACCGTGTGGTCGGGCCCCTTCAGCTTGACCGGCAGCCCGTACGTGTCGTTGATCAGCCCGCCGACCAGCCGGTCCAGCTCCGTGGACGTCAACGGGAAGCGCTTGTCCCGCCGCTTGGTGCGTACCGCGAACGACCCGCTCCGCCCGGCCATGAGCTCAAGGGCGGCCCGCTGGACGCTCTCGACGTCCTTGCCGACCCGCCACGCCCGGTGCGCCCACACGATGCCCATGACATCGGAGATCCGCTCGGCCAGCGCGTCGACCCTCTCCACCGTGGCGTCCTTGGTCCGCACGATGAAGACGCCGTGCCGCCGGATCACGTCCACCCGGGCGATGGGCCGGACCGCCGCCCGCACGTTGTCGGCCAGCCGCCGTTCGAACAGCTCCCGGTTCTTGCCCTTGAGCACGACCTCACCGAGTTTGATCAGCACGCACGGCTCCCCGTCGACCTGCGTCTGCGCCTGAACGGCTTCGGTCGCGGCGTCGAGCGTGGGCATGCGTGATCCTCCTGAGAGACCGGAAAAGGGCCAAGCTCCCAGTGTGGCCCAGGAGCCCCAACACCGCGACTCACAAACCTGTTCCCAACGTGACCACGCCCACAAGCGCGGCCCCGCACCGCTCGCGCCTCCCAAAGCAAGGCCCTCGCTCCGCTCGGACGACCCCATCGAGGCTCCCGCCCCGAGCCCCAAGCTGGGGGCAAGCCCCCAGACCCCCACCCCTTCAGTGGTGCACCCCTTCAAGGGGAATGCTCTCTAACAGCGAGTTGGCCCGGGACTCGTCAGCGCTCGGAGAACCGCTTCGCAAGTTCCGTGACCCGTTCCACAGCCTCAGATAGCTGGTCCCCAGTGACGTTCACCCTGGGCATCGGGCCGTGCCACAGGCGCTCGACCTGCTCGGCAAAGCGCAGGTACTCCGAGTGAGCGTGCTCCCGAAAGACGAGGCAGGTGACACATTCCGGACGCGAGGAGGTCATCGCATACGAGACCTGGAGGCCGCAACCAGAGGTGACGACGCTGGGTGCGTCGGGCACGCGGCCCAGCATCGACGAGATCAGGTTGCGGACATCGGGGCCCCCTCTAGCACCTTCCGCTCAACGTGGATGTGCGGATCGGTCTCGCTCATCTGTGCCGGCCCCTGTCCGCGTCGACCCGGAACGAGACTACAGCCGGGCGCACCACCGTCACCGAAACCTCGCTTCGCTGAGCAGTTCAGTCGCTGAATTCACCCTGCTTCGCACGGGCGATGAGGTTGGCGAAGTCGTCAACCGAAAAGGTCAGGTGTCCAGCGTCGGGGATCTTGCTGTCCCGGACGCCTATGTTGCGTGAGAGCTTCGCAACTTCTACGCAGTCGCTCTGCCCGGCGTCGCTTCCGCTGTGACTGGACTTTCGCCATGCCGGTGTCATCGGTGGGCCTCCATCGCCTGCGCTATGACCTCAGCGGATGCTCCCACAGGGAGTGCGTGGTCACTGATGTTGTCGAATTTCAGTCGAAACGAGCGTACATCCGTTGCGTCTTGGACAAGCCGCCCTTCTTTGCTCGCTTCGATATAGGCCGAGTCGATCCCGTCGACGGTGAGGATCTTGAAGGATCCGTCCCGCCCGACGTGTGCGCCCACGCTCGTGGGGACGATGCGTATGGAGATGTGGGGTTGCCTGCCGAGTTCGAGGAGTTGAGCCAGCTGCTCCCTCATGACCTCGGGGGAGCCCACCGGTTGCTTGATCACGCCTTCGTCGAGCATCACTCGAAGGATCGGCGGCGGGGTCCGGGTCAGGCACTCTTGTCGATTCAGCCGGACGGCGACCCGGTCTTCAATGCCGGGGAGCCGGGCCGCTTCTACGGCTGCGCGGATATAGGTCTCTGTCTGGAGCAGGCCTGGGATCCAGAGTGCCTCCCAGATCCGCAACTCGGATGCCCGTGCTTCCATGCTCAGGTGAGTGGCGAACCACTCGCGATCGTGACCTTCTTTGGCGAAGCGAAGGAGTCCGCCGAATAGTCCGGCTGTGCCCCATTCGCGATCGATTGTGCGGGCATGTTTTTCCAGCAACTTGATCTCCCCGGACTCAAGCCGCGAAACAGTGGATCGATCGACCCCAAGGAGGACTCCGAGCGCAGAACCCGAGATCTTGCGTTCTTCGCGATGTCTCCGCAGCTGAACGGCCGTTAGGTCCCACAGGGAGCCTTCAGGGTTGAGTGACTCTCGCCTGCTCATACGTGACTCTCCGGTGTTGCGTTTGGTGTGCGAACCTTCCGAACTTAACCGGAGAGCGCCATTCTCGTCAGCAGATGACGAGAAAGGCGGGAGCAGAAATGTCTGCCACACGATCACCGCGGTCCGATGAAGATCCATTTGTCTTCACCGTGGTCCTGAAGCCGGTGAATACAGCGATCAAGGAAGCGCGCGACATCGCGGCGTTCGCGTGGTCGCACTGGAAGCTCGGCGACGACTACATCGTGCGGCTGGTCGTCTCGGAACTGGTCACCAATGCGGTGAAGGCGTCGAGAGAAGATCAGCTCATTGCCTTCCGCTGCTACCTGGGTGTCGGTGGGTGCCCGGTCGTCGAGGTGTGGGACGAGTCTCCAGAGCCGATCGTCCTGAAGGCGGCCGATTCCAACTCTGAGAGCGGACGCGGCATCTTCATCGTCGACCACCTGGTGGACGACTGGACCGTCGAGAGCCTGATCGAGGGCGGAAAGCTGATCCGCGTCACGCTCGGCGCCACTGACACCCCGACTCATGGCTGAACAACCGATCTGCCGCCACTGCCGAAGACCCATCGCCTACGGTCCCGGCTGGTGGGAGCACATCGGCGGAACGGTGGCCTGCAACCCCCACCAGGCGACATGGCCGCCCCGAGGGACCAACGCCAGTCCGATGACCGAATCCATCGAGGACCAGCCACCCCAACCACGGCAACCGCCGTCCCGGACCGCCGGTCTATGACGCGGGCATCAGCTTGTCTCCCATGATCCCCGGCTGGCCGCTCCCCACAGATAGCGCGGCGCGGTTGGCCGGTTCCAACACCCAACGGCCCCAGGAAGTCATGTGTTCATCAAATCCAGCAGGTGCGACGGGCAGCAGGACACGTGTGGCTGCGTGAACGTCGCCATCGTGCGTGACGCGGTCATCGTCACCGACGAAGGAGGCAACGTCTCCACGTTCGACCACTTCGAGTGGCGTGACTTCATCGCCGGAGTCAAGGCAGGCGAATTCGACCTGCCCCACAGCTCCCCGGCCAAGACCACCATCGCGGTCCAGTAACACTCCATCCCCATGAGCAGGTCCCCGCCCTGTCGACGACAGCGAGCGGGACCTGCTCTTTGTCAAAGGACGCCTCTCGATGGCCTTTCACTGCTACCTGTGGCACGGCGACACCGCCACAGCCCAAGGCCCCAAACGCGACTCTCTATGCGGCGACCTCAGCCTGGCCACACCTCCAGTCCTGACGCGCGACTGGCTGCGAAAGCCACAGAGCATGTTGCAGCGCAAGGCCAGCACGCCCGAGGAGGCCGTGAACTGGCTCAAGGAGAACTTTGACCAGCACGCTCCGAAGATGGCCCACACGCAGGCTACGAGCATCAGCCCAGAGGACCGGTTCGGCTCTGCACTGGCCGACCTACACAGCGGCAACGACCTGTCCTGGGGCTTCCCCCTGCTGGGCAGCAAGTACCTGGCACTAGCCGTCATCGCGGTTCACTGAAGACCGGGAACCGGAGATCAGCGGCACGGCCATTCGCCTTCGAGCCTAAGCTCTAAGGACGAACGAGGAGCGCACTGGAGGGTCGGAGCTAGCCTGCCCGCGCGGCTGCGAAATGTGTCAGTACTCGCTCCACTTGCGCCGTAGGCGACCGGGCTCGGACGCCTTGCGGAAGGGATGCACCACTGAAGGGGTGGGGGTCTGGGGGCTTGCCCTCAGCTTGGGGCTCGGGGCGGAGTCCCGATGAGGCTGTCCGAGCGCAGCGAAGGCCCTTGTTTGTGGGCAGCGGGCTGGGGATTTGCAGCATGGAAAAAGGGGCGCCTGGAGGCGCCCCTTTTCTTTTGGGCTGTCAGCCGAAGAAGACTTCGGCTTCGGTGTAGCGCTCTACGGGGACGGTTTTGAGCTCGGCTGTGGCTTCGGAGAGGTCGACGCGGACGATGTCGGTGCCCTGGAGTGCGACCATCTTGCCGTAGTCGCCGTCTCGGACGGCGTCGATGGCCTGCAGACCGAAGCGGGTGGCGAGGACGCGGTCGAACGCGCTCGGCGTGCCGCCGCGCTGGATGTGGCCGAGGACGGTCGCGCGGGCCTCCTTGCCGGTGCGCTTCTCGATCTCGTCGGCGAGGCGCTGGCCGATGCCGCCGAGGCGGACGTGGCCGAACGCGTCGAGCTCGCCGGTCTGGATCTGCATCTGGCCGTCGATCGGGTGCGCGCCCTCGGACACCACGATGATCGGCGCGTAGCGGGTCTTGAAGCGGCTCTCCACGTACTCGACGACCTTGTCGATGTCGAAGGGCCGCTCGGGGATGAGGATGACGTTGGCGCCCGCGGCCATGCCGGCGTGCAGCGCGATCCAGCCCGCGTGACGGCCCATGACCTCGCAGATCAGCGCGCGGTGGTGGCTCTCGGCCGTGGTGTGCAGGCGGTCGACGGCCTCCATCGCGATGTTGACCGCGGTGTCGAAGCCGAACGTGTAGTCGGTGGCGTTGAGGTCGTTGTCGATGGTCTTGGGCACGCCGACGACGTTGACGCCGTTGTCGTAGAGCTCGCGGGCGACGCCCAGGGTGTCCTCGCCGCCGATGGCGATCAAAGCGTCCACGCCGAGGCCGGCGAGGTTGTCCTTGATCTTCTCGATGCCGCCCTCGACCTTGATCGGGTTGGTCCGCGAGGAGCCGAGGATCGTCCCGCCGCGGGGCAGGATGCCGCGCACCGCCTGGACGTCGAGCGCGACCGTGTCGCCCTCGAGCGGGCCGCGCCAGCCGGCCCGGAAGCCCACGAACTCGTAGCCGAAGACCTGGACGCCCTTGCGCACCACCGCGCGGATCACGGCGTTCAGGCCGGGACAGTCACCTCCGCCGGTCAGCACTCCGACGCGCATGCCCTCTTGCTCGGTCAACAGGCCCTCCCTGGTGGTTCGGCATTCCAGCCTAGTCGCGCGGGCATGACGGCACACGGCATTCGCCGTGCCGTGTCGGTGGCCCGCATTGGTCTAGACCATACCTGGTCGGCATGATGGGGATCATGAGCTTCCGGGAACGGCCCGTTCTGGTGTACGACGGCGACTGCGGGTTCTGCACGGCGTCGGTGCGGTTTCTCGAACGCCGCGTCCCGACCTCGGCGGAGGTGGTGGCGTTCCAGTTCGCCGACCTCGGCTCCCTGGGCATCGACGCTGAGCAGGCCTCGTACGAGGTGGTGTGGGTCGCCCGGGATGGCCGGACGTACGGCGGCGCCCAGGGGATCGCGCGGCTTCTCGTCGACGCGGGCAAGCTGTGGCGGCCCCTCGGGATGGTCGCCATGGTGCCGCCGTTCCGCTGGCTGGCGCACGGCCTCTACCGGCTGGTGGCCAACAACCGCTACCGGCTCCCGGGCGGCACGCCCGCATGCGCCCTGCCGCCCGGCCAGCGGCCAGGTTCCGGTTAGCGTCCGATTACGCGCGTCCTGCCTTTCAGCTGGAACGCCAGGCCGCCGGGTACGCGCCGAATAGCCAGTCGGCGGGGACGTGGAGCCGATTGGCCGTCGTAGGAGAAGCGGCTCTCGGCCAAAGCGAGTTCTAGAACGGCGGCGCGGTCGAGGGAATCCTTGTGGGCGCGGGCGAAATCCCAGGCGTCGCGCATCGAGCCGTTGGTCGGGCGTTCGGCCGCCCACTCGGCGAACGTCTCGGGCCACTCGGAGCCGTACGAGGCGGCCAGCGCCGGCCAGGCCCGCGCCACCTCTCCGGCACGCTTGCGCAGGATGCCGCGGGCCGCGGCGCGTACGCCGCCCTCGTCGAAGCCGGGCGGCAGCGGCCCGCCCGCCGTCATCGCCCGGACGAGTGCCTCCTGTGCCGCCGCGAGTTCGGCGTTCATGTAACGGGGTCCATTCCGGCGGCGCCGGCGATGGCGTCCAGTTCGGCTCGCAACTCGGCGGCGGGCGGGTAGCGGCCGTCGCGTTCCAGCAGGAACCCCGGCGGCCGATGCCGTGCGCACAGCTCCTTCACCAACGAGAGAACGTCGCCGGGGACGGATGCGGTGTGGGTGTCGTGATAGCGCCCGCCGTGCTCGTCTCCTCCGGCGACATGGCAGTACGCGACGCGTTCCAGCGGCAGCCGGTCCAGCAGGGCCGCCGGGTCCTCGCCGCGGTTGCGCGCGTTGGCGTAGACGTTGGCGACGTCGAGCAGCAACAGCGCGCCGGTGCGTTCCACCAGTTCGGTGAGGAAGTCGCCCTCCTCGTACTCGGCGTCCGGCCAGTCGAAAAGCGCGGCGATGGGTTCCACGGCGAGCGGCACCGGCAGCTCCGCCTGCGTCCGGCGGATGTTGGCGGTGAGCGCGTCGAGCGAGGCCCGGGTGCGCGGCACCGGCAGCAGGTGCCCGGCCTCGATGCCGCCGGCCCGGACGAACGCCACGTGCTCGCTGACCAGCGGCGCGTTCAGCTGCTCGGCGCACCACGCGAGGTGGGCGACCCGTTCCGCCGCGACCGGTTCCGCGCCGCCCAGCGACAGCCGCACGCCGTGCGGCACGACTCGCACACCCCGGTCGCGGAGCGCGAGCAGGCCGGTCTGTGGATGCCCGTCGTGCACGGACTCCGCGATCACCTCGGTGAAGCGCAGGCCGGGCAGGTCCTTCACGAAACCGGCGATCTCAGGCCGCCAGCCGATGCCCACGCCCAGGTCTTCGATCATCCCCCGCCACCCCCGCCGCCGCAGCCGCCGCCGCCCCCGCCGCCACCGCAGCTGGAGCCGCCGGAAGAGCCGCCGCACGAACTGCCACAGCTCGCGCCGCATCCCCCGGACCCGCCGTCGCCCGAACCCGAGCCCATGAACTCGCTCGCCCCCGAGTCGCTCGCGAACACCGGATCGATGCTCACCAGGACCGCCGCGCCGAACAGCGCGGCGCCGAGGGCGGCGCCCTCCGTCCCGTACGTCGTCCAAGCGGGAGAGTTAGCCGGGTCCAGATGGGAGTTGCGCTGGAGCGTGTCGGCGACGGCTCCCCGGCCAGAACGGGTGGCCCGCGGCACGTCCTTGAACCTCCCGACGGCGAGGACGGCCGCGGCGAACGCGGGGATCACGTAGAAGCCCTCGACGCTCCCCACGGTCATCGCCAGCACCGCGATGACCAGGAGAGCCGCCGCGTAGGGCCAGACGGCCAAGCGCATCCTCAGCCGTTCGCCGGCGTCGAGAGCCAGTCCCTGCCGCTCCAGCCCGGCGCGCAGCCCTTCGACCTCCGCCTGTACCGCCGGGTGTGCCGGCAGGTCGCGGGCGCGCCGTGCCCCGCCGGACGCGACGGCGTGGTGGATCGCGAGGTCGAGCGGAGTGCGGAGCGTACGCGGCGGCGCCACCGCGTGGAGCCCTCCGCCCGCGCCCGCGACCACGCCGTCCATCCGCAGCCCGGCCAGCGCGGCGCCGACCGCGCGGCGCGGCCCGCCGTTGATGTACGCCACCTCGTACGGGTGGAGCGGACGGTCGGGCGCGCGGCCCGCACCCCGCCCGCGGCGCAGCCACGAGGTGGTGAGGTGCGCTGCGAGGAGGAGGGCGGCGCTGCCGCCGAAGTAGAGCAGGTGAGGAGTCGCGCTCATCCGCCGCACCCGCCTCCGCAGCCGCCGCCGCAACCACCGCCGCCGCCACCGTCGCCACTACCGCCGCCACCGCCGCCGTCGCCGCCGGAGCCACTACCGGACGCGCTCATGTAGTTCCTGAGCTCGGCCTCTTCGGCGAACGCGGGGTCGAAGCTCATCAGGGCACTGGTGCCGAAGATCGCGACGCCGAAGGCCGCGCCGGCGGCGCCGTAGGTCGCCCACGCCGGGTTGGCGGACGGGGCGAGGTGGCTGAACCGTTCGCGCGTGGCCTTCAGCGCCGCCCGCCCCGCGCGGGTCTGCTCGCCGACCATCAGGAAGCCCAGGCAGACGATCGTGAAGAGGGCCAGCGCGGCGATGAGGAAGCCGACCGGCCGGTCGTTGGACAGGCCCGACACGAGCCGGGCGGCCCCGACGGCCAGCAGGCCCCAGAGCAGGAGCGAGGCGAGCCGCTGGCCGGTCTTGTCGCCGCCGCTCAGCACCAGGCCCTCGCGTTCGAGGGACGCCCGCAGGCCCTCCAGCTCGTTTCGCACCCGCAGGTCGTCCGGCACGTCCTTGGCCTTGATCTCGCCCGCCTCGCGGATGACCGCGTGCACGGCGGCCTCGACGGGCGCGGCGTCCGGGATCGGGGTCTCGGTGACGCGGATGCGGCCGCCTCCGGCGGGCTCGACCGCCCCGTGGGCGCGCAGCGCCGCGAGCGCGGTCCCGACGACGCGGATGCGTCCGCCGGTCAGATGGGCGGCCTCGTACGGGTGGAGCTCACGCTTGGTCTCCCGGCCCGCGGAGATCGACCTGCGGATCAGCACGACGATGACGATCAGCACGAGGGCGGCCGGAACGAAGATCCCCCAGAGGAAGACCGGTCCCGCGATTCCCCACGTGTCCCCTGCCGCGGCAAGTGGCATCTCGCTCTCCCTGTCGCCGTTGGTCCCGGTTCCCCCGGTTCCTCCTACCTCATAGATGCGGGGAAAGCCTGATCGGTTTCGCGTCACCTGACGCAGGGTGATCGGAAAGGCCGGCCGAGCCGGGGCGCTCACTCCTGGTCGAGGCCCTTTTCGATGGCGTAGCGGACGAGCTCGACGCGGTTGTGGAGCTGGAGCTTGTTGAGGGTGTTCTGGACGTGGTTCTGCACGGTGCGGTGGGAGAGCACCAGACGCTGGGCGATCTGCTTGTACGTGAGTCCCTTGGCGACCAGGCGCAGCACCTCGGTCTCGCGTTCGGTGAGCCGGGGGGCGTCGTCCTCCTCGCGCCGCGGTGCCGCCGCCAGCCTGCGGTACTCGCCCAGCACCAGCCCGGCCAGGCCCGGCGTGAACACCGCGTCCCCGGCCCCGGTGCGCTGGACCGCCTCGAGGAACTCCTCCCGCGCCGCCGACTTGAGCAGGTAGCCGGTGGCGCCCGCCTTGACCGCGTCGAGCACGTCCTGCTGCTCGCCGCTCGCCGACAGCACCAGGACCCGTACGGGCGGGTCGGCGGCGGCCAGATGGCGGGTCACCTCGACGCCGCTGATGTCGGGCAGCTGAAGGTCGACGACGGCGACCTGGGGGCGGGCGGCGGCCGCGATGCGCACCGCGGTCCGGCCCTCCCCCGCGGTGGCCACCACCTCGTGCCCGGCCTCGGTCAGGTCGCGCGCCACCGACTCGCGCCACATCGGGTGGTCGTCGACGACCATCACCTTGAGGGGAACATTGCTCACGGCGCCACTTTAGGCCAGGCTCCGCCACCGAACCCCACGTGATCAAAACGAGACCCGGCGTCCCGGGCTCAGCTCGACGAGGGGACGGTCATCTCGATCTCGGTGCCCTCGCCCGGCGCCGAGACGATCGACACGGTGCCGCCGAGGTCACGGACGCGGCCCTGGATGGACTGGGCGACTCCGAGCCGGCCGTCGGCGGCGGCCTGCGCGAGCCGTCCGGGTTCCATGCCGGGGCCGTCGTCGCGCACGCTCACCGTGACCTCGCCCGGGCCGGGCCCGTCCTCCAGGAACACCCAGGCCCGCGTGCCCTCCCCGCCGTGCCGCCGCACGTTGTCGAGCGCCGCGGCCACCGCCGAGCCGAGCTCGCCCGCGGCGTGCTCGGACAGCAGGACGGGGGTGGCCGGGGTCGACACGGTCACGGTGGTGGACGAGTGGCCGGCGAGCACCGGCCGCAGATCGACCGGCTCACCCGCCGCGGCAGCCGAACGTGTCCGGACGGGAGGCGGCGCGCCGAGGCCGGTACCGATCAGGGCACGGAGCGCGGCCTCCTGCTGGCCCGCCAGCCGGCCCAGCTCGGCGGCCTCGCCGCCCAGCTCGCCGCCGCGTTTCTGCACCATGGCCAGCACCTGGAGCACCGAGTCGTGGATCTGGCGGGCCAGCCGTTCACGCTCGCGGGTCGCCGACTCCAGCTCGACGGCCCGGGCCAGCCTGGCCTCGGCGTCCCGGGCCAGCTTGACCACGTGCCCGACCACCAGGCCGGCCATGAACAGCAGCACGATGCCGTTGAGCGTGTTGCCCGACGTGATGTTCTCCGTTCCCACCAGGACGTGCACTCCGATGCCCGCCGAGCCGAGCACCAGCGCGGCGGTCATCCCGAGGCGTTTGCCGCCGACGACGGCCCAGGCAAGGACGGCCGCCGCCACCCAGGAGACCGGCAGTGTGGGCTCGCCCGCCCGCAGCCTCTCGCTGTCCTCCACCCAGGCGGTCGCCAGGAGGCAGCCGGTGGCGACCGTGAGATCGACGGCCAGGAGCGGCCAGCCCCGCCGGCGCTCGTCGGAGTAGGCGTACGTTGCGTAGCCGGTCCAGACGGTCATGACGCCCAGCACGGCCCAGCCGCCGAGGGGATGCTCGTACTTGTCGAAGTTCTTGAAGATCATCACGCCGGCATAGAGCAGCGAGACGAAGCGGTAGACCGCGACGGCCCGCCAGAGCGCGGTTTCGAGCCCCATGCCGTGCGCGGCTCAGTCGTCGTCTTCGGACGGGCGCGGCTCCCGGCCCGCCAGCTCGGCCTTGACGTCGGCGGCGTAGCGGTCGACGTACTCCTGGCCGGACAGCTCGCGGATGGTCTGCATGATCTCGTCAGTGATCTTGCGCAGCACCTCGTGGTCCTCCTCGCTGCCGTAGTAGCGCGAGAAGTCCATCGGCTCCCCGAACCGCACGCCGGGCCGGATACCGAGCTTGGGATAGGGCTGGCCGGGCGGCATCAGCTCGAACGTGTTGACCATCGCCATCGGGATCACGGGCACGCGCGACTTCAGGGCCAGCCGCGCGACGCCGGTCTTGCCCCGGTAGAGCCGGTTGTCGGGGGCGCGGGTGCCCTCCGGGTAGATCCCGAGCAGCTTGCCCTCGTTCAAAATCCGCAGGCCGGTCTGCAGCGCCGCCTCGGCCGCGCTGCCACCGGTGCGGTCGACGGGCACGACCCCCACCCCGGTGAAGAACGCCCTGCTGAGCAGTCCCTTGATCCCCTTGCCGGTGAAGTAGTCGTCCTTGCCGATGAAGAAGATCGGGCGGAACAGGGGCAGGGGCCCGAAGAAGTGGTCGGCGAACGACAGGTGGTTGCCCACCAGCAGCGCCGGGCCCCTCTTCGGGACGTTCTTCATGCCCGAGTTCTGCGGCCGCCACACGATGTACATGATCGGCGAAAGAACGATCCTGAGCAGGATCCAGAACCAGAGCATGCCGACACCTTCCTCGCCCGCGTGTGCATGCGACGCGCGAGCCCTCACTCAGACAGCGGGTCTCCGCCGGACCGGGGATGATGGCACATCTTCCCATCTCGTCGCCATGGTGCCCACACCCGGAGTCCCGGCGGGCTCGCCCCGCGGTGCCCGATACGCCTCCGGGGAACGTAGGCTCTGCGGAGGAAATCACAACTGGGTGCGTCCGAGGGCTTGTCCCGCGCGGCGCAGCGAATACCGTGGGACACACGTTTCGGGGTGTCCGGGAGTGGTCGGCGCGCGCGTCGCGGGCAGGCCCACCCGGGCACACAGGTCATAGGGGGGCGGAGACCGCCATGCCGGTGCTGCCGGTCACGCCGGAGTCGACGAAGGAGCCGGCCCCGTGAATCGCCGTGGCAATGGACTCTCAGCGGACACCTACGCTCCGCTGGTCGACCTCGCCCCGCATCTGGCCGACGCCATGCTGACGGCGTTGCGCGAAGCGGGCGTCGCGGCGTACGCGACGGCGCCGGACGGGCTCGCCGAGCCCGCCGAGCCGGCCCGTGAGCCCGCGGGCGACGACGTGCTCGACCGGCTGTACGTCGACGTCGACATGAAGCCGACCGCCGAGGGCATCCTGCGGGCCCACCTGACGAGGCTGCGCGACGCCCGGGGCGCCGACTCCGACCTGCTCGACGAACGTCCCGACGACCGCCTCGACGATCACCTGGACGATCACCTGGACCTCGACTCGCGCGGCTCGGGCGACCCGCGCGACCCGGACGGCGCGGACGGCGCCGACCAGCCCGCCGCCGGTCACCAGGCCGGTTCGTCGCCGGACGAGGCGCCCCGGTCCGCTCCGGCCGAACGCGACGAGGAGGCCATCTGGGCCGAGATCGTCGCCGGTTTCGACGCCACGCACGAGGGCGACCGCGTGCCCTGGCCCGACCAGGAGAACCTGCGGGACGAGCGGGAGCCGGCCGACGAGGGCGACGACCGCACCGGCCGCCTCCCCCGCGCCCGCGTGATCAAGTCGGCGGACGAGTACGAGGACGACTTTCCCGAGCCCGACGACGACGGCCACTTCGTACCGCCGCCGCCTCCCCCGCTGCCCAGCGCCGACCCGCTCACCAAGGGCGCCTGGATCGCGCTGGTCGGCGGGCCGGTCTACCTGCTGATCACCGTGGTGCTCAACTGGGAGGTGCCCGGCTGGGCCGCGTTCCTGGCGGTCGCCGCGTTCATCGGCGGGTTCGTCACGCTGGTGCTGCGGATGGGCGACGAGCCCCGCGATCCCGACGACGGCGCGGTCGTCTGAACGCCGCTCGACCCGGTTACGCGGCCCCTCCGGGAGGCGTCTCGGCGGGCAGCCGCAGCTCGGCCAGCACCGGCCGGTGATCGGTGGCCAGCGGATAGTCGGCGGCGATCGCCGGGTCGGCCGGGACGCCGCAGCCGATCACTTCGACGCCGCGGTCGGCGAACACCCCGTCGATGCGCCGCTGCGGGTCGCGGGCCGAGAACGTCAGCTCCTCTCCCGACGGCGCCGCTGTCCAGCCGTCCTGGAGGCCCGCGCCCAGCATCGTCCAGCAGGCGCCCCCGGGCTCCTCGTTGATGTCGCCGGTCACCACCACGGGCGCCGCGTAGCGGTGGCGTGCGCGGTCGAGGTGCGCGATCAGCTCGCCGGTATGGGCCCGGCGCGGCTCGTCGTAGAGATCGAGATGTGTGCTCGCCGCGATCAGCCGGCGCGCCTCGTCGCCCTGGCCGACCTCCAGCACGGCCAGGGCCAGGGCGCGCCGGTGGATGCCGGGGACGCGGGCCAGCAGATGGAACTCCCGGCCCACCCGGCGGACGCCCGGCGCGGTGAACACGGCGAGGCCGCAGGCGCGCCGCCCTGCGGCGATCCTGAGGCCGCAGGCCCGTGCCAGGCGCCGTCGTCGCAGGCGCCAGAGCCCGAACCGCGGCACCTCTTGCAGGCACAGCACGTCCGGCTCCAGGGCGCGCACGACCCGCGCCACCGCGGCGGGATCGTCGCGCAGTGAGCGGATGTTGTAGCTGACGACACGGACGGTGGTCACCCACCCCACCTTCCCACCGGGCGCCACGCGCCGTTCCCGATCAGGTGATCGTCCAGGAAAGGATCAGGTCCGGGCGAGGTCGGCGGCGCCGACGATGCCGGCCGCCGAGCCGAGCTCGGCGATCCTGATGTCGGCCACCGGGCGGTGTCCCCGGCCGGTGAGGGCGTCCCCGAACGCGGCGCGCACGGGGTCGAGCAGCAGGTCGCCCGCATCCGACAGGCCGCCGCCGATGATGAACGCCCCGGGATCGAGGATGGCGGCCAGATCGGCGAGCCCCTGACCGGTCCACTGGGCGACGGTGCGGAAGCACTCCAGGGCGGCCTTGTCGCCCTCCCTGGCGGCCTCGGTGATCTCCGGCCCGCTGATGCCCTCCGGGGAGCCGTCGCCGAGCTCCAGGAGCCGTCCCGCCATCGCCGGGGACACCCGGGCCAGCTCGCGGGCCTCGTGCACGAGGGCGTTGCCGCTGGCGTACTGCTCCCAGCAGCCCCGGTTGCCGCAGCCGCAGCGGCGGCCGTTCGGCACGACCCGGAAGTGCCCGGCCTCCGCGCCGATGCCGAACCGGCCGCGGTAGAGCTCGCCGTTGATGATGATGCCGCAGCCGATGCCGGTGCCCAGCGTGATCAGGACGAGGAAGTCCTCGCCCCGCCCGGCGCCGAACCGCGCCTCGCCCCAGGCCGTGGCGTTGGCGTCGTTCTCCACGACGACCGGCAGCCCGACCTGCTCCTCGACCTTCTGCTTGATGGGTTCGTCGCGCCAGGCGAGGTTGGGCGCGAAGAGCACGGTGGAGCGGGTCTCGTCGACGAACCCGGCGGTGCCGAGCCCGACCGCGGAAACCTCTTCGAACTTGCCCTTGAGCAGGTCGACGACCTCGGCGATGACCTCGGCGGTCTCCTTGGGGTTGGTGGAGGGTGTGGGACGCCGCACCTTCTCCAGAATCATGCCGTGGTCGTCCACCACCCCCGCGGCGACCTTCGTACCCCCCACATCCACGCCGATGGTCAGGGCCACTACGCTTCCTCCTCTTCACGCGCCCCGGTCGGGGGCCCGTCGTGCTCTACCCGATGTCCATGGGTTCGTCGCGTGCCGCCTCGGCCCAGGGGTCCGAGGAAGGCCCGCCCGCGGGCCGCGGCCCGTCCGCGGGACGAGACGCGCCCGGCGGCCGGGACTGTGCCGGCTGCCGGGATCGGTCCGGCGTCCGGGAGTGCGCCGACCGCCGGGATCGGTCCGGCGTCCGGGGTTCGCGGGTGCGTTCGTAGGCCGCCAGCACGTCGAACGCCGCCGCCATCAGCGAGCGGCCCGCCTGGCGGACATGCGCCGTGACGTCCGGGCCGGACTCGCGCGCCAGGGCGATGGCGCGGCAGATGGGGCAGTCGCGGCATTCGGGGGCCCCGGTCGCGATGCGCGGATCACCGGCCGTGGCCCGGCTCCACACGTCGTCGCCTGCGCTCGCGGCGCCGCGGTCACGCGCGTCGTCTCCGCCGATCCTGCGCCACAGGGAGTCGAAGAGCTTGACGGCCTCGTCGAGGACATCGCCTGGCTGCTCGGTCATGAGAACATTTTCCATCTGTTGTCGGCGAGAAACCGTACCGCCCCGGGCCCGGTAACGAGGTTATTGCTCAGCGCTCGACGTGTCGCTTCAGGCCCTTGAGCGCCGAGTCGATGATGCGCTTCTCGGCCTTGCGCTTGACCATGCCGATCGTCGGGACCCGCACGTCCACCGCCAGCTCGTAGGTCACCTCGGTCTCCGCGTCTCCCTCGACCAGGGAGTACGTGCCGTGCAGGCCGGTCACGACGTTTCCCTTCTCCACCAGTTCCCACCGGACCGAGTCGTCACCCTCCCAGTGGTAGGAGAGGCCGACCGTGTCGCTGAACGGGCCGCCGTCGAAGGTCAGCCTGGCCCGCGCCGCCCGGCCGTCCGCGCCGGTCTCCTGGACGGTGAACTCGCGGATGCCGCTCGCCCAGTCCGGATAGGACTCCAGGTCGGCGATCACCGCCATGATCTCGGCCTTGCCCGCCTTGATCGTGGTCGAAGAACTCGTCCGGTCCGCCATCTGCGTTCCCTTCCTCCGGCTCCGCATGCGCGCGCCCGCGAACAGGCCCGTCGTTTTCAGAAAGTATTTTTCACACCGACAAGACGTACGGCACCCCGCTGGCCCGGAAATGACCCACATTCACGCATTCGGTGCGTCCGATGCGCATGCGCCGGGCGAGCGGCTGGTGCACGTGCCCGAAGAGCACGTATTTCGGCTGTGTCGTGTGGATGGCCTCCAGGACGGCCTCGCTGCCGCGCTCGAACCGCCGCGCGACCGTGTCGTACAGCAGTTCGGGCACGGCGGGCGGGATGTGGCAGCACAGCACGTCGACCTCGCCCACCGCGGCGACCTTGGCGGCGTAGACGTCGTCGTCCAGCTCGTACGGCGTGCGGTACTCGGTCCGCAGCCCGCCGCCGACGAACCCGAAGCGCAACCCGCCCAGCTCGATGACCTCGCCGTCCAGGACCGTGTGGCCGTCCTTGACGTGCTCCGGCCACATGCGCGGTACGTCGACGTTGCCGTAGGTGAGGTAGGCCGGGACGGGCATCGCCTCGAAGAGCTCTTCGTACTGCCTGTGCACGGCGCGTTCGATGTGCGGCCAGGCGTCCCCGTCGAGCGACTCCCACATGCGCCGGGAGAAGTCCCGGGCCTCGTCGAAGCGCTTCTGGGTCCGCAGCTCGATGAAACGATCGGCGTTCTCCTGCCCGAACAGGTCGGCGAAGATGCCCTGCCCATGGTCGGAGTAGTCGATGAACAGGATCAGGTCGCCCAGGCAGATGAACGCGTCGGCGCCGTCGCCCGCGCGTTTGAGGGCCTCCGCGCGGCCGTGGACGTCGCTCACCACATGGATCCGCATGAACCGACTCTAATAGGACGGGCCCGAATTAATGACCCCCGCCCTTGCGGGTTGTCAGCGACGCGAGTCCTGCCGGATCCGCTGGGGCGAGCTTCATAAGCCCTAGTCGCCGGTGGCGGCGGAGACCAGGGCACGCCACTCGCGAACGAGATCCGCGTCGACCGGGGCCTCCCACGCTCCGTCGGGGCGCACGGCCGTGCCGACGTGGAACTTGGCGACGCCGGCCGCGCCCAGCGCCGCCACGTGCTTGCGGCGCAGCCCGCCCCCGGCCATGATCATCCCGGCGGCCGCCGGGCCCTCGGCGGCGCGGCGGACCAGCAGGTCCAGCCCGGCGTCGACGCCCCGGGCCGAGCCCGCGGTGAGCACGGTGTCGAGCGTGCCGCCCAGCTCCTTGACCGTCTTCCAGGCGGGCGCCGGGTCCAGAGCGTGGTCGAGCGCGCGGTGGAACGTCCAGGGCAGCGGCGCGACGGCGCCCGCGAGCTTGCCGGTCGCGCTGACGTCGATCTGGCCGAACGAGTCGAGGAAGCCCAGCACGAAGCCGTCCGCCCCGGCCCGCCTGAGGGTCTCGGCGGCGGCGTGGAGCCGGTCGAGCTCATGGGAGGAGGTGCGGAAACCGGCGTTGGCGCGCAGCATCACCCGCAGCGGCAGCGATGTGACATCTCTCATCTTCGCCACGACGTCCGGATCGGGCGTGAGCCCGTCTGCGGCCATGTCGGCGACGACCTCGATCCGGTCCGCGCCGCCCTCCTGCGCCGCGCGCGCGTCGGCGGCGTCCAGCGCGATCACCTCGAGCAGCGACATGGCCCTCCCCGGCTCAGATCCGTCCGACTCCCCGCGTCGTTCCTGCTCAAGCGTAGGCTACGGGGCGGCCGCGTCCGGGTGGCCGGTGCCGGACTTTGCCTCACCGTTAACAGGAATGCAAACCCCGCCTTGCGGCGAACGGATGCTTTCCTACCCATGGGTATCCTCTGCGTTAAGGAAACCCTGTACCGTCTTGCCCGCCGTTTGCAGCGTTCAAGCAAGGAGTAGGCCGTGCGCGAGTTCAGCGTCCCCGCCATGGTGGAGGTGCCCGGCTCCACCAATCTGACCGACGCGCCCTTCGACCGAGCCGCCCGGCAGCCCGGCCAGATCGTGCTCCGCCGCAAGAACGGCAGCGCCTGGCGGGCCGTCACCGCGGGCGAGTTCGCCGCCGAGGTCAGGGGCATCGCCAAGGGGCTCGTCGCCGCGGGCGTCGAGCCCGGTGACCGGGTCGCGATCATGTCCAAGACGCGGTACGAGTGGACCGTTCTCGACTACGCCGTATGGGCCGCCGGCGCCGTGGCCGTGCCGATCTACGAGACGTCCTCCGCCGAGCAGGTGCGGTGGATCATCGGGGACTCCGGCGCCAAGGCCGTGTTCGCCGAGACCGGCGCGCACCTGGCCACGATCGCCGAGGTCCGGGACGAGCTCCCGGGCCTCGCGCACGTCTGGGGCATCGACGCGGGCGACCTCGACGCCGTGGTGGCCGGGGGCAAGGACGTCACCGACGAGACGGCCGAGGAACGGCGCCGCAGCCGCACCGGCGAGGACCTGGCCACCCTCGTCTACACCTCCGGCACCACCGGCCGCCCGAAGGGCTGCGAGCTCACGCACGCCAACTTCGTCCTGACCGCCCGCAACGCCGTCCAGGGCGCGATCTCCGAGGTCGCGGTCGACGGCAGCTCGACGCTGCTGTTCCTGCCGCTGGCGCACGTGTTCGCCCGGCTGATCCAGGTCGCCTGTATCGAGGGCGGGATCGTGCTGGGGCACAGCGACATCGCCGGCCTGCTGCCCGACCTCGCCTCGTTCCAGCCGACCTTCCTGCTCGCGGTGCCGAGGGTCTTCGAGAAGGTCTACAACGGCGCCGAGCAGAAGGCCGCGGCCGACGGCAAGGGCAAGATCTTCGCCGCCGCCGCGGACACCGCGATCGCTTACAGCCGGGCCATGCAGGACGGCGGCGGCCCCGGACTCGGCCTCAAGCTCAAGCACAAGGTCTTCGACGTGCTGGTGTACGGCAAGCTGCGCGCCGCGGTCGGTGGCAAGGTGCAGTACGCGGTGTCGGGCGGTGCGGCGCTCGGCGAGCGGCTCGGCCACTTCTTCCGGGGCGTCGGCATCACGATCCTGGAGGGCTACGGGCTCACCGAGACCACCGCCCCCGCGACCGTCAACCGGCCCACCGCCATCAAGATCGGCACCGTCGGGCGGCCGATCCCCGGCGTGACGATCCGCATCGCCGAGGACGGCGAGGTCCTGATCCAGGGCGTCAACATCCTGACCGGCTACTGGAACAACGAGACCGCGTCCAAGGAGGCCCTGGAGGACGGCTGGTTCCACACCGGCGACCTCGGGTCCCTGGACTCCGAGGGCTACCTCAGCATCACCGGCCGCAAGAAGGAGATCCTCGTCACCGCGGCGGGCAAGAACGTGGCGCCCGCGCCGCTGGAGGACCGGCTGCGCGCGCACCCGCTGATCAGCCAGTGCCTGGTCGTCGGCGACGGGCGCAAGTTCATCGGCGCCCTGATCACGCTGGACGAGGAGGCGCTGGCCCCCTGGAAGGACCAGCACGGCAAGCCCGCCGCCATGACCGTCGAGGACCTGCGCCGCGACCCGGAGATCATCGCCGAGATCGACGCCGCCGTCGCCGAGGCCAACACGTCGGTCTCGCACGCCGAGGCGATCAAGAAGTACGAGATCCTCGGCGTGGACTTCACCGAGGAGGCGGGTCACATGACCCCGAGCCTCAAGGTGAAGCGCAACGTGGTCATGAGGGACTTCGCCGCCGAGATCGACGCGATGTACTCCTCCTGACGGCCTGCTGACGGTCTCAGAGGGAGGCGACCGCGGCCTCGATCGGCGTCTCACCGTTCACCAGTTCCAGCGTGCGGCGTTCCACTCCGGACGCGTGCAGCAGCGCCACGATCACCGCGGCCACGTCCTCGCGCGTCACGGCGCCGCGGCCCACGACCGGCTCGGCGAGCGTCACCCTGCCGGTGCCCTCGTCGTCGGTGAGCAGGCCGGGACGCAGCACGATCCAGTCGAGGTCGCGCGCCCGCAGGTCGTCCTCGGCCTCCCCCTTGGCCTTGATGTAGGCGGCCCAGACGTCGTCGGACCCCTCGCGTGGCGGCTCCCCCGCCCCCATCGCCGAGATCTGGACGAACGTGCGCACGCCCGCCCGTTCCGCCGCGTCGGCCAGCAGCACCGAGGCCCCCCGGTCCACGGTGTCCTTGCGCGCGGTGCCGCTGCCCGGCCCGGCGCCCGCCGCGAAGACGGCGGCGTCCGCGCCGGTCAGCCGGCCGGCCACCTCGTCGGCGGTCGCGCTCTCCAGGTCGCACACGACCGGCTCCGCGCCCGTCGCCCGCACGTCGCCCGCGTGGTCCGGATTCCGGATCAGGCTCACGACGTCGTCCCCCCGTGCGGTCAAGAGCCGGGCCAGCCGCAGCGCGATCTGACCGTGCCCTCCCGCGATCACAATCCTCATGGATCGATCATACGAAGGCCCGCCCCCGCGGCCTCGGGTGAGGCGGCGGGGGCGGGCGGCCGTCGTCGATGCGGGATCAGCAGTTACGGCCGCTGTTGATGCAGGTGACGGCCTGCCTCATCAGCCGGTCGGGCATGACGTTCTCGAAGTCGGCGTGGTCGGTGACCGGCGCGTGCCCCTGTTCGGGGAACGAGTCGACGGCGAACGCGACCGGCCGGTTGGGCAGGTTGTAGGTGAGCGTCATCCGCAGCTGCGGGACCGCCCGGGTGCCCTGCGGGCAGTTGCCCTGCTGGTCGGCGAAGAGCACGTGCGTCCGGTGGTTGGCGCTGTCGGTGTTGCGCCCGTCCCAGCAGCTGGGGAACTCCAGCACGCGGGTCACCCGGCTCCCGCCCGGGCAGAGCGGATACTTGTCGGTGAGCACGCGGTTCTGGAAGCCGGTGCACGTCCACTGGGCGCGGGCGTTGGCCGTGCCGTTCGTCGCGGACTTGGCGTCACCGGTGATGATCCGCAGGAACCGCGGCATCGCCGTGACCCGCGTCCGCGGGTTGCCGACGAAGGTCATGCTCGCCGAGGCGGGCGTGACGATGCGGCCGACGTTGCCGTCGGCGGTGCTCTGCTGTGCCTGGTCGGAATTGTCCTGCTGGTTGCGTACGCGCATCACGGGCCAGAAGTACGTGGACCTGTCGCCGCGCGCGCACGTGGTGCCGGCCGCGGCGAGGCTCTCGTCGGTCGAGAAGCCGTCGGTGGACAGGTTGCCCACGTAGTCGTGGATGTGGTGCGCGCCGTTCTGGACCCCGGGCGCCACGATGAAGTTGTCGGGGTTGTGGTGCTGGTTCTCGTTCCGGCCGCAGCGCGAGGTGAACGAGCCGCGGGAGGCGTTGCGGCCCGGGCGGACGCGGGCCTTGGGCGGCGCCTGCCTGATGTTGACGAAGTCGGACGCGACCGGCCCTTCCTTCACCGCCTGCTGGTTGCCGTTTCCCTGGTTGCCGTTGCCCTGGTCTCCGTTGCCCTGGTCTCCGTTGTTCTGGTCGCCGTTGTTCTGGTCGTTGCCGTTGTTCTGGTCGCCGTTCTGGCCGTCTCCGTTCTGATCGCCGCCCTGGCCGTCACCGCCTTGGCCGCCGTTCTGGTCGCCGTTCTGGCCGTCACCGCCTTGGCCACCGTTCTGATCGCCGTTCTGGCCGTCTCCGTTCTGGCCGCCGTTGCCCGGAGCGGTGGGATCGGCCTGGCCGCCTTGGCCGTCCTGGCCGCCGTTGTTCTGGCCGTCGCCCGGGTCGTTCTGGCCGCCGTTCTGACCGCCCTGATCGGGTGGATCGGTGGGATCCGCCGCGACCACGGCGCCCAGCCGCGCTTGCGCCATCGCACCCGCCGGCGCCTCCGTCGCCGAGGCGACCAGCAACAGCGCCGGGATGACGACCGCGATGCCTTTCTTTCTGCCCATTTCGCTCTCCTTGGAAGCTGGGTGTCGATCCCGTCAGGAGGAAAGAGCCTCCCTGGTGGCCAGACCCGTGCTCTCCAGCAACGTCATATGCGTGTTGACGTATTTGAGAGAACGCTCGGAGAACGCCCGGATCTCGGAGTTCTCGGTCTGCGCCCGCACCTGGGCGATGACGCCGAAGACCTTTCCGTGCGCGGCGCGCAGCCGGAGCACGAAGGTCTGGTCGTAGTCCGCCCCGAACTTGCCCGACAGCTCGGCCAGCCAGCGCTTCTGGTCGGCGTTCGGCTCGCTGGGCAGGATCACGCCGAGCCGGGCCGCGGTGGCGCGCACGTCCTCGTCGAGCTGCGCGTGCTGCTCCATGATCATGTCGCCCACCTCCTTCACCCTGGCGCTGGAGGCCCGCTGCTGGGCCTGTTGCCCCGCGGGCATCTCCCAGAGACCGGCCCGCCGGACGGCGGCCAGCAACGCGCGGTCTCCCTCCGAGAGCCGGCCCCAGCGCGTCTCGGTCACACCACCTCGGGTCTCGCCGTCCGCGGGCACGCGGGGCGGGCTGAGGACGACGACGAGCGCCGCCAGGACGGCGGCGGCCGCGGCGGCCACCAGGAGGAGCTGACCGCGTCCCAGCCGCCGCATGGTACGCATTTCCGCGATGCCGTACGACTTCCTCAAGGCGACCATGCTCCTTTCCGGGAATGCACCGATCGACCCAACAGGGGGTCGTCATGGGATACGCATCCAGATAGCGTGGGGTTCAGCCGAACGAGACTTTTTCTCGACATTTTTCAAGCCATTTTCAGGCATGCCGAAGAAGCCCCGCCGCCCATTTCGAGATGTGGTCAGGAACGGCGTTCCGCGGCCCCCGGCATGCTGCTCGTGACGCGCAGGGCCAGGGCGGGGCACATGGCCACGGCCCGCTGGACGTCGCGTTCCATCCAGGGCGGGACATCGGTGCCGAGGACGACCGGGAACCCGTACCGGTCCAGCTGGATCAGTTCGGGCACGAGGTAGGCGCACAGGCCGTGGCCGTCGCACCGGCTCCAGTCGATCGCCACCCGGCCCTCGGCGCCGGTCGGGACCGGCAGCGGCAGCACGCCGAACACCGGCATCCCGCACGAGCCCCCGTACCGGTGCAGCTCGATGTCGGCGCCGAAGGCGTCCACGGCCGACAACACGAACATCGCCGTCCCGTCCGGATGGCCGCAGGCGCCGCGGCCACGGCCGATGCCGGCCGCGCGGCGCACGTCGTCGACGCTGCCCGAACCGTCGGCCAGCGCGGTCAGCGCGCGGACCACGTCGGGAAGGCCGAGGCGGCAGGGGCCGCACTGCCCGGCGGACTGGGCCGCGAGGTACGAGGCGATCCGGGTGACCTCGCCGAGCGGGCAGGAGCCCTGGCCGAGCGGCAGGATGATGCCCGCGCCGACCGTGCCGCCGACCGCCCTCATCCCCGACCGCGACAGCACCGCGACGGAGACGGCGCGCGGGTCGAGCCATATGCCGTGGTAGCCGCCGACCAGGACGCCCTGGGCCGGCGGGACGTCGCAGTGGTCGAGCACCGCCCGCAGCGACGTGCCGAGCGGCGCCTCGACGACCCTGGTACCGCCCACGGTCAGCAGCGTGGTGCCGGGCTCGTCCTCGGTGCCGGCCGACGCGTACAGGTCGGGGCCGAGCGAGGTCAGCACGGCGAGCTGGGCGAACGTCTCGGTGTTGGACAGCAGCGTCGGGCAGCCGTCCACGCCCGACTCCGACGCCCGGACCTTCACGCCCGGTGGGATCGGGATCTCCCCGTTGATGGCCCGGATCACCGCGCCGCTCTCGCCGGAGATGAAACGTTCGGCCAGCCGCACCACGCGGGCGGGCATGTGCCGTTCGGCGATGGCGGAGCGGACCGACCGGGCCGCCTCGTCGTTCTCGACCGCCACGATCACCCGCTGCGTGCCGAGCGCGTTGGCGGCGATGACCGCGCCGTCCAGCACCAGGTGCGGGGCACGGCGGAGCAGCACCTTGTCCTTGGCGCTGCCGGGTTCGCCCTCCGCCCCGTTCACCACCACGACCGCGTCCTCGTGCGGCCGCCGCCGGTCCGCGGCCTCTCCCGGCAGGAGCTCGGACCGCGCGCCGTCCGGGGAGGTGATCTGCGCGGCGACGGCCATCAGCTTGCGCGCGAACGGGAAGCCCGCGCCGCCGCGGCCGCGCAGGTCCACCTGCTCGGCCAGCTTGACCAGGTCGTCGAGCACGGGCGCGTAGAGCTTGCCGTGCACCGCGAGATGCCGGTCGAGGTCGAGCCGTTCGAACCGGTCGAAACCCAGCGTCAGGCGGGGGCCGCCGATATTGGTGACGGTGACGGTCGACGTCATCCGAGCACCTCGGTCTCACGTCCGCCGCCGGGCGCGGGGCCCGGCGCAGGCGAAGACGAAGCGGCGGATGCCGGGGAGGATGCCGCGGCGGGCGTGGCGTCCGCGCGTCCCAGGTTCCGCTCGCGGATCGCCTGCGCGAGAGGCGCGCCCGCGCTGTCGCCGACGTGCCGCACGTCCCGCGGCCGGACCACCACGATCATCCGGGTGACCAGCCCGAGCGCCACGGCGCCCGCGCAGAGCACGTAGCTGAGCGTCACCCAGCTCGCCGCCTGCCGTCCCGCCGTCAGCCCGTGCATGATGGCGACCGGCCAGCTGAGGTAGGCGACCGCGTGCATCGAGCGCCACACCCACGGCCGGGAGCCGAACGCGAATCGGCGGCGCATCAGGCCGGTCAGCACGACCACGACCATCAGGTCGAGGGCGACGGCGCCGAGCCCGACCGGCCCGGTCGAGGGGACGACGATCTGGGCCGGCGCGGCGAGCCCGCCGAGCACCTTCACCAGGACGTGCGCGACCAGGAACGTCACCGCCAGCAGCGAGGCGGCGCGGTGCAGTCCCTGGGCCAGGACGCGGTGCCGGATGGCCAGGATGAGGCGCTCGGTGGCCAGCAGCCCGCTGACGACCGAGACGGTCATCGCGAGCAGGGCGAAGACTCCCGCGTAGTACGAGAGGAAGCGCTGCACGTCTCCCGCCACGGCGGCGCCGGGCGGGGTCGCCGCACCGACCAGGACCGCGATGGAACCGATCACCACGACGCGCAGTGCCCAGTTCGGCAGCGCCGGATCGTCACTGCTCTTCGTCTGCACTCTTCGAACTCCTCTTCTGCGTACCACCGGCCGGCGGAGTGCCGGGCCGGGCGCCGGGCGACGGCTCTTCGTCCGTGCCCGGCGGCTCCGTCGGGGGCACCGGCCCGAAGTTGGCCAGCCGTCCGCCGGGGAGCACCTGGAGAAGACCTCGTTCGGCATATCCGAGAAGGGGACGGGCCCGTTCGCGGAAGATCCACCCTCCGATCTGCGCCCCGTCCAGCGGCACGGCCTCGGTCGCCCCGCGGAGCGCGAACCGCACCTCGTCGCGGGGCGCCGGAGCGCCGCCGCACGGCAGCTCGGCGCCGGTACGGCCGAGCGGATCGCCCTGCTTGACCACGCTTCCGTCCCGGAGCTGCACGACGTCGCGCATGCGGTAGTAGGCGCTGGCGAGACCGCTCGGATGGATGACCATCACGAACCCGCGGGTCCCCTCCGCGCAGAACCGGTACAGCCGCCCGTCGGCGGCGGCCGCCACCCGTCCGTCACCGCCCCAGAAGGCCAGGGCCGACAGCGGCCGGGCACCCGCCGTGTCGCCGGTGCCGAGCGTCCAGGCCGCGCCGACCCGCCACGGCAACATCAGGCCGTCGCCGACACGGGTGCCGTTGGTGGTGGACGTGCCCTGCCCGGCGGTGGTCGCGCTGTGCCGCCGGAGCAGGCTCGCCTCGCTGGGCGACATCAGCGCGGGCGGCATCCGGCCGACGAGCCCCGCGAACGCGGTGGTGCCCGACAGCGCGGGCTGCCACCGGCCGGCCGTCCAGTGCGCGGCGAACAACGCGACGTGCGGAATCGCGGACCCGCCGGCAGGGACGGGCACCGCCGTGGTGCCGAACGCCCAGGTCCGGTCGCGGCTCACGCGGCTGACCAGCACCAGCGGCGGCCGGTCCGCGGCCACCCCGTACTCCTGCCGCGCCGCCGCGCCGCGCTGGGCCACCGTGAGGTCGCGGACCTGCGAGGTCAGCACCTGGAGGTCGGGCACCGCGGCACCACCGCCGCCGGTGGCGCCGCCGTCCGGCCGGGACGGCGCGGGCTTCTGCGGGCCCCGGTCCGGAAGCGCGGCCCTCGCGCCGGGCTTGTTGAGCGGGCGGTCGGCCCCGGCCTGGCCGGAGTCGCCGATCGGCCCGCCTTCGAGCACGCTGCGTTCGACGATCGCCAGCAGAGCGAGGCCGGTCACGATCGAGAAGATGACGGCCCCCGCGTTCAGCCGGTCCATCCCGAACGACCGGCGTGCCGGCGCGGGCCGCCGTGGCCGTCCCACCGGCTCGCGGCCCGGCCGCCGTCCGGCGGTACCCGCCTGCCGTGGCCGCCGCTCGGACCTGGCCCGCCGCTCGGACTTGGCCCGCCGCTCTGGCTTGGCCCTCCGTTCGGACCTGGCTCGCCGTCCGGACTGGGTCGTCGCCCAGAACTCCGCCTCAGCTGCCACCCGCCGGGGCGCGGCCTGGCGCCGGGACTCGCGGCGTCGCCCCGGCTCCGGTGCCGGTGCCGCCGCCCGCTCCGGCTGCGGCGCGACGGGCCGTCCGGTCCCGGGCGTCGCCTGCCGTCCGTCCCACCGTTCGGGTTCGGGTGCGGGGCGGCGGCCTCGCTGGGGTGTGCCGCGCCGCCGGTCGGAGGCGGCACGGCGGCGGGACGTCGCCCGCCGTCCGGGCTGGGGGGCCGCCTGCCGGTCCATTTCCGGCATCGCCCGCCGCCAGGTCGGCGACATCACCTGCTCGCCCGCGGAAGGCACCGCCCGCTGCGGGGGCACGGCCGGCCGCGGGGGTACGCCTCGCGGCGGAGGTACGGATGGCTGCGAGGGTGCGATCTGCTCCGGGGGTACGACCGGTCGCGGCGGTACGGGCTGAGGGGCCGGTCGCGGTGGCGCCTGCGGCCGGTCGGTCACGAAATCGGGACGTGGCGGCGCGGGCGCGGGCGGCGGCTGTGGTCGCCGGTCGAGCCGCTGCCGTGGTTGCCGGGCCTGCTTACGCCGCCGGGACCGCTGGTCCCGTGACGACCGCTGCCCTCGCGGCGGCTGCCACTCCAGGTCGGGACGCTCCCATGGCAGGGGGCGATCCCAGTTGTCGCGTCGCACCATGCCCTCTCCTGTGGAGGAGGCGGAGGTACGGCGAACGACGGCATGATCCCGTGCGGTGCGCTCCGGGTCCGCTCGACCCGGGCGTACGTGCTCCCTGAGACGTCGTGGACACTATCGTTGGAGCCCGCTCCGCTCCAGTGCCCGTGGGCGGCTGGGCCGCCCCGACTTCACCGGAGCATACGCCTCAGGGGCCACTTTGATGAGAGATGGCGGCAAAAAAGCCGCCGGAAGCTCCGCGTCCAGGGGTCCGTTCGCCGTCGCCGGGCAGGTCACCGTGCCCGGCTCGCGTCCTCGGAGGCCGTGTCCCGCAGAGCCGCGCGCGCGAACGCCATGACATGGTCGCGCATCGCCGCCAGGGAGGCGGGATCGTCCATCCTGCCGCCGACGAGCAGCTCGGCGAGCTGGGGCATGACCATCGGCATCATGGCCAGGCCCTTCAGCGTCAGCAGGGTGCGGCCGACCTCGGGTGAGGGTTCGCGGTCCATGCGGGCGGCGAGCGACCCCAGAGCCTTGCGGCAGCGCTCGGCGCGCCCCTGCTGCTCGGGCAGCGCGCCAGGCCGGGAGTGCAGGCCCTCCCAGGTGAGAAGCCGCAGCAGCTCCGGGTGCTCCTGGTAGTAGTCGAAGAGATGCCCGACGTACTCGACCGGGTCGTCGCCGGGCTGCGGCGTGATCGCCGCGAACTCGTCCAGGGCGACCTGGATCACCGCGTCGAAGAGCTTCTCCTTGTTGCCGAAGTAGCCGTAGATGCGCTCCTTGTTGACGCCGGCCCGCTGCGCGATGCGGTCGACGCGGGCACCGGCCACGCCGTGCTCGGCGAACTCCTCGCGGGCGGCGGCGAGCAGGGCGTCCTTGGTCGTCGGGCTGTCCCTCTTCGGCATGGTCCACAGCATAACCCCTCGCGACCAACTGGTTGGTTGACATCCAACCAGTTGGTTGGCTACGTTCTCCCGCATGACCACCGCCCCGACCACCGCCGCCCCGCCGGTCCCCGCAACGCCCGCCGCCGGGTACGCGCCGTTCGCCCGCACCCTCGTGGTCTTCTCGATCACCGCGCTGCTGGCGACCGCCCAGCTCTACGGGCTGATCCCGCTGGTGAACACGATCGCCGCCGACTGGCACACGTCTCCCACCGCGGTGACCTGGCTGATGACGGTGTACGGGCTCGGCTACGCGGCCGGTTTCCTGCTCTTCGGCCCGCTGTCGGACCGCTACGGCCGCCGCCGGGTGATCGTCACCGGCGTCGCCGCCACCGCGGTCGCCACGCTGGCGGTCGCCGCCGCGCCCGGCCTCGGCCTCGGCGTGGCGCTCCGGATCGTGCAGGGCATGACCATGGGGGCGTTCCCGCCGGTCGCGATGGCCTACGTCGGCGAACGGATCGAACCCCGGCGCCGGCTGGTCACGGTGACCACGATGACGACCGGCTTCCTTGCCGCCGCCGTCGTCGGCCAGCTCGCCGCCCAGTGGCTGGCCACGTTCGGATGGCGGGTGTTCTTCGTCGCCGGTGCCGCCGCGTTCGCGGTCGCGGCGGTCGCGCTGCGCTGGGCGATGCTGCCCGACGCGCCCGCCTCCGGCGCCTCGCCGCTCGACGCGTACCGCGTCATGCCGTCGCTGCTGCGCTCACCCGACCTGCGCCTGCTGTACGCGGCGGTGCCCACGGTGCTCACCGCGTTCGTCGCGATCTACACCGGGCTGCAGCTCACCGGCACCACCGGCCTGCTGGGCCTGCGCGCCAGCGCCCTCCCCGTCATCCTCGCGATCCCGTTCCTCACGCCGCGGCTGGCCCGGGTCCCCGGACCGCGCCGCGCCGCCCTCGCTCTGGCGGCGGCGGCCGCCGGCACCGGCCTCATCGGCCTGCTGACGCCCGGCACCGCGGTGCTCGCACTGCTGCTCATGCTGGTCACCGCCGGGATCGCGGTCGCCGCGCCCAGCCTGATCGACACCATCGGCTCCCGCGCCGGGGCGGCGCGCGGCCCGGCGATCTCGCTGTTCACCGCGCTGCTGTTCGCCGGGGCGAGCCTCGGGCCGCAGATCGCCGGGCTTCTCGCGGATCACGGCATCGCCCCGCTCGCCTTCGCCCTGACCGTCATGCTCGCGGCCGGCTCGGTCCTGACGGTCGCCGCCCGCCGCTCCTGACGTTAGGCATCCGCAGCTCGTGAGGGTCAGCGCACCTGGCCGAGGAACGCGGCGGCCACGGGCACGGCGACCTTGGGACCGGAGCCGCCGCCCTGCACCAGCACCGAGAACGCCAGGTCCCCGCGGTAACCCACGAACCACGCGTGCGACGGCTCCCCCGACCCCACCTCGGCGGTGCCGGTCTTGCCACCCGTACCGGACGGCAGACCGGCACCGGCGGCGGTGCCCTCGGTCACGACCGCGCGCATCATGGACCGGAGCGCGGCCGCGTCCGGCACCGCGTGCGACGGGCGGACCGGATCGCCGGTGGCGCGGACGAGCCGGGTCGCCACCATCCTGGGCGAACGCCACGTACCGTCCGCGACCGCCCCGGCGACCATCGCCATCGTCAGCGGGCTCGCCTGGACCCGCCCCTGCCCGATGGCGGCCTCGGCCAGCTCGGCGCCGCTCTCCGGCTCGGGGAAGCGTCCGCGGGACGCGGGCACGCCGGGCGTGACGGGCCCCTCGAAACCGAAGGCCCGCGCACTCGCCGCCAGCTTGGCCGCCTTCACCCGTTCGACGGCCAGGCGCGCGAACGTGGTGTTGCAGGACTGGGCGAACGCGTCGCGCAGCGAGGCCCGGCCGAGCGACCGGCCGTCGTGGTTGCGGATGGTGCGCTGCGCGGTGACCACCGTCGCGGGGCAGTCGGCTCCGCTTCCCGCGCTCATGCCGTCGCCCAGCAACGCCGCCGCGGTCACCAGCTTGAACGTGGAGCCGGGCGGATACAGGCCGAGGAACGCGCCGCGCCCGCCCAGGCCGTCGGCCACGGCGAGGATCTCACCGGTGGACGGCCGCATCGCCACGATCGCGGCCTCGCCGGGCGCGTCCTGGACGGCCTTCTCGGCCGCCGCCTGCACCCGCCGGTCCAGGGTCGTCCGGATCTTCCGGCCCGTCCGGTCGCCGAAGACCTTGACCCGCTGCGCGGGACCGCCGCCGTCCTGCAGCTCGATGGCCCAGGGTGACGCGTCGTCCTCCGCCTCCGCCTCGTCCCCGTCGGTGGCGAGCCGGTCGGTGAGCTCACCGACGTACGGCTCCAGCGGGCCTCCCTCGGGCAGCGCCCGGCCGTCGCGGTCGGTCAGCGCGAGGAGGGGCACGTCGATCTCGCGCATCCGCCATGAGCCCATGCCCTTCAGCCCCGGATACAAGGTGGAGGGCGACCACAGCACCCGCCATCGCCCGTCGACCTCGCCGAGCCGCAGCACCGAACGCAGCGACCAGGTCCCGCGGCCGGACAGCTCCCGGCTCACCGTGAAGTCCTGCTGCGCGTGGCGCGGCCGGGGGTGCACCAGCCGTCCGGGCCGCAGGTCGATCGAGGTCACCGCGAGGCCGCGGGACAGCGCCCGGTGCTGGTCGGCGAAGTTCGCGGGCGCGCCCGCCACCAGCTTCTCCATCCGCGTGAACGAGCCGTCCCGCCAGGCCGCGAAGTAGTCGGCCGCGACCTTCTCCGGCCCCGGCCCGCCGCCTCCCCGCCCCGGGAGCACCAGCGCGGCGCCGACCCCGACGGCGAGCACCAGGACGACCACCCCTGCCAGCACGACAAGGCCACGTGAGCGCATCGGAGTCTCCCCGTTCGACGGCTGCAGGGATCATTACAGCGATTCCTGACAACGAGATAGCGTCCTGATGCTCACGTTTTGGTGGAGTTGTCATGCTTAGCGGCGTCTCAGAGGTGCCTTAAGCCCGCCCTAACAGTGCAGACATCGGGCTTCCGGCCGCCTAGCTTCGGGAGAGTCATCCGGTCGACGGCACGACGGAGGAGGTGGCCCCGATGAGGAACGGACGAGCAGGGGCGGCCCACCCCTCCCCGGGACGTCGCGGCCGCATGCCGGGGTCGTGCCCGGCACTCCCGTCCACGCATCCGCGGTCCCACGGGACCGGCAATCCTGCACGGCGCGCCTACCTCCAGGTTCTCCCCCTTAATAAGGGCGCCGGGCCGGTTCGCACGGATCACGACCCCACCTCGACAGGGGCGTCGCGTGGAACTGGTCTCCGGGAACTCGGGCACGACCCCAACCGAGCGGAGGTGGGCTCCGCGCCGGCGGTGCGGCGGCGCGGGCGCTCACCTCGCGAACTCCCCACGAACGGTTGAGTACCTGTACTCATGGCGCCGGCGCCGCGGCGCGAGATCGTTGGCTCATGAGCACCTCGCGCCCCTCCGAGCGCCGGACGACCGACCTCGGCCGCATCGCCCGCGTCGGAGCCGTGATCGGACTGGTCACGGTCGCCCCCGTCCTGGTGACGGCCGTGGGCCCCCAGGTCCTGGCGGCCCTCCGTCCCGGCGGCCTCATCGGCCCGCACCTCCTCGGCCTGCGTTCCGGCGGGACGCTCACCGGCCTGCGTTCCGGCGCGGCGGCGCTGACCGGGCTCAAGCCGCTCTCGATGCCCATCCCGGTGGGTCCGGCCGACCGTGTCCGCGTGACGCTGCTGCGGGTCTCGTGGCGGCGGCGGCTCGACACTCTCCGGCCAGGCGACGGGGACATGACCGGAAGATGACGATCCGGACACCGGCAGGCGATTCGCGGCCGAAGCCGGTCCCGGCCTCCGTATGATCTCCCTGGCTCGGACCGCCGATCCGACGGGGGACGGCGAGAGACCGTGCCAGGGGAGCTCTCATCGTGCGTCGTCGATTCAGGCATGTCCTCGTGCCCGGACTCGTTCTGGCCGTAGCCGCCGCGCCGGCACACCCCGCGCAGGCCGGACCCCCGGCAGCATCCGCACAGCCCGCCCAGGAAGCTGCGGAGCGCGGCGTCCGGCCGGCGCCGATCGATCGGCCGGTGTATCTGCTGCACGGGGTCCAGTGGGACGGCGGCACCGACTGCGAGGCGTCGTGGCAGAACGCCAAGGCCGCCCTCCGGCGCCAGGGGTTCCGCGGGCCGCTGATCACCTGGGGCTACTACCGCGGCGACCGGCGATGCTCGGTCACCTACCCGGGCGACCTCGACACCAGGATCATGGAGCTCGGCCGCAGGCTCGCCTGGGAGATCTACAACCGGCATTCCCGGCACGGGCGGCCCGCCGGACTCGTCGGCCACTCGATGGGCGGCCTGGTCGCGGCCGCCGCCCTGGCAGGCGTGCAGAAGTACGGCGGCAAAACGCGGACCTGGCCGCCGTACCTGCGGGTCACCGACGTGGTCGCGCTCAGCACGCCGTTCCAGGGCGTGGCCTGCGTACAGATACGGATCCAATGCCACGACCTGCGAGCCGGGAGCCCGTTCCTGCGGTGGCTCGCGTCCCACCAGAACCCCCAGGGCCGCGGCGCAACGGACTGGACGCTCGTCGGCGCGCACGACGACACCCGGGTGGGCCCGCGGTCGGCTCTCGGCACCAAGGCCCGGCACAAGGTCGTCTACCTGCGCGGGCAGCGCGTGACGCACTCCAACGTGCGTTACTTCGCCAAAGGCGCGCGCTGGCGGTACCGCTACTCCCACCACTGGGGCAAGCAGATGCGCCAGACGGCCAAGGGTGCCGCTCCACTGCGGCTGGCCGCGCTGGCGCTGCGTTCCAGAGCTCAGTAGGCGAGCAGGGCGTCGAGGCGGGCGGCCTGGATCTTCCAGCGCCACTCGCGTTCGATCCAGGCGCGGCCCTGCTCGCCCATCTTGCGGGCCCGCTCCGGGTCCAGGAGAAGGTCGATCAGGGCCTCCGCGACGGCGCGCACCGAACGGCCGGAGACGACCACGCCCGTCTCGCCGTCCAGCACCGCGTCGGGCGCCCCGCCGGAGTCTCCCGCCACGACGGGCAGACCGCTGGCGGACGCCTCCAGGTAGACGATCCCCAGGCCTTCGACGTCGAGCCCGTGGTTGCGCGTCCGGCAGGGCATCGCGAACACGTCACCCGCGTCGTAGTGGGCGGGCAGTTCCTCCCAGGGCACGCTCCCTGTGAAGACCACCGAGTCCCCGGCTCCCGTGGTCGCCGCCAGCCTCTCCAGCTCCGCGCGGTAGGGGCCGCCTCCGACCAGCAGCAGTGCGGCGTCCGGCACCGCCTTCCGGACGTGCGGCCAAGCGTGCAGCAGCGCGTCCTGCCCCTTGCGTGGAACGAGCCGCGACACGCACACGACCACCGGACGGCCCGTCAGCCGGTGCCGCGCACGTACCTCGGCACCACCCGCACCCCGGAAGTACACGGTCTCGTCGACGCCGGGCGCCAGCCGCGCCAACCGTGCCGCCGGTGACAGTGCCCGTGCCATCCGCGACCGGGTGTACTCCCCCAGGTACGTCAGCACGTCGACGTCCTCGCCGATCCGGCGCAGCAGACGCCGCGCCACCGGCAGCGACGCCCACCCGGCCTCGTGCCCGTGCGTGATGCCGACCAGCCGCTCCGCCCCGTACCGCCGAAGCCCTCGCGCCAGCAACCCGAGCGGCGCCGCCGCCCCGAAGAGCACCGAGTCACAGCCCTCAGAACGGATGATCTCCCCGGCCCGGCGCAGCACGCGCGGCTCGGGCAACATCAGCGATGTCGGATGGCGAACGACCGGATACGGCTGCTCAGCGTCGAACCGGGCCGCTCCGTCCCAGGCCGGCGCGTACACCACGACCGAACCCACCGGACGCCGCGCCACCAGCCCCTGGACGAACGTCTGGATGCCGCCCGGCCTCGGCGGAAAGTCGTTGGTAACGACAAGAGTCCTGGTCATCTCACCCCCAGGATCCCATGCCCCGTTCTGCAACCCACATCCACACCGCGAGCCGAGCCGAGCCGCACTGCCCTGAGCCAGGCCAGGCCGGACCGGGCCGGGGCCGGGGCCGGGGCCGGGTCGCATCCGACTCTGCGCCCGCACCGGCACCGGCACCGGCACCGGCACCGCATTCAAACTCACACACAAGCCCGCATCCGCACCGCGAGCGCGCGGCGCTGAGCGGGGAGCGAGCCGAAGGCGAAGCTCCCCGCGAAGATCGCGAAGCGATGTCGCGCTCGCCGCTTTTGCGGTTCGGGGTTCGAGCCGCCAGGCGAGAACCCCGAGGCCGCGAAAGCCAATAAACTCAGTGGCTCAGTTCCTTCTTGGTCTTGCCTTCTTCGACTTCGTGGCCGTTGTGACCGTGGCCGTGTTCCTCGACGGGGACGTCGTCCATGGTCCAGGCGCGCTGCAGCCGTGCCCGGAGCAGTCCCAGCGGGCCCTTGGTGCCCGGGGCGGGAATGCCGTTGGCGTCGGTCTCGGGCGCACCGGGCCGCGCGTTCTCCTTGGAGAGGATCTTGATCCGGTCCTCCTCGCGCGCCGGCTCGTGCCGCTCGCTGAACATGCCGTCCGGCGATGCGACGATGATGCCGCTCTCCACGCCGTGGCCGATCGTGTCGGCGTCCTTGCGCTGCAACCCCAGGCAGATGCGCTTGGTGATGATGTACGCCAGGACCGGGCCGATGAAGACCGCGAACCGGAAGAACCAGGTCGTCGCGAACAGCGAGACGTGGAACTTCTCGGCGATCACGTCGTTCGCGCCGGCGAGCCACAGCAGCCCGTAGAAGGCCACCGCCGCCATGCCCACGCCGGTGCGGACCGGGGCGTTGCGCGGCCGGTCGTTCACGTGGTGGCTGCGGTTGTCGCCGGTCACCCAGCGTTCGAGGAACGGCCAGAGCGCCGCGCCGGTGAAGATGATGCCGAGCGGGCCGAGCGCCGGGATCAGCACGTTCCAGCTGACCGTGTGACCGAAGGCGGTGGTCTCCCAGTTGGGCATGATGCGCAGCGAGCCTTCGAGGATGCCCATGTAGAAGTCGGGCTGCGAGCCCGACGAGATGGCACCCGGGTCGTATGGCCCGAACTGCCAGATCGGGTTGATCTGGGCGAACGCGCCGAGCAGCGCCAGCACCCCGAAGGTGAACAGGAAGTAGGCACCCGTCTTGGCCATGAAGACCGGGTAGAACGGGTAGCCGTAGACCTGCTCGTTGCTCTGGTTCTTGGTCGGCATCGCGGTGTGCTTCTGGTGCCACATGATCATCATGTGCGCGGTGATCAGCGCCAGGAAGATGCCCGGGATCAGCAGGATGTGCAGCGTGAACAGCCGCGGGATCAGCTCGCCGTTCAGGCCTTCGGGGAACTCGCCCCCGAACAGGAACATGTAGCCGTACGTTCCGACCAGCGGAATCGACTCCAGCACGCCCTGGGTGATCCGCAGACCCGTGCCGGACAGCAGGTCGTCCGGCAGCGAGTAGCCGAACAGCCCCTCCAGCATGCCCAGCGTGAACATCACGATGCCGATGAGCCAGTTGATCTCACGCGGCTTGCGGTAGGCACCGGTGAAGAACACCCGCAGCATGTGCGCCATGATCGACGCCATGAACAGGATCGCGGCCCAGTGGTGGATCTGCCGCATGAGCAGGCCACCGCGGACATCGAAGCTGATGTGCAGCGCCGACGCGTACGCCTGGGACATCTTCACGCCGCGCAGCGGCTCGTACGACCCCTCGTACACCGTCTCGTGCATGCTCGGCTGGAACCAGAGCGTGAGGAACGTCCCGGTCAGCAGCAGGATGATGAACGAGTACAGCGCGATCTCGCCCAGCATGAACGACCAGTGGTCCGGAAAGACCTTCTTCACGTTGCGCTTGAAGAAGGTGGTGGAACCGAGGCGCTCGTCAATGAAGGTCAGCGTGCCGTCCACTGCCTTCGGCGCGGTCGCCGTCGGAACGGTTGCCTCGCTCATCCGCGCTCCCAGAAGCTCGGCCCGATCGGTTCGGGGAAGTCGGCGGTGGCCACGAGATAGCCGTTCTCCACGGCGAGCGGCAGCTGCGGCAGCGCCCGGGCCGCCGGGCCGAACACGACCTTGGCCGCGTCGGTCGCGTCGAAGGTCGACTGGTGGCACGGGCACAGGATGTGGTGCGTGGTCTGCTCGTACAGGGCCGCCGGGCAGCCGACGTGCGTGCAGATCTTGGAGTACGCGACGATGCCGTTGACGTGCCAGTTCTCCCGGCCCTTTGCCGGCTTGAACTGGTCGGCGGGCACGTTGATCAGGATGGTCACCGACTTGGCGATCTCGTTGAGCGCGTGGTGGCTCTCCTCGACGCCCTCCGGCAGCACCGTGATCATGCCGCCGGGGGTGGCGAAGTCGCTCACCTTCAGCGGCTTGTTGGTGCCGTCGACGACCAGCCGGACGCCCTTCTTGCCCTCGGCCTGCGCCTTCTTGACCGCCTCACCCCAGAAGGTGTGGCGCAGGCGCTTCTCCGGCAGCGGGCCGAGGTCGCGCAGCAGCACCAGCGGGGCCAGGCCCAGCGGCGCCGCGGCCAGCAGCAGCGTGCGGCGCAGCAGCGGCCGCTTGGTGATGCCGCTGTCCTCGGCGCCCTCCAGGAAGTCCCGGGTGAACGCGGCGCGGGCCTCGGGGTCCGACACCAGCTCGTGCCGCTCCTGGACGATCGGCGCGCTGGTCATCAGGCGTCGCACCCAGATCGTCACGCCGACGGCCAGCGCCAGGAACGACAGCGCCATCGTGCCGCCGAGCCAGAAGTTGGACTCCCGTGCCCGGAAGATGCCGTGCATGCCGCCGTCGCGGCCGCTCCAGCCGATGTAGTAGGCGATGAACGCCACGCTGCCGGCGAAGGCGAGCAGGAAGAACAGCGCGACGATCCGTTCGGCCCGCTTGGCCTCCTTCTCGTCCAGCTGCGCTCCGGCGCCGGCGGGCGCGGGGTCCTCGTCGACGGCCAGCAGCTGCTTGTCCGCCGCCGGTGACGGTGTGCCGATCACCCGGTCGTGCGTGCCGCGTTCCTCCTGCGGCTCAGGCGTGCCGCCTGGTCCCTTGTTCTCGCTCATGACTTCTTCAGCTTCTTCGGCTTCTTGGCGGTGATCCACATGGCGGAGAGCACCAGCAGGCCCATTCCGATCAGCCAGCCGGCCAGCCCCTCCGACACCGGGCCGATGCGGCCCAGGCCGTGGCCGCCCGGGTTCGGCTCCTCACGCGACTGGACGATGTAGGCGATGATCGCCTGCTTGTCCTTCTCGGTGAGGGTGGTGTCGTTGAAGACCGGCATCGCCTGCGGGCCCGTCAGCATGGCCTCGTAGATCTGGGTCGGCGTGACGTCGCTCTTGCTGAGCGGCGGAGCGTACTTGCCACCGGTGAGCGCGCCGCCCTGGCCGGTGAAGTTGTGGCACTGGGCGCAGTTGGTGCGGAACAGCTTGCCGCCGAGGGCCGCGTCGCCCTTCTGCGGGTCGCCGACCTGCTCCTTGGTCGGAATGGGCGGGCCGCCACCCAGCGACGCGACGTACTCGTTGAGGTCGGAGAGGTTCTTCTGGGCGGTGGCCTTCTGCTTCTCGGCCTGCGCCCGCTTCTCCGGGTCGTGGTAGTCGGTCTTGATCTGGGTGTTGAAATCGGGGATCGGCTCCTTGCGCGGCATCTGGGCGCCAGGGTTCATCGCGGGCATGCGGCCCGTGCTGACCTGGAAATCGACCGATGCGGCGCCGACGCCCAGCAGGCTGGGCGCGACCGGGTTGCCCTTGGCGTCCTTGGTGCCCTCGCCGTTCAGACCGTGGCAGCTCGCGCAGTTCTTGTTGAACAGCTGCTGCCCGTTCTTGAGGTCCGCGGCGGCCTGCGTAGCGTTCGCCGCCTCAGCGCGGTCGGTCTGCGGCGAGAATCCGGCGTAGATGCCGGCGATCGCCGCCAGGGCCGCCAGCACGACGGCGTAGCCCGCCCAGGGGCGCCGTCGCCATGCGGTGATCCTTTTCACGGATATCCCCGTTCGGGTCATGTCGTCGGTTGAAGTTGAGCTGCTCAGAGGTCGAGCAGGTAGATCGTCGCGAAGAGCCCGATCCACACCACGTCGACGAAGTGCCAGTAGTACGAAACGACGATCGCGCTCGTCGCCTGCTCATGGGTCCAGCGCTTGGCGGCGTACGTGCGTCCCAGCACGAAGAGGAACGCGATCAGGCCGCCCGTGACGTGCAGGCCGTGGAAGCCCGTGGTCAGGTAGAAGACCGAGCCGTACGCCGAGGACGACAGCGTGAGGCCGTCGTGGTTGACCAGCTGGTAGTACTCGTAGGCCTGACCGGCGACGAAGTACGCGCCCATGAGGAACGAGAGCACGTACCACTCGCGCAGGCCCCAGCGCCGGAAGTTCAGCAGGCCGCCGTCGCGGCCGACCTTGCCCGCCTCGGCCTTGAACACGCCCATCTGGCACGTCACGGAGGACAGCACCAGGATGGTGGTGTTGAAGGCGGACAGCGGCAGGTCGAGCTCGGCGCCCGGCCACGCGTCGTGGCCTTCCTGACCGATGGTCACGGAGCGGATCGTGAAGTACATCGCGAACAACGCCGCGAAGAACATGAGCTCAGACGACAACCAGACGATCGTCCCCACGCTGACCAGATTGGGCCGGTTTGCCCGAGCGTGGGGTGTTGTCTCTATCGCGGATGCTGTTGCCACGGGCAGCATTATTACGTCACCCGATCCAACACTGACGCATGACCCCCCTCCTGGAGTTCCCGAGCGTGTCCCGGCGGTGCCCCGCCAGGCCCTGCCCGAACGGCCGAAAAGCCCGTCTGACAAGGGCTTTGAGGCCCATAGAGCACGTTCGGCCGGGCGCATCTCGTGCGCGCGCGGGTGAACCGGTAGCCTTCTCTGCCATGAGCACCGCCCCGGAGAGTCCGATGAAGGTTCTCGTCTACAGCGACGACGCCGGCACCCGCAGCCAGATCCGGCTCGCGCTCGGCCGACGGCCGGCCGCCGACCTGCCGCTGGTCGAGTACGTCGAGGTCGCGACCCAGCCCGCCGTGGTGGCGCGGCTCGACGAGGGCGACATCGACGTCGCGATCGTGGACGGCGAGGCGCAGCCCGCGGGCGGGCTCGGGGTGTGCCGCCAGGCCAAGGACGAGGTGTACGACTGCCCGCCGATGCTCGCGATCATCGCCCGGCGCGACGACGGCTGGCTCGCGACCTGGTCCCGCGCCGACGCCGTGCTGAGCCTCCCGCTGGACCCGATGGCCCTGGCCAACTCCGTCGCCGACCTCATGCGCCGGCGCGCGGACAGCCGCCTCCCGGCACTCTAGACCGCCCATCGCCGGGGTGCGCCCCCGGCGCATCCCCCGCACCGACCCACCCTGGGGGAAGCATGGACGCGCGCACGACCTGGCCGGCACTGCTCAACGCCCTCCTCGACGGCGAGTCGCTGTCGAGCGACGAGACCGCCTGGGCCATGAAGCAGATCATGGCCGGGGAGGCCACCGACGCGCAGATCGCGGGCTTCGCCGTGGCCATGCGCGCCAAGGGCGAGACCGTCGCCGAGGTTTCCGGGCTGGCCGAGGGCATGTACGCCAACGCCACCCCGATCGAGATCCCGGGCCAGATCGCCGACCTGGTCGGCACCGGCGGCGACCGGGCTCACACGGTCAACATCTCCACGATGGCGGCCGTCGTGGCGGCCGCCTCGGGCATCAAAGTGGTCAAACACGGCAACCGCGCCGCCTCCTCCTCCTGCGGCGCCGCCGACCTCCTGGAGGCCCTGGGCGTCGCCATCGACCTATCCCCCGAGCGCACCGCCCAGGTAGCCGAAGAGGTCGGCATCACATTCTGCTTCGCCCCGCTCTTCCACCCGGCCCTCCGCTACGCGGCCAAAACCCGCCGCGAACTAGGCACCCCCACCGTCTTCAACTTCCTAGGCCCCCTGACCAACCCGGCCCGCCCCAAGGCCCAAGCCGTGGGCGTCTTCCACCCCCGGATGGCGGGCATCGTCGCGGGCGTCTTCGCCGAACGCGGCTGCTCGTCCCTGGTCTTCCGTGGCGACGACGGCCTGGACGAGCTCACCACCACGGGCACCTCGACGGTCTGGGCGGTCCGCGAGGGCACGTCCACCGAAACGACGTTCAACCCCGCCGACCTGGGCATCCCGCCCGCCAAACCCGAAGACCTCCGAGGCGCCGACGCCGCCTACAACAGCCGCGTAGCCCGCGAGACCTTCGCTGGAGCCCCTGGCGCGGTCCGCGACATGGTCCGCCTCAACGCCGCCGCCCTGATCGTCGCCGCCGAAGGCACCCCACCCGCCGACAAGCTCACCGAAACCCTGGCCAAGGCCTACGAGCGCACAGGCGACGCCATCGACTCCGGCGCCTCCACCGCCCTCCTAGACCGCTGGATCCAAACCACCCAGTCCCTCAAATAGCCGGACCCCGCAGCGCACCACAAATAGGCCCTCGCTGCGCTCGGACAGTATTCAGAGGGGCTCCCGCCCCCAATCTAGGTGCAAGCCCTCAGACCTCCACCCCTTCAGTGGTGCGTCCCTTCCGCAAGGCGATCGAGCCCGGCCGCCTACGACGCAATCAGAGCGAGTACTGACACATTTCACAGCCTCGCGGCAGGCGAGCAGCGAATGGCCATGCCGCTGATCTCCGCTTCCTGGCGCTTAACGAACAACAATGACGGCTAAGGCCAGGTACTTGCTCCCCACCAGTGGGAAGCCCCAGGACAGGTCGTTTCCAGCCTGGAGGTCGGTCAGCGCGGAGCCGAACCGGTCTTGCCGCCTGATGCCGGTGACCTGTGAGTGAGTCATCTTCTCCGCGTGCTGGTCGAAGACCTCTCCCAGCCAGTTGACGGCTTCCTCAGGTGTACTGGCCTTTCGTCGCAGCATGCTCTGGGGCTTCCGCAACCAGTCCCGCGTCAGGACCGGAGGCGTGGCCATGCTGAGGTCCCCACACAGCGTGTCGCGCTTGGGGCCTTGGGCTGTGGCCGTATCTCCGTGCCACAGGTAGCAGTGAAAGGCCATCGAACAGCGCCCTTCGAAGTAGGGCAGGCCCCGCCTTGCTATCTCCAGGGCGGGACCTGCTCATGCGATGGGAGTGGCTAGACCGGGGCGGGGGCCAGGGCCGGGGAGTCGTCCGGCAGGTCGAACTCGCCCGCTTTGGCTCCGGCGATGAAGTCGCGCCACTCAAAGTGATCGAACGTGGAAACGTTGCCCGCTTCATCGGTGACGACGACCGCGTCACGCACGATCGCGACGTGCACACAGCCACACGTCTCCTGCTGTCCATCGCACTGGCTGGACCTGGTGAACACACGGCCTCCCTGGGTTGTCGAGGATGTGGAACCGGCCGACCGCGCCGCGCTATCGGTGCGAGTGGCCGGCTGGGGATCATGGCTCGGCGCCTCCGGCGTCTGGTCTGTGATGGCTTCGATGAGCGGGGCGGCGTTTGTCCCTCGGGGTGGCCATGTCGCCTGGTGAGGGTTGCAGGCCACCGTTCCGCCGAGGTGCTCCCACCAGCCGGGGCCGTAGGTGATGGGTTTGCGGCAATGACGGCAGCGCTGCGTCCCAGCCGTGGCGGTCATCGCATGCCTCGAACGTGGACACCCAGATAGCGGCCAACGGCCTCGGCGACACCCGCAGGGCCCTCGACCGGCCCGATCGTGCCGCCGGTCTCAGCCCAGGTGAACCACCAGCCCGAACCAGCAAACTCGGCCCCGACCTCGGTACGACGACAAGCACGCTCGGAATTGATCACATGCAGCACCGGCGTACCGGCCCGCCTGACCACCCCGCACGACATACCGCCATGCGCTCGAACCGCCTCGTCCAGAACAGACAGGAACCTCCGACGCTCACCGTTGCGCACCGGGATCTCGGCGTCAGCGGCGTCGCTGCGGGGCGTGTCGAAGCTCATGACAAGGACGCTAGATCCCCGCTCTGTGGGGTTCCACAAAGATGCTCGATGATGCTCGCTGTGGCTCAGAACTGCGCGTACGGCTCAGAGATCAGCCGCTCAGCGCCCGCGCCGACGAGGGTCATGGTGGAGAGTTCGGCGAAGATGCGCCGATAGATCTCAACCTCGCCCGGCGCGGTGATATTCAGCTCGGCTGTGGGTGTCTCTGTGATCACACGCCGTCCGTCAAAGATCCAGAAGTTGGGCACTGACCAGATACGGCGATCCTGGTCACGGGGGATGATCCCGAGCGAGACCTGCGGCCATGTGGCGACGTGCCGCAAGTGATCAAGCTGCTCTCGCATCATCTCGCGTGAACCGACCCGGAACCACAACGCCGATTCCTCCAGGATGACGGCGAACGTCCGCTTTCCTGACCGAACGACTCGTTGCTTTTCCATACGAGCCTCGACCGCGTCCGCGAAGTCACCAGGGAATCCATGGAACTCGTTGAATCGCCCCATGCGGGCCGTCGCGTAGTCTTTGGTCTGAAACAGTCCGGGGATCACTCCAGGCTCATAGATCTGGAAGGTCGTAGTCTTCTCATAGAGAGGGATCGCTCCGCGCTGCACCGCCTTCAACCCGGAACGGGCGGCTCGCCGCCATTCGACGTACATCGTTTCGACAGCGCGGGTCATCGCTATCAGATCAGGGATCTGCTCCTCAGCGTCACACGCAGCGCACCAAATGCGGATGTCCAACTCGGACGGCGCGGTTGTGGTCGCCTCAATCTTGTAGACCTTCGTGCGATCCCAATTCGCCGCTTGCGCCAGGGCGGTCCCGCTGAGGTTCGCATCCCGGCGGATGTCGCGCAGGCGCACCGCAATGGCGTGCCGCGCCTCCCGAACTGCCGGTGTCGGAGAGTGGACCACCTTCAGGGCTTGAACTCGGAATGATCGATAGCCCTTGCCCAAGCGGCTTCAAAGGCTGAACGCGCGAGCTTGGCCGATGCCTCCCGGTCGTCTCGTTCGACCTCGGTGAGGACGCTATCGCCGGAGAAGTGGTTCCAGTAGACGACGGCTCCGTCAATTACCCAAAAGTCGGCGCCGGTGAGGCACAGATCAGCCGCGTCACGACGGGCCAACCATCGGACCCGTTCGCCGGCTCCGATGTTCATGCTCGTCGTCCAGTGGAGATATCGCGTGTACTCACTGACTGGAGTTCCGACGATGCGGGCACGGCGGACCGTGACCCCACGTGCGGCGGTTTCCCTGACCAGTGACACCCAGGGCGCGAACCTGTCCGCAGGGTCGTACTCGACGCCGGCTTTCCAGTCCGCGAACGTCTTGGACGGAGGGCCATAGAAGTCCCTCAACTCAAGATGCAGGGCCTCATGATTCGCTCCGCGGAGCATCTCCGCGAATATCTCCTCGAAGTTCTGCGATGACATCATGCGCCTCCACGAGCAAGCGGTACAGCCGATCAGGGAACCGGATGATCGACTCGTGATCGGGTGTCAGCTTCCCCGTCGCTCGTGCCGCGGCCCTGGTCGGGTCATCCCCGGTCAGCCCCTGCACAACGATCTCGTAGGTCTCGGTGTCCACCCACACGGCGGGAGAGCCGCCGCCTTCGCTCTCGTCGTCTCCGCCGACCAACCGTAGAGCCATGATCTGTCTCCAGTCCGGAGGATGCTCGATGATGCTCACTACGCCTCTGGGGAAGCCTCCCCCCGCACCGCTGCACGGTCAAGAGAGAGCGGCACTTGTGTATCCATGCGGAACGAAACCGCCGTGCAGAGGCTCGTGCCCCAAGCGATGACACAGTCATCCCAATCAGGACCGAAGCTGGATTTGCGCCATTCGGCGTCCCTCCACGTGTGCTCTCTGTGTTGCCCACGTGCAGCTGTCGCTGCCCATATGCCACAGGTCTAGCAACGCTCAAGACAGAACCCTCAAAATCCACAGCCACGAAAACTACCCGGGAATCCCGCCGTGGAAGGGATGCGCCACTGAAGGGGTGGGGGCTTGCCCCCGGCTTGGGGCGGGAGCCCCAATGGGGCTGTCCGAGCGTCAGCGAGGGCCTTGTTCTGCGCGGGGCGCGGGGTTTAGTCGGCGTCTGGGAGGCCTAGGGAGAAGGCGGCGTCCAGGTCGTGCTTGGAGTAGGTCTCGAAGGCGATGTGGGTCTCGGTCTCCAGGATGCCCGGGATCTTGTTGAGGCGGCCGGGGATCACGTCGTTGAACTCCTCGTGCCGGTGGACCCGGACCATCGCGATCAGGTCGTACTTGCCCGTGATCGAGTAGACCTCGCTGACGCCGTCGAGGGCGGCGATCGTCTCGGCGACCTCGCGGATGCGGGCGACATCGGTCTTGACCAGCACGATCGCGGTATGCACTGACTCCTCCTCGGATGCTCTAGCCGAGCCTATCCCCTGGACAGGGCGGCGACGCGACGGGCGGGTCCTGCCCTGCGGGCCAGGACGGCGAACGCCACACCGGCCACGAAACCGTAGATGTGCGCCACGTACGCGACGTTGCTCTCCTTGTCGCCCAGGGAGAGCCACTGCAGGACGAACCAGTAGCCGAGGACGACCCAGACCGGCAGCCGGATCACGATGATCGGCGGCACGAAGCTCACGACGCGGCCGCGCGGGTTGAGGATCAGGTAGGCGCCCAGTACTCCGGCGATGGCGCCGGAGGCGCCGATGAGGGGCACGGTCGAGTCGGGCGAGGTGTAGGCGAACCCGTAGACGGCGACCAGCCCGAAGAACAGGTAGCTGAGCAGGTAGCGCAGGCGGCCGAGCCTGTCTTCGACTCCCATGCCGATCACGAACAGCGCCACCAGGTTGCCGAGCAGGTGCAGCCAGTTCGAGTGCAGGAACATCGAGGTGAACGCGGAGAGGAAGGGGGCCTTGTCATAGGTGGCCTCGCCGCATTCGCGCGCGATCTGGGGCGGCACGGGCTGCTGGTCGCCGGACGTGAGCTCCTTGGGGATGGCACCGTGCTGCAGCGTGAACTCGACGGCGTTGCACTCGCGGACCCGGTCGTCCCCGTACCAGGTGGCGAAGTTGGCCATCGGGGTCAGCAGGAAGACCACCACGTTGGCCGCCACCAGCAGATAGGTCACCCAGGGGACGCGCCGAGCGGGCTGGCTGTCATAGAGAGGTAGGGCCACGCACGATCCTCTCCGTTTGCCCGGGTTTCGTCCTCCCTCACCTTAGTGGGCGGCCGAAGCCGCGGTCCGCCGGCTCGGTGGGGGCGTAGGCGTTGTTGATCCACTGGCGCAGGCCCTCGGCGCCGTACGCGGGGCAGCTCCACTCGCCGTCCACCTCGGCGAGACGGGCTCCGGGGGTGTCGAGCCAGCGCAGGACGCACTCCATCTCCTCGGCGGTGGCGCTGCCCGAGGGGCCCGGCCCCGGGATGACCGTCTCGGCCGTCGCGACGAGCGCGTCGAGGTAGGGCCGTGGATGGGCCTGGGACGGGATCGTGCCCGCGGCGACGAGCCGGCCATGGCGGACCACGGCCACCTCCCAGCCGCCGTCGAAGGCCGGGCGGGCCGCCACGAGCTGGGCGATGCGCGACAGCGCGGTCAGCCGCTGGCCGCGCGCCGCCGCCCGGATGAACGCGGCGAGCCGGTCGCGCTGGGCGGCGGCCTCCTCGTACCGCAGCTCGGCCGTGAGCCGGTCGATGCGCACCTGCGCGGCCGCCACCACCGGCCGCACGTCGCCCCGCATGACCGACCGGGCCTGGTCGGCGTGCACGGCGTAGGCGTCGGCGGGCTCGCGGCCCTCGCACGGCGCGCCGCACCGGCCGATCTCGCCGAGCAGGCAGGTGCGGGCCGCGCCGCGTTCGATGAGGCGGATCGTCAGCCGCTGGGTGCACTGCCGCAGCGGCACGGCCTCGTGCAGCGCGGCCTGCGCCTCCTCGGCCTGCCGCCGCGACGACAGCGGCCCCAGGTAGACGGCGCCGTCGTCCTTGCACTCGCGGACGATCGACAGCCGGGGGAACGGCTCGACGGTGAGCTTCAGCCACATCGCCCGCTCGGGGAACTTCGACCGCCGGTTGTAGCGGGGTTTGTGCTCGGCGATCAGGCGCAGCTCGCGGACCTCGGCCTCCAGGCCGGTGGCGCAGACGATGGTGCGGACCTTTTCGGCGAGGCCGACCATCTCGCGCACCCGGTGCCGGGTCTCCGAGCCGGTGAAGTAGCTGCGCACCCGCGCCCGCAGGTCGCCGCTCTTGCCCACGTAGAGCACCTCGCCGCGCTCGTCCTCGAACAGGTAGACGCCGGGGGCGCTGGGCACGTCGTCGGCGAGGTAACGCTTGCGGCGCTGCTCGGGCGTGGGCGCCTTGGCGAAGGACTTGAGCTCCTCCAGCGAGGTGACGTTGAACGAGCCGAGCCGTTCGATCAGGCCGTGCAGCACGTCGACGGTGGCGCGGGCGTCGGCCAGCGCGCGGTGGATCGGCTCGGTGGCGGAACGGAAGAAGCGGGCCAGCGTGCCCAGCTTGCAGTTGGGCACCTCGTCCTTGCTGAGCACGCGGCGCGCGAGGTCGACGGTGTCGATGACGGTGAACGCGGGCCACGCGTAGCCCTGCGCGGCGCAGGCCGCCTTGAGGAACCCGGTGTCGAACGAGGCGTTGTGCGCGACGAGCACGCAGCCGCGGGCGAACTCCAGGAACGCCGGCAGCACCTGCTCCATCTTGGGCGCGGCGTAGACCATCTGCTGGGTGATGCCGGTCAGCGCGGTGATGAACGGCGGGATCTCGCCGCCGGGATCGACCAGCGTGCCGAAGTCGCCGAGCTCCACTCCCCCGCGCACCTTGACGGCCCCGATCTCGGTGATGGCCGACTCGGCGGGCGAGCCGCCGGTCGTCTCCAGGTCGACGACCACGAAGGTGACGTCGGCCAGGGGGGTGCCGAGATCGTCCAAGGTGCCCTGGACGCCGGGGCCGCCGGGCGTTCGGTCGCGGCTCTGGACGCCAGGGCCGCCGGGGCCGCCAGGGGTCGCGTCGCGGCTGGCGGGGCGGGCCGGGTGGGTCATGACCGCGACGGTAGAGGGGGCCACCGACAGTTCACCGGCCGCTAGGGTTGGGGCACGGGCCGGGGGCGACCCGTCCGGACACCGGCCGGTGTCCGGCGCATCGGCTCGTCAGGCGCGGCCCGTCCAGCGGAGGGCCGGGGCTGCGAGATGGCATTTGTGCTGGTTAAGGTGTCCGGCGTCCGGAAATACTAGGCGAACGGCGTCGATACGGGCACGGGGAGGAGCGGATCATCGACAGCGGCCCCGGAGCGGAAGCCGAGCGCCTGGCCCGTCCTCTTCCCGAGGCGGTCCGCCAGAGCGTGCTGGAGGCCGCCGCCGAGCTGATCGGCACCCTCCCCGCCACCGAGGTTCCGCCGCCGCTCCGCCGGTTCGCCCAGTTCGAGCGCCGCAAGCGCGCCAAGCTCGCCGGGCAGCACATCGCGGCGCTGCTGGAGAAGGACGCCGACTTCCGGGTCAAGGTCGCCGAGCATCTGCGGGACGCCGAGCCCGAGCTGGTGGCCGCCATCGAGGAGGGCCGGGTGCCGCCCGCGGCCGATCCGGTGCGGGCCGCGACCGTCGCCTACCTGCTGCGGTCGGCCGGCTGGACGGAGCTGGCCGAGGCCGCCCGCGCCGAGCTGGAACGATCCGCGAGCGCCTCCGAGGGCGAGGCGGCGGAACGCAAGATCACCGCTCTTCGGGACGAGCTGGCGGCCATCCGCGCGTCTCGTTCGGCCGAGCTCGACAAGCTGCGCGGCGAGCTGCGCGAGAGCAAGGCCGAGGTCGCCGAGCTGCGCCGCAAGCTGCACGACGCCCGGCAGAAGGCCAGGGCCGCCGAGGAACGCGCCGCCGCGCTGGCCACCGAGACCGCCCGCGAGCTGGCCACCTCCCGCGAGACCACCGCCGCCGCCGAGAAGGAGCTGCGCAAGCTGCGCGCCCGGCTCGAACAGGCCGAGAGCGCCGCCGAGCACGCACGCCGCGCCGCCCGGGAGGGCCGCAACGTCGAGGACGTCCGGCTGCGGATGCTGCTCGACACGCTGGTGGACGCCGCGCAGGGCGTGCGGCGGGAGCTGGCCCTGCCCACCATGATCGAACGTCCGGCGGACGCCGTCGCCGGGATCGAGCCGGACAAGCTCGTCCACCGCAACCTGCCCGGCCGGGCGCTCTCCGACGACGACCCGCAGCTGCTCGACCGGCTCCTGACGCTGCCCCGGGTCCATCTGATCGTGGACGGCTACAACGTCACCAAGACGGGCTACGGCGAGCTGCCGCTCGCCGACCAGCGCAGCCGCCTGCTGTCCGGCCTCGGCGGGCTGGCCGCGCAGACCCGCGCCGAGGTCACCTGCGTCTTCGACGGGGCCGAGCTGGACGCGCCGGTGGCGATCGCCGCGCCGCGCGGCGTCCGGGTGCTGTTCAGCCGTCCGGGCCAGACCGCCGACGAGCTCATCGGCGAGCTGGTCCGCGCCGAGCCCTCCGGCCGCGCGGTGGTGGTGGTCTCCTCCGACCGTGAGGTGGCCGACGCCGCCCGCCGCGCCGGAGCCCGCCCCGCGGTGTCCACTTTGCTCCTTCGCCGCCTCTCCAGGCCGTAGCGCCTCTCTCCAGGCCGTAGCGCATCCGCGTTCTGTCACACCCGCCGCGTACCTTCCGTGACAACCGAGGTACGGAGGACGACATGCTGATCGAGTGCGACGGCTGCCAGGTGCGCGGCACGGGGTGCGGCGACTGCGTGATCACGACCCTGCTGGCGGCCCCGGCCCAGCCCGGCGCGGGCGACATGGTGGACCTCGACGTCGACGAACGGCGCGCGCTGCAGGTGCTGGCCGATCTGGACATGGTGCCACCGCTGCGGCTGGCCCTTATCCGTACCCATACCCACGCCCGCGACCGCGCTTCGTGATCACACGGTCACCATACGCACGAATAGCCGACCGAGCTTGATGAATACTGACGATTCGGTTGTGACTCCTGTGGCCCCTCGCTAATGTCATCCGCTGAATAGCGGACGAGAGGGGCAATTCCGACCGTGGCCAGTGAACGCAGCTCCCGGCGGCTGATGGCGACCGCATGCCTCGCCGTGACGACCTCCATGGCGCTGCCTGTGGCTCTGCCCACGCCGGCCGCCTATGCCGAGCCCAAACCGAGTGCGAGCCAGGTCCAGAAGAAGCTGGAAAAGCTCAACGAGCAGGTCGAGCAGCTGGTCGAGAAGTACAACCAGGTCGCTGAGGACCTCAAGCGCGCCAAGAAGAAGCTCCAGGCGACGCAGAAGGCCAGCCGCGACGAGGAGACCGCGTTCGAGACGCTGCGCACCAAGATCGCGCAGATGGCGGCCACCGCGTACAAGAACGGCGAGACCGGCGACGTCGCGGGCTTCATCGGCAGCGGCGACCCGCAGGCCGTGCTCGACCAGGCCGCGGTGTTCTCCCACCTGTCCCGCAACCGCAACTCCGAGCTGGGCCAGTTCCTGGCCGCCGCGCAGCGGGTCCGCCGCGAGAAGGCCCAGGCCCAGCGCGCCTACGACGAGGTCGCCGCCAAGGCCAAGGAGCTGAGGACGCGGAAGGCGACCGTCGAGAAGTCGATCAACCAGCAGAAGAAGCTGCTGAAGAAACTCGGCGTGCGGCCCGACAAGCCCGGCACCGGCGGTGGCGGCTCCGGCGGCAGCTACAAGGGCCCGGCGAGCGGCTCGGCGCGCGTCGCTCTCAACTTCGCCTACAGCAAGCTCGGCACGCCCTACCAGTACGGCGGCACCGGGCCGAGGTACGACTGCTCCGGCCTCACCATGAGGGCCTGGGAGGCCGCCGGGGTCAGCATCACCCGGACGACCAACTCGCAGTACGCGGCCACCAAGCGGGTCGCCAAGAGCGACATCCAGCCCGGGGACCTGCTGTTCTTCCGCAGCCTCGGCCACGTCGGCCTGTACGTGGGCAACGGCCAGATGATCCACTCGCCGCGTACGGGCAAGAACGTCGAGATCGTCAGCATCACGTCGGGCTACTACGCCTCGACTTACTACGGCGCTGGGCGGCCCTGACGGGCCCGTGAGCAAGCCCACACGAGGAGCGGACCAGGTCTGACCTGGTCCGTTCTGTTTTGTCGGGGATTTGCATTCGCATGACCTTTTGATACTTTGAGCCCACCTTCGGTGCCTACCAGGCGCCGCAAGGCCCCCGACGCCCCCGGGCGTCACAGGAGGCACGGCACCCCCCAGGTGCCGCTCCCCCGCGCGGCACCTTCCAGGTGCCGCCGCCGGTGCGACGCCCTCCACGCGCCGCACCTGGTCTCCGCCGAACGGAGACCGGCCGGCCCGACCGCACCGTGCGCACGCTCAGCAGGCTCGACGAGCATGGCGTGCATGGCGCCAGCGAGCGCGTCACGGCGGTTCAGTCCAACGGGCTCCGGCCACCGAGCGAACGCCCCTTCGAGGCCGCTCGTCCCAACCAAATCAGCGCCGCGCTTTCGCACGCGGGACACAGGGTCCCGCGCACGGGCCTCATCACGCCCAAGGATCGCCGCGGCAGCGCCGAGTCCGCCATCGCGCGGAGCCGGGGACCCACACATCGGCGGCCCGTCCTGTCCGGACCGGCCCCGACCGGGGTGAATCGGCGCGCCCTCCCTTCGATCCCCTCGAACGGGCGCACCGTAGGGCAACTTCCACGCCCGAACCCGTCAGCTAACCCGGTAGGCGTCTGGAAGAAGGAGATTCCCCTGTCCAGCAACGCTGTCAGCCCCACGATTCGTCGTGTCCGCCTCGCCGGTGGTCTCGTGATCGCCACCGCGGTGGTCACACCCCTGGTGGCGGCGGTCCCGGCCCCCGCCGCCGAAGCGGCCAAGGCCGTACCCGTGGCCAAGGTCGTCAAGCAGGCCAAGAACAAGTCGTGGGCCGAACGCCAGAAACTGGCGCAGAAGGCCCTCAAGGCGGCCCACAAGAAGAAGGGCAAGCCGTACCGCTACGGCGCGGCGGGCCCGAACGCCTTCGACTGCTCCGGCCTGGTCCAGTGGTCCTACCGGAAGGCCGGCGTCAAGCTCCCTCGCGTCACGACCGCCCAGTACCGCGCCGTGAAGAACAAGGTGTCCTGGAGCAAGCTCGCTCCCGGTGACCTCGTCTTCTTCCACGGCAAGGGCCACGTGGGCATGGTGTCCAAGCGCAAGGGGAGCAAGGTGTGGATGATCCACGCCCCCAACTCCGGCAGTCACGTGAAGGTCGTCAAGCTCAACGGCTACCGCAAGAAGACCTTCTCGGGCGCGGTCCGTCCCTACTGATCCCGAATCGGTCCCGCGTCTGAGCGGGACCATCCCCTGACGGGCGCGGCCGTCCTCCCCCGGCGGCCGCGCCCGGTCTCCCCTCCCCTCACCGAAACCCTCAGGTCGTCTTCGACGGCCACCGCCGAATCCGCATCAGCGGAACCGGGGACCCACCGTCGCGGCTGCCCGCGTTCCTCCGTTCCTCAACGGACGGACGCAGCGCGCCCGACATGCCATCCCGCAGCCCCCACCCTCCGCCCATCAGCGGACGGGCTGCGCCCGGCAGACCGTTGCGCAGCCCCACCCTCCACCGGACGGGCTGCGCCCGGCAGTCCCTTTGGGGTGAATCGGCCTCTTCGCAGGCCGTAGGGCAGCTTCCACGCCCGAACCCGTCAGCTAACCCGGTAGGCGGCATGGAAGCCAAGGAGAACCCCCTCGTGGCAGGCAAGCACCGCAAATCCAGCCCCCTGGTCATCACCCTGCGGACCACCGGCGGCATCGTCGCCGGAGCGGCCGTCATCGGCGCGGCCACCGTGACCGCCCAGGCCGCCATCGACGCGGCCCCCGCCGGGACGTCCGTGGCCAAGCCGCCGAGCGCCGCCGCGGCGGCCTCGGTCGGCGCCGAACCGTCGCGCAAGGCCCGCGCCTCGCACAACGTTCCCGAGAAGCTCTCCGGCGACGCGAGCAAGTCCGCCACCGCCCCCAAGGCCGCCACGGCCACGCAGGCGCCGGTCAAGGCCGAGCCGAAGAAGCCCACCGCCGAGGACGCCATCGAACTGGCCAAGTCCCAGGTCGGCATCAGCGAGAACGGCAACGGCGAGACCAAGTTCCAGGACTGGTACATGACCACCGACCGCGCCAAGGAGACCCTGGCGCGCGACGGCGGTGACCTTGAGGGCTACAACGACGCCCAGTGGTGCGACATGTTCGTCTCCTGGATCGGCGAACGGCTCGGCTTCAGCCACGGCATCGGCAGCGACGCCTGGACGGTCGAGCACGCCAAGTGGTTCGAACAGCAGGACCGCTGGGGCGACGAGCCCAGGCCCGGCGCCATCGTCTTCTTCAACTGGGGCGGCTCGGAGAACATCGACGACATCGAGCACGTCGGCATGGTCATCAAGGACAACGGCGACGGCACCGTGCAGACCGTGGAGGGCAACACCTCGGACGCGGTCCTGATCAAGGAGCGGTCGGCCGACCAGATCGTGGGCTACGGCTACCCCGACTACGCGGAATGATCGGCTCGGCGCGGGCCGCGGGGCCGGGTCAATAGGATCGGCCGCATGGAAGACGACCGGCCCGGCTCGGCCCCGGACGACCCGCCCGGCCCGCCGCCGGACGACCGGCCCGGTGGCGTGCCACGCCGCCGGGCCGTCGCGCTGATCGTCCTGGCCGCGACCGCCTGCGCCCTGGCGGCGGCCGGGGTCACCGTCCGCGGGGACGCCTCCCCGCGTGACGCCGCCGCGACGGCCCCGGTCGCGGGCGTCCCCGACACCCGCGCGGTCGAGACCGTCCTCGCCAACCGCGCCGCGGCCGTACGCGAGCACGACCGTGCGCGCTTCCTCGCCACCGTCGCCTCCGCCCCCGCGGCCTACCAGGAGGCGCAGGCCAGGGTCTTCGACAACCTCACCAGGCTGCCGCTGGAGTCCTGGCGTGAACGGTACGAGGCGATCGAGCCGCCGGGCCCCTCCGGCGCCCCCGCCGTGCGGATCAGCCTCCACTACAAGCTGCGCGGCTTCGACCGCGGCCCGGTCGCACGTACCCGGTATCTCACGTTCGCCGCCCGCTCGGGCAGCTGGGTGATCGTCGGCGATGCCGCCGGCCGTGGCCTGCGCGACGAGGCCGAGATCTGGGACGGCGGCCCGCTGACCGTCCGGCGCGGCCGCGGCGGGCTGGTCATCGGGGACGCCCCCGGCCTCGACGGCATCGCCCGGCGCCTGGCCGCGGCCGTGCCCGTCGTGACCGGCGTGGTCGGCTCGGACTGGCCCCGGCGTGCGGTGGCGCTCGTCCCCGCCGATCCGGCCCTGGCGGCGTCCCTGGTCGGCGACACCCAGCACCTCAAGGACATCGCGGCCCTGGCCACGGTGGCGCCCTCGGCGACCGGCGGGCGCGGCGAGGACCGCATCGTCGTCTCGGCGGACACGTTCGGCCGCCTGAACGCCCTCGGCCAGAACGTCGTCCTCACCCACGAACTGACCCATGTGGCCACCGGCGGCGCCCGCGACGGCCGCACGCCGCTGTGGCTCATCGAGGGTTTCGCCGACTACGTCGGCTACCGCGACACCAAGGTGAGCGTACGGTCGGCGGCGCGCGAACTGCACCGGGAGATCGCCGCGGGCCGCACGCCCGCCGCCCTCCCCGGCCGCGCGGCGTTCGACGGCACCTCCCCACGGCTGTCGCAGGCCTACCAGGAGGCGTGGCTCGCCTGCCGGATGATCGCCGACCGGTACGGTGAACGTGAACTCGTCCGGCTCTACCGCGCCGCCGGGCGCCGGCCCGAGGCGGCCGCCCTGCGCGAGGTGCTGGGCGTCACCACCGCCCGCTTCACCGCCATGTGGCGCGACTACCTGCGCGAGGAGCTGCGTTGACCGAGCCGGAGCACAAACCCGCCCCAGAGCCGCCTGCGGCGGAAGTGGTGGTGGGGCGGGGTGGTAGGACGAGGGACATGCGGCGGTCGCGGATCGCCGCGGCGATCACTGCCGCCGTGCTCTTCGCGGCCGTCGGGGTGATCCTGGCCGTGACCACGCCGTGGCATCCGATTCCCGAGCACGTGCCGGGCGGTTCGGTGGCCGCCGATCCCGCGCTGGACTTCACGCCCGCCGAGATCGAGCGTTCACGCGCGTTCGACGCCGCCCTCAACCCGCCCGCGTACGCGCGGTTCGTGCTCGGGCTCGCGCTGGTCCTGCTCCTCGGCCTCACCCCGCTGGGTTCCCGGCTCATCGCCTGGACGACCGCGCGGGTCCGCCGGTGGCCGCTGCGGGTGGTCGGCGCGGCACTGGTCCTCACGGCCGTTCTCCGGCTGGCCCGGCTGCCGTTCTCCATCTGGAGCGAGTCGGTGCTGCGGCGGTACGGCCTGTCCACGCAGAGCTGGCCGGAGTGGCTCGTGGACCAGGCGAAGTCGCTCGGCGTCACGTGGGCGATCTGGTCGATCGCGCTCGTGCTGCTGTACGGGCTGCTGCGGCGCTTCCCCCGTTACTGGTGGACGGGAGCGGCGGCGGGCGGCTTCGCGCTCGTGCTCGCGGTGTCGTTCGCCTACCCGGTCGTGGTCGAGCCCGTGTTCAACAAGTTCCACTCGCTGCCGGCGGGGAAGCTCCGGACCGACCTGCTGGCCATGGCCGAGCGTGACGGCGTGCCGGTGGAGGACGTGCTGGTCGCGGACGCCTCCCGGCGTACCACCGCGCTCAACGCCTATGTCTCCGGCTTCGGCTCCACGCGGCGCATCGTCGTGTACGACACGCTTCTGAAGTCCCCGCCCGAACGCATCGAGTCGATCGTGGCGCACGAGCTGGGGCACGCCAAGCACAAGGACGTCCTCCACGGGACCCTGATCGGCGCTCTGGGCGTGGCGGGCGCCGTGTGCCTGCTCCAGCTCCTCATGACCTCGCCCGGCCTGCGGCGCCGCGCCCAGGCTGGGGAAAGCCTGGCCGACCCTCGTTCCGTGGCGCTGCTGCTGGCCCTCGTCACCGTGGCGTCCACGCTCGGCGGCCCCGTGCAGAACCTCATCAGCCGCCACATCGAGGCCCGGGCCGACGCGCACGCCCTCGACCTGACCCGCGACCCGGAGACGTTCGTGACGATGCAGCACGAGCTGTCCGTGCGCAACATCTCCGACCTGCGGCCGGACGCCCTCGAATACCTGCTCTGGGTCTCCCATCCGGCGGGCCCTGAACGCATCGCGATGGCGCGCTCCTGGGCCAGGCAGAACCACATGCCGGAGCCTTCACCGCTCACCCGCCGCTGACTGGGCAGGCGAGTGCCGGTCTGCGATCACCCTGGCTCGGGCAGGCGAGTGCCGGTCTGCGATCAGCCTGGCTCGGGCAGGCGAGTGCCGGTCTGCGATCAGCCTGGCTGGGCCGGGCGCGTGCCGGTGCTGGTCGGCGCGGTGTCGGTCAGCGGGCCGCCGGACGACGAAGGCGACGTCGTGGGCTTCGGCGCGGGAGAGGTCTTCGGGGAGAGCGGCACGGGGTTCGCGCCGCGCGGGCCCACGTGCAGCGTCTGCTTGAGTGCGCTGCCCTTCGCCCAGTCCGCCCAATCGAGCTGCCAGAAGCCCCAGCCGTTCTCCGGCTCCAGCTCCCGCGCGGTGCCCGTGATCTTCACCGGGTCGCCCCGGTAGACCAGGTCGTAGAACCAGGAGGCGTTGCCCGGGCTGATGTTGACGCAGCCGTGGCTGACGTTGCTGTTGCCCTGGCTGCCGACCGACCAGGGCGCGCTGTGGACGTACTCGCCGCTGTCGGAGATGCGCACGGCCGAGTAGACCGTCTGGCGGTAGTAGCCGGGGCAGCCCGGCCCGCAGCCGACCGTGGACGAGTCCATGATGACGGGGCTGCCCTTGTCCATGGTCAGGTGGTCGCCGTTGGTGGTGATGTACTTGCGGACGCCGCCCATCCCCATGCTGACCGGGATCGTGCGCTTGAGCCTGCCGTTCACCCGGACCCACATCTGGTGCGAGTTCTCGCTCGCCTTGATGATGTGCTCGTCACCGACCCGGAAGTCGAGGTTCTTGTCGTCGGTGCCGTACAGGCCGCCGGCGAAGCGCACCCCGCTGAGGTGGGCGCGGAAGCTCACCTGCGTGTGCCGCGGCCAGTACTTCCTGGTGCGGAACACCACCCGCTGGTCGTCGAACCAGTGCCAGGCCCCCTCGACGGCCTTGGAGGAACGCAGCTCCAGCGCCCGTTCCACCGCGGCCCGGTCGGCGACCTCCTCGTCGAAGTTCAGGATGATCGGCATCCCGACCCCGACCGTCTCCTTGTGCGAGGGCGCCTCGACCGTGGTCGCCATCGCCTTCTTGGGCTTGGCGGTGGTGAACCGGCTCGTCACAGTCTGGGTCTTGCCGTCCCGGCCGAGCGCGGTGGCGGTGACCTTGTACTTGCTGGCGGGGTCGAGCGTCCAGCGCGAGCGCCACCCGGTCCGGTCGGCGTTGAGGTCGCCCTCGACCTCCTCGCCGCCGGTGCTGACGGTAACGTTCTCGATCGTCCCGTTCTGCGCCTGTATCCCGATCGCGCTGTCCGGACGCAGCGAGGCGGTGCCGTCACCCGGGCTCACCGAGAGTTTCACGGCATCCCTGCCGTCGGTCAGGCCGCCGTCCGAGCACCCGGCGACCCCGGCCGCCATCGTCATTGCGATCACGGCGGCGGTGGCACGGCGTTCGCGCCCTGCCGTTACTGAGACGCCGACCTGCACCGTCAAACCCCCGGACATCACTCTCTGCATGGCTGTGTGTCCGTACGGTGACACGCCGGACGCGTTCCATTATGAAGGGGCCGGTGCTCGCATGCGCGCGATCACCGGCCCCTCTGGGAAACCTTTGCCACTCAGTGGGAGAAATGACCCCTGTAGTACTCGAAGACCAGACCGATCGAGGTCATGATCGTCGCCGCGCTGCCCAGGATCACCAGCCACCAGCCGAAGACCACGCCGAGCGTGACCAGCGCCGCCGACAGCGCCAGGAACAGCGGCCACCAGCTGTGCGGGCTGAAGAAGCCCAGCTCGCCGGCGGCGTCGGCGATGTCACCCTCGGGGTCGTCCTCGTACAGCGGGCCGCCGTTGGCGCTCTCCAGCCGCCGGACCGTGAAGTGGATGTAGAACCCGATCAGGCCGGCCAGGCCGACGGCCAGGGCCATCGCCGTGGTGCCGGTCCAGTCCTTGGACCAGAGCCAGTAGACGACGTCGGTGGCGAGGAAGAACACCGCGCACCCGTAGAACATGAACGCCTGAACGCGCATCGGCTAGTCCTCCCCCTTCAGCACGCCGGCCGCCGAGCCGCCCGCGCCGGCACCCGCGAGCTCGCCCTTGGCACCCACGTGCGGGTGGTGCAGGTCGAACGCCGGCCGCTCGGAACGGATCTTCGGGATCGAGTTGAAGTTGTGCCGCGGCGGCGGGCAGGACGTCGCCCATTCAAGCGACGAGCCGTAGCCCCACGGGTCGTCCACTTCGACCTTCTTGCCCTTCTTCGCCGTGATGTAGACGTTGTAGAAGAAGGGCAGCAGCGAGCAGCCGAGGATGAACGAGAAGATCGTCGAGACCTGGTTCATCCCGGTGAACTCGCTGGCGTAGTCGGAGTACCGGCGCGGCATGCCCGCGGCACCCAGCCAGTGCTGGATGAGGAACGTGCCGTGGAAGCCGATGAACAGCAGCCAGAAGTGCACCTTGCCGAGCGTGTCGTTCAGCATCTTGCCGGTGAACTTGGGCCACCAGAAGTAGAAGCCGGCGAACATCGCGAACACCACGGTGCCGAACACCACGTAGTGGAAGTGCGCCACCACGAAGTAGGAGTCCGACAGCTGGAAGTCCATCGGCGGCGAGGCCAGGATGACGCCGGTGAGACCACCGAAGAGGAAGGTCACCAGGAAGCCGAGCGACCAGAGCATCGGCGACTCGAAGGTCAGTTGTCCTCGCCAGATCGTCCCGACCCAGTTGAAGAACTTCACCCCCGTGGGCACCGCGATCAGGAACGTCATGAACGAGAAGAACGGCAGCAGCACCTGGCCGGTCACGAACATGTGGTGGGCCCACACGGTGATGGACAGCCCCGCGATGGTGATCGTCGCGAACACCAGGCCGATGTAACCGAACACCGGCTTGCGGCTGAACACCGGGAGGATCTCCGTCACGATGCCGAAGAAGGGCAAGGCGATGATGTAGACCTCCGGATGCCCGAAGAACCAGAACAGGTGTTGCCAGAGCAGCGCGCCGCCGTGGGCCGCGTCGAAGACGTGGGCGCCGAGCTTGCGGTCGGCCTCCAGGGCCAGCAGCGCCGCGGCCAGCACCGGGAACGCCAGCAGGACCAGGATCGAGGTCAGCAGGATGTTCCAGGTGAAGATCGGCATCCGGAACATCGTCATGCCCGGCGCGCGCATGCACAGGATCGTGGTGATGAAGTTGACCGCGCCCATGATGGTGCCGAAGCCCGACATCGCCAGGCCCATCACCCACATGTCGCCGCCGACGCCCGGCGAGCGCACCGCGTCCGACAGCGGCGCGTAGGCGAACCAGCCGAAGCTGGCGGCGCCGCCCGGCGTGAGGAAGCCCGCCAGCACGATCAGGCTGCCGAACAGGAACAGCCAGTAGGCCAGCATGTTCATGCGCGGGAACGCCACGTCGGGCGCGCCGATCTGCAGCGGCATGATGACGTTGGCGAAGCCGGCGAACAGCGGCGTCGCGAACATCAGCAGCATGATCGTGCCGTGCATGGTGAACAGCTGGTTGAACTGCTCGTTGCTCATCACCTGCAGGCCCGGCTTGTACAGCTCGGCCCGCATCAGCAGCGCCATCACGCCGCCGATCAGGAACATGAAGAACGACGTGATCAGATAGAGGTAGCCGATCACCTTGTGGTCGGTGGACGACATCCAGTTGGCGATGAGCCGCCCCTTGGTCGTCCGCGACGCGGTGATCTGCGCGCTCGGTGCGTGACTCACCGTCGTCACTTGGCACCCCCCGCTGCCTTGGCCTTGGAATCGGCGATGAACTTGGCGTACTGCTCGGGCGGCACGACCTGGAGCTGGAAGAGCATCCGGCTGTGGTCGACGCCGCAGAGCTCGGCACAGCGGCCCTCGTAGGTGCCGAGCTTGCGCGCCGTGAACTCGAACTCGTTGACGTAGCCCGGCATGACGTCCTTCTTGTAGAGGAGTGCCGGCACCCAGAACGAGTGGATGACGTCGTTGGCGTGCAGCCGCACGCGGACCGTCTGGTTCGCCGGGACCATCATGACCGGCTTGGCCCCCGCGGGGGCGTTCGGCGCGACCGGAGTGCCGATTACGGAGGCGACGGTCTTCTCCTTGCCGGAGGCGTCCTTCTCCTTGTGGTCGAACTGCCAGCTCCACTGGAAGCCGGTGACGTCGATCGTGACCGCCGGGTTCTTGGTGGTCTTCTCGACGTAGTTCTCGTCGCGCGCGGTGAAGTAGAAGAGCACCGCGATGATGACGAACGGGACCGCCGTATAGAGGATCTCGATCGGCATGTTGTAGCGCACCTGCGGCGGCAGGTCGTCGGAGCGCTTGCGGTGGAACAGCACCGCCCAGATGATCAGTCCCCAGACGACGGCGCCCACGGCGAACGCCGCGATCCAGGAGCCCTGCCAGAGCGTGAGCATGCGCTCGGCCTGGTCACTGATCGGCTCGGGCATGCCCAGGCGCTTCACCTCGCCGCTGCAGGCGGTGGCGGTCATCGCCAGCAGGCCCAGCGCGGCGGCGCTCCTCAATGCACGGCGACCGCGCACAGGCGTGCGCCGCTCCCTAGAGCGGGTCGGACTCACGGAATGCCTTCCCCACGGATGAGAGCCCAGGGAACTCCCGGGCAGTGAGATCAGTTGTTACACGTTTGGGGGACACATTAGCGCGCGGGTCACGCACACCCTGTGTCGGGTGCCCGGTTAGGGTTCTGGCGTGGCTAACTCGCACGGGGCTTCACCGATGACCGCGTATTTCGACGCCGCGTCCACCGAACCCCTGCATCCGGCGGGTCGCGAGGCCCTGCTCCGGGCCCTGGAGACGGGCTGGGCCGACCCCGCTCGCCTGTACGGCGTGGCCCGCGGGGCCCGGCTGCTCCTCGACCAGGCGCGCGAACGCGTCGCCGGCGTCCTCGGGGCACGGCCCGACGAGGTGTCGTTCACCACGTCCGGCACCCAGGCGGTGCACCTCGGGGTGCTCGGCTCCCTGCACGCGCGGCGGCGGGTCGGCCGCCACCTGGTGGTGAGCGCCGTGGAGCACTCCAGCGTGCTGCACGCCGCCGGGCTGCACGAACGCGACGGCGGCAAGGTGACCACGGTCCCGGTGGACCAGCGGGGCCGGGTCGACGTGGCCGCGTTCGCCGCCGCGCTGCGCCCCGACACCGCGCTGGCCTGCCTGCAGTCGGCCAACCACGAGGTGGGCACGCTGCAGCCCGTGGAGGAGATCGCCGAGATCTGCCGCGCCGCCCGTGTGCCGCTGCTCGTGGACGCCGCCCAGTCGGCGGGCCGGACGGACATCCCGGCCGGCTGGTCGTTCCTGGCCGCCAGCGCCCACAAGTGGGGCGGCCCGGCGGGCGTCGGCGTGCTGGTCATCCGCAAGAACACCCGCTGGCGGTCGCCGCTGCCCAGCGACGAGCGCGAGGGACGGCGGATCCCGGGCTTCGAGAACGTGCCGGGCATCGTCGCGGCGGCCGCCGCGCTGGAGGCATACCGGGCCGAGATGGCGGCCGACGGGCCCCGGCTTTGGGCGCTGGTCGACCAGATCCGCACCCGGCTGCCGACCCTGATCCCCGACGTGCAGGTGGTCGGCGACCCGGTCGCGCGGCTGCCCCATCTCGTGACGTTCTCCTGCCTGTACGTCGAGGGGGAGGCACTCCTCACCGAATTGGACAGGCTGGGATTCGCGGTTTCGTCGGGAAGTTCATGTACGGCGGATACGCTGCGTCCCAGTCATGTCCTTGAGGCGATGGGAGTGATTACCCATGGCAACGTCCGGGTATCGCTGCCGCGTGGAGCAAAAGCGACCGATGTCGACCGCTTCATCGCCGTTCTCCCCGAGGCCGTCACCCGGCTCCGCCGGACCGCCGGAGTGACCACGTCATGATCTCCACGACCAGCTCCCAGAACCCGACGACAGGGAGGCGGGTGCGCCCATGAGGTTCCGAAGCCGTACCAGGAGCGGCTCGCGGGACGGTGCCGACGGCGCCGCCCAGCCACCCGCCATGCCCGACCCGTCCGAGCCGTCGCCCGCCCTGGTGATCGACGCGCTGGGCCGCAAGTGCCCCATCCCGATCATCATGCTGGCCGAACGCCTCCGCGAGGTGCCCGTCGGCGACGTCATCGCGGTCCTGGCCGACGACGTCGCCGCCCGTACCGACGTCCCCGCCTGGTGCCGGATGAAGTCCCAGGACTTCGTCCGCGAGGAAACCCTCCCCCACGGCGGCTGGGGCTTCCATATTCGTCGTACATATTGATTCTTTTACGGCCTCGACGACCTCGCCTGGCGGCTCGGCCGCCGAACCGCACTGTGTTTCTGGCTTTTACGGCCTCGACGACCTCGCCTGGCGGCTCGGCCGCCGAACCGCAAAAGCGGCGAGCGCGACATCGCTTCGCGATCTCTCGTGAAGCTTCGCCTTCGGCTCGCTTCACGACCCGGTCGCGCGCTCGCGTGACGGTTGAGGTTGTTGCACTGAGACGGTTGCAGTCTCTGGAAGAAGCGCACCGGCCCCCCGAGGGCCGCGCCAGGGGAATTCAAGGCGACGGACATGCCGTTCGAGGCCGGGCCGTGCGCAGTCGTGCCCCGTTCCGCGTTTGCGGGACGGGGCACGGCTTCTTGCGTTAGGGGTACGGGGTGTCGAGGTGGGGGCTGACTTCGGCGGCTGCGTCGGCGCCGTAGGCGGTGGACAGGCGGTCCAGGAAGGCGGTCTTGGACAGGTGGTACTCCTGCGGGCCGGCGACCTCTAGGACGTGCGCGGCGATGAGGTTGCCGACCTGGGCCGCCCGCTCCAGCGACAGGCCCCAGGCGGTCGCGGTCAGGAAGCCGGCGCGGAAGGCGTCGCCGCCGCCGGTCGGGTCGACCACGGCGTCCACGCGGACGGCGGGCACGTGCAGCCCTTCCTCGCCCTTGCGGTCGATGATCACGCCCTTGGCGCCCAGGGTGGTGATGCGGACCCCGGTGCGGTCGAGGATCTCGGCGTCGCTCCAGCCGGTCTTCTCCTCGGTGAGGGCCTTCTCGTACTCGTTGGTGAACAGGTACGCGGCGCCGTCGATGAGGCGGCGGATGTCGGCGCCGTCCATCCGGGCCAGCTGCTGGGAGGGGTCGGCGGCGAACGGGATGCCGCGGTCACGGCACTCGTCGGTGTGGCGCAGCATCGCCTCGGGATCGTTCGGGCTGATCAGCACCAGGTCGAGGCCGCCGACCCGGTCGGCCACGGGACCCAGCTCGATCGAGCGGGCCTCGCTCATCGCGCCGGCGTAGAACGAGGCGATCTGGTTCTGGTCCTGGTCGGTGGTGCACAGGAACCGAGCGGTGTGGTGCAGCTCGGACACGTGCACCGACGCGGTGTCGACCCGGTGCCGTTCAAGCCAGGACCGGTAATCGGCGAAGTCGGCGCCCACCGCCCCGACCAGGATGGACTCCTTGCCCAGGCAGCCCATGGCGAAGCAGATGTTGGGGGCGACGCCACCGCGCCGGATGTCGAGCTGGTCGACCAGGAAGGACAACGAGACCGTGTCGAGCTGGTCGGGGCGCAGGCTGTCGGTGAACCTGCCCGGGAAGGTCATCAGATGGTCGGTCGCGATGGAGCCAGTCACGGCGATGCGCACGGCGGGTCGCTCTCCTCGTCGGTGTCGTCCGGCTATTTGTCCGGCTTCTCTACAACCCAGCTGGGGAACTGCAAAGCCTACTTGGCCTTGGGGCGGGGGCAGCATCCACCGCCTGCTTACGGTTACCCGGAGAACACGAAAGAAGCGGCCCGGAAATAAAGGACATCCGGGCCGCTTCGGGACACGGCCTGCGCGGCCGGTCCGTTGTCTAGAGCCTGTCTTGAAGTGGCCTTGACCACCGGTGGAGCGATGCCGAAGGCGGGCTCCACCGGGCAGATCGCGAAGCGATGCCGCGCTCGCCTTGAGGGCCGAGCCGCCAGGCGAGCGCCGCTAGTTGAACGAGTCGCCGCAGGCGCAGGAGCCCGAGGCGTTCGGGTTGTCGATCGTGAAGCCCTGCTTCTCGATGCTGTCGACGAAGTCGATCGTGGCACCGGTGAGGTACGGGGCGCTCATGCGGTCGACGCGCACGCTCAGGCCGTCGAAGTTCTGGATCTGGTCGCCGTCCATCTCCCGCTCGTCGAAGAAGAGCTGGTAGATCAGACCCGAGCAGCCGCCCGGCTGCACGGCGACACGCAGCGCCAGGTCGTCGCGGCCCTCCTGCTCGAGCAGGCCCTTGGCCTTCTCGGCGGCGGCGTCGGTGAGGACGACGCCCTGCTGCGTGGTCTCCTGCGTGCTGGTCTCGCCTGAAACCGTCATGTGTTCAGCTCCCGGGTCTCGCTACGCCGCTCAAGCGGCGAACTGTCGCATGTCCACGAGGGCGTTGCCGCCTTCTTCCTCAGGACAACGTACCTCGCTCCTAGGCCATTCCTCGTATCACCAGTGTTTCACCTCGGATCGGCGTCACGCAGGGCGCGGGTGCGTTCTATGTCACAGCGAGGGTCCCGGACGGTTCAGTTGTCCGCTACGTGTGCGATTATTAGTCGTCAAAGCGACGATAAGCCCCCCACTCTCGGGGAGGGAGACTCCAGTGACCACCCCAGTGCGCGATCTTCCTTTGCTCTTCCTCGGTACCGGCTCCGACCCGGCCAGCGAACGCGGCGTCGACTGTCCGGGCGAGCTTCCCGCCGCCTCCGACCCGGGGCTGGTGGAGCGCGCCAGGGCGGCCAAGGCGGCGCTCGGCGACCAGGTCTTCGTCCTGGGGCACCACTACCAGCGTGACGAGGTCATCCAGTTCGCGGACGTGACCGGCGACTCGTTCAAGCTGGCCCGGCAGGCGGCGGCCCGGCCGGACGCGCCCTACCTCGTGTTCTGCGGCGTGCACTTCATGGCCGAGTCGGCCGACATCCTCACCGCCGGGCACCAGCAGGTCGTGCTGCCCGACCTGGCCGCGGGCTGCTCCATGGCCGACATGGCGACCTTCGACCAGGTGGAGGAGTGCTGGGAGGCCCTGGAGGACGCCGGGATCGCCGGTGACGTGGTCCCCGTCACGTACATGAACTCCTCCGCCGACATCAAGGCCTTCGTCGGCCGCCACGGCGGTGTCGTGTGCACCTCCTCCAACGCCAAGCGGGCGCTGGACTGGGCCTACGCGAAGGGTTCCAAGGTGCTGTTCCTGCCCGACCAGCACCTGGGACGCAACACCGCCGTGCTGGAGATGGGCCTCTCCCTGGACGACTGCGTCGTCTACAACCCGCACCGCCCTGACGGCGGGCTGTCCCACCGGCAACTGCGCGACGCCAAGATGCTGCTCTGGCGCGGTCACTGCTCGGTCCACGGCCGGTTCAGCAAGGAGTCGGTGGACGACGTGCGGGCCCGGGTGCCCGGCGTGAACGTCCTCGTCCACCCCGAATGCCGCCACGAGGTGGTGCTGAGCGCCGACCAGGTCGGCTCGACCGAGTACATCATCAAGACCATCGAGGCGGCGCCGGCGGGTTCGGCCTGGGCCGTGGGCACCGAGCTCAACCTGGTCAAGCGGCTGGCGGGCGCCCACCCGGACAAGAACATCATGTTCCTCGACAAGACGGTCTGCTTCTGCTCGACCATGAACCGGATCGACCTGCCGCACCTGGTCTGGTCGCTGGAGGCACTGGCGCGCGGCGAGGTCGTCAACCGCATCGAGGTGGACGCCGAGACCGCTCACTACGCCCGCGTCGCCCTCGACCAGATGCTCGCGCTCCCCTAGTCAGAAGGCGGTGTGCTCCACCCAGCGGCGGAGCGGTGCCTCGTCTCCGGAGATCGCCAGGCGGGGGTCGCCGATCTTCCGGCGGCCCCACAGGAAGAGGAAGAGGTCGGCGGCGGCGGCGTCCACCGAGACGGCGGGCCCGTCCCCGCCGCCGGCCTCGGCGGTGAAGCCCTCCGGGGTCAGGCGGTACGACCAGCGGCCTGCGGTGTCGGTGGTGCCGAAGGCCAGCGTCTCGCCATGGCCCGTCAGCTCCTTGATGGCGGGGATGAGGGCGGCGGCGTACGGGAGGTTGTCGAAGAACTCGTCGATGCCGTCGGCCGCCACCTCCGGCTCGATCACCGGCTCGCGGCCGAGCGCGAAGTCGGCGTCGCACCGGTGCACGGCCGTCTCCTGCACCATCCGCCGCGACCAGAACCCCGCGTGCTGGCCGGCCACCCACGTCCACACGGGCGTATCCGGATCGGTCGAGCGCAGCGCCCGCAGCAGCCCCGCCGCGCCCTCGGTGAACCAGGGCAGGTGATCGGCGGGCTCCTCGGGGAACGTCACGTCCAGATCCCCGAGGCCGAGGGGGCGCTCCGATCTCGTCGTCACCATGCCGCTGACCCAGCGGTGCACGCTGCCGAGGTGGCGGACCAGGGCGGCCACGTCCCAGCCGGGGCATGTCGGCACCGGCGCGTCGAGGCCGGCCTGCCGGGCGGTGTCGGCGAACCGGGAGATCTCCAGCTCGGCCGCGTCGCAGTACCGCTCATGGCTCCAGGGTGCCCCCACAGGTCCTCCCACGCTCCGTCGCCAGGGCTCCGGGAGACCGAGCCTGGCACACCCGGCGCGACCGGCCAAGGCCTTATTCGCCGAGCGTCAGATCGCGGGGGCGTCCCACAGCGGGAACCATCTGGCGCGGTCCCGCTCGAACGGCAGGTCGGCTCCGATGGCCTCTCTCGCCTGGTCCTCCAGGGCGGCGTCGCGGCCGCCGCCCGCCGCCGGGGCGAACGGGTAGAACGTTCCAGCCACGTGCGTGTAGACCAGCGCGAGACGGCGTCCGTCGGGCCGGGCGAACCCGGTCAGCGAGCACAGCAGGTACGGCCCGAAGCCCCCGGCCTCGAATGTCGCGTTGACGACGTGCAGGTCGTTGACGACGCGTTCGAGCGCCCCCGGCGGATGCCGCGTCAGCACCCAGCCGCAGCCGTAGGCGTCGGTGCTGTGTTCGGCGGTGGCGTCGGGCTCGGCCGCCACCAGGCGCCGGAGGTCCCGCTGGACCTGGGCGAACGCGCCGAAGACCCCGCCGTCGACCGTGCGGAAGCACACCGAGCCCAGCCCCGTCGGGACGAACCCGGTCAGGGCCGCCAGCACGCCCGCGGCGGACACCAGGCCGAAGATCGCGTCCAGGTCCGGCGCGGCGGTCCCCGCGCGGCCGAGCGCGACGTCTCCGAACGACGACATGGTCACCTTCTTCCGCTCGCGAGCCGCTCGGAGACCTCGGTGAGCCGCCGGACCCGTTCCTCCACCGGAGGATGGGTGGACAGCAGCTCGCGGGCCGCGCGGCCCCGTGCCCGCGCGGGCACCGTGAGGACGCCGTTCAGCGGCCGCAGTCCGCGCAGCTCGGCCGCGGGCGCGGACTCGATCTCCGCGCAGATCTTGGTGAGGGCGGCGGAGGCGGCGGCCGGACGGCCGGTCAGCAGGGCCCCGGTGCGGTCGGCGCACAGCTCACGGTGCCGGGAGATCGCCAGGTCCAGCAGCAGGCTGACCGGGAAGAGCAGCGCGGCCAGCGGCACCATGGGCAGCAGGACCACGCCGGCGACCCGGGCGGCGGGACGGCCCTCGCCGAGCAGCAGCCCGCTCACGGTCGTGATGATCAACCCGCCGCAGAACGCGGGGAACCCGGCGATCGTGGCCACCACCACGTCCCGGTGCGCGAGATGCGCCATCTCGTGGGCCAGCACGCCTTCGAGCTCGGCCGTCTCCAGCCGGTCGCGCAGACCGGTGGTGACGCAGACCACCGTGCGGTCCCGGCGGCAGCCCGCCGCGAACGCGTTGGGAACGTCGGTGTCGGCCACGGCCACGCGCGGCTTGGGGAGCCCCGACGACATGCACAGGCGGTCGACCAGCGCGTGCAGCTCCGGCTCTTCGTCGTCGGTGACCTCACGGGCGTCCATCGCCCACAGCGCGACCTGGTCGGCATAGCCGATCTGGGCCACGAGCAGGAGGACGACGGCCCCGGCCGCCACGAGCCCCCAGAGCGCCGAGATCTGGAAGAAGGGCGTCACCAGCAGCCCGTACAGGACCGCCAGCATGGCCATGGCCAGCACCATCCGCCAGGTGAGGCCTCGCTCGCGTGCGTAACGCGCAGGCACCGTCGACCCCCTGCTCTCCAGCTACGGGACGACGATAGGACGCGTGCGGCGACGATTACGTGCCGTGTGACACAAACCTTCGGTTCACAGGCCCGGGGCGCCCCAGACCGGGAACCAGCGGGACAGGTCGTCCTCGAACGGCAGGTCGGCGCCGACCGCGCCGCGTACCTGCAGCTCCAGCGCGTTGTCCCGCTTGTCTCCCGGGAGCGGGGCGAACGGGTAGAACGTGCCGCGCTTGTAGAGGTAGACCAGCGCCAGGCGTTGGCCGTCGGCCCCCGTGAAGCCCGCGAGGGAGCACAGCAGGTGCGGGCCGAAGCCGCCCGCCTCCAGGGTCGCGTTGACGGCGTGGAGGTCGGTGACCAGCGCGGGCAGGTCGTCGGCGGGCTGCCTGGCCAGCAGCCAGGTGTAGCCGTAGGAGTCGGTGCTGAGCTCCACCTCCGGCCCCTCGCCGGCGTCCAGCAGTTCCTGGATGTCCTTCTGCATGCGGGCGAACGCCGCGCCCTCGGCCGCCCGGAAGCACACCGAGCCGAGACCGGTCGGGGTGAAGCCCGTGGCGGCCTCCAGCGTCAGCGCTGCGGTGGACAGCGCGAAGAGCCGGTCCAGGTCCGGCTTGACCGGCTTGGACCGGCCGAGCAGTGTGTCCAGGAAACCCACGGTCACACTCCCCTGCTCAGCGATTCGGAGATCTTGGACAGCTGGGCGAGCCGCCGGTCCAGCGGCGGGTGGGTGGCGAACAGCGAGGCGACGCTGAAGCCCTTGGTGAACGCCGGGGCGAAGAAGAAGGCGTTGAACGGCTCGGCGGCCCGCAGGTCCTTGCTGGGGATCCGGGCGATCTCGCCGGAGACCTTGGTCAGCGCGGCGGCCAGCGCCGACGGCCGGCCGGTCAGCAGCGCGGCGGCCCGGTCGGCCGACAGCTCCCGGTAGCGGGACAGGGCACGGGTGAGCACGAAGCTGATCGTGTAGGCCACCGCGCTCACGGCGACGACGGCGAGCAGGACGAGCCCGGTGTTCTGGTCGCCGTCGCGGCGGCTGAAGCCGCCCCACAGCCCCCACTCCAGGCCGAACCGGGTGATGAGCCCGGCGCACACGCCCAGGAACGAGGCGATCGTCATGACCACGACGTCCTTGTGGGCGATGTGCGCCATCTCGTGCGCGAGCACGCCCTCCAGTTCCACCGGGTCGAGCCGGCGCAGCAGACCGGTGGTGACGCAGACGACGGCCTTCTTCTGGTTGCGGCCGGTCGCGAAGGCGTTGGGCACGTCGGTGTCGGCGATCGCCACCCGCGGCTTGGGCGCGTCCGACATCGCGCAGATCCGGTCGATGACCCCGTGCAGCTCGGGCGCCTCCTGCGGCGTGACCTCCTTGCCGTGCATGGCGAAGAGCGTCATCCGGTCGGAGAAGAAGTACTGGGCGAGCAGGAAGACCGTGGCGCCGATCAGCGCGAACACGCCCCAGCTGGGCGCGATGGCGAAGAACGCCGTCACGAAGACGACGTACACCAACCCGAGCAGGAACATCGTCACGAGCATGCGTGACGTGAGCCCCCGATCCGAGGCATACCGCGTCCGCGCCATGCCTCCCCCCTTCCGGTCCGGCACGACCTCGTCCAGCTGGACGGGTCACTCTGAACAACGTTCAAAGTTGCCGGTTTGTGCCCCCATGTCCGGTTGAGCGGATGCCGGAGACGCTCAGTCCGGGATCAGCCCCTCGTCCCCCAGCATCGCCTTGACCTCGTCCATCGTGGCGTCGGACGGCGGCAGGATCAGCTCGGACGGCTCCAGGTCCTCGTCGGGGACCGGCTTGCCGATCCTGCGGGCCTGGTCGAGCAGGGCGTGCAACGCGGTGCGGAAGGCGGCCTCGTCCCCGGACTCGATCGCCTGCTCGACCTTCTCGTCGAGCTCGTTGAGCTCCGACAGGTCGCCGGGCGCCACGTCGACCTGCCCCTCCCCCATGATCCGGACGATCACTGCTGGCTCCCGGGCTTCTGCGGCCACTGCTGGGCCTGGGGGGCCTCCTGCGGGGTGTCCTGCTGCTGCGGCGCGGCGGTGGGGGTGCCCTGGCCCAGCTCCTTGGGTGCGGGGCCCTGGCCGAGCTCCGCCTTCAGCCGTTCCAGTTCGAGGTCGACGCCGGGACCGGAGCCCATGCGGTCGAGCTCGGCCTGGATGTCGTCCTTGGGACCGGAGAAGTCCTCCAGGGCGCCGGAGGCCAGCAGCTCGTCGATCGCCCCGGCCCGGGCCTTCATGGTCTCGGTCTTCTCCTCGGCGCGCTGGATCGCCAGGCCGACGTCGCCCATCTCCTCGGAGATGCCGCTGAAGGCCTCGTTGATCTTGGTCTGCGCCTCGGCCGCCGTGTAGGTGGCCTTGATCGTCTCCTTGCGGGTGCGGAAGGAGTCGACCTTGGCCTGCAACCGCTGCGAGGCGAGCGTGAGCTTCTCCTCCTCGCCCTGGAGCTGCTGGTACTGCGCGCGCAGGTCGTTCAGCTGGCCGTCCAGACCGGCACGGCGCGTCAACGCCTCGCGGGCCAGGTCCTCCCGGCCCACCTGCAGCGCCTTCTTGCCCTGGTCGGTCAGCTTGGTCTGCTGGCCCTCAAGCTGGTTGATCTGCAGCTCGAGACGCTTGCGCGAAGTGGCGACGTCGGCCACGCCCCGACGGACCTTCTGCAGCATCTCCAGCTGACGCTGGTAGGAGTAGTCGAGGGTCTCCCGAGGATCTTCCATGCGGTCCAGGGCTCTGTTGGCCTTGGACTTGAAGATCATCGACATTCGCTTCATCACGCTCATCGCGCGGCGCCGGTCCCTTCGTGTGCTGTAGCTCAGTCACAAACTGGGCTCTATAACCACTGCTGGGGTTCATATCACCCTACGCGTTAACGCGCGAGGCAGCCACGATGTTCGCAGCCGGTAGGCTGATCTGTGTGTTCCGACGTCGTACCCAGGAAGCCCCCGCGGATCCTCCTCAGGTAGTAAAGCCAGGAGGCAAGGGGCGCCCCACGCCCAAGCGCGCCGAGGCTCAGAAGGCCCGCCGCCAGCCGATCACGGCACCCAACACCCGCAAAGAGGCCTACAAGAGGGTGCGCGAAAAGCAGGCCGAGCAACGGGCCAAGGCCCGTCAGGGCATGGCCAAGGGTGACGAGAAGTACCTGCTGAAGCGCGACAAGGGGCCGGTCCGCCGCCTCGCCCGCGACTACGTCGACGGGCGCCGCACGGTCGGCTCCTACCTCATGTACGGCATGTTCGCGATCGTCGCGCTCAGCCTCCTGCCGATCGCGGCGGCCAAGCTGCTGGTGCTGTTCGCGCCCCCGCTGCTGCTCGCCGCGGTCTTCGTCGAGGGCCTGGCCATCAGCCGGAAGATCAAGAAGCTGGCGGCCGAGCGCTACCCGGGCGAGGACACCAAGGGCGTCGGGCTGTACGCGGCGATGCGGGCCATGCAGATCCGCCGGCTGCGGGTGCCGAGTCCTCAGGTCAAGCCCGGTGAGAAGGTCGGAAGCAGCTGATCTCGCGCCGCTAGGCTCGGAGCATGGAGTTCCGACGACTGGGCCGTAGCGGCCTGAAGATCAGTGAAATCGCCTACGGCAACTGGCTCACCCATGGTTCGCAGGTCGAGGAGGACGCCGCGACCGCCTGCGTGCGGGCGGCGCTCGACGAGGGCGTCACGACGTTCGACACCGCCGACGTCTACGCCGCGACCCGCGCCGAGGAGGTGCTCGGCCGGGCACTGAAGGGGCAGCGTCGCGAGGGCCTGGAGATCTTCACCAAGGTCTACTGGCCGACCGGTCCCGGGATGAACGACCGCGGCCTGTCGCGCAAGCACGTCTTCGAGTCGGTCCACGGCTCGCTGCGCCGCTTGCAGACCGACTACATCGACCTCTACCAGGCGCACCGGTTCGACTATGAGACGCCGTTGGAGGAGACGCTCAGGGCCTTCGAGGACCTGGTCCGCCAGGGCAAGGTGCTGTACGTCGGTGTCTCGGAATGGCGCGCGGAGGAGATCGCCCGGGCGCTGGAGATCGCCGACCGGATGGGCTTCGACCGGATCATCTCCAACCAGCCGCAGTACTCGATGCTGTGGCGGGTGATCGAGAGCGAGATCGTGCCGCTGTGCGAGCGGGAGGGCGTCGGCCAGCTCGTCTGGTCGCCGATCGCGCAGGGCGTGCTGAGCGGCAAGTACAAGCCGGGTCAGCCGCTGCCCACCGGCACGCGCGCCACCGACGAGAAGGGTGGCGCCGACATGGTCCGGCGCTACCTGAACGACGAGACGCTGACCCGCGTGCAGAACCTGCAGCCGATCGCCGATGAGCTCGGGCTCACCATGGCCCAGCTCGCCGTCGCCTGGGTGCTGCAGAACCCGAACGTGTCGGCCGCGATCGTGGGCGCCTCCCGTCCCGAGCAGGTGCGCGACAACGTGAAGGCCGCCGGGGTGAAGCTGGACGCCGAGGTGCTCAAGCGCATCGACGACGTTCTCGGCCCGATCGTGGAACGCGACCCGGCCCGCACGGTCAGCCCCCCGCAGCGCCCCTGAGCCGGGGTTTCCGTCCCCCTGTGCCGTGCCGCCCGCCCGGGCGCGCACGGCGAGGGGGACTTTTACTGTGGGTCGTGCAGGCTCATCGGGCCGTAGACGACGTTCTCGTCGTCCAGGAGGGTGACCTGGTCGACCTCGTCCTCACGCAGGGCGCGCCAGTTCTCACCCAGCCAGGTCTCCGCGTCCGCCTGGGTGGTGAACGTCTCCTCCGACATGCCGACCGGGCTCCCGTCGGACTTTTCCAATCGCCAGCTCCACGCCATCGCGCTCGCCCTCCCTCGTCCCGGCGAAGAGTAGCCTCTCGATCAGTGCCCCGCGTCGTTACCGGGGCCGCGCGCCCCCGGCCCGTAAGGTTTTCGATCGATGAACATCGATCTCCAGAGCACCGCCGGCCGGGACGGCTGGCCACAGCCCGACTGCCACTGTGCCTCCTGCAGCCGCCTGCGCACCGCCGGGATCAGCCACGGGCCCATCCGGATCCTCATCGACGACGTGCCGCTCGAAAAGTGTTCACGCTGGCAGGTGCCCGGCGGATACGACGTACGGTCCGCGTCCGGGAGGCGGATCCTGGTGGCGGGCGGGCCCGGCGACCGGCCGGAACCGGTCGCCGAGACCGTGTACGACGCGGCCCTGCTGGACCTGGTGGGCTGCCCCGATCATCTCGGCCGGCTGCGCCACGCCGGTGCGGTCACCGCCGCGACCGAGGTCGTCGCGGTGTACGTCGACCACCGCGTCCCGTCCCCGGCGGAGCTGGAGCGCCGCCTGGGCTTCTGGATGCCGCAGCGGGAGGGGCCGCACCGCACGCTGCTGGTCGGCGGCTCCCGTTCGGGGAAGTCGGCGGAGGCGGAGCTGAGGCTGGCCGGCGAGCCGTACGTGACGTACGTGGCCACCGCCGCCGTGCCCGGCGACGACCCCGAGTGGGCGGCCCGGATCGAGGCGCACCAGCGCCGCCGTCCCGCCTGGTGGCAGACGGTCGAGACGACCCGCGACCTGGCGCACCTGCTGACCTCGACCTCCGGGGCGGTCCTGGTGGACGGCATCGGCACCTGGCTGGCCGCGGTCATGAACGAGACCGGCGCCTGGGACGACCCGTCCCGGGTGGCACCGCGGATCGACGAGCTGATCGCCGGCTGGCGCGCGACGACGGCCCGCGTCGTGGCGGTGAGCGACGAGGTGGGGTTCTCGCTGGTGCCCACGACGCCGGCGGGACGGGCGTTCCGCGATGTCCTCGGGTACCTCAACCAGCGGCTGGCGGCCGAGTCCGAGGAGGCGGCCCTCGTGGTGGCGGGGCGCGTCACCGAACTGCCGTGACCGGTTCGCCGCCGTGAACGGGCCTCGCCTGGCCGTCTCGCTGCTGACCGCCGTCCCGGTGCGGGCGCCGCGCGTCGACCGCGAGACCGGCCGCCAGGCGATGATCCTCGCTCCGGCCGTCGGCCTGGTCGTCGGCGGAGCCGCCGCGCTCGTGCTCGTCCTGGCCGACCTTCTGGGCCTGGCGCCGTTGCTCGGGGCGGCTCTGGGCGTCGCGGTCATGGCCGTGGTCACGCGGGCGCTGCACCTGGACGGCCTGGCCGATCTGGCGGACGGCCTCGGCAGCGGCCGTCCCGCCGAGGACGCCCTGGCGATCATGAAGCGTTCGGACATCGGCCCGTTCGGCGTGGTGACCGTGCTGCTCACCCTGATGGTCCAGGTCGCGGCGCTGGCCTCCGCCCCGGACGCGCCCGTCGCCGTCCTGATCGCCGCCGTGATCGGCCGGCTGGCGCTTCCCTGGGCCTGCCGTACCGGCGTCCCGCCGGCCCGTCCGAACGGCCTGGGCGCCCTGGTCTCCGGCACCGTCACCACCCGCGCCGCCCTGGCCGTCACCGGAGCCGTCCTCCTCGCCGCGCTCGGCGCGGGCCTGGCCGTCGGACGCGCCCCGTACGCCGTGGTCGCGGTGCTGGGGGGTCTGGCGACCGCGCTCCTGCTCCTCCGTCACGCCACCCGCCGGCTGGGCGGCGTGACGGGAGACGTGTTCGGCGCGCTGGTCGAGACCGCCACCACGGCCGCCCTGATCGTGCTCGCCGCCCGGCTCTGATCAGCCGGTCAGGGCGCGGCGGGCATGGGCGCGGACGTCGGCGTCGGTGTCGTCCTGAGCGGCGCGGAGGGCGTCCGCGACGTCAGGGCTCGCCGCCCACCGGCCCAGCGTGATCACAGCGGCCTTGCGGACGTCCAGATGCGGGTCCGCGAGGGCCTTGATCAGCGCTCCCGTGGCGAGCCCGGGGTCCGCGCCCGCCAGTCCCCGGGCCGCGCCGGTCCGGACCTGCCAGGCCGGATCGTGCAGCGCCGCCACGGCGGCCTCGGCGAGGGGCCGCGGGGTGCCGATCCCGGCGAGTGCCTCCAGCGCCGCGGCGCGGACGAGCTCGTCGGGATCGCGGACGAGGGCGCCGAGGGCTTCGGCGGAGGTGGCCGCGCCGATGGTGCCGAGGCCGTGGGCGGCCGCGACGCGTACCTCCCGGTTGGGGTCGGCCGCGGCCACGGCGACGCCCGCCGCGTCGTCCAGCGAGACCAGGCCCCGGACCGCCTGGAGGCGGACGCGATGATCCGCGTCCGCCAGCGCGCCGGTGAAGAGGGCGCCGTCGCCGAGCCGCAGAGCGCGCAGGACGTCGAGCGTCACGGCCCGTACGACGGCGTCGCGTTCGGCGAGAACGGGAAGCAGCGCGTCGCGTACCTCGGCGGTGGCGGGCAGTACTTCGACCAGCTCGCGCAACGCGGTCGCGGCGGCGTGGCGCACCGAACCGTGCTCGTCGGTGAGCGCCCGGGCGAGCGCGGTCGTGACACCGGAGGGCACGACCTCGGTGAGGGTGGCCACGGCCGCCCGGCGCACTTTGGGGTCGGGGTCTTCCAGATAGGGGACGAGCCGCTCCATGGGCGGCTCGGTCTCGGCGAGTTCGAGGAGTTCGAGGATGCGGGGCGAACGGCCGATCGGGCGCGCGCTGGCGGGCGCGGCGGCGGCCCGTCCGCCGCCCGCCGACGGACCGGACCGGACGGCGAGGACGACGGGCTCCGGGTCGTGCTCCGGAACGGTGATCCCCTCGACCGGGACGAGGTACGGCGCGACCGGGCGCTTGAGGAACTCCATCGCCCCGTCCGCGCGGCGCCGGAGGTTGAGGTGGAAGAACCACGAGACGTCGTCGCGTTCGGGCAGGTCCGCGCGGTCGTGGTAGAGCCCCCAGCGGCTCTCGGTGCGGGTGAGCGAGGAACGGGCGGCCATCTCGGCACAGTCGCGGATGAACGTGACTTCGGCGCAGCGCATGAGCTCGTGCGGCGTGCGGGCGCCCATCGCCGCGATCTCGGACTCCATCCGGGTGAACGTCTCGACGGCGATGTCCAGCCGGGCCGCGGTCTTGGGCGGCGCGACGTAGTCGTTCACGAAGCGCCGCAGCTTGTACTCGACCTGCGGCTGCGGCGGCCCGTCGGGGTTGCGCAGCGGGCGGTAGATCAGCTCGTGCGCGGCGGCGATCTGGTCCTCGTCGAGCAGGCCGGGCTCCGGCCGTGCGGGCGCGTGCGCGGCGGCGTGCTCCCCGGCCAGATCTCCGAAGACGAACGCGCCGATCATGTAGTTGTGCGGCACGCAGGCCAGGTCGCCCGCCGCGTACAACCCCGGCACGGTCGTCTGGGCGTTCTCGTCCACCCACACCCCGGAGGCGGAGTGGCCGCCGCACAGGCCGATCTCGGAGATGTGCATCTCGACGTCGTGCGTGCGGTAGTCGTGGCCGCGGCCGGCGTGGAAGGTGCCGCGGGTCGGGCGTTCGGTGGTGTGCAGGATGCCTTCGAGCGTCGTCAGCGTCTCGTCCGGCAGGTGGCTGAGCTTGAGGTAGATCGGCCCGCGGGCGGAGTCGATCTCCCGCTTGACCTCGGCCATCATCGCACCGGACCAGTAGTCGCAGTCCACGAACCGGTCGCCCTGCGCGTTGACCTGGTAGCCGCCGAACGGATTGGCTACGTAGGCGCAGGCCGGGCCGTTGTAGTCCTTGATGAGCGGGTTGATCTGGAAGCACTCGATCCCGCTCAGCTCGGCCCCGGCGTGGTAGGCCATGGCGTAGCCGTCCCCGGCGTTGGTGGGGTTCTCGTACGTGCCGTACAGGTAGCCGCTCGCGGGCAGGCCGAGCCGTCCGCAGGCGCCCGTGGCCAGGATGACCGCGCCCGCCGACACCGTCACGAACTCACCGCTGCGGGTGTCGAAGCCGGCCGCGCCCACGGCCCGGCCGCCCGACGTGAGCACCCGCACCGGCATGACGCGGTTCTCGATCCGGACCTTCTCCCGTATGGAACGCTGCCGCAGCACCCGGTAGAGGACCTTCTTGACGTCCTTGCCCTCGGGCATCGGCAGCACGTACGAGCCCGACCGGTGCACCCGGCGGACCGCGTACTCGCCGTGCTCGTCCTTCTCGAACTTCACGCCGTAGCGTTCGAGCCGCTTCACCATGGCGAACCCGCGCGTGGCCGTCTGGTGGACCGTCCGCTGGTTCACGATGCCGTCATTGGCCCGCGTGATCTCGGCGACGTACGCCTCCGGGGTCGCCTTGCCGGGGATGACGGCGTTGTTGACGCCGTCCATGCCCATGGCCAGCGCGCCGGAATGGCGGACGTGCGCCTTCTCCAGGAGCAGCACCGAGGCGCCCCGCTCGGCGGCCGTGATGGCGGCCATCGTCCCGGCGGTGCCGCCGCCGATGACCAGCACGTCGCAGCTCAGCTCGCGGCGTTCGGCCGGGGAGGGGATCTCCATCAGGCCATTTCCTCCTTCAGGACGGCGACGCCGAGTTCGGCGAGGATCAGATCGCGCAGGCCGGGACGTTCGTCGCGGCGGAACCCGGCGGCGACACCGGCGGGGCCGAGCACCACGATCCGGTCACCGAGCAGCAGCGCCTCGTCCACGTCGTGGGTGACGAAGACGACGGTGGCCGGAGCGCCGGCCAGCACGTCGGCGAGGAGCCGTTGCATGGTGGCCCGGGTCTGGGCGTCCAGCGCGCCGAACGGCTCGTCCATCAGGATCGCGCGTGGCTGCGCGGCGAGCGTGCGGGCGAGCTGCACCCGCTGCCGCATGCCGCCCGAGAGCTCGCGCGGCAGCCGGTCCGCCGTGCCGTCCAGGCCGACGCGGTCCAGCCAGCGCAGCGCCTCGGCGCGGCGGCGGGCCCGCGGGACGCCGCGCATGGCGAGCGCGAGCTCGACGTTGCGGCGGGCGCTGCGCCACGGCAGCAGCGCGTCGTCCTGGAAGACCAGCGCACGGTCACGGGACGGCCCGGTGATCGGCGTGTCGCCGGCGCGGACGCTGCCCGCCTCGACCGGGAGCAGCCCGGCGAACGCTCGGAGCAGGGTCGACTTGCCGCAGCCGGACGGCCCGACGACGACCAGCACCTCCCCCGCTCGCACCTGGAGGTCGAGGCCGGTGACGACGGGGGTGCCGCCGTAGGCGAGCGTGACGCCGCTCGCGTGCAGTGACAGTGCGCTCATCTCTGCTCCCTCGGCAGCCACCGGGTGGCGCGGCGACCGGCCAGCTCGACGGCGCCGGAGGTGAGCCAGCCGAGCAGCCCGATGGTGATCATCCCGACGAGGACGCCGGGGTAGTCGACGATGGTGTACGCCTGCCAGGTGCGGTAGCCGACGCCGAAGTCACCGGAGATCATCTCGGCAGAGATCACGCAGATCCACGCGACGCCCATGCCGACCGACAGGCCGCCGAAGACTCCCGGGAGGACGCCGGGCAGCACCACGGCGGCCAGCACGCGCGCCCGGCTCCCGCCCAGCGTGCGCACCGCGTCCTCCCAGACCAGCGGGAGGGCCCGCACGGCGTGGCGCGTGCTCACCAGGATCGGGAAGAACGCGGCGACGAACGTGATGAAGACGATCCCCTGCTCGTTCGCCGGGAAGAGCAGGATCGCCACCGGCACCAGCGCGATCGCCGGGATCGGGCGGACGACCTCGAACAGCGGCTGCAGCACGTTCCCCGCCCACTTCGACCGGGCCACCGCGATGCCGAGCGCGATGCCGAGGAACGCCGCCAGCGCGAAGCCGGTCAGGATGCGGACGAGGCTCTGCGCGACGTCCTCGTAGAACTGGGGGTGCTGGAGTTGGCGCTGGAGTTCGCGCGCCACGTCCAGCGGGCCGGGGAAGCGGTCGAAGCGCACCCACAGCCGGACGTCGGCGGCGGTCAGCAGATGCCAGGCGAGCAGCGCGGCGGCCAGGGACGCCGGCCTGACCAGTTTCGCCGTCATGCGCGCCGCACCGCGTCGGCGTAACTGACGATCTTGCTGCCCGGGTGGGCGGCCAGGTACCGGCGCGCGACCTCGTCGGTGGCGAACGCCTGGAAGCGCTTGGCCGCGGTGGCCTCAGGGTTCTCGATCCACACGTCCTTGTCGGCGAACCATCGCGTGCCGGTGGTGCCGTCGGCGACGTAGACGGCCTTGATCTGCCCGCCCTGCTTCTGTGCGTCCCGTACGCCGCGCAGCAGGGCGACCGGGTCGGAGAACCTCCGGGTCGTCTTTTCGCCCGCGACCCAGATCTCGCCCGCGTCCGGGGCGGACGTCTTGGCGGCGTCGGCGTCGTAGGACGAGCCGTACGCCTGCCTGATGTAGGAGTCGTTGACGAACGGGCTGAGGTCGAGGGACTGCTGGAGGACGCCGATCGACTTCAGGAACGGCACGTCGTGCGCGAGCGCGTCCCGCAGCCGCTTCTTGATCGTCACGTCGAACGTGGAGACGCCGCCCGCGCCGTTGTAGAGGTAGACGGCCTCGACCGGGAGCCCGGTGGCCGACGCGACCGACTCGGCCGACCTGACTGGGTTGTCGTTGAGGTGGCGGGTGGCGTCGATCTGCGCCTTCAGGAACTCCTGGAGGATCTTGGGCTTGCCGCCGGCGAACGCCTTGCGGACGACGACGCCGTGGAACGTCGGCACGTCCAGGTCACCGCCGTCGTAGAGCAGGCGGGCCCGGCCCTGCGCGACCAGGACGCCCGGCCACGCCACGAACTGCGAGAGACCCGCGGCCTTGCCCGACTCCAGCGAGGTGGCGCCCACCGACGGCTGCTGGTTCTCGATCGTGACGTCCTTCGCGCCGTCCAAGCCGTACTTCTTCGCGGCCTGGACGAACGTGCCGTGGCCCGCCGAGCCGACGCTCGTGGAGACGGTCCTGCCCTTGAGGTCGCGCAGCGTCGCCGCCTTGGAGTCCTTGGCCACCACGACGCCGTTCAGCGCGCCCCTGAGGTTGTAGCCGGTGACCGAGACCAGCTCCGTCCGCGCGTCACCGCCCTGGACCTGGGCGCGGGAGCCGTTGATGAGCAGCGGGTAGTCGCCCATCGAGCCGATGTCGATCTTCCCGGCGAGCATCTGGGCGGTGATCGGCGCGCCGGTGTCGTAGTCCTGCCAGACCACGGAGTACTTCTTGCCCTCGGCCTTGCCCAGCTCGTTCAAGCGCTTCTCGAAATGGCCGAGCGAGCGCAGCAGGGTGCCCGCGGTGACGGTGTTGATGGTCTTGGACTGGTAGCCGACGACGACCCGGGTGGAGCCGTCCCCGCTGGAGGCGTTCCCGGCGACGGTGCATCCGGCCAGGAGGGGCAGGCATGCGGCAAAGACGATCTTGCGGCTCATGAGCGCGTCCTTCAGCGGGTTCAGCGGCTTCAGCGGAGGAGGTACGGCATGTTCACGGTCACGGCGCCGGTGGGACAGCGGTCGGCGCAGGGGCCGCAGTACCAGCACTCGTCCACGTGCATGTAGGCCTTGCCGGTCTCCGGATGAACGGCGAGGGCGTCCAGGGGGCAGACGTCGACGCAGAGGGTGCAGCCTTCGATGCAGAGCGCCTCGTCGACCGTGACGGGGACGTCGGCGCGGTTCTCGGCCAGGGACATGGGCGATGCTCCAGTCAGCGGGGATCGGGGGGCTGGACGGGCAGCGTGGCGGCGGTCCGGCGCAGGGTGCCGCTCATGGTGATGCGGTCGCCGCGGAAGCGGATGTACTCCAGATCGACGGGACGGCCGTCGGCGAGGTGGGTCAGGCGCTCGACCATGAGCAGGGCGGCGCCGCGCGGAGCGTCGAGCACCGCGGCGGAGTGCGGGTCGGCGTTGACCGCCTCCACGGTGAGCTCGCCGAGGCCGAGCGGCTGCCCGGAGACGCGTTCGAGCAGGACGAAGAAGTCGGTGTGCGCCAGGTCTTCGGCGAGCAGCGGCTCGCCGAGGTCGCGGGCGACATAGGTGAGGTCGAGCGAGAGCGGCAGCCCGTTGAGCCGGCGCAGCCGTTCGATGTAGACCACCGGCTCCCCCGGCGGCAGCCGCAGCCTGGCCGTGATCTCGCGCGGCGGCGCGATCAGGCCGGTCGTGCGCACCTCGTTGGTGACCTCGCCGTGCTCGCGAAGGGTCTCGGCCAGGCCGAGCAGGCGTTCCAGGCCGTGCGGGTACTTCTCGGTGGCCACCGTCGTGCCGACGCCCGGGCAGCGTTCGACCAGCCCCTCCGCGCGGAGCAGGTCGAGCGCGTCCCGGACGGCGTTGCGCGAGGTGGCGAAGTCACGGACCAGGTCCGCCTCGGGGGGCAGCACGCCCGACGGGAAGGCGCCGTGCAGCACCTGCCGGCGCAGCACGTCGGCGATCTGCCGGGCCCGGTCCGCGCGCAGCCGCCGGACGTCGCCCAGCGTCAGTGCCCGCGCCTTCGCTCCGCCACTGCTGGCGTCTCTGCTGGTCACGGGCATAAACCTACTAAAACAGTCGGAATAGTGGAATACCCGTCCGGCTCCGCCACCCCCGAGACACCGAAATCGTCTCCGACCTGCGCGTGCGCAGGTCGGCACGGCCGTTCCGCCACCCAGAGCGGGGCCGACGCGGCGGCGCGGGCCCGATCTTCGCCGGCGAGCGGGAGGTAAGGCTTGATCCAAAAGGGCGAAACCGGTCACCAGGAGGACTAACATCGGACTACGTGACGAGCATCAGCCTTGACAGCGCACCCACCGCCGCCCTGGACGCCGACGCGATCGTGATCGGGGTCGCGCCCTCCGACGCCGGTCCGCGGCCGGCCCCGGGCGCCGAGGAGGTCGAGCGGGCACTGGACGGCCGGCTCGCGAGCGCGCTCGGCGCGCTGGGCGCCACCGGCAAGGCCGGCGAGGTCACCAAGGTCCCGACGCTCGGCGCCGTGAGCGCGTCGGTGATCGTGGCGGTCGGGCTCGGCGACGACCCCGGCGTCGAAGAGCTCCGGCGGGCCGCCGGCGCGGCGGTCCGCACGCTGGCGGGCACCGGCAGGGTCGCGGTCGCGCTGCCCGCGCGGTCGGCCGGCGAGACCGGCGAGGTGGCCCTCGCCGCGCTGCTCGGCAACTACAGCTTCGGCACGTACCGGACCGGCGAGCAGAAGGGCCCGGTCGAGCACATCACGATCGTGGGCGAGGGCGACGTCGAACGTGCCCGCACGCTCGCCGACTCCATCACGCTGGTGCGCGACCTGGTCAACACCCCGCCGTCCGACCTCGACCCCGAGGCCTTCGCCGAGATCGCCGAGCGCGTCGCGGGCGAGGCCGGGCTGGACGTCGAGGTGCTCGACGAGAAGGCCCTCGTGGAGGGCGGCTACGGCGGCATCGCGGGCGTCGGCCAGGGGTCGGCCAGCCCGCCCCGGCTCGTCCGGCTGGCCTACCGCCACCCCGAGGCGACCAAGACCCTCGCCCTGGTCGGCAAGGGCATCACGTTCGACTCCGGCGGCCTGTCCCTCAAGCCGTCCGAGGCCATGGACTGGATGAAGTCCGACATGGGCGGCGCCGCCGCGGTGCTCGGCGCGCTCCAGGCCCTCGCGGCGCTGCGTCCCAAGGTCAACGCGGTCGGCTACCTCGCGCTGGCCGAGAACATGCCGAGCGGCACGGCGCAGCGTCCGTCCGACGTGCTCCGCGTCTACGGCGGCAAGACCGTCGAGGTCCTCAACACCGACGCCGAAGGCCGCCTGGTCATGGCCGACGCCATCGTGCGTTCCGGCGAGGACGAGCCCGACCTGCTCGTGGACGTCGCCACGCTGACCGGCGCGCAGCTGGTCGCGCTCGGCACGCGCACCACCGGGGTCATGGCCAACGACGACGACGTCCGCGAGAAGGTCGTCGCGGCGGCCGACCGGGCAGGGGAGCCCTCCTGGGGCATGCCGCTGCCGTCCGAGCTGCGCAAGGGCCTCGACTCCGCGGTGGCCGACATCGCCAACATCAGCGGCGAGCGCTGGGGCGGCATGCTGGTCGCGGGCGTCTTCCTCAAGGAGTTCGTCCCGGACGGCGTCCGCTGGGCGCACCTCGACATCGCGGGCCCCTCGTTCAACAAGGGTGAGCCGTATGGGTACACCCCCAAGGGCGGCACGGGCGCCGCTACGCGTACGTTGGTGGAAATCGCCGAAGACCTCGCGGCCGGAAACCTGTAACACCCGGCCGGACCAGAATTGAATAGTTTTCCTCACGGCTACGGGGCCCGCCTGAGGTGCGCCCCGTACCGTCGCGAGGGCCGGGCCCGGGCAGAGCCGGGGCCGGCGAGCCTGACACAGCGCGAACATAGGGAGCGTCCAGTGGCCAACAGCGGCCCCTTCGACATCGTCGTCCTAGGTGGTGGCAGCGGCGGATACGCGTGTGCACTCCGAGCCGCCGAGCTCGGCAAGTCCGTGGCGCTCATCGAACGAGACAAGCTGGGCGGGACGTGCCTCAACCGGGGCTGCATCCCGACCAAGGCCCTCCTGCACGCCGCGGAGGTCGCCGACCAGACCCGCGAGGCCGCGACGTTCGGCATCAAGGCCAGCTTCGAGGGCATCGACGTCGCGGGCGTCAACGCGTACAAGGACAAGGTCGTCTCGACCACGGTCAAGGGCCTGACCGGCCTGATCAAGTCCAAGGGCATCACGATCGTCGAGGGTGACGGCAGGCTCACCGGGCCGACCACCGTCGAGGTGACCGGCCCCGGCGGCGACGTCAGCACGCTGGAGGGACGGCACATCGTGCTGGCCACCGGCTCGGTGCCGAGGTCGCTGCCCGGCCTGGAGATCGACGGCGAGCGCGTGATCTCCAGCGACCACGCCCTGGTGCTGGAGCACGTCCCGGCCTCGGTGGTCGTGCTCGGCGGCGGCGTCATCGGCGTCGAGTTCGCCAGCGTGTGGCGCTCGTTCGGCGCGGAGGTCACCATCGTCGAGGCGCTGCCGCACCTGCTGCCGCTGGAGGAGGAGTCCAGCTCCAAGCGGCTGGAGCGGGCGTTCCGCAAGCGCGGCATCAAGTACGAGCTGGACGTGCGGTTCCAGGGCGTCAAGCCGACCCAGGGCGGCGTCTCGGTGACGCTCGACAACGGCAAGACGATCGACGCCGAGCTGCTGCTCGTGGCGGTCGGCCGCGGTCCGGTCTCCGAGGGCATCGGGCTGGCGGAGGCCGGCGTGGAGACCGAACGGGGCTTCGTCAAGGTCGACGAGTTCTGCCGGACGAACGTCCCCACGATCTCGGCGGTCGGCGACCTGATCGCCACCCCGCAGCTGGCCCATGTCGGCTTCGCCGAGGGCATCCTCGTCGCCGAGCGGCTCGGCGGGCTCAACCCGCCCGCGATCGACTACGACGGCGTGCCGCGCATCACCTACTCCGACCCCGAGGTCGCCGCGGTGGGGATCACCACCAAGGTCGCCGCGGAGCGCGGATACGAGATCCACGAGGTCACCTACGACCTCGCCGGGAACCCCAAGAGCAAGATCCTCGGGACCCAGGGCGAGGTCAAGGTGATCGCGGCCGTGGACGGTCCCGTCCTCGGCATCCACATGGTCGGTGCCCGTGTCGGCGAGCTCATCACGGAGGGTCAGCTCATCTACAACTGGGAGGCCCTTCCCGCGGAGGTCGCCCAGCTGATCCATCCCCACCCGACCCAATCCGAAGCGGTCGGCGAAGCACACCTCGCTCTCGCCGGCAAGCCACTGCACGTGCACGGCTGAACGCCCGCACAGGAAATTCGAAGGAGTCGCGAGAGCCATGCCGGTCTCCGTCACAATGCCCCAGCTCGGCGAGAGCGTCACCGAGGGCACCGTCACCCGCTGGCTGAAGAAGGAGGGTGAGCACGTCGAGACGGACGAGCCGCTCCTGGAGGTGTCGACCGACAAGGTCGACACCGAGATCCCTTCTCCTGCGTCGGGCATTCTGACCAGCATCACCGTCGCCGAGGACGAGACCGTCGAGGTCGGCGCCGAACTGGCGGTCATCGGGGACCAGGGCGACGCCCCGGCCCCGTCGTCCGAACCCCAGCAGGCCGAGTCCGCCCCGGCCCAGGAGCAGGCGCCCGCCCAGGAGGCCCCGGCGCAGCAGGCACCCGCGCCGCAGGCCCCGGCGCAGCAGGCCCCCGCCCAGCAGGCACCGCCGCCCGCCGCGTGGCCGCCGCCCGCCGCCCAGCCCCCGCAGGCACCGCCCGCGCAGCAGCCGGCCCAGCAGCCGCCCGCGCAGCAGCCCACGCCGCAGCCGGCCCCGGCCTCCGAGGGCCCGTCCGGTGACGGCCCGTACGTGACGCCGCTGGTGCGCAAGCTCGCCTCCGAGCACAACGTCGACCTCTCCCGGGTCAACGGCACCGGCGTCGGCGGCCGCATCCGCAAGCAGGAGGAGCTGGAGGCCGCCCGCGCCGCGCAGGCCGCGCAGGCCCCGGCGCCGCAGGCTCCGGCCGCCCCGGCGCAGGCGCCCGCCGCGCCCGCACCGCCGCCCGTCGCCGCACCGGCTCCGGCCGCCCCGACGGCCGAGGCCGCCGCGCTGCGCGGCAAGACCGAGAAGATGTCGCGCATCCGGCAGACCATCGCCCGCCGCATGGTCGACTCGCTGCAGGTCTCCGCGCAGCTCACCACCGTGGTCGAGGTGGACATCACCAAGATCGCGCGGCTGCGCGACCGCGCCAAGGCCGACTTCCAGGCCCGCGAGGGCGTCAAGCTGTCGTTCCTGCCGTTCTTCGCGCTGGCGACGATCGAGGCCCTCAAGACCCACCCGAAGGTCAACGCCGTCATCAACAGCGAGACCAGCGAGGTCACCTACCACGACGTCGAGAACCTCGGCATCGCGGTGGACGTGCCCGAGCGCGGCCTGATGGTCCCGGTCATCCACAACGCCGGCCAGCTGAACCTGGGCGGCCTCGCCCAGCGGATCGCCGACGTGGCCGAGCGCACCCGCACCAACAAGGTCAGTCCGGACGAGCTGGCCGGCGGCACGTTCACGCTGACCAACACCGGCAGCCGGGGCGCGCTGTTCGACACCCCGATCCTCAACCAGCCGCAGGTCGGCATGCTCGGCACCGGCGCCGTCGTCAAGCGCCCCGCCGTCATCGACGACCCCGACCTGGGCGAGGTCATCGCCGTCCGGTCCATGGTCTACCTGGCCCTGACCTACGACCACCGCCTGATCGACGGCGCCGACGCCGCCCGCTTCCTCAGCACGATCAAGCACCGCCTCGAAGAGGGCAACTTCGAAGCGGAGTTGGGCCTCTAGCCTTCGCGGCCGACGAACGCGACATCGCTTCGCGATCTTCGCTGAAGGTGCGTTGAGTCCCCGCCGTTCCTTGGGAGCGGCGGGGTCTTGGCGTTCATGTGCGGGCTTTAGGGTGGTCGGCATGAAGGTCGCCATCACCGGGGCAAGCGGACTCATCGGCGGGGCGCTGGTCGAGGACTTGCGCAGGGACGGGCATGACGTCGTGCGGCTCGTACGGCGGGAGCCCGCGAAGCAGGACGAGGCCCGCTGGGACCCGCACGGCACGGTCGACACCAGCGCCCTGGAGGGGTGTGACGCCGTGGTGCACCTGGCCGGGGCCGGAGTCGCCGATCGGCCTTGGACCAGCGCGTACAAGCAGAAGATCCGGGACAGCCGGGTGCGCGGCACCCGCGTCCTGGCCGAGGCGATCGCGGGGATGAGCGACAGGCCGAAGGTGCTGGTGTCCGGATCGGCGATCGGATACTACGGCGACACCGGCGGCCGGGAGGTCGACGAGGAGTCGTCGATGGGCGGCGGGTTCCTGGCCGAACTGGTCCGCGACTGGGAGGCCGCCGCCGGTCCGGCCGCCGACGCGGGCGTACGGGTCGTACACGCGCGGACGGGCGTCGTCCTGGCCCGGGAAGGCGGCATGCTCGGCAAGACGCTGCCGCTCTTCAAGCTCGGGCTGGGCGGCAAGCTGGGCAATGGGCGGCAGTGGGTCAGCTGGATCTCGCTCACCGACCAGCTCGCCGCGCTTCGCCATCTGCTCGGCGGTGAGCTGGCCGGTCCGGTCAACCTGACCGCGCCCCGGCCGGTGACGAACGCGGCGTACACGCGGGCCGTCGGGCAGGCTCTCGGGCGGCCGGCGGTGCTCACCGTGCCCAGGTTCGCGCTGCGGCTGGCGCTGCGCGGGCTGGCGGACGAGGGCCCGCTGATCAGCCAGCGCGTGCTCCCCCGGCGGCTGGAGGCGTCCGGGTTCTCCTTCGCCCACACGGACGTGGACGCGGCGGTCCGGGCGGCGATCGGGTGAAGAAAATCCCCAAGAAACATCAAAGTCACGTTCGGTCCGGATGCGAGAACGTACGGTGACTCTCAGACGAAATGCCGAGCCGGAGGCGAGACCATGAGCACCGAAGGGCAGCCGCACATCGTCGCGATCGGCGGGGGGTCCTTCCTGCCGGACGGCCGGTACGGGACGACTCCCGGCCCGCTGCTGCGCTACGCCCTCGACCTGACCGGGGAGGACCGGCCACGGATCTGCTTCCTGGCCACGGCGCTGGGCGACGGCGCCGAATACATCGCCAAGGGCTACGCCGCGTTGTCCCAGCTGGACGCCGAGGTCAGCCACGTGGCGCTGTTCCCGATGCCCAACCTGCAGGACATCCGGTCCCACCTGCTGAGCCAGGACCTCGTCTACGTGTTCGGTGGCAGCGTGGCCAACCTCTTGGCGCTGTGGCGGCTGCACGGCGTGGACGAGTTCATGCGTGAGGCGTGGAACGAGGGCGTGGTGCTGTCGGGCCAGAGCGCCGGGGCACTGTGCTGGCACGTCGGCGGCAACACCGACTCCTACGGGCCCCAGCTGCGGCCCCTGACCGACGGGCTCGGCTTCCTGCCCTACTCCTGCGGCGTCCACTACGACAGCGACCCTCAGCGCCGCCCGCTGCTCCAGCAGCTGATCGGCGAGGGCACCCTGCCGGGCGGGTACGCCGCGGACGAGACGGTGGCGCTGCACTACGTGGGCACCGAGTTCGTCCAAGCCGTCTCCTACTCCAGGGACGCCGGCGCCTACCGGGTCGAGCCCGACGGCGGCACGGCCAAGGAGAGCAAGATCGAGCCGAGGCTGCTCGCCGCGATGTGAGGGACATAAGCTGAACCACGTGAACGAAACGGACGTACTCGACGACGCGCCCCCCACCTCGCGGGAGCTGGTCTTCGTCCACGTGGGCTTCGGCACCGCCGCGGTCCCGTACGAGAAGGCCTGGGACCTGCAACGACGCACCCAGGAACGACGGATCGACGACGAGATCCCCGACACCGTCCTGCTGCTGGAGCACGAACCCGTCTACACGGCGGGCAAGCGCACCGGCCCCCTGGACCGGCCCGTCGGCGACCCGGGCGCACCGGTGATCGAGGTCGACCGCGGCGGGAAGATCACCTGGCACGGACCGGGACAGCTCACCGGCTACCCGATCGTCAAGCTGCCCGACTCCCGAGGCGGCGTCGCGTTCGTCCGGCTGCTCGAACACATGATGATGGCCGTCTGCGCGGAGTTCGGCCTGGAGACCACGTTCATCGAGGACCGCAGCGGCCTCTGGGTGCCCGGCAGCCCCGACCGCAAGCTCGGCTCGATCGGCCTGCGCGTCCGCCGCGGCGTGACGATGCACGGCTTCCAGATCAACTGCGACTGTGACATGTCATGGTTCGACCGGATCATCCCCTGCGGCATCAGCGACGCCGGCTCCACGTCCCTGTCGAAGGAACTGGGCCGCCGCGTCACCGCCGCCGAGGTCACCCCCCTGGTCGAACGCCACCTCACCGACCTCCTGGGCGCCACCGCCCCCCTTCACCGAACCACCGCCCAACTGGCCGTCTGACCCCGACGTCACAGCAAAGCCGGTAGGTGGTTTTTGGGCAGCGCTGAGCGCCGGCCCGGGTGGTGATTTGGGGCCGGTCAGTGGGACGGGCGGGTCACGAGTGGGTCATGACCTTGAAGACGGCCTGGCGGTCGGCGGCGGCCTTGGCGAAGAACTCCGTGAGGCGCTCGTAGGCGGGCCTGAGCACGCGGTCGCGGGACTTGCCGTCCAGGCCCGCGGCGTCCTGCACCTCGGCGGCGGCCATCGCGGCCGGGTCGTAGCGCGCGGCGATCTGGTCGAACGGGGTGCCCGCCAGGTGGTCGGCGGCGGGCCGTACCCGGTCGGGAGCCAGGAAGATGACGTCGAGGCCGAGTTCGGCCGCGCCGTCCTCGGTCAGCAGCCGCCCGCCGCACACGACGTCGGCCTCCGGCTGGCGCCCGTCCCACGGGTCGCCCGTGATCAGGTAGTGCAGCGCCTGCCAGTGGCCGCCCAGGTCGAGCAGCTGCTCGGCGGGCTGGCGGCGCCGCCAGTCGGGCGTGCCGAAGACCAGGCGGGCGATCCGGCCCGGGTCCGGCTCCCCCTCCATCGTCGGCGGCACCCTGAGGTACGACATTGCCAGGCCCACGGTGGTTCCTCCTGCGTACGACATGACGACAGGGAGTCACCCTAGAGAGATCAACTGCTACCGAGGGTGGAAACGCGGGAATCGGCCTATGTCCGGCCTCATGATCTTCCTTGCCCTTGCCCTCACGGCAGCTTCCGGACCTTCACGGCGGTGCCGTAGGCGCACATCTCCTGGCCCATGTCGCCGAGATCGTTGGCGTCGAAGCGCATCGCCAGAACGGCGTCCGCGCCGAGGTCGCGGGCCGCCTCGACCAGGCGGGTCTGCGCCTCGACCCGGGTCTCCTCCAGCATCTTGGTCATGCCCTTGAGCTCGCCGCCGAGCATCGCCTTGAGCCCGGCGCCGATCTGTGAGCCGAGATGGCGGCTGCGCACGGTCAGCCCGAAGACCTCGCCCACCACCTCGGTGACCTCGTATCCCGGCAGATCGTTCATCGTGCTGATCAACATGATCGTCCCCCCGGACGATCTCTACCCGGCCTGGTGTGCCGAGAAGCTCGCCCGGCGCGTAATCTGAGGGGGTGACGACGGTGACACCTGAGGGGCGCAAGCTCCTGCGCATTGAAGCCCGCAACGCCGAGACCCCCATCGAGCGCAAGCCCGACTGGATCAAGACCCGGCTGAAGATGGGGCCGCAATACCGGGAGCTCACCAGGCTGGTGAAGTCCGAGGGCCTGCACACCGTCTGCCAGGAGGCCGGCTGCCCCAACATCTACGAGTGCTGGGAAGACCGCGAGGCCACGTTCCTCATCGGCGGCGACCAGTGCACCCGCCGCTGCGACTTCTGCCAGATCGACACCGGCAAGCCCGCCGAGTTCGACCGGGACGAGCCGCGCCGCGTCGCCGAGTCGGTCGCCCAGATGGGCCTCAGGTACGCCACGGTGACCGGCGTCGCGCGTGACGACCTTGAGGACGGCGGCGCCTGGCTGTACGCCGAGACCGTGCGCCAGATCCACGCCGCGATCCCCGGCTGCGGCGTCGAGCTGCTGATCCCCGACTTCAACGCCGAGCCGGACCTCCTCGCCGAGGTCTTCGGCTCCCGCCCCGAGGTGCTGGCCCACAACGTCGAGACCGTGCCGCGGATCTTCAAGCGGATCCGTCCCGGCTTCCGCTACGAGCGTTCCCTCGACGTCATCACCCGGGCCCGCGCCGCCGGGCTGGTCACCAAGTCCAACCTCATCCTCGGCATGGGCGAGACCCGCGAGGAGGTCTCCGAGGCCCTGCGCGACCTGCACGGCGCGGGCACCGAGCTGGTGACGATCACTCAGTACCTGCGCCCGTCGCCCCGGCACCACCCGGTCGAACGCTGGGTCAAGCCCGAGGAGTTCGTCGAGCTCGCCGCCGAGGCCGAGGAGATCGGCTTCGCCGGCGTCATGTCCGGCCCGCTGGTCCGCTCCAGCTACCGCGCCGGCCGCCTCTACAAGCAAGCCATCGAGGCGCGCAGTGTTTGATGGCCCCCGCGACCTCGGGCCTCGCCTAGCGGCTCGGACCGAATCGCCGAAGCGGCGAACGCGACATCGCTTCGCGATCTTCGCCTAGGGCATCGCCTTCGGCTCGCCCTAGGCTCAGGTAGCGCGTTCGCGTGCGGGGTCGGGGTGTCTGTACAGGGGTACGACACGACTATCCTTGTGGCCATGTCGAAAAACGCCACGGACGGGGCCCAGGAGCGTCCGGGCCGCCTCAAGCAGATCCGCATGGTGGCCCAGGTGCTCCGCCAGGCGGACCCGAAGGCCCTCCCGATCGTCTTCGCCTCCGCGATCGGCACGCTGGTCCTGGTCATCCTCGTCGGATGGCTCATCGGGCAGCTGTGGTTCTTCATTCCGCTCGGGCTCCTGGCCGCGGTGGCCGTCGGCATGATCGTCTTCGGTCAGATGGCGCAGCGTGCCCAGTACAAGGTGATCGCCGGCCAGCCCGGCGCCGCCGCCGCGATCCTCAAGAACATGCGCGGCGGCTGGACGATCACCGAGGCCGTCAGCGGCAACCGCAACCTCGACATGGTGCACCGCGCGGTGGGCCGTCCCGGCGTGGTGCTGGTGTCGGAGGGGCCGGGCAACCGTGTGGGCCAGCTCCTCGGCGCCGAGAAGAGGCGCATCTCCCGGGCCGCCCAGCAGGTCCCCATCTACGACATCCAGGTGGGTGACGAGGAGGGGCAGATCCCGGTCGACAAGCTCCAGCGCCACCTGATGAAGCTGCCGCGCAACCTCACCAAGGCGCAGGTCTCGGAGCTGAACGACCGCCTCCAGGCCCTCCCCCGCGCCATGCAGATGCCCAAGGGCCCCATGCCCAAGGGCTCTCGCATGCCGAAGGGGCCCAAGCCCAAGATGCGCTGAGCACGATCGATCGTCCAGGAGGAGCTGCCCGTTCCAGGGCATGCTCCTCCTTTGTATGTCAGGTGTTGATGACGGCGGTGTTGGCTGCGCGGTCGTGCAGGCCGCGGTAGTCGCGGTCCCAGATCATGGCGGGGATGATCAGGACGAGGAGGAACGTGCGGGCCAGGGACCAGACCGGGCCGACGGGCCTGCCGTCGAGGCGGACGACGCGGATGCCGGTGAGGCGCTTGCCGATGGTCATGCCCAGGGTGGCGGTGAGCAGCCAGGCCTGGAGGGCGAAGATCCCGGTGTTGGCCAGGGAACGCGTGCCCGGGGACCAGTCGAGGGTCTTGGCGAGGAACGCTCCGATGAGGGCGGCGACCAGCAGGTCGAGCAGGATGGCGAGGATCCGGCGTCCGTAGCTCGCGGCCGAGCCGCTGCCCTTTTCGGGGAATCCGAGGCGTTCGCCCGGATAGCCGAGATCGGCTCCCGCCGCGCGGGCGCCGCCCAGCCAGGTCTGCGTCCACCGGGTGCCCTTGGCGCTGCTCATGGCCATACGCTATCCGGTGCCGAAGACAACTCGGACTCGGGGCGTGGCTTGCGTCCCGCCGGGCCGCGACCTCCTTCACAATGTGATGCGTAACACAGGCGAAACATATGGGACACCGCCGGGAAACGGCACGCCCATAGCCTTCCGTAAGCCAAAAGCGCCCCAAGGAGGCTGGATGTTCAGCAGCGCCGATGAGGTCCTGAGCTTCATCAGGAACGAAGGTGTGCGATTCGTCGACTGTCGGTTCGTGGACCTCCCCGGGAAGATGCAGCACTTCACGTTCCCCGTGGAGAGCTTCGGCGAGAGCGTCTTCACCGAGGGGCTCATGTTCGACGGCTCGTCGGTCCGCGGGTTCCAGGAGATCCACGAGTCGGACATGCTCCTGCTCCCGGACCCGAGCACGGCGGTGGTCGACCCGTTCCGCCAGCACAAGACGCTGAACCTCAACTTCTTCGTGCACGACCCGCTGACCGGCGAGCCCTACAGCCGCGACCCGCGCAACGTCGCCAAGAAGGCCCAGGACTACCTGCGCGGCACCAACATCGCCGACACGTGCTACTTCGGCCCCGAGGCCGAGTTCTACATCTTCGACGACGTGCGGTTCGAGACCAAGGAGAACACCGGCTACTACTTCCTCGACTCGGTCGAGGGCGCCTGGAACACCGGGCGCGAGGAGCCGGGCGGCAACCTCGGCGCCAAGCCCCCCTACAAGGGCGGCTACTTCCCCGTACCGCCGATGGACCACTACACCGACCTGCGGTCGGAGATGGTGTCGCAGCTGCTCGAAGCCGGCATCCACGTGGAGATGCAGCACCACGAGGTCGGCACCGCCGGCCAGGCCGAGATCGACTTCCGCTTCGACACGCTGCTGAAGACGGCCGACAACCTGCTGCTCTACAAGTACATCGTCAAGAACGTCGCGCGCGCCGCCGGCAAGACCGTCACGTTCATGCCGAAGCCCATCTTCGGCGACAACGGCTCGGGCATGCACTGCCACCAGTCGTTGTGGAAGGACGGCTCGCCGCTGTTCTACGACGAGGTCGGCTACGCGGGACTGTCGGACAACGCGCGTTACTACATCGGCGGGCTGCTCAAGCACGCGCCGTCGCTGCTGGCGTTCACCAACCCGACGGTCAACTCCTACCACCGGCTGGTCCCGGGCTTCGAGGCCCCGGTCAACCTGGTCTACTCGCAGCGCAACCGCTCGGCGTGCATCCGCATCCCGATCACGGGCTCCAACCCCAAGGCCAAGCGCGTGGAGTTCCGGGTGCCGGACCCGTCCTGCAACCCCTACCTGGCCTTCTCGGCGATGCTGATGGCAGGTCTGGACGGCATCAAGAACAAGATCGAGCCCGCCGAGCCGGTGGACAAGGACCTCTACGAGCTCCCGCCCGAGGAGGCCCGCGCCATCCCGACGGTGCCCGGCTCGCTGGAGGCGGTCCTCGCGGCGCTGGAGACCGACCACGACTACCTGCTCGAAGGCGGCGTGTTCACGCCCGACCTCATCGAGACGTGGATCTCCATGAAGCGCGAGTTCGAGATCGACCCGATCCGGCTCCGTCCGCACCCGCACGAGTTCGAGCTCTACTACGACATCTAGGCCGTCCGAACGGCTCGTGGAACGCCCCGTCCCGCGACGGGGCGTTCTGCCGTCCGAGGGGCGCAGGGTGTCGTACTCCGGTGGCATCATGTGCTCCGGACGGAGGTGGCGGGCACGATGACGCAGGAGTTGCTCAGGCGGCGGTTGCCTGAGGAGCCCAAGAAGCTCCTGCGGAGCGCGCACGACCTGCGGCACGCGGCGTGGGCCCTGACCGTCGACCATCGGCGGGCCAAGGCGGCGGTGCAGGACGCGCTCGGGCCGTTGCGGCGGCGCGCGGCGCGCGAGCAGCTGGCCTCGATGCCGGTGGCGCGGCTCAAGGACGTGACCGATGGACGGTTGCGGCTGCCCGCGCTGGAACGGGCCGAGATCGAGACGGTGCTGCAGGTCCTCGACACCACCCCGTACGAGCTGCAATGCCTGCCCGGCATCGGGCCGCAGACCGCCAACCAGATCCACGCCGCGGCCGGTCAGATCGCCGAGGCGGCCGAACGCGTCGCGAGCATCCGCATCGGGCTCGACCGGGCCGACGCCGAGACCACCGCGCTGGTCGTGGCGCTGCACCTGCTGGTGGACGCCGGGCCGGACGTGCCGCGGGCGGCCGAGGCCGCGGTCGAGGTGGACGAACGGCTGTCACCGCTGATCAACATGGCGGCGCCGGCGGTGAACTGGTGGCGGCGGCTGTTCTCGACACGCCACCGCCGTGAGCAGGCGATGGACGCGCTGGCCGCTCTCGCCGAGCTGCTCCGCGAGGAGCGCGCCCGGGGCACACCGGGGCTGCTGGCGCAGGCCTCGGTCGATCTGCTGCGGCCGAGGGTGTCGTCCGACGAGGCGTGGATCGACTTCGAGCTGCGCGCGTCCGACTACTACGCCCTGCTCGCCGAGCTGGCCGCCCTCGATTCCGAGCGCGATCCGGGCGAGGGCTTCCTGCCGGACGACATCACGAGACGGGTCAAGGAGCAGCCGCTGGACGAGCGGCACCTGCGCGTCTCGCTCCGCGGCTACCAGTCGTTCGGTGCCCGCTTCGCGCTGGCGCAGCGGCGCGTCCTCCTCGGTGACGAGATGGGCCTCGGTAAGACCGTGCAGGCCATCGCGGCGATCGCGCATCTGTCGGTCACGGAGGCGACGCATTTCCTGGTGGCGTGCCCGGCCAGCGTGCTCATCAACTGGCTGCGCGAGATCGACGCGCGCAGCGCCCTGCTCGCGCACCCCGTGCACGGCCCTGACCGCGCCGACGCGCTCGCCGACTGGGTCCGCGACGGCGGCATCGCGGTGACGACCCTGGACGTGCTGCACACCCTGCGGGTCCCGGACGGTGTCCGGATCGGCATGCTGGTCGTGGACGAGGCGCACTTCGTCAAGAATCCCGACACCCGCCGTTCCCGGGCCGTCGCCGCCTGGTGCGCGCGTACCCAACGGGTGCTCTTCCTCAGCGGCACCCCGATGGAAAACCGCGTCGAGGAGTTCCGCAACCTGGTCGCCCACCTGCAGCCCGCGCTGGTCCCCGACATCCGGCGCAGCGACGCGGCGATGGGCCCGCGCGCGTTCCGTGCCGCCGTCGCCCCCGCCTACCTGCGCCGTAACCAGCACGACGTGCTGGTCGAGTTGCCCGACGTCGTGCACGTCGACGAGTGGGAGGAGTTCAGCTCCGCCGACGCCGCCGCCTACCGCCGGGCCGTCGCCTCCGGCAACTTCATGGCCATGCGCAACGCGGCGTACGCGGTCCCGCGCAGGTCGGCCAAGCTCAGGCGCGTGGTCGAACTGGTCGAGGAGGCCGCCGCCAACGAGCTGAAGGTCGTCGTCTTCTCGTTCTTCCGCGACGTGCTCGCCACCGTCGACGCCGCTCTCGGCGAACGCGCGCACGGCCCCATCTCCGGTTCCGTCCCGCCCGCCGGTCGTCAGGCCATGGTCGACGCGTTCACCGCCGAGCCGGGCCACGCCGTGCTGCTGAGCCAGATCCAGGCGGGCGGCACCGGCCTCAACCTCCAGGCCGCCTCGGTCGTCATCATCTGCGAGCCGCAGGTCAAGCCGACTCTGGAGAGCCAGGCGGTCGCGCGGGCGCACCGGATGGGCCAGGTGCGCCCCGTTCAGGTGCACCGGATCCTCAGCACCGACAGCGTCGACCAGCGCATGCTCGACCTGCTGCAGGGCAAGAGCGCCCTCTTCGACGCCTACGCCCGCCGCAGTGACATCGCCGAAGCCTCCCCCGAGGCCGTCGACATCTCCGAACAGGCACTCGCCCGCCAGATCGTCGAAGAGGAACAGCTGCGCCTCGAAACGTCCCGCCCCGCCTGACGGGCGCCTCCACCGCTCCGGAAATGTGCGGGACCCCCCGCCGGACGTGGACGGGACGTGCCGCCCAGGGGGAAACGGAGTGAGCGGTACGGCCTGCTTACGCAGCGTCCGGCGGGGGGAGATGTCGATCCGCTCTCCGTCCGACGAGCCTTCACGCACCGGGCCCTTCGATTGTCTCCGACGTCGACCAGGACCGATATGACGAGCGGGACAGGGCAGGCTGACGTGCGATAACGCACGCCGGTCACCGAACGTGGCCGGAGCCGTGGCCGGCCCGGAGGCGCCAGGACCCGCCGGCTCTGGGAAGATCCAGGGCGGCGTTCGTGTTTCGACGGGCGTCAGCGCAGGCGTCATCGCAACGATTGAAGGGGGTCCCATGGCCACGGTGAAGGTGGAGCGGACCGACGACGGCTACCAGGCCACCAACGACCGCGGAGCGCGCGTCGCCATCGGTGACTCCAGCGATGTCGAGGGCGCGTTCACGCCGGTCGAACTGCTGCTGGCGGCGCTGGGCGGCTGCGAGATCGTCACCGTGGAACCGCTGACGGCCCAGCGCGGCCACCGGATGGTCAGGCTCGCGGCGACCGTCTCCGCCGACAAGGTGGCCACGAGCCGGCTCGGCACCATCACCATCAGCTACGAGGTGGAGCTTCCCGAGGGCGACGACAAGGCGGCCGAGGTTCTCGCCAAGGTCGCCAAGCGCGTCCACGACAGTTACTGCACGGTCGGCAACGCCCTCAAGGAGCCGATGAAGGTCGAGCAGATCGTCTCCACCTGACGCCGGCCCAGCCGCGCGTGCCGCCCGTACCGCGTGCCTCGTGGGCCGCGCGTGCACCCCGCGTGCACCCCGCGTTCACCAGGCCGAAAGCGGCCATGGGGGTAAGGCTTACGACCCTCATGTCGGGTATCGATAACCTCCACCCCGTTCGTCCCCTCCCCCTCTCAGCCGGTGAACGGTGCCGACCTGCGCGCGTCCTCCTATGCTGACTCCTGATCAAGGCCCCGGCCCCGGCGCTCCCTCCCCCAAAGGTCCGGAGGGCGCATCAGGGTCGTACTACTCAAGGCTGAGATGAAGACCATTCGTCGCGGTGATCTCAAATAGGTGGCCGCACCGCAAAGATAGGGAGCATGGCCCAAATCGCCCCACCCGCTCCTCGAGGCCAGACCGGAGAGGCCCGCCCCGCCCCCGCGCGGCGGGTCGTCCGCGTGCCGGGGGTCAGGCGGATCTCCGTGCCGCCGGTGTGGCGCGAGCTGCTGCTGATCGCGCTGTTCTACACCGGCTATACGCTGACGCGCATCGTGCTGGTTCAGGACGGGACGGGGCCGGCGTTCGCGAACGCCGACCAGATCCTCGCCACGGAGCGGTTCCTGGGGATCGACGTCGAGCTCGGCCTCAACCAGATGCTGCTCCAGGTGCCATGGCTCGCCCGTACCGCCAACATCTTCTACGCCACCGCCCATTTCGGCGTGACGCTGGCGGTCGTGGTGTGGCTGTACCGCCGCAGACCCGAGGACTACCGCTGGGCGCGCACCGGGATCATGATCGCCACGGGCGTGGCGTTGCTGGGCTTCTGGCTCTACCCGTTGGCGCCGCCGCGCTTCCTGCATGACGAGGGGTTCGTCGACCCGGTCACCGCGCTGCACTCGCTGGGCCTGTACGCGAGTGACGCCTCGGGCACCCTCACCAACCAGTACGCGGCGATGCCGTCGATGCACGCGGGCTGGGCGATGTGGTGCGGCTTCCTGCTGATGCGGCTGACCGCGCGGCGATGGGCCAAGGTGCTCGGCGTGATCTACCCGGCCACCACCGTGTTCGTGATCCTTTCCACCGCGAACCACTACATCCTGGACGCGGTGGCCGGGATCGCCCTGATCGGCGGGGCGATGGCGGTGTCGTGGCTCCTCTACCACCGGTGCCCGGCACCGGTTCTCGCCATGCGAGACCGGACGACGTCTCTGCTGGTACAGAGGCTGCGGGCACGGCCGGGCGCCGCCGCGGCCGATTCGGGCGGGGGCCGGGGTGCGCGCGAGACCGGCGTTTGACATGCTGGGATCATGGCCAGACCGGCCGGCGGTCCCGACATCGGCCGCCGCTTCGACCCCGGCCCCGCGAACGGCCCAGGCCCCGCGAACGGCTCTGGGGCGACGGCGGTCCGTCCTCGGCTGCGAACAGAGCTCCTGCTCCTGCTGATCTGCTATGGCGCGTACGAGGTGGTCCGCAACCTCGTGCCGACCGACCACGCGATGGCCGCGCACCGCGCCCGGCTGATCCTCGACCTCGAGTACGCCGCCAACCTGGACGTCGAGTACGCGCTCAACCGGCTCTTCGCCGCGCACACCTGGATCGCGATCCCGTCGAACTACTTCTACTCCACGATGCACTTCGTCGTGACGATCGGCGTGATGGTGTGGCTGTACGTACGACATCCGGGCCGCTACCCGGTGTACCGGTCGCTGCTCTTCGCCACCACGCTCGTCGGCCTGGCCGGGTTCTGGTTGTTCCCGCTGGCCCCGCCGCGGATGTTGCCGGGCTTCACCGACACCGTGATCAGCTTCGGTACGTGGGGCATCTATGACTCCGGGCCGACCGCGGCGGTCTCCAACCAGTACGCCGCCATGCCGTCGATGCACATGGCCTGGGCACTGTGGTCCGCCGCCGCGATCATCGCCATCGCCCGGCGGCGCTGGGTGGTGACGCTCGCCGTGGCCTACCCCGCGCTGACCATGGTGGTCATCATGGGAACCGCCAACCACTACCTCCTCGACGCCGTGGGCGGCGTCGTCGCCCTCGCCCTCGGTTACGCCCTCAGCCGCGGCGCCTTCCGGGCCACTACGCTCGCGTTCCTGAGCCGCGGCAATCCCCTCGTCTAGCCGGCGCCGTAGAACACCCGTTCCACCACGGCACGGGCCCGGCGCGCGTGGCGGCGGTAGTCCTCGATGAGATCCCCGGTGCCGGGATAGCCGAGCACGCGGGTGACCGCGCTGCGCTCGCGGTGGTGGTCGGTCGGGAGCAGGTCGGAGGCCCGGCCGCGCACCAGCATGATCACACCGCGGAACCGGGTCGCCAGCCGCCACGCCTCCGACAGCACCCGCGCGTCGTCGGCGTCGAGCAGGCCGGCCTCGACCGCGGCGTCCAGGGTGGCGAGCGTACGGGTCGTCCGCAGGGCGGGCACGTCATGGGCGTGCCGGAGCTGAAGGAGCTGGGCCACCCACTCCACGTCCGACAGGCCGCCGGGTCCGAGCTTGATGTGCTGGCGGCGGTCGATGCCGCGGGGCAGGCGCTCGGACTCCATCCTGGCCTTCAACCGCCGGATCTCGCGGACGGTGTCGTCGCTGATCCCGTCCTCCGGCCACCGCACGGGATCGATGAGCGCACGGAAACGTTCGCACAGGCCCGGGTCACCGATGATCGGGTCGGCACGGAGCAGCGCCTGGCTCTCCCAGGGCTCCGACCAGCGGGCGTAGTACGCGGCGTACGAGGCGAGCGTGCGCACGAGCGGCCCCTGCCGCCCCTCTGGCCGCAGGTTCGGATCGATCTGCAGCGCCGGGTCGGGAGCGGGCAGGGCCAGGAGCCTGCGCAACTCCTCGGCGACCGCGTGGGCGGCGCGGCTCGCGTCACGTTCGTCGGCGTCCGGCAGCGGGTCGTGGACGAACATCACGTCGGCGTCGCTGCCGTAACCGAGTTCGTGACCACCGAACCGGCCCATCGCCACGACCGCCATCCGCGTCGGCAACGGCCCGCGCCGCTCGATCTCGATCTTGTTGATGGCGGCCTGCAGCGCGGCCTCGATCGTCACGGTCGCGATGTCGGTGAGCGCCTCGCCCACCGTGCGGACGTCGGCGAGGCCGAGCAGGTCGGCGACCGCCACCCGGAACAGCTCCCGGCGCCGCAGCCCGCGCACCACCGCGACCGCCGCCTCGGCACTGCCCCCGTCCGGCCCCCCATCACCACCGTGCTTACTTCTATCGCCTTCGGCACCGTGTTTACCTTTATCGCCTTCGGCACCCTGCCTACTTCTATCGCCTTCGGCTCTACGGCGCACCGCCGCCATCGCCTCCGCGCGCAACGTCGCGTACGGCCGCGCCGTGAGGTCGGCTTCGCTGGCGAGCATCGCGACCGCTTCCGGCGCACGCAGCAGCAGGTCGGTGGCGTACCGGCTGGACGCCAGGACGCGGGCCATGCGTTCGGCGACGGTCACCTCGTCCCGCAGCAGCCGCAGGTACCACGGCGTCGTGCCGAGTGCGTCGCTCACCTGCCGGAACCCCAGAAGCCCCGCGTCGGGATCGGGGGCGTCGGCGAACCATCCGAGCATCACCGGCAGCAGCGTGCGCTGGATGGCGGCGCGGCGCGACACCCCGGACGTGAGGGCCTCGATGTGCCGGAGCGCGCCCGCCGGGTCGTTGAACCCGAGCGCCTCCAGCCGGGTGCGGGCGGCCTCGGGCGTGAGTCGGGACTCCTCCCCGGGCAGCCGGGCGACCGCCAGCAGCAGCGGCCGGTAGAACAGCTTCTCGTGGATGCGGCGTACCTCGCGGGCGTGCCGCCGCCACAGCGCGGTGAACTCCCCCACCGGCTCGGTGCGCAGGCCGAGCGCGCGGCCCAGCCGGCGCAGGTCGACCGGATCGCCCGGCACCAGATGGGTACGGCGCAGCCGGTGGAGCTGGATCAGGTGCTCGACCCGCCGCAGGAACCGGTAGGCCGAGGTCAGCGCGGCCGCGTCGTCACGTCCGACGTAGCCGCCGTGCGACAGCGCCGCCAGCGCCTCCAGCGTGCCGGCGCCGCGCAGCGTCGCGTCCGCGCGCCCGTGCACGAGCTGCAGCAGTTGTACGGCGAACTCGACGTCGCGCAGCCCGCCGGGGCCGAGCTTCAGCTGGCGTTCGGCGTCCTCGCCCCGTTCGCTCAGGTGAGCCTCGACGCGGCGCCGCATCGCCTGGACGTCCGCGACGAAGTCCTCTCCGGCCCCGCGGGCACCGTCGCGGCCCACCGCCCCCCAGACGATGGGCGTGATCGTCTCCAGGTAGCGCCGGCCGAGCTCGGCGTCGCCCGCGACCGGCCGCGCCTTGAGGAGCGCCTGGAACTCCCAGGTCTTGGCCCAGCGCTCGTAGTACGCCCGGTGGCTGGCGACCGTCCGTACCAGCGGGCCCGCCTTCCCCTCCGGCCGCAGCGCCGCGTCGACCTCCCACAGGGCGCCCTCCTCGGTGCTGGCCGAGCACGCGCGCATGAGCGCCGACGCCAGCCGGGTGGCGGTACGCAGGCCGGCCTCCTCCGGGTGGCCCTCCCGCGCCTCCGCCACAAAGATCACATCGACGTCGCTGACGTAGTTGAGCTCCCGGCCGCCGCACTTGCCCATGCCGATGACCGCCAGCCGGCACGCCTCGTGCTCCGGCACCGCCGCCCGCGCCACCGCCAGCCCCGCCTCCAGGGCGGCGGCCGCGAGGTCGGCGAGCTCGGCCGCCACCTGGGCGACGTCCGCCGCGCCGATGAGGTCGCGGCCGGCGAGCTGGAGCAGATGCCGCCGGTACGCGACGCGCAGCGCCGCCAGCGTCTCGGGTCCGGAGCCGCTCGCGACCGGGCCGGGCCCGGCCGGGTCGGCGCCCACCGCGCGCAGCAGAGCGGCCCGTACGGCCGCGGGCGGCGGGGTTTGGAGCGCTCCATCCCCGGCCAGCACCTGCCAGTCCGCGGGATGCCGGGCCAGGTGATCACCAAGGGCGGCGCTCACCCCCAGCACCGTGAACAGCCGTTCCCGGGTCGCCGGGTCCTTGTGCAGGACGGCTCGCAGGTCGGCGCCGTCAGCGCCCGCCGCGGCGAGCAGCCGCAGGACGCCTGTCAGCGCGAGATCGGGGTCGGCGGTGGCGCCGAGCGCGTCCAGCAGCCCGTCGCCGAGGACGCCGTCCGGATCCTCCTCGATCAGCCGCCGCGCCGCGAGCCCCGCGTCGGTGAAGCCGAGCCTGGCCAGGCGACCGGCCAGCGAAGGACGACGGTCAGGTGTCCACGGCTGCTGCACGACTCCACCGTAATCGGACGACCCCGCGGCGGAGGGTGAAGCACGCACACGAAAGATCTCGATTCCGTCTACGCCCGACGCCCTGTCCATGTCAGTGAAGCCTGGCAGCTTCGGTAAACCACGAACGATCTTGGCGCGTCCCCTAACGGAAGACCCAGCCTCCCGGGGGAGCTCCCTTGCCGAACGGTTCCCTACCGCCGTCAGCGCGTTCAGCGCCGCAGCGGCGGCATCCGGGCTCGGCTCCGGACTCCGCCCTGACACAAGACCTGCCCCGCGCGACGAGGAGATACATGAAGAAGAGATCCCTGACCGCGTTCAGCGCCGCGGCCGCGATCAGCGTGGCGCTCGGCGGTCTCGGTGCCGTGGCCGCGCCCGCGGCCGCCGCGCCGCTCGTCAAGCCCGCCAAGCGGTCCGACTTCAACGGTGACGGTCACATCGACCTGGTGGCGGGCAGCTCCTGGGGCACCGGGGACGGAAAGGAGAAAGCGGGCTTCCTCACCGTCGTCTACGGGGGCCCGGCGGGCCCGCGCCCGTCGGCCCGCCAGGTCCTGACGCAGGACTCCCCCGGAATCCCCGGCTCGGTGCGGAAGGAAGGGTACTGGGGCTGGACGACCGCCAGCGCCGACTTCGACCGCGACGGCTACGCCGACCTCGCCGTTTCGAGCCAGGACCCCGATCCGGCATCGCCCACCCAGGGCGCCGTGATCGCGTCGGTCGTGATCATCTACGGTGGGCCGCGCGGCCTGTCGGACCGTACCGTCACCCTGGCGACGAACGACTACGGTGTCGTGGACCTCGCCGTCGGTGACTTCGACCGCAACAAGAGCCCGGACCTCGTCGCCGCGGTGCGCTACAACAACGCCCGCCTGCACGACGGTCAGCTGGTCTTCGCCAACGTCGGCGCCCGGGCGGTCCCGGGTGTCCGTACGACGTTGAAGATCCCGCGGCACCCGGCCACCAGCCAGACGCTCGCCTCGGCGGACTTCAACGGAGACGGCTACCACGACCTGGGCCTGGTGACGGCCGGGCACTACAAGGACGGCCCTTACAACGGCGAGTTGCAGGTACGGCTCGGCTCCCGGAAGGGCCTCGGGGCCGTGAAGATCCTCGGCCGGGGCTGGGACGCTCATGACCTCGCCACGGGCGACGTCAACGGTGACGGCAAGGCGGACCTCGTCGCCCTCAAATACTCCAAGAACAAGAAGAAGGCCGGCCTCGCCGTCCACTACGGCACCAAGACCGGCCTCGGCAGGGTCCAGACTCTGAACCGGGACACGCGGGGCGTCCCCGGCAAGAACCACTGGACCGGCGACTTCGGCTACAGCTTGGCGGTCGGCGACTTCAACGGCGACCGGAAGGCCGACGTCGCCACCGGCGACAACGGAGCGACACTCGGCGGCTCCGTGACGATCCTGAACGGGGCCAAGTCCGGCCTCACCACCAGGGGCGCGAAGTGGATCACGCAGAACACGGCGGGCGTGCCGGGTGCCTCCGAGCAGCACGACGGGTTCGGGAACGGCCTGTCGGCCTTCGACGCGAACCGCGACGGCAAGGCCGACCTGACGGTCGGCGCCCCCGGTGAGAACACGCCCGAAGGCTGGCTCTACCTCTTCCGCGGGTCCCGTACCGGCATCACGGTCAAGGGGCTGACGCACTTCGGCCCGCCCAACCTCGGGATCGGCGGCCGCAACGCTCAGCTCGGCGGCAGGCTGCTGCCCTGACGCGACAGTGGACGCGAGTCGTCCTGACATGAGGCGGTCCCGCCCGATCCGATCGGGCGGGACCGCTTTGGGCGTTTACAGGACCGCGATGAGGCGCTGGCGTTCGTAGGCGGTTACCTGGCGGCGGTAGTCCTCCCACTCCTGGCGCTTGTTGCGCAGGAAGAAGTCGAAGACGTGCTCGCCCAGGACGTCGGCCATCAGCTCGCTGCGCTCCATGGCGTGGATCGCCTCGTCCAGGCTCTGCGGGAGCGGCTCGATGCCGAGGGCGCGGCGTTCGGCGGCCGTCAGGGCCCAGACGTCGTCCTCGGCGCCCTGCGGCAGCTCGTAGCCCTCCTCGATGCCCTTGAGGCCGGCGCCGAGGATCGCCGCGAACGCCAGGTAGGGGTTGGCGGCGGTGTCGAGGGAGCGGAACTCGATGCGGGTCGCGTGGCCCTTCTGCGGCTTGTACATGGGGACGCGCACCAGGGCGGACCGGTTGTTGTGGCCCCAGCAGATGTAGGAGGGGGCCTCGCCGCCCGCGCCGGCGGTGGAGCCGACGCTGCCCCACAGGCGCTTGTAGGAGTTGACCCACTGGTTGCACACGGCGGTGATCTCGGCGGAGTGGCGGAGGACTCCGGCGATGAACGCGCGGCCGACCTTGGAGAGCTGGAACTCGGCGCCCGGCTCGTAGAAGGCGTTGCGGTCGCCCTCGAACAGCGACATGTGGGTGTGCATGCCCGAGCCCGGATGGTCGGTGAAGGGCTTGGGCATGAACGAGGCGAACACGCCCTGCTCCAGCGCCACCTCCTTCATGACCAGCCGGAACGTCATGATGTTGTCGGCGGTGGTGAGCGCGTCGGCGTACCGCAGGTCGATCTCCTGCTGGCCCGGGGCGCCCTCGTGGTGGCTGAACTCCACCGAGATCCCCATGGCCTCCAGCATCATGATCGCGTTGCGCCGGAAGTCGTGCGCGGCGCTGTGCGGGGTGTGGTCGAAGTAGCCGCCCGAGTCGACCGGGACCGGCTCGCGCCCGTCCTCCGGCCGGTCCTTGAGCAGGAAGAACTCCACCTCGGGATGGGTGTAGAAGGTGAACCCGAGGTCGGCCGCCCGGGCCAGCGCCCGCTTGAGCACGTAGCGCGGGTCGGCGAAGCTCGGCGTGCCGTCGGGCATGAGGATGTCGCAGAAGATCCGGGCCACCCCGGGGCCCTCGGACCGCCACGGCAGCACCTGGAACGTGGACGGATCAGGCTTGGCGATCATGTCCGCCTCGTAGACCCGGGCGAAGCCCTCGATCGCCGACCCGTCGAAGCCGATGCCCTCGGCGAAGGCACCTTCGAGCTCGGCGGGCGCGACCGCGACGGACTTCAGGAACCCGAGCACGTCGGTGAACCACAGCCGGATGAAGCGGATGTCGCGCTCCTCCAGCGTGCGGAGCACGAACTCCTGCTGACGGTCCAAAGCCTTCTCCCTACCGATCGCCGTGCCACTACCGACGTATGCCCCTACCGGACGCAGTCACACGAAGTTTCCGCAGGTGCCGACAGGTCCGGTTGCTTCGCAGTATGCCTCGGCGCTGTTTCCGCGACGTTACACGCCCGAGATCGTTTCGCAGCCGGGTACGAAGCCGCACATACCGCCACCCCGCACTCTGCCACACCAGATCACAGCAGCAACCCCGATCCTGAGCCCTTACCGCGATTTTCCCTGTCTTGACGTGGCGTTCCGCGAGAGGCGGCCGGGACGATCATTAGCGTGGGTCCGGTCGTGGACACTTTCCTGCTGCTCTCGCTGACCGACCGGGTCGCCGCTCTGGCCGCCCCCTCGGTCATGCATCCGCACGCCTGGCCGCTGGGCGAACGGGTGGCGGCCTGGGCGCGCAGCCGTGGCCTGGTGCTCGGCGATCCGGACACCTCGCCGCTGGGCCGCGGCCGGTTCGAACGGCTGGCGGCGCGGATCTTCCCGGCCGGGGAGCTGGACCGGGTGGAGCTGTTCGCCCGCTGGCTGACCTGGACCTTCGCGGTGGACGACACGTTCGACGACACCCCGGTGGGCTCCAGCGCCACCGCCGTCCACTCGCTGTACGACGACCTGCTGAAGGCGATGCGCCGCGGCCACGCCAGGCCGGGCGCCCGGCCGCTGGAGGCCACGGTCGTGGAACTGTGGCAGGCCACCACCTCGGGCATGAGCCGTGACTGGCGCCGCCGGTTCCTGCTGCACATGGAGGAGCACCGGACCGGGTGCGCGGACGAGGCGGTCGGCCGGCGGGTGGGAGGCACTCCCGGGCCGGAGACCTATCCGAGCCTCCGGCGGCGTGCCGCCGGGCCGTTCCTGTACGACCTGATCGAGCCGGTGCTGGGCGTGGAGCTGCCGCCCCGCCTGCTCTACACCCCGGCCTGGACGACCTTGATCGAGGCCACCGCCGACGTGCTGGCGTGGTGCAACGACATCGCCTCGTACGCCAAGGAGGCGGCGCGCGGCGACGTGCACAACCAGATCACGGTGCTGGAGGCGGCCCACGCCTTCGCCCCGGCACGGGCCGCCGGGTGGATACAGGAGCACATCGCCGAGCGCATGGTGGACGTGCAGTCGGCCGCCCGGTCGATGGGCGACGCGCTCGACATGTTGCGGATCCCGCAGGAGGAGCGCGGAGCCGTGGCCCAGGTCGTCCGCACCCTCATGGACGCGCCCCGGGCCCATCTGGACTGGCTCGCCGAATCGGGCCGCTACAACCAGTCCGGCGGCGCGGACGTCGGCTCGCTGATGCTGGGCCAGCGCCGACGTCGTCTCGACGCGTTCGCGTCACTGCGCTGACGGCGACTCGGCGAGGGCGTCCCCTGCTCTAGTACGCGTGTAGAGAACGCGGCGTCCGAGGCGGTGCCCGATGACCAGCCCGCACGCCCGGAGGACGCCGAGGTGCTGGCTCACCGCTCCAGGCGTCACGTTCAGGCGCCGGGAGAGTTCGGTGGTCGAGGCCGGGGAGACGAGCGCGATGAGCAGTTCGGCGCGGCGCCGCCCGATCAGGGCGGCGAGGGCGTCCGGTGGCGCGGCCGGGCTCGACTCCCAGAGGGTCGCCACGCCGTACGGCGGGTAGCTGAGCATGGGCTGGTACGGCGGCGCCATCACCGAGACCCGCGGCCAGACGAAGACGCTGGGCACCAGCAGCAGCCCGCGCCCGGCCAGCTCGCCCCGGTAGTCCCACCGGCGGTCGATGAAGAGCGTGCCGCCGTGCCAGCGGACGGCGGGGTCGAGGTCGGCGAAGACGCCCTCCGCGCCGTTCGCCGCCAGAGCCCGGGTCCGCCGCAGCACGTCGCCCTCCAGCAGGTCCCGGATGCCCTCCCAGTACGGCTCGACGGCGGCGCTCCAGAACCGTTCGAGCTGCTCGCACAGTCTCTCCAGGGAGCGGGCGGGCTCGGCCGCCATCGCCAGCCGCGCCGGTCCGGCGCTGCCGCCGTGTTCGGTCCAGCGGAGTTCCCCGGCGACGACGTCGGGCGGCGTGGCCCGGACGATCTCCAGCTCGGCCGCGAAGTCCGGCAGCGGCGTCTCGGGCGGCGGGGTGAGGAAGTCGGGGATGTAACCGTCCGGGGAGACGACGCCGCGCAGGAGTTCGACGTCGAGCCCGCGCAGCCGCGGCCGTATCGCACGCAGCCACGGCAGATGCAGGGCGCGCCGCGACGGGTCGGCGAGCACCCGCAGCCCGTGCACCAGTTCCCAGAGCGGCGAGAACGCGAACCGTACCCGGGCCACGTCGTCCGCGCGGAAGACGAACTCGATCATTTAGCCCAGGCTAAATGATTTTCGTGAACGTGCCGCCACCCCGACGATCGATCATGTGACCGCACTGGAAGAGCCCGCCGCCGTCGCCGCACCCCCCGGCTCCGGCTCCCGCCCGGGCAGGCTGCCCACGTTCCTGCACGACCGGATCGGGGGTTTCCCCCGCACGTTCTGGATCCTCTGGTCGGGCACCCTGCTCAACCGGCTCGGCACGATGGTCGAGCCGTTCCTCGGGCTGTACCTGACCACCACACGCGGCCTGTCGCTGGGCCAGGCGGGTCTGGTGATGGCGGTGCTCGGCGCCGGGTCGCTGGTCAGCCAGCTGGTCGGCGGCATCCTCACCGACCGCATCGGGCGCAAGATCACCCTGACGCTCGGCACCGTCCTCACTGGGGTGGCCATGCTCGCGCTCGGCTACGCGCAGGGCATCGTGTCCATCGTCGCGGCGGTGCTCGTCCTCGGGCTCGTGCTGGACCTCTACCGGCCCGCGTCCCAGGCGATGGTCGCCGACATCATCTCCCCCGCCGAACGGCCGCGCGCGTTCGCGCTGCTGTTCTGGGCGATCAACCTGGGGTGGGCGGTCGCGACCATCCTCGGCGGCACGCTGGCCCAGCGCGGTTTCCTGTGGCTGTTCTGGATCGACGCGATCACCTGCGCCGGCTTCGGCCTGCTGGTGTGGCGGGCCGTGCCGGACTCGCGGCCCCGGCGCGCCCGCGCCGACCGCACCGAGGGCGGCTTCCTCGACGTGCTCCGCGACCGGGTCATGGTCGTGTACGTGGTGATCGGGATCGCCTACACGTTCGTGCTCCTCCAGGGCATGACCACGATGGCGCTGGCCATGAAGGAGGACGGCCTCGGGCCGCAGGCGTACGGGATCGCGATCGCCGCCAACGGGGTCATGATCATTATTGTGCAGCCGCTCGTGGCCGCGTGGCTGAGCCGCCGCGACCACAGCAGGGTGCTCGCCGCCGGGTTCGCGCTCGTCGGGATCGGCTACGGGCTGACCGCGGTGGCCTCGTCGCTCTGGAGCTATATCGGCACGGTCCTCGTGTGGACGCTGGGCGAGATCATCGCAGCGTCGGTGCTGCAGGCGGTCGTCGCCGACCTCGCCCCCGTCCATCTGCGCGGACGCTACAGCGGCCTGTACGGGATGGCGTGGTCGGGCGGGTTCCTGCTGGCGCCGCTCGGCGGCACCCAGCTGCTCGGGATCGGCGCGCCGGCGTTGTGGCTGACCTGTCTCGGGCTCGGTGTCGCGTCCGCCGTGGCCCAGCTCGGTCTCGGGCCCGCGATCCGCCGGCGCCGCGCGCAGGCCCTGCTCGCCGGGACTTGACGCGCGGATTTTCGTCACAGTGGCGAGACCTCTCTTAGGATCATCGACGACGGCGGCTTAGGCTGGTGGACGTGGCACAGCTACGGATCGCGCTCGCGCAGGTGAACTCGACGGTCGGCGACCTCGACGGCAACGCCGATGCCATCGTGGAATGGACCCGGCGCGCCGCCGACGCGGGCGCGCACCTGGTCGCCTTCCCCGAGATGATGCTGACCGGCTACCCGGTGGAGGACCTCGCACTGCGCACGTCCTTCGTCGAGGGCTCGCTGCGCGCGCTGGAACGCACCGCGCGCCGGCTGGCCGACGAAGGGCTCGGGAACGTTCCGGTCGTCACCGGCTACCTCGATCGCCGTCCGGTCAGCCTGGTGCGCGCCGGGCAGCCCGCCGGGTCGCCGCTCGACGCCGCCGCGTGGCTGCACGAGGGCGAGGTCCTGGTCCGGTCGGCCAAGCACCACCTGCCCAACTACGGCGTCTTCGACGAGTACCGCGTCTTCGTGCGCGGCGACCGCCTCCCCGTGGTCCGGCTGCACGGCGTGGACGTCGCGACCGTGGTGTGCGAGGACCTCTGGCAGGACGGCGGCCCGGTCAGCGTCACCGAGACCGCCGGCGCCGGGCTGCTGCTGGCCGTCAACGCCTCCCCGTACGAGCGCGACAAGGACGACGTCCGGCTCGAACTGTGCGCGCGGCGCGCCCGGGAGGCCGGCTGCGCGCTGGCCTACGTCAACATGGTCGGCGGTCAGGACGAACTGGTCTTCGACGGCGACTCCATCATCGTCGGCCCGGACGGCACCCTGCTGGCACGCGCGCCGCAGTTCACCGAGCACCTCCTGGTCGCCGACCTGGCGCTGCCCGCCGCCGGTCCCGCGCAGGCCCCCGGCAAGGTGCCGGTGGACGCGCTGGACGGCACCACGATCACGATCGAGCGCCACGTCCTGTCCGCCGAGCCGCTGCCCGCCTATCCCGTCGAGCCGCAGTCGGTGTCCGAGCCGCTCGACGACCTCGGCGAGGTGTACGCGGCGCTGGTGCTCGGCACCGGCGACTACGTCCGCAAGAACGGCTTCCGCTCGGGCATCCTCGGCCTGTCCGGCGGCATCGACTCGGCCCTGGTCGCCACCATCGCCGCGGACGCCATCGGCCCGGGCAACGTGCACGCGGTGCTGCTGCCGAGCCGCTACTCCTCCGAGGGCTCGGTCACCGACGCCGAGGACCTGGTCAAGCGGCAGGGGCTGCACTCGCGCGTGGTGCCGATCGCGGGCATGGTCGAGGCGTTCGAGGAGCAGCTCGACCTCACCGGCCTGGCCGCCGAGAACCTCCAGGCCCGCATCCGCGCCAACGTCTGGATGGGCCTGTCGAACGAGTACGGCCACCTGGTACTGACCGGCGGCAACAAGAGCGAGCTGGCCACCGGCTACTCGACCCTTTACGGCGACTCCGCGGGCGGCTTCGGCCCGATCAAGGACCTGACCAAGACGATGGTGTGGGCGCTGGCCCGCTGGCGCAACGCGCAGGTGGGCTCTGATCTGCCGTTCCTGCACCCGTTCGCGGAGGAGCCGATCCCCGAGGTCATCATCGGGAAGGAACCGTCCGCCGAGCTCCGTCCGGGCCAGAAGGACCGCGACTCGCTGCCGCCGTACGACGTCCTCGACCCGCTGCTGGTCGACTACGTCGAGCGCGACCTCGGCCGCGACGCCCTCGTGGCGGCGGGCCACGACCCCGCGCTGGTCGAACGCGTCATCCGGCTCGTCGACCTGGCCGAGTACAAGCGCCGCCAGTACCCGCCCGGTCCGAAGATCACCGCCAAGAACTTCGGCCGCGACCGCCGCGTCCCCATCACCAACCGGTGGCGCGAGCCCTCGGCCGAGTAGCCTCCCCCCGCCTACTCGCGGTGGTGGTTTTCACCGGGCCAGGCGGGGACGGGCTCGGAGGGGTCGGGGTCGACGCCCGGGACGATCTGCTCGCACCAGACGACCTTGCCCGCGGCGGTGCGCCGGGTGCCCCAGCGGTGGGCGAGCTGGCTGACGACCAGCAGGCCGCGGCCGTTCTCCTCGTCGTCGGTGGCGTGCCGCAGCCGCGGCAGGGCGGCGGAGCGGTCCAACACCTCGCACACGACCGTGCGCTCCAGCAGCAGCCGCAGCTCGATCGGGCCGCCCGGCGCGTAACGCAGTGCGTTGGTCACGAGCTCTGAGGCGAGCAGCTCGGTCGTGTAGGACAGATCGCCGAGCTCCCACTCGTCCAGCTTGCTGCGCACCAGGCCCCGGGCGCGGCGCACGGCCGCCGGGTCGGCGGGCAGGCTCCAGCTGGCGCAGCGATCGTCGGGGAGGCGGTGCAGCCGCGCGATCAGCACCGCGATGTCGTCGCGGTGGTGGTCGGCGTAGACGCCGTCGAGCGTCGCCTTGGCCAGGTGCTCCATCGGCAGGCCGGTGCTCTCGGGACCGAAGATGCCCTTGAGCCGGGCCAGCCCGTCGTCGATGTCGGTGCCGCGGTTTTCGACCAGTCCGTCGGTGTAGATGACGAAGACGCTGCCGTCCTCGACGGTGAACTCGCGGCTCTCGATCGTCGCGCCGCCCGCGACGCCGAGCGGCGGGGCGGGCGGGACCTCCAGGAAGTCGCCCGGGCTGCCGGGGGCGACGAGCAGGGGCGGCAGGTGCCCGGCCGAGGCGACCTCGATCGTGCCCGTGGTGGCGTCGTACACCGCGTAGACGCAGGTGGCGAAGTGCGGCTCCTGCTCGCCCAGCTCGATCATCAGCTCGTGCATGACGTGCAGCGCGTCGGCGGGCGGCAGTTCGAGGTTGGCGAGGGTGTGCAGCGCGGTGCGCAGCCGACCCATCGTGACGGCGGCGCGCACGCCGTGCCCGGCGACGTCGCCGACGATGAGCGCGACGCGGGCGCCGGGCAGCGCGATCGACTCGTACCAGTCGCCGCCGACCTCGACCAGCTTGCTGCCGGGCAGGTAACGGTGCCGGACCTCGACCGAGGACGGCGCGGACAGCCGGTTGGGCAGCAGGCTGCGCTGGAGCGTGAGCGCGGTCGCGCGCTCACGGCTGAACAGCCGGGCGTTGTCGATGACGATGGCGGCACGCGACGCGAACTCCATGCCGATCTCGACGTCGTAGGCGTCGAACCTGCGGAACCCCGGCACCCGGGTGCAGGCGATGAAGCCGAGCAGCGTGTCACGCGCGATCAGGGGCAGCAGGACCATGGAGACGCCGGTGAGGAGCCGGCCCACCGGCCCGCGGCGCCACTTGCCGGCGATGTCGCCCGCGAGCTGGACGTCCACGTGCGGCAGGTGGACGGGCCGGGCGGTGTCGAGCACCTCGCGGTAGGGGGTGCCCTCGGGGAAGATGAGCACCTCGCCGACGGGGAATGTCGCGGTCCACGCGGGGTTGCCGTCGTCGGAGGTCACCGCGATGCGCCGCAGCACCGCCGAGCCGGACTCGCTGTGCACCTCGTCGGCGGCGACCAGGCTCTCCAGGATGAGGACCGACGCGGTCGTGCAGAAGTGCGGGACGATGACGTCGACCAGGCCCTTGGCGGTCTGGTCGAGGTCGAGGGAGGCGCCGAACCGCGCCAGCGGATCGTCCATGAGGGCGCGCCGCATCAGGGCCGGGTCCTGGTAGCGCTCGCTCAGCGGCAGCGCCACGCGGACGTACAGCAGGCCCGCCGCCGAACCGGGCGCCACGCCGCCGACCAGCGGCTGCGCGGTCACCACCGACTCGGTCGTGGTGCCGTCGCCGCGCCGGACGATCAGCACGGCCCGGCGTTCCTGACCCGCGGTGATGGCCTCCAGCAGGCCCTCGAGCTCGCTCTTGGACTCGTCGTCGACCAGGTCGGCCGCGGACCGCCCGATCAGATCGGCCGGTGGACGGCCGAGCACGGCTTCGGCGTTCGGCCCGCACTGCACGATGCCCTGTGCACCGTCGATGCCGAGCACGAGCGTCCGCGACGCCGAATCGGTGGCGGCCGCATCGCTATGCCGCGCAATCACGGATCTCACCTGAGGCGCTCCAGACTGCCGGTCCTCCTACCACTCCCCAGCGCCAGTATGGAGCATTACAGGGGATGTCGGGGAGAAGATCACGCTTACCGCGGCGAAATAGGCGCCGACCTGCGTCCGCTTTCGGTCTCGCCGCTATGGGAAGGTACCGGGTTCAGGCACCGGAGGTGGCGATTCCCGCCAGGAGGGTCTCCACGACGGCCTCGGGGAACCCCTCGGGCAGCTCGTCCTTCGGCGTCTTGAGGCTGAGCGAGCCGACGAGCATCGCGAGCGCGACCTCGACGTCCAGGTCGGCGCGCAGCTCGCCGGTCCCGACGCCGCGCCGCAGCACCGCGCGGATGACGTCGCGGCGCGGCTCGATCACGTCCTGCCGGTAGCGGGCGTACAGCTCCGGGTGCTTCTCCGCGCTGCCGACCACGTTCCAGAAGCACTTGGCGTGCTTGCGGTGCCGCTCGCCATGCATGGCGAGGGCGATCGCCAGCAGGTCGTCGCGCGCGGAGTCGCCGGACGGCGTGGGCATCGTGCCCTTCGCCGACGCCAGCGCGTCCACGATCAGCGCCTCCTTGTTGGGCCAGCGCCGGTAGATCGTGGTCTTGCCGACGCCGGCCCGGGCGGCCACCGCCTCGATGGAGACGCCGGCCACGCCGGACTCCGCGGCGAGCAGGTCGAGCGTCGCCTCCAGGATCGCCTTCTCGGCGCGCTCGCTGCGCGGCCGCCCGGGCGGCCTGCCGGCCCCCGGGCGCTGCCGCACGGTCTCAGTCCCTGCCACTACAGCCTCCCGCTACGCCCCGGCGGGCCGCCCTTCTCAACGGACGGCCTCGCTTGGCCGGGTCATACTCCGGCGGTCTCCCGCTCCTGGAGCTCCACGTCACCAGTCTGCCCTGCCTCGGGGGTGAGCGCGGCGCCGCGACCCGGCATCCACTTGAGCACGACCATCGCGCCGGCGAAGGCGATCACGGCCGCGGCGACGGCGGCGACATGCATACCGTGCATGAACGCGTGGTGCGCCGAGTCTATGAGGCCCTGGCCGGCGGCGCCCATTCCGGCGCCGACGTGGCCCGCGCCTTCGACGGACTCGCCCGCGACCTCGCGCGCGTCCGGCGGCAGCGTCGCGAGGCGTTCGGACAGGTCCTGGCGGTAGACCGAGGCGACGACCGAGCCGAGCACGGCGACGCCGAGGGCGACCGCGACCTGCCGGGCGGTGTTGTTGATGGCCGATCCGGCTCCGGCCTTCTCCTTCGGCAGCGCCGACATGACCGACTCGGTCGCGGGCGGCATCACGTTGGCCATGCCCGCGCCCTGCACGAAGAAGATCACGCCGAGCACCCACAGCGGGCTGGTCTCGTCCACGAACTGGTAGCCGGCCAGGGCCGCGGCGACCATGAGGAGGCCGGTGGTGCAGACCGCCTTGGCGCCGAACCGGCGCACCATGGTCGAGCTGCGCGGCGAGAAGATCAGCTGCGCGGCCGCGAACGGCAGCACCATCAGGCCCGACTGCAGCGGGCTCAGCCCGCGCACCGACTGCATGTAGAAGTTGGTGAAGAAGAACACCCCGGCGGCGGCGAAGAAGCACAGCGCGATGGACGCGACCGCGGCGGACAGGCGCGGGTCGCGGAAGAGCCGCACGTCGAACGCCGGGTGCTCGGTACGCGCCTCGTGCCAGACGAACAGCCCGAGCACGGCCAGGCCGAGCACGATCGGGCCGAGCACGGGGGGCGTCAGCCACTCGCCGCGCTCGCCGCCCTGGATGATGCCGTACGAGACGGCCACCAGACCGATGATCGACAGCAGCACGCCGACGGGGTCGAGGCCGCCGGGCAGCGGGTTGCGCGACTCGGGCACGAGGAACGCCATCAGCAGCAGGCCGACCACCACGACCGGCACGTTGATGAGGAACACCGAGCCCCACCAGAAGTGGGCGAGCAGCAGGCCGCCGGTGACCGGGCCGATGGCCACGGCCAGGCCGACCGCGCCGGCCCAGATGCCGATCGCGCGGCCGCGCTCGTGCGGCTCGAAGACGTTGGTGATGATCGACAGCGTCTGCGGCATGATCGCGGCGCCGCCGAGGCCCATCAGGGCGCGGGCCCAGATCAGCTGCTCGGGCGTCTGCGCGTACGCCGACGCCAGCGAGGCGAGGGCGAAGACGACCATGCCGCCCATGAGGACGCGCTTGCGGCCGAGCCGGTCACCGATGACGCCGAACGTGAACAGCAGCCCCGCGAAGACCAGCGTGTAGGAGTTGATCGACCATTCGAGCTGGCTCTGCGTCGCCCCGAGCCCCTGGTCCGGATCGGCGATGGTCTTGAGCGCCACGTTGAGGATCGTGTTGTCGAGCACGACGACGAGCAGGCTGAACGTCAGCACGCCCAGGACGGCCCAGCGGCGCCGCTGGATGTTTTCTTGATCCACTGCACTCCCTCGGATCTTTCGGGAAGATCCAGCGATACGGATGCGTTTCGAATCAAAGTACTCCCGGTCTTAGCGATACGCAACCGTATCGTTTCGATATTATCGGGGAATTCGGGAGGGTTCCCGAATCGTTGGGACAGTGGGATCATCGGTTCCGTCCGGGTACGCCACCGTGGCGCCTCGAGACTGGAGGTTCAGCGTGTCTTCTTCTGCACCCCTGGCTCAGCCGACCGCCCTGTACGGCGGCAAGAGCAACCGACGGGTCACCGTACGCGACATCGCCGCCGCCAAGGAGCGGCGCGAGAAGTGGCCGATGCTCACCGCGTACGACGCCCTCACCGCCCGGGTCTTCGACGAGGCCGGGATTCCCGTGCTGCTCGTGGGCGACTCCGCCGCGATGGTGGTGTACGGCTACGACTCGACGATCCCCGTCACCGTGGACGACCTGATCCCGCTGACCGCCGCCGTGGTCCGCGGCTCCAAGCGCGCCATGGTCGTCGCGGACCTGCCGTTCGGCTCGTACCAGACCGGCGTCGCCGACGGCCTGGCCACCGCCACCCGTTTCCTCAAGGAGACCGGCGCCCACGCCGTCAAGCTCGAAGGCGGCCGCCGCGTCCTTCCCCAGGCCGAGGCGATGGTCGCCGCCGGCATCCCGGTGATGGGCCACCTCGGTCTCACGCCGCAGTCGGTCAACGTCTTCGGCGGTTACCGCGTGCAGGGCCGGGGCCAGGCCGGCGACGAGCTCATGGCCGACGCCAAGGCCCTCGAAGCGGCCGGGGCGTTCGCCGTCGTGCTCGAATGCGTCCCCGAGGAACTCGCCGCCAAGGTGACCGCCTCACTGTCCATCCCGACCATCGGCATCGGGGCGGGCGACAACACCGACGCGCAGGTGCTGGTCTGGCAGGACATGGCCGGGCTCACCCCGCACACCGCGAAGTTCGTCAAGAAGTACGCCGACCTGCAGACCGTTCTCGGTGACGCGGCCCGGCAGTACGCGGAGGAGGTCGTGGGCGGCACCTTCCCCACCTCCGAGCACGCCTACCACTGACACCACGCGGCATACACGACACACGAACGGCCGGGGCACTCCCCCGGCCGTTCTGGCGTTCAGTCGGGGTTGGAACGAACCGGATCGCGCTGCGGTTCGCCGTCGGGGAGCTCGCGCCGCGGCGGGGGCACGCGCGTCCCGTTCCCGGACACGGCGTCGACCTCGATCTCGGACCTGAGCGTCTCGACGGCGGCCTTGAGGACGTCCGGGCCCGCGACGTTGATCAGCAGCAGCCCGAGGTTGAGGGCCTTCTGCCGGTCGGTCATCTCGTCGGTGCCGCCCAGCGCGTCCACGGCGGTGCGCAGCGCGGCCTGGTCCTCGGCCGAGACGTTCATGAGCAGCCCGAGGCAGTACGTGGGCAGCGCCAGCCGGGCCTTGGCGAACGAGATGTCCCTCATGATGTCGCCCGCCTCGTTCGCCCGGACCTTCGCCTGCATGCGGTCGACGCCGCGGTCGGCGGCGGCCAGCAGCGCGCTGAGCAGGGTGCTCGGCCCGACGGCGACGTCCTCGTCGCCGACCCGCACGGTGAACACCGCGCTGCGGAAGATCATCATTGAGCCGAGGCTGGCGGCCAGCACCTGGGCGGCGCCCGCCATCTCCGGCGACGGCACGCCGAGCCTCCAGTCGAACGTGTGGAGCAGCAGCAGCGAGCCCGCGCCCGCGGCGCCGTTGATGAGCACGTACGCCCAGGTGCTCGGCACGCGCACGAGCTTGCCGGGGTGATCGCGATAGCGGCTGATGAGCTCGGCGACCCCGACGAGACAGCTCAGCGCGATCGTGACGAGGTAGCCGGCCATCAGACCGGCCCGCTGCCGCCCGTCCGGCGGACGACCTCGTCGACCTCCCGCTCGACCGCGACCAGGCCGCGGTCGCGCAGCGCCTCGACCGCCTCGGCGACCTCCAGCAGTCCCAGCCCGGTGCCGTGGTGGATCTCTTCGAGCGTCTGCGGCGCGTTGACGGCGTCCAGCTGGCTCAGCACGCGGCGGCAGCCGTCGGGCAGGTCGGCGGGGTCACCGCCGCCGGCCGGATGGCCCCGCCCGGGAGCGGGCTCGGCCAACGGTACGTGCCGTTCGGCCGAAGCGGAGGCGCCACCGCCTCGCGCCGAAGTGGTCAGGAACGTGCTCCACGGATCGGCCGAGCGCTTCTGCCTCATGTCCACCTGCCCTGTCAACTCAGATGATACGACGCGCGAAGGCCCGAGGGCGTTCCGCTCGGTCATGCGCCGTCTCGTCCGCTCGACGCCGGCTCGTCCTGGCCGGCCTCCGGGTCCGCGGGCGCCGACCTGACCACGATCAGGCGGTCGCCGCGCTTCAGCTCGCGGCAGGCCTTGGAGTCGTACGGCAGGGTCCGGCCGTCGCGGATCAGCGCGAGGGCGGGCTCGCGGACGGCACGGATCGGCTTGCCCAGCTCCTCGACCCGCACCTCGCGCTCGACGAGGTCCAGGCCCCTGCCCTGCTCCAGCAGGTCCTCCATGATCTCGCTGACGTTCGGCTGCGAGGTCGAGACGCCGAGCAGCCGCCCGGCCGCCTCCGACGAGGTGATGACGTGGTCGGCGCCGCTCTGCCGCAGCAGCTGGAGGTTCTCCGACTCCCGCACCGACGCCTGGATCCCGGCCCCCGGGTTGAGGTGCCGGGCCGACAGCGTGACCAGCACGGCGGTGTCGTCGCGCGCGGTGGCCACGATGATCTCCTTGGCCAGGTGCACCGACGCCTGGCGGAGCACCGAGTTCTGGGTGGCGTCTCCGACGACCCCGACGAATCCGGCCTCGGCGGCCTCCGCGACCGCGCGCGGGTCGGGGTCCACCACGACGATCGAGGCGCGGGGGACGCCCGTGCTCAGCAGGGTCTTGATGGCGCTGCGGCCCTTCGTGCCGTAGCCGACCACCACGATGTGGTCACGCAACCGATGCCTCCAGCGGGACAGCCGCCAGTCCTGGCGGGTGCGTTCGGCGAGCACCTCGAGGGTCGTGCCGACGAGGACGATGAGGAACAGCACCCGTACCGGCGTGATGAAGACGGTGTTGACCAGCCGCGCGAGCGGGGTGACGGGCGCGATGTCGCCGTACCCGGTCGTCGAGACGGTCACCGTGGAGTAGTAGAAGCAGTCGAGCAGCGACAGCGTCCCGCCGTTGTTGTCCTTGTAGCCGTCGCGGTCGAGGTAGACGGCCGCGACCACCGAGAGCAGCAGGGCGGTGGCGATGCCGAGCCGGTAGAGCACCGAGCGCAGCGGTCCGATCTTGGGCGAGGGCAGCAGTACGCGCGGACGCCGCGTGCCGTTCTCCCCCTCGCCCACGATCAGCACCGTACTGAGTCGGGCGGCGAAAATCCCGGGTTACGCGATAACGAAGATCACACGTCGGTGACCCGCAGCCCGGCGTGCGCCTTGTAGCGGCGGTTGATGGAGATCAGGTTGGCGGTGAAGGCCTCGATCTGGTGCGCGTTGCGCAACCGGCCGCCGTAGACGCCGCGCATCCCGGGGATACGGCCGGCCAGGGCCTGCACCAGGTCGGTCGCCTCGCGGTCGTCGCCGAGCACGAGCACGTCCAGCTCCATCTCGTCGACCTCGGGGTCGAGCAGCAGCTTGGCCGACACGTGGTGGAACGCGGCGACGACCCGGCTGCCGGTCAGCACGGCCTCGGCCTGCTGGGCGGCGCTGCCCTCCTCGACCGGCAGGGGGAACGCGCCCTTCTTGTCGAAGCCCAGCGGGTTCACGCAGTCAACGACGATCTTGCCCGTCAGCTCGGCGCGCAACGACTCCAGCGTGGCCTTGTGCCCGTCCCACGGCACCGCCACGATCACGACGTCGGACTCGCTCGCGGCGACCGCGTTCTCCGCGCCGCGGACCGGCAGCCCCTCGCCCAGGGCGTCCGCCGCCTGCTGGGCGCGCTCCGCCTTGCGCGAACCGATGATCACCTGGTGCCCTGCCAGCGCGAAGCGCCGCGCCAGGCCGCCGCCCTGGTCGCCGGTGCCACCGAGAATGCCGATGGTCAGACCGCTCACGTCGGGCAGGTCGTAGGGCGTCTTCGTCTGCTGCTCAGTCATGGTCACGAGTCTGCCAGGCCGGCCGGAACCCGATTCCCCCGCCCTCCCCGGGCCGGGTGGGGCACGATGGAGCGCGTGGACGCCGAGCAGGTGACGTTGTTGCGAGAGGTGCTGGCCGCCACCGGGTGGCTGGAACGGACCGCCGAGTTCGGCCGGGCGCTGCGGGTCAGCGCCCGCACCCCGGGCGGGCTGCTGCTCGTGGGCACCCCCGCCGAGGACCCCTGGCACCTGGCCGCCCACCTCGACGACGAGAGCCGCCTCGGGGCGATGCCCGAACTGTCCCCCACGCTGGTGCGCTGGTCGCCGCCGCCGGACGCGCCGCCGCACCTGCGGGTGGGGCTTGAGCGCCTCGAACGCGCCCAGCGCGGCGAGACGCTCTTCGTGGTCGCGGAGGAGGAGGCACCCGTCCCGCTGCTGGAACGCGTCGACGACGCCCGCCGCACCGGCGCGGTCATCCTGGCGCTCGACGGCGGAGACCGCGAGCTCCAGGGCCTCGCGCACGAGGCGCTCACAGTGTCGCCGCAGGAGGCGCTCGTCTCCTTCGACGGCGCCCAGCACCTGGTCAGCGCGGCGGCGGGGCAGGACGCCTCGCCCGCCCGGCGCGGCCTCGGGCTGCGCGAGCGGCTGGCCCGCGTGCTCGACAAGATCAGCGGTACCGTCCCCGACGAGCCGCACCCCCGCTGACGGGCTCCGCCGCCGGTCTCTGGCGCCCCACCAGGCACAATGCACCTTATGAGCGACTCAACCGAATTCCGGGCACAGTTCGACGCCGAGGTCACGTTCCGCAACGGCGGCGGGTTGCGGGTCCGGGAGTTCCGGCTCGACCTGCCCGGGAACACGATCTCCGACGACGACCTCGCCGCGCTGTTCGTCCGGCACCTGGGCCTGCTCATGGTCGACACGGTCACGATCAGCAACAGGACCGTGCTGGCCGAACCGCACAAGGGCTCGCGCGGGGTGGAGACCGCCCGGCCCGCGGAACGGCGCGTCGTCGACCTCTCGCACGTCCTGCGGGACGGCGTGATCACCACGCCCGGCCTGCCGGGACCGCGGATCGGCGACCATCTGAACCGCGCGGAGTCGGCCGCGCGCTACGCCCCCGGCACCAGCTTCCAGTTCGACCAGATCACGATGGTCTCCGGTACCGGCACGTACGTGGACAGCCCCAACCACCGGTTCGCCGACGGGGCGGACGTGGCGGGACTGCCGCTGGCGCGGCTGGCCGACCTCGACGGCGTCGTGGTACGGGTCACCGAGGGCGGTGCGATCGACACCGCCGTGCTCGCCCCGTACGACGTGGACGGACGCGCGGTGATCATCCACACCGGCTGGGACCGGCACTGGGGCACCGCCGCCTACGGCTCGGGCGGGCACCCGTACGTCACCGCGGACGCCGCCGCCTGGCTCGCCGGGCACGGCGCCGCGCTGGTCGGCATCGACACGGTCAACATCGACTCCACCGCCGACCCCGCGCGGCCCGCGCACACCACGCTGCTGGCCGCCGGCATCCCGATCGTCGAACACCTGACCGGGCTCGACCGGCTGCCGCCGGACGGCTTCCGTTTCCACGCGGCACCGCCGGCGGTCGAGGGGATGTCCTCGTTCACGGTCCGCGCCTACGCCGTCATCGGCTGAGGCCCGCCCTAGTCGTCTCCCTCGAAGGTCGCGTCCTGCTTGCGCCAGGCCTCGTTGCGCTCGCGGGCCGTCGCCAGGGCGTTGGCCGCCTCTGACTTGCTCTGGTAGGGCCCCATTCGGTCCTTGTTCGGACACCCCGCACCGTGCTCGACCTTCATATGTTTGAGGCAGAACCACCAGTCGCCGTCGTTGCCCGTGTCGCTCATCCCAAATCCTCCGATCTTGGCCCCGCTCCGAATTGGTGCCCCGATCCGCTGACTACACTCCAGGTATATGACGACCCAACTACTCCGGCCCGGCCGCGTGTCGCCCATGCGCAAGGTTCCCGCCCACATCGCGCGGCCGGAGTACGTCGGCAAGAAGCGTCCCAAGACGGGCGAGCCGGACGTCAAGACGCCCGAGATCATCGAGCGAATGCGGGTGGCCGGCCGGATCGCCGCGCAGGCGCTGGAGGAGGTCGGCCGGCATGTGCGGCCCGGCGTCACCACCGACGAGCTCGACGTCATCGGCCACGAGTTCCTGCTGGAGCACGACGCCTACCCGTCCACGCTCGGCTACCGCGGCTTCCCCAAGTCGCTGTGCACCTCGATCAACGAGGTGATCTGCCACGGCATCCCCGACGACACCGTGCTGCGCGACGGTGACATCGTCAACATCGACATCACGGCGTTCGTCGACGGCGTGCACGGCGACACCGACGCCACGTTCCTGTGCGGCGACGTCGACGAGGAGTCGCGGCTGCTGGTCGAGCGCACCCGCGAGGCCACGGCGCGCGCCATCAAGGCGGTCGCGCCGGGCCGCGCGCTCAACGTGATCGGCCGCGTGATCGAGTCGTACGCCAGGCGGTTCGGGTACGGGGTGGTGCGCGACTTCACCGGCCACGGCATCGGCACCACGTTCCACTCCGGGCTGGTCGTGCCGCACTACGACGACCCGAACGCCACGACGATCATGCAGCCGGGCATGACGTTCACCATCGAGCCGATGCTCACGCTCGGCACCCACGACTACGACATGTGGGACGACGGCTGGACGGTCGTCACCAAGGACCGCAGGCGCACCGCGCAGTTCGAGCACACGATCCTGGTCACCGAGGGGGGCCACGAGATCCTGACCCTCCCCTGACTCCGCCCCGCCCCACCAACAAAATCACCCATACCGGCTCGGGAGATCGCTCGATGAACGCCCCAGCGCCGTACGAACCACGGGTCCCCTCCGACAGCATGCCGCCGGGCAAGGCGGCGTTGAGCGTGACCTGGGCGGCGCTGCCGTTCCTCACCCTCGGCTACGCCACTCCCTTCACCTTCGCCGCGGCGGCGCTCTGGCGGCGCAGCGCCCACCTCCTGGCGGCGTCCGCGGCCTACATCTCGGCGTTCACCCTGCTGCTCGTGCTCATGCCGGACATCGAGGAGGACGGCACCCGGCGCGTCATCGGCATCCTCATGTTCGTGCTGGCCGTCGTCGGCTGCGGGCACGCCTTCCTGATCCGCCGCCGGGTGTTCGACCCCGACGGGCTCTCCGGCGTCGACAACGACGCGGTCATCGAGCGGGTGCGGCGGCAGCGGCTGCTGCGCGACAAGGCGCGCAAGCTGGCCCTCGATGATCCCGGCCTCGCCCGCGAGCTGCGCATCGGCCGTCCCGACCTGCCGCGCCAGTACAACGACGGCGGCCTGATCGACGTCAACCACGCGCCCGCCGAGGCGCTCACGCTGCTGCCGGGCATCACCCCGGAGCTCGCCGTCCGGATCGAGCGGGTGCGCGCCGAGACCGGCGGGTTCATGTCCGCCGAGGAGCTGTCGGCGGTGGCGGGCCTGCCGCCGTCCCTCACGGCCGACGTCGCCGACTACGCCGTCTTCATCCGCTGACGTCGTCCGCCGCCGGTCGCGACGCAGGACTCGGCGATTCCGGGGTAGGAAGCGTGCGTGGCCGCGAAGAACACGAAGAGCACGAAGAAGAAAGGCGAGGACGGCGATCCGCTCGCCGAGTACCGGCGCAAGCGCGACGCGGGCAAGACCCCCGAGCCGGTGCCGGCGGATGAGGACGCGCTCCCCCGGGGCGAGAACGACACGTTCGTGATCCAGGAGCACCACGCGCGCAGCCTGCACTGGGATCTCCGGCTGGAACGGGACGGCGTCCTGGTCTCGTGGGCGGTGCCCAAGGGCATCCCGCCGAGCCCGAAGGTCAACCACCTCGCCGTCCACACCGAGGACCACCCGCTGGAGTACGCCACGTTCGAGGGCGACATCCCGCGGGGGGAGTACGGCGCCGGGACGATGACGATCTGGGACCGCGGGAGGTACGAGACCGAGAAGTGGTCCGAGCGCGAGGTCATGATCGTGCTGCACGGATCACGGGTGTCGGGCAAGTACGTGCTGTTCAGGACCCGCGGCAAGAACTGGATGATCCACCGGATGGACCCGCCCGCGGACCCGGACGCCGAGCCGCTGCCCGAGAGGCTGCGGCCGATGCGCGCCGCCGAGGGCCGCCGCCTGCCGCGCGACCAGAGCGCCCACGGCTTCGAGTTCGCGTGGGGAGGCCGCCGGCTGCTCGCCTACATCTCGGGCGGCCGCACCCGCTTCACCGACGGGCGGGCCGGCGAGGTCGGCGGCCCCGCCGGGCTCGGCTCCAAGCTCGGGGAGGCGCTGGGGGCCCGCCCCGCGCTGCTGGACGGCGAGCTCGCGCAGGTCGAGGGCCGCGAGACCTATCTGATCTTTGATCTGCTGCATCTGGACGGGCATCCGCTGCTCGACCTGCCCTACGAGGAGCGCCGCGGGCGGCTGGACGAGCTGGAGCTCTCGGGGCCGCGCTGGCAGACCACTCCGTGGTTTCCCGGCGACGGCGACGCGGTGCGGCAGGCGGCGCGGGACCAGGGACTGCCCGGAATGCTCGCCAAGCGCCTGGACTCCCCGTACACGCCGGGCGAGGAGAACGACGCCTGGCGCTACATCCCCGTCAAGTAGGGCCCGTCAGGGACGGCCCCGTCAGGGACGGGCCGTCGAGTCGGGCCGTCAGTAGGCCACCGTGATGCGGCGGCCGACCGCGTTCCCGTTCTCCAGCTCGTCCACGAGCGCGATCGCGTAGTCCTCGGCGCTGATCCGGCTGCCGCCCTCGGCATCGGTCAGCAGCTGGTCGCCGCCGAGCCGGAACGTGCCGGTGCGCTCCCCCGGCTCGATGATCGACGGTGGGGAGAGGTAGGTCCACTCCAGGTCGCCCGCCTCCTTCCGGATCAGATCGAGCAGCTCCGCCTGCGCCAGCGACTCGGCCTTGTACGCCTCCGGGAAGTGCGGATCGTCGACGAGCCGGACGCCCGGCGCGACCTCCAGACTCCCGGCGCCGCCCACCACGACCAGACGCCGCACGCCGGCCTCGCGGACGCCGTCGAGCACGGCGCGACCGGCGGCGAGGAGCGGGCCGGCGGCGTCCGAGCCGTCGCGCGGCGGCGCGATCGCCAGCACGACGGCGTCGTGCCCGGCGGCGAGCGCCGCGACGCCCGCGGCGTCGGCGGCGTCGAGCGTCGCGGTCCCCTCGGCCCCGCCCCGGGTGGTGCCGGTGACCTCGTGGCCGCGGTCGCGGGCCTCGGCGGCGACCCGGCTTCCGATCATGCCGGTGGCGCCGATCAGCAGAATTCTCATGGCTCTGACCTCCGTGAACGTCGTTGCGGAGCCAAAAGTATCTATTTGATACTGGTTACTTCAACGGCAATTGGTATCCTCTGGAAACCATGCTGCACGGAGACGCGTTCGACCCCGACTGCCCCACCCGGCTGATCCTCGACCGCATCGGCGACAAGTGGTCGGTGCTGGTCGTGCTGAGCCTGCGTGAGGGGCCACGCCGCTTCACCCGGCTCCGCGACACGATCGGCGGCGTCACCCCCAAGGTCCTTACCCAGACCCTGCGGGCGATGGAACACGACGGCCTGCTGACCCGGCGGGTCTTCCCGGAGGTGCCGCCCCGCGTGGAGTATGAGCTCACCCCGCTGGGCCTCTCCCTCCAGCGGCCCATCCAGGCCATCGCCGACTGGGCCGAGGAGAACGTGCACGAGGTCATGGCGGCCCGTTCCACCCACGAGCAGAGCTGATCCGCCCGCGCCAACCCGATCCCCCCGGGCTGGAACCGGCACCGCCCCCGGCCACCTCAAATCGGTGACACTCGCGACCGGCGCGCCGTCGCCGGTGGCGATCACCATCCGGTTAGAGTCCGGCCGTGGCGATGAAAAAGGTGAATACGCGGGTGAAGCTCGCATGATGGGGCGAACGCACGCCCTCAGCGGGGCGCTGGCCTGGATGGCCGCCGTACCGGTCATCAGCCAGGAGAGACTCCTGCACGACTACGCCGTGTCGCTGTCCGCCCAGCAGGTGCTCGCGGGCGCGGTCGTCTGCGCGGGCGCGGCGCTCCTTCCCGACATCGATCACCACAACGGCCGCATCGCCAACACCTTCGGCCCGATCACGAACGTCATGTGCAAGTGGATCGGCAAGCTGGCCGGCGGGCACCGGATGGCCACCCACTCGATCCTGTTCGCGGTCCTCATCGGCTGGGCCATGGACGCCCTCGCCACCCACTACGTCTACGCCTGGTGGGCCTGCCTGTTCATGATCGTCGGTCTCGGCCTGCGCGGCGTGGGCTTCGACTTCGAGGGCAAGGAGCCGCAGTCCGCCTTGATGGACTGCGCCCTCGCGGGCATCACGGTCTGGCTCATGCACGATCTCGACATGAGCTTCGTCGGCTTCGCGGTGACGCTCGGCTGCCTGGCGCACGTCGCCGGAGACTGCCTGACACCACGCGGCTGCCCGGTCTTCTGGCCCCTCAAGTCGCGCGTGGAGATGCCGGTCATCCCGCGCACGGACGGCAAGGTGGAGCGCTTCGTGGTCGCCCCGCTGCTGAGCCTGGGCGTCGCGATCCTCGCCGTACGCTCGATCCTCGGCGACGTGGCCGCGGACTGGCTCAACCGCACGGGCTGACGACCGTCAGCGCAGGTCCCGGTAGTCGTCGCACCGCAGCTCCCGCCATCTCAGTTTCTGGGTTTCGGGAGCGCTGCCCAAACGGGGGATGCCCCGCTGCCCCGGGATCGCCTCGGCGGTGCAGGCGATCTGCGCGAGTGCTTCACGCGGCAGCCGGACCTCCCGTCCCGGGATGATGTCCATGAAAAGCATCGCGATGCCGCCCCCACCGGGGGAACCCGCCGTGCCGGGAGGCAGCTCGTTGATCGGCTCCTGGGCCCAGAGGTTCATTCTCGGGACTCGCGTGCTCAGCCCCTCGGCGCGTTCGTCCTCGGTGAGGGGCACGCCCAGCTGGGACACCGCGAGGTAGGGACGGTCCGGCATCCCGGGCCGCTTCACCGCGACGAGCCGGCCCTTCTTGAACAGGAACAGGGTGATCTGCTCCGTGCGGGCCGAGGCGGTGGGCATCGCACCGCCGACGACGCCGCTCGGCCGGATGCCGTAGCCGTTCACGACGACCGCCGTCAGCGCGATCGTGAGAACCGCCGCCGACGCGGCCGCGTACCAGGCCCCTCTCATGACGCCGCCTCCGTGCTCACGCGGCCCGCCTCCGGCGCCGACGGCAGCCACAGCGTGAAGACGGCGCCGCCGCCGGTGGCGTTGGCCACCTCCAGCGTCCCTCCGTGCAGGACGGCGTTCTCGCGCGCGATCGAGAGGCCGAGCCCGCTTCCCTCGCTGCGCGAGCGGGCCGCCTCCGCCTTGACGAACCGATCGAAGACCACCGGGAGCAGCTCGGCCGGGATGCCGGGGCCGTCGTCGGTCACGGTCAGCTCCAGCCCGTCCCGTTCCCCGCGCGAGGCGATGGCGAAGCACAACCGGACCGGCGGCCGGCCGTGCTTGAGCGCGTTGGCGGCCAGGTTGGCGACGATGACGTCGAAGCGTCGCGGGTCGAGCCGGGCGACGAGGCAGGCCGGGCCGGCGACCTCGATCCGGTCCGTCCAGCCCCGGCCCGCCAGGGTCGCCGCGACCGCCTCGGCCACCACGACGTCGTCGAGGACGAGCAGCGCGGCCCCGGCGTCGAACCGGCTGATCTCGATCAGGTGCTCGGTCAGGGTCCCGAGCCTGCGGGTCTCCTCGGCCACGAGCCGGGCGGCCGCACCGCCGTCCCCCGCGGAGGCCGTCTCCTCGGCCAGCACCTCGGTGGCCGCGACCATCGCGGTGAGCGGCGTCCGCAGCTCGTGCGAGACGTCGGCGACGAAACGCCGTGAGGCGGCGTCCTTGGCGCGCAGCTCGGTGACCATCCGTTCGAGCGCCTCGGCCGTGCGGTTGAAGGTGACCGCCAGATCGGCCAGCTCGTCCTGGCCGTGGACCGACACCCGCGTGCTCAGCTCGCCGTCACCGAGCGCGCGGGCGGCACCGCCGAGCCGGCGTACCGGCCGGAGCACCCCCCGGCTGGCGAGCAGGGCGAAGACGAGCGCCGCCAGCAGGGCCAGCCCGTCGGCGAGCGCGATCGACCGCGCGAACGACGCCAGCTCGCGGGCCGTGCCCTCAAGGTTCACCGAGACGAGGACGACGGGGGCCTCGGTCCGCGGATCGCCGGTGTACTGCATGACCGAGGTGCCCATCAGGAGGTAGGGGTTCCCGTCCCTGACGACACGTTGGAAGACCAGTTCGTCCATGGCCCGTTCGACGAACTCCGGCGAGACCGGGGCATGCAGCGCGCCGGGAGGGGGCACCGGACGATCTTGCTCGGTGCCCCGCGCCCTGACGTACGCCTTGCGCCGCCCGTCCACCGTCCTGAGCGCCTGGGCCAGCTCCACGCCGAGATCCCCGGCGACGTCCGGTGGAAGCTCGGCCGGCACCGTCCGGGTCAGGGTCTCGCGCAGGAAGGTCAGCTCGGTCTCCTGGGCACGCTGCACCATCTCCCGGCGGACCAGCACGTACGACAGGCCGCTCGCGCCCACCGACGCCATCAGCGCCACCGCGGTGAACGCGGCGACCAGCCGGGCGCGCAGCCCGTTGACGGCCCTCATCGGCGTCATCGTCCGGCGAACCGGTAACCGAAGCCCCGCACGGTCTCGATGAAGCGCGGTTCGGCGGGCTCGTCCTCGATCTTGGCGCGCAGGCGTTGCACGCAGGCGTCCACCAGCCGCGAGTCGCCCGGATAGGTGTGCTCCCAGACGGCGGCCAGCAGGTGCTGGCGCGTCATCGCCTGGCCCGGCCTGCGGGCCAGCTCCAGCAGCAGCCGCAGCTCGGTGGGGGTGAGCCGAACGTCGGCGCCCTCCTTTGTGACCTTGAGCGAGGCCCGGTCGATGACCAGCTCGCCGTAGGCGGAGCGTTCGGCGTGCCCCTTCTCGGCCCTGCGAAGGACCGCGCGGATGCGGGCGTCGAGCACGCGCGGCTCGACCGGCTTGACCACGTAGTCGTCGGCGCCCGCCTCCAGGCCGAGCACCACGTCCAGGTCGTCGCCGCGCGCGGTGAGCAGGATGACCGGCAGGTCGTCGTCGCGCCGGATGCGCCGGCACGTCTCGATCCCGTCGACGCCGGGCAGCATGACGTCCAGCACGGCGATCTCCGGGCGCCGCGCCCGCAACGCCTCCAGGCCGGCCTCTCCGGTGCACCGGGAGGTCACGCTGTGGCCCAGCCGGTGCAGCGCCATCTCCAGCGCCGCCCGTGCGGAGGGGTCGTCTTCGACGAAGAGGATGCTCGCCACCGGCCCATTATCGGGCAACGAACGACCTTCCCCCGGCATGTCACAAAATCCGGACATCGGACGGACATGATCGCGACAATCCGCCGGAACGGTGGGTCGCATGGCGCAACTGATCATGCGGCTCCGTCCGGCGTCCGAGGCGGCGGCATCCCGGCCGCGGCGCCGGAACGTCCTGCCGTGGATCCTGGCCGCGGGCTGGCTCGGGCAGGTGCTGATCCGGCTCTGGTGCGCCCGCACCCGGACGGGGCCGGGAGCGAACCCGGACGAGACCGGCTACCTGATCGCCGCCCGGTGGCTGGCCGGCGGACCCGGCGGCGACCTGTCGGGCAACACGTTCTACCAGGGCGGCTATCCCCTGCTGCTCACCCCCGCCTACTGGCTCGCCGACGATCCCGTGACCGTCTACACCCTGGTCATGGCCATCAACGCCCTGGTGTCCGCGGCGGCGTTCCCGCTCGGCTATCTGGTCCTTCGCCGGATGGCCGTCACCCGGCGTCCGGCGCTGGCTCTGGCGTGGGCGGCGGCGTTGTTCCCGGCGACGACGTTCTTCGGCGCGTACGCGCTGACCGACGCCGTCCTGCCGGTGATCGTGCTCGGCTGGATCGTGCTCCTCGAACGGTTCGTCCGGACCGGCGGCGTGTACTGGGCGGCCGGGTCGAGCCTCGTCGCCTCCTACGCGTACGCCGTCCACACGCGCGGCCTGGTCCTGTTGTGCGTGCACACGGCCGCGCTTCTCTTCCTCGCGGTACAGAAAGATCACACGGCACCGAAGGCCGCCGCGGCACGCACCGGCCGCGTGGTGGCGAGACGCCTCGCGGCCAGGGCCGGCGTCGGCGCGGCGGTCGGCGGCTACGTGGCCGTTTCGGCGTTCCACGGCCTCGTCCAGGCCTCGCTGTATCCCGAGGGTGTCCGGGACCTCTCGGGCAACATCGAGGCCCGCCTGACAACGCTCGACGGCCAGCTGTGGGCATGGTCGGGGGCCGCCGGGCAGATCTGGTACCTCATCGTCTCCACCTGGGGCCTGGCGGGCGTCGGGCTCGTGGCGCTGCTCGCCGCCCTGTGCGGCCGGCTGCGGGAGTCGCACGGCATGGGCCGCGTGATTCCGGCCGTCGTGCTGGCCTCCACCTTCGGCGTCGCCTACACCTCGTCCGCAGCGCTAAGCGACGAGCACCGGGTGGGCAACTTCGCCTATGGCCGGTACCTGTCCTGCCTCGCGCTCGTGCACGCGCTCATCGGGATCGGCGCGCTGGTCCGTTCGACCGGGCGGCAGCGGGCCGGGCTGGCGGCGTGCGCGGCCGCCATCATGGCGGGCAGCGGCGCCTGGGTGGCCCTCTACGCGGGCGACCGGCTCCGCACCTCCCACTTCATCGGCTTCGACTTCCCCGAGACCTCGTTCCTGACCGCCGACCGGAACGCGTTCCACCTGACCACGGCCTCGGTGTCGGCGATGGGGCTGCTGGCGGCCTTCCTCGTCCTGCGGAGGCTGCACGTTCTAGCGGTGGCGGCGGGGCTGCTGGCGGTCAGTCTGGCGGCGATGACCTTCATCGTGGGGACGAGCACGAAGCGGGTGGCGCCCGCGTCCCCCATCCCGCTGGCCGCCGGGCGGGTGGCCATCGACCGGTCCCTGTCCTGGGGAGTGCGGATCATCCTGATGTACCCGGTCTGGTGGACGCGGCTGGAGCGGGTCGACACGCGCACCGGACCACCGGGGCCGGGCGTCTGCACAGTGGTCGTCAACCGGCCCGCCGGGACGGACGTGGGGGCCTCCTGGCCACGACGTCCGGCCGGCTGGACGGCCACGACGGGCGACTCGTGGGGCCACGGGTGGGTGGCCTGGCGGGCTCCGTCGTGCCCACGGCGACGATGATGCCCCGGGGGACGAGCCCCGGGGCATCGGATCGTTCCAAAAATCGACCGTTCCCGATCAGAAGCGCGTGACGAGCGCGATGCGGTCGTGGTCGACCAGGAATCCGTCGGAGACGAACGTGACCTCGCCGCCGTACTCCAGGACGGTCTCGATGATGTTGTCGACGACGTCGTCGACGACGTCCGCGCCCTTGAGCGCGCCGAGCGGGCCGTCCACCGGGATGAGCTCGCCGTCGGTCTTCACCGCCGGGGCGTAGTAGCCGCGCTCGACCACCAGGTGCTCGCCGCGGCCCTCCTCGGCGAGGGACAGGACCTCGGCGAGCCCGCCGGCGTAGCGCTGGATGCTGCGCGCCGCCTCCAGCTCGGTGAGCACCGCGACCTCGCGGAGGTCGTCGTAGGCGTGCAGCACCGGCCGGGCGAGCTCGGCGAGCCGCCCGGGCGAGGTGCCCTCGTAGCTGCCGTCGATGCGGCCCGCGACGGTGACGCCGGGGCCGGCGAGCTCGTCGAAGAACGCCTGGTGGCGGGTGACCCCGGCGACGATGACGGGCCGCCGGTCGAGGGAGAGCACGCCGTCGAGCGCCGTGACCACCTCCCGGATCAGCTGCCGGTGCTGCTCGTCGCCGTGCCGGGCGGTGCGCGGGGCGCGCCGGACGACCTGTTCCTCGTCCTGGCCGGCCGGGCCGACCGGGAAGCCGTGCTGGGTGATCTCGGTGAGCTCGCCGCCCTGGCCGTCCCACAGCCGCGTGTGCTGGTCGGAGATCGACAGCAGCCAGTAGCGCGGGGTGCGGGTGTAGGCCGCGACCAGGTCCCGGGTGGCGAACGTGGTGTCGACGATCACACGTTCGTCCACGGGCTGGTCGACGGTGAAGGCATGGTGCTCGCCGTCCGGCGCGGCGAACAGCACGAGGCCGTCCTCGGCGTGCCGCAGGTCCACCTCGCCCGCCGCCCGCTCCAGACCGCGGACGACCTCGTCCACGGCGGCGGGGGCCACCCGCGCGTCCGCGCGCAGCCGGCGGCGCACCTCGGCGAGGAGATTGCGCAGCCGGATCGGATCCTGCCGGTTGCCCGGCGCGCGGCGGTTGGTCGGCATCAGCACCGACACCGCTGGGAACGTCCGTGGTTTGCGCAGCTCGGACAGCGTGACGGCGTCCATGATCCCCCGATCGGTCGTGGTTCCCTCTCGTCTCATTTGTAACGAGCGGCAGGTAAACGAGGTGTAAGAGGGTCCTCCGGATCGTGGCCGGTTAAAGCCGGAACCAAGATCACGTCGCCCGGGCGCGCCCGGCGGGTGACCCCCCGCGGGGCTGGGGAGAACCTCCTCCGGGAGGTGCTCCGGATGGACACGAGGATCAGTAGGGCCGGCGTCGCGGCGCTCGCCGGGCTGGCGCTGCTCACGGGCTGCAGCGGCGGCGAGGGCAGGAAGGCGGCGGTCGCGGCGACGAGCGCCCCGGCGGCCGGCGGCTCCGCCGCGAGCCAGATCGAGCAGCAGTTCGAGAAGGTCGTCGGCACCGTCCTGCCCGCCGTCGTGGAGATCGATACCGACCAGGGCGAGGGGTCGGGCGTGGTCTTCGACGACAAGGGCGCCATCGTCACCAACGCGCACGTCGTCGCGGGCGCCCGGAAGATCGAGGTCACCACCGCCAGCGGGGGCTCGCCGCTGCGGGCCGAACTGGTGGGCACCTTCGTGGCCGACGACCTGGCCGTGGTCAGGGTGTCCGGCGGCGAGCTGCCGAGGCCCGCCGCGTTCGGCGACTCCGGCGGGCTCAAGGTCGGCCAGATGGTGCTGGCCATGGGCAACCCGCTGGGCCTGTCGAGCAGCGTCACCAACGGCATCGTCTCGGCCCTCGGCCGGACGGTCTCCACCAAGCAGGAGGGCGCGTTCCCCGGCTCGACGGTGGCGGGCGCCATCCAGACCAGCGCCCCGATCAACCCCGGCAACAGCGGCGGCGCGCTGGTCAACCTGAACGGCGAGGTCATCGGCATCCCGACCGCGGCCGCCTCGGACCCGCAGATGGGCGGCGCGGCCGTGGGCATCGGCTTCGCCATCCCGAGCAACACGGTCAAGTCGATCGCACCGCAGCTGATCCGGTCCGGCAAGGTCGGAGCCTCGGGCCGCGCCGCGCTGGGCGTGACCGTCCGCACGGTCGTCGACCGTGACAGCGGGCGGCAGACGGCGGTCGGCGTCGTTGACGTCACCAAGGGCGGCGCGGCCGACAAGGCGGGAATCCGGCCCGGCTCACTGATCCTTTCGGTCAACGGCACCGCCACGCCCAACCAGACCGTCCTGTCCGAGGTGCTCGCCACCCTCAAGCCGGGCGACGCCGCCAAGGTCGAGATCGAGCAGCCCGACGGCACCAGGAAGACCACCGACGTCACCCTGGGCCAGCTCCCGGGTTAGACGCTCCCGGGCTAGACCAGGACGCCGGGGTTAAGGATGGCCGCCGGGTCCACGGCGGCCTTCGCGCCGCGGAGGGCGGCGGCGAACGGATCGGGGCGCTGCCGGTCGTACCAGGGCCGGTGGTCGCGGCCGACCGCGTGGTGGTGGGTGATGGTGCCGCCCGCCGCGAGGATCGCCTCCCCCGCCGCCCGCTTGATCCCGTCCCACTGGGCGAGTTCGTCGCCGCGCCGGGCGGGCGCGAGCACGGTGAAGTACGGGGCCGGGCCGTCCGGATAGGTGAACGCGAAGCGGCACGTGACGATCCCCTCGCCACCGAGCGCGTCCCGTACGGCACCGATGACGGCGGTGTGGAACGCGGCGAACCGGTCCCAGGTGACGGCGGTCTCGAAGGTCTCGGCGACCAGGCCGATGGCGGGATAGGCGTTGCGCAGGTACGGCATGCGCAAGAACGCGTCCTTCCAGGCGCCGCCCTGCCCGCCGCCGCCGGAGCGGACCTCGTCCCATGTCCCGCCGTGTGCGCGGACGAGCTCTAGGCCGCGGTCCATCCAGGCGTCCACGGGGTGATCGGCGGATTCGAACCCGAGCATGAGCAGCGCGTACGTACCGTCGCCGCCCGACGTCAGGCGCGCCTCGGCCGGGTCGAGCAACCGGCAGTTGGCCGGGTGGAGCCCGGACTGCGAGATCGCCCGTACCGCTTCCGCCGCGCGTTCGAACGACGGGAACCGCACCGCGGCGGACGCGCGGTGCGCGGGCCGGGGCCGCACCCTTACCCAGGCCTCGGTGATCACACCGAGCACGCCTTCCGAGCCGAGCAGCATCCGGTCCGGCGAGACGCCCGCGCCCGAGCCCGGCACGCGCCGCGACTCCCAGACGCCGCGCGGGGTGAGCGCGCGGATCGACTCGACCAGGTCGTCGATGTGGGTCGCGAGCGTGGCGAAGTGCCCGCCCGCCCGGGTGGCGATCCAGCCGCCCAGCGTGGAGAGCTCGTACGACTGCGGGAAGTGCCGCAGGGTGAGGCCGTGGCCGCCGAGGTGGCGGTCGAGGTCCGGTCCGAGCATGCCCGCCTGGACCCGGGCCGCCAGCGACACCTCGTCGACCTCCAGCACCCGGTCGAGCCGGGTGAGGTCGAGGCTGACGCTGGGACCGAGGCCACGGGGCTCCACTCCGCCTACGACGCTCGTGCCGCCGCCGTAGGGAATGACGGCGACGCCGGTGTTCTCGGCCCACTCCAAGACGCGGATGAGGTCGTGCTCGTCGCCCGGCCGCGCCACCACGTCCGGCGGATCGTCGAAACGGCCGCGGAAGGCCCGTACGAGGTCACGGTAGGCCTGCCCGTAGGTGTGGGAGATCCGCTCGTACGGCTCGGTCGTGCAGAACGGCAGCGGCGGCGGCGCGACCCTCGGCGGGCGCAGCCGGACGGCGTCCAGCGGGACCGGCGCCTCGATCTCACCGTCGAGATCGAAGCCCGTCACGGCGCCCATCAGCTCGGCCGCCGCCGCGATGTCGGCGGGCCCCGGCTCCTCGTCGGCGTATCCCCACGCCCAGTGGCTCCTGCGTCTCATGGTCAGACCCTCTCGCGTCGGCCCGCCCGCGTCAGCCCCGGGTGATCAGCTCGGCGTGATCAGCCCGGGGTGATGAAGCCCGTCTCGTACGCGAGGATCACGGCCTGGGTGCGGTCCCGGGCCTGGAGCTTGCCCAGCACGTTGCCGACGTGGGTCTTGACCGTCTGCGGGCTGACGAACAGCTCGGTGGCGATCTCGGCGTTGGAGTGTCCCTTGGCCATCAGCCGCAGGACGTCGGCCTCGCGTTCGGTCAGCTGGGCGTGCCAGCGCGCGCCGCCGCCCTTCGCCGCGCCGCCGTGCGCCGCGGCCAGCGACCGGATCGCCGCCGGGAACAGCAACGTGTCGCCGTGCGCGACCATGCGGATGGCCTGGAGGATGTCCTCGGGCCGGGTCCGCTTGAGCAGGAACCCGCTGGCGCCGACCTTGAGCGCGTCGTAGACGTACTCGTCGTTCTCGAACGTCGTGACGACGATGACCCGGGGCGGCTCCGCCGAGCTCTCCATGATGCGCCGGGTCGCCTGGATGCCGTCGAGCTTGGGCATCCGCACGTCCATGAGGATCACGTCCGGGTCGAGCCGCTTCACCTCGGCGGGCACGTCGGCGCCGTCGGCCGCCTCGCCCACCACGCGCAGGTCCGGCTCGGCATTGATGATGGCCGCCAGACCTGCCCGGATGAGCCGCTCGTCGTCCACCAGAAGCACCCTTATGGTCATGACCCCGACCTTAGGGGCAGGGTGACCGCGACGCGCCACCGGCCGTCGTCCACGCCCGCGATCATGTGTCCGCGCAGCACGGTCACCCGTTCGCGGATGCCGTCCAGCCCGCGCCCGCCGCTGTGGTGCCCGGCGGACGCGCCGCCCAGCGGATTGCTCACGTCGATCTCCAGCTGGTCCCCGCCGATGGTGATGCGCAGCCGCACCGGCACCCTGCCCGCGTGCCGCAGCGCGTTGGTCAGGGCCTCCTGGACGATCCGGTAGGCCTCGCGCGACACCGCCGGCGGCACCTGCTCGACGTCCTCGGCCACCTCGGCGTCGAGCTTCACGCCCGCGATCCGGGTCTGCTCCAGGAGACGGTCCACGTCCTTGAGCGTGGCCTGGGGGGCGGTGCGCGTCGACGCGTCCTCGCGCAGCAGGCCCAGCACGTGGTCGAGGTCCTCCAGCGCGGACCGCGCCGACTCCTCGATCGCGCCGAGCGCCTCGCGGGCGAACGCCGGGTCGGTGTCGAGCACCCGCCCGGCCGCCCCGGCCTGCAGGGTCACCACGCTCAGCGCGTGGCCCACCGAGTCGTGCAGCTCGCGCGCCAGCCGGTTGCGCTCGGCCAGCTTCACGGCCCTGCTCTCCAGCTCGGCCAGCCGCTCGGAGGGCGACGGGCCGAGGAAGAGCGGCGCCAGCCGGCTCAGCGTCTCCCCCGCCGCGATGATCAGCGCGATCAGCACGAACACCATCAGCAGCCCGGCGGGAGGGCCGAGCCATGCCCACGCGCTGTGCTTCCAGTCGCGCAGCGGCGCCTCGTCAGTGAAGCGGCCCATGTCGACGAACGGGAAGAGCAGCAGAGCGATGGCGAACGGCGGGATCGCCAGGCTCATCGCCGCGATCACGACACCGACGTGCAGGTGGAGGCTGAACCAGGCCCCCGCGCGCCCCCGCGACTCCCAGGTGTCCGGTGGCCGCGCGTTCAGCTCGCTGCTCGCGCCCCGGAGCAGCTCCCGGGCCGCCACGCTCTCCAGCGGGCGCACGGTCGGGACCAGCCCGGTGACGAAGGCCGCGAAGATCGGCGTGATGAGCACCGCCACGGCCGAGATCCAGTTGTCGGGCAGCAGCGGGACGAACCCCACGAGCAGCATGCCGAGGAACCAGTAGGGCATGAGCAGCGCGCCACCGACGACGAGATAGGACCATCGTCGCCAGGTGGTCTTGTCGGTGAGGCGGCGCAGGACCAGGGACACGCCACGATCCTCGCAGATCAGCGGGCACCGGGACTCCCCCGCAGGTCCGGCGCCGCTTCACCCGTACGGGGGAACGTCAGCCCTTGCGGCTCTGGTCGTCCTTCTCGGCGAGCTTGGCCAGCCGCGCGTTGTAGGCCGCCAGCTCGTCGCCCTCCTGGCCCCCGTCCCCGGCGGCGGCGCGGTCGGCCTTGCGGTCCAGCCGTCTGGCCTGCCGCTGGTCGTCGAAGTACCACTGGAAGGCCAGCACGACCAGCACGATGAACGTGGGGATCTCGCCGAAGCCCCAGGCGATGGCGCCGCCGGTGTGCTGATCCTTGATCACCGAGGTGCCCCAGGGCGGGTTGACGGCGGTGTACCAGGCCTGCGCGAGCGGCTGCCCCAGGTTCATCAGCGCGAGGCCGAAGAACGCGTGGAACGGCATCGTCACGAACAGCAGCAGGATGCGGCCCGGATAGGGCAGCTTCTTGGGCGCCGGGTCCACGCCTATCAGCACCCAGAAGAACAGCGTCCCCGAGAGCAGGAAGTGGATGCCCATCGCCATGTGCCCGAGGTGGTTGCGCATCGCGCCCTCGAACAGCGAGGTGAAGTACAGCGCGAACGTGCTCGCCACGAAGATCACCGTGGCCACTCCCGGGTGCGCGACGAACGCGGCGCCCTTGCTGTGCAGGGCCACGGTCAGCCACTCGCGCGGCCCTCGGTCACCGCGGATCCTGGCGGGCTTGAACGCGCGCAGCGCCAGCGTCACCGGCGCTCCCATGACCAGGAAGATCGGCGTCAGCATCGACAGCACCATGTGCTGGACCATGTGCACGCTGAACAGCACCTGCGCGTAGCGCGCCACGCCGGTCTCGGTGACCGCGACGATGGTGAGCAGCCCCATGAACCACGAGACGGTGCGTCCCATCGACCAGGCGTCGCCGCGGCGCCGCAGCCGCACCACCCCGGCCACGTAGAGCCCGCCCAGCGCGACCACGAGCACGGCGAAGAACAGGTCGAACGTCCACAGGGACGCCAGCCGTCCCGGCGTGATCTCGGGCGGCATGTCGTACCCGGTGAGCGCCTTGACCCGCGACTCCTCCTCGGCCGGCGCGGGCGGCGCGGTGCGCGCCAGCGCCACCGCGAGCCCCATGGTCGCGGCCATCACCGCGGCCTCGACGCCGGCGAGCCGGGTGAACGCCAGCGGCTTGCGCGCGGCCACGGCCGGGAGCGTGCGTTCGCGGTGCCACCAGCCGAACCAGCCGAGCACCACGAAGAACGCGATCTTGCCGAGGGCCAGCCGCCCGTAGTCGGTGCTCAGCAGCTCCGCCGGGTCGGGCAGGCGCGCGATCACGTTGACCAGGCCGCTGGTGCCGACGATGACGTAGCACCACAGGGCCATCCGGCTGAACCGGTCGGCCATGACCTCCAGCTTGTCGCGCCTCGTGAGCGCGTGCACCACCAGCAGTCCGAGCCCGCCGACCCACGGCACCACGGCCGCGACGTGCAGCGCGACGCCCGTGACGGCCACCGAGTGGTTGGCCGCCGAGGCCGCGTGCCCGGTCAGCGGCGGTGGCAGCAGGGCCGCCATCGCCAGGACGAGGAGCCCGAACGCCGCGCCGGGCGTGGCCGTCGTCCGGGCCAGCAGCGCGACGACGACCGCGAGCAGCACGACCAGCATCAGCGCGGTGCCCTGCGGAAGCTGGCCCACGTAGGCGCTGAGCTCGCTGCCGGTGACGACCTGGCTCACCGGCTCGCCGAGCACGTCGGCGACCGTGAAGATCAGCGTCGCCGCGGCCGCCGCGGCCCACGCGGCGGCGACCCAGGAGCCGGCCCGCAGGTAGCCCACGGCGTCGTCGGAGAGCGTCGCCGCCCGGCCGCCGCTGATCGGCAGCAGGACGGCCGCCGCGAGCAGCGTGCCCACGGTCACGGCCGCGCACAGGTCCATCAGCAGGCGGGAGACCGGCAGCCCCCAGCGCGTCACCGTGCCCGCGTCACCGAGCCCGGGGATGACCTTCTCCGCCACCGACCCGCCGAGCACGAGCCCGGCGACCAGCGTGGCGACCGCCGCCGCGACGGCGATCACAGCGACCCGCAGGACGGCCGGCGCTCCCTTATTCACCTTCATTCACCGCCGGACGAGCCGTGCTTGTTCTTGGCCCGCACCACGATGCCGATCCCGATGCCGATGCCGACCAGCCCGCCGACCACGATCATGATCCACGTGGCGCCGCCACCGGACCCCTCGGCCGCCTCGGGCGCCTCGGGCGCCTCGGGCGCGGGCGACCCGGCCGCGGCGGGCTCGGCGGCGACGCCGGCGTTCGCCGTCGCGGTGAACTTCAGGTCCGCCTTCTCGATCCGGTGGCCGTCTTCGCCCACCACCGCGTACGCCACGGTGTAGGTGCCGGCCGGGAGAGTGCCCGCCACCTTCTGCGTGACCTTGGGCCCGGACCGCGCGGCCTCCCCTGCCTGGAACTCCTTGCCCCTGTCGTCCTTGATCAGCACCTTCGCCATGCTGATCGTGTCGCTGAAGACCAGCTCGACCTGGCTCACCCCCGCGGCGGTGGCGTCCTTGCCCGGAGTGCTGCTGGTCAGCCGGGTGTGGGCCAGCGCGGGCGTGGCGAAGACCACTCCGAACAGCAGGAGCAGTGCGGTGACAAGACCAGCGCGCCGGAACGGCGCGCTCGGTGTGGTGGTCGTCATAGGAGGCCGGGATTCTCCAGTAGGAACGGAAGCCATCCACACCCTATTGCGCCTCCGCCGTGGGTGCGCCAGGGGTCGTGAAGCGATGGGTCACAGGGTGGTGAGGAGGTGGAGGCGGCCGTGGGAGCCGAATTCGGCGCGGAAGGCGCCGGCGCGGGCGGGGCCGAGCCGTTCGTAGGCCAGCGCGCGGCCGGGGCGGTGCCAGACGGGGTCGGCGGCCTCCCAGTGCTGGCGGCGCAGGGGACGCTTGTCGACCTTGCCCGTGGCGGTGAGCGGCATGGAGGGCACGATGCGGACGAAACGCGGGGCCCACTTGGTGCCGAGGTCGGGCTGGGCGGCCAGGAACGCGGCGAAGGCGGCCGGGTCGAACGGGCCGTGGAGTTCGAGGGCGGCCATGACCTGGTCGCCCGTGCGCGGGTCGGGCACGGGATAGACGGCGCACATGACGACGGCGGGCCAGCGGGACAGGACGCGCTCGACCGGGGCGGCGGCGAAGTTCTCGCTGTCCACCCGGAGGCGGTCGGCGCCGCGTCCGGCGAAGTAGAAGAAGCCCTTCTCGTCGCGGTAGCCGAGGTCGCCGCTCCAGTACCTGCCGTCCCGCACCCGTTCGGCGTCCGCCTGCGGGTTCTTGTAGTAGCCCTCGAACGCCGACGCCACGTTCAGGCCGACGATCTCGCCGATGGCCTCGGGGTTGAGCAGGCCGTGGTGATCATCGAACCGTGCGCGCGGGCATTCGGCGCCCGTCTCGGGATCGAGCACGGCCACCTCGACGCCGGGCGGTGGCACGCCGAGGGCGTCCGGGGGCGTCTCGGGCGTCTTCTGCAGGGAGATGGCGCCCTCGCTGGAGCCGTAGCCCTCGATGATCCGGCAGCCGAAGCGGGCACTGAAGCGCGCCAGGTCCTGGGCTGAGGCCTCGGTGCCGAAGCAGGCCTGGAGGGTGTTGTCGGCATCGTCCGGGTGTCCTGGGGTGGCCAGGATGTAGGCGAGGGCACGGCCGACGTAATTGAAGTACGTGACGCCGAACCGCCGTACGTCAGGCAGGAATCCCGAGGCGGAGAACTTCCGGCGTAGGGCCACGGTCGCCCCCGCGTGCACGGCCATAGCGAGATTGGCCATGACCGCGTTGCCATGGAAGAGCGGCATCGCGATGTAGGTGACGGAGTCGCGGGTGATGCCCATCCTCTCCGACATCACCGCGATCGAGGCGAGCCTGCCCTGACCGCACGACACCGCCTTGGGCGCCCCCGTGGAACCGGAAGTGAAAAGCAGCAGCAACCGGTCCCGGGCGTCGACCCGGGCGGGCTCGGCGGGCGGCGGCGGTTCGGCCATGAGGTCGGCCAGCAGGACGCGGCCGGCGCCGGTGTCCAGGCCTTCCAGGAGCGTGGCATGGGCGGTGTCGGTGACGATGAGCTCGCAGTCGGTGTGGCGGATGTCGGCGGCGAGCTCCTGGCCGCGCCGGGTCGGGTTGATGCCCACGACCGTGGCGCCGGCCAGGGCCGCCGCGCCTATCCAGAAGACGTACTCCGGCACGTTCTCCAGCAGGACGCCCACGTGCGTGCCGGGTGACAGCAGCCCGGCGCGGCGCCGGGCCGCCGTGACGACCTCGGCCCAGGTGTACGACTCGTCCTCGAAGCGCAGTCCGGTGTGCTCGTCGCCGGCCCGCGCCAGCAGCAGGTCCGCGAAGGTCACGTTCGCCACCCGGCGAGCGTGTCACCCAAGCGATCGCTTGGTCAAGACCTCCGGAACGCGCCTCGGCGCCCTCCCCCTAGACGCCCGCGCAGGTGAGGGCGCGGCGGTAGGCGGCCATGCGGGGCTCGTCCGCGGCGCCCGTCTCGGCGAGCAGCTCGGCCAGGTCGAACCACGCCTGGGCGGCCTCCCGGGAGGACTCCATCTCCTCCAGATGGGTCGCGGCGCGGGTGAGCACGTCGATGGCGCGGTCGCGGCGGCCGAGGCGCACGCATGCCTCCCCCAGGACCGTGAGGGCCCAGGCGGTGGCGCGGCGCGGGGCGTCGCCGAGGAGGTCGAGCGCCTGCTCGGCCAGCTCGGCCGCCTCGCCGGGACGGCCGAGCGCGATCTCGGCGCGGGCCAGCTCGGTCAGGCACCAGGCGACGTCGATCTCGCCGGCGGCACTGGCGTTGATCTCGCCGCGCACCCGCGTGAGCAGGTCGTGGGCGTTGCCCGCCTGGTCGGGCCGCGCCCGCAGCAGCAGCCCGGCGTAGGCGATCCGGAGCCGGTGCAGGTTGCGCGGGTCGGCGCTCAGCCCGCCCTCGGGCTCCTCACCCGCCAGCACGAGCGCGCGCTCGGCCAGGGCGACGCCCTCCTCGTACTCGCCGCGCACCTCGGCGACGTAGGCGGCCTCCCAGTAGGCGGCCATACGGGCACGCGGGCTGCCGATCCGCTCGGCCCGTTCGATCAGCTGGTCGGCGAGCTGGCGGGCGCGCACCAGATCGCCGCGCTCGATGAACGCGGCGAGCAGCGCGGCGCCCAGGTGCACGGCGGCGTCGGTCGAGTCGGCGCCGATCGCGATGAGGTGCCGCAGCGCCTCCTCGGCGACCTGCACGCTGGCGCTGATGTCGCCGCGTTCCCGCAGGCAGCGGCTGAGCGCGACATGCACCTTGGACCAGTGGTCGAGATCGGCGTCGGCGGAGGCCTCGGCGGTCAGCGCCCGCAGCCCGGCGATCGCCTCCTCCAGCTCGCCCGCCGCCTCCAGCGCCAGGGCGTGGCCCCAGCGCGCCTGGTGCAGCATCTCTGGGAGCGCTACCGCGTCGGCGTTGGCCAGGACGTCGGCGAAACGCGCCCGCGCCTCGGCCGCCGCGCCGTTCTGCAGGGCGATCTCGGCGTAGTCGAGCGTCACCCTGAGCTCGTCGACCACGTCCTCGCTGACCCCGCTGACCAGGTACGTCGGCGAACAGCTCAGCTTGGCGGCGAGCAGTTCGATAACGCTCGGCGCCGGCACCCGCTTGTCGCTCTCGATCAGCGAGATGTAGCTGTCGGACAGCTCCGGGAACGCCAGCTGGGCCTGGCTGACGCCCTGCCTGATGCGCAACGCCCGGATGCGCTGTCCCAGTGTCTCCCGATCCATCGTGTGACCACCGCCTACCGCGTTCTCACCGCTGCGTCGCGCGCAGGGCGAGGAAGAAATCAACTCGATCTTCCAGTGTGCCGAGATCCCGCCCGGTTAGTTCCTCGATTCGCCGGATCCGGTACCGAAGCGTGTTCACATGGACATGCAGCCGCGTCGCGGTGCGGCTCCAGGAGCCCGAGCAGGCCAGGAACATCTCCAGCGTGTGCACGAGGTCGGCACGCTTGTCGGAGTCGTACTCCTCCAGCGGGCCCAGCAGTCGCGTACGGAACGACCAGCGCACCTGCTCCGGCACGGATGCCAGGAGCAGCGCGTACGAGTCGACCTCCCCGACCAACTCTCGCATTCGCACCTCGGCAGGCTATACAGGGCGTCCCTTCGCAGTACAGAAGGGGGTGCGTCGATTCCGCACCAGAGTTTGCTGTTGTACTGGCTCGCATGACTGTGTCCACGCATGTCCTCGACACCCATCGCGGGCGTCCGGCCACCGGGGTGCCGGTCCGGCTCGACCGTCACGACGGGGACACCTGGCAGTCCCTCGCGGAGGGCGTGACCGACGACGACGGCCGCTGGACGGCGCTCGGAGAGGCGCCGGAGACCGGGACCTACCGGCTCAGGTTCGGCACCGGCCCGTACTTCACCGGGCTCGGCGTCACGACGTTCTACCCCGAGGTGTGCGTGATCTTCGCCGTGGCGGACGGCGGGACGCGCCAGCACGTGCCGTTGCTGGTCAGCCCGTACGGGTATTCCACCTATCGCGGCAGCTGATCTGAACAGACCGTTACATGGATACCGGTTCGGCCGTATCGAGTCACGGGCAGTTAGGGTGTGCTCGTTTCTTCGCCCCGCACCGGATTCGGAGCACGGTAGATGTCGCACGCCAAGACCGCCGGGACCACCGACGGCCCGCCGCCCGCGGGCGGCCCGCGCGGCCCGCTGGACAGGTTCTTCGACCTGACCGGACGCGGGACCACCGTCGCCCGCGAGCTCCGCGGCGGCGTCACCACGTTCTTCGCGATGGCCTACATCATCCTGCTCAACCCGATCATCCTGGGCGGGGCGAAGGACGTCACGGGCGCGAGCCTGTCGATCCCGCAGCTCACCACCATGACGGCGCTCTCGGCAGCGATCGCCACCGTCATCATGGGCCTGGTCGGCAACACGCCGCTCGCGGTGGCCGCGGGCCTCGGCATCAACGCGGTGGTCGCCTTCCAGGCGGCGCCGGTGATGACCTGGCCGCAGGCGATGGGCCTGGTCGTGATCGAGGGCGTCATCATCGTGCTGCTGGCCGTCTCCGGCGTACGGGAACGGATCATGAACGCGATCCCGCTGGCGCTCAAGCACGCGATCGCGGTGGGCATCGGCTGCTTCATCGCGCTCGTGGGCCTGATCGACGCGGGTTTCGTGACCTCCAGCGACCAGAGCCCGCCGCTCGCCCTCGGCACCGGCGGCCACCTGCAGACGTGGCCGGCCGTGGTGTTCGCGTTCTCCCTGGTGCTCATGGTCGTGCTGTACGTGCGGAAGGTGCCGGGCGCGATCCTGATCGGCATCGTCGCCGCCACCGCGCTGGCCGTGATCATCCAGGAGAACGCGTCGATCCGCGAGGGCGGCTGGGGCGTCGTCACCCCGGACATGCCCGACAAGCTTTTCGCCGCTCCCGATTTCGGCCTGTTCGGCCAGGTGGACCTGTTCGGCGGGTTCGGGCGCGCCGGGGTCATCACCGCGCTCGTGGTGCTGTTCACCCTCGTGCTCTCGGGCTTCTTCGACGCCATGGGCACGATCCTCGGCATCAGCGACGAGGCCGGGCTGGTCAACGAGCGCGGCGAGGTGCCGAGGCTGGGCCGTGTCCTCACCGTGGACGGGCTGTCGGCCTCGCTGGGCGGCGTCACCAGTTCCTCGGCCAACACCGTCTTCGTGGAGTCGGCGGCCGGGGTGGGCGAGGGCGCCCGCACCGGACTGGCCAACCTCGCCACCGGCGCGCTGTTCACCGTCGCGCTCTTCCTGACCCCGCTGGCCGCGGTCGTCCCCGCCCAGGCCGCCGCGCCGGCACTGGTGCTGGTCGGCGCGCTGATGATGACGCAGGTCGCCAAGCTCGACTGGAACGACCTGGGCATCGCCGTCCCGGCGTTCCTCACGATCATCTTCATGCCGTTCACGTTCTCGATCACGATCGGCATCGGCATGGGCGTGGTGAGCTACGCCGTCGTCCAGGCCGCCCGGGGGCAGTGGCGTGCGGTCTCCATCTGGCTCTGGCCGGTCGTCGTGCTCTTCCTGCTCTTCTTCGCCATCAGCCCCATCGAGGACTGGCTGGGCGTGAAGTAGACGGATCGGCCCCACGGCCCCGGCCCCACGGCCGCGTCGTCAGCGGACGTTCGGGGCGGCGAAGAGGTCGTACAGGTCGTCCAGCCGTATCACCAGCAGCGCGAGGACGGCGGCGGAGACGGCCGCGAGCGCCATCCCGGCGGGAGGCGGTGAGCCGACCGTGGAGGCGGCGGCCAGACCCGCCACCGCCACGCAGACGAGCAGCGCGTTGCGCGCGACGTGCCGCCATCCGATGGGGGCCGTGCTCGCGCCGAAGCACCGGCACGAGGTGCTCACCCCGCCGCGGAGCGCGGCGGCCATGGCCACGCCGAACGCGGCGAGCAGCGCGGCGGCCAGACCCAGCCCGGCCACGGCCGTGACCGGGGCCAGGACGAGCGGCACCGCCGCGACCTCCGCCGCGACGACGACGCGGCCCGTCCACACGGCGGCCGTGCGGCCCACCTCGCGCCGCCGCAGGGCCGCGGCGAGCAGAACGCGGGTCGTCCGGGTGAACTCGGTGAACGCAGCCCGGCCGCGCAGCTTGCCGGCGGCCGAGACGGCGAAGATCAGGCAGATCAGGACGCGGGCCCCGAACGCGACGTACTCCACCGGGCGATCATGAATCCGGGCGGGACGGGAGTCAAGAGGTGGGAATCGGGTTCCTCGCGTACTCCAATTCGAACGCCGCCGACGAAGTTCTGGGTGTCAAATAGTGCCGTCATGGCGTAAGCAGAAGGTAGGGCCTTACCCCCCTGCGTGAAAGGCTGGCAGTTGGTGTCCGCGGACAATCCCCCCGATCCGCCCCCGCGCGGTCACGTGCTGCTCGCGCCGGACAGGTTCGCGGGGACGCTCACCGCGCCCGAGGTGGCCCGCCATCTCGCCATCGGGCTGCGCCGCGCCCGGCCCGCGGTGCCCGTCGTCGAGCTGCCGGTCGCCGACGGCGGGGACGGCACCGCCGAGGCCGCCGTCGTGGCGGGCTACCGGCGGGTCGAGGTGGAGGTGTGCGGGCCCACCGGCCGCCCCGTCACCGCCGCCCTGGCGATCGACGGGCGCACCGCGGTGGTGGAGCTCGCCCAGGCCTCGGGACTGCGGCGGCTTCCCGCCGGCAAGCCGGCGCCGCTCACCGCGACCAGCCTGGGCACCGGTCAGCTGGTCGCGCACGCGCTGCGGCTGGGAGCGCGGCGGATCGTGCTGGGCCTCGGCGGCGGCGCCTGCACCGACGGCGGCGCGGGCCTCGTCCAGGGCCTCGGCGGCCGGCTGCTCGACGCCACGGGCCGGGACCTGCCGCCGGGCGGCGCGGCGCTGCGTTCGCTGCACGCCCTGGACCTGCGCGCGCTGCCCGACCTGTCCGGCGTCACGATCGTCCTCGCGGGCGACGGCGTCGAACCGCTCTTCGGCCGCAACGGCGCCGCCGCTTCGTCGTTGGGGCAGCACAGCCCGCGCAGGGGCGCGAGCAGGGAGGAGATACGGATTCTCGAGGCGGGCCTGCGCCGCTGGGCCGACCTGGCCGAGGCGGCGTCCCGCAGACCCACCCGCGACCGGCCCGGCGCGGGCGCGGCCGGGGGCGTCGGGTTCGCGGCCCTGACGTTCCTCGGCGCCCGGTTCGAGCCGGGCATGGCCCTGCTGCTGGAGCTGCTCGGATTCGCCGACAAGGCCCGGGGCGCGCGGCTGATCGTCACAGGCGAGGGCACGCTCGACGTCCAGACGCTGCGCGGCAGGCCGTCGGTGGGGGTGGCCAGGGCCGGAGCGCGGGCCGACGTGCCGGTGGTGGCCGTGGCGGGGCGGCGCGGGCTGACCGGCGAGCAGCTGCGCCGGGCCCGCATCCAGGCCGCGTACGTGCTCACCGACATCGAGCCCGACCCCGACCGGTGCCGGCGCCAGGCGGGCCCGCTGCTCGAACAGCTCACCGTCGCGATCGCCGACGAATGGCTGCCGCCGCGCGGCCCGCGCGTTTAAGATCGTTCCAACGCGAACTGAACAGGGGAACTGCCGATGGCGGAGCAGCAGTACGACTGGGCGTCCATGGGAATCGACGTCTCCAAGCCCAGCATCGCCCGGGCGTACGACGTGGTCTTGAACGGCAAGGACAACTTCGAGGTCGACCGGGCGTTCGTCCGTGAGATCGTCAAGGTCGTCCCCGAGATCTACGACGTCGCCGCGTACAACCGCGAGATCCTCGGCCGCGGCGTGCGGTACCTGACCGCCGAGGCGGGCATCCGCCAGTTCCTCGACATCGGCTCCGGCCTGCCGACGGTGGAGAACACCCACCAGGTCGCGCAGGCCACCGCCGCCGACGCGCAGGTCGTGTACGTCGACAACGATCCCATCGTGCTCGCGCACGGCCGGGCCCTGCTCGCCGAGAACGACCGGACCACGGTCGTGACCGCCGACGTGCGCGAACCGGCGAAGGTGCTGGCGAACGCCGAGGTGCGGCGCCTCATCGACTTCGACCGGCCGGTGGCCGTGCTGCTCGTCGGCATCCTGCACCACCTGCACGACGACGAGGGCCCGCAGGAGATCGTCGACACCCTGATGGACGCGGTGCCCTCGGGCAGCCATCTGTTCGTGACGCACTTCTGCGCGTCCAGCCAGGAGGCGCGCGACGCCGAGGCCCAGTACCTGTCCCTGCTCGGCACCGGACGGTTCCGTACCCCCGAGGAGATCACCGCGTACTTCGCCGGTCTGGAGCTCCTGGAGCCCGGCGTGGTGCCCCTGCCGCTGTGGCGGCCGGACGGCGACGTGCCCGCGGATCTGACGGTGGGCCAGCGGCTCATGTACGGCGGTATCGCCCGTAAACCCTGACCTCCGGTCGCAAGGCCTCCGTTCGCAGACCCCGCTCCGCCGCCGGCCCGGCCACCGGACCTGCGGCGGTTTACATCATGTTAGGAATGCGGGGAATGCCGGTACACGTTGAACATGGCAGAGGGATGGCGCCGCACCGCACCCTGTAGGCGTACATCCTGGTCAGCTCCCTGGTCAACGACGACCACGGGTACCGTCGGAGGACATCGTGAAGGTCGGCGTTCCGCGTGAGATCAAGAACCACGAATACCGGGTGGCCATCACCCCCGCGGGGGTGCACGAGCTCGCGCGCCACGGGCATGACGTGTTCGTCGAGCGCGGCGCGGGCCTGGGCTCGCAGATCCCGGACGAGGAGTTCGCCGGGGCGGGGGCCAAGATCCTCGACGGGCCCGACGAGGTGTGGGCCGAGGGCGACCTGATCCTGAAGGTCAAGGAGCCCATCGCCGACGAGTTCCACCGGATGCGCCGCGGCCAGACCCTGTTCACCTACCTCCACCTCGCCGCCTCCCGCGAGTGCACCGACGCGCTGCTGGAGTCCGGGGTGACCGCCATCGCCTACGAGACGGTCCAGCTGCCCAGCCGCTCGCTGCCCCTGCTGGCCCCCATGTCCGAGGTGGCCGGCCGGCTCGCGCCGCAGGTGGGCGCCTACAACCTGATGCGCTTCAACGGCGGCCGCGGCGTCCTGCCGGGCGGCGTCCCGGGCGTCGCCCCCGCCAAGGTCGTCGTCATCGGCGGCGGCGTCTCCGGGCTCAACGCCGCCCAGATCGCCGTCGGGATGGGCGCGGACGTCACGATCCTGGACGTCAACGTCGACCGGCTCCGCCAGATCGACGCCATCTACCAGGGCCGGCTCAAGACCCTGGTGTCGAACGCCTACACCGTCGAGCAGGAGGCCCGCGCCGCCGACCTGGTGATCGGCGCCGTGCTGATCCCCGGCGCGAAGGCCCCGACCCTGATCTCCAACGCCCTGGTCGCGCACATGAAGCCCGGCTCGGTGCTGGTCGACATCGCGATCGACCAGGGCGGCTGCTTCGAGGACTCCCGGCCCACCACGCACGCCGACCCCACCTACAAGGTGCACGAGTCGGTCTTCTACTGCGTGGCCAACATGCCGGGCTCGGTGCCCAACACCTCGACGTACGCGCTGACCAACGTCACGCTTCCGTACGCCGTGGCGATCGCCGACAAGGGCTGGCAGCAGGCGCTCCGCGACGACCCCGCGCTGGCACTCGGCCTCAACACCCACAACGGCCGGCTGACCTACGACCAGGTGGCCGACGCCCACGGCCTCGGCTTCACCCCGGTCTCCGAGGTTCTCGCCTGACCCCCGTACAGTGAGACCCCATGGGGGAACTGATCATCCTGCGGCACGGCGAGACCGAGTGGAGCCGGGACCGGCGCCACACCGGTCGGACCGACCTCCCGCTCACCGCGCGCGGTGAGGAGCAGGCCCGTACGGTGGCTGCGCTGATGGCGGAGCGGCATCCCGTCCACGTCGTCACCAGCCCGGCCGAACGCGCCCGCCGCACGGCCGAGCTCGCCGGGCTGACGGTGGACGACGTCGATCCCGATCTCTGGGAGTGGGACTACGGCGGCTACGAGGGCATCACCAGTGCCGCCATCCGCGAGGAGCGGCCGGGCTGGTACCTCTGGGACGACGGCGTGATCCCCGGCGACGCTGACCATCCGGGTGAGAGCGTCGAGCGGGTCGGCGAACGCGTCGACGCGGTGCTGGCGCGGGTCCGGCCGCTGCTGGCCGACGGCGACGTGGCCCTGGTCGCGCACGGCCACGTGCTGCGCGTCCTCACGGCGCGCTGGCTGGGGCTGGAGCCCGCCCAGGGACGGCTGTTCGCGCTGGACACCGGCACGGTCTCCACGCTCGGCACCGAGCACGACCGGCCCGTGATCACGTCCTGGAACGTCCCGCCACCGGCGTAGCCCCACCGGCGTAGCTCCCACTGGCGCAGGCCCCGCCACCGGCCCGAGCGGGTAGGATACCCCCTGGGGGGTAACGCCGCTCCGGCGGGCGTTCACGGGCAGGCACCCCTGCCGAAGCAGGCATGGATTGCGAGGGCGACGATGGCGACCGACACTCCGACCCGCGGCTACACCGCCACCAAGGACCAGCTCCAGACCCGGCTGCGCCGGATCGAGGGGCAGGTCCGCGGCATCGAGCGGATGGTCGAGGACGACCGTTACTGCATCGACATCCTGACCCAGATCAGCGCCATCCAGGCGGCGCTCGACAAGGTCGCGCTCGGGCTGCTGGACGGGCACGTGCGGCACTGCGTGGCCGAAGGCGCCGAGGAGGGCAAGAGCGACCTCATGTCCACCGAGCTGATGGCCGCGGTGGGCCGTCTCATGCGCCGCGGCTGACCTTGTGACGGACGCTCGTCGACGCGGCGTGTCTCACGAGGCCATCGACCAGGTGGTGATCGCCTCCTGGTGCTCGCGGGTGAGCTCGCGTGCGCGCTTGGCGTCCGGCGAGTACCGGTACCGGTCCGGCAGGACCCGCGTGGTGCGGTAGAGGCCCTTGAGGGTCAGCGTCGCGGCGAGGTCCGAGGTCGGGAGGCCGGGCAGCCCGTACATCCGGCGCGCCCAGCGCGGCAGCGTGGAGACGACCAGCATCCCGATGCCCGGCGCCGCCAGCTTGAGCGGCAGCAGCTGCCGCGGCACGTTCGGGTTGAACATGCGGCGCAGCCCCACGCGGGCCTCCCTGCACGCCCAGATCCGCGGGCGCATCCCCTCGTAGTACTCCTTCATCTCGGCCACCGAGGCCGGGACGACGGCGGGATCGAGCCCGACCACCTCGGCGGCGCGCCGCTGCTCGTCGACGAACCGGTCGGCGTCGGCGGCCGACAGCGGCACCCCGGCACGGCGGGCGACGTCCAGGTAGGAGTCGACCTCGCCCAGGTGGACCCAGAGCAGGTTCTCCACGTCGTCGACACGGAAGGTCTCGCCGGTGCGCATGTCGAGCCCGGTCAGCTTGGAGTGCAGCTTGCGGACCCGGCGGCCGACGCGGTCGACCTCGGCCTGCGTGCCGTAGGTGCGGACGCGCACGAACTCGACGGTCCTGCTCAGCCGCGCCCACGCGGCCTGCGGGTCCATGAGCTCGGAGTTCTGCGCGGTGCCCCACATCGACCGCGGATGGAGCGCCTGCAGCAGCAGCGCCCGGACGCCGCCGACCACGAGCACCGGCTCGCCCATGATCCGCCAGGTCACCGAACCGGGCCCGAACAGCCCGTAGTCGTCGTCATCCACCTGGTCCGCCTTTCGCCTCGGCCGGCCCCTCGCTCAGGTCAGCCCGCCCCGCGGCCGAGGGAATCACACCGGTCGAGGTAATTAAAGACTTATTGCCCAGGTATGACCTGCGTCACACCGCCCCGCGGTGCGCCGCGGTGCGGTGTCAGTCGACCGCGGCGTCGTCGACGGCCTCGTCCTCCTCGCCGGGCTCGGTCTGCTCGGACACCCAGGCGAGATAGTCCATGCTGCCCGCCACCACGGGCGTCGCGATGATCTCCGGGGTGTCGTAGGAGTGCCCCTCGGTGATGAGGGTCGCCAGCTCGTCGAACCGGTCGGCGGTGGTCTTGAAGACGACCATCCACTCCTCGGCGTGCTCGATCTCGCCCTCCCACCAGTACGTGCTGGCGATGGGCCCGACGAGCTGCGCGCAGGCCGCGAGGCGGTCGGCGACCGCCACCTTCGCCAGCTCCGCCGCCTCCGACCGTGCGTCGGTGGTCGTGGTCACCTGAACATACGCCTGCGCCATGGCAAGCTCCTTCCCCCCACTAGCGATCGTAGTCGGGCTCGGGTTCGCCTACCTGGCGGGATGTACGACGAGCGCGGCGCCTCCGCCGCGGCGGACGGGTTCCGCGACCGCCTGGACCAGGCCGGGGCGCAGGAATTCGAGTCCGGTGGCGGCGCCGATGACGCCGGCGGGCGGCCCCGGGGCGGTTTCCAGCCGGTGGCCGCGCGCGGCGAGCGCCTCGCCGTACAGCTTGATGAACGCCGGTTCGGCGAGGACCGCCGGCGTGTTGCGCTGGGTCGCGCGCGGCGCGGCCAGGGCCGTGGGCAGGTCCATGCCGAGATCGATCCGGTTGAGCAGGATCTGCAGCACGGTCGTGATGATGGTCGAGCCGCCGGGCGTGCCGACCGCGAGCATCGGGCGGCCGTCCTTCAGCACGACCGTCGGCGCCATGCTGCTGCGCGGCCGCTTGCCCGGTCCCGGCAGGTTGGGGTCGGGTGCCGCGCCCGGCGCGGGCGGCTGCAGGCTGAAGTCGGTGAGCTCGTTGTTGAGCAGGAACCCGCGGCCCGGCACCGTCAGCCCGCTGCCGCCGAACTGCTCGATGGTGACGTTGTAGGCCACGACGTTGCCCCACTTGTCGGCGACGACGAGGTGGGTGGTCTGCGGGCCCTCGTACGCCAGGGCGCGCGTCGACTGTCCCGGCGGGATGCACGGGGTGTAGCGCCCGTCGGGCGAGCCGGGCGCCACCGGGGCCTCGGCGGCCTGGCCGGGCTTGATGAGGCAGGCGCGCTCGCGGGCGAACCCGCTGGAGAGCAGTTCGTCAAGCGGCACGTTCACCTTGGCCGGGTCGCCGACGTACCGGCCACGGTCGGCGTAGGCGAGCTTGCTCGCCTCCAGGTAGTAGTGCAGCGTCCGTGCCGTGTCCTTCGGGCCGAGCCGGAAGTTGCTCAGGATGTTGAGCGCCTCACCGACGGTGGACCCGCCGGACGAGGACGGCGGCATCCCGTACACGTCCAGGCCGCGGTAGGTGACGCGGGTGGGCTTCTTCGACAGCGCCTTGTAGGCCCGCAGGTCGCGCGTCTCCATCAGGCCGGGGCGCACGGTGCGGGTGGACGCCGGGTCGACCGGCGGCCGCTTGACCGTCGCGGCGACCTCACGGCCGAGCCCGCCCTCGTACAACCAGCGCGGCCCGCGCTTGCCGAGCTCGCGGTAGGTGCGCGCCAGGTCGGGGTTGCGGAACGTCGAGCCGACCTCGGGCAGCCTGCCGCCGGGCAGGAACAGGGCGCGGGACGGCGGGATGTCGCGGAACCGCGCCTCGTTGACGGCGGTCTGGTCGCGGAACTCCTGGTCGACGACGAAGCCGCGCTCGGCGAGCTTGATGGCGGGCTTGAGCAGCGTGCGCAGGTCGCGGCTGCCGAAGCGGCGCAGTGCCAGCTCCCACTGCGCGACCGTGCCGGGCACGCCGACGCTCAGCCCGCTGGTGACGGCCTGGTCGAACGGGATCGCCTTGCCGGTGGCGGGGTCGACGAACGACGTCGCGGTCATCCTGCCCGGCGCGGTCTCCCGGCCGTCGAGGGCGTGGACCCTGCGGCTCCTGGCGTCGTAGTAGGTCATGTAGCCGCCACCGCCGATGGCGGCCACGTACGGCTCGGTCACGCCCAGCGTCGCGCTCGCCGCGACCGCCGCGTCCATCGCGTTGCCGCCGCGCCGGAGCACCTCGATGGCGGTGCGGCTGGCGTCCGGGTCGACCGTCGAGACCGCGCCGCCGTAGCCCGTGGCCACCGGCTGCCGCGTCGGCGGCGCGGGCGGCGCGGCGGGCGCGGCGGGGGCGGCCGAGGCCGGTGGGAGCGGGGCGACGAGGGCGAACGCGAGAACGGGCGCGGCCATCACCGCGGAACGCCGCCAGTTCGTGCTGCGGGACACGGAACCTCCTGGAATGCGCGACGCCACCACCGTCCCATCGATCTCCGCCCGCCGCCACCGCCCCGGCCGACCCCGGCCTCGCGGGATCGCTCCCACCCGACGACACATGTCCGAATCAAGGGAAGACGTTGCGGTTTTACCTCTACCTGGTGAATTCTTAGGAACTTCAACAAGCTCTGTCTCGCGAACAGCGGCGCGGGTTCAGGCCAAGGGATACCTATGACCTGGGACATCCGCATGCGTAACGACATGTTCCGACGGTTGCCGGTGGAGCAGGCGACCGGACAGCTCTACGGGGGCCGGCACCGGCTGCGCGTCGTCTACCGGACCCGTGACCTCATCGTGCTCGGACTGGGCGTCATGATCGGCGCGGGGATCTTCAAGGTCGCGGGCCAGCAGGCGGTGAACAACGCGGGCCCGGCGGTGATCGTCTCGTTCGCCGTGGCGGGGGTGGTCTGCCTGCTGGCGGCGCTCTCCTACGCGGAGCTCTCCTCCATCATCCCGGTCGCGGGGAGCGCGTACTCCTTCAGCTACGTCGCGTTCGGCGAGGTGTGGGCCTGGGTGGTGGGCTGGTCGCTCATCCTCGAACTGCTGCTCGCCGCCTCTGTGCTGGCGCGTGCCTGGTCCCTCTACGCGACGCAGACGCTCGCCGACTTCGGCGTCCCCATCCCGGAGCCCCTCGCCGGGATCATCGGGCAGGAGAAGGGGTTCGACCTCTTCGCGCTCCTGATCCTGCTCCTGGTCGTGGTGATGCTGGCGACCGGCAGCCGGCTCGGCCTGCGCACGCTCTGGTACATGGTGATGGCCAAGCTGATCGTGCTCGGACTCGTGATCGCGACCGGGCTGAAGTTCTTCCAGCCGGCCAACCTCACCCCGTTCGTGCCGCCCGCCAAGCCCGCGCCGGACACCAGCAGCCAGACCGTCCTGGACGCGATCTGGAACGGCATGACCGGCGGCGCGCCGCAGGTGTTCGGCGTCTGGGGCATCCTGGCCGCGACGCCCGCGATCGCGTTCGGCTACATCGGCTTCGACCTGATCGCCACCGCGTCGGAGGAGACCGAGGACGCGCCGCGCAAGGTGCCGCGCGGCATGATCGTCTCGCTGGCCGTCACCATCGTGCTCTACATCGGCGTCGCCATCGCCATGGTCGGCATGATCTCCTACAAGAGCCTGGATCCGGACAAGCCGCTGCTGGCGGTGGCGTTCGGCAAGGTCGGCGCCGAGTCGATGAACAAGATCATCGACGTGGGCGTGGTGCTCGGCCTGACCACCGTCATCCTGGTGCTGGTCATCAGCCTCACCCGGGTGGTCTTCTCCATGGGGCGCGACGGCCTGCTCCCGCGCGGCGTCGGCGCGATGAGCCGATTCAAGGTGCCGTCCCGCGCGACCCTGGTGGCCGGCGGCGCGGCGATCGTGATGTCGCAGACGCTGGACGTGCTCACGCTGGAGCAGATGGTCGTGATCGGCACGCTGTTCGCGTTCCTGTTCGTGGCGGCGGCGGTGCTGGCGCTCCGCCGCGACCGGCCCGACCTGCACCGGCCGTTCAAGGTCCCGGCCGCGTCGCTGACCGTGCTGGTCACGATCCTGGCGATCGGCTGGCTGATGCTCAACCTGCAGGTCCAGACCTGGGGTTACTTCGCGGTCTGGATGGCGATCGGGATGATCGTGTACGTCGCGTACGGGCGCCGCAAGAGCCAGCTGCGCGAGCTGCTGAAGACGGCGGCCGCCGGTCCGCCCCTGATGCACGCCGCGGCGCCGCTCGCCGCTCCCCCGCCCGGTTCGTACCCCACGTCCGCCACACCGGGAGGTACGCCGGTCGCCCGCTCGCAGACGACGGGAGCGTTCGCCGCCGACCCGTACCACTTCAGCGCACGCCCGCGCGACCCGTACCCGAACGGCTCGCACGCCAACGACCCGTACATGAACGACCCGTACCCCAGTGACTCCTACCAGAGCGGCTCGTACCAGAGTGACTCCTACCAGAGTGACTCCTACCGGCAGCCGTCGCGCCAGCCCGGCCAGCAGCCGCCAGAGCAGTACCCGACCGGGCAATACCCGACCGGCCAGTCCCTCACCGGCCGTTTCCCGTCCGGCGAGTACCCGGTCGATCCGTACCAGAGCGGGCCGCACCGCCGCCCGCCGTTCCGTCCCCCGTACTCGAACGACCCCCAAGCGAACGAGCCCTACTCGAACGAGCCGGGAGACGAACATCCCGACCCGCCGCCGCCAGGCGGGCGGCACCGCCGCTAGACGACAAAGGCCAGAGGCCGTCTCCCGGAGAGGGAGGCGGCCTCTGGCCGTTCTGTGCCACCCGAAGGACTGGACGCACGGCACAGCCCCGGGTTATGTTCTTCTCATAGCGAGATTTACTCACACTGAGACCTACTCAGAGGGAGATCAACACGATGACCCCGGATCCGCGGCGCGACGAGCGGGAGTTCCTCGCGAACTACGACCCCCGCGACTACGACCCGGTCGCGGTCACCGTGGACGTCGTGGCGCTGACCATCCGCGACGGCGGCCTGAGCGTGCTGCTCGTCCGCCGCGGCAACGCCCCGTACGCCGGGATGTGGGCACTGCCCGGCGGCTTCGTCCGGGGAGTGCGCGACGCGGAGGACTTGCCGGACGCCGCGGTCCGGGAGCTGGCCGAGGAGACCGGGGTCAGCGCCAAGGGCGGTGTGCTCGGCCGCGTCCACCTGGAGCAGCTGGGCACCTACGGCGACCCGGGCCGGGACCCGCGCATGCGCGTCATCTCCGTCGCCTATCTGGCGTTCGCCCCCGAGCTCCCCGACCCGGAGGCGGGCAGCGACGCCGTCGACGCCGCCTGGGTGCCGGTCGACGCGCTCGGCCTCACCGAGGCGGCCGAGCAGCGCCCCGGCACGACGCGCAGGCTCGCCTTCGACCACGCGCGAATCCTGAGCGACGGCCTCGAACGCGCCCGCGCCAAGCTCGAATACACGCCGCTTGCCACGGCCTTCTGCGCGGGCGAGTTCACGGTCCCCGAACTGCGGGCCGTGTACGAGGCGGTCTGGGGCGAGGAACTGCACGCCGGCAACTTCCACCGGAAGGTGCTGTCGGTCCCCGGCTTCGTGGAGAGCACGGGCGGCACCTCCGACAAGGGCGGCCGGCGCGGCGGTCCCCGGCCCAAGCTCTACCGCGCGGGCGACGCCCGCCTCCTGCACCCGGCCCTGCTGCGGCCCAGCCGAGAGGAAGAGATCAGATGACGGCACCTTCCAGGCCACCCCTCGAACTCGACGACGCACTGGCACGGCTCGACCGCGTGCGCACTCCCGCCGACCTGTTCGGCGCCGACACCGCCGAGGCCGCGCGGACCTACCGGCGGCTGGCCCGCCTGGTCCATCCGGACGCCACCGGCGGCCGCACCCGCGACGCGTTCACCCGGCTCAACTCACTCTGGCGCACCTACAACCGCGCCGACGCGGCCACGATGACGACCCGCCGCCACTCCTACCGGCTCGGCGGCACGAAGGCGGAGGGCGACCTCGCCAACCTCTACGCCGCCTCGTACGACGACGGCGCGCGCCAGGCGGTCGTCAAGCTGCCGCGCGACCCGCGCGACAGCGACCTGATCGAACGCGAGGCGGTGGCGCTGCGCCAGCTCCCCGAGGACGGCGACGAACGGTTCCGGGCGTACGTGCCGCGGCTCGTCGAGACGTTCCGGCACCGCGACGCCGCCACCGGCGAGCAACGGCAGGCCAACGCGATCGGCGCGCTCGACGGCTTCCACAGCCTCGCCGAGGTGCGGGCCGCCTATCCGGACGGGGTCGATCCGCGCGACGCGGCCTGGATATGGCGGCGGCTGCTGGTCGCGCTCGGGTTCGCGCACCGCGCGGGCGTCCTGCACGGCGCGGTGCTGCCCGAGCACGTGCTCATCCATCCGGAGAAGCACGGCCTGGTGCTCGTCGACTGGTGCTACTCGGTGCCCGGCTGCTACTCCTACGCCGACGCCACGGGCCGCGTGCCCGCCATGGTCGACCGCTACGCGTCCTGGTACCCGCCGGAGGTGCCGGCACGGCAGCAGGCAAGCGTCGCCACCGACGTCTACATGGCGACCCTTTGCATGGCCGAGCTCATGGGCGACTCCGGCGCCGGCGCCGGAACAGGCCGTACGGGCAACGTGCCCAAGCCGATGCGGTTGTTCGCCAAGGGCTGCCTGCTCACCTCGCAAAAGCGCCGCCCGAACGACGCCTGGCGGCTGCTGGGCGAGCTCGACGAGCTGCTGGAACGTCTGTACGGGCCGCGCCGGTTCCGCCCGTTCCACATGCCCGATCCCACACCCGACCCAAGGTGATCTGAAGGAGTACCCATGGGAAGCGGATACTGGTCCACCGACGTCTACTCCGCCGCGGCGAGCTATCGCGCGGCCACCGGTGCGAGCGCCTTCGCCTACAGCGACGGCGGCGCCACCACGGTCCATCCCAGCCTCGACCCGTACGGCGTGACCGTGCGGGAGAGCAGGGACTCGGCCGACCATCCCGAATCGCTGGCCATCGCGGTGCTGTTCGACGTCACCGGCTCGATGGGCACGGTGCCCCGCACGCTGCAGGCCAAGCTGCCCGACCTGCTCGGGCTGCTGCTGCGCAAGGGCTACGTCGAGCACCCGCACATCCTGTTCGGCGCGGTCGGCGACGCGACGTGCGACCGCGCCCCGCTGCAGATCGGGCAGTTCGAGGCGGACAACCGCATGGACGACGACCTCGGCAGGATCTACCTCGAAGGCGGAGGCGGCGGGCAGCTGACCGAGTCGTACGAGCTCGCCATGTACTTCATGGCCCGGCACACCTCGATCGACTGCTACGAGAAGCGCGGCAAGCGCGGCTATCTCTTCATGATCGGAGACGAGCTGGCCTATCCCAAGGTCAGCCGGCGTGAGGTCGCCGAGGTCATCGGCGGCGGGCGGGGCGAGGACGTCCCTCTTGAGGAGATGCTGCGCGAACTGCAGCGCAAGTACGAGGTCTACTTCATCATCCCGGAGGGCGCCTACCACTCGCAGAGCCGGAAGCTGAAGGACTTCTGGCAGGGCCTGCTGGGCCAGCACGTGCTCTACCTCGACGATCTGGACGCCGTCTGCGAGACCATCGCGCTCACGGTCGGGCTCGCCGAGGACGCCATCGACCTCGACCAGGGGCTGGAGCACCTCGACGAGTTCGGTTCCGCCGCCGGCGCCTCGGTCTCGCGGGCGCTCGGGAGGCTGGACGCGAACCGCTCCCCGGTCGCGTCGTCCGCCCTCCCGGCCGACCTGCGCGCCGCGCCGCCGGCCACCACCCGGCTGTAGCGCCATGGGCCGGCACGTGATCGTGGCCGACCTGGGATTCGGCGACGCGGGCAAGGGCACCGTCGTGGACTGGTTCTGCTCACGGGGGCCGGAACCAGTCGACGCGGTCGTGCGGTTCAACGGGGGCGCGCAGGCGGCGCACAACGTGGTCGCCCCGGACGGGCGGCACCACACGTTCGCCCAGTTCGGGTCGGGGACGTTCACGCCCGGAGTGGCGACGCACCTGTCGCGGTTCATGCTCGTCGACCCGCTGGCCCTCGCCTCCGAGGCCGATCACCTGCGGACGCTGGGGACACCCGACCCGCTGGCCCGGCTCACGGTCGACCGGGACGCGCTGTTGACCACGCCGTACCACCGGGCCGCCAACCAGGCACGGGAGGCGGCCCGGGGCCAGGCCCGGCACGGCTCGTGCGGCATGGGCATCGGCGAGACGGCGTCGTACGCGCTGGCCCACGGCGACGCGCCGCGCGCGGGCGACTGCCTCTCCCCCGGCCGCCTGCGGTACCGGCTCGCCGCGCTCCGCGACTGGTATCTGGAGACGTTTCCGCAGGGTTCGGACGGCAGCGGCGGGCGGGTGCCGTCGGTCGAGGAGTGCCTCGCGGTGTTCCTCGCGTTCGGGGAACGGGTCCGGATCGTCGGCGGCGAGCATCTCCGGACGCTGCTGCGCACGGGGAACGTGGTCTTCGAGGGCGCGCAGGGCGTGCTGCTGGACGAGTGGCACGGCTTCCACCCGTACACCACCTGGTCGACGACCACCTTCGCGAACGCGGAGACGCTGCTCGCCGAGGCGGGTGCCACCGGCACACGGCTGGGCGTGCTCCGGACGTACGCGACGCGGCATGGCCCCGGGCCGTTCGTCACCGAGGACCCGGCGCTCACCACGGACCTGCCGGACCGCCACAACGGGCCGGGACGCTGGCAGGGCGCCTTCCGCGTCGGCCATCTCGACGCGGTGACGCTGCGCTATGCCCTCGACGTGGTGGGCGGCGTCGACGGGCTGGCGCTCACCCATCTCGACCTGCCCCGCGAGCGCGCCGACCTGCTGGTGTGCCGGGCGTACGAGATCGGCGGGCGGCGCGTGGAACGGCTGCCGGCCGGCCCGCCGGGCGACCTCGTACGGCAGGCCGCGCTGACGCGGCGCCTGCTCACGGCGCGCCCGGTCTACGAACCCCTCGGCGACGCGGTGGCAGCGATCGCCAAGGTGGAGGAGATCTCGGGGGCGCCTGTCAGGTTGCGCTCGTACGGTCCGGCCGCCATCCATAAGTCCTTCACCGGCTCGCTCTACCCCGGCGCTCCTACGACCAGGTGAGGGGAAGCGTGTCCAGTCCGAGGAGACCGTAGGCGTGCTCGACCGCCTCGGCATCGTCGGGAATCCGGTAATCCGGTATCCGGCGGTGCCACTCCTCCAGCGCGATCCTGATCTCCAGGCGCGCCAGATGTGCGCCGAGGCAGCGGTGCGCCCCGGCTCCGAAGGCCAGGTGCCGGTTGGGCGTCCGGTCGAGGACGACCCGTTCCGGCTCGGGGAAGACCGCCGGGTCGCGGTTGGCCATGGTCAGCGGGAGCATCACCATCTCGCCCGCCTTGACCGGGCACCCGGCGACGGTGACGTCACGCGTCGCCTTGCGTCCCGGCAGAACGACCGAATACGCGCGCAGCAGTTCCTCGATCGCCGAAGGCATGATCGCGGGGTCCTCGCGCAGCCGCGCGCGGTCGCCGGGGTGCGTCGCCAGGTGCCAGAAGGCGTACGACAACTGCGCCGTCACCGTGTCGAGCCCGGCCATGAACATCAGCAGGCAGAACGCCAGCAGATCCTCGTCGGAGATCGGCTCGCCGTCGATCCGCCACGACACGGCCGCGCTCACCAGGTCGTCGCGCGGCTCGGCCCGCCGCTCGCCGATCAGCTCGGCGAACATCTCCGTCACCTTGCCCATCGCGGCGAGACGCGCCGCGTTGGCGTCCGGCGGGGCGTGCAGGATGGCGCGCTCCCACTCCAGGAACGTCTCCAGCCGCTCGACCGGCAGCCCCATCAACTCCAGGAAGATGACCGACGGATACTTCACGGCGAAGTCGGTGACGAGATCGCAGGAGCCGCGATCCGCCAGTCCGTCGATGAGACCGGCGCAGTGCTCGCGGATCCGGCCCTCCATCGCCTTGGCCGTGGCCGGGGTGAAGTGCGGGCGCAGCAGCCGCCGCCAGGGCGTGTGCTCGGGCGGGTCGAGCATCTCGGGAATCCAGCGGTAGCGCGGCTCCGGATCGAGCACGGTCACCGAGCGGTTGGAGAACGTCTCCGCGTCCTGGAAGGCGGCCAGGATGTCCTCGTGCCGCGTCACCACCCAGAAACCGCGGCCGAACGTCGAGTGGAAGCCGGGATGCGCGTCGCGGAGCCCGTCGAGGAGCCCGGCCGTGGTCCCGACAGGGCGGGTGCCCGCCAGCGGGTTGAAGTCGATCCGCGGATGCGTCGTGGCCTGCTGTGCCGCGTCCCGCTGTACCGTGTCCTGCCGCGTCGTGTCCTGCTGCGTCACCCGGGTGCCTCCGCTCTCAGAGTCTTCGGTGTCTCAGGTCTTGCGGCCGACGCCGCAGAAGAACCAGGTCGGCAGGTCCTGCCGGGGCGTGACGCCCTCGGGTGGGCGCCATTCGGTGAGCCGTACCAGGCCCGGTTCGAGGAGCTCGAAACCGTCGAAGAAGCGCCGGATGGCGCTGTGGGTCCGCAGCGTCATGTCGGTGCTGGCGCGCCGGTAGACGTCCGCGCCCGCCTCCGCGTTCTCGGCGTGGTCGGCGGCGGTGATGTGCGAGATCACCAGATGGCTGCCCGGCGCCATCGTGTCGCGCAGCCAGGCCACGATCTTCCAGGGGTCCTCCTCGTCGCGCACGCAGTGCAGGACGGACACCAGCAGGATCGCCACCGGACGGGCGAGGTCGATCAGCCCGGTCAGCTCGGGCGAGCCGAGGATCTCGTCCGGCCGGCGGAGGTCGCCCTGGATCACCCTGGTGCCCGCGGCGCCCTGGAGCAGCGCGCGGCCGTGCGCGAGCACGACCGGGTCGTTGTCGACGTAGACGACGTGCGCGCCCGGCGCCGTCCGCTGCGCGACCTCGTGGGTGTTCTCGAGCGTGGGAAGGCCGGCCCCGATGTCGACGAACTGGCCGATCCCCGCGGGACCCGCCAGGTGGCGGACCGCCCGCTGGAGGAAGGCGCGGTTCTCCTGGGCGAGGGCGGGCGTCTGCGGCGCCACCCGGAGCACCTGGTCGGCCAGGGCGCGGTCGGCCGCGTAGTTGTCCTTGCCTCCGAGGTAGTAGTCGTACATGCGGGCGACGTTCGGCACGTTCAGATCGACGCCGCCAGGCCCTTGGCAGCCGTCCATCAGCATCACCCCGACCGGGAACCGGGCATCGCCGCGTTGACTTTTCACTTGATCTTACGAGCTACGGCGAGGTTTCCACCATGGCCGCACGAGAAGCCTCTGCCAGGATCGGTCCATGCTCCAGGTGTGCCCCAACGGTCCCCTCGCCCGCTCCGTGCCGCTCACGCCCGGCGAACTGGCCGTCTCCGTGCGCGAGGCGGTCGTCGCGGGCGCCGAGGACGTCCATCTGCATCCCAAGGCCCCGGACGGCACCGACTCCCTGCACCCCGACCATGTCGCCGCGGCGGTGACGGCCGTCCGCGAGGCGGCGCCCGGAATCCGCGTCGGCGTCACGACCGGCGCCTGGGCGTGCCCGGATCCGCGCCGCCGCCTCGAACTCGTCGAGTCCTGGAAGGTCCTTCCCGACCACGCCTCCGTCAACTGGCACGAGGAGGGCGCCGAGCCGGTGGCCGACGCGCTGCTGGACCACGGCGTGGACATCGAGGCGGGCATCTTCTCCGGCGCCTCGTCCGCCGGCGCGGTCCGGCGTTTCCTCGCCTGGCCGTCCAGGCACCGTGTGCTGCGCGTGCTCGCCGAGGTGGTCGACCCCGATCCGGAGACGGCGCCCGCGACGGCCGCCGCCCTGCTTACCGAGCTGGCGCCGAACGAACGTCCGGTCCTGCTGCACGGCGAGCAGGGCGGCGCCTGGCCCGTCCTGCGCCTGGCGGCCTCACTCGGGCTGGACACGCGGATCGGTCTGGAGGACACGCTGCTGCTCCCGGACGGCTCCGCCGCGCCCGACAACGCCGCGCTCGTCAGAGCCGCCCGGGACATCCTCTCCGGGAACGCCGCCTAGCCCGGCCGGTCACACCAGGCCGGGGCCTGTTACGCCAGGCCGGGCACTCCGAGCAACTGGAGCCGCTCAAGGGCGGTCAGGCGTGAGGGCCGGCCGGAGGCCCCCGCGGCCCACTCGCGCCAGACCGGCCAGCGGTCCTGGTCGAAGCCCTCGTCGGAGTGGTCGGCGTCGGTGTCGATCAGGTCGCAGACGAGCCGCTTCCTGTCCTCGTCGACGATGCCTGGCCACTCCAGGTACTCGATCGACCAGGCGAGCCGCTTGTGCCCGCCCTTGGAGGAGTGCCGGAGGTGCACGTCGAACGCCAGCACGTCACCGGGCTCGGTCTCCAGGACCGTGTCCGGCGTGGGAAGTCCCGGCCGGAAACCCTGGTTCGCGGGGTCCCGGGACAGGTACCGCTCGACGCGGCGGGCGAACGCGGGCTCGTGCGAGCCCGGGAGAACGCGCAGCGCCCCGGTCTCGGCCGTCCTCGCGTCGAGGTGCACGAGGAACTTCACCCCGCGGACGTCGGGCCCGATGTCGGTGTGCCAGCCGGCGTTGGCCGTGAAGCAGACGGCCATGCCGGGCGTCGGCACCATCGGTGAGCCGGTCAGTTCGGTGGCGCCCTGGAAGAACCGCGGATCGTCGGCGACCAGGGACTGCGCGAACGGCGCCCGGTCCACCGTCAGCGGCAGGTAGTCCCCCGAGATGCCGCCCTCGTCGCCGGGATCGGTGCCGAGCCCGCCGAACGCGGCGGTCAGCTCGGTGGTCACCTCGGCGCGGAGGCGGGCGGCCTCGGCGGTGGTGAGCAGGCCGCGGAGCACGACGAAGCCGAACGCCTCGTAGTGCGCGACGTCGGTGTGGCTGAACAGCTGTGACACGTGTGTTACTCCTTGCTCGTCTCGTACGGGTCGTGGACACGTCCGAGACGGCGGGGGAGCACGCGCGCGTCAGCGTCAAGTGAAACCGGTCGTCATGATCCTCACCCTAACCCGCGTCGGCATCGGCATGGGTGATCAACCAGGTGTAGACGACCATGTGCAGCTCCAGGCGCTGGGCCGGGTCGGCCAGGTCGGTGCCGAACAGGGCCTCCAGCTGGCGCATCCGGTAGCGGATGGTCTGCGGGTGGACCCGCAGGCGGGCGGCCACCTCGGTCGCGTTGAAGCCGCATTCGAGGGCGGCCAGCAGCGTCTCGGCCAGGCGGCGGCGGTGGGCCGGCCGGGCGTCCTGGAGCGGGGCCAGCCGGCGGGCCGCGACACGTTCGACCAGGTCGCGGTCCTGCATCAGGAGCATGACCGGCAGGTGCTCCTCGGCGATCACCGGGCTGGGGTCCGAGATGATGCCCCGGCGGGTCAGGTCCAGGGCGTGCCGGGCCCAGCGCAGCGAGGTGCGGACGTCGGTGACCTCGGCGGTCGGGCCGATCGCGGCGATCCAGCCGCGCAACCCGTTCTTGAGGAGCTGGCGGCGGCCGGGGCCGTCGGGGTCCGGCAGGATCAGGAACGGCTCGTCGACGTGCAGCCCGACCAGGACGTCCGGGGGCAGGCTCGGCCGCCCGGTGTTACGGCCTCGTTCGACCAGGGCGATCGCGGCGACCGTCTGGGGCACCGGCCAGCCCGCCGCGCCGGCCAGTTCCTTGATCGTGCGCAGCTGGGGCGCGTCGCCGGCCAGCAGTTCCAGCAGGCGGCGCCGCCCGCCCTCCACCTGCCCGGCGGCCCGCGCCGAGGCCTCGGCATGGCCCTCGGCGACGGCGAGGGCGATCTGGTCCAGATAGGCGAAGACCGCCTGGGCGACCATGCCGGTGGCGGTCGGCGTGAACCCCTGGCTCTGCCGTTCGGACTCGGCGGTGAGCCGCTGGACCGCGATGCCGGCGCCGATCCGCATGGCGGCCTGCCAGGTGTCGAGGCTGCGGCCCTCCTTGGCCTCGCCGACGCCGATCTGCCGGTGGAACTCCAGGATCTCGTCGGACGGCGTATCGGGCTCGATCATGAGGTCGACGAAGTGCCCGATCACCCATTCGACGGCCTGCCCGATCACCTCGGCGTACCGCGGATCGTGGGGGCGCACGTACTCCGGCAGCTCGCGCTCGATCTCGCGGACCGCCTCTGCCGCGATGCCGGGCACGTACTTGCGCAACGCGGCGGCCTTGGCGGGCACGCCTTCGACGGGCAACCGCAGATCGATCAAGCGACCCGATGCACCCAAACGCCGTCACCTCTCGTCGTCGGAGACAGCTTGCCGTGAAATTACGGCAAGCTACTTGTAACCGACGCAACATCAATTGCTCAAGAGGCACGGTGAGGCAAAACATCGGTCCGGTCGCCGTGGGGCCGCGCGTTCAGCGGACGAGACCCGTCTGACGCCAGAGCGGACCGGTGACCAGGCCGAGTTCGGCGAGAAAGGGAACGATCTTCTCGCCCATCCAGAACCGGGTGTCCCGGTGGTGGGGATTGGCCAGGGCGAGCTCGCGCCCGGCGCGCGGTGGAATGCCGACGCTGCGATAGACCTCCGGATCGATCATGTATTCCATCGCCGCGGTGGCCCCGACGGCCGCCACCAGACGGTGCGCCGACCGGCGGGCCCGGCCGGCGCCCGCCATGCTCCGCACGAGCTCCTCCCGCGCGTAGCGCACGTGGCGCGCCTCCTCGACGACGTGGATGCGGCTGATCGGCCGCACGATCGGCTGGACGCGCTCGTCGTCCATCGCGGCGCGCTGGAAGGTCATCGACCTCCTCACGACCCTCTTCATGGCCGCCTACCGCGAGTACGCCCGCGAAGTGTCCTGACACGCGGGATCCCCGGCGCCGTCGGCCCGGCGCCGGGGATCCCAGCCTTCCGGGGACTAGTAGACGCTCACGCCGTAGACGCTGAGCGGTTCGGTGACGGGCTGGAAGAACGTGGTGCCGCCGGTCGAGCAGTTGCCGCTGCCGCCGGAGGTCAGGCCGAGGGCCGCGGAGCCGGCGAACAGCGAGCCGCCGCTGTCACCGGGCTGCGCGCAGACCGTGGTCCGGATCATGCCGGTCACGGTGCCCTGCGGGTAGCGCACGGTCTGGTTGAGCGCGGTCACGCGTCCGCTGCGCACCTGCGTGGTGCTGCCGCTGCGGCGGACGGACTCGTTGACGACCGCGTTGCGCGCCGTGGTGATGTCCTGGGTGCCGGGGTAGAGGTAGACGTCGCCGCCCTTGGCGATCGTCGTGTTGGTGTAACGGACGATGCCGTAGTCGTTGCCGGGGAAGCTGGACCCGGTCCGGGTGCCGAGCACGGTCCCGCCCGAGGCCGACCAGGTGGCACCGATGTTGGTGCAGTGGCCGGCGGTCAGGAAGAACGTGGTGCCGGCGCTGTTGCGCACGTTGAAGCCGAGAGAGCAGCGGGAGCCTCCGGTGTAGATGGCCTGGCCACCGGAGATCGTCAGGTTGAACGTGCCGGGGACGTGCTCCAGCCGGACGGCGGAGCCGTGCCGCGCGGCCGCCGCGCGCACCTTGGCGAGCCGCGCCCCGGTGACGGAGTCGTCGTAGGAGAGCACGACCTGGTTCGACGTCGAGTCCACGGCCCATGCCGTGCCGGACACCCTGACCGCGCGGTCGATGGCGTCGGTGACCTTCTTCAGGGCCGCGCCGCTGCGCAGGACGGTCTTGGGAACGGCACCGGCCGCGCGCACCTGCCGGGCGGCGTCGGCGTCGGCGACCGTGACGACGAGCTTGCCGCCGTCGAGGTACGAGCCGGCGCTGCGGGCGCCGAGCTTCTTGGCCAGGGACGTGGCCAGCGTGCTCGCGTCGGGCGCGGGGGACGGGGACGGGGGCGCCGCCTGCGCGGCAGGGACGGCGGTCAGCATGGCGGCGGCGGTGGCGGCCGCCAGGCTTACGACAGTGACGGGGCGGATGGGTCTCATCCTCACTGTGCCTCCAACGAGTCAAGGCAGGTCCGGGTGACATGCCCTGAGTCATGTGAATCGTGAAGAAGCCTCGTGTTGGCTACAAGGGGGAGAAATTGCTCAATAGCCTGACTTCCTCTGGCAAACCTGCGCAAGCCCCATGTCAGGGACAAATGGATCGTTCCGTCCCGGCCGCCCCGTCCGCTCGTGGCCGGATGCGGCCACGAGCGGGGGAACCAACAGCGTGACGAACAGTGTCACGCGTGTGCACTCGTGCGGGTGTGCTCACGCGGGGACGGCGCTGATCTCGCGCGTCCAGTGCCGGTGGAGGACCAGCGCGTTCACGAGTTCGTCGACGAAGGTCGCGCCGACGGGCCCGCGGCACGTGATGACGCCCTGGTCGGACACGACGCCCTGGTCGGACGAGGTGTCCTCGCCCGCCAGCCGGACGCCGGCCACCCGGGCGCGTTCGAGGAGGGCGATCCCGTCGTCCACCGCGGCGATCGGCTTGCAGTGCTTGAACGCCTCGGCCACGAAGTGCACGCTGTCCCCGTCCGCCAGGAGCGTGGCCACGGCATCGGCGCCACCTGGGACGAGCACCGCGTCGTAGGTGACCGAGGGCGCGGTGGGCAGGGCACGCGTGACCTCGATCCGCCCTCCGTTGGCGCTGAGCACGGAGCCGTCCTTGGCCGCGAGCACCTCCACCTGCGCGCCGGCCTCGGTCAGGGCGTCGCCGACGGCCCCGATGGCCCCGGAGTCGCTGCCGTCGGCCACCAGCACCGCGATCTTGCGGGCCTTGGCGCTGCCCGGCTGGCCGACCTGGCTGAGCGCGGGCGAGCCGCGATCGTGCGTGGTGACCCGGGCCTCCGGCGGTTCGACACCGATGCCTTCGGCGACCTTGACGGCCAGCTCGTGGTCGACCTGGTTGAGATGCTCGACCACGCCGGCGCGGACGTCCATGGCGACGACCTTGCCCAGCTCGAAACGGAAGGCCGAGACGATGTGGCCCTTCTCCCAGTCGGACATGCTGTTCCAGAAGAGGGTCGCCTGACCGTAGTGGTCGGCGAAGCTCTCGCTGCGCTTGCGGATCTTGTTGCCGTCGACCCGTTCCTGGTAGTGGGTGTACGCGCCGCTGCCGCCGACCGCCGGGCAGCCGCCCGACAGCGAGTTCTTGTGGTAGCTGGCCTGGCCCTGGTGGATCGCCATCTGGTGGTAGCCGTCGCGGTGGTGGTTGTGCACGTCGGCGACCGGCCGGTTGACCGGGATCTGCGTGAAGTTGGGCCCGCCGAGCCGGATGAGCTGGGTGTCCAGGTACGAGAACAACCGGGCCTGGAGCAGCGGGTCGTTGGTGAAGTCGATGCCCGGCACCACGTTGGCGGTGTGGAAGGCGACCTGCTCGGTCTCGGCGAAGAAGTTGTCGGGGTTGCGGTCGAGCGTCAGCAGCCCGACGCGCCGGACCGGGACCTCCTCCTCCGGCACGATCTTGGTCGGGTCGAGCAGGTCGAAGTCGAAGCGGTGTTCGTCCTCTTCCGGGATCAGCTGCAGGCCCAGCTCGTACTGGGGGAAGTCGCCGTTCTCGATCGAGTCCCAAAGGTCGCGGCGGTTGAAGTCGGGGTCCTTGCCGGCGAGCTTCTGCGTCTCGTCCCAGGCGAGCGAGTGCACCCCGAGCTTGGGCTTCCAGTGGAACTTCACGAACGTGCCGCGTCCCTCGGCGTTGACCAGCCGGAACGTGTGGACGCCGAATCCCTCCATCATCGCGTAGCTGCGCGGCACCGCCCGGTCCGACATCAGCCACATCATCATGTGCATGGTCTCGGGCTGGAGCCGCACGAAGTCCCAGAGCGTGTCGTGCGCCGACTGGGCCTGCGGGATCTCGTTGTGCGGCTCGGGCTTCACCGCGTGCACGAAGTCGGGGAACTTGATCCCGTCCTGGATGAAGAAGACCGGCATGTTGTTGCCGACCAGGTCGAAGTTCCCCTGCCGGGTGAAGAACTTCGTGGCGAACCCGCGCACGTCCCGGACGGTGTCGGCCGAGCCGCGCGACCCGGCGACGGTCGAGAACCGCACGAAGACGGGCGTGCTGATCGACGGGTCGCACAGGAACTCGGCGGAGGTGTACTCGGCGAGCGACTCGTACACCTCGAAGTGGCCGTAGGCGCCGGCGCCGCGCGCGTGGACGACCCGTTCGGGGATGCGCTCGTGGTCGAAGTGGGTGATCTTCTCCCGGAAGTGGAAGTCCTCCATGAGCGTCGGGCCGCGCTCCCCCACGCTCAGGGAGTTGTCGGTGTCGTCCACCACGATGCCCTGGTCGGTGGTCAGCCGGGTGCCGTCCGGCCGCACCCGATGGTGCTCCAGTTGCCGCTGCTTGTCATCGCCGAGCCCGCCCGGGTCCGTCATGTTGTTTCCTCCGACTCCGCGTGCCCTGTGCCTGTTTCGGCCGTCTGACAGCAGCGCTACCCGGAGATCCACCCGCCATGCGCCGCCCGTTTCCCGCCGGAGCCGCGGGTACGGGTGTGACGGGACATCGCGGAAGGTGAGGAAAGGCCTGTGATCGAAGGGATTTCGCGGTCGTACTGGATGGCGTCGAGTGAGCGGACGTTTTATCCAACCTTGACCGAGGACATCGAGGCGGACGTGGTGGTCGTCGGGGGCGGCATCGCCGGGATCAGCACGGCGTGGGAGCTGGCCAGGGCGGGCCGCTCGGTCGTGCTGCTGGAGGCGGACCGGATCGCGGCGGGCGTCACCGGCCACACGACCGGCCGGCTGTCGTCGGCACATCCCTGGATCTACGCGCCGCTCCGGGACTCGCTCGGCCCGGAGGCCACGCGGTCGTACGCACGGTCCCAGCAGGAGGCCGTCGAGCACGTCTGCCGCGTGGCCGGCGAGCTCGGCATCGACTGCGACCTGGAACGGCGCCCGTCACACGTCTACGTCGAGCCCGGGGAACGTGTGGACGATCTGAGGACGGAGGTCGAGGCCGTCCAGGAGGCCGGGCTGGACGTGTCGTTCGTGACCGAGACCAGCCTGCCCTACGACATCGCGGGGGCCATGCGCGTCGAGGACCAGGTGCAGTTCCATCCCCGCCGCTACCTGCTGGGCCTCGCCGAGGACCTGGTCCGCCGCGGGGGCCGGATCTACGAACGCACGCGGGTCGTGAGCCAGGAAGGGCCGCACCGCCTGTGCACCGACGGCGGACGGGCCGTCACCGCCGGCGACATCGTGATCGCCACCCTTTTCCCGCTGTTCGACCAGGGTCTTCTCACCTTCCGCTTGACGCCGCTGCGCGAGCTGGTGGTGGCCGCGCCGATCGCCGAGGAGGACGACCCCGGCGCGATGTTCATCACCCGCGAGGAGAACACCCGTTCGGTCCGGACCGCGCCCTACAAGGACGGGCAGCGGCTGCTGCTCATCACCGGCGAGTCCTTCCCTCCGGGCTACAACGACGTGGCCGACCACCAGCGGCGGCTCGTGGAGTGGACGCGCGAGCACTTCAAGATCTCCGAGGTGGACTACTGGTGGACGGCCCAGGACCTCGACACCGCCGACAAGGTCCCGTACGTCGGCCAGATGGACGAGCACCTGTACGTGGCGACCGGATACGCCCGGTCCGGCATGAGCCATGGCGTCATGTCGGGCCGCCTGCTCGCCGGGCTGCTCACCGGCGAGCGGGCGGAGTGGACGGACCTGTACGCTCCGCGCCGGGTCCATGTGGCCCGGGAGGCGATCCCCGTGCTCAAAACCGCCGCCTCGTACGGGCGCCGCGTCGTGACCGGCCGTGTCCGTCCCCGGCCCACGTCCGTCGAGGACATCGGCCCGGGCTCGGGTGCCGTCGTCCAGCGGCACGGCCGGCCCTGCGCGGTCCATCGCGATGACGACGGCGAGCTTCAGGTCTTGTCGGCCAAGTGCACCCATCTGGGCTGTGTCGTCGCCTTCAACGACACCGAGAAGGCGTGGGAGTGCCCGTGTCACGGCTCCCGGTTCGCGCCGGACGGGTCCGTTCTCCAAGGTCCGGCGACGATGCCGCTCAGAAGGCTCGACTCGGGCGAACCATCCGGCGGCCCGTCCGACGAATCAAACGAACAGGACGAACCGGGCGCATAGATCACGGAAGAGCGGGCAAGGTCGTCGGCGTACGACGATCGTACGGAAGGAGGGGTCATGGGATTCCTCGACAAGCTCAAGAACAAGGCCCAGAAGGCCAAGGGCCGGGGCAAGGAACAGGCCGGGCGCGACTCTGGCGACCCGTACCTGGAGTCCGAAGGCCGCAAGGACCGCGTGGCCGGAGGCGCCAAGCAGGTCGGCGAGCAGGCGAAGGACGCCGCCAAGGAGGCGCGTGACACCTTCAAGCGGTGATCTGAGGCCCCGCTGAGAAAGGCCCCTCGATGGCGAGGGGCTTTTCTCATGCTCCTCGCGCCGCTCGCGCTCCGGCTCGCGGCCACGCCGCTCGAAACAAACTTCGGCTTCCCTCTTGGCAACACTCCGTACTCGCGCAATGCTTCTGAGTTACCGATGCATCGGATTGCGAGGTCGCCATGAGGGACACCGCCGTCGACATGGTCGTCGTGGAGAGGGAACGGCACGTCACCGTGCTGCTCTCCGGCGAGATGGACCGCGTGTCCGCGCCCGCGGTGCGGTATCGCCTGCTCGACCTGGCGGGCGCCGCCGGCCGCCCGCTGGTGCTGGACCTGGCGGGAGTGTCGTTCTTCGACGCCGAGGGCCTGCGGGTCGTGTCGGCCGCCGCCCGCCGCTGCGACGAGCTCGGGATCGGTCTCGCCACCGTGGGCGTGCGCCCGTTCGCGGCCAAGATGTTCCGCCTGCTGCGGCTGCACGAGCGCATCCCGCTCTGCTCCTCCACCGAGGAGGCGCTCTGGTGCCTGCTGCCGATCACCGACGCCGACCTGGCCGACTGGCTGCGCGACTGACGCGGGGCTCAGGGCGGCCGAGGCCGATCAAGTGTCGGCCTCCTGGTCCGGCTGCATCACCTCGCGCACCACGATCTCGTTCAGCCTGCGTTCGACGATCGCGCCGACCGGCCAGTCACGGACCAGGATGCGCAGCTCGGCGGCCTCGTGCTCGGCGTAGGAGGAGTCGTAGCCCTGCTGCTCCAGGCTGGACCGGATCGCCAGGACGTAGTCGTCGTCGGAGAAGCCGGGAATCTCCCGGATCATGGCCGTCGTCGTGGCGCGGTGGGAGTTGAGCCCGGCGAAGGCGCGCCCGCAGCCGCACCCGCCGTCAGGGTCGGCCTGGTCGCGGGCGCAGGTCACGCCGATGTGCACCAGCTCGCCCTCGACGCACCAGTCGAAGTCGTTGTGACGGTGTCCCTGGGTGGCGTTCGTGGCGGTGAGGAGTTTCAAGGCCCGGCCCCCTTCGTGTCGCGCCCACCGTACGACGCGGGTCCGACATCCCACGCGCGATCGTGAGATCCCCGCTCGTGCGGGCCGGGCCGTCCTGACGTAGCGTCACGTTCATGAGCGATGTTCTGGTCCAGCGCGACGACGCCGTCACGACGATCACCATGAACCGGCCACAGCGCCGCAACGCCCTGTCCCGGGAGTTCCTGCTGGCGCTCACCGAGGCCTTCCGCGAGGCCGGCCGCACCGACGCCCTCGGGATCGTGCTGGCGGCGAACGGGCCGGTGTTCTCCGCCGGTCACGACTTCGCCGACATGGCCGGCGCCTCGCACGCCGACGTCCGCGGCCTCCTGCAGACCTGCGCCGAGCTCATGCGCACGATCCAGGCGGTGCCCCAGGTGGTGGTCGCCCAGGTGCACGCGCTCGCCACGGCGGCGGGCTGCCAGCTGGCGGTGACGTGCGACCTGGTGGTGGCGAGCGAGAACGCGGGCTTCGCGGCGCCCGGTGGCAAGGGCGGCTGGTTCTGCCACACGCCCATGGTCGCGATCTCGCACAACGTCGGCCGCAAGCGCGCGATGGAGATGGCCCTGACGGGTGACGTGGTCGACGCGCGAACGGCGTACGAGTGGGGCATGGTCAACCGGGTGGTGCCGGCGGCCGAGTTGGAGAAGGCCACCCGTGACCTGCTGGACCGCGCCACCCAGGGCAGCCCGCGCAGCAAGGCGCTCGGCAAGCAGGCCATGTACGCCCAGCTCGACCGTACGGAAGCGGACGCCTACACCTATGCGATCGAGGTGATGGCGGCCTCCAGCCAGACTCCGGAGGCGCAGGAGGGCATGACGGCGTTCCTGGAGAAGCGCCGCCCCCAATGGCCCGCCTGAACGAACAGGCGCCCAAGCGCGCCCACCCGCCCCAGCCGCCCGAACGGACCGCCCGCCTCAGCGTTTGAGCGGACCGGCCGCCTCAGCGTTCGAGCGGACCGGCCGCCTCAGCGTTCGAGCGGACGGGAATGCGTCAGCGGACCTGGACGGCCATCACGCAGATGTCGTCGGCCGACTCCTCGGCGTCCAGGGCCTGCATGACGCGTTCGACGGCGAGGACCGGGTCGGCGGCGTCACCGGTGTCGCGCCTGACCCGCCGGGCCACGCTCTGGACGGCGTCCAGCATGGCCTCGGTGAGTTCGTCGCGGTCGCGGCCCTGCCGGTCGAGGATGCCGTCGGTGTAGAACAGCACGATGTCGCCGGGCTCCAGCGCGGTCGTGGTGAGCGGGAACTCCGGCTCGTCCAGCACTCCGAGCATCGGACCGTGCGGCAGGTGGTCGAGCAGCCGTGCGCGCCCGTCCCGTACCAGCACCGGCGGCGGATGGCCCGCGCTGGTCCACGCCAGCTCCCGGCTCTCCGGGTCGACATGGCCGAGCGCCGCCGTCCCGGTCACGATCTCGCCGGGCACCATGTTGTTGACCAGCTCGTTCAACCACGTCGCCAGCTGGGGCGCCCCGGCACCGGTATAGGCCAGCCCAGCCAGGCCCGCGCGCATCGCGGTCATCATCGTGGTCGCCTCCAGGCCGTGGCCCATCGCGTCGCCGATCGCCAGCAGCACCCGGCCATCGGGCAGCCGCCGCGCCTTCCACCAGTCGCCGCCGACCCGGCCCGGCTCTCCGGCCAGGTACCGGACGGCGACCCGCAGCCCCGGAAACTCGATCAGGCCCTCCCGGACCGGGAGCAGCGCGCGCCGCAGCCGCCGGGCGATCCTGCGCTCCTCCTCGACGCGCCGCCGTTCGCGCAGCACCTCTTCCCGGGTCTCGTCGAGCGCCTGGGCGGCCCGGCGCTGCTCGGAGACGTCCATGGCCAGCGTGCGGATGGCGACGGTCCGGCCGGACGCGTCGGGCACCGGTTCGTGGAGCACCCGCAGATGGCGCGTCCCGTGGCGGCCCCTGATCCGGTACTCGCCGTCCACGGGCGTGCGCTGCTCGAACAGCGCACGGATGCGTTCCTGGACGGCGGGCAGATCCTCCGGGACGACGAACTTGGGAAGCTGGTCGAGCCGGAGCGGCCCATCAGCGGGGTCACGGTCGTACACCTCGTACAGCCGGGGCGTCCAGACGACGTCGTCGGTGATGAGGTTCCACTCACCCCAGCCGAGGCCGACGAGGCGCTCGGCCAGCGACCAGCGTTCGGAGAGCCGGTCGGCGTCACCGTGGTATTGCCATGACACCAGCAGTCCCTCGTGAAGGGGCGCGGCGCGAACGGTCACTTCTACGGGCTTGCCTTGGCCACCGGACCCGGCGGGGTACTCGGCGTAGGAACGGTGGAAGACCTGCCCCGTCTCGTAGGCGCGCACGTACTCGCCGAACACGCCGGACAGCAGCAGACCCGGACTGATGTCGAGGAGCCGCCGCCCGACAAGGCGATCGACGACCTCACCGTTCGCGAGCCGGGCCGTCTTGTTGGCCGCGCGCACCACGAGGTCGACGATCCTGCCATCGGACGCGCGTACCGGCTCCACGTAGATCGCGCCGGTCGGCACGGCCGCCAGCGCCCCGGCCATCCAGCCCGGAACGCCACGGACGTCGCCGCGCACGTCGTCGTCCGCGGAGAGCTCGCCCGGCCGTCCGGCGGTCGCGAGCCGGAGACCGGCCGCCTCGTTGCGGGCCTGGCGGCGGGCCAGCTCCTGCCAGGCCGCCACCTCGCTCCGCACCAGGTCGGCGGCCCCATCGTCCCGATCCGTCATCTGGTTCCCCGGGTCGGCTGCTCATGACGGTGCCAGCGTACGAACGAAAGGGACAAACAGGGATAAACACCGTTCCAACTCTCCATTGCCGCCGCCCCTGCAAGCACCGGGTCGATCACGAAAAGTAACGGCCTTGTAACCTGGAGCGACAGACTGGTTGACCACGAAATCGGGGGAACGTGGCCCACCGCCGCTCGTTCATCCTGCTGGCGCTCGTCGCCCTGGCCTTCGCGGTGACGCAGGCGGCGGTCGGCGGCCTGCGCGTGCCGCTGGACCTCGACGAGGCCGTCTATCTGAGCCAGTTCTCGTCCAGCGTGCCGACCATTCCCTACGCGGCGCACCGAGCGCCAGGCCAGGGCCTGGCAGCCGCTCCGGTGGTGCTCCTGACCTCCTCGGTCCCCGTCATCCGGGGCTACCTCATCGGGCTGTCGGCCGTCCTCCTCGTCGCGGCGTACCTTCCCTGGCTCAAGGTGACGCGCGCCGCCCCGCTGGCCGCCGCCCTCTTCGCGTCCACCTGGATCTCTCTCCGCTTCGCCGGAGCGGCACTGCCCAACCACCTGGTCGCCCTCGGGGCCATCGCCGCTGCGGGGTTGCTGGTCCGCGACAGCCGCGTGGCCCTCGCCATGGTCTTCGCGGGCCTGGCCCTCCTGCGGCCCACCGACGCCGCCTACATCGGCGTCCCTCTCCTGGTCGCGGCCCTGCTGAAGCGCCGCCGGGCCGCGGCCGCCGCGATCTGCGCGGGTCTGGCGGCGGGCGGCCTGTGGTGGCTCATCGAGGCGTACGCGCGGTTCGGGAGCCCCACGACGCGGCTGGGCGCCATCGCGTCGATCAACGGCACCGACGGCCTGCACTTCGAGCTGCTCCGCTACTGGGCCGCCATGGACGGCAACGAGACCTGCCTGCCGACCACCGCCGACTGCGGCCCGATCACGTTCGCCTCCGGCCTGTGGTGGATCGGCGGGGCGATCCTGGTCGCCCTGGGCTTCCACGCCGCGCGCCGAGCCCCGATGATGAGCGCGGTCGTGATCTGCACGGTCACGGCCGCCGTCTTCGCGGCGGCCTACCTGGTCCTGTCCGACTGGGCGGTGCCGCGCTACATCCTGCCCGTCTTCGCGCTGCTCTCGATCCCCGCCTCCGAGGGCCTCAGGTATCTGGCGCGGTGGAGGCCGGCCGTGGTGCTGGCGGCGGCCGCCGTGCTCGCGCACGTCACGTTCCAGATCGCCACGGCCGCCCGGGCCACCGACTCCGCGACCGAGGCCCTCACCCCGTTCGTGCGCGCCGCCGAGGCCCTCCCGGTCACCGGCCGCTGCGCCGTGATCGGCCGCTTCGGCCCGCAGATCGCGTTTCAACGCCGCTGTCACGCCGCCGACATGCACGACGGCATCGAGCCCCGCGACTCCTACGGCGACGTCACCCGGGCCAACATCGCGCGCCTGCGTGCCCAGGGGCTGCGCGTGATCGCCACGACCCGTCCCCGGCTGCCCGAAGCCGCCTCCTGGCGGACCGTCCCGGTCCCGGGCACGCGGCTGACCCTCTACCTGTCCCCTTGATCGGGGACGACGGCAGACCTGCGCGCACCCTGCCGAGTAGGGCGGGCGGGACTCGAACCCGCGACCCAGGGATTATGAGTCCCCTGCTCTGACCAGCTGAGCTACCGCCCCTTGGGCGGACCCGTGGACCGCTGTGACCAGGACTGGGCGCGCCGCGGGCCATGATAGCGGCGCGGTCTTTCCCGAGGCCACCGCGAAGACAGTCATCCGACTCAGGGATGGCGGCGATGTCATACCTGGTGGCGAGTGACGCGGATGGTGACCGGTCGGTAGGGTCCGCCTATGCCCAGTATCCCCGGCCGCATCATCGCCCTGGTAATGGCCCTTTTCGCGCTGACGGCGGTCAGCGCGTGCTCGGGCGGAGACGACGAGCCGAGCAAGCCCGCCGCGAACCAGCCCGACGGGGCGCCCACGCTCAAGCAGGCCTCCACCGCGATGGCCGGTCTCAGCAGCGTGGCGTTCACCCTCGCCACCGAGGGCAAGCCCCCGATCATGGTCAAGAGCGGTGACCTGAAGCTGCTCAAGAGCGGCGACGCCGAGGGAACGCTGCAGATCACGCAGAGCGGCCAGGCCGTCGAGATGAAGATCGTCGCGGTCGGCGCGAGCATCTACGTCAAGGGCGTGACCGGCGGCTGGCGGCAGGTGCCCAAGGCCATGGCGGCGACGCTGTACGACCCGTCGGCGGTGCTCGATCCGGACCGGGGCATCTCCAAACTGCTCACGACCATGACGAACGCCAAGGTCGAGGGCACCGAGAAGGTGAACGGCAAGGACGCCGAGCGGGTACGGGCGACGCTGCCCAGGGACTCGCTCGGCGGGCTCATCCCAGGGATCACCTCCGACATCGACGGCCAGGTGTGGATCACCAAGGCCGACCACCGGCTGGTGAAGGTCAAGGCGAACATCCCGCCGGCGGCGGGCGGCGGCGACAAGGGCTCAGTGATCATCAACTTCACCGAGTTCAACGCCCCGTACACGTTCAGGGCGCCGAAGTAGGCCATGGCCGACCGCCGGATCGCCATCGGCGTGGGCGGCACCGTCGTGCTGCTCGCCGCGCTGGACGCGTACGTCATCACCACGATCCTCGTCACCGTCGTCCAGGATCTGGGCATCCCGATCAACCGGCTGGAGCGGATCACGCCGGTCCTGACCGGGTTCCTGCTCGGCTACGTCGCGGCCATGCCGCTGCTCGGCCAGCTGTCGGACCGCTTCGGCCGGCGCGCGGTGCTGCAGTCCTGCCTGGCGTTCTTCGCGCTGGGGTCGGCCGTCACGGCGTACGCGAAGGGCGTGCCGCTGCTGACGACGGGACGGGTGATCCAGGGCGTCGCGGGCGGCGCGTTGCTGCCGGTGACCATGGCGCTGGCCGGTGACCTGTGGGAGGAACGGCAGCGTCCAGTGGTGCTCGGCACGCTGGGCGCCGCGCAGGAGCTGGGCAGCGTGCTCGGCCCGCTGTACGGGGTGGCCGTCGCGGCGGCGTTCGACGACTGGCGCTGGATCTTCTGGATCAACCTGCCGCTGACGGCGGCGGCCATGGCGGCGGTGCAGTTCTCTGTGCCAGGCGGGCGGTCGCGCGAGGCCGAACGCGCCCGGGTGGACGTGGTCGGCGGGTCGCTGCTGGCACTCGGCCTGGGATTGCTGGTCGGGGGCCTCTACAACCCCGAGCCGGACGAGTCCGCGTTGCCTCCGTGGGGTCTGCCGGTGGTCGGCGCCGGCGTCGTGGTGCTGGTGGGCTTCGTGGTGTGGGAGGCGCGGGCGCGGACGAAGCTGCTCGACCTGACGGGGGTGCGGCGCGGGCCTCTGTTCGCGACGCTCGGCGTGAGCCTGCTGTCGGGCGCGGCACTGATGGTCACGCTCGTGGACGTGGTGCTGGTCGCGCAGACGCTGCTGGAGAAGGACTCGGTGGACGGCGCGCTGATGCTGACCCGGTTCCTGGTCGCGCTGCCGGTCGCGGCGGTGGCGGGCGGCTACGCGGCCCGGCGGGTCGGTGACCGCTGGCCCATGGTGGCCGGGATGGCGATCGCGGCCGTGGGCTTCCTGCTGATCTCCGGCTGGCCCGCCGACCTGGAGAACGCCTCGTACGGGCCGATCCCCCGGATGGACGCCGACCTGGTGGTGACCGGGCTGGGGCTGGGGCTCGTGATCGCGCCGGTGTCGTCGGCCGTGCTGCGGTTCGTGCCGGCGGCGCAGCACGGGGTCGCGTCGGCGGCCGTCGTGGTGGCGCGGATGATGGGGATGCTGCTGGGGATCTCGGCGCTGTCGGCGTGGGGGTTCTACCGCTTCCGTTCGCTGACCGCCGACCTGCAGATGCCGCTGCCGTTCGACGAGGGGTTCGCGCAGAAGCTGACCGCCTACAAGGCCGCGCTGCAGGACGCGCTGCGCACCCAGTACCAGGAGATGTTCTGGGTGACGGCGGGGTTGTGCGTGCTCGGCGCCCTGCTGGCGCTCGCGGTCACCGTACGGAACGAGGACCCCGGAACGCCGGCCTCTTCCCGCGACGAACTCCTCACCCGGTGACGTTTATTGGCGCGATGTCCGATTGAGTCGAATCTCGACGGGCAGTCCCATACGGCCCCCTCTTCTATGACGACGGGACGGTACTGCCATGGAGCGGCTGAGCGGCCTGGACGCCGGATTCTTCTTCGCCGAGTCGGAGAACACTCCCCTGCACATCGCGTCGGTGACGGTCTTCGAAGGACCGGCCCCGTCGTACGGGGAGGTGATCCGCGCGGTCATCGCCAAGCTCCCGCGGGTGCCCCGCTACCGCCAGCGCGTCCGGACCGTGCCCCTGCATCTCGGCCGCCCGATCTGGGTCGACGATCCGCACTTCAACATCCTCTACCACGTCCGCCACACCGCCGTCCCGGCGCCCGGCGAGCCCGAGCAGCTGCGCAACCTCGCCGGGCGGGTGTTGTCGCAGCGGCTCGACACGGCCAAGCCGCTGTGGGAGATCTGGCTGGTCGAGGGCCTGTCGGAGGGACGCTGGGCGCTCATCACCAAGGTGCACCACTGCGTGGTCGACGGGGTCGGCGGTGTCGACCTGATGACCACGCTCTTCGACCTGTCGCCCGACGCCGAGCAGCCCGCGGCGGGCGAGCTGCCCGAGCCCGCGCCGCAGCCGTCGTCGGCCGCGGTGCTCGCCGACACCGCCCGGACGGCCGTCGCCGAGCCGGTGCGGCAGCTGGCCGCGGCGCCCAGGGCCGCGCGGCGGCTGCTGAGCACGCGCACGCTGCGCGGCCTCGGCATCGACGCGCCGACCGCGATCGGCCGGCTCGCGCGGCCCTCGGCGAGCTCGCTCAACGGATCGATCGGCCCGCACCGCCGCTGGATGTGGATCCACGCGGACCTCGACGAGATCCGCACGGTGCGCAAGGCGTTCGGCGGCACCGTCAACGACGTGATCCTGACCGCCGTCAGCGGCGGGTTCCGGGAGCTGCTGGCCGGGCGGGGGGAGCTCACGGACAACACGAGGGTGCGCACGCTCGTCCCGGTGTCGGTACGGGCGGAGGCCGAACGCGGCGAGCTCGCCAACAAGGTCTCCGGCGTCCTGGTCAACCTACCGGCGGGCGAGGAGGACCCGCGACGCCGCCTGTTCAAGGTCCGCAGCCAGATGAACGACGTGAAGCGCACCCACCAGGCCGCGGGCGGCGAGGCGCTCGGCAGGCTCGCCGGGTTCGCCCCGACGCTGATGGCGCTGGGGTCGCGGTACGCGCTGAGCCACAGCCAGCCGCTCGTGCAGACCGTGGTGACCAACGTGCCCGGCCCGCCCTTCCCGCTGTACGTGCTCGGGCGCAGGCTCGTCGGGCTCTACCCGTTCGTTCCGCTGGCGATGGGCCTGCGGGTCGGCATCGCGATCTTCTCGTACGAGGGACGGCTGTCGTTCGGGCTCACCGGCGACTTCGACGGCATGCCCGACCTGGAGGTGCTGGCGAACGGTATCCGCGCCGCCTTCGACGAGCTCGTCAAGCAGGCCGCCGAGGTCTGACGGAGGTCTGACGGCGCGTGCCTGCCCGCTTCGGCAAACCCGCGTGGAGCGATTGTCCGGATGTGGCCACACCGGCCCGGTCCCGCCATCCACGACCTACACACTCGTCACGCCACCGACGTTTGTGGTGGTTAGCGTGACAAGCCGATTTCCTTCCGGAGATTCCGGGCTTACCAGACAGTAGCCCTCCCCGGAGTGACAGATGTCAGGTCGAGTCAGGAAATTTGTCAGGAATCGAGCCCGGGTGTTCAGTGGGAGCGCCGCCCCCGAAACCCAGCGACACCCTTCCCCCGACCCGGCGGCAGAGAGACGGTGAGGCCGTGCATCGGATGAGCGGACTGGACGCCAGCTTCTATCTATTGGAGGACGAGAACACCCCTTTGCACGTGGCCTCGGTGATCGTGTTCGAGGGGCCCGTGCCCTCGTACGGCGACCTGGTCCGGGCGATCGTCGCCAAGCTTCCGTTCGTGCCGCGCTACCGCCGGCGCGTGCGCTCGGTGCCGTTGCACCTCGGCAGGCCCGTCTGGGCCGACGACCCGCACTTCCAGGTGCTCTACCACGTCCGGCACACGGCCCTCCCCGCTCCGGGCACCGACGAGCAGCTGCGCAACCTCGCCGGGCGGGTGCTCGCCCAGCGCCTCGACCCCGGCAAGCCGCTCTGGGAGATCTGGCTGGTCGAGGGGCTCACCGACGGCCGCTGGGCGATGATCGCCAAGGTGCACCACTGCATGGTGGACGGGGTCGCCGGCATGGACCTGGCGACCGTGATGTTCGACCTGTCCCCCGACCACGAACCGCCGGGCGAACCCGAGGAGTGGACGCCCGAGCCCGAGCCGTCCGCGCTGGACCTGCTGCGCGACTCCGCACAGCGCGCCGTGACCCAGCCCCTCGGCGTGGCCCGCGACCTGGCACGCGGCCTCGGGGTGCCCGGCCCGCCCGGCCTCGACAGCGTGATCCGTGTGCTCGACGGCGGTCCCGCCCGGCTCGGCACGCCCCGTCCCGGCGGCGAGCTGCGCGACTTCGCCCTCGGACTGAGCCGTGCCACCGCGCGCTTCGTCCATCCGTCCGCCGGCTCGCTCAACGGGCCGATCGGCCCGCACCGGCGCTGGTGCTGGCAGCAGCTGCCGCTCGGCGAGGTCAAGGCGGTCCGCAAGGCCCTCGGCGGCACGGTCAACGACCTCGTGCTCGCCGCCGTCACCGCCGGGTACCGCGACCTGCTGAACGCCCGCGGCGAGCTCACCTACGACACCTGCGTGCGATCGGCGGTCCCGGTGTCGGTCCGCCGCGAGGACGAGCAGGGCGAGCTCAACAACCGCGTCGCCGCGGTCTTCGTGAACCTGCCGGTCGGCGTCGACGACCCGCTGGAACGCCTGCGCCGCGTCCGCGAGCAGACCGACGACGTCAAGGGCAGCAACCAGGCCGCCGGTACGAAGGCCCTGGCCCGGCTGACCGACGCGGCCGTCGCGCCCGCGTTGCTCTCGCTGGCCGCGCGGCTTCCGGTCCGGCTCCACCAGGACCTGGTCCAGACCGTCACGACGAACGTGCCCGGCCCGGCCTTCCCGTTGTACGTGATGGGCCGCAGGGTGCTGGAACTGCATCCGTACGTGCCGCTGACGGGCGGCATCCGGGTGGCGACGGCGATCGTGTCCTACTGCGGGCAGCTTCACTTCGGCATCACGGGCGACTTCGACGCGATGCCCGATCTGGACGTTCTCTCCAAGGGCATCGTGGGCGGTTTCAACGAACTGGTCGAAGAGGCCGCCAAACGCTGACGCCGCAGGGTAAAAAGCTCCGCCGGGCCTGTGCCGATCACGTATCGCCGGAATATCCTGGGAAAGACTGGCTAAAGGCCTCTTACCGGGAGCGTACTCTCCGGGGAGGTGACGAGATGCGCAGGCCCGGCGCCCATTACGGGTGCTCGCCCATGCGGCGGCTATGGCGGCGGCTCGGGCTGGAACGCAACGAGCTGCGCAGGCGGATCGACCGCGTCCAGCGCCTGGCGGCCCTGGGGTTGCTCGCCCTCTTCCTGCTGGCCGCGCCACCCGTCGCCGGTTGGTGCGCGAGCTGGTCGTACGACTCGGGACTGCGGGCGGAACGGGCCGAGCACGCCGAACGCCGGCAGGTCCTCGCGACGGTCGTGTCCACCGGCGGCGTCGGCAGCACCGGTGACCGCTATGTCCACGAGACCGTGCACGCCAGGTGGACCGCTCCGGACGGCACGGCGCGCACCGGCTCGCTGCCGAGCTGGAAGGGCGCCAAGCCCGGCGTGACCAAGCGGATCTGGGTAGACCACAAGGGCACCGTCGCGATCCGCCCGCGGCCGCACAGCCGGACGGTCACCGACGCCGCCTATGCCGCGCTCGCCGCCACGACGGCCGTCGGTATCCCGATCCTGGCCGCGTACGGCCTACTCAGACGACGTTTCGACCGCGTGCGCGCCGCCGAATGGGAGGCCGCCTGGGCCCGCATGGACACCGACGCGGGCCACAACCGCCCCTCCTGACCAACACCCGCCGACACCCCCTCGCGGTCTTTTCGTTGTCGCGGGGGTCAGTGTTTACTTATTCGCATGGCTGAACCGCGGGTGGTGATCGTCGGGGCGGGCATGTCCGGGCTCTGCATGGCGATCGAGCTCAGGCGGGCGGGGGTCCGCGACTTCACGATCTACGAGAAGGCCGGCGCGGTCGGCGGGACGTGGCGCGACAACACCTATCCGGGGCTGACCTGCGACGTGCCGTCGCGCTTCTACCAGTTCTCGTTCGCCACCAACCCGGACTGGACGCACCTGTACTCCCCCGGCCCCGAGATCCGGGCGTATCTCGACCGCATCGCCGACCGGTACGGCGTTCGGGAGCACATCGTGTTCGGCACCGAGGTCACCGCCGCGTGCCACACCGGTGAACGCTGGCGGATCGAGACCTCGACCGGCGCCGGTGACGAGGCCGACTTCCTCGTCACCGCGACCGGCGTGCTGCACCATCCGCGCTACCCCGCCATCCCGGGGCTCGACACGTTCGCGGGTGCGGCGTTCCACTCCGCCCGCTGGGACCACGACGTCCCGCTCAGGGGACGCCGCGTGGCCGTGGTCGGCACCGGCTCGACCGGCGTGCAGATCACCACCGACCTCGCGGGCACCGCGGGCCGGCTGCTGCTCTTCCAGCGCACCCCCCAGTGGATCCTGCCGGCGCGCAACCGGCCGTACGGGCGGCTCACCCGGGCCGCGCACCGGAGGCTGCCCGTGCTCGACCGGCTCGGCTACCGCTGGCACGAGTTCGTCATCAGCAAGGTGCTGTCCGAGGCCATCATCAGGCCAGGCTGGCAGCGCAGGTTGATCGGCGCGCTCTGCCGCCGCAACCTGGAGAGGGTCGCCGACCCCGAGCTGCGCCGCAAGCTGACGCCGCCGGACCAGCCGATGTGCAAGCGCCTCATCGCCTCCGGCGGCTTCTACGAGGCGGTGCAGCGCGACGACGTCGAGCTGGTCAGCGACGCGATCTCGCACGTCGAGCCGCGCGGCATCGTGACCGTGGACGGCCGCCTCCACGAGCTCGACGTCCTGGTCCTCGCCACCGGCTTCGACGCCCACGCGTACGTCCGGCCGATGCGGCTCGTCGCGCCGGACGGCCGGACCCTCGACGAGGCCTGGCGGGACGGCCCGCACGCCTACCGCACCGTGGCCATGCCGGGCTTTCCCAACCTCTTCTTCCTGATGGGTCCGCACAGCCCGATCGGCAACTACTCCCTGACCGCGATCGCGGAGGCCCAGGCCGCCTACATCGCCGGCTGGATCCGCCGCCACCGCGCCGGGCTGGTCACCACCATGGCGCCCAGGCGCGAGGCCACCGACGCCTTCAACGAGGAGATGCGCAAGGCCCTCCCGCGCACGATCTGGACCAGCGGCTGCTCCAGCTGGTACCTCGGCAAGGACGGCCTGCCCGAGCTGTGGCCGTGGACGCCGCGCGAGCACGCCCGCATGCTCGCGTCCCCGGCGTTCGACGAGTTCGACGCCCGGCGGTAGCGCGTCCCCGGCGGTAGCGCGGCGGTCAGGCCGTGACGCGGGTGCGGGGCGCCGCGGGCACCACCAGCGGCGTGCCGGTCTCCGGGCAGTCGATGACCCGGCACGGCAGGCCGAAGACGTCTTCCACCAGCGCCGCCGTGACGATGTCGTTCGGGTCTCCCTCGGCGACGATCCGGCCGTCCCGCATGGCGATGAGGTGCGTGGCGTACCGCGCGGCGTGGTTCAGCTCGTGGAGCACGGCCACGACGGTGCGGCCCTCCTCGTGCAGCCGCGCGCACAGGTCGAGGATCTCGATCTGGTGCGCGATGTCGAGGTAGGTGGTCGGCTCGTCCAGGAGCAGCAGCGGGGTCTGCTGAGCGAGCGCCATCGCGATCCAGACGCGCTGCCGCTGCCCGCCCGACAGCTCGTCCACGTACCGTTCGGCGAGGTCGGCGACGCCGGTGGCCTCCATCGACTCCAGAACGACCCGTTCGTCCTCCCGTGACCACTGCCGCAGCAGGCCCTGGTGCGGGTAACGGCCGCGGGCCACGAGGTCGGCGACCGTGATCCCCTCGGGCGCGATCGACGACTGCGGCAGGAGGCCGAGGGTGCGCGCCAGCTTCTTGGCGGGCCACGCGCCGATCCGCTCGCCGTCCAGGACGACCGAGCCGGCGGCCGGCTTGAGGATCCGGGCGAGGGCGCGCAGCAGCGTCGACTTGCCGCACGCGTTCGGTCCGACGATCACCGTGAACGAGCCGTCCGGCACCGCGACGTCCAGTTCCTCGGCGATGACCCGCTTGTCGTAGGCCAGCGTGAGGCTCTCGCCGATCAGCCGTGCGTTCCGCGGAGCGGACTTCCGTGCCTGCTCGGTGTGCGTCATATCCGTCCCGTCTTGCGTTCGGTGGCCAGCAGCCACACCAGGTATCCGCCGCCGAGCAGGCCGGTCACCACGCCGACCGGAAGCTGGTGGCCGGGGAAGAGCCGCTGCCCGGCGAAGTCGGCGGCGACCAGCATCGCCGCGCCCAGGCAGGCGGCGGGCAGCAGGTTGGGGCCGGGCGTGCGGGTGAGCCGCCGGGCCAGCTGCGGCGCGGTGAGCGCCACGAAGTTGACCGGCCCCGCGGCGGCGGCCGCGAACGCGGCGAGCAGCACCGCCGCCGCGAGGAGCACGAGCCGCACGCGTTCGATCCGTACGCCGAGGCCGTGCGCGGCGTCGTCGCCCATCTCCAGCATCCGCAGCTGGCGGCCGCAGCCGATCATGACCAGCGGCATCAGCACCGCGAGCGCGACCAGCACCGGCGCCGCGTCGGCCCAGTCGCGGCCGTCCAGGCTGCCGGTGAGCCAGAGCACCGCCCGCGCCGCCTCGGTCAGCTCGCCCTTGGTGATGAGGTAGCCGTTCACGCCGGTCAGGATGGCGGCGACGCCGATGCCGACGAGGATCAGCCGTTGCCCGTGCGCCCCGTGCCGTCCGGTGAGCATGAGGATCACCAGGCCGGTGACCACGCCGCCCGCGACGGCGCCGCCCGCGGCGAGGAGGCTCCCGGCTCCGAACAGCACGATCGCGGCCAGCACGCCGGTCGCGGCGCCCTGGGTGAAGCCGAGCAGGTCCGGGCTGCCGAGCGGGTTGCGCGACAGCGACTGGAAGACGGCCCCGGCCATGCCGAGCGCGGCGCCCACGGCGAGGCCGGTGACGGCTCTCGGCAGCCGCACCTCGTTGACGATGAACGAGTCGGCCGGATGCCCGCCGCCGAGGAGCGTGCGGACGACCTGGCCCGGGCTCAGCTGGAAGTCGCCGCTGCCGATGACCAGCACGGCGACGCCGAGCGCCACGAGCACGCAGACGGCGGAGACGACGATCGCCCGCGGCCGGAAGCGCAGTGAGAGGCCGCCGGGCGTGCGGATGAGGCCCGACCGGAAGGACCGCTTGGTGAGGGCGTTCACGATGACACCGTCCTGCGGCGCCGGACGAAGTAGAGGAAGAACGGGCCGCCGAGCACGACCGTGACGACACCGACCTGCACCTCGGAGGGGCGCGCGATGACCCGGCCGATGACGTCCGCGCCGAGCATCAGGGCGGGTGACAGCAGCGTGCAGTACGGAAGCATCCAGCGCAGGTCAGGCCCGGTGAGGGCGCGGACGAGGTGCGGCACCATCAGGCCGACGAAGACGATCGGTCCGCACGCGGCGGTCGCCGCGCCACACAGCAGCGTGACGGCGACGATCGCGGCGGCGCGGGTGCGGCCCGGGTGGGCGCCGAGCGCGCGGGCGGAGTCGTCGCCCATCGCGACGGCGTTGAGCGGGCGCGCGAGTACCAGCGCCAGGACGAGACCGATGACGACGAACGGCAGGACGCGTTCGACGGTGTCCGGATGCGCGGTGGCCAGCGAGCCGACCGTCCAGAAGCGCATGCGGTCGAGGGCGGCGGTGTCGAGCAGCATCACCGCGTTCACGTAGGAGAACAGCGCCGCGTTGAGCGCCGCGCCCGCGAGCGCGAGCCGGGCCGGTGTGGCGGTGCGTCCTCCGCCGATCACGTAGACGCCGACGGAGACGGCCGCGGCGCCCGCGAACGCGAACCACACGTACCCGAGGAACGAGCTCAGCCCGAGGAACGAGATCGCCGAGACGACGGCCGCCGACGCGCCCGCGTTGATACCGAGCAGGCCGGGGTCGCCGAGCGGGTTGCGCGTGGCCGACTGCATCACCGCGCCGGAGAGGCCGAGCGCGGCACCGACGAGGAGCCCGAGCAGGGTGCGCGGCAGCCGCATCTCGTGCACGACGGTGTAGCCGGGAGAACCGCTGTCGACGAGTCCCCGCCACACCTCGTTCAGGGAGAGCGGCTTGGCGCCGACCGCGAGGCTGAGCGCGAGGACGGCGAGGAGCGCGAGCAGTGCGCCGAGGAGTCCGGCGGTGCGGGCCGCGTAGCGGCTGCCCTCCGGCGGTCGCGCGGCGGGCGCGCCCGGCGGCGGAGGGGCTTTCGTAAGGGTCACCTGCGGGGCTTTCGGGCAGCGACAGGGAGCCGGTGGGGCGCCCTGAACTGGACAACTGATTAGGTTAGGTTAACCTAAGCGACCGAATCGGGCTATCAGTAACCCGCGCACCACAGGAGCACAAAACACCATGTCAGACAACCGGGCCCTGCAGTTCTCCCGCCGCGGCTTCCTCGCCGCGGGTGGTGCCACCGCTCTCGGAGCGCTCCTGTCCGCCTGCGGCGGCGACGACGGCGGCTCCGGCTCGGCCAAGCCGGGCGGCGGCGCCTGGACGTTCACCGACGACCGCAACAAGCAGGTCTCACTCCCCGCCAAGCCCACGCGAGTCGTCGCGTACGTCGGCGCCGCCGCGATCCTCCAGGACTACGGGGTCGCCGACCGGGTCAAGGGCGTGTTCGGACCGACCAAGCTCAAGGACGGCAGCCGCGACCCGCAGGCCGGCGAGCTGGACGTGAACAAGGTCACGATCATCGGCAACGCGTACGGCGAGTTCAACATCGAGAAGTACGCCTCGCTGCGTCCCGAGGTGCTCGTCGGCCACATGTTCGTGCAGAACGACATCTTCTACGTGCCGCCGGAGAGCAAGGACAAGATCCTCCCCCTCGCGCCGCAGGTCGCCATCTCCACCGGCGCCCTCCCGCTGCCCAAGCCCATCGAACGGTACGCGCAGCTGGCCGCCTCGCTCGGCGCCGACCTCAACTCCGCGCAGGTCACCGCCGCCAAGGCCCGGTTCGAGAAGGCCGCCGAGAGCGTCCGCCAGGCGGCCAAGGCCAACGGCGGACTCAAGGTACTGGCGTGCTCGGCCAGCCCGGACCTGTTCTACGCGTCCAACCCGGGCAAGAACAGCGACCTCATGTACTTCAAGGAGCTCGGCGTCGACGTCATCGTCCCGAACAAGCTCGACAAGGACGACTACTTCGAGGGCCTCAGCTGGGAGAACGCCGACAAGTACAAGGCGGACCTGCTGCTGCTCGACAGCCGCACCCAGGCGCTGCAGCCCAAGGACCTCGGCTCCAAGCCCTCCTGGAAGGACCTGCCCGCGGTCAAGGCGAACCAGGTCCTGCCCTGGCAGCCCGAGCCCCGGTTCTCGTACGCGGGCTGCGCGCCGATCCTCGAAGAGCTCGCCAAGAACCTGCAGACGGTCAAGAAGGTCTCCTGATGGCGACCGAGGCGCCGTTCCGCTTCTTCGAGCTGCGCGTGGCGCGGACCGAACGGCTCACCCCGAACATGATGCGCGTCGTCCTCGGCGCGGGCGACCTCGACGACTTCGTTTCGGGCGGACGTGACCAGCGGTTCAAGCTGTTCCTGCCGCATCCGGGGCAGGACGTTCCCGTGGTGCCTCAAAGCGGGGACTGGTTCGCCGAGTGGCGGAGCCTCGATCCGGACGTGCGGGGCATCATGCGCACGTACACCGTCCGGAGCCGGCGGGACGGGGAGGTCGTCGTCGACTTCGCGCTGCACGGCGACGGCGACGGCCCGGCGGCGCGCTGGGCCGTCGGCGCCCGGCCCGGCGACCGGCTCGTCGTGCTCGGCCCGACGGTGGCCGCCAACGGCGGCGTGGAGTTCGAGCCGCCCGCCGAGGCCGACTGGTTCCTGATCGCGGGCGACGCCACCGCGCTGCCCGCGATCGGCGGGATCCTCGAATGGCTTCCCACGGGCGCACGCGCCAAGGTCTGGATCGAGGTGCTCGACGCGGCCGACCGCCAGGACCTGCCGACGGCCGCCGACGCCGAGATCACCTGGCTGCCGGCGGGCGGCCTGCTGGAGGCGGTGCGGGACGCCGCCCTTCCCGAGGACGGCGTCCCGTACGCCTGGATCGCGGGCGAGGCGGGCACGATCCGCGCCCTGCGCCGCCATCTGGTGAACGAACGCGGCTACGACCGCAAGAGCGTGGAGTTCATGGGCTACTGGCGGCGGGGCTCCGACGAGGAACAACTCCTCGCCGAAGCCCTCGCCGGCCAGGACCCCCACACGTCCGAGGACTGAGGCTCACTGGTAGCGCGTCACGAACCAGCGGGCCTTGTAGAACTGCGCGCCGGTGAGCGAGCGCGTGGCGGACCTGCGTCCGAAGAACTCCAGGGTGTCGGTGCACCAGGTCGTCGCGCAGCCCTTCTCGGGACGCGTGAGCAGCACCTGCTTGGTGACCGGGTTGTCGCCCACGGCCTTGACGATGGGCAGGTTGACGCGTGAGGCGTGGCGGTAGTTCGTCTTGAACGTGCGGCTGCGCTTGTCGAACTGGTAGACGCCGTAGTTGGTGGTGACCCAAAGGCGGCCACGGTTCGCGTACACCGGTGCCAGGTCGTGGCCGCCCTGCGTGGGCAGCGCCACCCGCCGTACCTCCCGCAGAGTGGGCGCGCCGGCCGTGCCGCCGACCTTCAGCTCCACGAGATGGTCGTCACCGATCGCCCACAGCGACTTGCGCCGCGGGTCCCACAGCACGCCGTGGCCGCCCTTCAGCTTGAACTCGGTGTAGGCGGTGGCCGCCGGTCCCTTCGAGGCGGCGTAGACGCGCACCCACCCGCCGGTGCTGGCGGCCGCGGCGACGTTGCCGTTGGGCAGCAGTTCCACGGCGTGCACGTTGCTGGGCCGCCCGGCGTTGACCGCCCAGAGGCGCTTACCCGAGGGGTACTCGACCGCGCCGACGTAACCCCACGAGTCGCCGGCGAGGACGTACGTCTTGCGTCCCGCCTTGCGCACCCGCACATCGGACACCGCGCCCCAGCCGGCCACCACGTCCTTGAAACCGGCCTTGGCGGTCGGCGCCCACGACCACTTCGCCGTGCCCGGCTTCCAGTCGCGGCGCCGGGCGTCCATGACCCAGATCCGGTCGGCGCCCTGGTCACCGCCGATGACCAGGCCCCGCGCCTTGCCGGTGGACGGGGCGGAGGGCACGGCCAGCTTCGCCGACAGCCTGGCGGGCAGCGGGTCGGTCTGCGGACCGGGCGGCGTGGGCGTGGCATGCGCCGGTGCCGCCTGCAAGGCGAGGACTCCGGAGCACCCGGCGAGGACGACTCTGCGCAGCATGGGACCTCCTGATGGGAGCGAAGTATGCGCGAGGAGCCTCCAGGACCGAGGAAGCGCCCAGGCGACCGGAAGGCGTCCAGAAGATGATCACCCGAGGGTAACTCAGCCTCCCTCGCCGAACGTCCACCGGGTGGCGCCGTGCGGCTCGGCCGAAGCGACCCCGAACGCGACGTCGGGCGAGAAGCGGTACACGTGCCAGGGCGGCGGCCCGGCGCTCGGGGCGCTGAAGGGCGCGGTGAGCGCGGCCCCGTCCGCCTCCGCCGGCCATCCGCCCGCCGCGTACCCCTCGGCCACCCGCCTCACCAGCTCGGGATCCTCGATCCGCTCCGCCGTGCCCTCCAGCACGAGGTCGAGCCCCTCCAGCCGCATCGAGAGCGTGCACGCGGGGTTGGCGGCCAGATTGCGGGCCTTGCGCGTACCCGGCCCGCTGGTGAAGTAGATCTCCTCGTCCAGCCGCAACAACCCGACGCCCGCCGAATGCGGCCGCCCGTCCGGCTTGGTCGTCCCCAGGAAGACCGGCGTCTCCATCCTTGGCAGACCGGCCTCCATCGCGTCCCGCGCCCTGCTCCAGGGCAACGGCGCCGCCCCGTAGATGTCCAGGTTCGTGGTCTCCATGTCCGCTCCTTCCGTTGGAACAGAGACCATCCTCCACCCCGGAACTCATCGCCGCCTTGACACTCGCACCTCCGGCACCAACACTGGATCAGTGGCTCATCCACTGTACCGACGTCGCGACCTGACCCTCACCGAGGCGGCCCGCCTCTTCATGACCTACCCCAACGCCAAGACACTCCTGCCGCTCACGGCAGCCACGATCGCCACCCGCCTAGCCCTGCGCCGCTTCACAAAACGCGACACGGCGATCCTCGCCGCAACAACCGCGATCGAGCCGTTCGTCGAATGGCTGATCCACGTGAACGTCCTGCACCTGACCCCCCGCACGTTCCGCGGCAAGACCTACGAACTGCCCTCGTCCAAAAAGCACCGCCTGCACCACATGGACCCACACAACCCGGACATCCTCTTCGTGCCCGCGCTGCCCGCCACCCTCCTGGGCCTGGCCGCCGCGAACTGGACGATCCTCCGCACCCCCCGCCACACCCTCACAGGCATGGCGACCTCGTTCACTCTCCTGACGGCCTACGAGTGGACCCACTTCCTGATCCACTCCGCCTACACCCCGAAGTCAACCCTGTACAGAAAGCTCCGCCGCACCCACCAGCTCCACCACTTCCGTAACGAGAACTACTGGTACGGCATCATCACCCCGATCTCCGACAAGGCCCTGGGCACCTACCCCGCCAAAGAAGAAGTCCCCCCGTCCCCAACCGTAAAGACCCTGGGAGTAACCGCCCCCTGAACCCACAGAGCGGGACCAGCAACACAAGCAATAAGCGAAGCCCCAATGCCGAGCGAAGCGAAGGCCAAGGGGGCGCGGGGGACGGAGCCCCACATAGGGGGTCCAGGGGTCGCCCCCCGGGTCAACACGGCGAGCAATGGCGAAGGCGAGCCAAGCTCGCTGAGAAGCTCTCTAAGGCTGAGCGGACTCTTCGGACTCGGATTGCGCACTTAGTATCCATCGGCTCAAGGAGCTCTGGGCCGAACATGTCGATCTGTGGCTTGACGACCTCGCCGAGGGTCTCGCCACCAAGACAGTCCGCCAGGCTCACCCGCTCGATCCGCTGGGTAGAGAAACGCGACCTGGTCGGGCGCAACGTCTCCGCGCTCTGCGAGACCTCGCACCGAGCAGCTCGGTCACCCGAGCCGCGTCCTCACTATGGAGCAGGCCATGGCGGTCCTCAAGGCCCGTGATGGCGAGGTCTTCGGCGCGTAGGTCATCGTGTCCGTGCTGACAGGCATGCGCACCGAAGCGGCGCGCGACCTCATCTGGGCTAGTGTCGATCTGATGCGGACGCTCGTTCGGTCGTTCCCCCGTATGTGGCCGTCTGGCGTTCGGTGCAGGCCGGTGGCGACACCAAGAAGTCCCGTCATACCCTCGCTCTGCCACAGCTGGCGGTCGAGCAGCAGGCCGACCAGACGCAGATCCGGCACCGCGCCGGAGAGCTGTTCCGAGACCAGGGTCTGGATCGGATCTTCCAGCCCGATCGGAACGAGGCGGGGTGAGGCTCCCCGGAACGGATCGAGGCCCCTGCTCCATGATCGGAGTGGGGGCCTCAGCTGCGCTTTTGCAGGGCGTGGAGAAGCTCCCGCGATTGGACTCGAACGGACAGCACACACGTTCGAGCCAGGTTGCCCGACGAGCCAACCGACATCCCGTGGCCGCATGCATGCAGGTACGTTCGCCTGCGTCCACCATGGTTGCTACTCGGTTTGCTACTCACTGCCGCGCGAACGAGCTGGCAGGTGAGGGCATCGGAGGTCACTCACAGCGTCGTTCTTCGGCAGTACTGAAGACCCCGAGCGCCGCAATGGCAAGCACTGCGCCGGACACCTTCTGGCCACGCCTTCGCCATGTCGTCGCCATGTCGTCGACGAATCACCACAGGTTCACCGGGGTCCAGTGAAGGCCATGCGATGCGCCTGCATCGTATGGCAGTCCGTCAGGCTAGCCCGGCCAGGCCAACCAGTCGACGACATCAGGACAGTCGGCATCAACTAGGCGCAGCGATCCGCATGGATGACTAAACTGCCTTCAGTTGATTTTACAACCTCCCGCAACGAACCGACCTTCAGACGTCATCCTAGTGAACCCAAAAATCAAAGCGAGTCACACATGGCCACGACTCCAGGCGACCTGACCGAGATTGCTATCAATCTGCTGGAGCGATGGCGACGCTATCTCCTCAGCACCCAGACTAAAGAGTATGCTCGTTTCACCCCGGATTATTCGGCAATTCAAGAGGAGCTTGAAGAGGGTCTTGGGGAATATATTGACATCATCGAAACTCTGAGTATAGAAAGATTGAATGAAAGCTCTGATCAAGAATTGGCGAGCACACTGCGCCTCACGATTGAGATCTCTCGCCTACTAACAATCGGCCTTGCGGAGTGGGAGCACAATTTTCTCCTCGACTCACACAGTTCAATCATGGTGCGGATGGCACTGATAATGAGGCATCGTGGACACCGCATTACCCTGCCGAAAGTCAAGTTGCGCTAGATATCGAACAGCGGTATTTGATTCGGGTCGAACGGGATAGGCGGAGAGTCTCCGTGCCATTTGCTGCGCAATGGCCCTGGCTCGAACTCGATCCCAGCATCTGGTTCACCGAACCACTCACGACGCTCTGCTTCCATCTTCGCCAGAACTGCAGACCATGGCGCTTTCGGAATATTCCCTGCTAGCAGAAGGTCGAAAGCCCTTCGGTCGACAAGGCGGACAATAAAACCTGACTTTGCAGCGCGGCCAATCGCTTGCCGGGCACGATAGGAAAAATGGTCGGCAGTGGATACCACAATTCCGCGATTCGAACTTTCGAGCACTAGCGTTCCCAGCAGGTTACGGATCGTACTTACAGATTCGACCGATTCTGGGTGCTCTCTGCGCTTTACTTGGACAAGTATCTTCGTATCCTCACCTTCCACCAGTACGACGTCGACCCCGCCGTCATCTGGTCGTCCGACGTGGACGACTTCACAGTACTCGCCGCTCGCTGCAAATACTCTTGCAACAAGCTTTTCAAGATATCTCGGCTCTACACTATTGTAGAGTTTTGGAAGCCTACGAAACCATTGCCCAATTTCGGCTAGTGTTCCCTCTGGAGCAACAGTCTCAAATTCTCGCTCTTTCGACTGCGTTAGCTGGATATGATAAGAATCATAGAGCAAGGCTCGGGCATCATAAGTCTCAGTTCGCCATTCAAGATGTTCCCAGTGCCGACAAGCCCTACAGAAACTAAAGCTCGTCAGCACCCTAAAGGCCGGGAGTTCATCATCTGCATCCCGCATTCCCATCTCGTTTGTCTCGTATCGCGTACCACAAAATGGGCACTTTCCGGCGCGAAGGCAAAGGGACTTTATGTCTGCCGCGATCAAAGTTCGATTACGAGCCAGGCCTCGAAGTTGAGGGAAGTCCTTTCGCGGCTTTTCTGAGCCATTCAGGAGGACACGATCACCAAGCTTAAGGTTTTCGCCAGATACTTCTCTGCCGTTTGCGATCAAGACGTCAAACAGCGGGGAGTAGGTCTGCTCCGCGGAGCTGCACTGGATGCTCCCTGCGGGGTTAACAGGCACGCTTCCAAGCATAGCGTCCTCCGGCCTTGCGGGTAACCTATCCTGCTGCTTCACGCCTCGATAGCGTAGTAACGGCGAACTCTGAAGCCCAGGCTAAAGCAGTTGAGCGGAACAGCAGGACCGTGCTGATCGTCAGATAAACGGCGTTTATGAGCTTAGCCACAAGGCACTTCTAGTCCTTGGTTGGCTGGCGACAGTAGCCCAGCCAAACAAGGGGTGCTCAATCACTACCGTCGATGCACTAAGGCGGAGCCATGGAACCGGCGCGGGCAGGACTCCTGCGTTTCAACCAGGTACCGAGCAATCCAGCGTCGCAGCGCGTTATGATATGAACGCCGATACCGGCCGGCCCCGGACCAAGGCACCTTTCACTGGCATCAGAAAGATCGGCGGATGCCAGGCGGTTGGCTATCATCACACCTTCCGCGCTCGGAGCATGACACGCCCAGCACGCCCCACTGACGCTTTCTCACTCGCCCACTAGCAGCTCGAAGCTTGGAGCTCGATAGAAGGCGATCGCCGGTGTCGAACTCGCGCACAGTCAGATCGAGGGATCGGCCGTTGGCTCTTCGATCGAAAACGGGCAAGCTTCGGAGGAAGGACCAGGATGGTCGCCGGCACGACCCAGCCGCTCATAGACTTTTCAATCGATACCGCTTGAGTTCGCCGTCACGCAGTTGGTGGATGCGAGAGCCCTCCGGTTCTTGCGAGGGAGCGCGATGCTACTTCGGGTGTGTCCTTCACCCCACGTGATCCACGGGACGCTCGGCGCGAGGTTGGCCGGGTCCGGCCTGACACCTTCGGACGATCCTGGAGTTCCCTTTTTGACCCTAGTATCCATCCTATGAGTTGGGATATCTCCTCCAGGATCTTCATCTCCGTGATAGGGCTCGTAGGCGTAATCTGGCAAATCCAACGCACTCACGGCGGAACATGGAAGTCAATAAAGGAGGAATTGGACATCTATTCCTTGCTTCCTGATGATAGTCGAGCTAAAGAGGTACTCCTTAAGCGAGCCGAAGCCGCGATACTTCAACACGTGGAAGACGAGAAGGAATTGAGGCGCGATCTGTTCGGCATAGTACTGGCGACAGCATTCCTGCTTATCGGCGCCGCCATAGCTGCATTGGCATTTCGCGGCGAGTGGTGGCTGGTGTCACTGCTTCCGGCGACATTCTTTGCTATCTTTGGTATTGCGGGACTCAATCTGGATGCCGTCCCACGAAAACGAGACGAGAAGGGAAGGGTTATCAGGAGCTAGTTCCTACATGCTTCCACCCCTGACTCAATGGCCTGAAACTTGCTGATCATCGAGTCTGGCCACCGCCATAGCCAAGGCATCAAAAACACTGCTGGGGTCGCGATGGATTTCCGGAAACCTTTCCCAGGCTCGCATTTCTTTCGGAGACAACTGCCGCGCAAACGCGACGGCACTCCCGTTGACTTCGTATTTAACAATTACGATAGACCCTGCCTTAAGGCAAGCATTGGGCACATTCGCCAAGGCCTGAAAGAGACTAACTATGGCCCTAGCCGCCTCCGCATCCGTTACAGCTTGGTTGGGGGCAAGCATGTGAGCTTCTAGCGCTCGCTCTACTCTGAAGGATCGATTCCTCAACTCGGCTGGATTCAGCGTCAGCTTCATTGATGCCCATGAGCGTCGAATGAACGATCCTCGGATCTCGTTAGAGTCGAACGGTCCATCGTAACCAAGAAAGTTTACGAGACTATCGAATTTGTCTACAACACGACGAATAATGCGATCATCGTCCGTGTCCAGGTATATGTCTACCTGAACCGGAGGCGATCGCTTTTCTTCGGCCAACTCGGATTCGTTCTCTAGACCTGTGATGTGAGGTTCCTCCGGTAGCATAGGGCCACCGTATCCTGCACCTGCGTTAACGGAGATGCGACCCATATCGCTAATATAGTCGTGTACAGCTTGTTCCGGCACTCGGAATGAACGACCTACCCGAATTGCAGGGAGTTCCCCGGAATGGACGAGTCGATAAACGGTCATCTTCGACACCCGCATTACTGCGGCAACCTCAGCAACAGTAAAGAATCTAACCTCGCTCAGTGGTCTCTCGCCTGACCCCATCGAGTCTCCTAATAACTGACTGATGCAGTTGATTCATCGAGAGTACACGAGCCTGTGTTGCTTATTTGACACGAGGTACTGTTGTGTCATTTGTGATAATTGAGTTCGAAGTGAGAGACGTACGTTGGTGATCACGTCCCGCAGAGCGAGCTTGAGGAGACCAGTCACAGGTACCGACGCTCCCCTTCATTGCCGAGACTGGTTCTGGCCCGGCAAGCCACGCGAAGTACTTTCACACCAGATTCAGGGAAGCATGCGAACTCCGTCATGTTGGCGGACTGGCACGCTGGCGTGGTTCGTTAGCGCGTCCACTACGCGGATAGCGAAGGCTTCGTCCGCTAATTCGATAACCTCACCCGCTGTGACCCATCGGAATGCCGAACTCTCGTTAGTCTCTTGGAGAGTCCCGTTCTCGGCCTTGCAACGGAAAACGAGGGCGACGATGCCGCGGGACATGTTCTTGTAGACGCCGGTGAGGGCGATGGGGGTGACGTCTAGGCCTGTCTCTTCTTGGACCTCGCGGCGGAGGCCGGTGATGATGTCCTCGTCTTGCTCCAGGACGCCGCCTGGTGCCTCCCAGTGGCCGTTGTCGCGGCGTTGGATCAGGAGGGCGCGACCCTGGTCGTCGACGATGACACCCGCCACGCTGACGGAGTGGCGGCTGTCGGACATCACGCAAGCTCCTTTGAGCAGGTCCAGCTACTAGACTCCACGCTAGTACACGTACGTACGAGTTGAGGAGTTGGCCGCGCGTGAGCGAGCTGCGGTTGCCAGAGCTGGATCCCACGAGCGACCGGCCCGTTTTCAAGCAGATCGCGGACCATCTCCGTGCAGCAATCGACAGGAAAGACCTTTCTCCGGGCGAACGGCTTCCGTCGGAGAGCCAGCTCATCTCGCATTACGACGTGGCCCGGATGACGGTGCGTCACGCCCTTCAGATTCTGCAGAGTGAGGGCTTGACCGTGGCCGAGCATGGCAAGGGCGTCTTCGTGCGGTCGCGGCCGCCTGTTAGGCGCCTGGCCTCTGATCGGTTCGCTCGTCACCATCGCGAGGAGGGCAAGGCCGCGTTCATCGCCGAAGCCGAAGGCGCCGGCGTGAAGCCTTCGGTGGACTCCATTGAGATCACCGAGAGCGAGCCGTCGCCCGATGTGGCGGCGAAGCTCAATCTGAGTGGTGAGGATCGGGTCGTCGTTCGAGCTCGCAGGTATCTGCTCAACGGGCACCCTGTGGAGACAGCCACCTCGTACATTCCGGCGTCGATTGCCAAGGAATCTCAGATCATGGAGCCCAACAGTGGGCCCGGTGGGATCTACGCACGGCTGGAGGAGCTCGGCCATCGGCTGGACCACTTCACCGAGGAGATCCGAGCTCGGATGCCTCTACGTGACGAGTCTCGGGCGTTGAAGCTCGCGCCCGGCGTGCCAGTCTTCCACCTGGTGCGGACCGCGTATGACCAGGCTGGGCGGCCTGTCGAGGTCTGCGACACGATCATGTCGAGCGACGCCTACGTCCTCTCCTACGAACTCCCGGCCCGCTAGAGGCTTGACTTGTCTAGAGGAGCCGTGTCACCGTCGCAGACGTACTCCTCTAGACGTCTAGTTGTCCTGTCGGACGCTAGCGGACATCACGAGGCCTGTCGGCGGACAGCCGATCAGGTTCTGGGAGGTCTTCGACTGATGACCGTCACGATTTCGGGCGCCGCGGATGCGGCGCCGCTTGTACGGCTGTACCGGGTCAGCGAGGCGATGGAGTTGCTCTCGCTGTCTCGGAGCGTGATCTACGAGCTGATTCGCTCGGGGCGGTTGCGTTCGGTCTGCGAGGGCCGGTCGCGTCGGATCCCGGGCTCAGCGATCGCCGAGTACATCGCGCTGCTGGAACGCGAGGCCGGCTGATGGCGCGTGAGCGCCACGCTCACTCCCCTACCGGTTCGGGGCCTGTGTTGGGGCTGCGGATCCGGTTGATGGGGCTGCCGGAGGAGGTGTCGGCCGGTGCGGAGGCTCTGGCCGAGGTCTTCGAGGTGGTGGAGGTGTCGTCGGCGTACCCGTGCCGTGGCGCCTCGCAGAACGTGCGCGTCTATCTGCAGGTGCGTTTCAAGAGCTCGCAGACGTAAGGCGGCCCTCGTCATGGCGACGCAACCGCCTGACGAGGGCCTTGATCGGACCCTTAGGAGGTCCAACCCGATGAGTTCTCATTCTTACACTTCGACGGCGATGCGCGTCGATCAGGCGCGGCAGATCGGCCGTCACGTCAAGGCGGCGCTGATGCATCTGGCGAGCGCCGACCGTACCGCCGAGGCCGCGGGGGTCGACATGCTCGCCGATGACGGCGACTGGCGCGGCTACGTCACCGGGGCCGGGTTCGGTCCGGCGCGGGCCTTCCGGGCCGCGCTGGATGCGGTCGAGGAACTCGACGCGTGGGCGATCGGCAACGCCGGTGTCTGTGGCGCCGGCACCGAGTCCTACGCCGGCACCGAGCGATGGTGTCACGCCGAGGGCGGTGTACTGCCCCTCGGCGATGGCCCGGGCACGCGGGTCTCGCCGGAGCGGATGCGGTCGATCGCCTCGGTGGCCGACGGCTTGGCCCACCTGATCGAACTCGCCCGCGCCGACTTCCAGTCGGTAACGGCACCAGATGACGCCCCGGCCGCACGGCCGGTGGACACCTTCACCGAGGGCGACCTGGTGCGGCGGGCCGGCTTCCGGCTCCCGGACGCGGCCGGGCAGGCCCGCCAAGTCTCGCGCGATCTGCGCGAGACGGCCGTTGGTCTGGAGCGAATCGCGGCGGTGCCGGCCGAGGCGTGCCGCGTTCTGTGGCCGGTGTGCCCTGAGCACGGCAACACCCTCACCAGCACCGGCGGCCGTTCCTGGTGCCGCCGGTCCGGGTGCGGACGCCGCTGGGACTACGACCGCGGCTCGGTCCCGTGTCCGGAGCCGGTGCGCTGGCGGGTGACCGATCAGCACGGCGACGGCGGTCTGATGTGCGACGGCCATGCCCTGGACGCCGGTACGGCTCTGATCGGCGGCACCGTCGTCCCGCTCGCCGCGGGCGAGGGAAGGCGGCCGTGATGAGCACTGTTCTCCTCACCGTCCCGGTCAAGGTTGGGCGGGCGCCGTGCTTGGCGTGCGACGTCGCGTTGAGCCTGCTGGGCTGCGATGCGGCGCTGGTGATGCTGGCCGACCGTGTGCCCGAGGCGTTCCCGCTGTGCCGGTCCTGCCGGGGTGGCGTGGTGTACCTGCTGCACTTCGCCCGCCCCTACAAGCACGCCCGGCATTACATCGGATGGACCCGTGACCTGGCCGGACGGCTGGCTCGGCACGAGGCCGGGTCCGGTGCCCGCCTGCTGCAGGTCGTCCAGGACGCCGGCATCGAGTGGCGGCTGGCGCGGCTGTGGCCGGGCGACCGCCGCCGAGAGCGTGCCCTCAAGCGTCAGGGCGGAGCGGCTCGGCGCTGCCCGCTGTGCGGCGTACGTCCCCGTTCGATCGCCGGACTGCGGTCCGGTGCCCACGCGCGTGAGGCGATGGAGGTGCTGGCATGAGGTCCCGTGTGGACGAGCGGCAGTCCGGTCCGGACCTGTCAGCGGACGAGCTGGGCGGCGAGTTGAGGCGCCGCCGCGAGCTGCAGGATGCGCAGCGGATGGACGAGCTGGCGCGGCTGCGTGCCGAGGCCGGTCACAAGCGGGCTCGTGCGGACGTGGCCGAGGAATCGCGGCTCGCCGAGCTGGCGCGCGTCGAGCGTGAGGCCGACCTTCGTGCCGAGGCCGAGTTGGCTCGGATGTACCGGGACTTCCGTGCGGCGGGTGAGCGTACGCGGATCCGGTCGGTGATGGCGCGGTCCGGTGAGGCTCGCGCGCTGCGTCTGGACCGGCTGCGCTCGCGCAACCTGGTGATTCTGATCCCGGTTCTGGTCGGGTTCGGGGTTTGGTCCACCACGGGCGTTCAGCAGGGCGCGGCCCGGCTGATGTCGGTCACACCGGGCAGTCCGGTGTGGTGGGTACTGTGGGGCTTGGAGTCCCTGTTGATCGGCACCGTGTGCTGGATCATCATCGTCCGTGCCCGTCTGGCCGCCTCGGGTGGTCGGCTCGCGGACTCGGCCGAGAAGATCGGCATCGGCTGCCTGACCACCTCGATCTTCCTCAACCTGGTAGCGGCCGTGCCCGCCGGCGACGGCTCGCCCGTGTCGGTATGGGCGGTCGCCGGCGCGGCGTTCGCGCACGCGATCGGCCCGGTCGGCGCGGCCGTGGCAGCGCACCTGATCGGCGTGATCGACAGGTCGATCACCGAGGCCGATCCGTGGCGCGACAAGGACGGCCAGGACGTCCCTCGGCTCGCCGCGATGGACCTGCGTCCATCCACGAGCCCAGCGAGGACGAGCCCTCCGGCAAGTACTCCCGAAGGCGCCCCGGACATCTCCTCCGGCAGCCCTCCCGGGAGTGCGGACAAGCCCGCCTCGGTCGTGTGGCCGGTCCCGTGCGAGGAGCGTCCCACGCTGCCGATCACCGTGCGTCCGGCGCCGACACAAGACCACACGACGGCTCCACGAACCGGCGATGACCGGCAGGAAGAACGGGAGGCGGAAGCACCCCGCGAGCCACGCCCGAAGGCGCGCCGACGACGCCCGAACAAGGGTGTCCCTGTGCCCAAGAGCGCGAAGCCCGCACCGCGCCCGTCGACGGACGCCGATCACGTCGAACGCCTGGTGAGGGCGATCGACAAGGGCGAGGTGCCCGAGGACGCATCGATCCGCCGGGTCCAGGGCGCTCTTGGCCTCGGGTTCGACCGGGCCCGCCGGATTCAGAACCTGTACCGCGAGCAGCTCGCCGAGATGGACCGCCAGGTCAGGGAGTCTCTTCCGAATTCTGCGGTGCCGACGCGCCCTGGCCTGTCCGTGGTGGGAGGTGAGCGGCGATGACGATCGTTCGCCATGCCCCCATCAGGCAGGACGGGCAGGACGTTGGTGTGGCTGGTTCGCCGGCCGACCTGGACCTGCGTCGCCAGTTGCGCGAGGCGCGCGAGGAACTGCGGGCGCGTCGTGAGCAGGAGGCGGCGCTGCGCGAGAACGCCGAGGCGCTGTCGCGCAATCTCGAGACTTCGCGTGCCTCGTATGTCGAGCTGCACGTGGCGTACGTCGAGCTGCTGACGCACGCCCGCGCGGCTGCGGCCGCGGCCGCGTGCGGCGAGGTCGCGCCGATCGCCTACATCGCCGGTCACCTGGAGGAGATCGGCCTGCAGCCGGCCCCAGGCGCCGTCGCCGACGCGGTGGTGGCCGAGGGCCTGGCCGTGGCCGTACGGGTGAGCGGGAGTGAGGCGCGATGAGCACTTCCCGTACGCAGGTGCCGGGCCGCGCGCTGCTGGAGGGCGAGCTGCTGGCGGTGCGCGGCGAGCTGGCCCGCATCGACACCAAGGTGGCCACGCTGACCAGCCTGGCCGGCGCGATCCTGGCGTTCCTGGTCACCCAGGCGGGCGCCGACAACCCGTGGCCGGTCAAGGTGCTGCTGGTGAGTGCCGGTCTGGCGCTAGCGGCGGCCGCGGTGCTGCTGCTGACGCAGGTGCTGCGACCACGGCTGGGCACCACGGGCTTCTGCCGCTGGGCGTTCATGACCGGCGACGAAGTCCGCCGGGCACTGCTGACCTGCAGCGAGTACGGCGAACAGGCGCACCAGACCACCGAGCTGATCGTGTTGTCGCGCCTCGCGCGGACCAAGTACCAGGCCGTGCAACGCGCCGTCGACCTGCTCACCACGGGTCTGGTCCTGACGTTCGCCGCGCTGGTCGCGGGGGTGCTCGCATGAACCCCGGCCAGCAGTACGACGCTCCGCAGCACTACGAGGCCGCTTTCCTCGGCGAACCCGGAACGGTCGCCCAGGTGCGGCGCTGGACGCGCCAGGCCCTGGCGAGCGCGGGCGTACCCGATGAGCTGGTATCTGACGCACTGACGTGCGTGTCCGAGCTGGCCACCAACGCCACCCGCCACACCGCCTCGGGTCGACCGGGCGGCAGATACCGCGTCGTGGTGGAAGTGAGGCCGGTCGCCAGCGGACAGGTGCACGTGGAAGTCGTCGACCAAGGCGGCTCCGGCATCCCTCAGGTCCTGCTGGGCGGCGGCGAAAGTGGCCGCGGCCTGTGGATCTGCGCCGCCTTGGGCATCGTGCAGTACACCGCCGTCCCGTCCGGCGGCCTACGCGTGTCAGTCGATCTGCCCCACCCCGCCGACGGCACCCATGACGGCGGTCAGCAGCGGTGATGCCCCGCGAGCGCGGCCAGGCACACCGCGGCTGCTGGCGGCGGTGTGTGGCTACTGGTCTACGGCTAGCGGCGCGTGCGGCGGCACCGACGCGGTGCGGCCGTACGTGCTCGGGCCGCGGTGCCGACAGCACACCCCGGCCGCGGTCGCTGGGCTACCTGAGCCCGGCCCCGACCGGGCCCCCGACTCTTCCCTTTCTCCTGGCCTTTGAGGAGGTCAAGCTCATGATCGAGATGATGTTCGCCCGGTGGGACCGGGCGGGCGACCGGCGCCGCTATCAGGCGCTGTCGCGGACGCTGGACCACGCGCTCGGCGAACTGCACGTGGTCGCCGACTCCGACACTCGCGCCGAGCTTCTGGAGCACGCCGCTGATTTGCTGGACGACTTGGCCGCGGTGCACACCCGCGTCTGGGGCCGTGACGAGGACCAGCACAGGCGCCCCATGTCCATCAGCCTGGGAGCCGGCGCCTCCCTGCTACGCCATGTCGCCTGGACCGAGCGCGCCGTCATCGGCCACCCCGGCACCTCGTTCCCGGTCGACGACGATGAGGACACCTGGTTCAAGCTGGCCGGAGCCAGCGGCCACGGTGAACGCGCCATGCTCATCGGCCGTCTGGCGGTGCTGGCTGACCAGCAGCTCGGCGCCGTCGCGGCCGGGCTGCTGGAACAGGTCGCCGACACCGAGCAGCACCTGCATGTGCACGGTCCCGGCAAGCGGCCCGCCGACCCCCAAGCGAGCGGGCGGGCGTTCATCGCGGCTGTGTTCTTCACCATCGGCGTGTTCATCACGGCGAGCGTGCTGGTGACGTCGTGGCCGGAACGGATCGCGCTGGCCGTGCCGATCTCGACGGCGTTCTGCGCGGTGATGTGGATACGGACCCGGTTCGTGCTGCGGTGGGTCTGGCCGGTCCAGATCAGCGCCCGCGTCGCGCGGAGGGCTGACCGGTGAGCGGCCGTTCGGCGTCCCGCACGTTGACCATGCTCACCGCAGTGCCTCCCCGTCCGCGCCGAGCGGTCAGGCCGGGCGTGTGGGCGCGGCTGGTTCGGGTGCTGCGCGGCGTATGGGCTGTGCTGGCGATGTTCGCGGCCTGGCTGGATGAGCAGGTCACCGCGCTGACGGGGATCGCGCCGCTGGGGCCGAGGCTGCGAAGCCTGGCCCACACGATCACCGACCGCTACCAGGTCATCCGCGCTCGCGTTCGCGACGCCTACGTCCTGGGCGACCTCCTCGACGACGGCAAGGAGCCTGTCAGCGACGCCCCTCTCGCCGGCGAGGTAGTCGACGGCGAGGTGGTCAGTGACGTGTTCACCCCTGATGAACGAGGAGCGGCGTAGCGATGGCCAACCACATCGATGAGCTGGCGTGGATCGAGTTCCGAGGCTCTTTGGGCGAGGCGTTCCTGGACTACGGCGAGGTCCTGGAGGAGCTCGGCCGCCAGTGGAAGTTCGAGCTGGAGCTGGCCGCCGGAGAGGCCGAGGCCGCAATCGCCTCGCTCAAGGGCCATTGGTACCTGGTGGGCGTCGACACCAAATGGAAGGCCCGCCAGATCGCCAAGCGCCTCAAACGCATGCAGGAGATGGCCGACGGCATCGAGTCGCACGGCCGCCGCTTCCACGGCGCCTACCGCAAGCACTTCCTCGGCCGCTGACCCTCGCCGGGTGCCGCTCACACCTACGGCGGCACCCGGCCGCCGCCTGTCTGCCCTGTTCACGACTCTTGGAGGTGACCGTCATGGGTTCGTCCGCAGTCCGCCGCATCGAGAGGATCGGCGCCATCACCTTCCGCGGCAAGGTCGGCAAGAACATCGCCGCCTACGCCAAGGAAACCCAGCAGCTCGGCCGCGACCTGGGCCGCCAGCTGGACGCCGACGCCAGCGCCGCCGAACGCGCGATGCGCAAGCTCAAAGAGCATCCGCGGCTGCAGCACGTCAACGTCTACGTGCGCGCCCGCTGGGTGTCGCGCCACCTGCGCCAGGCCCGCGACCTGTGCACCGGGATCTCCGCCGAGGCCGTGAAGTTCAACCTCGAGTACCGCCGCCAGTTCATCGACATCGACAAGCCCCGCAAGCACACCGGAGAGGTCGAGCTCTGATGGCACGCAAGACACAGACGCTGCAGATCGCCCAGGACGCCACCGTCGAGCGCATCATCGTCGCCGCGGTCTCCAAGATCGGGGTGATGGTGCCGCCGTGGGCCGTCCTGGGCCTGGTCACGGTCATCGCCGCGATCTCCCACGCCAAGTGGGGACAACCGCCCGCGGTGACGTGGGCGACCATGGCAGCCACCTTGTCCACCGTCGTGATGACTGGGGTGACCTGGGCGGTGTCCCATCAGCGCGGGCTGCTCGGCCGCGCCCATTCCACGCTGACAGCCCTGTTCGGCGGGTTGTGGTTCACCATCGCCACTATCACCGGCATCGCCGCCCAGGTCACCCTCGGGATGCTGTTCTTCGGCGGCGGCACCCTGGCCGTGGCATGGAACATCCGCGCGGTGATCCGCCAGACGCCATCGTTGGACGGCGGCTCGGTCGACCCGCTGTCGTTCCTGTTCGACAAGGCCAAGGACTCTTTCGGCCTTTCCGGCGCCAAGGTCCGCACCACCGAGGTCGACGACTACAAGATCAGGGGCAAGCTGGCGCTGCCAGCCGGGGAGAAGACCGCCGACGACGCCATCAAGACCGCGCCCTACATCGAATCGGGCATGAGGCTGCCGCCCGGCTCGGTGCTGGTCGCCGCCGATGAGGACGACGCCTCCCAGGCGCACGTCACCTTCTCCGACCCGCGGGTGATGAAGCGACCGCTGCCCTGGCCCGGCCCCTACCGGCCCGGCGGGTCGATCGCCGAGGCGCTGCGGCCCGGCATGTACCAGGACATGAGCGAAGTCCTGCACCCCTTCATCGGCCACCACCTGCAGATCATGGGCATGATCGGGTCCGGCAAGTCGATCGGCGGCGCGTGGAACTACCTCGCCGAGATCATCTCCCGCCGTGACACCGGAACCTTTGGCATCGACATCTCCAAGGATGAGCAGACCTTGGGCCCCGTCCGCGATGGTCTGCACCGGTTCGAGACCACCAAGGCCGGTGCGGTCGACCTGATCCGCGGCATGCACGCCGAGATCCCGCAGCGCACCAAGTGGCTGTCGGCGCACGGCTTCCAGAAGTGGACCAAGGGCTGCGGGCTCTTGTACTGGTTCTTGTGGATCGAGGAGTACTCCAAGCTGTACGAGGCCTTGGGCGAGGCCGATCAGACCAAGCTCGAAGAGATCATCAAGGAGATCCGGTCCGCGGGCGGCTCGGTGGTGATCTCGCTGCAGCGCGCCGACTACACCCAGGTCCCGACCTTGATCCGGTCGCAGATGGCCAAGATGTGCTTCGGCCTGGCCGACGACGATGACGCCAAGTTCGGCACCAGCGACCGGCAGCGCAAAGCCGGCGTCGCCCCCGAGCAGTGGGAGAACCACCAGCCCGGCATGGCCTACCTGGACGCCCCCGGCATCCGCGCCACCCACTACGCCATGCCAATGCGCACCTACGCCTGGGGCAAGACCGACAACGAAGCCAACGCCAACATGCGCGCCCACGCCGCCGCCTTCCCCGCGGCCTCCAAGAACGCCGACGAGTTCACCGCCCGCCTCGCCGACCCGTCCGGTTCGGCGGCCCGGCCCGGTGCGGCGATCGCGATGCCCGCCGCCAGCACCGATGCCGACCACACCAACGCTGGCCACGGCGTCGGCCAGAGCCAGCCCGAAGCCGTCGAGGGCCCGCGCGAGGGTGCCGGCGACGAGCGGTTCACCGAGCTGCTGGCCGAGGCGGCCGAGCTGGTCGTCACCGCCCGGCACGCCTCTACCGCGATGCTGCAGCGCAAGCTGCGGCTCTCGCACGCCGATTGCCTGCGCGTCCTGGAGGTCCTGGAACGCCGCGGCATCATCGGCCCCCAGACCACCGAAGACGCCACCGGCCGACCAGTCCTGGTACCCGCCGACGCCGAGGCCGCGCAGGAGGTCCTGGAGCAGCTGCGCGCCGACGGCGACGCCGTCAGCCAGCACGTCCGCACCGACGACCCCTCGCCCGACCTCACCGCCGGCCCCGACGACCCGATCACCGAGCCCGGCGCCGACGACGTCTTGGAAACCCCTCCCGAGGAGGACGGGACCAAGGTGTCGCCCGAGGCCGCGCGCCGCCTGGTGCACGACTGGCTGCGCCACCGCGCCGCGACCAACCGGCCCACCTTCACCGCCAGCGATCCGGAGTTCCAGAAGATCCGCGAGGCGTCCGGGACCAAGCGGCCGTGGTCCTACAAGGTGCTCGGGGAGCTGGTCGACGACGGCGTACTGCGCCGTGAGAAGACCGGCGCCACCACCACGTTCACCGTCATCGACTTGGCGCCTCTCGACAGCCCCGGCCTCAACCAAGCCGCATGATCCGCCACCCGGTGGCCGCGGGCTCCTCTCGCGTGTGTACGGCTGCGCGTGGGACCGCGCTCGCACCCGATATTGATCTTGTCACGGGAGGGTGTCACGCGGGTGCCACGCCACCTGTCACGGGCGCCTGTCACGGCCGTGACACCGCCTCTGACCTGTGACTCCCTCCCCCAGCCCCCGCCCGTGACACCCCTGCCTGTCACGCGGCCGCCCATCTCGATCTAGCTATCGAATCCAGCCCGGACCGTTACCCCGTGGCGGTCCGGGCCTCTCTCGGCTCGCCAAGTCACATCCGCCTCATAGCCAACAGCCTCGCGGCTGATCCGTTCTTGCTCTCGGAGGACTGATGGAAGCTCCAAGCGCTCCCGCCTCGCCGGCACCGCGACGGGACCGGCCTGTCCTCCCAGGAGTGGCCGTCCTGTGAGCAAGCCACCGCTGCGCGTTCTGGACGGCGGCCACGGCGAGCCCGGCGACTCGGCTCGGCCGCTGCCCCACGACATCAGCGCCGAGCAACAGGCGCTCGGGGCGATGATGCTGTCCGCCCGCGCCGTGGCCGAGGCCCGCGAAGTGCTGGACGGCACCGAGTTCTACCGGCCCGCCCATCAAGTGATCTGGCAGGCGATCTGCAACCTGGCCGACCGAGGCGACCCCTGCGAGCCAACCGCGGTCGCCGCCGAACTCGGGCCGCGCCAGCTCGGCAAGGTGGGCGGCGGCCCGTACCTGCACACGCTCATCAGCGAAACGGTCTCGTCCACCCAGGTCACCTACTACGCCCACCGGCTGGCCGATCTGGCCTACGCCCGCGCCGTCGCGATCACAGGTATCCGCCTCACCCAGCTCGGCCACCAGGCCACCGACGGCGACACCACCGATCTGCGCGGCGCCGTCGCCGACACCGTCCAAGACATCACCGGCACCCACGTCCGCGGCTGGCTGGCCCCCACGCCGCTGGAAGCTGCCCGCGACCTGCCGAGCTTCCCGCTGCCGATGCTGCCGGACTGGATCGCCGAATACGCGGCCCGCCTCGCCGAACAGACCCAGACACCCAACGATCTGGCCGGATGCCTCGCACTGGCCGTCCTCGCAGTCGCCGCCAGCGGCAAAGTGTGGGTCCAGGCGCGCGGCTGGCGCGAGCCCACCAACATCTTCACCGTCATCGCCCTCGGCCCCGGCAACCGCAAATCCGAGGTATTCGCCGCGATGACCGGCCCCATCCGCGCCGCCGAAGCAGCCCTGCGTGAGCAGGCCCAACCGCTCATCACCGACATCGCCCTGCAACGGCGCGTCGCCGAAGCCGACATGGAGAAGGCCGAGAAAGCCGCGATCAACGCCATCGACGCCATCGTTCGCAAACAGCACTTGGCCGACGCCCGCATCGCCGCCGAACGCCTAGAAGACCTGCAGATACCGGCCGAGCCGCGGCTGTTCTCCGACGACGCCACACCGGAGGTCCTGACCTCGCTCTTGGCTCAGCAAGGCGGCCGGATGGCGGTCCTGTCACCGGAGGGCGAGATCTTCTCCATCGCCGCCGGCCGCTACAGCGGCGCCCCGAACTTCGCCGTCCTCAAACACGGCCACGCCGGCGAAGGAATGCGCATCGACCGCGTTGGACGCCCCTCGGAAATCATCGAATCGGCACACGTCACCCTCGGCATCTGCACCCAACCCGACGTACTGACCGGACTGGCCGACACCCCACAATTCCGCGGACAAGGCCTGCTCGGCAGGATCCTCTACTCGGTCCCTGCCTCACTGCTCGGCTACCGCGACAACGCCCCCGACCTCGTTCCCGCCCAGGTCGCCCAGACCTACGCCGCCTCGCTGACCAACCTGATCACCCGGCTACACGCCCTCACCGAACCGATCGCGCTCACCTTCACCGACTCCGCCACGACCGCCGTGCTGGAGCTGCTGCGCGAAACCGAACCGCGCTACCGCCCCGGAAACGACCTGGCGCACATGCCCGATTGGGGCGGCAAGTTCCCCGGCGCCGTCGTCCGCATCGCTGGCCTCCTGCATCTGGCCGAACACCATCACGGCACCTGGAGTCGGCCCATCACCGCCGCGACGTTCGCCTCGGCCCGGCAGATCGGCGACTACTTCCTCGCCCACGCCCAGGCCGCCTACGACCTCATCGGCGCCGACCCCGACCTGGCCGACGCCCGCGCCATCCGTGACTGGCTCGTCCGCACCGGCACCCACCGCTTCACCGCCGGCGACGCCGTACAAGCCCTACGACCACGCTTCCGCAAGGTCGTCGACCTTGACCCTGGGCTGCGCGTCCTGGAGGCCCACGGCTGGATCCGGCGCCTGCCCGTACCGCCTCGCAACGGCGGTCCGGGCCGCGCACGCGCCGTCCTCTACGAACTCCATCCCGACGCGCACAGCGGGCCCGAAGAGGCTCCGCGATGAACCTCAGCGCCGCTACGCACAGTCACCTGACCTGGGTGGTTGAGCCCACCCGAACCCCTGCAGGCATGCAGGAAATGCAGAGAAATCAATATTCCTGCATTTCCTGCATGCCTGCAGCCGCCCGAGCCTCGCCCGAGCACCCCAGCTCACATCACCCACAGTGACGATCACCTTGGAGGAACGTACCGATGGCCGAGCACCTCTCCCCCAAGCAAGCGGAGGCCCCATGAGCAGCAAGCCACGGCGGGCCCACGGCGAGGGCGGCTTGAGCTGGGACGCGTCCCGCGAACGGTGGGTGGCGTCCAAGACTGTCGGCTACCGCCCCAACGGACGACGGATCGTCGTCCGAGGCAGAGGGAAGACGCAGACGGAAGCACTCAACAAGCTCAAGGAGAGCCTCAAGAAGCGGGAGGAAAAGCAAGCCCCCAAGACGACCGCCGAGGTCACCATCGCCGAAGCGGTTGCAGGCTTCCTGCAGTACGGGCTCATGGGGCGCGATCAGGAGACCGTCAAGAACGCTAAGAGCCTCGCCAAGCACCACATCGTTCCGCAACTGGGCGAACTGACCGTCCGCGAGTTCACCGCCGATGACTGCGAGCGTTGGCTTGAGGACCGGGCCCAGTTTCTCAGCACGAAGTCTCTGCGTGAAGTCCGTTCGGTGCTGCGTCGTGCTGTCGAGCGCGTGATGCGCCGTGACGAGCGCGTGACGCGGAACGTCGTCGAGCTCTGCCAAGTCCCAACCGGGAAGCGCGCCGGCAGACCTTCGAAGGCGCTGAACTTCACGCAAGCGGTGCAAGTTCTCGAAGCCGCCGAGCAAGCCCGGTCCGACATGCGGCAATACGTGATCCTGGCTCTGCTCACCGGAGCAAGGACCGAAGAACTCCGCAAGCTCGACTGGTCTCATGTCGTGGCGTACGACAAGAACCGGAAGGCATGGCGACCCATCCACGAGACGAGCTGGAACCACGAGGAGTTCGCTGTCTACGTCTGGCGCTCCGTGCGAGCTCGTAGCGACACCAAGACCAAGAAGTCACGTCGCACGCTCAAGCTCCCAGAGCGATGCGTGATCGCTCTCCGGGACCTGTGGCTGAGCACGCCAGAGCCGCCACAGCCGAGCGCCCTGGTGTTTCCGGATCCGGACGGGAGAGTTCGGGGAGCCATGGCCGTCCTGAGGGCGTTCCGCACAGAGGTGATCGGGCCGGCCGGCCTCGTGGCCAAGGACTGGACGCCTCGTGAGCTGCGTCACAGCTTCGTGTCGCTGCTCTCCGACAACGGGATGTCCCTTGATCAGATCGCACTGTTGGTGGGCCACAGCGGGACGCAGGTCACCGAGAAGGTCTACCGGCAGCAGATTCGGCCGGTGATCCAGGACGGAGCCACGGCCATGGACCGGATCTTCCCCGCCACCGTGAGGACGTCCTAGGTACTCACTTTGGTACTCGCTCAAATGATCAGGCCCGCATCCCAGCGGGGATACGGGCCTGATCTGCGCTTTTTGGGGGCGTGGTTGAGCTCCCGCGATTGGACTCGAACCAATAACCTGCCGGTTAACAGCCGGCTGCTCTGCCGATTGAGCTACGCGGGATTGGTGCTCGTCAGGGGTTTCACGCCCTGCCAGCGGGTCTAGATTAGCGCATCCCGGGACCTGTTCGTGCCGGGGCGACTCCTGGTCAGCGAGCCACTTGCAGGGGGCGCGAGGGCTCAGGCGGCGCGGGAGGCTTGTTCTACCTGCTCACGGCGACGTGGTCAGACAGCGGCGCCCGGATGCCTCGGCCACGGGGATGCGGTCAGCGGCCGAGATCCCCGTGTTGCTGGGGGCCCGTGCCTTCAGGCTGCTGGGCCAAGGGGCGTTCGGTGGTGTGGCCCGGTCCCGCAGGGAGGAGGTAAGGACTGGGTGCATCGTTCTTGGGTATGGGTGGCAGCACGAAGCCGGACCACTGGGGGGTGGACATGAAGTACCGCGCAGCGTTTGCGGCGGGTCTCGTCGTCGGCTACGTCTTCGGGACGCGGGCCGGACGGGAGCGGTACGAGGAGCTCAAGCGGACCTCGCGGAGGCTCGCTGAGAACCCGACCGTTCAGGAGACCGCCGGGGTCTTGCGCTCCAAGGGCGAGGAGCTCGCCGGGGCGGCCAAGGTGAAGGGCGGTGAGATCGCCGACAAGGCCGGTCAGGCCGTCAGCCACAAGCTGCACAAGGATTCGGCGCCGGCGGAGTACGAGGATCCGCGGCGCGAGCCGGTCAGCTAAAGGCCGGTTTGGCGGCGCAGGTCTTCCAGGAGCTGCTCGGCCTGGGCCCGCAACCCCGGGTCGTCGGCATCCAGGCCGGCGTCGAAGACGAACGTCCAGCGGATGTCGCCGCCCGTCGCCGGGCGGCGACCGGCGATCCGGACGCCGCCGCCGTGCGGCAGTCTGGCCTGGTGGCTGACCGCGATCGTGGCGGTGACGCGTTCGCGGACCGTCTCGGGGACCGAGCCCGGGGCGGTGAGGCCGACGTGGTGCTCGGCCGTGGCGGTTTTGAGGTGCAGGTGGCCGTTCTTCCAGGTCGCCTGGTCGATGCGGTCCCAGGGGATGCGCAGGAAGCCGCCCTCGGCCCGGGGGATGTGGAGGGCCGTGGTGGTGGCGACGACGTGCGAGCCGCCGCGGGTGGGGGCGTGGGTGAGGACGCGTTCACGGCGTTCGAGGTCGACGGGCGGGCGCATGCTCCGAGCGTAGGCGATCAGGCGGCGCGGGGCGCCCGGCGGGCGCCGAGAAGGTCGAGGACGAGGGCGGCCGACCAGCTGTAGTCGTGGCTGCCGCGGCCGGTGCCGTCGAACGGGTCGAAGTACTCGCGGAAGCCTGATTGGCGGACCAGGCGGAGGGTGGAACCGTAGAGCAGGTCCGCGATGACCGTCAGGTCATGGCTGAGGGCTCCGTACCAGAGCAGCCAGTTGGTGTTGATCCAGGTGGGGCCGCGCCAGTAGCCGCCGCGGTCGAACGACGGGGCCTGGATGTCGCACGAGGGGACGGGGTAGCCCGCCGCGCCCGCGAAGCGCGCGGAGAGCAGGAGATCCACCAGGTTGCGGATCACCGGGTGGGGCAGCTCGGGGTCGAGGAGCGGGCCGAACGACGACACCGTCACCACGGGGAGCAGCCGGCCATCGCGCAGGTCGCGGGCGCGGAAGCAGCCGGTCTCGCGGTCCCACAGGCGGTCGAGCAGGCCGCAGTGGATGTGGTGGGCGGCCTCGCGGTGGGGACGCGCGTCGGCGTTGACGATGGCGGCGATCTCGGCGAGGGCGTGGGTGGAGGCCAGGTAGGTGGCGTTGACCAGGGGGTCCTGGACGGCGAACGGGTGCTCTTCGCGCAGGTAGTCGTGCTGGTAGCCGGCGTCGCGGAGGAGGGTCACGAGCCACACGTAACGGTCGTAGTCCTCTCCGGTCGGCAGGTTGCGCGGAAGCCTGCGGGGGGCGTACCCGGTGGGCGGCAGCTGGAGCGCGCCGAGGGGCCTGTCCCACGCGGGGCTGTTGTCGAGGCCGGACTCCCAGGGGTGGCAGATGGCCATCAGCCCGCTGCCGTCGAGGTCACGGGCCTCGGAGAGGTAGCGGTGCTGGGCGGCGAGCTTGGGATACAGGTGGGCGAGGAAGTCCCGGCTGTGCTCGGTGTCGGAGGCGCATTCGTGGAGGCGGAGCGCGGCCAGCGCGTGCAAAGGCGGATGGGTGAGGCCGGAGGTGTGGGTGCCGGTGGGCGCGGCGGGCTGCCGGTCCGAACGCCAGAGTTCGGGGCCGGGGAAGTAGGCGAGCCGGGACTCGTCGGTGTTGAAGACGATGTGCGGCACGAGGCCGGTCCCCCACTGGCCGCGGAAGAGCGACGTCAGCTCGTGCTCGGCGCGGTCCCGGCGATGCCGGGCCAGGCCCATGCAGATGAACGCGGAGTCCCAGCTCCACTGGTGCGGGTAGAGGCCCGGGGACGGAACGGTCGCCGCCCCGGTCCAGTTGGCGTCGAGTACCCGCGCCGCTGCCTGCCACAGCACGCTCTCGTCGCCGGTCAGACGGGGACTCATAACCTGAGGGTGACCTTTCAATCGCGTTCTCGCCACCCCTACGAGGGGACCGGTTCACAGGTGATCTGGTGGATGCGGGCGATCAGGACGGCCCAGACGCCCGGATTCTCATGGAACGGTCCCATCAGGGTGACGCGGCGGCACAGGGCTCCATAGCGACGCACGAGGAGTTCCGGGATCTCCGTCAGCTCCCCGCGTACGGCGACCTCGTCGACCAGTTCGTCGTCGACGCGGCCGGGCATCTCGGTCCATCGGCCCTGCCGGGCGAGCGAGGCGAGCTCGTCCTGCAGCCCGGCGCGGCCCGCCGATTCGAGGACGTGCCGGTACGCGGGGCTCGCGCCATAGAGGGCGATGGCCTGGCGGACCCGTCGTTCCGACCGTTCGTACGCTTTGTCGGTGGCGCCGGTGACGAGGAACGCCGGGGCGGCCACCTCGATGTCCTCCCAGGTCCGGCCGGAGTGGCGCAACCCGCGTTCCAGCGCCGGAACGGTGGTCTCGCGCAGATGCCGGGCGGTGGTGAAGCCGTGCAGGATCAGCCCGTCGGCGAGCTCGCCCGCGAGCTGCGTCATGCGCGGCCCCACCCCCGCAAGGTAGATCTTGGGCGGGCCGTACGGATGCGGCGGCGGCACGAACGCCGTCTCGTTCTGCCATGACCGCCACATCCCGCGGACCGCGCGGATCAGCTCCCGCATGCGCGGCACCGGCGGATGGAACGAGGCGCCGTACCGCCACCAGGGCTGGGTCCTGGTCTGCGCGCCCAGCCCCAGCACGAACCGTCCGCGCGAATACTCCTGCAAATCGTTGGCGAGGTGAGCGAGCGCCATCGGGCTGCGGGCGGGCGCCACCGCCATGGACGTGCCCAGCCCGAGCCGGGTGGTGTGCTCGGCCGCCCGCGCGAGCCACGGGAACGGAGCACGACACGACTCGGCGGTGTAGAGGGAGTCGAATCCGATGTCCTCAGCCAGGCGGGCGAGCCCGGAGAGCTGCCGGAGCTCCGGGCCCCCCACAGCGACGTCGACCTTCATACCGCGCCTCCGGGTGTCGCGCACCGTGGATTACCGCGATTGTGACCTCAGAAGGCGGCCGCGACGACCCCCAATTCGCTGTCGCTTCTCTTCGTTGTGAGCGGGGAGTATGTGATTGTTCACGCCGTTGTGGGCGCCCCCGTCGCGACGCGGTCGAGCAGCCAGTCCACGATCTCCTCACCTGCGGCGATGCCCCGGGCGGCGGTCACCGTGGTGTGCGGCGAACTCCAGCCGGTGGCGTGCAGCTCGCCGTGCGCGGGCCGGATCGCCGCGTCGGCGAACGCGAGCAGCTCGATGTCCAGCAGGGAGTCCCCGGCCGCGAGCGTGCGGTCGGCGCCGGTCCGGCGTGCCACCTCCGCCGCGGCGTCGGCCTTGGTGAGGGTCTCGGGCAGGCAGTAGACCTTGCGCCCCTGGAGCGAGGTCCGCCAGCCGCGCTCGGCGCACCAGCCGGTGAGCTCGGCGATCCAGCCGTCCGGGAGCGCCGCCCGGTCGACGACGGCGTACGCGAAGAGATCGGCGGCGGTGCGCAGCCTCAGCACGAAGTCGCCGCCGATACCGACGAGGTGGTCGTGCACCTCGTCGAGCCCGGCGCGTCCTTCGGTGACGCGCGCGCGTACCTGCGCCGACCATTCGGGATCGTCGACGCCGTCCACGAGGATGTGGCCGCCGTTGGCGCAGATCGCGTACGCGGGCGGCTTCTCCAGCAGATGCACCCGGGCGTACTGCTCGGGCGTGCGCGTCGTCGTCGGCACGAACGTGGCGGCCGCGGCGAGCGACTCCAGCCCGCGCGCGGCCGTCTCGGTGACGAACGAGAGCGGCGCGGCCTGGTAGAGCTCCACGCACAGCAGCCGGGGCAGTGCCGCGTCGGGCCCCTCCAGCTTCATCGCCGCCGCCGAGTAGATCAGGGTGCGGTCGAGGTCCGAACAGACCAGCACGGTCACTGCGCGGCTCCCTGGCCGAAGCTGGGGTGGATCAGGCCGACGCAGGCGTACGGGAACGCGCCGGGCTCCACGTCCAGCACCGGGACGCCGCGTTCGGCGGCGAGCAGCCGGAGGTGGCGGAGGTCGTCGCCCGCGTCGGCACGGACCAGGACCTTCCACGGAACGCGGCGCAGCAGGACCCGGGTGGTCTCCCCCACCCCGGGCTTGATCAGGTTGAGGTCGTCGATGCCGTGCTCGCGACCGACCCGGCGTACCGCCTCCCAGCCCGACCAGTCCGGCGTACGGTCGGCGGCGAGCAGGTCGGGCGCGTCCTTGGCCACCCGCTCGGCGACGTCCCCGAACCGCGCGCAGACCGTGTCCAAGAACAGCCGCGACACGTCGGAGTCCGCGAGGTCGGCGTAGAACTTGGCGCCGTGGAAGTCACCCGGCCCGATCAGGTCGTCGTTCAGGACCGTACGGCTGACCAGTCCCGAGACCGTCGAGTTGAGGCAGGCCGACGGGATCAGGAAGTCCTCGCGGGTGCCGTAGACCGGCGTGCAGCGGCCGGGGTCGGCCAGCACCGCGAGCTGGTCGGAGAACCGCTCGCCCGGGTGGGCGGCGGCGTGCTCGTCGAGTGCCGCGGTGAGCTCTTTGGTGATGGCGCCCTTGCCGGTCCACCCGTCGACGAACATCACGTTCGCCGGGTCGTGGTGCGCGGCGAGATAGCGCAGGGCCACGGCGTCGATGCCGCGCCCGCGCACGATGCTCACCGCGTAGTGCGGCAGGTCGAGGCCGTGCGCGAACCGGGCCCAGCGCCGTACGAGCACCCCGACCGGCGTGCCCGCACGCGCGAGCGAGACCAGGACGGCGTCCGGGCCGCGTTCGGCGAGGATCAGCTCGGAGATCAGGCCGACCGCGTAGGCGAGCCGTTCGGCCGCCGCGTCGAGGGCTTCGTGGAACAGCCGCTGGTACGCCTCGCCCGGCTGGTACTCGACCGGCAGGGACTCGGCGTAGTGGGCCCGGCCCGCCTGGATCGCGGCCTCGCGTTCCTCCGTGGGCGCCTCCAGCCGGACGTCCGACAGGTCCTTCAGCAGCCAGGCGACATCGGCACGCGCGTAGCTGCCGAAGTCCGGCCCGTACAGCGGCTCGGGCAGCATGCCTTCGGTCACAGCTCCCCCTCCCCGAAAGCGGGAATCACGACGACGGACACCGGCGCCAGGGCGCTCAGCTCCGCCAGCAGGCCGCCCTTCAACGCCTGCGTGTCGGCGGCGGCGTCGACCACGAGCACGATCGCGTCGAACCGCGCGCCGACGTTGTAGGCGTACCTCTCCCCCGGCCCGTCCGCCGGGTCGTCATGCGCCGGGAACGCCAGCCGCGTCCTGATCGCGTAGCCCGGATCGTCCACGGCGAGCACCGGCGAACGCGTGGTCGTCGAGTACCGCACGGCCACGTCCGCGAGCACGTCCGCAAGCGCCTCAGCCAGCCGCAGCGGCGCGTACATCAGTTCCTCGGAGCCGAGTACCAGCACGCACCCGCAGCCCGCCAGCGCGGGAACCAGGCGCGCCGCCATCGCGGGCAGCTCCTTCTCCAGGCGCGCCCGATGCTCCGGCGTGAACCCGTGCCGTCCGCCGTCGGGCAGTCCCTGCGGCCATCCCACGTCGACCCACGTCACCGGCCTCGCCGGCCTCACCGGCCTCACCGGCCGCTCGCCGCGCCCGGCTTCAAGATCAGAGACGACGGCCTGGCCGGCCTCCAGGATCCCGTCCGGCAGCTCCACCCGGCCGCTCGCCAGCGCGACGGCGTCGATGCGCGCGCCGAGCTCGTCGCCGAGCTCCCGCATGCGCGCCCGGTCGTCGTCGTCCCGCAGGTCCACCAACGCCGCGACCACGTAATGACGTCGCCGCCGTACGGCGTGGAGGGCGCGGATGGTGTTGAGGACCGTACGGCCCGTCGACAGCTCGTCGTCCACGAGCACCATCGGCACCTCGGCATTGAGCTCCGCCGGGTCTGCCGGGAGCAGAAGGTGGCTGGTGGCGTGGCTGTGCTCTTCCTCGAAGCCGCCGTACGTGGCGAAGCCCGCCACCGGACGCCGCGTGGAATGCAGGTAGTAGGCCCCGCCGAGCGAGTCGGCCACCGAATGCCCGAGGGCGGTGGCGGTCTCGGCGTAGCCCAGCACCACCGCGTCCACCGGCGTACGCGGCGCCCGCAGACGGTCACGCAACGAGGCGGCGGCTCCGGGACGGCTCTTGAGGGCCTCCGCGAGCAAGCCGCCTGTATCGCCCGGCGACCGCCCGTTCAGCCGAGCTCTCACCAGGTCGCCCAGCAGCAGTCCCGCCCCGTACACCAGCCGCGGGTCGGTCGGGACGTGCTTGCCGAGCACCGTCGAGACCAGCAGGTGCGCCCGCCGCGGATTGCGCCGCACGGCCAGGCCCACCAGGTCGCTCAGGCCCACCCCGGCGGGACGTTCACCGTCGGCCAGGCGCACGTCCAGGCGATCCGACACCCACTCGCCGGTCCACAGGTCCGCCTGCCCGGTCCAGATGCCCGCGCTCACCGGCCGCCCGCCGCCGCGTCGAGGAGCTCGACGAACGTCACGTCCTCGGCCGCCACGCCGAAGACATGGGCGCGGAGCATGAGGCGCTCGGCCCAGGCCCGGTGCGGCCCGGCCTCGTTCATCTTGTTGGCGTAGGAGCTCGCCATCGCGCCGCCCCCGGCCACGCCGAGGATGTCGGCGGCGTCGCAGTACTCCTCGTGGGTCACCACCGAGAGCGCGTGCACGGCCGCCACATGGCTCGGATGGATGACGGTCTTGCCGGTGAGGCCGTTGGCCTTGTCGAGGTGCACCTCGCGGATCAGGCCGTCGAGGTCGGAGGTGATCAGCCGCTGGCGCAGCGGCGCGGCCCGCTGGGCCTCGAACGGCGACTGCCGCAGCTGGGGCTTGAACATGCGCTCGCCGGCGGAGAAGTACTCCCACACCGGCCCGGTGACCACGAATCCGGTGCCGTCGGCGCGGCCGAGGATGTTGACCACGTCGGCGATCACCCCGGCCACCGGCTGGATGTCGTAGATCGTCAGGTCCGGGGGCCGGCGCAGCCCGTACGCGGCGGACATGTCGGTGGCGCCGAGCCGGACGGCGAGCACGCGCTCCCGGTGCTTGGCGAGGAGCAGGGCCACGTCCTGGAGCAGCTCGCCGCGCGTCTCCCGGTAGACCGCCTCGCGGCTCTCGATCACGGGCATGGCCAGCAGGCGCCGTCCGGTGCGGTCGGCGGCCTCGGCGAGCGCGTCCAGGAAGGCCTCGCCGTTGGCGGCGGTGAACTTCGGCAGCACGAATCCGCTGACCAGCTCGACGGCGTCGCCGAGCCGGGCGGCCAGGTCCGCGATCTGCTCGGGAACGCGGACCCGGACGAACAGCAGCGGCGCCTCGGTCCCCTCCGCGTGGACGCGGCGCAGGTGCTCGACCGCGTTGGCCTCGGCGGCGGCGACGTCGGCGTCTCCGATCGCGTCCTCCAGGCAGATGACCATGCTGGTCACACCCCGCCGATGGGCCTTGGCGACGTCGCCCGCGAGGGTCGGCCGGGTGGCCGGGCTGTAGAGGGTGGCGCCCAGCGCGACCGCCAGGATGTCGGGGTCGGCGTGCCGGTCGAAACGGCGGGGCTGCCGGTAGAAGAGCTGTTTACGGTACGCGGTGTCGATGTGGTCAAAGTGCCGCATGCACGCTGGGTCCTTCCCCATCGTCGGGCCCGCACGCGGGCACGATACCCAGGGTATGTGGGGGTATGTGAATATTCGGTCATACGAAAAACACCGACGAACACCAAAAGATGCCCGTCGGTGCTTTTCAGCCGTCTTTTCTACAGGTGCGGGGTCACCGCCGGGACGAGATGCTGGACCGTGCGGCCGGTGGCGATCGCACCGATCGCGGTCATCGACCAGCCCTCCCCGTCCCGCGACACCTTGGCCATGATCTGGGCGTTGTGCTGGCCCGAGCCGCTCAGGTCGTAGCGGGCGAGCTCCTGGCCCGTCGCCTCGTCCACCAGCCGGCAGAACGCGTTCTCGATCTGCGAGAAGTCCTGCCCGGTGAACGAGTTGACCGTGAACACCAGCTGGGTGATGTTGGCCGGCAGACCCTGCAGGTCCACGTTGATCACCTCGTCGTCGCCCTCACCGGCTCCGGTGAGGTTGTCGCCGGTGTGCAGCACCGAGCCGTCCTTGCTGCGCAGCTGGCGGAACCACACCGTGTCGGCGAGGTTGCCGCTGGCGTCGAAGATCAGGCAGGACGCGTCCAGATCGATCGACTGCGCCTTGCCCTTCTTGCCGAACAGGCCCTTCTTGGCGACCGCGTCCCAGCCGAGGCCCATCTTGACGCGGGTCAGAGTGCCTCCGCCGGGCTTGGCCAGCGAGACCTTCTGCCCCTTCTGCAGTGAGATCGACATCATCGGCTCCTTTGGTGATGAGTTGGGGCTCGCATGAGGTCCTGGGCTTGGGCTCGCCCGGTCAGACGCCGGAGGAGTGCAGTTCCTTGTCCGATGTGGGCCGGTCGCCGTCGGACTCGCTGCGGTTGCGGACGACCGAGCTGACGAACGCCGCGATGATCAGTCCGGCGCCCAGGCCACCGGTGATCCACTCGGGCACGTGGTGCCCGATGCTGATCAGCATGCAGACCGCCAGCGCGCCGATGGCCCAGTGCGCACCGTGCTCCAGGAAGCGGTACTCGTGCAGCGTGCCCTTGCGGACCAGGAAGACGGTCAGCGACCGGATGTACATGGCACCGATGCCCAGGCCCAGCATGATGATGATCGGGTCGGTGCTGATCGCGAACGCCCCGATGACGCCGTCGAAGGAGAACGAGGCGTCCAGGACCTCCAGGTAGAGGAACAGGAAGAAGCCCGCCTTGCCGACCGCCTTGGCCAGCTCGCTCGGGCCGCCGCGTCCGGACGTCTCGGCCGCCGTCTCGACCTCGCTCAGGCCGGCGTCGGAGAACAGCTCGCCCAGCCCGTTGACCAGGATGTAGGTGATCATGCCCAGCACACCGGAGATCATCACGTCGCCGGGGTCCTTGGCCCACACGGCCGCCACCAGGGCCAGCGAACCGCCCGCGATGACCGCCGACAGCTGGTCCAGCTTGCCGATCTTGGCCAGCGGCGTTTCGAGCCAGGCCAGCCATCGCTCGTCACGCTCTTCGAACACGAAGTCCAGGAACAGCATCAGCAGGAACATCCCGCCGAACGCCGCGATCATCGGATAGGCCGACACCATGGCGGCCTTGTAGGCCTCCTTGTCGTTCAGCGCCAGGTCGACGGCCTCGATGGGGCCGAGCTTGGCGGTGATGCCCACGATGACCAGCGGGAAGAGCAGCCGCATGCCGAAGACGGCGATGGCGATGCCGATGGTGAGGAAGATCTTCTGCCAGAAGACGCTCATCCGGTCCAGCACCTTGGCGTTGACCACGGCGTTGTCGAACGACAGCGAGATCTCCAGGACGGCCAGGACGGCGACCAGGGCCAGCCCGGTGGCGCCCCGGTAGAACAGGGCGGCGACCAGGCCGGCGGCGGTGATCCCGAAGGACCACCCGAACGTGCGAAGAATCATGAATGTGTCTCTGCTAGGCGGGGTGACTGGCGGCGATCGCCTGGGTCATTCGGCGCGGGTCATCCGACGTTGACGCCGAAGTCCGTGGCGATACCGGCCAGACCTGAAGCGTACCCTTGCCCGACGGCGCGGAACTTCCACTCGTCGTTGCGCCGGTAAAGCTCCCCGAAGACCATGGCGGTCTCCGTCGAGGCGTCCTCGGTCAGGTCGAATCGCGCCAGCTCGTTGTTGTCGGCACGGTTGACGATGCGGATGAAGGCGTTGCGGACCTGGCCGAAGCTCTGGCCGCGGTTGTCGGCGTCGTAGATCGACACCGGGAAGACGATCCGCTCGCACTGGACGGGCACCTTGGCCAGGTCGACGGTGACGACCTCGTCGTCACCCTCGCCCTCGCCGGTCAGGTTGTCGCCGGTGTGCTCGACGGAGCCGTCGGGGCTGCGCAGGTTGTTGAAGAACACGAAGTGCTCGTCGGAGAGCACCTTGCCGCCGCTGTCGAGCAGCAGCGCCGAGGCGTCCAGGTCGAAGTCCGCGCCCGTGGTGGCGCGCACGTCCCAGCCGAGCCCGACCGAGACGGCGGTGAGGTCGGGCGCGGCCTTCGTCAGCGAGACGTTGCCGCCCTTGGCGAGCGATACTCCCATGATCGCGCTGCTCCCTGGCTCTGGTGTCAGAGGTTGACGCCGAAGTCCGTCGCGATTCCGGCCAGGCCGGAGGCGTACCCCTGGCCGACCGCCCGGAACTTCCACTCGGCGCCGTTGCGGTAGAGCTCGCCGAAGACCATCGCCGTCTCGGTCGAGGCGTCCTCGGTGAGGTCGTAACGGGCGAGCTCGGAGTTGTCGGCCTGGTTGACCACGCGGATGAACGCGTTGCGCACCTGGCCGAAGTTCTGGCTCCGGGTCTCGGCGTCATAGATCGACACGGCGAAGGCCACCCGCTCGGCCTGCGCCGGCATGGTGGCGAAGTCGACCTTGATCTGCTCGTCGTCGCCCTCGCCCTCGCCGGTGGTGTTGTCGCCGGTGTGCTCGACGCCACCCTCGGGCGTGCGCAGGTTGTTGAAGAACACGAAGTGCTGGTCCGAAACGATCTTGCCGCTGTTGTCCAGGACCAGGGCGGACGCGTCGAGGTCGAAGTCGGTACCGGTGGTGGTACGCAGATCCCAGCCGAGACCCACGGTCACCGCGGTCAGGCCCGGGGCCTGCTTGGTGAGGGAGACGTTGCCGCCCTTGCTGAGACTGACACCCACAGTGCCTCCAAAATCGCTTGCTGCTGCGCCGGCGCCGCGTGGCGCCTCGCAATAAAGACGCTGGAGGTGATGCTATCCGTTCCCTCCAGGACGATCAGAGCCAGCCAGATTCACCACAAACCGACCAGATCCCCAGAGAAAGGGTGATCCACCACACATTACCTGGCCTGGAGAGGTGAACTCACCGGTCGGCCTGAGCGAGACTAGAGCGAGCGAGACCGACAGGGAGGCAAGCGTTGCGGGGACCGGGCGATCAGCGCCGCCGGGGCCGGGGGGCCGGGCGCGAGGCGGAGGCCCGCGCCGCGGCCGTCGAGGCCAGGCAGGACGCGGCCGCGGCGTTCTACGACATGGACCAGGCGCAGAAGTACCTGGACGGCCGGGTCACCGTCCTGACCGACCTCGACCAGGCCGCCGGCGCCGCCGCCCGCAGGGACTTCGACCGGCTGAACGACGCGGCCGACGCGGCGTCCGCCGGCTACATCGACGTCGTGGACGCTCATGATCTGGACTCCCCGGACCGTTCGGTGGCCGAGTACGACGCCGCCCGCCGCGCCCTGCTGGCCGTCGGCGACCGGCTCCGCAAGATCACTGACGATCTCAACCGGTTCGCCGAGCGGCTGACACCCCAGATGGCGCGGATGGAGACCGCGCTCGACCGGCTGCCGCCCCGGCTGACCGCCGCCCGCGACGCCGTCGCCGCCGCCGAGGCCGCCATCGCCGCCGCCCAGAAGGCGGGCATGGACACCGCCGACCCCGAGGCGGAACTCGCCCAGGCCAAGGAGGGCCTCGCCGTCCTGGGATCGCAGGGCCTCGGCGGGCTTGGGCTGTCCGGCGCGATGGACAAGGCCGACGAAGTGGCCCGGCTCGCCGCCCGTGCCCGGGAGTCGGCCGAGGAGCTGCCCCGTCTGGGCGAGAAGGTGCGCAACTCGCTGGCGTCGGTCCGTACGCGCGTGGACGTGGTGTCCGGGCGGGTGGAATCCGTCCGGCTGGCCATGAAGAAGTTGCTCATCAGCTACTCGCAGGCGTGCTGGCAGGACCTCAAGGGCGCACCGGAGGCCATCGAGGACGGCGTGACCCGCGCCCGCGAGCGGCTGAACGAGGCGTCCGAGCTGCTGTCCCGCAACGAGTGGAAGCGGGCCCAGCAGGCGTTGACGGCGGCGCGCACCGAGCTCGCCGCCGCCGACCGCCGGGCCGGCCAGGTCACCGGGCGGGTGACGGAGCTGGAGGCCGTCCGCGCCGACCCGGCGGCGCCCGCCGAGGCGGCCCGCTTCGTCGTACGAGACGCGCAGAAGCTCGCGACCGCCCAGCCGGGCGGCCCCGCACCCCAGCACGCCCGCGTGCTGGACGCCCTCGTCGAACGCCTCGACGCGGCGCCCGGACGGCTCACCGGCTCACACCCCGACTACTGGGCCTACCTGCGGGAGCTGGAAGCGATCAAGACCGCCGCGGGCGACGTGGTGACCCGAATCCGCGCCGAACGCGCCGCCGGCGCCTGACAGGGCGGTCGGCGCCTGACAGGGCGGTCGGCGCGATGCCCGGCCCGCCGGCAGCATCAGAGGCCCGCCAGCAGCATCGGAGACGCCACGGAGTCGTTCCCGAGACTCTCGGGCGACGCACCGGAGACGGCCGGTCGCTGAGGTGTTCCCCGATCGCCGAACGAGGCGGTCGCGGCTCCGCCGCTTCCTGAAATGGGGTCTGATGACCAAGTCCCGGTATCTCGTGGCCGTTCCGGTAGCCGCTGTCGCGGCCGCCACGCTCAGCGCACCCGCCGCGCAGGCGGCCACCGGCTCGCCGCCGGCGGCCAAGGCCGTCACCGTGCAGGCGCCCGCGTCGCTCGTCCACACGGCCGACGAGCCCCAGGCCGGCGTCCAGACCGGTTCGATGAAGCTGTCGTCGCGCAATTGCGGGGGTGGCAAGGGCGGCTACATGCAGTGGAGCCATCCGTGGAAGTCCGGCAAGTACATCAGGGCCTGGGCCGTCGTCCACTGCAAGAAGACCTTCTTCCCCAACTACCGGGCCGTCGAGGCGCAGCTCTCCCAGTACCGGGGCGGCAAGGTCGTCTGGAGCACCAAGGCCAGGAAGGTCGTGGGCAAGTCCGGCCGGGCGACGTTCACGGTCGGGATCAACCTCGCGTGGAAGTGCTCCGGGGGCAGCCAGCTTTACAAGACCAGCGTCTACCTGCGGATCAACTCCAGGATGGTCGCGGGCGGCAGCAAGAAGGACTGGCGGCGCATCTACTGCTGACCCGGTCGCGGGCCCGCTGCCGTCCCCTGCGCACGGGGATGGCAGCGGCCCTTCTCAGCGGGGGCGGTCGTGCAGGCCGATCGTCAGGTTGCGCGCGGCCATGGGCGGACCGCCCGGCTGCGGGTCCGCGTACGGCGGGACGGCCTGGGAGCTCTGCTGCGGCATGGTGGCGGACTGCGGCTGGGCGGCGGCGGTCTTCGCCGGCTCGGCCCACACGGCGGTGCCGTACGCGCAGACCTCGTGCCCTCCCCCGGCCAGCTGGGCCGTGTCGAAGCACATGCCCACGACGGCGTTGGCGCCCTTGCGATGAGCCTCCTGCGCGAGGCGGTCCACGGCCTCCCGGCGGGTCGCCGCCAGGCCCACGCCCGGCTGCTCACCCGTCACCCGGAACGTCGCGCTGCTCGGGGACTGCCCCGCCGCCGGCAGGCTCTGATCGGTCTGGACGGCCACCCCGAGGACCTCGCCGAACACGGAACGGATCTCGTACCCGGCCAGTCCGTCAGTCGTCACGATCAGCATGCCTCAACGGTAATGGAACAACGCCGGAAATGTGCCGTCAGAGCCCTTCTGACACTTCTTCCACCGCGCTGGTCCCGGAACCGGGCTTCGACTCCCACTCCCACGTCTCGTCCAGGCGCGCAGCCGACCGTCGGGCAGGACCGAGACGGTGGACACGCAGTGCCGACGAGACGCCCCCTCCGGGGAACCTGAGCCTGCGATCATGAGCGGCTGCCTATGCGAATCGCACCGGATGCCCGATCATGTCCGCCATGGCAAAGTCAGGGCGCGCGTTCACCATCGCGGCGTGGGTCGTGGTCGGGCTGGTGGTGCTCCCCTTCGGCCTGCTGGTGGTCAGGACGGGCGCCGGGCTGGTGACCGGCACCGGCAAGGTCCAGGACCGGTTCGCCGCCGGGGACGAGACAAGGATCTTCGTCTCTGGAGACGACGAACGTTCGATCTATGTGCGTGACGAGCCGGCGGCCTCCGCCGGGTGCGTGACGCCGGACGCGCGCGCGACGCTGACGCCCCGCACCGGCTCCGACCTGACGGTGGACGGGACGACCTGGCATCGCGTCTATGTCCTGGAGGCGTCTCGCGAAGGCGAGTACCGGGTGACCTGCCGTGGGGGCGCGGGGTTCGCCGTGGACCGCGGCCCGGGGACCGGCAAGGGCTTCTTCGTCGGCGTCGGCCTCGTCCTGTTCTTCGTCGTCCCGGCCGGGTGGGCACTCGTACGCAGGCGCAGGCGCCCGTTGCCCGCGCCGCCCGGCCACACCGGCTCAGGCGGGGAGCACGCCGATTCAAGCGGGGAGCACGCCGGCTCAGGCGGGGAGGACACCTTGACGTTGCTGCGCAGGCGGCAGCGGGAGCTTCCGAGGGTCAGCATGTGGAGGGCGCGGCCGTTCCTCAAGCCGCCGTACGGCACCAAGGGCGAGGACGACCGGCCCCCGTGCCCGGTCTGCGGGACACCGGCCGAGCAGGTCACCATCGGCCCCGGGACGCTCACGTTGAGCCCGTGCGGTCACGGGATGAGGGTGCGCAACCTGCCCGCCCCGGACGGCTCTCCGCCGTGATCACACGACCGGGGTGGGGATCGCATGATCACGGCGGAGAGTCGTTGCCGGATGGGTGGATTCAGTCCAGATACTCCCTGAGCATCTGGGCGCGGGACGGGTGACGCAGCTTGGCCAGGGTCTTGGATTCGATCTGGCGGATGCGTTCGCGTGTCACGCCGAACTCGCGGCCGACCTCTTCGAGAGTCCGCGGATGCCCGTCGGTCAGGCCGAAGCGCAGCTGGATGATGCGCTGCTCCCGATCGGACAACGTCCCCAGGATGTCCTCGAGCTGGTCCTGGAGCAGGATGAACGCCGCGGCCTCGATCGGCACCACGGCGTCCGCGTCCTCGATGAAGTCACCCAGGTCGGAGTCTTCCTCTCCGATGGGCGACTGCAAGGACACCGGCTCCTGGGCGATCCGCTGGATCTCCACGACCCGGACGGGCGACAGGCCCATCTCCAGGCCGATCTCTTCGGGCGTCGGTTCCCGGCCTAGGTCCTGGTGGAGCTGACGCTGCACCCGGACCAGCTTGTTGATGGTCTCCACCATGTGCACCGGAATGCGGATCGTCCGGGCCTGGTCGGCGATCGCTCTCGTGATCGCCTGGCGAATCCACCAGGTGGCGTAGGTCGAGAACTTGAATCCCTTGGTGTAGTCGAATTTCTCGACCGCGCGGATGAGTCCGAGATTCCCCTCCTGGATCAGATCGAGGAAGAGCATTCCTCGCCCCACGTACCGTTTGGCGATCGACACCACCAAGCGCAGGTTGGCTTCGATCAGGCGTTGCTTCGCCCGCACTCCATCGCGGGCGAGCAGTTCGAGGTCGAGCTGTTCCATCCGGGAGAGGATGGCGGTGTGCGCCAGCTTCTCCTCGGCGAACAGTCCCGCCTCAATCGATTTCGCTAGTTCGACTTCATCTTCTGCCGTGAGAAGCGGTACGCGACCGATTTCTCTCAGGTAGATCCTTACCAGGTCGCTCGTCGGCGCCCGCTTGCCGAGGTCTCCCTCGTCCGCTCGCGTGACGTCCTCGGTCTCCTGTTGGGACTCGAGAACCTCTACCCCCTGCTCTGCGAGCATCCGGACGACTCGTTCCAGCGAATCGTCCGGCAAGTCGGAGCGATCGAGCGCAGCAGCGACATCATCGACGGTCACACCGCCGCGTTCTCTGCCACGTGCGACCAGGTCTGCCACCTGATCAACCGATGGCGCCTCGCTAGGCAGCACCGAAGGGCCCACGGGGACAGTCTGCGTCACCGAGGCCCTAGATCACAGGACCCATTTTGCGGTCTCTTGACTTACTGGGACCCAAGGCCTCGCTCGCGCAACTCCCGTCTCTGCTGCTCAAGCGCAACAAGATCGCCGAAGAGCTTGTTGTACTCTTCGCCCTGCTCGACCGGATTCAGCCGTCCGAGTTTAGATTTCACGTCGGCGATCATGCGGGTGAGCTGGCGTTCCTGAATACGGGCGAGAAGATCTGCGGCATAACGGTCGTCCGATTCATGTGCGGACCGTGTCGGTTCCACCGCGAGTTGCGTGATCAGGCCTTTGACCTGGTCGTTCGGGGCGTGCTCATGGAGCAGCGCGACCCATTCGGCCTCCCCTGACACCACAGCGGCCCCACCCGCCGCGGCGATGACCTCCCGGACGGCCGCGTGGGGCGGCGCGATGAACACGTCCGCCGGCACGCCGTCGAAGAGCGGGCCGAGCAGCGCGGGCCGCTGCACCGCGATCTTCAGGAGCTCCCGTTCGCGCTGCACGTCGGGATCGTTCGGATCGTAGGCGGGCCGCTCGGCGGCGGCGCCCGCGCCCGCCCCGTTGTCCCCGGCGGGGCGCCCGTTGCGGCGGCCGTGCTCGCGGGCCGCCAGCTCGCGCACCCGCCGCAGCACGAACTGCTCGTCCATGATGCCGAGCCACCGGTCGAGGCTGACGGCGTACATCTGCCGCAGCGCCCGGTCTTTGATCTTGGCTACCACGGGCGCCGCCGCGTCCAGCGCGGCCAGCCGGCCCTCGGCGGTGTCGAGGTTGTGCTGGGAGATCGCGCTGCGCACGGCGAACTCGAACAGCGGCTGCCGCGACGCCACCAGATCTCGCACGGCCGCGTCGCCCTGACGGATGCGCAGGTCACACGGGTCGAGCCCGTCCGCCTGCACGGCCACGAACGTCTGCGTCACGAACTTCTGCTCGTCGGCGAACGCGCGCAGCGCCGCCTTCTGCCCGGCCGAGTCCCCGTCGAAGGTGAAGATCACTTCGCCGCGGAACTCGTCCTGGTCCATCAGCAGCCGCCGAAGGATCTTGATGTGGTCGTCGCCGAAGGACGTGCCGCAGGTGGCGATGGCGGTCGGGATGCCGCTCAGATGGCAGGCCATCACGTCGGTGTAGCCCTCGACGACCACGGCCTGCCGCCGCCGTGCGATCTCCTTCTTGGCCAGGTCGGCGCCGTAGAGCACCGAGCTCTTGTGGAAGATCGGCGACTCGGGGGTGTTGAGGTACTTCGGGCCGTCGTCGTCCTCGTAGAGCTTGCGCGCGCCGAAGCCGATCACGTCGCCGCTCAGGTCGCGGATCGGCCACATGAGCCGCCCCCGGAAGCGGTCCATCGGCCCGCGCCGGCCCTCTTTGGCCAGGCCGCCCGCGACCAGCTCCCGGTCGGCGAAGCCGCGGCCGCGCAGGTGCCGGACCAGCCCCTCCCACTCCCGGGGCGCGAATCCCACCCCGAAGTGCGCCGCGTCCGAGGCCTCGAAGCCCCGCTCCGACAGGAACTTCCGCCCGATGATCGCCTCGGCGCCGGCGAGCTGCTCGGTGTAGAACTCCGTCGCCGCCTTGTGCGCCTCGATCAGCCGGGCCCGCTGCCCCCCGTCCTGCCGGGGCGTGAAGCCGCCCTCCTCGTACCGCAGCTGGATGCCGGCCTTGGCCGCCAGCCGCTCGACCGCCTCCGAGAACGACAGGTGATCGATCTCCTGGACGAACTTGATGACGTCGCCGCCGACGCCGCAGCCGAAGCAGAAGTAGAGATTGCGGGCGGGCGTGACGTTGAACGACGGCGACTTCTCCTCGTGGAACGGGCACAGTCCCTTGAGGTTGCCCCCGCCCGCGCTCCGCAACTGGAGGTGCTCGCCGATGACCTCGGCGATGGGTGATCGCTCCCGTACGAGCGCGATGTCCTCATTACGAATCCGGCCTGCCACGGCGGCGAGTCTAATCTCGCCCCACGACATCCGGCGCATCACGTCAGAACACGTACCCCCCGCTCACTGCCTGTGCCGGAGGTGCCGGGGCTAACGTGTGGGCATGATCTCTATCGTCTGGGTCAAGCCCGAAGGGGCCGAGCTGGCCGAGGTGGATCTCGGTGAGGGGCGGCTGCGGGCCACGGGGTCGGCCATTGGGGGAGATCCGCTGCCCTATCGGCTGGAGTACGAGCTGACCACGGGTGAGAGATGGGTCACGGCCCGGCTGCTGGTGGAGGCCTCCGGGGACGGCTGGCGGCGGTCGCTGGAGCTGGTCAACCGGCCGGAGGGCGAATGGACCGTCAACGCCAAGGCGGAGGGGCGGGTGGACCTGCCGCCGCCGGGCGGGGACGCGACGGCGTTGACGGGGGCCCTCGACTGCGACCTGGGGCTGTCGCCGCTGACCAACACGATGCCGGTGCTGCGGGGCGGCTTTCTCGACGAGGGCGAGGGCACGTTCCTGATGGCGTGGGTGTCGGTGCCGGATCTGGCCGTGACGCCGTCCCGGCAGACGTATCGGCACGTCCGCCGGGGCGTCGTCAACTTCGCGAGCGACGGGTTCACCGCCGACATCGTCTTCGGCCCGGACGGGATCGTGGAGGACTACCCGTCGATCGGGCGCAGGATCAGACCCTGAAGCGCTCGAAGAGGCGGTACATGAACTCGGTGCCCTGGCGGAGCGCGGCCACCGAGATGCGTTCGTCGTTGCCGTGCATGCCGATGAGCTGGTCGTTGTCCAGAACGTACGGGTAGACGCCGTAGCCGGGGACGCCCCGGGAGGTCCAGGGCGACAGGCTCGTGCCCGCCTCGAAGAGAGCGGGGGCGAACGTCGCTCCCGGATAGGTTTTGCCCGCCGCGTCCTTGATCGCGGTGAAGAGCGGGCTGTCGATGGACGAGGGCGGCCTGGCGAACGTCTCGTCCAGGCGCTTGAGGGCCGCCTCCTCGGTCTCGCCGGAGTTGCCGACCAGCGTGACCCGGACGTCGCGGTCGGCGAGCCTGCGGCGGACCTGCGCCAGGAAGTCGCGCGGACGCTGCCCGCCGGGAACGCCCCGGCAGTTGACGCGGACGGTCGCCGAGGACGGGATGACGTTCTCCTTGTAGCCCGCATCTTCGATCACGAACGCGTGCGTCGTGCGGAGAAGGGCGCGGTGCAGCCAGGGATAGGAACTGCGCTTGACGACGAGGGCGGCGGCCCGTTCCCGGGAGGCGGCGGACCTGGCGGAAAGCAGCAGTTCGATGGCGCGCCTGAACGGGCGGTCACCGGTCGCGCGGGCCAGCGCCGCGAAGTACTCGCGGGTGACCGGCGTGAGCGTGACCGGGGCGAGCCAGCCGTCGAGTTCGGCGACCGCGCGCGAGAGCTTGGCGATGGCCGAGTCGGGATTGGGCTTGGAGCTGTGGGTCGCGGTGCCGTCGGCCACCAGGTCGAGGTTGAAGTAGACCTTGTCCTGGCGGGTGACGGTGATGAGCATGGGCGTCGTGCGGTCCTTCTGGGCCAGGAACCAGCCGCCCTCGGTGAGCACCATGCCCGCGTCGATCTTGTTCCAGTGGTGTTCGGCGAGCCAGCGGGAGCCGTACGGGCCCGATTCCTCGTCGCAGTCGGTGAGGACGATGATGTCGCGGTCGAAGCGGCCCTTCTCGCCCAGGTGGCGGAGCAGAGCGGCGATGAACGCGGCGTTGGCGCCCTTCATGTCCAGCGCGCCGCGACCGTAGATCTCACCGTTCTTCACCACGCCCGCGAACGGGTCGACGCTCCATTTCGACCGTTCCACCGGAACGACGTCGGAGTGACCGAGCAGCAGGAGCGGCGGGGCGCTCGTCGTGCCGCGGACGCGGGCCACCAGATGGACGTTGTCCTTCTTCGGGGTCGGGATGATCTCCGCGGCGACGTCGGCGGCGTCCCACACGGCCTTGAGCATCTCGGCGTGCGGCCGGGTGACGCCGCCGTCGCCGAAGTTCTGCGTGTCGAACGCGAGCATCCGCTTCAGGAGGGCGAGCGGGTCGAGGTCGGCGGGCGCGATGACCGGTGAGGCGGTGCGGGCGACGGCGGAGCCGCCGCCGGCGGCGAGGCCGCCCGCGATCAGGGCGGCCCCGGCGCCGGTCCGGCCGAGGAACGCGCGGCGCGTGAGGGAGGTGAGAGCCGGAGTGGTCGATGGGAGCTCGGACATGGATCTCCTTGTCTCCAGGCGGGTGGACGCCACATTGATCGCCTGTGCCCCGGTTGTCGAGACCCCGCGCGGTGAGCCGGATGTGACGGGCGTGTTTCGGGCGACACAGGCTTGTGAAATGCCTGTTAAAGCGCGGGCCGGGCCGTTCCGCCGCCGGTCGCGGCGGGGTTAGCGTGCGAGGGTGCTGATCACCCCCCACGAGCAGGAGCGCCTGCTGATCCATGTGGCCGCGCAGGTGGCCCGGGACCGCCGGGCACGCGGACTGCGGCTCAACCATCCCGAGGCGACCGCCGTCATCGCCGTGCACATCCTGGAGGGCGCCCGCGACGGGCGCACCGTGGCCGAGCTCATGGAGTCGGGCCGCACCGTCCTCTCCCGTGACGACGTCATGGAGGGCATCCCGGAGATGCTGGACTCCGTCCAGATCGAGGCGACGTTCCCCGACGGCACCAAGCTCGTCACCGTGCACAGGCCGATCCCGTGATCCCGGGTGAGATCGTCGCCGGTACCGACCCGGTCGAGCTCAACCCGGGCCGGCCGCGCGTCGCCGTCACCGTGGTCAACACCGGCGACCGGCCCGTGCAGGTCGGCTCGCACTACCACTTCGCCGTGGCCAACCGGGCGCTGGACTTCGACCGCGAGGCCGCCTGGGGGCGCCGTCTGGACGTTCCCGCCGGTACGGCCGTCCGTTTCGAGCCCGGCATGACCCGCGAGGTCTCCCTCGTTCCGCTGGCCGGTGCCCGCGTCGTACCCGGCCTGCGGCCGGAGAAGGCGGGACCCCTCGATGACTGAGCTGTCGCGGGCGCGCTACGCCGAGCTGTACGGCCCGACCGCCGGTGACCGCGTCCGGCTCGCCGACACCGACCTGCTGATCGAGGTGACCGAGGACCGCAGCCGCGGCCCCGCGGGCGCGGGCGACGAGGCGGTGTTCGGCGGCGGCAAGGTGATCCGAGAGTCGATGGGCCAGGCCCGGACGACGCGCGCCGAGGGCGCGCTCGACCTGGTCGTCACCGGTGCGGTCGTGCTCGATCACTGGGGCGTCGTCAAGGCGGACGTCGGCATCCGCGACGGCCGCGTCGTGGCGCTCGGCAAGGCGGGCAATCCCGACACCATGGACGGGGTGCATCCGGGCCTCGTCATCGGCCCGTCCACCGAGGTGCTGGCGGGCAACGGCAAGATCCTGACCGCGGGCGCGGTCGACTCCCACGTCCATCTGATCTGTCCGCAACTGCTCGGCGAGGCGCTCGGCGCGGGGGTGACCACGCTCGTCGGCGGTGGCACCGGCCCGGCCGAGGGCACCAAGGCCACGACCGTGACCGGCGCCTGGTACCTGCACCGCATGCTGGAGGCGCTCGACACCTGGCCGGTGAACGTGGCGCTGCTCGGCAAGGGCAACACCGTCAGCGAGGACGCCCTCTGGGAGCAGCTGCGCGCCGGGGCGTCCGGTTTCAAGCTGCACGAGGACTGGGGCACGACGCCCGCCGCCATCGACGCGTGCCTGCGCGTCTGCGAGGAGTCGGGCGTCCAGGCGGCGCTGCACTCCGACACCCTGAACGAGGCCGGGTACGTCGAGTCGACGCTGGCGGCGATCGGGGGCCGCGGCATCCACGCGTACCACACCGAGGGCGCGGGCGGCGGCCACGCCCCGGACATCATCACCGTCGCCGCGCATCCCAACGTGCTGCCGTCGTCCACCAACCCGACGCGCCCGCACACCGTCAACACCCTCGACGAGCACCTCGACATGCTGATGGTGTGCCATCACCTCAACCCGTCGGTGCCCGAGGACCTGGCGTTCGCCGAGTCCCGGATCCGCCCGACCACGATGGCTGCCGAGGACGTCCTGCACGACCTCGGCGCGATCTCGATGATCGGCTCGGACTCGCAGGCCATGGGCCGCGTCGGCGAGACGGTCATCCGGACCTGGCAGACCGCGCACGCCATGAAGAGGCGCCGTGGCACGCTCGCCGGTGATGGAGCCGCCGACAACCTGCGCGCCCGCCGCTACGTCGCCAAGTACACGATCAACCCGGCGATCGCGCACGGTCTCGACGACGAGGTCGGCTCCGTCGAGCCCGGCAAGCTGGCCGACCTCGTCCTGTGGGACCCGGCCTTCTTCGGCGTGCGCCCGCACGTGGTGCTGAAGGGCGGCGTGATCGCCTGGGCCGCGATGGGCGACGCCAACGCCTCGATTCCCACGCCCCAGCCCGTGCTGCCCCGGCCGATGTTCGGCGCCGTCCCGGCCGTCGCCGCCGCGACCTCGGTGCATTTCGTCTCGCAGGCCGCGCTGGACGACGACCTCGGTTCGCGCGTCGACGTGCGGCGCGCTCTCGTCCCGGTCAAGAACACGCGCCGCCTCACCAAGGCGGACCTGCCGCTGAACGACGCGCTCCCCCGCATCGACGTCGACCCGGACACGTTCACCGTGACGATCGACGGCGACGAGGTGGAGCCCGCGCCCGCCACGGAACTTCCGATGGCCCAGCGGTACTTCCTGTTCTGATGAAGGCGCACCTGCTGCTCCTCGCCGACTCGCGGCTGCCCGCCGGGGGCCATGCGCATTCGGGCGGGCTGGAGCCGGCCGTCACCGCCGGCGCGGTCAAGGATGTCGCCGGGCTGGCCGTGTTCCTGCGCGGACGGCTGGCGACGTCCGGCCTGACCGCCGCGGGGCTGGCGGCGGCGGCCTGCGCGCATGCCCAGACCTGCGACCATGCTTGGGAACGGCTCGACGCGGAGGCCGACGCCCGTACACCCTCGCCCGCCCAGCGCCGGGCGTCCCGCGCCCAAGGGCGTTCCCTGCTCCGTGCCGCCCGTACGACCTGGACGCACCCGGCGCTCGACACGCTCGCCGCGGCCGTACGCGAGCCGCACCACCCGATCGTGCTCGGCGCCTCGGCCGCGGCGGGCGGCGGAACGCCCCGCGACGCGGCGTCCATCACCGCCTGCGGCGCGATCACCGGGCCCGCGTCCGCCGCCGTGCGGCTGCTCGGTCTCGATCCCCTCGCCGTGCACCGGACCCTGGCCGAGCTCGCGCCCGCGGTGGACGAGATCGCCGCCGAGGCCGCCGCCGCGACCGGCGACTGGGCGGCGCTCCCAGCGTCGTCCGCACCCGTTCTCGATCTCTACGCGGAGCTGCACCTGCGCGCGGAGCCGCGCCTCTTCGAATCCTGACCCCTCTTCGAATCCCGACCGCGACCTGGAGGCCCCATGGGAGCCGTTCACGACCACGACCCGCACACGGCCGCGCCCGCGCACGGCCGTGCGCTGCGCCTGGGCATCGGCGGCCCGGTCGGCAGCGGCAAGACCGCGCTCACCGCCGCCCTGTGCAGGGCGCTGCGCGGCGAACTCGGCCTCGCCGTCGTGACCAACGACATCTACACCACCGAGGACGCCGACTTCCTGCGGCGCAACGCGGTGCTGCCGGACGAGAGGATCACCGCCGTGCGCACCGGCTGCTGCCCGCACACCGCGATCCGCGACGACATCTCCGCCAACCTCGACGCCGTCGAGGCACTGGAGGAACGCCATCCCGGCCTGGACCTGATCATCATCGAGAGCGGCGGCGACAATCTGACGGCCCTCTTCAGCCAGGGCCTGGCGGACCGGCAGATCTTCGTGCTCGACGTCGCGGGCGGTGACGACGTGCCCCGCAAGGGCGGTCTCGGCGTGGCGGCGGCCGATCTGCTGGTCATCAACAAGACCGACCTGGCCCCGCTGGTCGGCAGCGACCTGGACCTGATGGCCCGCGACGCGTCCCGGGTCCGCGACGGACGGCCGGTGGCGTTCACGTCCCTGCGCGAGCGGCCCGGCGCCCCCGAGGTCGCGGACTGGGTGCGGTCGGTGCTCCACAGCACCGCGGCGGTCTCGTGAGCCGTGGCTACGTCGCCCGCGCCGCCGCGTCCGCCGAACGTGACGCGGGCGGCCGGACACGCCTGACCAGGCTGCGTTCCGACGGGCCGCTGGCGCTGCGTGAGACCGCCGAGGCGCTCTACCTGGTCGGGGCGGCGGCCGGTCCGCTCGGCGGCGACGACTTCGAGGTCACCGTGCGGGTCGGGCCGGACGCGCGCCTGGCGATACGGTCCGCCGCCACGACGCTCGCGCTGCCCGGCGACGGCGAGTCCCGGATGACCGTCCGGGCCACGGTGGCCTCAGGTGGCCACCTCGACTTCGCCCCGGAGCCGACCGTGGCCGCGGCCGGCTGCCACCACCGTTCCGTCGCCGCCATCGAGCTCGCCGACGGCGCCACGCTGCGCTGGTACGAGGAGCTGATCCTCGGACGGCATCTGGAGCTGCCCGGCAGGCACACCAGCCGTTTCGACGTGACCCTCGGCGGCGCTCCGCTCCTGCGTCACGAGCTGCGCCTGGACGACCCGTCGATCCTCGGCGGGGTGCTCGGCGACGCCGGAGCGGCCGGCAGCGTCCTGCTGGTCGCGCCGGGCCTGTGTCACGAGGCGTGGACCGGCGACGCCCTGGCCGTCCTGCCGCTCGCCGGTCCGGGCGTCCTCGTCGTGGCCATGGCCGGCGACTCCGCCGAGCTGCGCCGCAGCCTTACTCGGGGAGAGGCGCTGGCAGGAGCCGGAACGCGATGAACGCGGGTGCCTCCTCCAGCTCGGCGTAGTCGTCCGGGTAACGCGCGGCCATCTCCGCGTGCGGCCGGGGCTCCAGAAGCTCGTCCACCACGAAGCCCGCCGCGCGGAACTCACCGAAGACGTGCGTCAACGGCCGCCGCCAGACCCGCACGGGCCAGTGGCTCTCCGAGCTCAGCGACACCTCCACCGCGCCGACGGTGAAGTATGAGCCGCCGAACTCCTGCCAGTCCGCCATCGGATGATGGGTCGAGACGACCACCGCGCCCTCCGGCCTCAGCACCCGCCGGAACTCCCGGAGCATCGCCACCCTGTCGTCCACATAGTGCAGCGCCAGCGCGAGCACGACGAGATCGACCGAGCCGTCCTTCAGCCAGTGCAGCGGCTCGGCGAGGTCGTGGACGCGCAGCTCCCCGTCCGTGCCGAGCCGGTCGCGCGCGAGCTCCACCAGCGTCGGGCTCTGGTCGAACGCGATGACCCGCGCGCCGCGCCGCCGCAGCTCCGCCGCGTACAGCCCTGCCCCGCAACCCGCGTCCAGCACGGTGAGCCCGCGTACGTCCCCGGCCAGACCCAGCACCGCCGGCCGGTCGTAAAGGGCGTTGTGGGGGCTGTCAACGACGTGGTCGGCATACTCGGCGGCGAACGCCTCGTAAATGGGTTTGTCAGACATCCCCCTGACTTTGCCACGATTGTTCAAGTTTGAAACCCCTGGACAAACCGGCATGTCCACGATGGGATCGGCAGGATGTAATCCCCGTCACATCCCAGGGGGACCGGATGACGGACGTTGTGCTCGACGGCGTGAACAAGATCTATCCGGGCGGCCAGCACGCGGTCCACGATCTCCGCCTGCGCATCGAGGACGGGGAACTGTTCGTGCTGCTCGGCCCGTCCGGCTGCGGCAAGTCCACGGTGCTGCGCATGATCGCCGGCCTGGAGGAGATCACCTCGGGCGACCTGTGGCTGGGCGGCTCCGTGGCCAACGAGCTCTCGCCGCGCGACCGCAACGTGGCGATGGTCTTCCAGAACGGCGCGCTCTACCCGCATCGCAGCGTGCGCGGCAACATGATGTTCCCGCTGGAGATCACCAGGAACGATCCGGAGGAGGCCCGCTCCAAGGTCCGCGAGCTGGCCCGCGCACTGGGCCTGGACACCATGCTCGACCGGCTGCCCGGCACCCTCTCGGGCGGCCAGCGCCAGCGCGTGGCCATGGGCCGCGCCCTGATCCGCGAGCCGTCCCTGTTCCTCATGGACGAGCCGCTCTCCAGCCTGGACGCCGGCCTGCGCGCCGAACTGCGCGTCGAGATCGCCGCCCTCGTCCGCGCGACCGGCGCGACCACGGTGTACGTGACGCACGACCAGGTCGAGGCCATGACGATGGCCGACCGCATCGCCGTTCTGCGCGAGGGCGTCCTTGAGGACGTGGGGACGCCGGAGCAGATCTACCACGACCCGGCCACGGTCTTCGTCGCCGCGTTCCTCAGCTCTCCCCCGATCAACCTCCTGCGGGCGACGGCGTGGGCCGTCCAAGACCAGGGCGTGGTCCTGGACCTGGGTCCCCAGCGCCTGACCCTGGCCTGGGACGACCCCCGGGCGTCGGCTCTCATCAGCCACCACGGCGCCCCCGTCACGATCGGAGTGCGCGCCGACGCCCTCACCGCCACCGACGAACCGGCCGGCCAGCAGCTCGTCGGCCAGGTGCGGGCACTCGAATTCCACGGGCACGAATGGCTTGCCTACGCCGAGGCGGGCATCCCCTCCGTCGACCCCGCCGAGTTCACCCAGCGTCCCGTCCAGCCTCCCCCTCCAGTCCAGCCCTCCCGCATCCGTGCCTTCTTCGGCCGCCCCGCGCCCGAACCCGAACCCGAGCCCGAACGCACCGGCCACCACCGCCGCACGGACCTCATCTTCCGCATCACCACCGGCCCGCGCCCCGACCGGGGTGACGACGTGCGCCTGGCCGTGGACCTGGACCGCCTGCTGGTCTTCGACAGCGCCGGCCGCCGCGTCGACCCGGTGGCGCGCTGACCACGTCCGGCTAGGCGAGGCTCCGGTAGAAACCGATCTTCCACTGGATGTGCTTCTGCTGCGTCTGGAGCACGGCGATCTGCTCTTCGACCCGCCGGTCGTGGGCCTCCAGCAGCTCGACCCGCTCCTTGAACGTCTCCTCGCCGCCGCGCGCCAGCTCGGAGAACCGCAGCATCTCCGCGATGGGCATGCCCGTCTCGCGCAGGCAGCGCAGCATGTGCAGCCACGCGAGGTCGTCGTCGGTGAACACCCGCCGCCCGGCCGCGTTGCGCGCGATGTCGGACAGCAGGCCGATCTTCTCGTAGTAGCGCAGGGTGTCGATGCTGAAGCCGCTCTTCTCGGCGGTCTCACCCGGGGAGTAGAAGCTCACGCGCTTAGCATTCCACCTGGAGTGCGCTCCAGGTCAATGGGCGTGCCTGAGCCCGGGCGCCGGATCAGCCCGTCAGGTAGCCGCCGGAGGCGTCGAGATCGGTGCCGACGACGGCGCCCGCCTCATCGGACGCGAGCCACATGATGACCCGCGCCATCTCCTCGGCCCGGATGATCCGCTTCACGGGATAGCCCTCGGCGATCTGCTCGTAGGTCATGCCGAACGCCTTGGCGGCGCGTTCCAGCATCGGGGTGTCGACCGCGCCCGGCGCGACCGCGTTGATCCGGATGTTCCTGGCGGCGTATTCGAGGGCCGCGACCTTGGTGAGCGACGCGACGGCGTGCTTGCTGGCGTTGTACGGGGCGATGGTGGCGAAGCCGACCTCCGCCGAGATCGACGCGGTGTTGACGATGACGCCGCGTCCGCGCCGGAGCATGTGCGGCAGCTCGTGCTTCATGCACAGGAAGACGCCGCGCGCGTTCGTCCGCCAGACCGCGTCGAAGTCCTCGGCCGGCTGCTCGTGCAGCGGCGCCGCGCGCGGTGTCTCGATGCCGGCGTTGTTGACGGCGATGTCGATCCGGCCGTACCGCCGCACGCACGCCGCGACGAACGCCGACACCTCGGACTCGATGCCGACGTCCGCGCGGTGGAAGGTCGCCTCGCCGCCGGACGCCCGGATCTCCTGTTCGTTCCGGCGGCCGAGCGCGGCGCGGCGACCGCAGAAGAAGACCCGGGCTCCTTCGCGTGCCAGCGCGTACGCGGTCGCCTTGCCGATGCCCGACGTCCCGCCGGTCAACAGGACGGTCTTGCCGTCAAAGCGCCGTTCGCTTGGCGCGGCTGCCGCAGCCGGTGTGCTCACCATGCCCGCTCCGAGGACTCCGGCGCCCGTCGCCAGGACGCTGCGTCTGCTGGGCGCGCTCATCGGGCAAGCCGCCTCGGGATCGGCGCCAGCGGGTAGACACGCCAGAAGTAGGCGTCGGCGGCGTGCTGGTCGCCCGGGTAGTTGACCGCCTCGACGATGCGCCGGTTCTTGATGCGGAACGCGAGCGCCCACAGCTGGTCGAGGCCCTCCGGCGTCGTGCTCCAGCCCCGGTGCAGGTCCACGACCCAGTCCCCGTCCGCCGCCAGGAAGATGGGCTCGGCCTTCATCCCGGCGCGGGCGAGCTGCTCGAAGAACGCGATGACCTCGTCCGCCCCTCGCTTGGTACCGGCGAGCGGGTGATGACCCGGGATCGTCCACACGATGTCGGGCGCGAAGAAACGATTGCGCAGCGCGGCGATGTCTCCCGCGGCGTACGCGGCGTAGTAGTCGCGGATCAGCTTCACATTCGGGTGCTCACGGCCGGTCGCGGCAGCCGCCGGGGCGGCGGTGGCGCCGAGGGCGAGCGCGGCGGCCGAGACACCACCGGCACGAAGCAGGGTGTTGCGTGAGATGTCGGTCATGCCCTTAAGGCAACTAGGCTGCTGCAGCGAAGTCCAAGACCTGCACCTATGCAGTAAACGCATGGCACCGGAGGCCTCGTTGGACGTCGACACGCGTACGCTTCGGTACTTCGTCGAGCTCGCCGACCAGCTCAACTTCACGCGCGCCGCCGAACGGCTCTTCGTGTCCCAGCCCTCGCTCAGCCGCCGCATCCGGCAGCTCGAAGCCGACCTGCGCACCCCGCTCTTCGAGCGCACCGGCCGCGAGGTCCTCCTGACCCCGGCGGGCGAGGCGTTCCTCCCGGCGGCCCGGCAACTGATCGCCGACTGGCAGGCGGCACAGCGGACGGCCCGCGTGGTGGCGGCGGCCCGGTCCCGGATCCTGCGCGTGGGCTTCGCGGCCTCCGGCGCCGGAGCGCTGGGCACCCGAGCGTACGCCGAGTTCATGAAGCGGCATCCGGACGTCACCGTCGAGCCCAAACGTTTCGACTGGGGTGGCGAGGTCACGGCCCTGCACGAGGGTCTGGTGGACGTGGCGTTCGTGTGGTTGCCTGCGCGCACGGCGGGCCTGCACATCGAGGTCGTCCGCGTCGAACGGCGCTGGGCGGGCCTCGCGGCCGGGCACCCGCTGGCCGGCCGCGACACCGTATCCATCCACGACCTCGCGGCCGAGCCGATCGTGTGGACCCGGCAGGCGCCCCGGGACTGGGTGGACTGGTGGGCGGTGAACCCGCGGCCGGGCGGCGGCGAGCCGATCTGGGGCCCTACGAACGACAACGTGGAGGAGATGCTCGAACACGTCGCCTCCGGCACGGCGATCTGCATCAGCCCCGAGTCGATGACCTCGCACTACAGCCGTCCCGACCTGGCCTGGCGGCCCATCCCCGACATCCCGCCGCTGCGCATCGCGATCTGCGCGCCGGTGACCACGACCAACCCGCTCGTCACCGGTTTCGCCGCCCTCGTCCGCGAACTCGCGACGACGGAGCCGCGAGACTGACCCTCGGTGCTTGACCTGGAGCGCGCTCCAGAATGCAGAGTGATCGCCCATGAACATCGCTCTGGGCACCATCCCGTTCGGCACCACCCTCGACGACGCCGCCTCGTTCGCCGTCCTCGACCGGTTCCACGAGGCGGGCGGCAGCATGATCGACACCGCGAACTGCTACTCCTTCTGGCATGAGGGCGCCACCGGCGGCGAGAGCGAGGCGCTCATCGGCCGGTGGCTGGCCGCGCGCGGCGTCCGCGACGACATCGTGCTGGGCACCAAGGCCGGAGCGCAGCCGAAGGCCCCCGGCACCGGGCTGGAGAACGCCGAAGGCCTGTCGGCCAAAGCGATCAGGGCCGCCGCCGAGGCCAGCCTGCGCCGCCTCGGCACCGACCACATCGACGTCTACTGGGCACACCTCGAAGACCGGACCGTGCCCCTTGAGGAGACGATGGGCGCGTTCGGCGAGCTGGTCGCGAACGGCGACGTCGGGCGCCTCGGCGTCAGCAACCACGCGGTGTGGCGCGTCGAGCGGGCGCGCGCCCTGGGCCGGCCCGGCTACACCGAACTCCAGTACCGCTACTCCTACCTGCTCCCCCGTCCCGGCATCGCGTTCGAGGAGAGCGCCCACTACCACGCCAACGACGAGCTCTTCGACTACGCGCGCGCCGAGGGGCTGACCCTGTGGGCGTACACCGCGCTGATCAACGGCGCCTACACGCGCGCGGACCGGCCGCTGCACGCGGCGTACGACCACCCGGGCACCGCCGCCCGCCTCGCCGCGCTGCGGGCCGTGGCCGGCGAGCTCGGCGCCACCCCCAACCAGGTCGTGCTCGCCTGGCTGATGGGCGGCGACCACCCGATCACGCCCATCGTCGGGGTCAGCTCGGTCGCCCAGCTCGACGAGCTGCTGCCCGCCGCGGACCTCAAGCTGGACGCCGAACTGCGCGAGCGGCTCGACACGGCCGGCTGAGAGTGCTTGACCTGGAGTGCGCTCCAGCAAGCAGAGTAGGCAGCATGCGCATCGGACTACAGATCCCCAGCTTCACGTTCTCCGGCGGGCCGGAGCGGATCGGCCCGGAGTTCGGCCGGATCGCCCGCGAGGCCGACCAGGGCGGGCTCCACTCGCTCTGGGTGATGGACCACTTCTTCCAGATCGCCGTCGTCGGCCCGGCCGAGGAGCCGATGCTGGAGGGCTACTCGGCCCTCTCGTACGCGGCGGGCGTCACCGAACGGATCACACTCGGCACCATGGTCACCGGGGTGACCTACCGGCATCCGGGCGTCCTCGTGAAGACCGTGACGACGCTGGACGTGCTGTCGGGCGGCCGCGCCTGGCTGGGCATCGGCGCCGCGTGGAACGACGAGGAGTCGCGCGGGCTCGGGATCGCGTTCCCGCCGACCGCCGAGCGGTTCGAACGGCTTGAGGAGACCCTCCGCATCGCCAAGCAGATGTGGGCGGGCGACGAGAAGCCGTTCGAGGGCGAGCACTACCGGCTCGAACGGCCGCTCAACTCGCCCCAGCCGGTCCGCCGCCCGCACCCGCCGATCCTGATCGGCGGCGGCGGTGAGAAGAAGACGCTGCGGTTCGTCGCCAAGTACGCCGACGCCTGCAACCTCTTCGACTCCGACGAGCTGCCGCACAAGCTCGACGTGCTGCGCGAGCACTGCGAGCGCGAGGGGCGCGACTACGCCGAGATCGAGAAGACCTGCCTGACGTTCCTGCCCGGAGACGCGCCGTCCGCCGACCAGGCCGCCGACACCGTCGGCCGCCTCGCCGAGCGGGGCGTCGACCACGTGATCTTCTCGCAGATCACCGGCCAGGACCTGCCCGGCACCCTGGCGCGGGCCGTCACCCAGACCGAGAAGATCACCCCCGCCGGCCGCTAGGGCGGCTGGAGAGGTCTGCTGGGCCCGGCCCTGCGCGTCACCGCGCCGGGCCGGGTTCGGTCTGGTCAGACGGCGGCCAGGCGGTTCGGCGGGCGCATCTTGAGCGGCACCCCGAAGAGGTTCAGGGCGTTGATCAAGGAGACGAGCGCCACGACGTTGGCGAGCTCCGTCTCGTCGAAGAGCCCGGTCAACGTCGCCCACAGCTCGTCGGTGACCGGCTCGCGGCGGGTGACGGCCTCGGTGTAGGCCAGCGCCGCGCGTTCGGCGTCGTCGTAGAGCGGCGACTCCCGCCAGACCGTCAGGTGGTTGATCCGGTCCTCGGGCTCGCCGGACCGCCGGGCGTCGCGGATGTGCAGGTCCACGCAGAACGCGCAGCCGTTGAGCTGCGACGCGCGAATCTTGATCAGTTCTTGGAGTTTCGTCGTCAGCGGACCGTTCTTGATGGCCCTGTGGACCTGCATGAAGCCCTCGTACGCCTCGGGCGCGGTCTCGTTCAGGCGCATGCGCTGCGTCATCGTCTCTCCTTGTCGGGCGGTCTGTCGGCAGGGAGACGACGTGGCCACCGGCCGTGTGACAGAGATCGTTCCGCGCTTTCGCCGGCGCTCTCCAGCAGAATCGGATCATGAGTTCCTTCCGCCACGCCGGCACCGTCCTGACCGACCACCGCTTCGCGGTTCCGCTCGACCACGGCGATCCCGGCGGGGCGCGGATCGAGGTGTTCGCGCGGGAGGTCGTCGCCGCCGACAAGGCGGAACGGGCGGACCTGCCGTGGCTGCTGTTCCTGCAGGGCGGCCCGGGCAACGGCGCGCCCCGCCCGGTCGGCCGGGAGAGCTGGCTCGACCGTGCGCTCGACGACTACCGCGTGCTCCTGCTCGACCAGCGCGGCACGGGTCGTTCGACCCCCGCCCACCGGCGCTCGCTGGCACGGATCGGCGACGCCGCCGCGCAGGCGCGCTACCTGGCGCATTTCCGCGCCGACTCGATCGTGCTGGACGCCGAGCTGATCCGGCGCGAGCTGGCCGGCGGCGCGCCGTGGAGCGTGCTGGGGCAGAGCTTCGGCGGATTCTGCGCCACGACCTACCTGTCGTTCGCGCCGGAGGGCCTCCGCGAGGTGTTCATCGCCGGCGGCCTGCCCGGCCTGACGGCCACGGCGGACGACGTCTACCGCGCCACCTATCCGCGGGTCGCCGCCAAGAACCGCGAGCACCACGCCCGCTACCCGGGCGACGCGGCGCTCGCGGCCCGGATCGCCGACCGGCTGCGCGACCACGACGTACGGCTGCCGAACGGCACGCGGCTGACCGTCCCGGCGTTCCAGTCCCTCGGCCTGGCGCTCGGCGCCGGGGCGGGCGGCCACCGGCTCCACTACCTGCTGGAGGACGCCTTCGAGGACGGCCTCGACGGCCCCGAGCTCACCGACACGTTCCTGGCCCAGGTCGAACGGCGGCTGAGCCTGACCGCGGCGCCGCTCTACGCGCTCCTGCACGAGGCGATCTACGCGCAGGGCCGGGGCTCGGCGACCCGCTGGGCCGCCGGGCGGATCCGCGGCGAGTTCCCGGAGTTCGACCCGGACGAACGGCCGCTGTCGTTCACCGGCGAGATGATCTATCCCTGGATGTTCGAGCACGACCCGTCGCTGCGCCCGCTGCGCGAGACGGCGGACCTGCTCGCCGAGCGCGACTCGTGGCCGATGTTGTACGACCCGGCCCGGCTGCGCGGCAACGACGTCCCGGTCGCCGCGGCCGTCTACCACGACGACATGTACGTCGACCACGGCCTGTCGATGGAGACGGCGGCGACGATCCGCGGGCTGCGCGCCTGGGTGACCAACGAGTACGAGCACGACGGCCTGCGGGCCGGCGGCCGGCACGTACTCGACCGGCTCATCGCCCTCGTCCGCGGCACCGCCTGAACGGGCGCGGCGTGCTCAGGCCTCCAGCAAGTCCCTCATGCGGTTGATCTCGGCCATCTGGGTGGACTGGACCTCCCGCGCCATCTCCTGCACGGTGACGTCGGTGCCCTTGTCCAGGACGTCCTTGACCATGGTCAGCGCGCCCTGGTGGTGAGTGATCATCAGCTGCAGGAAGAGCTTGTCGAACGCGGCGCCCTGCGCCTCCCGCAGCTGCTTCATCTGGTCCGGCGTCGCCATGCCGGGCATGCCCGCGTGCGGGTCCTGCTTGCCGCCGTGACCCCCGTGCCCGCCGTGCCCGCCGCCGGAGCCGGCGGTGGACTTGCCCATCCGCTTCAGCCACGACTGCATGACCGAGATCTCGCCCGCCTGGCCCTTGTCGATGCGGTCGGCCAGCGCCTTCACCTTGGTGCTGGACGCCTGCTTGGGCGCGAGCACCGACATCTCGACCGCCTGCTCGTGGTGCGGGATCATCATCTGGACGAACTTGACCTCGGCGTCCGTGGGCGGTTTGGCCTGGGAGGGGCCGAGGAGGGCGGTCTTGTTCGGCTCACCGGGACGTCCGGGCTGCAGCACCGTCTGCTTCGGGCCGGCGTCCGGCTTGTCGTCGTCGCCTCCGCCGCATCCGGCCAGGCCACTGACGGCCAACGTCGCTGTCGCCGCCATCACCGCGATCCGGTGTCGCATCAACGATCCTCCAAGCTGCTCCGATAGCCGGACCGTATCCACTCAGGGCCGCACGGCAAAAGGGGCTTAGATCTCGAGATGCTCACAGATGCCCCCAGGTCTGGTCAAAACCCCGGGCAGCGCCCATACTCCGATGATCAAGACATATCAACGGGGGCAGTACGTGTAAAGGAGTCAGGGTGGCGCCAGTCCTCAAACGCAGGACCAGACGCAGGGCAGCGATCAGCGGCCTTGCGGCATTGGTCGTGGCGGTCTCCACCGCGCTCGTCGCACCGACGTCCGCGACCGCGGCCCCGGCCGACATCCCGGGCCGCGACCAGATCGCCAAGAGCTCGAACATGCACCATCTGGCGAACATTCCCAAGCAGGGACCGATGGCCGCGGAGTCGGCCTACGGCTCCGACTGGGCCTTCAAGGGCAAGTACGCCTACGGCGGCAACTACGAGGGCTTCACGGTCTACGACATCAGCAGGCCGTCCAAGCCCAAGGTCGTCACGGTCGTGCACTGCCCGGGTGCCCAGAACGACATCACGGTCGCGGACAATCTGCTGTTCCTGTCAACGGACCGTTCCATGAGCAACGACTCCTGTTCGGCGGTGCCCGCGCCCGTCACGGAGAAGTCCTCGTGGGAGGGCATCAAGATCTTCGACATCAGCAACCCGGCCGCGCCGAAGTACGTCAAGGCGGTCGAGACCAAGTGCGGCTCGCACACCAACACGATGGTCCCCGGCAAGCGCGGCACCGCGTACATCTACGTGTCGTCGTACTTCCCGGACAAGACCTACCCGGACTGCCAGCCGCCGCACGACCTGATCTCGATCATCAAGGTGCCGCTGAAGAAGCCGTCCGCCGCCGCCGTGGTGGCCGAGCCGGTGCTCTTCCCGGACGGCGGCAACCCCGGTGACGGCCTGCCCTACCCCGAGGGCACCCGTGACACCACCGGCTGCCACGACCTCACCGCGTACCCGGACAAGAACATCATGGCCGGGGCCTGCATGGGCGACGGTGTGCTGTTCGACATCACCGACCGGGAGAACCCGCGCACGATCCACAGCGTCCGCGACGACAAGAACTTCGCGTTCTGGCACTCGGCGACGTTCAACAACCGCGCCAACAAGGTCGTCTTCACCGACGAGCTCGGTGGTGGCTCCACCGCCACCTGCAACGCCACGATCGGCATGCAGAAGGGCGCCAACGCCATCTACGACATCGTCGGCAAGGGCAAGAAGCGCAAGCTGGAGTTCCGCAGCTACTACAAGATTCCGCGCGCCAACACCGACACCGAGAACTGCGTCGCCCACAACGGCAGCCTGATCCCGGTGCGGGGCAAGGACATCATGGTCCAGGCCTGGTACCAGGGCGGCATCTCGGTGTGGGACTTCACCGACTCGCGCAAGCCGAAGGAGATCGGCTGGTTCGAGCGCGGCCCGCTGTACGACGACAAGATCGTCCTCGCGGGCTCGTGGTCGGCGTACTACTACAACGGCTACATCTACTCCAACGACATCCAGAAGGGCCTGGACGTCATCGACATCCGGGACCGGCGGACCGACAAGGGCAAGCGCGTGTGGCTCTCCGAGCTGAACGCGCAGACCCAGCCGAACTACTTCGACTGACGTTCGGCACGACGCATCACCTGTGAGGGGCCTCCGGCGGTCTGACCGCCGGAGGCCCTTCCCGTTGCCGTTCAGCGTCCGCGGGCCCGGATGCCCGCGAGCTTGTCGGGGTTGAGGACGCGGCGGACGGCGGTGATGCGGCCGCCTTCGAACTCGAACGTGTCGACCGCGAACGCCCGGCCGTTCCGGACGTGGATCAGGCCCGGTTCGCCGTTGACGTCGGCCGGGACCAGGCGCGGCGTCAGCTTGGCCGACACCCGCAGCATGATCGCCACGATGCGCGCGGCGCCGGCCATGACCTTGCGGGCGGCGAACTCCTTGCCGCCGCCGTCGGTGACGTAGATGGCGTCCGGGTCGAGCAGCGCCATCAGCTCGGCGGCATCGCCCGACTCGTACGCGGCGCGGAAGGCCGCGACCAGCCGCTGCTTCTCGGCCCGCGACGCACGACCGGACGCGCGGGGCTCACCCGTCGCGGCGACCTTGCGACGGGCCCGGGAGGCCAGCTGGCGGCAGGCGGCGGGCGACTTGCCGAGCACCTCGGCGATCCGCTCGTAGGGCACCTCGAAGGCCTGGTGCAGGACGAACGCGACCCGTTCGGGCGGCGACAGCTCCTCCAGCACCAGCAACATCGCCGTGCCGACCGTGTCGTCGACCAGCACCGGCTGGGCGGCGTCCGGCCCGGTGAGCAGCGGCTCGGGCAGCCAGGGCCCCACGTAGCTCTCCCGCCGGGCGCGGGCGGAGGTCACCACGTCGTACGCGCGGCGCGCGGCGACCGTGATCAGCCAGGCGCGCAGGTCGCGGATGTCGTCGAGGGACTCCCGGGAGGCGGCGCGCAGCCAGGTGTCCTGCGTCACGTCCTCGGCGTCGGCGACGCTGCCGGTGATGCGGTACGCGGCGCCGAACACCGCGGGGCGGTGCTCGGTCCACTCGGTGTCGAGGCGGGCGCTCACGGCGTCGTACGGCCCGGTCAGGCGGTCGCCGGGGTGAAGACCCACTTGCGGTACGACCAGTAGCGGAACGCCGAGCCCAGCCCGAGGCCGGCCAGCAGGGCGACGTTGTAGGCGATCCCGCCCGTCAGGCCGAGCGTGTAGTAGGTGAAGCCGGTGATCAGCACCTGGATCGACATCCCGACGCCGTTCAGCGCGAAGAAGATCACGACCTCGCGGCCGGAACCGTCGCTGTCGCGCTCCCGGAACGTCCAGAAGCGGTTGGCGAGGTAGGAGAACAGGGTGGACGCCATGGTCGGCACGACCACGCTGGTCACCGGGCCGCCGCCGAGCCAGTGCCGCAGCAGGTTGGCGCCGCCGATCGTGATCACCGTGCCGACGAACCCCACGAACCCGAAGCTCAGCAGCTCACGCAGGAACGTGCGGTGGGGGGTGGCGGTCACGGCCGTTCTGATCGGCCTTGACCGCTGCATGGTGCTCACTCGCCCAGACCTTACCGGAGCGCCCTATATGCCCAGGCCACCTACGCCAAAATGAGATCAACACCGCTCGCGATCAGCCCCCGGGACGAGCCCCGCGCGACCGGAGCACCGCCCGGGATCAGCGCCGTGCCGTCGCGGTGGCGGGCGCGAGGAACATGATCATTCCGATCAGCAGTGCCGGGATGGCCAGTGCCCATGTGAGGCCCACGGCCTGGGCCACGAAGCCGATCAGCGGCGGTCCCCCGAGCAGCCCCAGATAGCCGACCGCCGTCACCTGCGAGATCCCCGTGGCGGCGGGCACGCCCGGCAGATTGCCCGCCGCGCTGAACGTGACCGGCGCCACCGAGGCCGCGCCGAGGCCGAACAGGGTGAAACCGGCCAACGCCGCCGCCGGATGCCCGGCCAGGAGCCCCAGCCCGAGACCGGCCGAGGCGATCACAGAGCCCGCCCGCAGCACCCGGACCGGCCCGAAACGGGCCACCACCCGGTCTCCCCCGATCCGTCCCACGGCCATGGCGACCGCGAATCCCGCGTACCCGAGCCCCGCGACACCCGGGCCGGTGTCCAAGGTCTCCCGCAGGTAGACCGCGCTCCAGTCGGCCATCCCGCCCTCACCCATGAACGAGCAGAGCCCGATGAACCCCAGCGACGCCAGGACCCATCGGCTGCCGCGCGCCGGGCTCCCCGCCTCGCCGGCGGTGTCGGCGTCCGCGTCGAGCGGCAGATCGGCCGAGGGATCCAGCAGGTATCGCCCCGCCGCTGCCACCACGGCCGCCAGGATGACCGCCGCCAGGGCCAGGTGGACCGGTACGGGCACGCCCGTGTGCGCGGCAGCGGACCCGACGAGGGCCGCGAGGAGGCCTCCGACGCTGTAGGCACCGTGCAGACCGGACATGAGAGGGCGGCCGTATCCCCGTTCGACCACCACGCCCTGCGCGTTCATGGCCACGTCCATCATGCCGAGCGAGCCGCCGAGCAGCATCAGCGCCGCGATCAGCGTCCCCAGGTTCCAGGCGATGCCGAGCGGCGCGAGCGCCAGCGCGCAGACCGCCCCGGCGGCCACGGTCGTCGCCCGGCTCCCCCAGCGGCCGACGACCCGCCCCGCCAGCCGCACCGCCGCCACGACCCCGAGCGGCGCGCCGAGCAGGGCCACCCCGAGCGATCCCGCGCTCAGGCCCAGGTCCTCCTTGATCTGCGGAATGCGCGCGACCCACGCCGTCCCGATCATGCCGTGCGCCAGGAAGACGACCGTGACCGCCACCCGGGCCCGCCGCAGCCGGTCACCGGCCGTCAGGATCGCCATCCGACCGACTGTAGGCGGACCCGTCGCCGGGCGGCAGGCCTCAGACCTCGCTCAGCGGGATCTTGGCGTCGGTGAGCCGGTCCCGGTCGACCTGCCGGCCCGCGCGGATCAGCGCCTGGATGTCGTCGGTGACGTCCCAGATGTTGACGTTCATGCCCGCCACGACCCGGCCGCCGGAGAGCCAGAACGCGACGAACTCCAGCTCGTCGCGGTCCCCGCGGAAGACCACCTCGTCGTACTCCCCCGGCGCGGACAGCCCGGCCATCTCCATGCCGAGCTCGTACTGGTCGCTGAAGAAGTACGGGATCTTGTCGAACGAGACGTCCTGACCCAGCATCGCGCGGGCGGCGGCCGGGCCTCCGTCCAGGGCGTTCGCCCAGTGCTCCACCCGCACGCGCCTGCCGAGCGCCGGGTGGGAGACCGCCGCGACGTCGCCCGCCGCGAAGATGTCGGGGTCGGACGTGCGCATCGACGCGTCGACGAGGACGCCGTCGGACACCTCCAGGCCCGCCGCCTCCGCCAGCGCCGTGTTGGGCCGCACGCCGATGCCCACGATCACCACGTCCGCCGGGATCTCGGCGCCGCCCGAGGTGACCACGGCCGACACCTGACCGGCGCCCCAGAAGCCCGCGACGCCCTGGTCAAGGCGCAGGTCGACGCCGTGCGCGCGGTGCAGCCCGGCGAAGATCTCGCCGACCTCGGGGCCGACGACCCGGTGCAGCGGGGTGGGCTCCGGTTCGATGACGGTCACGTCGTTGCGGTAGGTGCGGGCGGCAGCGGCCGTCTCCAGGCCGATCCAGCCCGCCCCGGCCACCACGACCCGGCGCCCGCCGTGCGCGATGGCCTCCCGCAGCCTCGCCGCGTCGGCCATCGACCGCAGGTAGTGGATGCCCTGCAACTTCGAACCTGGAACGTCCAGCCGGCGCGGCGACGCACCGGTGGCCAGCAGCAGGCGGTCGTAGGCGATCGGCTCCCCGCCCGTGGGCCACACCTGTTTCGCGGAACGGTCGATGCGGGCGACGGTCGTGCCGAGCCGCAGCTCCACGTCGTGCTTGTCGTACCAGTCGGCCGGATGGACGTGCGCCTTGTCCCGCGGCTCCTGCCCCAGCAGGAAGCCCTTGGACAGGGGCGGGCGTTCGTAGGGACGTTCGATCTCCTCCCCCATGAGCACGACCCGTCCCCCGAACCCCTCCTCCCGCAGGGTCTCCGCCGCTTTGGCTCCGGCCAGGCTCGCGCCGACGATGACGAACGTCTCCTCGGGCATGGCGACCTCCAGTCGCTGGGCACCGCGTCGTTCTTGCTATCCCTACAGCGGCCTTCCCAAGGAGACAAGGGGGCACACTCCGGACCGATCGGCGGCGGGCCGGCCCGGTCCGATCAGCGAGCGCCCGTGAGGCGCCGGTGCCGGGCGATCGCCGAGGCGTCGGTCAGCGAGGCGATCTGGTCGACGATCGCGCGCAGCCGCCCGGCGTCGTCGGCGGCCTCCAGATAGGCGCTGCGGAAGGTGGGGTCGAGCGTGCCGGGCGCGCCGGCGCGGATCAGCTCGGCGAGCTCGACGAGCAGGTCGCGCTGCCGGGCCCGCCGTTCCTCGTGGCTGATCCAGACGTAGTGCGCGGTGACGCCCTTGAGCAGCGCGCACTCCAGGCGCTGGGCCCGCGGCACGATCAGGTCGGCGGCGTAGCGGGTCAGCGGCCGGTCGCCGTAGCGCGCCCGGGTGGCGTCCTCGGCGGCCAGGCAGAACCGGCCGATCAGAGTGCTGGTGAGGTTCTTGAGGGCGGCCAGCGAACGCGGCGTGCCGTCGTAGCGGTCCGGCCAGTACGGCTCGGCCAGCAGCTCGGCGAACCGTTCCTCCAGCTCGGCCAGGTCGGCGTCGTCGCAGTAGAGCTTGATCGCCGTGGCGGCGACCAGGCGCCGCTCGGCGGGGTCGGCCAGCCGCACGAAGTCGATGTGCCCGGCGACGAGCGCGTCCTCCAGGTCGTGCACGGAGTAGGCGACGTCGTCGCTCCAGTCCATCACCTGCGCCTCGAAGCAGGTCTGCCGCTCGACGACGCCCTCGCGCACCCAGCGGGCCACGTCGGCGTCGTCCTCGTACACCCCGAACTTGCCGTTCACGGCCTCGGACTGCGGCCAGGGGTACTTCATGGAGGCGTCGAGCGCGGCGCGGGTCAGGTTGAGCCCGACGCTGCGGCCGTGGAGGGGCGGTCCGTCCTGGGCGAACGACTTCGGCTCCAGCCGGGTCAGGACGCGCAGGCTCTGCGCGTTGCCCTCGAAGCCGCCGCAGTCGCGCGCGACCACGTCCAGGGCGGTCTCGCCGTTGTGGCCGAACGGCGGGTGCCCGATGTCGTGCGACAGGCAGGCGGCCTCGACCAGGTCGGGATCGCAGCCGAACGACTTGCCCAGCTCGCGCCCGACCTGGGCGCACTCCAGCGAGTGCGTGAGCCGTGTCCGCAGGCTCTGCACGTTGTCGGCCGCCGCGTCCGAGCCGGGCGAGGCCACCTGCGTCTTGGCCGCCAGCCGCCGCAGGGCGGCGCTGTGCAGCACACGCGCGCGGTCGCGCTCGAACGCCGTGCGGTCACGCCGCTTGGCCGGCTCCGGAGCCCATCGTTCCCGGTCATGGGCTGAATACGCGTTCATCGTCACCAGGGTATGCAAGCCGCGCGGCATCCCGGGGGGATCACGAAGGATCGGGCGGCGTACTGCCCTTGATGGTCTCGCTCGGCGGCTTCCAGCTCTTGCCGAGCAGGACGTAGGACAGGTAGCCGCCGGCCTCGCGGACGATGTACTGGAGCTGCGTGTCACGCGTCTGCACGCTGGGGCCGCTGCGCGTCGGCGAGGCCGCCGCCTCGATGCCGTTGTCCTCGGCCATCCGCTTGGAGCGCAGGCCGTGCCACGGGTCGGTGACGATCACGCCGGAGTCCAGGCCGAGCCTCCTGAACTCCCGGCCGACCGCCTTCATGCTCTCCAGCGTGTCCCGGCCCACGGGCACCGCGATCACGCGGTCGGCGGGCATCCCGCCCTTGTCGACCAGCCAGCGGCGGCCGGACGCGGCCTCGGTGAAGTTGTCTCCCGGCTGCTTGCCCCCGACGGTGACGATGCGCGGCGCGACCCCGGCCCGGTAGAGGTCCAGGGCGTGCTGCAGCCGCCACTTCAGCGTCGGGGACGGCACGCCGTTGTACTGGGCGGCGCCCAGCACGATGATCGCGTCCGACGTGGGGCGTTCGTCCTGGCGCGCCTGGTACCAGACCCGCCAGCCCACCGCGAGCGGCGTGAGCACCACGATCGCGACCAGACCGAGGACCACGCTCATCGTCAGGACGAACCAGCGCGGCCGGGGCCGGCGCCCGCGCTTCCGCCCGGTGCCGGGACGCTCGTCAGAGCGGTCCTCCGGCTCCTCCGAACGCTCGGTTTCGGGCAACTCCACTTCCAACGTCATCGCATCGGACACGTTAGGTTAGATGGTCCGCCACCTGCCTGAAGTTCACAACCACCGGCGTGGCGTGTACCTCACCTCGGTCCGCCGGCTTTCACGTGCCGGACCCGAGCCGAGTCCCCGGCCCGGCACGCGCGTGGAACTACAACGCTGCTCGTCCTGCTTCTAGACGGGCGACGGGGATGCGGAACGGGGAGCAGGACACGTAGTCGAGCCCGACCTCGTGGCAGAAGTGCACCGAGTCGGGGTCGCCGCCGTGCTCGCCGCAGATGCCGAGCTTCAGCCCCGGCCGGGTCTTGCGGCCCTCCTCGGCGGCGATCCGCACCAGGCGGCCGACGCCGTCGCGGTCCAGCGTCTCGAACGGGGAGACGCCGAAGATGCCGAGTTCGAGGTAGCGCGAGAAGAAGGCCGCCTCGACGTCGTCGCGCGAGAAGCCCCACGTCGTCTGGGTGAGGTCGTTGGTGCCGAACGAGAAGAACTCGGCCGCCTCGGCGATCTGCCCGGCCGTCAGCGCCGCGCGGGGCAGCTCGATCATCGTGCCGATCAGCGCGGGAACGTCGACGCCCGACGCCTCCTTGACCTCGGCCAGGATCCGCAGCGCGTCCTCGCGGACGGCCTCCAGTTCCTGGACGGCGCCCACGAGTGGGATCATGATCTCGGGCCGCGGGTCGCCGCCGGCCCCGATGCGTTCGGCCGCCGCCTCGGCGATCGCCCTCACCTGCATCGAGAACAGGCCAGGAATCACCAAACCCAGCCGCACGCCGCGGAGTCCAAGCATAGGGTTCTGCTCGTGCAGCCGGTGGACGGCTTCGAGCAGCCTTCGGTCCTGGGGGTCCGCCTTGTCACCGGCGAGGGCCACCTTGACCGAGAGCTCGGTGAGGTCAGGGAGGAATTCGTGCAGCGGCGGGTCGATGAGCCGGATCGTGACCGGCAGGCCGTCCATCGCCGTGAAGATGTCCTCGAAGTCCTGCTTCTGCAGGGGTTCGAGAGCGTCGAGCGCCGACTGCCGTTCGTCCGGCGTCTCCGCGAGGATCAGCTTCTCGACCAGCAGGCGCCGCTCGCCGAGGAACATGTGCTCGGTGCGGCACAGGCCGATGCCCTGCGCGCCGAACCGGCGGGCCCGCGCGGCGTCCTCGGCGTTGTCGGCGTTGGCCCGGACACTGAGCCGGGCCCGCTCGTCCGCGTGCTTCATGATCCGGTGCACGGACTGGACGAGCTCGCCGCCGTCGGAAGTCGTCAGCTCGCCTTCGAAGTAGCGCACGACGGGCGAGTCCTCGACCGGCACCTCGCCGAGGAAGACCTCGCCGGAGGTGCCGTCGATCGAGATGACGTCGCCCTCGCCGACCGTCACGCCGCCCGGCGCGGTGAACGAGCGGGCCTTGACGTCCACGTCGAGCTCCTCGGCGCCGCAGACACAGGTCTTGCCCATGCCCCGGGCGACGACGGCCGCGTGCGAGGTCTTGCCGCCGCGCGAGGTCAGCACGCCCTGGGCGGCGACCATGCCGGACAGGTCGTCGGGGTTGGTCTCGCGGCGGACGAGGATGACGTCCTCGCCGCGCGCGGCGAACTCGACGGCGCGTTCGGAGGTGAAGACGACCTTGCCCACGGCGGCTCCGGGCGAGGCGTTCATCCCCTTGGTCAGCTTCTTGGCGGCGCGCGCCTTGGCGGCGTCGAAGCGCGGGAACATCAGCTGCGCGAGCTGGTCGCCGGTGACGCGGCGCGCGGCCTCGTCGGCGTCGATGAGCCCCTGGTCGAGCAGCTGGCAGGCGATGCGGAACGCCGCGGCGGCGGTCCGCTTGCCTACTCGCGTCTGGAGCATCCAGAGCTTGCCGCGCTCGATCGTGAACTCGATGTCGCACATGTCGAGGTAGTGGTTCTCCAGCGTCTCCATGATGCCGAGCAGCTGGTCGTACGACGCCTTGTCGATCTTTTCGAGCTCCACCAGCGGTACGGTGTTGCGGATGCCGGCCACGACGTCCTCGCCCTGCGCGTTCTGCAGGTAGTCGCCGTAGATGCCCTGCTGGCCGGACGCGGGGTCGCGGGTGAACGCGACGCCGGTGCCCGAGTCCATGCCGAGGTTGCCGAACACCATGGAGCAGATGTTGACCGCGGTGCCGAGGTCCACCGGGATGCGCTCCTGGCGGCGGTAGAGGATGGCGCGGTCGGCGTTCCACGATTCGAACACGGCCATCGTGGCCAGGTTCATCTGCTCGCGCGGGTCGGTCGGGAACTCGCGGCCGGCGTGCTCGCGCACGATGTCCTTGTAGGTGCCGACCAGCGTCCGGAAGTCGCCGGCGTCGAGATCGACGTCGTCCTTGGTGCCCTTGCGCTCCTTGGCGGCCTCCAGCGCGTCCTCGAACAGGTCGCCCTCGATGTCCAGCACGGTCTTGCCGAACATCTGGATCAGGCGCCGGTAGGAGTCCCACGCGAAACGCTCGTCCCCCGCTTGGGCGGCGAGGCCGTGGACGGACTCGTCGTTCAGGCCGATGTTGAGGACCGTCTCCATCATGCCCGGCATGCTGAACTTGGCCCCGGAGCGCACGCTGACCAGCAGCGGGTCGTCGGCCTGCCCGAGGCGCTTGCCCATCGTGTTCTCGAGCGCGGTCAGATGGGTGTCGATCTCGGCCTCGAGGCCCTCGGGAAGGGTCCCGTGCTCGAGGTAGTACCTGCAGGCCTCCGTTGTGATCGTGAACCCAGGCGGCACTGGCAGGCCGAGATTGGTCATCTCGGCCAGGTTGGCGCCCTTGCCACCCAGCAGATCCTTGAGGTCCTTGTTTCCCTCAGTGAAGTCATAGACGAACTTCGGCACGAGGAGCTCCTTCACGCTCCGATTCCACCCACGCACAGGGCGCCCGGGTCTCCCCGGACGGCCGGGTCTCCCCGGACGGGAGAACGCTGCGCCGCGATCCGCCTGGCCGTGGAAGCCCTATGCCCTGTTTGCGGGGACTGTACCCGCGAAGTGGCCCTTCGCTCGTCGCCCCGGCCACCGGGGCACGTTTTCGCAGCTCAAAAGCACTTTAATGGTCTATTCCAATGCGGACATTCCAGACAAGTCACGTCGGAAACCGCTCAGCCACATGGCGTACCCATGGCGATGGAGAGGGAATGATGGATCAAGGAGGTGAGGTTGTGAGGCCGATGGTCGCCGGAGGCCGGGCGGGGGATCCGTTCGCTCCCATAGCCGATTACGGGTTCCTGTCCGACTGTGAGACGACCGCGCTGGTGGCACCGAGCGGGAACATCGAGTGGATGTGCCTGCCGCGGATGGACTCCCCCAGCGTGTTCGGATCGATCCTCGACCGGGACGCGGGGTACTTCCGCGTCGGCCCGGCCGGGGTGGAGGTGCCCGCGGCCCAGCGCTACATCCCCGGCACGATGGTGATGGAGACCACGTGGTGGACCCACGGCGGCTGGCTGGTGGTGACCGACGCCCTGCTGATGGGCCCCTGGCACCACGAGACGGAGCGATCTCACACGCACCGGCGCGCGCCCACGGACTATGACGCCGACCACGTGCTGCTGCGCATGGTGCGGTGCGTGAACGGGCAGGTGCAGGTCCGGCTCGACTGCATGCCGAACTTCGACTACGGCCGGGCGCCCGCCCGGTGGGAGCACACCGGTGTCGGCTACCACGAGGCCGTCGCCCGCGGAAACGGCGTCTCGCTGCGCCTCACCACCGACATGAACGTGGGCTTCGAAGGCTCGCTCGCCACCTCGCGCACGCTCCTCAAGCAGGGAGAGGCCCGCTTCGTCGCCCTCTCCTGGAGCGAGCACGAGCCGCCGCACAGCTACGAGGACGCCCACGAACGTCTCGTGTGGACCGTTCACCATTGGCAGCACTGGCTCGACCGGGGCCGATTCCCCGACCACCCGTGGCGCAGCCACCTGCAGCGCAGCGCCCTCACCCTCAAGGGCCTGACGTTCGCCCCGTCGGGCGCGGTCGCCGCCGCGGCCACGACGTCCCTGCCGGAGACTCCTGGCGGCGACCGCAACTGGGACTACCGCTACACGTGGATCCGCGACTCCACGATGGCCCTGTGGGCGTTCTACACGCTGGGGTACGACTGGGAGGCCAACGACTTCTTCTACTTCATCACCGACGTGGCCGAGGCCGCCGAGGGCAAGCTCCAGATCATGTACGGGCTCGACGGCCGTGAGGAGCTTCCCGAGTCGACGCTCGACCACCTGTCGGGCTACGACAACGCCAAGCCGGTCCGCATCGGCAACGAGGCCTACATGCAGGCCCAGCACGACGTGTGGGGCGCCATCATCGGCTCCATCTACCTGTTCGTGCGCAAGCGCGACCGCCTCGACGACCGGCTGTGGAAGATCGTCGTCAAGCAGGTGGAGGACGCCCTCGACAACTGGCAGCAGCCCGACTGCGGCATGTGGGAGGTGCGCGGCGAGCCGCAGCACTTCACGTCCTCCAAGGTGTTCTGCTGGGTGGCGGCCGAACGCGGCGCCCGCCTGGCCCGCATCCGCGGCGACAACGAGCGGGCCCAGCGCTGGCAGGCGGCGGCCGACGAGATCCACGCCGACGTCCTCGCCAACGCCCTGGACGAACGCGGTGTCTTCACGGCCCACTACGGCGCCACGGCCCTCGACGCCTCGGCGCTGCTGATCCCCCTTCTCGGCTTCCTGCCCGCCGACGACAAGCGGGTCCGCGAGACGGTCCTGGCCATCGCCGACGAGCTGTCGGAGGACGACCTGGTGCTGCGCTACCGGGCCACCGAGACCGACGACGGCTTCGAGTCCGAGGAGGGCACGTTCACCATCTGCTCGTTCTGGCTGGTGAGCTCCCTGGTCATGATCGGTGAGCTCGAACGGGCCAAGGCGCTCTGCGAGAAGCTGCTCTCGTACGCCAGCCCGCTCCAGCTGTACGCGGAGGAGATCGACCCGCACACCGGGCGGCACCTGGGCAACTTCCCGCAGGCGTTCACCCACCTGGCGCTCATCAACGCGGTCATGCAGGTGATCCAGGCCGAGGACGACCAGAACCCGCCCCCGCTGGCCTGAACCGCCGTGGCCGGGGTCCGCCCCGGCCACGGCGTCCGCTCAGCCGTTCACCCGCTCCAGCGGCGCCGGAGCGATCTTCTTCTGCGCCTTCACATAGGCGATGAACGCCTCATGGTCGGGCAGCGCGTTGCGCCGGGCATCGGTGAAGCCGCCCAGCGCCGGATACCCATCGGCTCCGATCAACGTGTAGGCCAGCGCGGCCAGCCGATAACGCCGCCCGGTGTCGAGGGGCTTCCCGCCGATCAGCACGTCCTCGGGGTCCACCCGGTCGCCCTCGGGCCGGCTCGCGTCGTACCGGTAGCGCACGTTCTTCGACACCGCGAACGGCGCGAACTTGCCGCCCTGCCACTGCTGCTCCAGCGCCTGGTGGATCTGCTCGCCGGTCACGGTCACCGTGAGAATGGGATTGCCGTACCCATAAGCGGGCCAGGCCTCCCCATAGGTGAGCCGCCCGTCCCCCTGGGGGAGGTCCCGCGCCACGGCCACCGAGCCCTTGACCGGCTTGATGGCCAGCAGCGAAAGGTCGACCTTGCCGTTCCGTGCGGCCTCCCAGTACTGCACGTCCGCCGCCAGGTCGCCCATCGTGCTCTCACCGTGCGCGTTCAGGGCCCTCGTGAAGTCACCCGTCTGCTCCGCGACCACCTCACCAGCGCGCCGGTCACCCCGCGCCTTCCAGTAATCCACGATCCGCTTCATCTCGGGATCCGGCGCGATGTCCCGCGTCACCGGGTGGTTGACCGAGGTCGTCCGGTCCCTGAGCACCTCGCCCGTACGCGGGTCGAGCTTCAGGCCGATCTCGCTGATGAGCTTGCCGTGGTTGAGCCCCTCGATCACCGGCCGCACCTTGCCCGCCGGGTCCGCGATCTGGCAGTTGAACCCCGCGTGCCAGTGCCCGGTGAAGATCGCGTCGATCTCCGGGGACGCGGCCTTGGCGAAGTCGATGACCGGCCCCCACGGGTTCTTGCACCCGTTGAAGCCCGCCCCGTCCGCCGAACCCCCGTCGTGCACGTTCGCCACGATCGCCCGCACACCGCGCCGCCGCAGCTCCTTGGCGTACCTGTTGGCCGTCTCCACCATCGGCAACGACCGCAGCCCCGGCTGGTAGGACGTCGACCCCACGGGCGTGTCCGGCACCGTCAGGTTGATGAACCCGACCGGAATCCTCCCGCGCGGCCCCCTGACCCACTCCACGTTGTACGGCTTCAGAATGAGCCGCCCCCGCGCGTCCACGATGTTGGCACTGTAGAAGGGGAACTTCGCCCCCCGGAACCGCCGTCCCGTCGAGTCGGTGAAGCAGCTGTCGACATCGACCTTGCCGAAGCAGCGCCCCCGCATCATATGGTCCTTGAGGAACCCCGCCGACACGTCCAGCTCATGGTTGCCCGTCGTGGAGAACCGCACGCCCAACTTGTTGAGCACCTCGATCGTGGGCTCGTCCCAGAACGCGTCCACCTCGAAAGGCCAGCCGCTGAAGCTGTCGCCCGCCGCCGACAGGATCGAGTTGCGCCGCCCCTCCCGGAGCCGCTTCAGGTGCGCCGCGTTGTACGCCGCCCCGCCCACCGCCACCTTGCTGCCGTCCGGCATCTGCAGCTGGTCGTTGCCCGGCTGGAGATACCCGTGGAAATCCGTGATCGACAACAACTGCACGTCCACCGGCTCGACACCGGCCTCCGCCACCGGCGCCGCGGCGCCCACCACAAGAGCACCGGCCACGGCCGCGCGCCCGAACATTCCGAACAAGGGGGATCCTGTCGCTAGAAGCACATGAGCGACAGAAGATGATCACCCCCACATGACCACCCAGCATCCCCAAGATCATCACCAGATGAACGGTCACAAAATCACAACACCGCCCGTTTTGCGATCCGCGTCCCCTATCGTCGCCACTCGTGGCTGTGCCACCAGACGGTGACGCCAAGCCCTGGGCCCTCAAGCGCTCCATCCTTCTCGCTAGTCCAGGTACTGGTAGGGGTGCTTCTTGTCGCCAGCGTGCAGGAGCCGGGTCAGGTGGGAGATGGTCACCGAGTACTTCTTGGGGACGCCCTTGTAATCCTTGAGCCCGGACGCCGGGTCGGCGATGTAGATGCGGTTGTTGCTGGAGTAGCCGTACACCACCACGTAGTGGTAGACATCGCGGTTCGGATATGCGCGGATCATCTGGCGTGACTTCGTCGAGCGGATGTTGATGACCATCGCTCGGCCCCGGGTGCCGACGGTGCGCTTGATGTCCGCCAAGAACTTCGCCCGCCTGTAGTCGAACGGGCGGCCACCGTGGAGGAACCTGCTGCGATAAGGCCTGCCCTTGCCGCTGCCGGCCAGCGCCTTGTTCATGGCAATGGTCGCGAACAGGACGTTGGGCGTCTGGCGGTTCCACGGGGGCCCCGAGACCATGTCCTTGGCGAGCTTGTCCTGGCTCTTCGGCTTCCGGACCCACGTCGTCAAGGCGATCCGCGCGGCCGCCGGACCGCAGTACCACAGGTGCTTCTGCCGCTCCCACGTGACGTTCTTGAGGATTCGCTCCTTGGGCGGCGGCTTTCCGCCCGTGCCGCCGGTGGCCTCGGCGGCGGGTGGCGCGGCGGGCGCCGGGGCGGCGGCATTGGCGGGCAGTGGGACCGCCAAGGGCGCGGCGGCGAGCGCGGCGATGATGGTCGTTGCCGTTGATCTCTTCATGCCGCCGAAGCTAACGGGGGGCCCTATCGAGCCGTTATGGATCCGATAAAGGCGGTCCGAGTCGCGCCAAGCACGGAGCGGGCTTGGCGCGACTCGTCGCGCGGTCAGACGACGGCGCCGGACTCGCCGGGCTGGCGGGCGGGCGGACGCTTGAGCGTCTTCGGGCGCGGGGCCGGGGCCTTGACGAAGCGCTCGAACTCGATGGCCAGCGGGGTCGCGGTGAAGACACTGGAGTACGTGCCGACACCGATGCCGATCAGGAGGGCGAGGGCGAAGTCGGTCAGCGAGTCGCCGCCGAGCAACGCCAGGGCCGCCAAGATGAAGACGGCGCCCATGCCGGTGTTGACCGTGCGGGGCACGGTCTGGAGCGCGCCGCGGTTGGCGACCTCGGAGAAGCGGGTCTTGGGCTGGGCCCCCCAGAGCTCACGGATGCGGTCGAAGACCACGACGGCGTCGTTGACTGAGTAGCCGATGACGGTGAGCAGCGCGGCGAGGAAGACGCCGTCGATGGGTTTGCCGAGCCAGGCGAACACTCCCGTCACAATGATCACGTCGTGGAACATCGCGAGGACGGCGCCGGCGCCGAAGCTCCAGCGGAAGCGGATGGCCAGATAGGCCAGCTGGACGAGGAGCGCGACGCCGAGGGCGATGAGGGCCTTCTGACGCAGTTCCTCGCCGAGGCTCGGCCCGATCAGCTCGTCGCGTTGCTTGGTCGTCTGGCCGCCCTTCTCGGCGAGGGCGTCCTGGATCTTGACGACCTCGGCGTTGCTGAGGTTCTCCGTGCGGACGGAGATGTCGTCCTTGCCGGAAGTCTGCACGACCGCGCGCGGGAAGCCCGCGCTCGCCACGGCCGAACGGGCGTCGTCGATGTCGAGGGCCTTGCTCGTGGAGTACTCGACCAGCCGGCCGCCGGTGAACTCGACGCCGTAGTTGAGCCCCTTGGAGAAGATCCCCGTGGCGGCGACGACGACGGCGAGCCCGGAGATCGCCAGCCAGAGCTTGCGGCGCTTCATCAGGTCGGGGTTGCGGCGGTCCAGCCAGGTACGGAGCCGCCCGGTGGAGCCGAGGCCGGTGAGACCGGGACGCTTGGCGATGAACCGGCGGCTGAGCGCGGCGTCGGTGAGGACGCGGCTCAGCAGCATCGCCGAGATCAGCGAGCCGAGCACACCGATGGTGAGGGTCACACCGAAGCCCTTCACCGGCCCGGAGGCCAGGAAGAACAGCAGGCCACCGGCCAGCAGGGTGGTGATGTTGGAGTCGGCGATGGCCGACCAGGCCTTGGAGAAGCCGATGGTCAGCGCGGTGCGGACGCCGCGTTTGGGGGTCTCCTGATATTCCTCGCGGGCTCGTTCGAACGCCAGGACGTTGGCGTCGATCGCCATGCCGATCGCGAGGACGAAGCCCGCCAGTCCCGGCAGGGTGAGGGTGGCGCCCATCGCGACGAGCGCGGCGTAGGAGATCAGCGCGTAACAGGCCAGCGCGATGGTCGCCAGTGCCCCGACGAGGCGGTAGACGGCGATGATGAACAGGCCGGTCAGCATCACGCCGATGACGGCGGCCTTGGCGCTGGCGTCGATGGCGGCGTCGCCGAGGGTCGGGCCGACCACCCGCTGCTCGATGGTCTTGACGGGGACGGGCAGCGAACCGCCCTGGACGAGGGCGGCCAGGTCCTTGGCCTCGTCCGCGCTGAAGTCGCCGGTGATCTGCGTGGAGCCGCCGGCGATGCCGACGTTGCAGGGCACGTCCTGCACGACGCCCGGCGAGGAGATCACCTTGCCGTCCAGGATGATGGCGATGCGCCGCTCGTCACCGGCGGCGCAGGCGGCCTTGGCGGTGACCTGCTGCCAGGCCTTGCCGCCGCCACCGCGGAAGTCGATCGTCACGTACCAGCCGGTGGCGTTCTGGGTGTCGAACGAGGCGTCGGCCGAGCCGATGCCGTCACCGGTCAGCGCGGCCGGGCCGATCAGGATCGGCTGGCCCTGCTCGTCGGCGATGACCTGCTCGCCCTTCGCGGGCTTGCCGTCATTGGTGCGGACGGGGTGGGCGGTGAGCTGGGCGGTCTTGCCGATCACATCGGCGGCCCGGCGGGGGTCCTGGACGTCGGGCAACTCGACGATGATCCGCCGTTCACCGGACCGGGTGATCGACGATTCGGCCACGCCGAGCGCGTCGACGCGGCGGTGCAGCACCTCCTTGGCACGGTCGGTGTTCTCCCGGGTCGCCTTGGCGCCCGGAGAGTCCTGGGTTTCAAGCACGATCTGGGTACCGCCGCGCAGGTCGAGGCCGAGGCGGGCTGGTTTGGACAGGGCGAAGTACAGCGATGCGGCGAGCACGGCGAACGCCAGGATCGCCCGCACCACGTTGGCGCGAGTCAAAGGAAAGGCCTTCCACGAGGTCTGAGGTGAGGGTCGTCAGATCACGTGGCGAGCGGCGGCGCGCGCCCGCGTGGCAGGCCGCGCGGGCCGCACTCGGCGGAGTCGGACCGCTCGGCCGGACGTCCGGCGAGGACACTGGACGGCCGCACGTCGACGCCGGGCGGCAGGACCGCCGCGACGGGCGCCGGGGCGGGCGCGGCGGTGATCTGCCGCGCCGAGGCCGAGATGGCCGCCGTGTCGGAACGGACGGGACAGGGCTTGGAGCTCTTGCCCCGGCTCCCGAGATCGGCTTGGCCCGGCTGGGCGGCGGTGCCGGCGCGTACCCCGACGGCGGCGCCGCCGGACACCGGTGCCGCCCCCGGCAGGACCACGAAGCCGAGGACGCCGAGCACGATGAGGAGCAGCCGGGCGACCCGCCCGCGATCTTCGCAGGCAGGCGGAACGGATCGCTGAGCGTCGCTCACGCGCGTCCTCCCCGTCCCTGCCGGCCGTCCGATCCCGCCACGCTACCGGACGGCCCGGCCACACTGATCCTTTTCGCCGGAGCCGGACAGGGCGCCGCCACCTCGGAAAACGCCACGGTGTCTCAATCCGGCCAGACCAAGGTCTCAACAAGGCATTGCAGACCCGGTAAAAGACGAATTACTTTCACGATGCCCACCCCCGAACCGGACAAAGGAGTTTCCGGTGGCACGCATCAGACAGACCGCCACGATCGGCGTCGCGGCCCTCGCGCTCGTCGCCGTGGCCGCCCCGCCCGCCTCCGCCGTCACCACGACCGTCCGCAAGGGCTCGGCCACGGCCGACCCCTACGCCGGCAACGTCCGGGCAACCCTGCTCGGCAACGCCAGCGTCTCGACGTCCATCGGCAACGGGACGTGCAACCAGTCGGTGATGAACGGCTCGATCCAGTCCAACGGCTCCGCCCTCAGCATCTCGTCCGCCACGTTCAACACCAACGGCGGGCCCTGCACCGGCACCGCCAGCGCCACGATCACCGCGCAGAACACGCCCTGGACCGGCGGCAGCGTCACGTGGGATCCCGCCCACACCGGCGGCCGGGACGCCGGCGTCACCATCGCCAACTTCAAGATCAGGGCCGTGGTGGACATCTTCGGCGGGATCACCTGCTACTTCGGTGGCAACCTGACCGCCAACGGCTTCAACGGCGACAATCCCGCCCGCCCGGTGACGTCCAACTCCCAGGCGCAGGTCGGCGTCTCGAACGCCACCGTCAACCGGCAGTCGGGCGGCAGCTTCCTCTGCCCGTCCACGGCGACCGTCAACGCCACCTACCAGCTCCTAGGCGAGTCCGCTCCCGGCTCCGGCAGCTTCACCCAATCCCTGTACGTGACCGGCACCAACCCGTGATCCTCGCTCCCACCTGACAACGGCCGCGTGATCACCTTGCCGGTGACCACGCGGCCGTTCACCTGGTGTGCGGGCCCAGCGGTATCAGCAACCGATCAGCTGGGCGGCGAGGAACGACTCGACCTGGCCGATCGCGATGCGCTCCTGGCTCATGGTGTCGCGCTCGCGCACGGTCACCGCGTCGTCGTCGAGGGTGTCGAAGTCGACGGTGACGCAGAACGGCGTGCCGATCTCGTCCTGGCGGCGGTAGCGGCGGCCGATGGCGCCCGCGTCGTCGAAGTCGACGTTCCAGTTCTTGCGCAGCTGCGCGGCGAGGTCGCGGGCCTTCGGCGACAGGTCGGCGTTGCGCGACAGCGGCAGCACCGCGACCTTGACGGGGGCCAGCCGCCGGTCGAGCCGCATGACCGTGCGCTTTTCGAGCTTGCCCTTGGCGTTCGGGGCCTCGTCCTCGGCGTAGGCGTCCATCATGAACGTCAGCGTGCAGCGGTCGACCCCGGCCGCCGGCTCGATCACGTACGGGACGAAGCGGTCGCCGGCCTCCTGGTCGAAGTACGACAGGTCGGCCCCGGAGGCCTTGGAGTGCGTCGCCAGGTCGTAGTCGGTGCGGTTGGCGATGCCCTCCAGCTCACCCCACTCGCTGCCGACGAAGTCGAAGCGGTACTCCACGTCCACGGTGCGCTTGGAGTAGTGCGAGAGCTTGTCCTTGGGGTGCTCGTAGAGGCGCAGGTTCTCCTTGTTGATGCCCAGGTCGACGTACCACTGCAGGCGCTCGTCGATCCAGTACTGGTGCCACTCCTCGTCGGTGCCGGGCTTGACGAAGAACTCCATCTCCATCTGCTCGAACTCGCGCGTCCGGAAGATGAAGTTGCCGGGCGTGATCTCGTTGCGGAACGACTTGCCGATCTGGCCGATGCCGAACGGGACCTTGCGGCGGGCCGACTGCTCGACGTTCTTGTAGTTGATGAAGATGCCCTGCGCCGTCTCGGGCCGCAGGTAGGCCAGGCCGGACTCGTCCTCGACGGGGCCGAGGTAGGTCTTGAGCAGGCCGTTGAACATCCGCGGCTCGGTGAACGAGCCCTTCACGCCGCAGTTGGGGCAGGAGATGTCGGCCAGCCCGTTGGCGGGCGGCCTGCCGTGCTTCTCCTCGTAGGCCTCTTCGAGGTGGTCGGCGCGGAACCGCTTGTGGCACGACTGGCACTCGGTCAGCGGGTCGACGAACGCCTGGACGTGCCCGCTGGCCTCCCAGACCTCCCGGGCGAGGATGACGCAGGAGTCGAGGCCGACGACGTCGTCGCGGCCCTGCACCATCGACTTCCACCACTGGCGCTTGACGTTGTTCTTGAGTTCGACGCCGAGCGGCCCGTAGTCCCAGGAAGCGCGCAGGCCGCCGTAGATCTCGCTCGACGGGTAGACCAGACCCCTGCGCTTGGCGAGGTTGACGATCGTGTCCATCACGTCGGAACGGCGTGCCATGAGCGTTCTCCATCCGGCTGGCGGTCGGCGGGATTGTTCGTACGCCCCGCGCGCCGCCCCGGCGGCGCGGTGGAAGGCGAGATGTGATCCCCGGTGCTGTGACGCCCTCGAAAGGGCCGGTCCGCGACGGCGTGTCCGGCGTTCCAAGAGCGTTTCCGAGTCTAGGGCACCGGCACCGCCACCCGAACGTCAACCCCACGGATACGTGCGAGTACGCAAAGTGACGACTCGATTCAGTAGACGCGGCCGTCCACGTAGTTGTTGTCTACGGACAGCGCTACCCCGCCGTGCTTCTCCCTGTGGCCGCCGCGATACTGCTTGATCCGGCGGTGCGGGTGCCACCAGCGGTTGCGGAGGTACGGGCCGCCGTAGGCCTTGGCCTTGTTGTCCCACTGCGCGAACCAGATCGCCTGCGGCTTGGTGATTCCTTTGGCCCGCCCGAGGTCGCGTACGCCCGACGAGGCGCTGCTGTAGACGCCGGACACGTAGTTCTGGGCTTCCAGGGAACGCGACCAGTTGTCCAGGAACGTCAGCACGGCCCGGCGGCATCTGGTCTTGCCGCTGGGATAGGACTCCATGTCGAAGTAGATCGGCCTGTCGGGCGGTATGCCGAGCGCCCTCGCCTTCGCGATGGCGTCTGCGGCGGCCCGGCGGCCCTCCCGGGCGGCGGCCTCGGCCTTGAAGTGCACTCGGAAGGCGTCCATGTTGCAGGGCGCCTGCTTCCCGACGTACGTCGGGATCAGCCGGTAACCCATGCGGCGGACGGCGCGTACCCAGGACCTGGTGAGGTTGGGTTGCGCACAGCCGCGCGACGCGCCGCCGATGTAGATGTTGGCGATGCGGTACGCGCGGCGCCAGGCCGCCATGGCCCGCAGGGACGGCGCCGTACAGGTGTCGAAGCCCTTCCCCTTCGTCCACTCGCTGTCCTCCGAGTTCAACGTCGCGGCCGTGGATTCGTCCCGCGCGATGCCGCCGCCGCGCGTGCGCGGAGGCGGCTCGGCGACCCATTTCCCGGCCAGCCGGATCGACCGGATGACGGACTGCAACGCCAGCGGGTCGCCGCCGTACACGCCCGTGACCACGGCGCCCACCTCGGGCAGTTCGATCCGCACCCGGTTGCCGACGTTCTCCCGGACGGTGAAGCGCGCCAGCTTTCCGGCCCGGACGACCGGTGTCCGGCGGCGCTGCGCGGACGCGGCATCCCCGGACCTTTCGCCGAGCGGTTCGATGTGCAACGTCTCCGCACCGCCGAACAGCCGCGCCGGGCAGTCGGGCTGCGGGCCGGGCCGGCCGAGGTAGATCGCACGACGGTCGTGCCGGACGCACCGCGCCGGGTCCAGGTCGAGCCGGTGCACGTCCCAGCCGTCCGGTACGGGGAGCCGCACGCCGCGGTACTGGGCCGTGCGGGCCTGGGTCAGCGCGGCGGCCGGGACGGCCTCGGGCCGCGCGGTGGGCGGCTGGAGACCGGTGACGAAGGAGGCGACACCCGCCACCCCGAGCAGTCCACTGAGTACGGCCGCATGCCGCATCACTTCTCCCCCCGATGCACCGGGCGCCCTGCCCGTCAGCGGCGTTGATCACCATCCGGGAGAGAAGCGAAACGGCTTCAGATAGGTTCTTTCCCGGAGCCTGCCGTACGTTGACTGACGACCTCGTAGGCGCCCGGTTCGTCCACGGCCATCGCGGCGAGGGGGATGAAGACCAGGCGGACCTCGTACGCGCCGAGCGCCCGCCGGTAGTACCCGGCGCCGTCCCACTCGGTGACCAGTGCCCAGAGCTCGGGGTCGTCGACCGTGCGCGCCAGCCGTCCGGACAGGTAGCCCGGGCTCGCCGCGAGGGCGTCGAGCACGGAGGTCATCTGCGCGGCGAAGCCGTCGGCCTCCTGGCTCGGCACGCGGTACCGGGTGATAGCGATCATCGGCCCATCCTTCCAGCCGAGAGGCTACGTTTGGCCCCGTGGACACTGAGAGCGAAACCCCGGGAATGCGCGGCGCCGTGGAGCGGTTGAGCGCCAAGCCGGTGGTGTTCCTGCACACACTCCCGCGCTGGGTGCTGCTCGTCGCGGTCTTCGCGCTGCTGGTGGTCGGCATGTGGGGGAACGGCTGGGTCGGCGCGGCGGGACTGCTCGTCCTGCTGGTGTTCCTGACCTGGTTCGCCTACCTCAACTGGCCCGCGTTGGACCCCTCCGGACGGGTCCTGCGGGTGGTCGCGATGGGGCTTTTGGCGGCCTTCGCGGTAGCACACGTGGTAGGCGGGTTCTAGCCGGTTTTGACAACCGTTTTCATCTTCGTACACACTTGAGGTGTGTTCACCTCCCCGAAGCTCCTCAGAACCCTCGCGCTGCCGGTCCTCGCCGCCGCCACGCTGCTCGGCCTCACCGCCTGCGGCGGCGCCGGCGCCGACGGCTCGGACGGCGGCTCCGGCAAGACCAAGATCGTCGCGTCGTTCTACCCCATGGCCTGGCTGGCCGGGGAGGTCGGCGGTGCCCACGTGTCGGTCGACACGCTCACCAAGCCGGGCGCCGAGCCGCACGACCTGGAACTGACGGCGCGGCAGATCGCCGACGTGCGGAACGCCGACTTCGCCGTGTACGTGAAGGGCGTCCAGCCCGCCATGGACGAGGCCGTCGCCAAGCACGCCAAGGACAAGTCCCTGGACGCCGCCAGCGTGGTCAAGACGCTCCCCGTCGCCGAGGACGAGCACGAGCACGAGGCCGAGGGGCACGAGCACGAGGGCGCGGAGCTCACCTACGACCCGCACGTGTGGCTCGACCCGAGCCGCATGGCGACGATCGCCACCGCCCTGGGCGACCGGCTCGCCGCCGCCGACTCCGGCCACGCCGCCGACTACAAGGCCAACGCCAAGGCGCTCGCCGGCAAGCTCACGGCGCTCGACCAGAGCTTCAGCGCGGGCCTCAAGCCCGCCAAGGGCAAGACGATCGTGACCGCGCACGCCGCGTTCGCCTACCTGGCCGACCGGTACGGCCTCAAGCAGGTCTCGATCGCCGGCGTCGACCCGACGAGCGAGCCGTCGCCCAAGCGCATCGCCGAGCTGACGCACGAGGTCCGCGAGACCGGCGCCACGACGATCTTCACCGAGACGCTGGTGAGCCCGAAGGTCGCCGAGAGCCTCGCCCGCGAGGCCAAGGTGCACACGGCCGTGCTCGACCCGGTCGAGGGCATCGCGAAGGGCTCCTCGGACGACTACATATCGATCATGAAGAAGAACCTCGAGACCCTCCGCACCGCATTGGCACCCGCATGAAAGGCATGAGTCCCTACGCCGCACGCTCGGCGCCCTTCGAGATGACCGGCGGACACGTCCGGCTCGAAGGGCGCGAGGTGCTGCGCGGCATCGACCTGACCGTCGCGCCCGGCGACGTCCTCGCCGTCACGGGGCCGAACGGGGCGGGCAAGTCCACCCTGGTCAAGGCCCTGCTCGGGCTGATCCCGCTGGCCGCCGGCCGCACCGCGATCTTCGGTGCGGCCCCGGCCCGTTTCCGGGACTGGCAGCGGATCGGCTACGTGCCGCAGCGGCTGCCCATGGGCGGCGGCGTTCCCTCGACCGTCCGCGAGGTCGTGGCGTCGGGACGCGTGGCACGGCAGTCGCGCTGGCGCCCGGCCTCGGCCGCCGACAGGGCCGCGGTGGACGCCGCGCTGGAGGCGGTCGGACTGGCCGATCGTGCCCGTGACTCGGCGCACCTGCTGTCGGGCGGGCAGCAGCAGCGGGTGCTCATCGCCCGCGCGCTGGCCGGAGAGCCCGACGTGTTCGTGATGGACGAGCCCACCGCCGGCGTGGACGCCGCGAGCCAGGCCGCCCTGGCCCAGACGCTGCGCGAGCTGGCGGTCGCCGGCCGCACCGTGGTCCTCGTCACCCACGAGATGGGGCCGCTGGAGCCCCTCATCACGCGGAACGTCGTCCTCGACCACGGCCGCATCGCCCACGACAGCGCCCCCTCGAAGGAGAGCAGGACCGTCGCGTGACCGAGATGCTGCAGTACGATTTCATGCGCATCGCCCTGGTGATGGCGGTGCTGATCGGGCTGACCGCGCCCGCGGTCGGCACGTTCATCGTGCAGCGCAAGCTCTCCCTGCTCGGGGACGGCATCGGCCACATCGCGCTGACCGGGATCGGCCTGGGCCTGCTCACCGGCGGATCACCGGTCCTGGGCGCCCTCCTGGTCTCCGTGCTCGGCGCGGTCGCCATCGAGGTGCTCCGCGCCCGCAGCCGCAGCGGCGCGGACGTGGCGCTCGCGCTGCTCTTCTACGGCGGCCTGGCGGGCGGCGTGCTGCTCACCAACGGCCAGGACGGCGGCTCCAGCCTGCAGTCGTACCTCTTCGGCTCCATCAGCAGCGTGTCGGCGACCGACCTGTACGTGGTGGCCGGGCTGGCGGTGGCCGTCCTCGGCATCGTGGCGCTGTTCGGGCGCGAGCTGTTCCTGCTCTGCCAGGACGAGGAGGTCGCGCGGGCCGCGGGCCTGCCGGTGCGCTTTCTCAGCATCCTGATCGCCGCCACCGCCGCCGTCACCGTGGTCATCTCGATGCGCGCCATCGGGCTGCTGCTGGTGAGCGCGCTGATGGTGGTGCCCGTGGCGGCCGCCCAGCAGCTCACCCGGGGATTCAAGAGCACGATGCTCGTGGCGATGGGCATCGGTGTACTGTCGGCGGTGTCCGGCCTGGCCGGGTCGTTCGAGTACGATCTGCCGCCGGGGCCCTCGATCGTGTTGCTGGCGCTGGCGGTGTTCGTGGCCGCGGTGGTCGCAGGCACGGTCCTGCGACGCCGGCGGACCCGTACGGTCGCGGCGACCGCCGATCGACCGGCCCGGGCCAGCGTGGAAGCCGAGGCGGAGGTGCTTGGGGGATGACGGCCCGTCGGAACGCGGTGCGGGAGGCTCTGGCCGGTTGCGAGAACTTCCGCAGCGCCCAGGACATCTACGCCGATCTGCGCGCGGACGGCTCCAAGATCGGTCTCACCACCGTCTACCGGGCGCTGCAGGCGCTGAGCGACTCCGGTGAGGTCGACGTGCTCCGCACGGACGAGGGCGAGGCCGTCTACCGCGCCTGCCGCACCGAGGAGCACCACCACCATCTGGTCTGCCGCGCCTGCGGCCGCACGGTCGAGGTCGAGGGCCCGGCCGTGGAGAAGTGGGCCGACGCCATCGGGGCCGAGCACGGCTTCGTAGAGATCACCCACACGGTCGAAGTCTTCGGAACCTGCTCGGATTGTGCCGCTCCTGCCAGGACAGGCTGAAAGACGGGGGTCGGATGACGCCGACCGGCCGGTAATAAGCGAAGATCAGACCATGGCTACGACACGTACCGCGAACGCGCACTGGGAAGGGCCGCTGATGGGCGGCCAGGGCAAGGTCTCACTGGACTCCTCCAACGCCGGCGAGTTCGAGGTGAGCTGGCCGTCGCGGGCCGAGGAGGCGAACGGCAGGACGAGCCCCGAGGAGCTCATCGCCGCCGCCCATTCCACGTGCTACTCGATGGCCCTCTCGCACGGCCTCGCCGGGGCGGGCACCCCGCCGGAGAAGGTCGACACGAAGGCCGACGTGACCTTCCAGCCGGGCGAGGGCATCACCGGCATCCACCTGACGGTCCGCGCCAGCGTGCCGGGCCTGTCGGCGTCCGACTTCGAGAAGGCGGCGCAGACCGCCAAGGAGAACTGCCCCGTCAGCAAGGCCCTCACGGGCACCAAGATCACCCTCGACGCCGCGCTCGCCTGAACGGCCTGGCGGCGTCATGGAGCCGCTTCGCGTCCGCTGCGGCGGGCGCGGAGCGGTTCCGCTTCACTCCTTGCCGAGTCCGTCCGGCACGAGACCTCCCTCGTGCAGCACCAGGACGCGGTCGGCGAGGTCGATCGCCTCGTCCGGGTCCTGGGTGGCCAGCAGGACGGCGGGGCGGTGCTTCGCGAGCAGGAACCGCAGCAGCTCGCGCATCCGGAGACGGCCCGGTGAGCCCAGGGTCCGGAACGGCTCGTCCAGCAGCAGCAGTTCGGGATCGCGGACGAAGGCTCGGGCGAGAGCGACTCGATGGGTTTCCTCTTCGGACAGCGCCGATGGCCATGCGTCGGCGCGATGGGCCAGTCCGACCTCGGCGAGCGCCAGGTGCCCGCGCCGCCTGTCGTTCAGGCCGAGTATGACGTTGTCGAGGACGCGCGCCCAGGGCAGCAGGCGGGCGTCGGGGAAGACGTAAGCCCGCCGCTCCGGGAGGGTGAGCCGGCCGTACGTTTCGCGGTCCATGCCCGCCAGGATGCGCAGCAGCGTGCTCTTGCCCGCGCCCGTGTCGCCCAGGACCGCGACGAACTCGCCGGGTGCGATGTCGAGGTCCAGGCCGAACAGGACGGTCCTGGACGTGAAGCGGCGGTCCAGGCCGCGCACGCGCACCGCCGTCCGGACGTGCTCATGAACGACGTTCACAGATCACCAGCACGAGTGAGGCCACGGGTATCGCGAAACGCATACCGGTGACGAAGCCGGGGAGCGCGCCCGGCAGGATCACCCGGCGGAGCAGGGACCGCCGGGAAAGCCCTACCGAGCGCGCGAGTTCCAGATGGCGGGGGTCGGCGCCGCCTACCGCCGCCCGCGTGGTGACGTACACCGGTACGGCGGCGGTCAGCGTCACCAGCATGACCGTGGACTGCTCAACGACGGCGACCGGTACCAATGCCAGTGGCGGCATCAGTCGCAGCAGGAAGGTCGGGCCGCCGACGACGTCCGCGCCCAGCCGGGCGAGGCCGGCGGCGACCGCCAGTACGGCCCCGGCGAGCATGCCGACCGGCAATCCGGTCAGGCCGACGAACATCAGGGGCCGCCTAGGCGGAGTGCTGGGCGGACGAGTCGCCGACCGCTATCGGCGCGTCGCCCGCGATGGTGACGCTGTGCAGGCGGCGCGGCCGGTCTCCGAAGTCGTTGACCACGCGGTGCTGGGTCGCGCGGTTGTCCCAGACCGCCACGTCGCCCGCCGCCCAGCGCCAGCGGACGGTGTTCTCCAGCCGCGTCACGTACTCCTGGAAGAGCTTGATCAGCGCTTCGGAGTCGGCGCGGTGGCTCAGCCCGACGACCGAGGTGGCGAACCCGCCGAGCAGGATCGCCCGTTCGCCGGTCTCGGGATGTACCCGTACGAGCGGATGCCTGGTCTCCAGCGCGCCGTGCGCGGCGGAATGCAGGAACCACAGCCGGTCGGCGAGGTCGCGCAGCTCCACCGGAAGGTCCTCGTAGGCGGTGACGGTGTTGGCCCACACGGTGTCGCCGCCGTGCGCGGGGACCTCCAGCGCGCGCTGGACCGAGGCGAGCGGCGGCCGGTCGAGGAACGTCGCGTCGCTGTGCCAGGCGTCGAGCGACGGGATGACCGTGTCGGGATCGACGAGCTCCCCGAGCCGCCGCGTGAAGGCCGCCTGGGAGCGCGCGTCCAGCTGGTGCTGGCCCCGGAAGAAGACGACCTTGTGGCGGAGGAGCGCGAGACGGATCTCGGCGACGGTCTCCGCCGCGAGATCGCCGGAGAGTTCGACGCCCGAGACGACCGCCCCGATCCGGCCGCTCACCGGGCTCAGCTCCAGGGCGGACGGGCGTACGAGAGTTTGCTGGGACATACCGGTTCCTTGTCGACGAGTACCACGCGTTCTCGGACTTCGGGACGGGACGCCCAGCGGATCACCGGAGAGACTCGCCGGAGCCGGGCGCCGTCATCCCGTGACGGAACACAACGACGCGGCCACGCGGCAGAGATCCACGTGGCGGCGAAGGGTGAGGTCGTTGCGACTCATGCGCACGAAGTTACGCAGGCGGCGCCGAAAAGTCAACAAAGCCGGTAGGAAAAGACTCCTAGCGGATGGTCGTGGGTTCGACCGAGTTGGGGACGGCCCCTCCATAACGGCGGTCACGGCTGGCGTAGAGCTCGCAGGCGTGCCACAGATGGCGCCGGTCGAAGTCGGGCCACAGCGTGTCGAGGAAGACCATCTCGGCGTACGCCGACTGCCAGAGCAGGAAGTTGGAGATCCGCTGCTCGCCCGACGAGCGCAGGAACAGATCGACATCGGGAATGCCCGGCTCGTCCAGATAACGAGCGAAGACCTTCTCCGTGATCTTGTCGGGGTTGAGCTTGCCGGCCTTGACGTCCCGGGCGATGGCCGCGGCCGCGTCGGCGATCTCGGCCCGGCCGCCGTAGTTGACGCAGAACTGCAGGGTGAGCACGTCGTTGTGGCGCGTCATCTCCTCGGCGTCCTCAAGCTCCTTGATGACGCTGCGCCAGAGCCTCGGCCGCCGCCCCGCCCAGCGCACGCGCACGCCCATCGAGTGCAGCTGGTCACGGCGCCGCCGGATCACGTCCCGGTTGAAGCCCATGAGGAAGCGCACCTCGTCGGGCGAGCGCTTCCAGTTCTCGGTGGAGAAGGCGTACGCCGACAGGTTGGGGATGCCCAGCTCGATCGCACCCATGATCACGTCGAAGAGGGAGTCCTCCCCCATCTTGTGGCCCTCGGTGCGCGGCAGCCCGCGTTCCTTGGCCCAGCGCCCGTTGCCGTCCATGACGATGGCGACGTGCCGGGGCACCAGATCGGCCGGGATCGCGGGCGGGCGGGCGCCGCCGGGATGCGGGTACGGCGGCTGAACGGCCCTTCTCAAGCTCTCTCCCTGCGCAAACTCGTTCCCTTCTCGTCGCGTTCCACATGCCGGAGCGACCGGATGCCGTGCTCCAGATGCCACTGCAGGTAGGCGGCGACGAGGCCGCTGCACTCTACCCGGTGGCGCGGCTCGCTCCCGTCGGCGTACTCCCAGTCGCCGCGCAGCAGCGCCAGCATCAGCCCGAACGTCGGCGGCGCGGGCGTCGCGGCGCCCGGCTGACGGCAGCGGGCGCAGACCGCGCCGCCCGCCGCGATCGCGAAGCCGCGCAGCTGGCCGCGGTCACCGCAGCGGCCGCACTCGTCGAGCGCCGGCGCCCAGCCCGCCACCGACAACGACCGCAGCAGGAACGCGTCGAGCACCAGCCGGGGATCGTGGTCACGCTCCACCAGCGTGCGCAGCGCGCCCACCAGCAGCAGGAACTGCCGCAGCGCGGGCTCGCGCTCCTCGGCGGTGAGCTTCTCGGCGGTCTCCAGCATCGCCGTGCCCGCCGTGTAGCGGGGATAGTCGGTGACCAGCCCCTCCCCGTACGGGCGCAGCGTCTCGGCCTGCGTGATCAGGTCGAGCGACCGCCGCTCGTACAGCTGCAGATCGACGTGGGTGAACGGCTCCAGCCGCGCCCCGAACCGCGACTTGGTCTTGCGGACGCCCTTGGCCGCGGCGCGGATGCGTCCCGTGCGCCGGGTCAGGACCGTCACGATGCGGTCGGCCTCACCCAGCTTCTGGGTGCGCAGCACGATGCCTTCGTCCCGGTAGAGCGTCACCCGCCCATTCTCCCGTACTCCGGGACAGGTGGCGTCCATCACCGTCAGTGACCGCAACCGGTCGCACAGGAACCGGCAAAGCTGTGGCCTGAATCACAACCACCTGACAGCGTAGGTTCATGAGATGCACCATCGTGCCTCCGCACATGCTGGAGCAGGTCGTCCGCGACGCCGACGACCCCGCCCTCCGCGACATCGCCCGCCACACCCTGGCGCTGAGCTCGGCATTGCGCACCGAACGGCGCACCCTGCCGGTCGAGGCCCCCTCCCCCACCGAGGACTTCGTCCCCAACCGAACGGTCGCGGACGCGCAGCAGCTCGAGGTCCTGCCTGGCGAGACCGTCCGCGCCGAGGGCGCGCCGGCCACCGGCGACAAGATCGTCGACCGGGCGTACGAGTGGCTCGGGGTCACCTTCGACTTCTTCGAGGCCGCCTACCGGCGCAACTCGATCGATGCCGGGGGCCTGCCGATGATCTCCACGGTGCACTACGGTCGCGACTACGACAACGCCTTCTGGAACGGCAGTCAGATGGTCTACGGAGACGGCGACGGGGTGCTGTTCACCGCGTTCACCGGGCCGCTCGACGTCACCGGTCACGAGCTCGTGCACGGCATCACGCAGTACACCGCCAACCTGGAGTACTACGGCCAGGCCGGCGCCCTCAACGAGTCGGTCTCCGACGTGTTCGGGTCGCTGGTCAAGCAGTGGCACCTGGGGCACACCGCCGACCAGGCCGACTGGCTGATCGGGCAGGGCCTGCTCGCCGAGGGCGTCAACGGCAAGGCGCTGCGGTCGATGAAGGAGCCCGGGACCGCCTACGACGATCCCCGGCTCGGCAAGGACCCGCAGCCCGGCCACATGGACGACTACGTCGACACGCACCGCGACAACGGCGGCGTCCACATCAACTCCGGCATCCCCAACCGCGCGTTCTACCTGGCGTCCGTCGCCATCGGCGGCAACGCCTGGGAAAAGGCGGGCCGGGTCTGGTACGACACGCTCACCGGCGGCAACATCAAGGTGGATGAGAACTTCGCAGGCTTCGCGGCAGCCACGATCGCCACCGCCACGGAGCTGTACGGGGCCGACGGAGCCGAGACCAGTGCGATACAAGAGGCGTGGTCGGGGGTAGGCGTCCAGGCGTGACGAACGACCCGAGGTGACAGCGTGAGGGTGAAAGTGGTCCGCAGCGGCGGTTTCGCGGGCATCGAGACGCGGGGCGAGTCCGACACCGCGAGCGATCCGCTGCTGCGCCGGCTGGTGGACCGTGTCGACCTCGACGCCGTCCCACCGCCCGGGCGCATTCCCGACCAGTTCCTGTACGACATCGACATCGACGGCGACACGGCCACCGTCGGAGAGGCACAGCTGAACGGCCCCCTCCGCGAGCTGGTCCACCACGTGCTGGGCCGCCCGTCCTGAAAGTACGACAGACCCGGCCGTGAGGTCGTCACGGCCGGGTCTGAACAGCGATCACACGCATGGATCACACCGTTGTGACCGGGCTCCGCATTCCTCAGCCCACGGGGGCAAGGAAAGCTTCTTCAGCGGCCCTGCCGCGCACCGCGAGTGCGCTACCTGAGCCGGAGCGAGCGCCAGCGAAGCTTCGCGTGAAGATCGCGAAGCGATGTCGCACTCGCCGCTTTTGCGGTTCGGGGTCCGAGCCGCCAGGCGAGGATCCCGAGGCCGCGAAAGCCATTAAGAACGAGCCACTCGGTTTACGGCCGACAGCATGGCCTTGAGGGAGGCGGTGACGATGTTGCCGTCGATGCCCACGCCCCAGACGGTCGTGCCGTCGACGTCGCACTCGACGTAGGCGGCGGCGCGGGCGTCGCCGCCGGCGCTCAGCGCGTGCTCGCTGTAGTCGAGCACCCGGACGTTGATCCCGACTCCGGCGAGGGCCTCCTCGAACGCCGAGACCGGGCCGTTGCCGACGCCCTCGATCTCGCGGATCTCCCCGTCGATCCGGATGTCGCAGTTGAGCACGTCCTTCTCGTCCACCCGGGACGTCGCGCGGTGCGCGAGCAGGCCCACGCGGGGTCCGCTGACCAGGAACTCCTTCTCGAAGATCTCCCACATGAGGTCGGCCGAGACCTCGCCGCCCTCGCTGTCGGTGTGCCGCTGCACCACCTGGGAGAACTCGATCTGCAGCCGGCGCGGCAGCTCCAGCGCGTGCTCGGTCTTCATGATGTAGGCGACGCCGCCCTTGCCGGACTGGCTGTTGACCCGGATCACGGCCTCGTACGAGCGGCCGACGTCCTTGGGGTCGATCGGCAGGTACGGGACGGCCCAGGTGAACTCGTCCACCGGCACGCCCGCGGCGTCGGCGTCGCGCTGGAGGTGGTCGAAGCCCTTGTTGATGGCGTCCTGGTGCGAGCCCGAGAACGCGGTGTAGACCAGGTCGCCGCCGTACGGGTGCCGCTCGTGGACCGGCAGCTGGTTGCAGTACTCGACCGTCCGCCGGATCTCGTCGATGTCGGAGAAGTCGATCCGCGGGTCCACGCCCTGGGTGAAGAGGTTGAGGCCCAGCGTCACCAGGCAGACGTTGCCGGTGCGCTCGCCGTTGCCGAACAGGCAGCCCTCGATGCGGTCGGCCCCGGCCAGGTAGCCCAGCTCGGCCGCCGCGACCGCCGTGCCGCGGTCGTTGTGCGGGTGCAGCGACAGGATGACCGAGTCGCGGTGGGCCAGGTTGCGGTTCATCCACTCGATCTGGTCGGCGTAGACGTTGGGCGTGGCCATCTCGACCGTCGCCGGCAGGTTGACGATCGTCTTCCACTCCGGCGTGGGCTGCCACACGTCGTTGACGGCGTTGCAGACCTCGACCGCGTACTCCAGCTCCGTCCCGGTGAAGGACTCCGGCGAGTACTCGAAGAAGATCTGGGTGTCGCCCATGTCGTCGGCCAGCTTCTTGCACAGCTTGGCGCCCTCGACCGCGATGGCGGTGATGCCGTCCTTGTCCTGGCCGAACACCACCCGGCGCTGCAGCGTGCTGGTGGAGTTGTAGAGGTGGACGATGGCCTGCTTGGCGCCCCGTACGGCCTCGAAGGTCCGCTCGATCAGCTCGGGCCGCGCCTGGGTCAGCACCTGGATCACCACGTCGTCGGGGATCCGGCCTTCCTCGATGATCTGCCGTACGAAGTCGAAGTCGGTCTGGCTGGCCGCCGGGAACCCGACCTCGATCTCCTTGTAGCCCATCCGTACCAGGAGCTCGAACATCCGCAGCTTGCGCTGGGGGTCCATCGGGTCGATCAGGGCCTGGTTGCCGTCGCGCAGGTCCACCGCGCACCACCGGGGCGCCTCGGTGATCACCTTGTCCGGCCAGGTCCGGTCCGTGAGCTTGATCGCTTCAAACGGCCGATAACGCTCGAACGGCATACCGGAAGACTGCTGTTGCGGATACATCCGATTCCCTCTGCTCAGATCCTGCGGCCGACGTCCACGTCAAAGTCCCGCAGCGAGGGAGCCGACCTGTTACAGGCCCCCGCTGCGGCCGCTAAGGAGGAGCAGCTCACGCAACACGCTGGCCAAGCTAACAGATTCCATCCGCGTCACGGAAACACCGTCCGCCATTTGAGACGCTGCCGCACATCCCCCACCGGGACACAAACGCCCACGTCAGCGCCCGAAATTCCCCTCGGCCCGCACCCGGCGGCGGGTCAGCGCCCACTGTGTGACCCGCCACATGGCCTCCGCCACGATCGAGCCGCTCATCTTGCTGACCCCGTGCGTCCGCTCCACGAACGTGATCGGCACCTCGACGACCGTGAGCCCCGCCTGGACGGCGCGCAGCGCCATGTCGATCTGGAAGCAGTAGCCCTTCGAGTCCACCGAGTCCAGAACGATCTTCTCCAGGGCCACCCGCCGGAACGCCCGGTAGCCCGCGGTCGCGTCACGCAGGTGGAAGCCCAGCATGAGCCGCGCGTACGTGTTGCCCCCGCGTGAGAGGACCTCACGGTGGCGAGGCCAGTTGACCACACGGCCGCCGGGCACCCACCGTGCCCCGATCACCAGATCCGCCGACTCCAGGGCATCGAGCAGCCGCGGCAGCTCCTCCGGCCGGTGCGAGCCGTCGGCGTCCATCTCGACCATGACGTCGTAGCCGCGTTCCAGTGCCCACCGGAATCCCGCGATGTACGCGGCGCCCAGCCCGTCCTTGGCCGTCCGGTGCAGCACGTGCACCTTCGGGTCGTCCGCGGCGATCCGGTCCGCCAGTTCGCCGGTACCGTCCGGGCTGTTGTCGTCCACGACCAGCACGTCCACGTCCGGCGTGGCCGCCCGCACCCGCTTCACGATCAACGGCAGGTTCTCCCGCTCGTTGAACGTAGGAATGATCACTACCGTCATCGCCGCGCCTTCTCCGCCTAGTCCCGGAGGGACTCGTACACCCGCACCCAGTCCACGGACATGGCGGCCGGGAACGGCGTGCTCGCGTCCGGCGGGCCCTGCCATTTGCCGCCGACCTGCAGGTTCAGGATGATCTGCATGGGCTGGTCGAACGACCAGCCCGGGTAGCGCTTCATCCGGCCGTAGACCTTGCCGTCGACCCACCACCGGATCTCCGTCGGGCTCCAGTCGACGCCGTAGAGGCGGTAGCCCGAGTCGACCGGCCGGGACAGCGTGGCCGTGAGGTTGCGCACCCGCCTGGTGTGGTGGGCGGCGCCGAGCACCTGCTGCGGCCGGGCCCCGAAGATCTCCGCGATGTCGATCTCCGCGTACCGCTTGGAGCCGTATCGGGCGTGCTGGCTCTGCAGCCAGAACGCCGGGAAGATCCCCTTGCCGGTGGGGAACTTGATCCGGGCCGCGAACCGCCCGTACGCCAGCGAGAAGTGACCGGCCGTCTGGATCCGGCCGGACCGGTACTGGCACCGGCCGTACCAGCACTTGGTGCCGGAGGTGTCCTTCGTCGCGGCGATGACGAGCTGCCCGCGCCCGTTCCTGCGCACGTTGGCCTGGTGGTAGTAGGCGAGCCCGCCCACGCCCCAGCCGCCGCGGTCTCCGCTCTGGATGAACCACTTGCCGGGCGAGGGTGCGCCCCGGCCGCCGAACTCGTCGGACCAGACGACCTTCCAGCCCCGGCGCGGGAGCCTGGTGTTCGGGTCCACGGCCGACGACGCGCCCTTCGTCGCGGGTCTGGGTGCGTCCGAGTCCTGTTGCGCGCGCACCGTCCGGCCGCCCGAGTCGCCGACCACATGGACGGCCGTGCCCACGGCGAGGAGCCCGCCTGCGACGACCGCGGCCAGGGCCTGGAGACGTGGCCCCCAGGCCGCCTTGCCGTCACTCATGCTCGTTCCCCCGGGTCATCGTGTCCAGAACTCCTCGAATGCGGCTTGGTGCCGCGGCTCGGTCACCACAGGCTGGGGCGCGGTCGGAGCCGCGGCCGTGGGTCGCGGGCGCGCGTTCGGTGGCGCTCCAGCGGGCCGCGCGTTCGGTGGCGCTCCCGTGGGCCGCGCGTTCGGTGGCGCTCCAGCGGGCCCCGGCGGTGGCGCGAACTGTCCCTCCGCCGTCACCGGTGGCGCGTACCGCGGCTCCGGTGGGAGCGGCAGCGGCGGCAGCGGAGCCGGCTCGGCGTGCGCCGCCGGCTCGACCGCGACCTCGACCTGCTGGCGCGTCCCCCAGTTCGCGGTCTGGAGGGTCATCAGCGAGAAGACCCGGATGGGCAGCAGCAGGACGATGTGCATGAGGCCGTACAGCGGGGCCAGCATGAAGATCCCCAGCTTTCCGAACGGGCCGATGCCGGGCCGGGGCAGGTCCAGGTAGCGGACCGAACGCAGATAGCCGAAGCACACGATCATCGCGGAGTACTGCGGGAGCAGGAACCTGCCGTGCACCAGCGGGAAGATCACCAGCGAGTAGAGCAGCGTGGCCGTGAAGACCAGCCAGCTCGCGATCTCGATGAACGACAGCACGAACGCGACCGGCCGCCGGAACGGGAAGGTCTTGAGGCACCAGAGCGTCTCGCGGAAGAAGGACCTGTTCCACCGGGACTGCTGGCGCAGGTAGTGCCCCATGCGTTCCGGCACCGCGGTCTCGGCCAGCGCGCTGCTCTGGAGCAGGACCTTCCCTTCCAGCAGGCAGTAGTTCGTCAGCCGGCGGTCGTCGCCGACCACCGCGGGCTGCCCCATGAACGTCTGGGTGCGGAAGTCGTCCAGGTACTTGTGCGCGACCCAGCCCCGGTAGGCGGCCAGCGAGCCGCAACAGCACAGCACGCTCCGCAGCACCGAGTACGCGGCGCGCTCGTAGAGGAACGCGTTGGCGTACCGCAGTTCGATGAGCCGGGTGAGGACGTTGACCTTGTAGTTGGAGGCCAGCACCATCCCGGTGACGCCCGTCACGCTCTTGTCGGCGGACATGGGCGCCAGCAGCTCGGCGAACGCGTGCGCGTGCAGGACCGTGTCGCTGTCGACGCCGATGTAGACGTCGGCGTGCGGGGCGGTGAGGAAGCCGCGGGCCAGTGCCTCCCGCTTGCCCATGTTCCGCTCCTGGCGCAGGACCAGCAGGCGGACGCCCCGGTGCAGGAACGTTCCCACCAGAGTCTCGGCGATCCGCGCCGCGTCGTCGGAGGAGCTCCCGTCGTCGATCACCATCACGGTTCGCGGCGGCTCGGTCTGGTCCAGGATCGTCAGCAGGCAGCGCCGCAGGATCTCGGGGTCCTCGTTGTAGATCGGCACCACCACGGCCGCGTCGAGGGGCGGACCGGCCCTTCCGCGGCGTGCGCGCACCGGCGTGTAGCAGAGCGCCAGCACGAGCTTGACCCCCAGCAGGCCCAGCAGGAAGTAGCCGAGAACGCCGAGTTCTTGGGGCGTGCCGTAGAAGTAGGCGATCGTGCCGAAGACGAGAAAAGCGACCAGGCTGCCCAGGCGCGAGGCCTTGCCCGGCGCCATCGTCGTGACCGAACCGTCACGCGGTTCCATGTCGTGGCCTCTCATGGTGAGTGCTTCCAGACCAGGAGCAGGTAGCCGCCCATGAAGGCCGACACGAGGCAGACGGTCGTGAGCGTGACGACGGCCTTGCCGAGGTGGGCGCGGCTCAGTCCCACCGCGGCGGGCAGGAGGAGGGCGAACGCGGGCACGATGTAGCGGGCCTTGGAGTGGTAGTAGTTCTCGCCGCCCAGGGACGTGATCAGCATCAGCGCCGAGTAGACGAGCAGCGGCCAGGGCTGCCGGTCGATGAGGCTCATGACGAAGAGCGCCACGGCGACCAGGAGAACGAAGGTCACCACGTAGTTCTCAAGCTCGGAGGCCCGGCTCAGCACCTCTCTGGCCTTGTTGAACGTGTAGAACCCGCCGTCGAACGTCGTGCCCCATTGCTCGCCCTGGATCTGGAACCAGGCGTCCGGCCGTCCGACCCGCTGCCCGACCCAGGCCAGGTACGCGAGCCAGCCGAGCGGCCCGACGAGCAGCGCGAACGCGGGGCGCCAGCCGTCGCGGCGCCGGATCAGGGCTACGAGGGCGGCCAGGCAGACCGCGCCGATGAGTGCCGAGGCCGTGGGCCTGCTCAGCCCGGCCACCAGGCACAGCACGCCCGCGACCAGCCACTGCCTGGCGAGCACGGCGTAGAGCGCCCATGCGGCGAGGGCGGTGAACAGGCCCTCGGTGTAGGCCATCGACTGGGTGATCCCGTGCGGGATCACGCCCCACAGCACGGCCAGCATGATTCCGGTGCGCCGGTCGTGCACGTGGGTGCCGACCGCGAAGAGTCCCCAGGCCGCCGCCAGGGCGGCCAGCCAGGCGACGAGGATGCCCGCCTCGGCGCCGTCGAGCGGCAGGACGGTGTCGGTCCCCTTGAGAAGCAGGGGGTAGAGCGGGAAGAACGCCAGATTGCTGCGCTCGGTGTCGCCGTAGTCGTAACCGCTCTGGGCGATCGCGAGGAACCAGTTGGAGTCCCAGGACCGGCCGAGCAGGTCGACCAGCGCCTTGTCGCGCGACGCCCCCCAGGCCCAGAGCACGTACACGCCGACGGCGCGGACGACCGCGTAGAGGGCCAGCGCCGGCAGCGCGTCGCCGAAGCCGATCCGGGACCTGCGGTCCGCCTCGGTCTCGACGTGTTCGGGAAGCGGGCGGTAGCCGTCCAGATCGAGATCCGGCTCGTGGCGGAAGACGTCGAGACGCGTCTCCCGCGAACCGTGCAGGACCACTCGGAGACTCCCCCTGGCTGAACTACGGACGAACGGACGGCCAGCGAGATCACCGAGGTTCAGCACAGCGGGTTCCCGGCCGGGCCGCAGGGACCCGAACGCCCCATGAGCCGCCCCCGCCGGGACATGATATGTGATATCCACGCATTTCGGGTCGCGACGATTATCACCCGATGACACGGCCGTCGAAGGTCAACCAATCCGGCCCGTCGCGCGTCCTGCTCTCGGTGGCCGGCGTCGCGCCGACCGCCCACGTCAGGCGCGGTACGCCCGCACCCAGTCGACCTGCATCCGCTGCGGGAAACGGGTCTTGGCACTGGGTGAGCCTGGCCAATTGCCGCCGACCTGCAGGCTCAGAATCAGGTAATGCGCCTTATCGAACGGCCAGCCCTTGTAACGCTTCATCTGGGCGTAGGGCTTGCCGTCCACCCACCACACGATCCGCCACGGCGTCCAGTCGACGCCGTAGGTGTGGAAGCCCGCGCTCAACGGCTGCCGCATCTGCAGCTTGCCGCCGCCCCGGCGCTTGCGCCCGTCGTGCGCCCATCCCTGGGCCAGCTTGGGGTACTTGCCGATGGTCTCGATGACGTCGATCTCGCCGTACGGGGCGGACCGCTGCATCCAGAAGGCGGGCCACATCCCCTGCCCGGTCGGCAGCTTGGCACGGATGGCGAAACGGCCGTACCGCTGCGCGAACTTGCCGTTCGTCTGCAACCGGGCCGACGTGTACTTGCACGGCCCGTACCAGCACTTGAGCTTGGTCGAGCGCGGCTCCTTGTTCGCGGAGATCACGAGCTGGCCCTTGCCGGTCAGCGACGCGTTCTCCCAGCGGTAGTACTGCAGGGCCCGGTGGGTCCAGCCCTTCTTGCCGTTGCCGATGGCCGCGCGCCACTTGGCGGTGGGGCGCCCGCGGCCGTTGAACTCGTCGGACCAGGTGCGCTTCCACTTGACCTTCGGCAGCGTGATCTTGGGCTTCCCGGCGGCCGCGCGCGCCGCCACCGCGTCGGCATTGGGTGCGCCCGCTCCCGGCGCGTCCTCTCCGGCGAGTCCGGCGGCCGTCCCCGCCGCGCCGACCGTCAGCCCGACGGCCGTTACCAGTGCCACCGTCCTCCGCCGAGAACCCTTCACCCGCAGACGCAGCCTCATCGCCCGATCACTCTCCGCTCCCCGCCACGCCCTCGGAGGGCACCATCGCGACAGCTGAGCACAGTACCGGCATATGGGGCGAAGGATGCACACCGGGCGTACGGGATCGAGATCGAAGGCCAGGGCCCTGGATCGAGGACGAGTGACGGGGTCAGATGGCGAGGAGGCGTTTGACCTGGTCGTCTCGCAGGTCGTCGGCGGTGCCGGAGTGCTGGACGGCGCCGCCTTCGATGATGACGAAGGCGTCGGCCAGGCGGAGGGCCAGGTCCAGGTACTGCTCGACCAGGAGGACGGCCAGGCCGGCCTCCCGGTGGAGGCGTTCAACGGCCTGCTCGATCTCGACGACGATCGAGGGCTGGATGCCCTCGGTGGGCTCGTCGAGGATCAGCAGGCGCGGGCGGGTGACCAGGGCCCGCGCGATGGCGAGCTGCTGTTGCTGGCCGCCGGACAGGAAGCCGGCGCGGCGGGTCAGCAGCTCCTTGAGGCCGGGGAAGACGTCGAGGGCCTCGTCGATCGCGGACCGGTCCCGGTGGCGGGACGCCTCCAGCGTGACCTGGAGATTCTCGGCGACGGTGAGCTGGGGGAACGTCTCGTGGCCCTGCGGGACGTAGCCCATGCCGCGCCGGACGCGTTCGTACGTGGGGACCCTGGTGACGTCCTCGCCGTCGAAGACGACCGTGCCCGCCGCCGGGGCGAGGACGCCCATGATCGAGTTGAGGAGCGTCGTCTTGCCGACGCCGTTGCGGCCCATGACGCACAGGAGCTGCCCGGCCTCGACCGTGAGGTCGACGCCGAAGAGCACCCGGGCACGGCCGTAGGAGGCCTCCAGGCCGGCGACTTCGAGCATCACACCGCCTCCTCGCGCTTGCGGCCCAGGTAGACCTCCTGGACCCGGGGATCGGACTGCACCGTGGCTACGTCGCCCTCGACCAGGACGGCGCCCTCGTGCAGGACGGTGACCCGCGAGGCGTAGCGGCGCAGGAACTCCATGTCGTGCTCCACCACGATCACCGTGTGGTCCTTGGCGATCTCGGTGAGGAGCTCGCCGGTGCGTTCGCGTTCGTCCTTGCTCATCCCGGCGACCGGCTCGTCCAGCAGGAGGAGCCGGGGCCGCTGGGCGATCAGCATGCCGATCTCCAGCCACTGGCGCTGACCGTGCGACAGGACGCCGGCGGGCCGGTCCGCGAGACCGGTCAGCCCGATGGTGTCGAGGGCCGTCGCCACCGTCTCGGAGATCCCGCGGCGGCGGCGCAGGAGCGCCGCGAGCGGGCGGCGGAAGCCCGCCGCGAGGTCAAGGTTCTCGACGACGGTCAGCTCCTCGAACACGACCGAGGTCTGGAAGGTGCGGCCGATGCCGAGCCGCACGATCCTGTGCTCCTTGCGGCCGGTGAGCTCGGTGCCCGCGAACGTGACCGTCCCGGCCGCGGGCCTGGTGAGCCCGGTGACCACGTCGATCAGCGTGGTCTTGCCCGCGCCGTTGGGGCCGATGAGGAAGCGCAGCTCCCCCTCCCCCACGGTCAGGTCGACCCCGTTGATCGCCCGGAAGCCGTCGAAGACCACCTCAAGACCGCGGATCTCCAGCAAGGAGCCGGTCATGCCTGCTCCCTTGTGGGGGGACGACCCCCCACGCCCCCCGGAACGCTCGCTCCGCTCGCTCATGCCTGCTCCCATGTGGGGGGACGACCCCCCACGCCCCCCGGAACGCTCGCTCCGCTCGCTCATGCCTGCTCCCTTGTGGGGGGACGACCCCCCACGCCCCCCGGAACGCTCGCTCCGCTCGCTCATGCGGGTACCTCCTCCTTGGCCGGCGCCTGGACCGGCGGCCGGCTCCCCGCGCGGCGGCGGGCGACGGCGTCGCGGAGCTGCTCGTACAGCCCGGCCGCGCCCCTGGGCGCCAGCGTCATCACGAGGATGAACAGCGCCCCCTGCAGGTAGAGCCAGCCGCCCGCCCACTGCTCGCTGAACGAGGTCTTGGCGTAGTTCATGACGACCGCGCCGAGGATCGCCCCGGCGAGCGCGTACCGGCCGCCGACGGCGACGGCGACCACGAGTTCGAGGGACGGGACCACCCCGAGCAGGGACGGCGAGATGATGCCGACGACCGGGACGAACAGCGCCCCGGCCAGCCCGGCCATGCCCGCCGAGATCGCGAACGTGATCGTCTTGACCGTGGCGGGGTTGTAGCCCAGGAACCGCACCCGGTCCTCGCCGTCGCGCACCGCGACCAGCAAGCGCCCGAAACGGCTCCTGACCAGCTGCCGGGTGCCCAGGTAGAGCACGCCGAGCACGCCCGCGGTGACGAAGTACATCGTCCGCTGGGTGCTCTCGGCCTCCGGGTCCTGGCCGAAGAAGTCGTAGAAGTTGGTCATGCCGTTCGTACCGCCGGTGAGGCCCTGCTGCCCGACCAGCAGGATCACGAACGCGGCGGCGAGCGCCTGGGTCAGGATCGCGAAGTACGCGCCGCGCACCCGCTGGCGGAACACCAGCGCGCCGAGCACGACCGCGACGGCGACCGGCACGACGATCACCGCGGCCATCGCCACGCCCACGTTGGAGAACGGCCTCCAGAGGGCGGGGAGCGTCTCCACGCCGCTCCAGACCATGAAGTCGGGCAGGTCGCCGCCCGCGTCGTGCAGCTTGAGGTACATGGCCATCGCGTAACCGCCGAGGCCGAAGAACACCCCCTGGCCGAGGGTGAGCATGCCGCCCTGGCCCCAGGCGAGGCCGATGCCGAGCGCCGCGATGGCGAAGCAGAGGTACTTGGCCAGCTCGTCCAGCCGGAACGCCGGGAGCGTCGCCGGCGCGACGACGAGCAGGAGCAGGGCGACGACCGCGAAGAGCGCGTGACCGCGCAGGTTCTCCCTCATGTCAGGGCCCTCGTCCGGAGCACGAACAGGCCCTGCGGCCGCAGCTGGAGGAACACGATGATCACGGCGAAGACGATCACCTTGGCGAGGCTGGCGTCGGTCCAGAACTCGGCGTAGGAGTTGAGCATCCCGAGCGCGCCCGCGGCGATCACCGCGCCGCGCAGCTGGCCGAGCCCGCCCGCCACGACCACCAGGAACGCGTCGACGATGTAGTAGGTGCCGAGCGACGGCCCGACCGGGCCGATCAGGGTCAGCGCGACCCCCGCCACCCCGGCCAGGCCGGAGCCGATGAAGAAGGTGAGCTGGTCGGTGCGGGCCGTCGCCACGCCGCTGCACGCGGCGAGCTCGCGGTTCTGCATGACCGCGCGCATCCGGCGGCCCTGGGCCGAGCGGTTCAGGTACGCCCAGATGCCGGCCACGCAGGCGATCGCGAGCACCATGATGAACAGCCGCGCGTACGGCAGGTTGCCGCCGAGCACCTCGATCCGGCCGCTCAGCCAGGAGGGCGCCACGACCTGGACGTTGGGCGCGCCGAAGATGTCACGCGCCGCCTGCTGGAGCACGAGGCTGACGCCCCACGTCAGCAGCAGGGTGTCGAGCGGACGGCCGTAGAAGTGGCGGATCGCCAGGCGTTCCAGCACCCAGCCCAGCGCGCCCGCGATCGCGAACGCCACCGGCAGGGCGACGACCACCGCCTGCGAGCCCGCCCAGTCCTGGAGCATGTACGCCGTGTAGGCACCGGCCATGATGAACTCGCCGTGGGCCATGTTGATCACGCCCATCTGGCCGAACGTGAACGTGAGGCCGAGCGCGATCAGCAGCAGCACCGCGCCGATGCTGAGGCCGATCGGCAGCTGGCTGAGCAAGGAGTCCATGAGCGCCCGCCCGGTCAGGAGGACAGGCCGGCGGCCCAGGGATAGGACCTGAGATGGGGATCGGGCTTGATCGGTTCGTCGGACGCCCAGACCTCCTTGATGAGGCCGTCGGGCTGGATCACGCCGATGCGCGCGGTCTTGTAGACGTGCTGGTTGGAACCGTCGATGGTGACCTTGCCCTCGGGCAGGTCCAGGGAGAGCCCGGCCGCGGCGGCCTTCACCTTGGCGACGTCGGTGGAGCCGGCCTTCTCGACGGCCTTGGCCCACAGGTGGACGGCGTTGTAGCCCGCCTCCATCGGGTCGGACGTCACCGCGCCCTTGTGCCTGGCCTGGAACGCCCTGACGAACGTGTCGTTCACCGCGCCCTTGGTGGTCTGGTAGTAGTTCCAGGCCACGGGCTGGCCCGCGATGTTGCCGACGCCGATGCCCTTGACCTCCTCCTCGGCGATGCTCACCGACATCACCGGCATCGCGCCGGGGTCCGCCAGGCCCGCGCTCTTGAGCTGCTTGAAGAACGCGACATTGCTGTCGCCGTTGAGGGTGTTGAAGACCGCGTCGGGCTTCGCCGCGGAGATCTTGTTGACCAGCGTGCTGTATTCGGTGTGCCCGAGCGGCGTGTACTCCTCGCCGAGGATCTGCATTCCGTTGGCCTTCGCGTACGCCTTGATGATTTTGTTGGCGGTACGCGGGAAGACATAATCACTGCCCACCAGGAAGAGCTTCTTCTTGCCCTTTTCCTTGGTGAGATATTCGAGACCCGGAACGATCTGCTGGTTGGTCGTGGCGCCGGTGTAGAAGATGTAGGGCGAACTCTCCAGCCCCTCGTACTGCACCGGATACCACAGCAGCGCCTTGTTGCGTTCGAACACCGGCAGCATCGCCTTGCGGCTCGCGGACGTCCAGCCGCCGAACACGGCCGCGACCTTGTCCTTCCGGATGAGCTTCTGGGCCTTCTGGGCGAACGTCGGCCAGTCGGAGGCGCCGTCCTCGACGACCGCCTCAAGCTTTTTGCCGAGCACGCCGCCCCTGGCGTTGATCTCCTCGATGGCCATCGTTTCGGAGTTCTTGACGGTGACCTCGCTGATCGCCATCGTGCCGCTCAGCGAGTGCAGGACGCCGACCTTGATGGTGTCGCCGCCGCCCCCGGGCGCGGCCGGACTCTTCGATTCCCCGCCGCACGCGGTCAGCAGGGCCGCCGGCAGAAGGACCGCCGCCATCAATGGTCGCGAGAATGGATTGCGCAACTGCCGACTCCTCACAGAACGGGCCCCGTGGCGTCGTTGTCTGTGACAAGTCTCCGGAGTGATATTTCCGCGCAAGATCCGTCGTGTTACAGGTGACTTACGAAGATCTCACCGGACGGGCCTGCCGCCGGAGAGGTCGCCCGCGGTCAGCGGACGAGCACGGAAAGGCAGGTGACGCAGCCCTCCAGGGCCTCGAACTCGCCGATGTCGACGACGGTCACGCGCAGGCCGTCCGCGGCGAGCCGTTCGGCGGTACGCGGCGCGGCGGCCGACAGCAGCACGTGGTCCGGGCCGAGCACGACCACGTGCGCCCCGGCGGGCTCCGGCGCGACCCGCACGCCCGGCAGGACCGAGGTGTCCACCAGCTCGGGCACCCCGATCAGGGTGCCGTCGGGCAGCGCCGTCAGCGCCGACTTCAGGTGCAGGCACCCGTCGATGCCGACCGGCACGACGCGCCGCCCGCCGAGGAGGTGGGCGAGCTGGCAGACGCCCTCCTCGTTCGTGCGGGCACCGCGGCCCACGTAGACGGTGTCGCCGGCCTGCAGCACATCGCCGCCGTCGAGGGTGCCGGGCTCCTTGACGCGCTCGATCCGGAGGCCGAGCTCGCGGACGGCCTGTTCGGCCGCCGCCGCCTCGCCGCGCCGTTCGGGGGCGCCCGAGCGGCCCATGACCGCGAGGTCGCCGCACACCACGACGGCGTCCTCGACGAACACCGCGTCGGGATGGTCGTCGGCCGGGGCGATCGCGCGGACCCGCCAGCCCGCCGCCCGCAGCGCCGAGACGTACGCGGCGTGCTGCCGCGCGGCGCGCGCGACGTCCACGGGACGCCGGTCCAGGTGGGTGACGATCCCTTCGGCCAGCCGGGGGCCGGGGCGCCGCACCAGGGCGGTGCCCGCCGGAGGGCCGGTCGCCCCCGGTCGCAGGGTCACCGCGCCGCGCCCTCGGTCGTCACGATGACACCGAGCGCGTGCGCGGGGGACATGCCGAGCAGCTGCGCGACGCGGTGCAGGGTCTGGCGCTCGTTCTCGGTGAGCGGGCCGTCGGCCAGGCCGACCCGGACGGCCTGGGACAGGAACCACTCCTTGGCCTCGACCGCGAGCTGTCCACCCGCCCGGGCGACCTCCTCCTCCAGGAAGCCCGCCTGGAGCTGGAGGTCGGCGGCCACGTCGTCGGCGCCGTAGCGGGTCTCGCCGTACCCCTGGACGACCTCGACCGCGCGCCCGAGCGCCGCCTCGTCGGAGGGGTCGCCGGCCCGCAGCACCAGCGTGGCGGCGGCGCGCATGCCGGCGGGCAGCGCGGCGGCAAGCTGCACGGCGGTGGGGGCGCGCAGCACCGACACGCCGAAGCGGGTGCGGCAGGTACGGCACTCGACGGCCTCGCCGACCCGGTTGAGCGGGATCACCGGCAGGAAGAACAGCGTGAACCACCGCCGCCCGGTCCGGCGCCGGTAGGCCCGGTCGCCGCCGCACTGCGGGCAGTGGAACGAACCCTCACTAACCGTACGGAAGAACACCGACAGTCCGAAAATTAGCAACAACGGGCTCTCCTCCCATTACGGACTACGTCCAACGTACCGATCCGCGGGCCGTGCCGTGGCCGACCCGCCGAGTTCACCGCACAGCCCGAGACCGGCGCCGCCGTGCCCCTTACTCTGGGTCCATGAGTGGTGACCAGGGCCCGGACGCCCACGCCTCGCGCTCACGGCCGGAGTTCCTGCCACCGGTCGACGGGCATCCGCCGCCCGTGCAACCCGCCGTGGCCACGCCCCCCGAAGACCCGCCCGCAGCCGCGTCCGCCGACGTCCCGGACGCCGGTCCGAGCCGTGGTTCCGGCTCCGCCGGCACCTGGTGGAACATCCTGGTCGTCTGCGCCGCCGCGGTCCTGCTGATCTCGGCGTTCCTGCCGTGGGCACGGGCGCGGGTCGTCGTGGACGCCTTCGGCCAGACCCTCACCCACGACCTCGGCGAGGCGGCGGGCATCGACGCCGACGGCATGGTGGTGGCCGTCCCGGTGCTCGCCATGACGGCCGTCGGCATGGCGATCTGGGGCATCGCCGCCCGGGACGTGCGGATCTCGTCCCTCACCGCCGTCCCCGGGGCGCTGGCCCTGATGGTGTGCACGCTGTTCATGCTGCGCCTGGACGAAGCCACCCACGATCTGGCGGACCAGTCGACCCTGCTGCCCTACGACGTGAACCTGGCCTACGGATGGTACGTGGCGGTCGCGGCCTCGCTGCTCGTGCTGGGCTTCAGCCTGCTGCGGCCACTGATCGGACGCGGACGCCGCACACCTGACCAGCCGTAGAAACCCCGGTCAGCCGTAGAACCCCTGGTCAGTCGTAGAAACCCAGCCTCCGCAGGTGCTTGGGGTCACGCTGCCACTCCTTGAGCACGCTGACCCGCAGGTCGAGGTAGACCTTGGTGCCGAGCAGCGCCTCGATCTGCTTGCGCGCCCCCGAGCCGACCTCCCGCAGGCGGCTGCCCTTGTGGCCGATGATGATGCCCTTCTGGCTGGACCGCTCGACGTACAGGTGCGCGTACACGTCCATGAAGTCGTCGCGGCCCTCGCGCGGCGCCATCTCGTCCACGACCACGGCGATCGAGTGCGGCAGCTCGTCGCGGACGCCCTCCAGCGCGGCCTCGCGGATCAGCTCGGCGACCAGCACCTGCTCGGGCTCGTCGGTGAGGTCGCCCTCCGGGTAGAGCGGCATGCCCTCGGGGAGGTGCTGGATCAGCAGGTCACCGACCAGGTCCACCTGGAAGCCGCTCTCGGCCGAGCACGGCACGATGTCGGCGAAGTCACCGAGCCGCCCGACCGCCACGAGCTGCTCGGCCACCTGCTCGGGCGGGGCGAGGTCGGTCTTGGTGACGATCGCCACGATCGGGGTCTTCTTGATGCCGGCCAGTTCGCGGGCGATGTACTTGTCGCCCGGGCCGACTTTCTCGTCCGCCGGGACGCAGAACCCGATCGCGTCGACCTCGGTCAGGGTCGAGCGCACCAGGCTGTCCAGGCGTTCGCCGAGCAGGGTGCGCGGCTTGTGGAGGCCCGGCGTGTCGACGACGATCAGCTGGGCCTCGGGGCGGTGCACGATGCCCCGGATCGCCCGGCGGGTGGTCTGCGGCCGGTTGCTGGTGATCGCCACCTTGGTGCCGACGAGGGCGTTCATGAGGGTCGACTTGCCGACGTTGGGCCGCCCGATGAAGCAGGCGAACCCGGACCGGAAACCTTCGTTCGTCGTCACACCGCCAATTGTCGCAGGCGAAAGCGGCTGCTCGGGTGCTCGGGTACTCGGGTACTCGGGTGCTCAGGTGGCGCGGGCGACGGGCCGGACGTCAGGCGGCGGGATGGCCGAGCGCCGCCAGGGCGGCACGGGCGGCGGAGACCCAGTGCTGCGCGCCGATATGTTCGGCGATCTCGGCGGCGCGCCGGTAGTGGTCCACCGCGGGTCCGGGACGGCCGAGGAAGACCGCCAGGTCGCCCAGGATGTGGGCCACCGGCCCGACGCTGGCGACGGCGCAGGCGCCGCCGGTCACCTGACCCTCGTACGGGAGCAGCGCCTGGTAGGCCTCGGTGGCCGGCCCCTCGTCGTCCAGGGCGATGCCTCTCAGCCCGCGGATCGCCATCACCAGGTCGAAGAAGTAGTCCGGCCGCACCGGCCCGGCGTCCGCCGCGACCCTCCGCGCCTCGGCCGTACGCCCCGCCTCGGCCAGGGCCATCGCGTAGAGGTCGGCCGCGGCCCCGACGTGCGACCAGTGCCGCCAGACCCATCGGGCCTCGTCGACCAGCTCGCCGGCCCTGCCCTGCCCCAGCCGGACACAGAAGATCCCGAGCAGCTCCATGCCGCGCTCGCTGCTCCAGATGCCGGTGCGCGCGATGGCCTCGCCCACCTCGGTGTACGCGCGTTCGGCCGCTTCCGTCCGCGCGGCGAAGACATGCTCGATGGCCGTGTACCAGCTCGCGATCAGGCCGAGCAGCGGCAGGCCGTACTGGTCGGCCAGCCGCCGGCCGGCCTCCAGGTGCTCGCGGGCCGAGGCCAGGTCGAGGGCGGCGATCGAGGCCGCCTGCAGTTGCAGATGCCCGAGCACCTGGTAGATGCCGAGATCGTGGGCGGTCGCGACCTCCAGGATCTCGGCCGCGATACGGCGGCGTTCGGCCAGCTGGTCCGCGGTCCGGTAGGCGTTGAGATAGCGGCCGTTGAGGGCGATCGCCAGCAGCTCGGGGCGGCCGAGGCGGCGGGCACGGCGGAGCGCCTCGACGGAGGCCTCGGTGCCGCGCCCGTCCAGGTCGCCCTCCAGCTCGATCGCCAGCGAGGTGAGCAGGCGTACGCGCAGCTCCTCGTCGTCGTCGCCGAGGCCGGCCAGGGCCTCCTCGGTGGCGTCGATGGCGTCCTGGTCGACCGTGCCGTACATGTGGCTGGTCCAGAAGGTGGGCACGTCGTGGCTGACGATGATGCGGCCCAGCAACCGGACATCCCCGAAGGCACGGGCCTCGGCCATCGCGCGCACGCGCCGTTCGCGCGCCGCGACGACCAGCCCGGCCAGCGCGGACGCGTGGATGGCGGCCGCCTCCAGATCCAGGATCTCCCGGACGGACTCCGGGCACTGCGCGCGAAGCTGGTCGGCCGCCCGCACCAGGAGGTCGGCGGCGGTCCCGTGGGCGAACCTGGCGGCTGCGGCGTCGGCCGCCAGCCGGGCGTAGTGGACGGCCTTCGCGGGCTGGTCTCCGGCGGCCAGGAAGTGGTGGGCGAGCGCGGCGATCTCGTCCGGGCGCCGCCGTTCGAGCGCCGCCGCCACCCGGCTGTGCAGGCGGGTGCGCCGGATGCGTGACAGCCCGTCGTAGAGGCTGTCGCGGACGAGCGCGTGCCCGAACCGGATCCGCCCGGCCGCCGGTTCGACGATCAGCCCGCTGGCCAGTCCCGCCTCGACCGCCTCGATCACCGCGTCCTCGTCGCCGCCCGAGACCTCGGTGAGGACCCCCAGGTCGACGTCCCGGCCGACGACCGCCGCGTTCCGCAGGATCGACTGCGCGGCCTCGGGCAGGCGGCCGACGCGCCGCCGCAGCACGTCGCCCACCCCGGCGGGAACGCCCCGGACGGCCGCGGGCGGCCCCTCGGCGTCGAGCAGCCTGGCGATCTCACGGGTGAAGAACGGGTTGCCGCCGGTACGTTCGACGATCCCGGCGACGTCCGCCTCGTCCACCTCGGTGGCGCACACGGCCCGGACGAGCGTCGCCACCTCGGCGGAGGCGAGCCCTGCCAGTTCGACGCGCAGCGGCTCCTGCCGCGCCAGCGTGGCCAGCGCGGCGGCCAGCCGGTCGGGGACCTCCGCCTGCCGGAACGTTCCGATCACGAGCACGGGCCTGCCGCGCAGCCTGGCCGGAAGCCCGGTCAGCAGGGCCAGGGTCTCCTCGTCGGCCCAGTGCAGATCGTCCAGGACGAGCAGCAGCGGCGCCTTGCGCGACAGTGCGCCCAGATAGTCGCCCACGGCCAGGTGCAGCCGGAAGCGGCCCGTGGTGGCGTCCGCTCCCGGGCCCGTCACCGCGTCCCCGAGCAGCGGCCCGAGCGTCCGGGCGAGGTCGCCCTCCGGGGGTTCGATCGCGGCGAGCTCGCGCAGCAGCTCGGCCCAGGGCCAGGCGGCGGGTGCGCCGCCGGTCTCCGGTGCGCTGCCCCAGGCGCGGGTCCAGCCCTCATCCCCCAGGGTGTCGCCGAGCCGTTCGAGGAGGGAGGTCTTGCCCATTCCCGCCTCACCGCTGACGAGCGCGACCGTGCACCGCCCCGCGGCGGCGGCCCGCGCGGCCTCGGTCAGCCGCGCCAGCTCGTCGGTCCGCCCGACGAAGAGCGGGCCCGCCGGCGCCTCCTCCGCCGGTACGGGCACCAGGCGCAGGACGGGCGGTGACGTCGTCGGGGCAGGGGCCGTGGGCACGGGCGCGGGCACGGGCAGCGGGTCGAGCTCCGGGGCCTGGGCGAGGATGTCGGCTTCCAGTCGCCTCAGCGCCGGACCGGGATCGACCCCCAGTTCGTCGGCCAGGGTCGTGCGGGCGCGGCGGAGCGCCGCGAGGGCGTCGCCTTGACGGCCCGCCCTGTAGAGGGCCAGGGCCAGCAGCCGCCAGGCCTCCTCGCGCAGGGGGTTCGCGGCGGCGTGCGCCTCCAGGTCGGGCACGGCCTCGGTGGCCGCCGCCAGCCGCAGCATCGCCTCGGCGCGGCGTTCGACGGCCAGGCGATGCCGTTCCTCCAGCCGCCCGGCCTCGGTGACGGCCCACGACAGCTCGGCGAACTCGGCGTACGCGGGCCCGCGCCACTCGGCGAGCGCCGCCTCGGCCCGCAGCCGCGCCGCCGCCGGGTCGGCCGCGGTCAGCAGCTCGCCCGCCTCGTCCACCAGCGTGTCGAAGCGCCAGGCGTCCACGTTCGCGGTGGGCAGCCGCAGCGCGTACCCGGGCGGCGAGGTGACCAGGACGGCGGCGGGGGTACGCGGCGGGCGGTCCGGTTCGAGGGCGCGGCGCAGATGGGAGACGAACGACTGGAGGCCCGCCGTCGCCCGGGGTGGGGCCTCGCCCGGCCACAGCTCCTCGATCAGGCGTTCGGCCGGGACCATCTGCCCGTGCGCCGCTGCCAGCCGCGCCAGGACCGCACGCTGGCGCGGGCCGCCGAGGTCGGCGGCCACTCCGTCGACGGACGCCTCGAACGGGCCCAGCACCCGTATCGCCGCCCCCGCCACGCCTGTCGCCATGTAGGGCAGCCTAAACCGCCCCCGGCCGAGGGCCGGGGGCGGTCCGGGCACTACGGGCGCCCGATGCCCGTACGACGGTCAGACCTGCACGGACTCCCGCTCCGGCGCGGCCGTGGGGGGCGCCTCGCCGCCATGCATGTCGATCTTCGGGATGATCCGGTCGAGCGACTTCGGCAGCCACCAGTTGGCGCGGCCCAGCAGCGCCATCGTGGCGGGCACGAGGACGAGCCGCACGACCGTCGCGTCCAGGGCGACCGCCACCGCGAGCCCCACCCCCATCTGCTTGATGACGAGGCCGGGGTCGAGCGCGAAGCCGAGGAACACCGCGACCATGATCAGCGCCGCGCTGGAGATCACTCGTCCGGTCGCGGCCAGGCCCGTGGCGACCGAGCCGCGCGCGTCGCCGGTGCGCAACCACTCCTCCCGTACGCGCGACAGCAGGAACACCTCGTAGTCCATCGAGACGCCGAACAGCACCGCGAACATCAGCAGCAGGATGAAGCTGGAGACCGGCACGCTGTGCGGCAGGCCGAGCAGCTCGGCGCCCCAGCCCCACTGGAAGACCGCCACCAGCACGCCGTAGGCGGCGCCGATCGACAGCAGGTTCATCGCGGCGGCCTTGAGCGGTGCCAGCACCGATCTGAAGACGATCATCAGCATGATGAACGAGGTGGCCACGACCACGCCGATGACCGGCCACAGCCGTTCCGACAGCACGCGGGTGAGGTCGACATAGACGGCCGTGTACCCGGTGACCTCCGCGCCGTCCGGCAACACGTCGGCCCTGATGCGGTCGACCAGCCCCGTGACGCGCTCGTCCTGCGGCCCGAACTCCGGCGTCACCGCGACCACGGCCGCGCTCTTGTCCGGCGAGAACTGCGGCGGCGTGACGGCCACGACGCCCTCGGTCCTGGCGAGCTTGTCACCGAGTGCGGGCAGCGTGCCCTGGTCGACCTTCTTGAGGTCGGCGGTGACCAGCAGCGGCGCGTTCACCCCGGGGCCGTACGACTCGGCGATCAGGTCGTACGCCCGGCGCACGGTGTTGGAGGTCGGCTCGCTGCTGGCGTCGCTGGGCCAGGTGCGCATGCCGAGGGCCGGGGCCGCCAGCGTCAGCATCAGCACCAGCGCGGCCAGCAGCCACGCCCACGGCCGGCGCGCCACGTGATCGGCCCACCGCCGGACGCGCGGCGACTCGATCGTGAGCTGCGCCCCCTCCGCACGGTCCCGCTTGCGCAGCACCCGGCGGCCGGCCAGGCCGAGGACGGCGGGCAGCAGCGTCACAGCGCTCGCCACGGTCGCGAACACCACGATCCCGGTGGCGAAGCCCATCGTGATGAACACCGGAATCCGCGACAGCACCAGCCCGCACAGCGCCAGCAGCACGGTGAAGCCCGCGAAGATCACCGACTGGCCCGCCGTCGCGGTGGCCCGGCCGATCGACTCCGGTACGTCGAGCCCCTGCGCCAGCCCCTCGCGGTGCCGGGTGAGGATGAACAGCGCGTAGTCGATCCCGACGCCCAGCCCCACCATGATCGCCAGCGTCGGCGCGGTGTTGGCCACGTCCGTGAACGCCGCCAGGATCGTGATCCCGGAGACCCCCGCTCCGAGCCCGGCCAGCGCCACCACCAGCGGCAGCCCCGCCGCCACGATGGAGCCGAACGCCAGCAGCAGGATCACCAGCGCCGCCACGATGCCGACCGCCTCGGCGAGACCGCCGGGAGCCGTCACGTTCTCCGGCACCTGCCCGCCGAACTCCACCTGGTGCCCGGCCGACGTGAGCACGTCGGTGGCGTCCTCCAGGTGCCCGAGGGTCTCCTTCGGCGTCAGGTCGGTGACCGGCACGTCGTAGCGCACGGTCAGCAGCGCCGTCGCGCCGTCCTTGCTCGGCGGGGCGGCCTCCACGGCGGTCACGTGCGGGAGCCGCCGCAACCGGTCGGCCGCCGCCACGATCTCGGACTCGCCGAGCTTGCCCGACTCGGCGTGCACCACGACCCGGGCGTCCGCTCCGGCCACCGCCGGGAACCGTTCTCTCAGCAGGTCGGTGGCCTCCTGCGACCCCGAGCCCTTCAGCGTGTAGTTGTCGTGCAGCGCGCCGCCGGCGACCCCGGCGACCCCGGCCACCGCCCCCACGAGCAGCACCCACACCAGGACGAACCGCCAGGGCCGCAGCGCCGCGGCCCTCCCCAGGCGGTAAAGCAGTCGAGACATCGTTCCCTCGCAAGAGCGTCTTCCATTGAGGCCACGAGCCTCGCGCTCCGCTCTTGCCGCCCACTTGGCAGCGACTTGCGACCGCCGCCAAGCGGCGTTCGCGCACGCCCTAGGCTGGTCCCGTGAACGACGAGGACAAGAAGATCATCACGCTGGCCCGGGCCGCCCGGGCCCGCACGGGCGCGGCCGAGGGCGCGGCGGTCCGCGACGAGACCGGCCGCACCTACTCGGCGACCAGCGTCGCCCTGCCCGCCCTCACGCTGTCCGCGCTCCACGTGGCGGTCGCCATGGCCGTCTCCAGCGGCGCCGAGGGGCTAGAGGCCGCCGCCCTGGTCACCGCCGACGACGGCGCCCGCGACTCCGACGTGGCCGCCGTACGTGATCTGGGCGCGACGGCGCCCGTCTTCGTGGCCGGGCCGGACGGCTCGCTCAAGACCACCGTGAACTGATCCGCTCAGGGGACGTGGATCTTGCCGGCGTGGACGGCGCGGAGCTTGCGGAGGGCCTTGATCGCGACCTGCTCGGTCACGCGGGGCCCGACCCGGCCGCCGTACGTGCCGGCCCCGGCCACCACGAGCAGATCGTTGCCGACGGCGGCCATCACCACGTCCAGGCCGGCGCGCTCGCGGGCATAGCGCAGGGCGAGCGCGTCGCGCAGGGCCCTGACCTTACGGCTGTTGACCCGGGGCAGGCGAAGGTCGCCCTGGGTCAGCCGGATCTCGATCCGTGGGCATCTGAGGGCCGCCCGCCGCGTCTCGGCCACATGCCGCGCGGCGCGGCCGGGTGGCAGCCGGAAGACATGCTCGACGAGGCTGGCGGCCGGTCCTGGCCGATAGAACGCCGCGGACGCCTGCGGCACGTTCTCGTCCTCGACCCCCGGGATGTCGCGCGGGGTCTCCACGTCGGCGAGCGCGAGCAGCCGCGCGCAGTCGCGGTCGACGGGTCTCATGCCCTCGAACACGCGCTGGTTCTCCGCCGGCAGGAACCCGGCGGGCACCTCGGAGCCGGACAGCACGGCCGCCGACAGGCCCGCCGCGCTGGGCGTGGACGACGAGGCCTTCGCCCCGCATCCGGCGGCCCCCGCCAGCCCGGTGGTGAGCAGGACACCGCCCACGATGCGCCACATGAGATCCCCCCGAACCTCTCAGCGCGTGATCATTCCCCCTAAGTCGGCCAGCTAATCCTGGCCAGCGGTCTCGCGGGAGTCCTGCTCGGGGACGTTTAGTCGATGGCGGCGCGGGGCCGCGCCGCCTCCGGGAGGCGGCGGACGAGGACCGTGCCGATACGGTTGCGCCGCCCGGCGATGCTCTCGGCGGTCAGCGCCAGCCCGGCGACCTCGGCGGTGGAGCCCTCGATCGGCACCCGGCCGAGCGCGTGCGCCAGCAGGCCGCCGACCGTCTCGACCTCGGCCACGTCGATCTCCACGTCGAAGAGCTCGGCCAGATCCTCCACCGGCAGCCGGGCGGTCACCCGGGCCGTGTCCTTGTCCTCGTCCAGCCAGTCGACCGGCGGCGCCTCGACGTCGTACTCGTCGGCGATCTCGCCCACGATCTCCTCAAGGATGTCCTCGATCGTGACCAGCCCGGCGGTGCCGCCGTACTCGTCGATCACGATCGCCACGTGCGTCTGCCGGGCCTGCATCTCCCGCAGCAGCTCGTCGATCGGCTTGCTGTCGGGAACATAGGTGGCGGGCCGCATCACCGACTCGACCTTCTCGACCGACTCGCCCTCGCGGTGCTCGTGGCTGCGCCGGACGATGTCCTTGAGGTAGGCGATGCCCACCACGTCGTCCTCGTTCTCCCCGACGACCGGGATGCGCGAGAACCCGCTGCGCAGCGCCAGCGACATCGCCTGCCGCAACGTCTTGCCGCGTTCGATGAACACGATGTCGGTACGCGGCACCATGACCTCGCGCACGAGCGTGTCGCCCAGCTCGAACACCGAGTGGATCATCTCGCGCTCGTCCGGCTCGATCAGGCTGCGCTGCTCGGCCAGGTCGACCAGGTCCCGCAGCTCCGCCTCGGTCGCGAACGGCCCCTCGCGGAAACCCCGGCCCGGCGTCAGCGCGTTGCCCAGCAGGATCAGCAGCTTGGGCAGCGGCCCGAACACGCGGGTCACCGGATGCATGACCGCGGCCCCGGCCAGCGCGATCCGGTCGGCATGCTGGAGACCGAGGGTCCGCGGGCCCACGCCGACCACCACGTAGCTGACCACGATCATGATCACCGCGGCCGTCACGTACGCGCGCCAGGTCTCGTCCAGCCAGGAGATGCACAGGTCGGCCACGATCACCGTCGCGACCAGCTCGCAGCTGATCCGCAGCAGCAGGACCATGTTGAGGTAGCGCGCCGGATCGGCCACCACCTCGGCGAGCCGCTGCGCACCGCGCCGGCCCTCCCGGACCAGCTCCTCGACCCGAACCCGGGACACCCGGGCCAGCGCGGCCTCGGTGCCCGCGAGCAGCCCGGCCAGGATCACCAGCCCGGCGGCCAGAGCGAGCAGCCATCCCATCTGTGTGCTCACCGTCCTCCAGCCCTCACCCAGCCACCTTCTCGCCGTTCGAGCCACCGTCCGCCAGCCCCCGCCCACCACCTTTCAACGGACGAGCTGCGCTCGACTCACCGTCCTCCAGCCCCCGCCCACCACCTTTCAACGGACGAGCTGCGCTCGACTCATCTTTGGTCGCGCTTCTCCTGCCAGCCGCTCAGCAGTTCGGCCTGGAGGCCGAACATCTCCTTGTGCTCGTCGGGCTCGGCGTGGTCGTAGCCGAGCAGATGCAGGATCCCATGCGTGCACAGGAGTTCGAGCTCGGCCTGGGTGCCGTGTCCGGCCTGGGCTCCCTGCCGTTCGGCCACCGCCGGGCAGAGCACCACGTCCCCGAGCAGCCCCGGGTCGGCCTCGTCGTCGTCGGTGCCGCCCGACATCGAGCCCGGGCGCAGCTCGTCCATGGGGAACGCCAGGACGTCGGTCGGCCCGGGCTCTCCCATCCACTTCTCGTGCAGTTCGCTCATCGCCGCCTCGTCGACCAGCAGCAGCGACAGCTCGGCGAGGGGATGCACCCGCATGCCGTCCAGCACGTGCCGGGCCAGGTCGACGAGGCTCTTCTCCTCGACCTTGACGCCCGACTCGTTCAACACCTCGATGCTCATCGCAATCCTGTCCCGTGGATCTCCGCAGGACGGCCGAGCCGGTCCGGCGTGGGCCCGCCCCCGGCGGCCCCGATCATGTCCGAGACCACCCCCGAACTCCGCCCCAGCCTACCGACCCGCGTTCCCCGCGAAAGGCCCAGCCCCGGCGTGGCAGGCCCTGCCGACGGGTCGGGCCGCCCGGCTGGTGAGCCGGGCGGCCCGATACGACGATCCGGCGACCCGGCACCCGCCCGGGAGGTCGCGGGCCGGGCGGGGATCGTCAGCGGTTGCGTTTGCGGGAGGCGCCGCGGCCGGCGGCACCCTTGATCTCCGACACCCGGTCGGCCTGGCGGTCGTCGAAGCGGCTGTAGGCCTCGACGATGTCGGTCACCAGCTTGTGGCGGACGACGTCGTGGCTGTTGAGCCGGCAGAAGTGGATGTCGTCGACGCCGTCCAGGATGTCCTGGACGACCCGCAGGCCGCTCTGGTGACCGTTGGGGAGGTCGACCTGGGTGACGTCGCCGGTCACCACCACCTTGGAGCCGAAGCCCAGCCGGGTGAGGAACATCTTCATCTGCTCGGGCGAGGTGTTCTGCGCCTCGTCGAGGATGATGAACGAGTCGTTGAGCGTGCGGCCGCGCATGTAGGCCAGCGGCGCCACCTCGATGGTGCCGGCCGCCATCAGGCGCGGGATCGAGTCGGGGTCGACCATGTCGTGCAGCGCGTCGTACAACGGCCGCAGATAGGGGTCGATCTTCTCGTAGAGCGTGCCGGGCAGGAAGCCGAGCCGCTCACCCGCCTCGACGGCCGGACGCGTCAGGATGATGCGGTTGACCTGCTTGTCCTGCAGGGCCCTGACCGCCTTGGCCATCGCCAGGTAGGTCTTGCCGGTGCCGGCCGGGCCGATGCCGAACACGATCGTGTGCTTGTCGATCGCGTCGACGTACCGCTTCTGGTTGAGCGTCTTGGGCCTGATGGTGCGGCCGCGGCTGGAGAGCACGTCGAGGGTCAGGACCTCGGCCGGGCGCTCACCGGACTCGTTGCGGAGCATGGCGAGGCTCCGCTCCACCGCGTCGGGCGTGAGCTGGGCGCCGCCCTTGAGCAGGTCGATGAGCTCGGCGAACAGCCTGGAGACCAGCTCGGTCTCGGCCTCGGCACCCGTCACGGTGATCTCGTTGCCGCGGACGTGGATGTCGGCGTGGAACGCGCGCTCGATGACGTGGAGCAACTCATCCCGTGAACCCAGCAGGCTCACCATGGAATGGTCGTCCGGTACCAGGATCTTGATCTGGGACCGCGAGCCGGTGCGGTCGTCGCGTCCCGCGTGAGTTGATTGGGTCATCAGCCGGGCCTTGCGGCCTCTCCGACCTGCCTTCTGTCTGCTCCGGGTGTCCAGCGGTTGTCTCTTCCATGGTACTGGGCACCCACGGCGTCACGCCGTTGTATTTATGGTCGCCGGAGACCGTGCCCCGCCAGCGGAACGGAAGGGGCAACGCCGGGGGAACGCGGAGCGTCAGCCGGGAGGCCAGTTGAGGCCACGGCCTCCCAGAACGTGGGCGTGGACGTGGAAGACGGTCTGACCGGCCTGGGCGCCGGTGTTGAACACGACGCGGTAGCCGCTCTCGGCCACGCCCTCGTCGGCCGCGACCCGGCCCGCCTCCTGGAGGAGCTCCGCCAGCAGGCCGGCGTCGGCGGCGGCGAGATCGGCGACGGTCGGGTGGTGCTTCTTGGGAATGACCAGCACGTGGGTGGGCGCCTGGGGGTTGATGTCCCGGAACGCGATCGTCCGGCCGGACTCGCGAACGATCTTCGCGGGCACGTCACCAGAAACGATCTTGCAGAACAGGCAGTCCGTCATCTGTGTCCTCCCGTCGCCACGAACGCAGCGAATCCTATCGGGGGCAGGGCAGGCCGTAGCCTGCGGTCCTCACCTCCGGGTAATCTCTCGCTGATCAACCGAACGGTAGTTCGGCACCACAGGCCGCCGTTCACTGGTTAAAGTTGCAAACCAGGCGTTTCCCCCCGGGCTCCCGAGCACGTGCGCCACACGACCTCAGACCGGTTGGGGATCGCCCATCCACGCCGTACCGAAGGTGTCCATCCGAATGGGTGGCCGGGGGACGGCAAAGGCGGCGGATAGGTGACCGAGGCAAGACAGAAGATGCCCTTTCGTAAACCGGACGAGGAGGGTGCGCGTCCCACAGACGTGACCGAGACCCTCGTGGCCAGGGGCACTGCCGGGGCCGTGGCCGTGGCCTGGGACGCCGATCAGGCCGTGACCGCGCTCTACAGCGCCAACTACCGCTCGCTGGTACGCCTGGCCGCGATGCTCGTACGGGACGCCGGGACGGCCGAGGAGGTCGTCCAGGACGCGTTCGTGGCCATGCACGGCGGGTGGCGCCGCCTGCGCGACCCGGACAAGGCGCTCTCGTACCTGCGTCAATCGGTGGTCAACCGGTCGCGATCGGTGTTGCGGCATCGCGCCGTGGTCGAGAAGTACGCCCCCAAGGGCCTGCCCGACGCGCCCAGCGCGGAGGCCGGGGCCATCGGGGAGCTCGAGCGCTCCGCGGTCATCAAGGCGCTGCACACGCTGCCCAACCGGCAGCGTGAGGCACTGGTCCTGCGCTACTACGCCGATCTGTCCGAAGCCGAGATCGCCCACGCCATGGGCATCAGCCGCGGCGCTGTGAAGAGTCATACGGCGCGCGGTATGGCCGCGCTACGTAACGTCCTGGAGCAATTCTCATGACCGATCCCCACGAAGAGCACGGCGAGATCCTGCGCCGCGCCCTGCACGCGGAGGCGGACACGGTCACCCCATCCGCCGATGGTCTGGAGCGCATCCGGACCAAGATCGAGGAGCGTCGGCAGCGGCGCTTCGGATGGGCTTGGTTCACCGAGAGCTGGGCCCGCCCCGTACTGGCCGTCGGGGCGGCCGTCGCCATCGCGGGCATCGGCGTGTCCGCACCCCAGACGGTCAACATGTTCACCTCGCCGGCGGGCCACAACGGTCCGTCCGCCGATGGCGACAAGGCCGCTGACGACAGCGTCACCAGCGCGCAGGGGCAGCCGAACGGCTCTCCGTCCCAGGGATCCCCGCCTCCCTCCCAGAACGGCACGCCCGCCGCGTCCCAGAGCCCGACCCCGCCGAGCGCGTCGTCCACGTCCGCCTGCCGGCCCGCGGGCGACAGCGGTAACGCGCCTCCGCAGAACGTGGCCACTCCGTCGCCGGGCAGCACCGTGCCGAGCCGGCCCACCGCTCCCCCGTGCCCGACCACGCAACCGCCCACCAGCCCGCCGCCTTCGTCCGGGCCCTCGGACAAACCGTCCGACAAGCCGACCCCGTCGGTGACGCCGTCGGTGACCCCGACGCCGACGGCTTCCGAGCAGTCGGCCAACGAGAACGATCCCGCCACCTCAAGTTCCTAGGCTCGTACGGGCCATAGGCGGCGCCGTCACAGGCCCTTGGACGGCGCCGCCTCTTCCCAGCCCGCACGCATCCGTTACCAGCGGCCGGTGGCGGCCAGGAGGATCGCGGCGGCGGCTACGCCTGCGGTCGAGGTGCGAAGGACTGTCGGGCCCAGGAGGGTGGGACGGCCACCGGCGGTCGTGAAAAGGTCTCGTTCGTCGTCGGTGATGCCGCCCTCGGGGCCCACGATCAGGATGATCTCCCCGGTCGTGGGCGGCCGGACGGCGCTGAGGGGCGACGTGGCGTCCTCGTGCAGGATGAGAGCGCCGGCGGCGGTCTTGATCCGTTCGGCCACCTGAGCGGTCGTGGCCAGGTCGGTGACCTCAGGGAACCAGGGACGGCGGGCCTGTTTGGCGGCCTCACGGGCCGTCGAGCGCCAGCGGCCGAGCGCTTTGTCCCGGCGTTCGGGCTTCCACTGCGTGACGCAGCGAGAGGCCGCCCACGGCACGATCTCGTCGACGCCGACCTCGGTCATGGTCTCGACCGCCAGCTCGCCTCTGTCGCCCTTTGGGAGGGCTTGAACGACGACCAGGCGGGGCTCTGGGCGGGGGTGGCGATGACGGGCGAGGACGTCCAGCGTCAGGGTCGTCTTGCCGGCGGCCGTCACCACGCACTCGGCCAGCAGCCCGGCACCGTCGGTGAGGTCGACGCGTTCCCCGGCGCGCAGGCGGCGCACGGACGCCGCGTGCCGGCCCTCGGGCCCGTCCAGCACGACGCTCTCGCCGCTCAGGCGGCTCTCGCCGTTCAGGGGATCGGGCTCCATGAGGAACACCGGCGGGCTCATGGCTCATCCTCCCGTGAGAAAACCCCCGCCGTGACCGGGTGCGGTCACGGCGGGGGGTCGCCGCGCAGGCCCTCCTGGTAGGACCGGACGGTCTCTCTTCAGTGCTGGTTGAACACGTCCCGCAGGCGCGAGAAGACACCGCGCTGTCCCGGGGCGAACTTGCCCGGAGGGCGCTCCTCGCCGCGCAGCTTGGCCAGCCGGCGCAGCAGCTCCTCCTGCTCCTCGTCGAGCCTGCCCGGCGTCTCCACGTTCACGTGGATCATCAGGTCGCCGCGCCCGCTCTCGTTGAGGTGCCGGACGCCGCGCTCGTAGAGGTTGATCACCTGGCCGGACTGGGTGCCGGGCTTGATGTCGATCTCCTCGGCGCCGTCGAGCGTCTCGATCGTGACCTTGGTGCCGAGGGCCGCCGCCGTCATCGGGATCTCGACGGTGCAGTGCAGGTCGTCGCCCTCCCGTTCGAAGATCTGGTGCGGCTTCTCCACGATCTCCAGGAACAGGTCGCCGGGCGGGCCGCCGCCCGGGCCGACCTCACCCTCACCGGCCAGCTGGATGTGGATGCCGTTCTCGACGCCCGCCGGGATCTTGACCTTGACCGTACGGCGCGTCCGGACCCGGCCATCGCCCGAGCACTCCGGGCACGGCGTGCGGATCACGCTGCCGTAGCCGCCGCACTGCGGACAGGGGCGGGAGGTCATGACCTGGCCCAGGAACGAGCGCTGGACCTGCTGGACCTCGCCACGGCCGTGGCAGGTGTCGCAGGTATCCGGATGCGTGCCGGGGGCACAGCCCGAGCCCGTGCAGCTCGTGCAGACGACCGCGGTGTCGATCGACAGCTCGCGCGTCGTGCCGAACGCGGTCTCGTTCAGGTCCAGCTCGACGCGCAGGGTCGCGTTGCGGCCGCGCCGGGCGCGGCTGCGCGGCCCGCGCGAGGTGGCCGTGCCGAAGAAGGCGTCCATGATGTCGCTGAACGGGAACCCGGCGCCGCCGAATCCCCCCGCGCCCGCGCCGCCGCCCGGGGCGAACGGATCGGCGCCCAGGTCGTACATCTCGCGCTTCTTCGGGTCGGAGAGCACCTCGTAGGCCTGGGTGATCTCCTTGAACCTCTCCTGCGTCTCCGGATCCGGATTGACGTCAGGGTGCAGTTCGCGCGCGAGCCGGCGGTACGCCTTCTTGATCTCGTCCGCGCTCGCGTCGCGGCGGACCCCAAGGGTCGCGTAGTAGTCGTTGGCCACTTACGAACCCGCCAGGATCTGTCCGACGTAGCGTGCCACTGCCCGTACCGCTCCCATCGTGCTGGGGTAGTCCATACGTGTCGGCCCGAGCACTCCCAGCCGGGCCAGTGTCTGATCGCCGACTCCGTAGCCGGCTGCGACGACGGAGGTCGACCGGAGCCCCTCGTCGGGGTTCTCGGTCCCGATGCGCACCGTAAGACTAGAGGAATCACCGGTTTCCCCGAGCAACCGCATGAGGACCACCTGCTCCTCCAGCGCCTCCAGCACGTCGCGCAGGCTGCGGGAGAAGTCGACGGCGGCCAGGTTGGCGGCCCCCGCGAACACGATCTTCTCGTCGTGCTTCTCGACGAGGGTCTCCAGCAGGACCGACAGGACCGCGGCCGCGATCGGCCGGTCGTCGGCCGCGACCTTGTCCGGCAGGTCCGCCACGGCGCCTGGCACCTCGCCCAGCCCGCAGCCGTCCAGGCAGGTGTTGAGCAGCGCGCGCAGGTGCCCGATCGACTCCTCGGACACCTCGCCGTAGGTCTCGATGACCCGCTGCTCCACCCGGCCGGTGTTGGTGATCAGGACGAGGAGCAGGCGGCGCGAGGCCACCGGCACCAGCTCCACGTGCCGCACCGACGAGCGGGTGAGCGAGGGGTACTGCACGACCGCGACCTGACGGGTCAGCTGGGCGAGCAGCCGGACGGTGCGGCCGACGACGTCGTCCAGGTCGTACGCGCCGTTGAGGAACGTCTCGATGGCCCGGCGCTCGGCCGACGACAGCGGCTTGACCGTGGACAGCCGGTCGACGAACAGCCGGTAGCCCTTGTCGGTCGGGATGCGGCCCGCGCTGGTGTGCGGCTGGGCGATGTAACCCTGTTCCTCCAGCACGGCCATGTCGTTGCGGATCGTGGCCGAGGACACGCCGAGGTTGTGCCGGTCCACCAAGGCCTTCGAGCCGACCGGCTCATTGGTGGAGACATAGTCCTCGACAATGGCGCGCAGAACGTCGAGTTTGCGGTCGTCGAGCACGTGGTCACCTCCTTCGCCCCCGTACTGGCACCTGCCTGCGAGCGCCGTTCGTACTGGCACTCCGTACTTCCGAGTGCCAATTGTACGGCCCGGAAGCAACGGTCAGGAGGGTGCCGGGACGGTCTCCAATCACTAGAGTGCCCATCCGTGCGGAGCAAGGACTACGGTGACGACATTCTCGCGGGTGACTGGCGGCGGCCCCGCAAAGGCCAGATTCCCGAGATCGCGGCCGAGCCCGACCTGGTCGTGGAGGATCCCGGCAGCGGCTTCTGCGGCGCCGTGGTCGGCTGTGACAAGTTCGGCGTGACCCTCGAAGACCGTTTCGGCAAGCGGCGCGTCTTCCCGCTGACCAAGGCGGGCTTCCTGATCGACGGCAAGCCGGTGACGCTCGTCCGCCCGGCACCGGGGTCGGCGGGGCCGGCGGGATCCGGGGGCGCTGGGGGCCGGGGCGCTGGGGGCGGGGGCGCTGGCGGCGGGCGCGGGCCGATGCGGTCGGCCTCGGGGTCGATCGCCGTCCCGGGGCTGCGGGCCAGGGTCGCCAAGGAGAGCCGCATCTACGTGGAGGGCGTCCACGACGCCGAGCTCGTGGAGCAGATCTGGGGCCACGACCTGCGGGTCGAGGGCATCGTGGTCGAGTATCTGGAGGGCATCGACGATCTTCCGTCCATCGTCGAGGAGTTCGGCCCCGGTCCGGAGCGCAAGCTGGGCGTCCTCGTCGACCATCTCGTGCCGGGCTCCAAGGAGAGCCGGATCGCCGCCCGGGTCTCGTCCCCGCACGTTCTGATCACCGGGCACCCGTTCATCGACATCTGGGAGGCCGTCAAGCCCGCCGCCGTCGGCATCGCGGGGTGGCCACGGGTGCCGCGCGGCGTACCCTGGAAGGAGGGGGTTCTCGCCGCACTGGGCTGGGGGGACGACGTGGGCGACGCATGGCGGCGCATCCGGCGATCCGTGTCCACCTACACCGACCTGGAACCAGAACTCCTGGGCCGCGTCGAAGAACTGATCGACTTTGTGACCGTCCCCTGAACCCCTGACGCCCCCCGCCGCAGGCCGAACCCCCACCGAGGAGCAGGCGATGTCGTACGGGTCCCCGGAACAACCGGATTACGGACAGCAGCAACCAGGCTACGGACAACAACAAGCCGGATACGGCCAGGGCCAGCCTCAGCCTGGCCAGGGTCAGCCTGACTACGGCCAGCCCGGCTACGGCCAGGCACCGAGCTACGACCAGGTACCTGGGTACGGGCAGGCACCCGGCTACGGCCAGCCATATGGCTACGGCGGCCAGGTCCAGCCGTACGGCACGCTGACCTCGGACGACAAGACCTGGGGGCTGCTGTGCCACCTGGGCCAGTTCCTGCTCGGCTTCATCGCGCCGCTGCTGGTCTTCCTGATCAAGAAGGACGAGTCGCCGTTCCTGCGCCACCACGGCGCCCAGGGCCTCAACTTCGCGATCACCCAGTTCGTCTACCTGATCATCAACCTCGTGCTGTGCCTCATCCTGATCGGCTTCCTGCTGCTCATCGCGCAGGCGATCGCGCAGATCGTCTTCCTGATCATGGCGGCGATCGCGGCCAACCGGGGCGAGTACTACCGGTTCCCGACGTTCCTGGCCTGGCCGATGATCAAATAGGCCGGATCACGGACGAAGGTCAGGTCAGGTCGCGGACGACGGCGTCGGCGAGCAGGCGGCCGCGCAGGGTGAGGACGGCGCGGCCGCGCTCGTACGGCCCGGCCTCGATCAGGCCGTCCCCGATCGCGCGCCGTACCGCCGCGTCGTCGAGGAGCTCCAGCGGGCAGCCCTCGGCCAGCCGCACCTCCAGCATGATCCGTTCGATCCGGCGGTCGGCGGGGTCGAGGACCTCTCGGGCGTGCGCCGGAGTGACGTCCTCGGCCAGCCGCGACGCGTACGCGGCGGGGTGCTTGACGTTCCACCAGCGTGTGCCGCCGACGTGGCTGTGCGCGCCGGGCCCCACGCCCCACCAGTCGGCGCCGGTCCAGTAGAGCAGGTTGTGGCGGCAGGCCGCGGCGTCGCCGGTGGCCCAGTTGGAGATCTCGTACCATCGCAGCCCGTACGCGCCGAGCAGCTCGTCCGCCATCAGGTACCGGTCGGCCATCGCGTCGTCGTCGGGGGTCGCCAGCTCGCCCCGCCGCACCCGCGCGGCCAGCCGGGTGCCCTCCTCGACGATCAGCGCGTACGCGGAGACATGATCGGGCCCGGTCGCCAGCGCCGCCTCCAGCGAGGCCCGCCAGTCGTCGTCGCTCTCCCCCGGCGTTCCGTAGATCAGATCCAGGTTGACGTGCTCGAAGCCCGCCCGCCGCGTCCACTCGACCACCTGCGGCACGCGGCCGGGCGTGTGGGTGCGGTCCAGGGTCGCCAGCACGTGCTCGCGGGCGCTCTGCATGCCGTACGAGACGCGGGTGAACCCGGCCTCGCGCAGCTTGCCCAGATAGGCCTCGTCCACGGACTCGGGGTTGGCCTCCGTGGTGACCTCGGCGCCCGGCGCCAGCCCGAACTCGTCGTCGATCGCCGCGAGCACCCGCCCCAGGTCGTCGGGCGAGAGCAGCGTCGGCGTCCCGCCGCCCACGAAGACGGTCTCGACCGGCAGCTCGGCCTCGCCCAGCACCCGCCGCGCCATCCGGACCTCGCGGACGGCGGTCTCGGCGTAGGACTCCCTGCTCGCGCCCGGCCCCAGCTCGGTGGCGGTGTAGGTGTTGAAGTCGCAGTAGCCGCACCGCGTCACGCAGAACGGCACATGCACATAGAAGGCGAACGGCCGATCACCGAGGCCGCTCAGGGCGCTGCGGGGCAACGTTCCGTCGGCCGGTACAGGATCGCCGTCGGGCAGAGTCGCGGGCATCCCCCAAGTCTGCCCTCCACACCCCGGTGCTCCGCCCCCTAGCGCCCACCTCAAACCACCAGCGCCGCCTACAATCCGCCTCAGACGGGCCCACATCGCCTCAGGCCACCCTCAGCCCGCTTAGGCCGGACCAAGCCACCCACGCGTCGGCTTAGGCCGTCTTACGGCGTCTCAGGCCTGGCGGAGCTTGGCGCGGAGCCAGGGTGGGATGTGCTCGTCGGTGCGCGGGAAACGTTCGAGATCCAGCACATAGGCGAACGGGGTCAGCGGCGGGGTGAAGTCCGGCTCGCCGTCGTAGTCGAACTCGGCGCTCACCCGCCCCGACCGTTCGACGCTCAGGCGCGCGGTGAACCAGGCGCCCTTGCCCCGCTGGTACATCGCCCGGCGCAGCTCGTCCATCTTGCCGATGGCCTGGCCGGGCGGCATGGCGGGACGCGTCGCCCCCTGCGCGTCGACGATCTCGAACGAGGCGCTGTCGATGCCCACGGTGGCGCGGAACTCGAACCCGAGCCGCTCCCAGCCGAACGGCGCGGCCGACCGCAGGGCTCGCACCGCGCCGTTCACCGCTGCCCGCTCCCTCGGAGAACGCAGAACCTGCTCGGAGTGCGGCACGCTCGAACCTCCCGGACCTCGGCGACCCTTGCCGTCCGACCGTACCGACATATCCGCCGCGGCCAAGCAACCCCCGCCGTGTCGCGTGAAACCCCAGGTCAGAGCCTCGGGACAAGCTGGGACGATCACGACCGTTCGGTACGCCGCCCAGACCGGCGAGCCGGACGACCCTGCGGTGGCGGTTCCGTACGGCCGGAACGCGCGAGCCCGGATAGGGTCACCGGGTGCGGAACGAGGAGGCAATCAGGTACGGGCGGGTGCCCATCCGCGTGCTGCTCCGAGGGGGGCCTGACGGCTGGCACTACGTGATCGCCGACAAGGACGGGACCGAGGAACGCGTGGCCCTGCGCGGCGCGGGCGCGGGCTGGGAGGGCGGCGACCCCGAACCCGCCTGGTGGCGGCGCAGGCTGGACGAGACGGCCGACGACCTCCGCGGGCACGTCGGCCGGGCCTTGAGCGACCGGACGTTCCTCGAACTCGGCCTGGAGTCCGACATCTCGTGGTTCGCGGTCGAGGCACCGTTCGACTGGGAGGGCCTGGTCACCCTGCGGGACCCCGACCCGGCGCGGTTCCCGGGCAAGGTGCCTCCGTACGTCGTCGCGCTCGAACCCGGCAACGGCGCCGTCCTGCCGGACGCTCATCTGCGCTTCTCCACGCGCGCGGCCGACGCGTGGACGACGCTCGCCACCGTCGCCGAACAGTGCGGCACACAGCCGCCCAGGGCACGGTTCCTGTGCGGCTGGGCGGGCCACCGCGACATCCGGGTCGGGCGCGGACGGCTCGCCGTCTCCACCGAACGCCAGGACGGCCGCGGTGACGAGCTCGTCGGCGAGATCTACGGCGAACGCGCCACGGGCTGGGGCGGCAACCCCGAACTGCGTTTCCGGCTCGACGGCATCGACCTGCTCGACGATCCCGCCGACGACGTGATCGCGCTGCTGCGGGATCTCGCGCACGAGGTGAACGAACGAGGCCGCATGGCGCATCTGCCGGGCCTCGGGCTCAGGCTCTACCGGCCGGAGGGCGAGAGCGCGCAGGGTCTCTTCACCGGTGTCTCGCTCCAGGCGGCCTGGCGCCACCGGCGCTGAACGATCCCGACACCCACGAGGGACCCGTTCTTCACCGGACCGCAATCCGGGCTCTCTAGATTCCTTGATCATGAGAAGCCGCGCTCGTTCCGCCGCCTTCGGTCTGGCCGGCGCCCTCGTCGGCGCACCCCTAGTCCTCGTACCCGCCGCCCCCGCCACCGCCGCGGCACCCGCCTCCGCCGCCGCTGGCACCATCACCGTCAAACGCGGTGGCCCGGCGCGGACGCTGACGTTCACCACCCGGCGCGCCGGTGAGGCCGTGATCGCGTTCACCGCGACCGCGCCCGGCGTCTCCTGGGCGCGCAAGGGCGCCGAATCCGCGGTCGTGGCGATCTTCGTGGACGGCCGCCACGTCACCGACCTCGTCGTCCTCTCGGCCGATCCGACCCCCCGTAGCCTCGGCCTGGGTCGCGTAGGGCCCGGCAAGCACAAGGTCACGCTGAGATTCGCGAAGGGCAGCGCCCCGTCCGCCCGCCGGGTCGTCCTCGCCCGGCCGACCGTGCGGCTGCCCCAGGCCGACCAGCTCGCCCTGCGCCACGCGCCCGTCGTGGTCGGCCGCACGGGCTGGCCGTTCGGCAACCCCTACCAGAACGCCACCACCGACGCACCGCTGATCGCCTGGCACGAGACACGGCCCGCCACGACGCCCGGGCACCGGATCATCGAGTACTCGGTGGTGTGGAGCAACGAGGACGGCGGTACCGACAGCCCGGCGCTGATGGCCCGCTGGGGCCGTACGACCGACATCGAGTGGGTGTACCGGGTCGAGGTCGACGCCTCGGGGCGCCGGGTCGCCGGCACCGGGGTCTACCAGGCGCCGCAGCACCTCACGCTGAAGTTCACCGGCCGCTACGAGGGCGACCACCCCGTTCTGCAGACGTGCACGTCGAACAACAACATGTGCGACGTCATCACGCCGAAGGCCCCGCTCCGCTTCCTCCTCGACGCGTCCCGCACCAAGCCCGCCGCCCGCGCCCGCGAGGTGGTCATGGACCGCGAGCCGTGGACGTACCGGATCATGGCCCAGGAGATGCTCCGCGAGGGCAAGATCGAGAAGCTCTCGGACCCGGCGACCAAAGCGGTCGGCGACCAGCGCACGTACCTCTTCGTCGAGCTGGCCAAGCGCACCGGCGCCCCCACGGGCAGTGGCTCGGCGCCAGGCGTGTCCCTCGGTGTACGGCTGAAGCGTGACCCGTCCAAGCTCTACCGCTCCGACCACGACGAACCCACCTGGTCCATCGAACGCGACGGCCCCGCCGCCACAACGGTCGAGCTGCCCCAGGGCACGACCGTCGCCGACATCGCGTCCATCGAGGCCATCCGCCGCCCTGTAGGCATCGGCGACAACGGCGCCCCCGCCACGGTCACCTCTATCAACCGTGGCTTCTTCCTACGCAGCGGCTACCTCCCCCAGCGCTCCGCCATCTCCTGGACGGGCTCGCTGACTCTCACCCCGCAGTCCCCTACCGCGACCCTTTGGCGTCCCATGGCCTGATGCCTCTCCCAGAAATCAACTCGGGGAACCTGCGAACCTCGCGTGCGTCGAAGTAGTCGTACACTTCGCCAAGAGCTCTCGCAGACTCTGAGAGGACACGCCTCATGGCCTACGGGCCTCCCCCGTCCCCCGGCCAGCAGCCGGGACAGCCCGGATGGCAGCAGCAGCCGTCCGCATGGCAGCAGCAGCCTCCACCGTCCCAGCCGCAGGGCCGCCACACCGCCCAGATACCGGGACACTTCGGGCCGGTGAGCCACGACGAGAAGAGCTGGGCCCTCATGGCGTACGTGGGCCAGTTCCTGGTCGGTGCGATCGCGCCCGCCGTCGCGTTCCTCGGCAAGGGCCGGTCGCCGTTCGTCCGCCGGCACGCCGCCCAGGGCCTCAACATGGGCCTCGCCGCGATCGCCGTGTGGCTGATCGGCGGCCTGCTGTCGCTCGCGGTCGAGGTGATGATCTGGGTTCCGCTCGGCTTCACGGCCGTGGTCATGTTCTACCTGGTGTACGGGGCGCGCGCGGCCAACCGCGGCGAGTTCCGCCGCGTCCCGGCCCCGGTGGCGTGGCCGATCTTCAAATAACAACGCCCGTCCCATCACCCCGGCCCGCCATCCCGACCTGTCACAACGACCCGTCGCCTCGGGCCGTCACCCCGGGCCGTCACCTCGGCCCGCCATCCCGGCCCGCCATCCCGGCCCGTCACCCCGGGCCGTCACCCCGGGCCGTCACCCCGGGCCGTCACCCCGGGCCGTCACCCCGGGCCGTCACCCCGGGCCGTCACCCCGGGCCGTCATCTCGGGCCGTCATCTCGGCCCGTCACTTCGGCCTGCCATCCCGGCCCGTCACAACGGCCCGTCACCTCGCCCCCGCCATCCCGGCCCGTCACAACGGCCCGTCGCCTCGGGCCGTCGTCCGCTCGGCCCTCACACCAGGGCGTCAGCGCGGGTTGTCGCCTCGTGATGTCACACCGGGCCCGTCACCTATCGGCGCGGAGCCGGTCGCGGCGGCTGCGGAGCCTTCCGGCCGTTTGAGCGTCGCAGGCGGTGATCGACCGGCCTTCCGGGCGGTGATTCGCGCCCACGCTTCCGTCCAGCGGTGACCGGGCGCACGCCGTCCGGCAGTTCGGCGGTGGCTCGCGGAGCGATGCCGGGGCCGTCCGGCCCGGCTCAGGAGTCCGCGGGGACGCCGGGGCCCGGGAGGACGGTCAGGGTGCCGGGCTCACCGGGCGGCTGGTCCAGGCGTACGACACGGCCCGGGTAGGCGCGTTGCGCGATCTCGACATCGCGTTCGTCCCAGGCTCCGTAGAAGACGGGACAGCCGTCCCACAGCTCGACCTTCTCGGCGCCCGTCGGCCAGCGGCCGAACGCGTCGATCAGGATGGGCTCCTCGCAGTGCGGCAGGTCCGGGCCGGTCCGGTGGTCTTGGTCGGGCACGTGGATCCCTCTCCTCGGGGCGGGCGGCCGCGGCAGCCGGTCGAAGATCTGGTCAGGGGCGAGCTCGATGGGGAAGGGCCGGGTCAGCGTGCAGGTCCGCCCCCAGGTGACGCGCGCCTCCTCGGCGTACCGCCCGTCATCGCTCAGCTCGAACACCTGGACCTCGGGTTCGTCGCCCTTGAGGTCGACCACCCAGTAGGACGGGACCGCGAACCGCTCGTACAGATCCTTCTTGGCGCCGAGGTCCACCTCGCGCGAAGCGTCGGAGGTCACCTCGACGGCCAGCAGGGGCGCGCCCTCGATGTAGGTGCGGTCCCCCGTGTCCTGCTCCTTGCGGAAGACCAGCAGATCCGAGCGCAGCCATGTGTTGTCGGCCAGACGTGGCCCCGACCCGGTACGGGACGCCTGCTCGGCCGTCTCCGCCAGCCCGATCGGGACCACCAGGTCGGAAACGAGAACCTGATGCAGCAACGTGTGGGTCACAACGCCCAGTGTCCTCGCGGGGACAGCGCGTCACCACCGCTTTGCGATATCTAGACGTTTGCTGGAACGCGCTCCCGCACCGACACGTACGCCCGCGTTCCCTCTGCGGCCTACTTCTTGGGCTTGTCGGTGGAGGTCTCGCCGGTGGAGAGCGCGGCGACGAAGGCTTCCTGCGGAACGTCGACGCGGCCGATCGTCTTCATCCGCTTCTTGCCTTCCTTCTGCTTCTCCAGCAGCTTGCGCTTACGGGAGATGTCACCGCCGTAGCACTTGGCGAGGACGTCCTTGCGGATGGCGCGGATGTTCTCGCGCGCGATGATGCGGGCGCCGATGGCCGCCTGGATGGGCACCTCGTACTGCTGCCGCGGGATGAGCTCCTTGAGCTTGGAGGTCATCATCAGCCCGTACTCGCGGGCCTTGTCCTTGTGGACGATCTGGCTGAACGCGTCGACCGACTCCCCCTGCAACAGGATGTCGACCTTGACCAGCTCGGACTCCTGCTCGCCGCTGGGCTCGTAGTCGAGCGAGGCGTAGCCGCGCGTCCGCGACTTCAGCTGGTCGAAGAAGTCGAAGATGATCTCTGCCAGCGGCAGGGTGTAGCGGATCTCGACACGGTCCTCCGACAGGTAGTCCATGCCCTGCAGCACCCCGCGGCGCCCCTGGCACAGCTCCATGATCGCGCCGATGAACTCCGACGGCGCCAGCAGCGTGGCCTTCACCATCGGCTCGTAGACGTTGCCGATCTTGCCTTCGGGGAACTCGCTGGGGTTGGTGACGACGTGCTCGGCGCCGTCCTCCATCACCACGCGGTAGATGACGTTGGGCGCGGTCGAGATGAGCGACAGGTTGAACTCGCGCTCCAGCCGTTCCCGGACGATCTCCATGTGCAGCAGGCCCAGGAAGCCGCACCGGAACCCGAAGCCCAGCGCCGCCGACGTCTCCGGCTCGTAGACCAGCGCGGCGTCGTTGAGGCGCAGTTTGTCCAGGGCGTCGCGCAGTTCCGGATACTGGTCGCCGTCCAGCGGGTAGAGGCCCGAGTACACCATCGGCTTGGGGTCCTGGTAACCGCCGAGCGACTCCGGCGCCGGCCGCGAGGCGACGGTGACGGTGTCACCGACGCGCGCCTGCCGTACGTCCTTCACACCCGTGATCAGGTAGCCGACCTCACCGACGCCGAGCCCCGCGACGGGCTTGGGCTCCGGCGAGATGACACCGACCTCCAGCGTCTCGTGGGCCGAGCCGGTCGACATCATCAGGCTCTTCTCCCGCCGGGAGAGGTGACCGTCGATGATCCGGATATAGGTGACCACACCGCGGTACGTGTCGTACACCGAGTCGAAGATCAGCGCCCGCGCCGGGGCGTCCGGGTCGCCGACCGGGCGGGGCACCGTCTCAACGATCTTGTTGAGCAGCTCGGGAACGCCCTCGCCGGTCTTGCCCGAGACCCGGAGCACGTCGTCCGGCTCGCAGCCGATGATGCTCGACAGCTCCTGGGCGTACTTGTCCGGCTGCGCCGCCGGAAGGTCGATCTTGTTGAGCACCGGGATGATGTGCAGGTCCGCCTCGATCGCCAGATAGAGGTTGGCGAGCGTCTGCGCCTCGATGCCCTGCGCCGCGTCCACCAGCAGGACCGCGCCCTCGCACGCCGCGAGCGACCGGGACACCTCGTACGAGAAGTCCACGTGTCCCGGAGTGTCGATCAGGTTGAGGACGTAGTCGACGCCGTCGGTGCCCGTCCAGGGCAGCCGGACCGCCTGGCTCTTGATCGTGATGCCGCGCTCGCGCTCGATGTCCATGCGGTCGAGGTACTGCGCGCGCATCTGGCGCTCCTCGACCACCCCGGTGAGCTGCAGCATGCGGTCCGCTAGCGTCGACTTGCCGTGGTCGATGTGCGCGATGATGCAGAAGTTCCGGATGATCGCGGGATCGGTCTTGTTGGGCTCAGGCGCAGGCACCGGGGTCCGTTTCGCAAACTACTGGTGGACAGGGATGGCAGGGCAGATCTTGCCGTATCCCATAGTCCCATGTCCCCGGGCATGCTCCGTTCACCCGGCCCTGCCGTCCGCGAGGCCGTACATTGGAGTCTCGCGGCCCGCTGGTTTTGGGTGGAGCGCTGGGATTGGTAGGCTGTGCGACTGCGTGTGGCGTTGCGTCGTGCCGTGGGGCACCGCGGCCGCCGTCGGTGCCGGCCCCTCCGGGCCGGTGAACGCAACCCATGTAACAACGACTTTCAAGTTGAGGCTCTTCGACGTGGCGAACATCAAGTCCCAGATCAAGCGGAACAAGCAGAACGAGAAGGCTCGCCTGCGCAACAAGGCCGTCAAGTCCGAGCTGAAGACGGCGATCCGCAAGTTCCGCGAGGCCGCCGAGGCGGGCAACGTCGACGACGCGATCACCGCGCAGCGCACTGCGGCCCGCAAGCTCGACATCGCGGTCAGCAAGGGCGTCATCCACAAGAACCAGGCTGCCAACCGCAAGTCGGCGATCGCCAAGCAGGCCGCCGCCCTGCAGGCCAAGTAGACCTGGCGTCCGCAGAACGCCGTGGCCCTCAGGGGCCGCGGCGTTTTCGTGCTACGAGAAACGATGACCATGGACCGCCGGCGCACCGTGAAGGTCTCCAAGTACCTCGCCAGGCACCTGCGCCACCGGCCGGAGCGGATCGGCCTGACCCTGGATCCCGCCGGGTGGGCGAACGTCGACGAACTGCTCGCGGCCGCCGCCCGCCACGACTTCCCGATCACCCGGGCCGAGCTCGACCACGTCGTCGCGACCAACGACAAACGCCGCTACGCGTTCGACGAGACCGGTGAACGCGTCCGCGCGAGCCAGGGCCACTCCATCGAGGTCGAACTCGACCTGCCGGTGACGCCGCCGCCCGCCGTCCTCTACCACGGCACCGTGGGCGCCGCCCTCGCCGCGATCCGCCGGGAGGGCCTGCGCCCCATGTCCCGGCACGCCGTGCACCTGTCCCCCGACCGCGAGACGGCCACCCGTGTGGGCGCCCGCCGCGGCCGCCCGGTCGTCCTGGTGGTCGACTCCGCGCGCATGGCCGTTGACGGCCACGAGTTCCGCGTCAGCGCCAACGGCGTCTGGCTGGCCGCCTCCGTCCCACCCGCCTATCTCCTGATCCCCGGCTGATTCGGAGCCCCCCATGCACCACGAGGTCACCGTCGAGATCAACGCGCCGCGCGAGACCGTCTGGGCCCTCCTGGAGGACGTCGAACGCTGGCCCGAGATGACCGCTTCGATCAAGCGCGTCGAACGGCTCACCGAGGGCCCGTTCGGCGAAGGCAGCCGCGCCCGCGTCCACCAGCCCGGACTTCCCGCCGCCGTCTGGACCGTCACCGACTTCGCCCCAGGCCGCGCGTTCACCTGGACGGCCCGCACCCCCGGCGTGACCACAGTCGCCTCGCACGACATCACGTCCCACCCCGACGGCACGGTGAGCGTCCGCCTGGGCCTCGACCAGTCCGGCCCCCTCGCCTTCCTGGTAGCCCTACTGGCCGGCCGCCGCGCCCGCCGCTACGTGGCCATGGAAGCCGCAGGCCTGAAACAAAAAGCCGAACTCCAACAAACCAAGTAACCCGCACTACACCTGCCCTGACGCATTAGACGATCCCTCACCAGACCCACTGCCACACCCGCACGTCCAAGTTGTGCCCCTCCGCCAGACACAGCCGACCACGCCATGTGTGCCTCTCACCAGGCCCGCGCCGCACCTACCCGTCCACACACAGACGCGCCCAGGACACCCGAGCGCAGCTCCCGCACACGCAGACACCCCGCACGCGCAGACGCCCGCACGCGCAGACGCCCGCACGCGCAGATGCACGCACGCGCAGATGCCCCGCAGGCATAGGTGCCCGCAGGCGTAGGTGCCCCGCAGGCGTGGGAGCCTGTAGGCGGAGGTGCCCGCAGGCGTAGGAGCCTGTAGGCGTAGGAGCCTGTAGGCGTAGGAGCCTGTAGGCGTAGGAGCCTGTAGGCGTAGGAGCCCTGTAGGCGTAGGAGCCCTGTAGGCGTAGGAGCCCTGTAGGCGTAGGAGCCCTGTAGGCGTAGGTGCCCGCAGGCGGAGGTGCCCGCAGGCGGAGGTGCCCGCAGGCGGAGGTGCCCGCAGGCGGAGGTGCCCGCAGGCGGAGGTGCCTGTAGGCGGAGGTGCCTTTAGGCGTGGGTGGCTCTTAGCGAGAGGCTTGCCAGTGCTCGCATGGGCTCAGGGTGAGTCTCATCACCCGCGTGCGGGGAAGCTTCAGGGCGCGGTGTTTCTGAGGGGCGTCGGCTAGGCGGGCGGTAGGCGGTGCCGGGCGGGTCAGCGGGTGGATCGGGCGGCGACGATGTCGCTGACGGCCTTTTCCAAGGCGTAGGCGGGGTCGGCGGCGCCGCCCTTGACCTGGAGGTCGGCCTCGGCGACGGCGCCCAGTGCCTGGGCGACCCCTTCGCCGGACCAGCCGCGGAGCTGGCGCTGGACACGTTCGATCTTCCACGGCGGCATGCCGAGGTCCTTGGCGAGCCCGGCGCCGCGGGCACCGCGCGGGGCTCCCCCGACCTTGGCGAGGCCCCGGACTCCCTGGGCGAGCGCACTGACGATCAGCACGGGCGCGACGCCGGTCGCGAGGGCCCAGCGGAGTTGTTCGAGGGCGTCGGCGAGCTGCCCCTCGATCGCCTTGTCGGCCACGTTGAAGCCGCTGACCTCGGCCCGGCCACGGTAGTAGCGCGCGACCGCGGCGTCGTCGATCTTGCCGCCGGTGTCGGCGACGAGCTGGCTGCAGGCCCCGGCCAGCTCGCGCAGGTCGTTCCCCACGGCGTCGAGCAGGTTGCGGGCGGCGTCCGCGGAGATCTTCCCGCCGTGGCGGCGGATCTCGCCCCGCACGAAGTCGATCCGCTCGCCCATCTTGGTGATCTTCGGGCAGACGATCTTGCGGGCGCCGGCCTTGGTGAGCCCGTCCGCGAGCGCCTTGCCCTTGGCGCCACCGGCATGGACCGCGACCAGCGCGACGTCCTCGGCCGGATCCTTGACGTACGCGAGGACCTCGGCCGCCTGGTCCTTCAGCAGGTCCTGGGCCGAACGCAGCACGAGTACCTTGCTGCCCCCGAACAGCGAGGGCGAGGTCAGCTCCGCCAGCCGTCCCGTCTCCAGCCCGCCTGGCGCGAGGTCGATCACCTCGACCTCGGGATCGGCCGAACGGGCGGCGGCGACCACGTCGCCGACCGCGCGGTCCACGAGCAGTTCTTCGTCGCCGACGATGAGCGTGATGGGATCAGCTGGCACCCCAGCAGCATGCCACGCCCCGCCCCCTGATCGGTCCCTGAACACCGCCAGGGGAATCCCTGCTGAACGCTGGTCATCGCCGTGGTGGTTCTGCCCAATCCGGCGTCCAGGTTTCCGGGTGGGGTTGGGTGGAACCGAGGTGATCGCGGAGCGTGGCGAGCGCGGGATGCGGGTTGTCCTCCTGCCACACCAGCGAGTGCGGATAGACGGGCATCGGGCGGTGAACGGTGATGCGGCGCAGTCCGTAGTCGGCGGGCCAGGCGAGCCGGGTCTGCTCGCCGACGAAGGTCGCCAGCGCGGAGGAGTCGGCGATCGTGTCGAGGAGGGGTTCGGTCCCGAAGTCGGGGCCGGTCGTCTCGATGGTGAGCCCGAACGCGGCGGCGAGATCGTCGTAGTACGCGGCCCACTCGGTTCCGGCGACGATGCCGGGCATCCAGATCCTGTGCCCGGCGAGCTGGACGGGTGTGACCGCGCGGGTGGAGGCGAGTTCGTGGGCGGGTCCGGTGACGAGCTGGAGAGGCTCGTCGAAGACCCGGACGGCCTCGATGCCTTCCGGAGGCCGCCGCGTGACGGCACGGAAGGACGCGTCGATGGTGCCGGAACGGAGCGCCGCGATGGCCGCGTCGACGTCGAAGAGGGTCACGACGTCGAGCTCGATATCGGGATGCGCCCGATGGAACCCCCGCAGCAGGGACGCCGGTGCCAGCCGCCTGCCGATCACGTCGACGCGCAGCGCACGGCGGCCCGCCCGGACCGAGGCGACCGCACGTTCTTCGGCCCGCAGGAGTTCACGGGCGTGGGGAAGGAACGCCTGCCCGTCGATGGTCGGCTGGGCTCCACGCGCGGAACGGGTGAACAATCGGACGCCGAGGTCTTTCTCCAGCGCGGCGACGCGCTTGGAGACCGCCTGCTGCGTGATCGACAGGTCGGCTGCGGCTTGCTGGAACTGGCCCGCGTCGGCGACGGCCACGAAGGTACGCACAGCATCGAGGTCCACACAGGCATCCTAGCTGTACAACCAGTGGTTGTAGGTTCATGTCGTAGCGGTTGTTTGATCCTGTGTTTTCCTCTCGCTACGGTCGCCGTGGTCAACGCGGGGTTGTAGAGGGGTACTGTGCATGGGGCGGTCACTGGGGCGAGATTTCCGGTGGCTCTGGACGGCCTATGCGTTCAGCACGTTCGGCACGCGGCTGGCGTTCGACGCGTTCCCTCTGATCGCGATCGCCGTCCTGCACGCCGGGTCGACCGAGGTGTCGATGCTGGCGGCAGCCGGGCTCGCGGCCGGAACGCTGGTCGCGGTGCCGCTGGGCCCGTGGGTGGAGTTCCGGCGCAAGCGCCCCGTGATGATCGCGATGGATCTGATCCGGTTCGTGGCGCTGATGAGCGTCCCGGTCGCGTTCGCGCTCGGCCGGCTCACGTTCGCCCAGCTCCTGGCCGTGTCGATGATCACCGCCGCCGCCGACCTGGCGTTCAGGGCGGCGAGCGGCGCCTGCCTGAAGGCGATCGTGCGGCCCGAGGACCTGCTCGTCGCCAACGGACGGTACGAGTCGACGTTGTGGACCGCCGCCGTGCTCGGGCCACCGCTCGGCGGGGCCGCGATCGGGCTCTTCGGTCCGGTGACGACCGTGGTGGCCAACGCGGTCAGCCACCTGCTCTCGGCTGCGGGCATCCGCGCGATCGGCGGGAACGAGCCGCGCCCCGTACGTTCCGGGCGAGGCGAGCCCGGGCACGGGTCAGCCGGGCGGCCGCGTGGCGGGCGGAGAGGCCGAGGACGGCGCCGAACTCGATCGAACGCAGGCCGTGCGGACGGCGGCGCTGTGGAACCGACCTCAGCCCCTCGGCGCCTGGAACCTGCCGCCCAGCTGTTCGAGGGGTGGCGCTACATCCTCACGCACCCGCTCCTGCGCCCGCTGTTCGTCAACGCCGTCCTGGTCAACGGCCTGATCATGGCGACGTCGCCGTTGCTGGCGTCGCTCATGCTGGGTCCCCTCGGGTTCGCTCCCTGGCAGTACGGACTGGCGTTCGCGGCGCCCTGCGTCGGCGGCCTCGTCGGCTCACGCCTGGCTCACCGGCTCGTCGAACGGTTCGGGCGGCACAGGGTGATGCTCACGGCCGGATCACTACGCGCGGGCTGGCTGCTCGGGCTGGCCTTCGTTCACCCCGGCACGACCGGTCTCGCGCTCGTCATCATCGTCGAACTCGGCCTGATCACGTGCATGGGCGTGTTCAACCCGGTGTTGGCCACGTACCGGCTCGACCAGACCGCGACGGACCGTGTCGCCCGTACCCTGGCCGCCTGGTCCGTCACGAGCAACGCCAGTATCGCGGCCATGACCGCCCTGTGGGGCCTGCTGGCCGGCATCACCACACCCCGCACCGCGATCGCGGCAGCCGGCCTGCTCCTCCTGGCAAGCCCTCTCCTGCTGCCACGCCGCGCCCCCGAGGTTTCCGGCACCACCTCCCATCATCCAGCCCTCGAAAGCAGGTCCGCTTAGCTCCAGCAGCACCGAGGACCACCCAGGCACCTGATCGAGACGTTCACCGGCGGGTGACCACCGACACGCCTCGCGTCGCCCGCACCAACGCCACATCGCCCCTCTGGTCAGTGCGATAGACACGGGCTCCCACGCGCCGGAGCAGCGCGAGGGTGGCGGGCGCCGGGTGTCCGTAGTCGTTGTCCCGGCCGACCGAGATGACCGAGATGGGTGCGCGGGCGGCGGTCACGAAGCCCGCGTCCTGACGGCGTGAACCATGGTGCGCGACCTTGAGGACGTTCACCGGTGGAACGTCGGTCGCCAAGGCCCGCTGCGCCTCGGTCTCGACGTCGCCCGCGAGCAGGGCGCTGAAGCCCGGGCGCCGGGCCACGAGCACGATGCTGGCGTTGTTGATCGCGGTCCCGTCGTCGTTCAGTGCCAGGCGCGGCCCCGCCGGCGGCGCCAGTACGGACAGCCGCAGGTCGCCGACGGACCACTGCTGCCCGGGCACGGCGCCCCTGACCTGCAGACCGCCGACCAACCTAACCTCCTTCCCCGAACTGCGCGACGTGGTGAGCACCATGTCGACCTTCCGGCCACGCCGAACGCCGCCGACCCCGCCCATGTGGTCGGCGTGGGGATGGGTGACGACCAGCATCGGAACGGCTCGTACTCCCAGCCGTCGCAGGCACCGGTCCATCGGCCGCGGTTCGGGCCCCGCGTCCACCACGACCGCCCGTTCATCCCCTGCCCGGAGCACCAGCCCGTCGCCCTGCCCGACATCACAAACGACCAGCGCCCACCCCGGCGGCGGCCATCCCGGGGCCGTCACCCGCATCCCGATCACTGCGACGAGAACGCCGATCGTCACCGCCGCTCCGACGAGGCGCGCGACCCTCCACCGCAGGACCACGAACACCGCGCCGCCCGCCGCGACCAGCGTGAACGCACCGAGCACGCCTGCGCTCCAGCCGATGGTCGCGTAGGGCAGGTCGGCCGCCGTACGCGCGATCCAGATGATCCAGCCCACCGCGAGGCCGGCGGGCCACGCGATGAGCCGCGCCAGCGACGGCTCGGCGAACGCGACCACCGCCGCCAGCGCACCCAGCAAGGTCGCGGGTGCGACCGCCGGAGCGGCGAGCAGGTTGGCCACGATCGACACGACGCCCAGCTCGCCCGAGAGCATCACCAGCAGCGGCGCGACGGCGCACTGCGCGGCGGCGGCCACAGCCAGAGCGTCGGCCGGCGGCCCCGGCATCCGGCGGCGCAACCGCCTCCGCCAGGACGGCGCCAGCACGAGGAGCCCGGCCGTCGCGACCACGGACAGCGCGAACCCGTACGACCGCGCCAACGAGGGGTCGATCAAGACCAGCAGAAGCACCGCCGCGCACAAGGCGGGCAACCCCTGCTTCTCCCTGCCGCTCCACAGTGCGAGCAGCCCGATCATCCCCATCACCGCGGCCCGCAGCACGCTGGGTTCGGGCCGCGCGACCAGCACGAACGCCACCACCGCCAGGGCCGCGACGAACGGAGCCCACCGCCGTCCCACTCCCAGGAACCGGCACATCCCCAGTACGGCACCGATGACGATCGCCAGGTTCGCGCCGGAGACCACGAGCAGATGCGAGAGTCCCGCCGCCCGGAAGTCCTCCGCCAGCCGGGCGTCCAGCCGCGACGTGTCGCCGACCACCATGCCCGGCAGCACGCCCCGCTGATCGTCCGGCAGCTCCGCGACCGCCAGGCGCAACCTCGCCCGCACCTGCTCCGCCGCCCGCTGGACCCGCGACGGCGGCCCCATCACCTGCGGCGGCCCTCGTACGACCGCGGCCGCCGCCAGCAGCTCACCATGCCGCGGAACGGTCAACCGCGCGGTCGACCGCACCCGCTGGCTCGGCACGAGCCCCGACCACCGCCGGTCCGTCGCGATCAGCAACACCGGCACCCGGACCCGTGTCCGCCGCACCACCTCCATCCGTGCGCGCACCAGCAGGACCTGACGCCCCGCGGGCCCGGCGACCTGCGGCTCCCCCGTCACGACCGCCTCGAACGCCACGACCCGCTCCGCTCGCGCCATCTCCCATACCGGCCCCGTCCCCACCGCCGAGACCCGCATCCCAGCCCCCACCGCCGAGGCCGCGACGCAAGCCAGCACCACCCCCACCACCGCCCTCCGAGCCGGCACGCCGCCACGCCCAGCCCCACCACCCAAGAGCCCCGGACACCGCCCCACCGCGCCACCCGAAAAGCCCCGCCTACCCACTAACCCGACGTCCGACGGATGCGGACGCAGTCGCTCCCCACCCCGTCCCCTCACCAACGAGGCCGCCCCGTGCGGTAGACCGACGCTGGAAGAGCGCGCCCGCCGCGTCTCCCCGTCCCATTCCCCAGCCGGAGAGGTCTCTCCGTCCGCTGAACCGGCCGCATTCGATGGGTGTAGACGTCGCTGCTCGCTGCCCCAAGCCCTGGCCGAAGAGGCGTCTCTGCCCGGCGGCTCGGCGCTTGATGAAGGTGCTCGTCTCCTCTCGCCAGCGGTGCGGCCATGTGGTCGGACGACGCGGAGGGTCAGGTCCATCGCTCGGCGCCACCAGGTGGTCAGGAGCAGGAGCGCGGCCACTCCAGCAGCGGCGGCGGCGCCGTAGGCGACGGCGGGTGGAATCCCGATCGCGAGTGCTGACGAGAACCACACGGCCAGTGCGGGTGGCAGGAGGCGCAGGTCGTGCCTCTGTTCGTCCTCCGAAGTCATACGCGGACCATTGCCTTGAGCTCAGTGAAGCGGCGTGTGCCGATGCCGGAGACTTCCTGGAGCTGGTCGACGGAACGGAAGGAGCCGTGCTGGCCGCGGTAGTCCACGATCCGCTGAGCCAGCACCGGCCCCACGCCGGGCAGATCGTCCAGTTGCTCGACGGTCGCGGTGTTGAGATCGAGTGGTGCGCCGGACGTCGGTGCTCCGGACACGGCGGGAGCGGCTGCCGGCGCGGGGACGCCGACGGGAATCTGCTCTCCGTCAACGAGTTTGCGGGCCAGATTGAGGGTGTCCGTTCTGGCGCCCGCTCGTGCGCCTCCGGCCGCCTTGATCGCGTCCGCCACCCGCGAACCGGACGGCAGGGTCACCACGCCCGGACGCCGCACCTTGCCGGACACGTGGACGACGACGCGGCTCACGGGCGACGCCACGGACGCGACGGAAAGGGTCGGGCTGGAGACGGCGGCAGTCGGCGGCTCGGGCCGGGGACGTGCCATCCAGAGATAGATCCCCGCGACGAGGGCGGCGACGACGCCGAGCAGGGCGAGTGCGCGTGCGCCCGGGAGGCCCGGGTCGAGCCGGTCGCGGAGCGGCAGCGGGTCGGGGGCCTCAGGACCTGAACGTAAGGACGCGGCAGGCGGACCACCGCCGAACGAGCTCGGCGGCCCGCTTCCTTCCGTTCTCGGCGAGCGCAACCGTTCGATCAGGTCGTACAGCCGTTCAGTGGGACTACGGAGCCTCATGCGTCACGAAGCTAGGTACTCCCGACCCGCCGCGACAGCCCCCGAGCAAACTGTGGATAACTTCGCCGACCGGTGCGGTTCAGTCGAGCTGGGGCGCCACCACGACACCGAGCATGCCAGGGCCCGCATGCGCTCCGATGACCGGTCCGACCTCGCCGACGTAGACGTCCTCGACGTTCGGAATACGTTCCCGCAGGCGAGCGGCCAGCGTTTCGGCGCGGGGAGCGGCGGACAGGTGCTGGACACCGAGGTCGACGACGGGATGCCCGGCGGCGGTCTCGACCGCCAGTTCCTCAAGGCGAGCCAGCGCCCGGGAGGACGTCCGCACCTTCTCCAACGGCGCGATCCTGCCGTCGACGATGTTGAGCAGCGGCTTGACCATGAGCGCCGAGCCGAGCAGCGTCGCGGCGGCGCCGATGCGGCCGCCGCGGCGAAGGTGCTCAAGCGTGTCGACGTAGAAGAGCGAACGGGAGAGACCAGCACGGCGGACCGCGACCCCCACGACCTCGTCAGTGTCAGCACCACGGAGCGCCGCCGCGGCGGCGGAGAGCGCGGTCAGGCCGAGCCCCAGGCCGATGGTGCCGGAGTCGACGACCCGTACGGGCACGGGTGCGTCCTCGGCGGCGAGCCGGGCCGCTTCAACGGTGCCGGACATCGCCGCGGACAGGTGGATCGAGACGATGGAACTCGCCCCGGCTCCGGCGCAGGCCTTGAAAGCGTGCGCGAAACGTTCGGGAGCCGGCCGGGACGTGGTGACCGGGTGCCACTTCTTGAGCGCCTGGGCCGCCTCGGCGGCCGTGATGTCGCCTTCGTCCCGTTCGACCCCGCCGATGGCGATCTGCAGTGGAACGACGGTGAGCTCGTGCCGTTCGGCAAGGCCCTGAGGCAGGTAGGAGGTGGAGTCCGTGACAACCGCGACGGCGCTTCCCATGCCTGCGAGGTTATCCCTTTGCGGGTGAACGCGAATTATCACCAAGTAACGATCGTTTCTCCGCACCACTCACCGAGAGCGGCCCCGACTCGTCCGCCATGCCGCGCGGCGCCCAAGTGCCACCCACCGAGCCAACGAGCTCCATGAGCATAAGTCCATCCGCCTCCGCGTAAGCGAAGCACCGTTGCGCTGACGCGGCCATGGCTACCGCGAGCAGCCTCAGCCAAGCGCGAGCGCAAACGAACTGAGCTACGGACGCTCCGCACGAGCGAGGCCGAGACGCCGAACGCTTCGCGCGTCCACCCTTAACGCCAAACGCTTGCCTCGGACGCGCTGGAACACCGGCGGCTGACATGCGGGGAGGAGGAGCCGGACGGTTCGGCCGGGGCGTGTTTCATAGGTCGCGTCCGTAGCGGGAGGCGTCCAGGTGCGTGCATCGCACGGCGGAGGAGGCAGTCAGCCCGGGTTTGTCTGTCGACCGCTTGTCCAAGGTCCCCGCCGAAACGCGGAGCTCTGCGGAGCGTTTGGGTGGGGTGGGGCGACAACGCGGCGAGGCGCGTGCCTGGGCGTCGCGCAGTAGGACAGGGGCTTATGAAACACGCCCCAGGTGCCGAGTGTTTCGCGTGGGCGTAGGTAGATGCTGGACGCTTGGTAAGCGGGTCAGGGTTGGACGGGGACTCCGCCTCGCCAGACTCGGAGGGCGCGGAGTCCGAAGGCCCAGGCGAAGGCGCCTTCGTGGTCGGCGTCCCACAGGACGATGTCGGCGAGCATGCCCGGGGCCAGGGAGCCGCGGTCGCCGACGCGGAGGGACGCGGCGCCGCCGAGGGTGGCGGCGCGGAGGGCCTCGGTGACGCTCAGGCCGAACATCGCCACGGACAGGCCGATGACGAGCGGCATCGAGGTGATGCCGCACTGGCCCGGGTTGTGGTCGGTGCCGAGGGCGACGGTCACGCCGCGGTCGAGCATGGCGCGGACCGGGGCCGGCGGGCGGGCGCTGTTGAGGGCGCTGCCCGGGCATACGGTGGCGGTGACTCCGGCGTGCGCGAGGGCCTTGATGTCGTCGTCGTTGGCCTGCGTGAGCAGGTCGGCCGAGGCGCAGCCGACTTCGGCGGCGACCTGGGCTGCGCCGACGCGTTCGTTGGCGCAGGCGTGCATGCGGGCCTTGAGGCCGGAGCGCTTGCCGGTCAGGAGCAGCGCGCGGGCCTCTTCGGCGGTGAAGTGGCCCTCGTCGCAGTAGACGTCGATCGAGTCGGCACCGGCCGCGGCGGCGTCGCCCGCCCAGAGGCGGACGGCCTCGATGTAGTCGCGGCGGCGGCCGAAGAACTCCGGCGGCAGGATGTGCGCGGCCAGGAACGTGGCGTGGATGCGCGGCATGGAGGGCTCGCCCTCGAGTGAACGCAGCATCCGGATGTCGGCCAGCTCGCCGTCGCGGGTGAGGTGGTAGCCGGTCTTGGCCTCGACGGTGGTGGTCCCCGCGAGGATCCACTGGCGGAGGCGTTCGCGGACGGCGTTGCACAGCGTCCACGGGTCGGTGCCGCGCGTCACGGTGACGGTGGAGTTGACGCCGCCGCCGGCCGCGGCGATCGCCGAGTGCGAGGAGCCGCTCGTGCGCATGGCGAGCTCGGCCCAGCGGTTGCCCGCGTAGACCGGGTGCGAGTGGGCGTCGATCAGCCCGGGCGTGACCAGGCCGCCGCCGAGGTTTTCCACGTGGTCGACGTCGACGATGTCGTCGATGATGCCGGGGACGCTCTGCGGGAGGTCCGAGGCGGGCCCGGCCCAGACGATCCGGTCGTCGTGGATGAGGACGGCGGCGTTGCTGCAGACGTCGGTGCCCGTCCAGAGCCTGCCGATGTTCGTCAACAGCCGTACCGTCATCGGGTCACCGACCTGGGTCGGTCGGCGCAGCACCGGACGTGGCGAGACGGGGCGGGCCACCTGCTCGTGACCATGAACGCAGACATGCCATGCAGAGGGCCACCTGCTCTCGATCCGGACGCCGACTGGGTGCCGACGAACTCACCACTGGAAGGACAGGTGATCAAAGGATCACCTTGAGCGACGAGACCGGAGATATCGGTTTCGTCACGGTAGTGCACTGAAGGCCCGACCGACAACCTCTGGCCAACAAACGCACCCATCTCGGAAAGGGGCCCGGGAACCCGTCGCTCACCGGGTCGCGAGGACCCCTCGTTCGCGCAGGTCACCAGACGTAGACAACCGGACAAAGTACGCAGATCCCTCAGTAATCCATCGAATATGCGGTCGCTCCCCATCCCCTGCCAACACCTCGTCCTTAGTCCTACGACCGTACGGACTCTCGCAGAGGCGTCAAGCGGAATTGAGAAGCTGTCACCGGAAGGCGACCACTCATTAAGGCCTCAGCCGACATTCCGCCCCGGCCAAAGGCCGCGAGCGACCCGTCCGGCCAATGGCCACCGGCTCGTATGCTAACGCCCGCCGCCGCCCCGGCGAACCTCCTGAGACACGACGCGCCAGCCGGCGACTGCGTCGGCAGGCCCGCCTCGTTCGTGACGGCCGGCGGAGTGACGCCTGGTCAGCCGCCCTCCGCGGCGGCTGACGCTTTTGCCCGGCACCGTGTCCAAAAGGGAACGGAAGACAATACGGGCCGATGCAATTCGGACGGCCCCGGACTCAAGCGCGGACGGGAATTGGGACGCGGCCGATGGAGTCGGCCCCGCCTCCGGATCAGCGGAACTGGCCCGGCCGGACAGCCGAGAGCCGGGTCGGACGAGACCGGCGGCCCCATCCGACCCGTAGGACCCTACGGGCTCGTTCCAGCTCACCGCACCACTCCGGAGAGTGACGTTAGAACGGTGCGAAGGTTAGGACGTTGTGACCGTTTGCTCGACGTACCGTTCGAGCTCCCCGGCCAGGTCAGCGGGTACGCGGGCGTGCAGCACCGTGCCCTCGGCCACGTGGTCCTGCTTGACGACCTCGCCGCGGTCGTGCACCTGGGCGACCAGGTCACCGCGGTCGTACGGCACGAGGGCGTGGATCTCGCGCTCCAGACCCGGCAGGTCACGTTCGATGAGCTCGCGAAGCTCCTCCATGCCCTGGCCCGTACGGGCGGAGACGACGACGCTGTGCGGCTCGCGGCGGCGCAGCCGCGCGAGCGTCAGGTCGTCGGCGGCGTCGGCCTTGTTGATGACCACGATCTCGGGGACCGAGTCGGCGCCGATCTCGCGGAGTACCACGCGCACCGCTTCGAGCTGGGCCTCGGGATCGGCGTCGGAGCCGTCGACCACGTGCAGGATCAGCCCCGCGTCGCTGACCTCTTCCAGCGTGGAACGGAAGGCCTCGACGAGCTGGTGCGGAAGGTGCCGCACGAACCCGACGGTGTCGGCGAGGGTGTAGGCGCGGCCGCTCGGGGTCTCCGCCCGGCGGACGGTCGGGTCGAGGGTGGCGAACAGCGCGTTCTCCACCAGCACCCCGGCGCCGGTCAGCCGGTTGAGCAGCGACGACTTGCCCGCGTTGGTGTAACCGGCGATCGCCACGGCCGGAACCGCGTTGCGGCGCCGCTCGCCGCGCTTGGTGTCGCGCGACTTGGCCATCTCGGCGATCTGGCGGCGCAGCTTGGCCATGCGCGTGCGGATCCGGCGCCGGTCCAGCTCGATCTTGGTCTCACCGGGGCCGCGGCCACCGATGCCGACGCCGCCGGCGGCCCGGCCGCCGACCTGCCGGGACAGGTTGCCGCCCCAGCCGCGCAGGCGGGGCAGCAGGTAGTCGAGCTGCGCGAGCTCGACCTGCGCCTTGCCCTCGCGGCTCTTGGCGTGCTGGGCGAAGATGTCGAGGATCAGCGCGGTCCGGTCGATGACCTTGACCTGGACGATCTCTTCGAGATGCCGCAGCTGGCTGGGGGCCAGCTCGCCGTCGCAGATGACGGTGTCGGCGCCGGTGGAGATCACGATGTCGCGCAGCTCGGCCGCCTTGCCGGAGCCGATGTACGTGGCGGCGTCGGGGCGGGTACGGCGCTGGCTCAGGCCTTCGAGCACCTCCGAGCCCGCCGTCTCGGCGAGCAGCGCGAGCTCGCGCAGGGAGTTCTCCGCCTCTTCGGCGGTGCCTTCGGTCCAGACGCCCACCAGGACGACCCGTTCGAGCCGCAGTGCCCGGTACTCGACCTCGGTGACGTCGGTCAGTTCGGTGGAGAGCCCGGCGACGCGGCGGAGCGCCCGCCGGTCTTCGAGGTCGAGCTCGCCGGTCATCGGGTCGCCGTCGAGGTCGGTGAGGCCGTGGGCCCCTTCACGGTCCTGGCCGGCCCTGTCCCGCTCGAAGCTCTCGGTCTCGTGCCGCTCGATCTCGTTGCGGATCTCGGTCTCCTGGTCTGCGAAGAAAACGTGAGTCATATGCCTGGTTCAACACCGCCGCGCGGGCGAGTCTTCCCTCACATCCCGGCGATCGTCTCACGCCCGCGACCACGCGGTCATTCGATTATCCCCCTGTCACCCGGGGATACCGAGCGGGACCGCCGTACCTCGTCTCCGCTGCTCTGGCCAGGGCGGCGCGGAGGTGGGCAAGTCGGCAGGTCGGGGGGCGTCGAGGCGTCCGGCGGGGCGTGGCCACCCGCTTTGACCGCGTCCCGTACCCGCGAGTAGCGTTCTCCACATACCAGAAGGACAATTTCACGATACGAAAGGGCAGGCGGATGGCTGCAGCAGTGGAAGGCCCGGGAGGTCGGTCGGGGTCGGTTGGTCGGGCGGGAATCGAGGTCACCGGCCCCCTCCACGAGCGGTACGACGAGATCCTGACGCCTGAGGCGCTCGGCCTGGTCGCCGCGCTGCAGCGCGAGCTCGGCGCCCGGCGCAAGGAGCTGCTGCGGGCCCGCGCCGACCGGCAGGAGCGCCTGTCGGCCGGCGGCACCCTGGACTTCCTGCCGGAGACCGCCGGGATCCGCGCCGACGACTCCTGGCGGGTCGCCTCCCCGGCGCCGGGCCTGGAGGACCGCCGGGTCGAGATCACCGGTCCGACCGACCGGAAGATGACGATCAACGCGCTCAACTCCGGCGCCAAGGTGTGGCTGGCCGACTTCGAGGACGCCAACACGCCGCTCTGGAACAACATGATCGAGGGTCAGCTCAACCTGCGCGACGCCCTCGACCGCACGATCGACTTCACCGACCCCAAGTCCGGCAAGTCCTACGCGCTCAAGCCCGACGAGGAGCTGGCCACCATCGTGGTCCGGCCCCGCGGCTGGCACATGGAGGAGAAGCACCTCCTGGTGGACGGCGAGCCCGTGTCGGGGTCGCTGTTCGACTTCGCCCTCTACTTCTTCCACAGCGCGCGCCGCCAGCTGGACAAGGGCAAGGGCCCCTACTACTACCTGCCCAAGATGGAGAGCCACCTTGAGGCGCGGCTCTGGAACGACGCGTTCAACATCGCCCAGGACACCCTGGAGATCCCGCGCGGCACCATCCGCGCCACCGTGCTGATCGAGACCATCCCGGCCGCGTTCGAGATGGAGGAGATCCTCTACGAGCTGCGCGACCACTCGGCGGGCCTGAACGCGGGCCGCTGGGACTACCTCTTCTCGGTCATCAAGAAGTTCCGGGACCGCGGCGCCGAGTTCGTCCTGCCCGAGCGGAACGCGATCACCATGACCGCCCCGTTCATGCGCGCCTACACCGAGCTGCTCGTGCGCACCTGCCACAAGCGCGGCGCCCACGCGATCGGCGGCATGGCCGCGTTCATCCCGTCCCGCAAGGACGAGGCGGTCAACAAGGTCGCGCTGGAGAAGGTCCGGGCCGACAAGACCCGCGAGTCGGGCGACGGCTTCGACGGCTCCTGGGTCGCCCACCCGGACCTGGTGCCGGTCTGCCGTGAGGTGTTCGACGGCGTGCTGGGCGCCAGGCCCAACCAGCGCGACAGGCTCCGCGAGGACGTCCACGTCTCGGCCGCCGACCTGCTCAACGTGGCCGCGACGCCGGGCGACATCACCGAGGCGGGCCTGCGCGGCAACGTCGACGTGGCGCTGCGTTACCTGGCCACCTGGCTGAACGGGTCGGGCGCGGTGGCGATCCACAACCTGATGGAGGACGCCGCCACGGCGGAGATCTCCCGGTCCCAGGTGTGGCAGTGGATCTACAACGGCATCTCCACCAAGGAGGGCCAGAAGATCACGAAGGAATGGGTCGAGCAGATCCTGGACGAGGAGCTCGCCAAGATCCGTGAGGAGCTCGGCGACGCCTACAACGAGCCGCGCTTCAACGAGGCCGTGGCGCTCTTCAAGGACGTCACGCTCGCGGACGAGTACAAGGAGTTCCTGACCACCCCGGCGTACGTCCGCTTCCCGTAGGCCACCGGTTCCCGTAGGCCCACCGGCCCCGTCATCGGCGACTGCAAGATCGGCCCGCTCGCGAATCGCGGGGTGATCTTGCAGTCGTTCGTGCCGGGGGAGGAAGCTGAGGGGTGAGGGGAGGTGGCGGGGATGGACCAGATGCTCCCCGCGCTCGCGGAACGGCTGGCCGGCGCGCTCGGCGACGAGGCGGTCATCACCGATCCGGTGCGGCTGCGGACCTACGAGTGCGACGGGCTGACCAACCATCGCGCCGTGCCCGCGATCGTCGTGCTGCCCGAGAGCGCCGAGCAGGTCGCGGCGGTCGTGCGGGCGTGCGCCGCCGCGGGCGTCCCGTACGTCGCGCGCGGTTCGGGCACGGGCCTGTCGGGCGGCGCGCTGCCCCGGACGGACGGCGTGCTGATCGTCACGTCCCGGATGCGCCGCGTGCTGGAGATCGACATTCCGAACCAGCGCGCGGTGGTCGAGCCGGGTGTGATCAATCTCGACGTGACCCGCGCCGTCCGCCCGTACGGCTACTACTTCGCGCCCGACCCCTCCAGCCAGCAGATCTGCTCGGTCGGGGGCAACGTCGCGGAGAACTCCGGCGGCGCCCACTGCCTCAAGTACGGCTTCACCGCCCACCACGTCCTCGCCTGCGAGATCGTCACGCCGGACGGCGACCTGGTCACCCTCGCCGCCGGCGATCCCGGCTATGACCTCCTGGGCGCGTTCGTCGGCTCCGAGGGCACGCTCGGCATCACCACCAAGATCACGGTGCGGCTGACGCGCGTGCCCGAGACCGTGCAGACGCTCCTCGCCGCCTACGACTCGATCGAGGCGGGCGGGAGGGCCGTCTCGGCCATCATCGCCGCGGGCGTCGTGCCGGCCGCGATCGAGATGATGGACGCGCTGTCCATCGAGGCCGCCGAGGCGTCGGTCGCGTGCGGCTACCCGCCCGGCGCCGGCGCCGTTCTCATCGTCGAGCTGGACGGCCCCGAGACCGAGGTCGCGGCCCAGTTCACCGAGGTCGAAAGGCTCTGCCGGGAGGCGGGCGCCTTCGAGATCCGCATCGCCGCCGACGACGACGCGAGAGGGCTCATCTGGAAGGGCCGTAAGTCCGCGTTCGCCGCCGTAGGCCGGATCAGCCCGGCCTACATCGTCCAGGACGGCGTGATTCCGCGTACCGCCCTCCCTCAGGTCCTCGCCAGCATCGACGCGCTCTCGGCAGAGTCGGGTGTACGGGTCGCCAACGTCTTCCATGCGGGCGACGGCAACCTGCACCCACTCGTTCTCTTCGACGACGCCGAGCCAGGCGCGGCCGAACGCGCCGAAGAGGTCTCCGGCAAGATTCTCGACCTGTGCATCGAGCACGGCGGCTCCATCACGGGTGAGCACGGCGTAGGCGTCGACAAGGCCCGCTATATGCCCCGGATGTTCAGCGACACCGACCTCGACACCATGCAGATGGTGCGGTGCGGATTCGACCCGGCAGGTCTGTGCAACCCGGGCAAGGTCTTTCCGACGCCTCGCCTCTGCGGCGAGGTACCCGGCGTACGCAAAGGCCCGCATCCGTACGAGGGAAAGGCGGACATCTTCTGATGGGCGGTCCCCTGGACGCGCTGGCGAAAGTCTGTGGTGACGTACGCCCCGGCGAGCCGGAGGAAGGCATTCTGGGCGTGGCCCCGCGCTTCGTGGCCGCGCCCGCGACGGTGCCCGAGGCGGCCGAGGTCATGCGGGTCGCGGCCGAGCGCGACCTCGCCGTCGTCCCCCGGGGCGGGGAGACGCGCCTGGACTGGGGCCTGCCGCCGGAACGCTGCGATCTGCTTCTCGATACGTCGCGGCTGGACCGCGTCATCGAGCACGCCGCCGGTGACCTGGTCGTCAAGGCCGAAGCCGGGCTCACGATGGAACGGCTCGCCGAGCTTCTGGCCGAGCGCGGCCAGCGGCTGTCGCTCGACACGCCCCTCCCCGGTTCGACGGTCGGCGGCACGATCGCCACCGGCGCCGCCGGGCCGCTGCGGCTGCTGTACGGATCGCCCCGCGACCTGGTCATCGGCGTGACGATCGTGCGGGCGGACGGTCTGCTGGCACGTTCAGGCGGCAAGGTCGTCAAGAACGTGGCGGGCTACGACCTGGGACGGCTGTTCGCCAGTTCCTACGGAACGCTGGGCCTCATCGTCGAAGCCGCCTTCCGCCTACACCCGGTGCCATCTGCCCGGGCCTACATCACCATCCCTGTGCCAGACCTCGCCATGGCACACGAAGCCGTCCAGGCCGTACTCCACTCCCCCGTCGCCCCCAGCGCCCTCGAATGTGACGTCACCCCAGAAGGCATGACGCTCGGGGTCCTCCTGGAGGGCGTTCCCGAAGGCGTAGCGTCCCGCGCCACCTATGTCGCGGACCTCCTGGGCTCCGGCGCCCGCATCGACCAGGAGCCGCCCTCCTGGTGGGGTGCCTATCCCGATGGAACGACCCTCATCGAGCTCACCGCCCCGCCTTCCGCGCTCCGGCCCTTCCTAGCCGACCTGTCCCCAGACACTCCCGCAGCCGCCAAAGAGCCCGCCGATACAGCGCCGGCCAGGTCGGCTCAGGTGCGATGGTCGGCGTCTGGGAAGGGGTACGTGGGATTGACCGCGGATGCGAACGAGGTGGCGGAAGTGCTCGCACGCCTGCGCGCGACGCTCCTCCCCCATAGGGGCGGTGCCGTGGTGAGGTATGCGCCCGAAGGTGTTCGCACGGCCGACGACGTCTGGGGGCCGGTGCCCGCGCTCACGTTGATGCGCCGGGTGAAGGACCAGTTCGATCCGGGGCACCGGCTGTCCCCCGGCCGCTTCGTGGGAGGGATCTGATGACCGCGCCGCAGGACCTTCCCGAACCGGTCGTGGGATCACCCGGTGCCACGCCTCCTGACCTTCTCGGCGGCGGAGAGCTGCCCAAACTGCTCGGCGACTGCGTGCACTGCGGGTTCTGCCTGCCAACGTGCCCTACGTACGTCCTGTGGGGCGAGGAGATGGACTCGCCGCGCGGGCGCATCCACCTGATGCAGCAGCACGCGGAGGGAACGCCGCTGACCGGCCCGATGGTGGAGCACTTCGACCGGTGCCTGGGCTGCATGGCGTGCGTGACGGCGTGCCCGTCCGGCGTCCAGTACGACCGGCTGATCGAGCTGACCCGGGCCGACGTGGAACGCGAGCATCCTCGTTCGCCCAAGGAACGTCTCGTACGTGAGGTCATCTTCAGGCTCTTCCCGTACCCCGGCCGCCTCCGGGCCCTACGCGGCCCGCTCCGCGTGTACCAGAGGACAGGCCTCGACCGGCTCGTCCGCCGCAGCGGCGTCCTGGAGCGCCTGTCTCCTACCCTCGCCGCCATGGAACGGCTGGCGCCGCCCCTCGGGCGTGCGCCGCGCCTTCCCGAACGCGTCGCGGCGCGGGGCGAGCGCCGGGCGACGGTAGGGATGCTGACCGGATGCGTGCAACGGGAGTTCTTCCCCGGCGTGAACGCGGCGACCGCCCGGGTTCTGGCCCTGGAGGGCTGCGACGTCGTCATCCCCAAGGGCCAGGGGTGCTGCGGCGCGCTGTCCCTGCACTCGGGCCGCGACGGCGAGGCACGCGACTTCGCGCGGCGGACGATCGTCGCGTTCGAGGCCGTCGACGTGATCGTGGTGAACGCGGCGGGCTGCGGTTCGGCGATGAAGGAGTACGAGAGGCTGCTCGCGGACGACCCGGCCTGGGCGGGACGGGCCGGGGCACTGTCGGCCAAGACGAAGGATCTGGCTGAATTCCTCGTCGAGATCGGCCCGCGGGCGGAACGGCGGCCGGTTCCGGCCACCGTCGCCTACCACGACGCCTGCCACCTCTCGCACGCGCAGGGAGTGCGCAGCCAGCCACGCGCCCTGCTCGCCGGTATCCCGGAGCTGACCGTGCGCGAGATCGCCGATCCCGAGGTGTGCTGCGGTTCGGCCGGTACGTACAACCTCCTGCAACCCGAGGCCGCCGCCGAGCTCGGTGACCGCAAGGCCGCGTCCGTAAGGGCTGCCGAAGCCGAGTTGCTCGTCGCCGCCAATCCCGGCTGCTCCATGCAGATATCCACCGCGCTGGCCCGGCAGGGCGAACGAATCGCCGTCGCGCACACGGCCGAGGTACTGGATGCGTCGCTGCGCGGCCTCGGCGCCGGTCCCCTTCTGACGCGGTCTTCGTAGCGAAATTTCCGGCATTTCCGCCCAATCGCCTTTGGTAACGCCGCGTCACGATCATCACGAACGCCCTGCTATGGTGACTGGCCCCGAGGACAGGGGACGCTTACCGGGCCTGGTGGGGCGGGTCCGACGAGGCGTCTGAGCCCGCAGGCAGGGTCCGACGACGCGCCCGCCTGTGCGAGCAAGCAGGCCCGACGACGCGCCTGAGCCGAATGCCGCACGCACGCACGCCGCACGCACGCCGCACGCACGCCGGCAAGGCCCGAGGACTGTGCTGGAGAGCCCGAGGAGCACGAACCATGTCCAACACCCACCGTTCACACCGCCGCCGGAAGAAGAGCAGCGCGGGCAAGGTCGGCCTGGCCGGTGCCCTCACAGGCGCCGTGGGAATCGCGGCTGTGGCGGTCGGAATGCTCGTTCTGCGTCCCGGCTCCGACGGCGAGGCCGACGCGCCGCCGGCCCTGTCGGGGCAGAGCGGCGCACCGGAGGCGACGCCCGCGCCCAAGGTCGGCCCCGCCCTCAGCATCACCACGCCGGAGGGATACGCCTACAGCCTGGCCGCCGCCAAGGCGGGCGTGGACTCCAAGCCGCTGAGCGACAGCACCCCAGCGCCGTCCGGTTCGACCTACGCGTACGCCGAGTACGTGATTACGAACACCCAGAAGCGGCCCGTACTGCTGGACTTCCCCGCCGACCTCTTCCTACCGCGCGCCCACGTGCCCAAGGCGGCGCGGGAGCGCTGCATGCCGCAGGTAGGCGTTCCTGACGACATGTGCACGCTCCCCAACCACAGCAAGGTCACGGCACGCCTGGACGACTCACAGGCACCCGTGCAGGACGGAGGCGACACGCTGATCCCGCCGGGCGCCTCGTACCTCGTCCGGGTCGCCACCGACCTGGTCGTGGACGAGGATCTCGACACCACCGACATCAAGCTGTACGTATGGAACGCGCGCTACACCAGCGACCGCAAGGGCGTCGAACTGGCCCTCCCAGGCAACGCCGCCTGACAAGCTCATAGGAAACGGCCAGGCGCCGGCTCGGACCTGCACGGGGATTCAGGTCCGAGCCGACTTCACCCCCTGATGGCCGTCACGGCGTGGCGGGTTTGTGGAGAACGAATACTCGTTTTATATTTCTGGCATGCCCCGAGTCAGCGAAGAGCACCTGGAACGCCGGCGCGCGCAGATCCTGGACGCCGCGCGGTCCTGTTTCATCCGCAAGGGCTTCCACGAGACGTCCATGCAGGACATCTTCGCCGAGTCCGGGCTGTCGGCCGGGGCGGTCTACCGGTACTTCAAGAGCAAGACCGAGATCATCGAGGCGCTGGCCGCCGGGACGATCGGCGGTCTGGCCGGCTATGTCGCCTCGGTGCTCAAGGAGGACCCCGTTCCCGCGCTGGACGACGCGGTCGGCCGCCTGACCGAGCAGATCGTCACCATGGCCGGCCCCGGAGAGAACCTCCGGCTCGCGCCCCAGGCCTGGGCGCTCGCGATGTACGACGAACAATTCGGCACCTACGTCCGCGGCCGGATGACCGAGGTCCGCACACTTTGGATCATGTACGTGGAACGCCTGCGCGACGCCGGGAGGGTTCCGGCCGACACCGACTGCACCGCCGCGGGCAAGGCCCTCTTCAGCCTGCTGCCGGGGTTCGTCATCCAGTACCTCCTCGTGGGCGACCTCACGCCTGAGGACTTCCGCCGCGGACTGCGCGCGCTCGCCTCGTCCACGACGCTGACCCCCGAGCCCACCTGACCGTTCTACCTCGGCCGGGCGGTGCGCGAAGCCTTCTGGCGCGTTCCATCCGGCTACATCCCCGTGCCCCGCGGACGTCCCGGCGGCGGTCACCAGCGTCCGGCGATCTTCAAGTGCGGAACGGAACGCGAGCGGACCGCCAGTTCCCACCAGCGTGCCGCCGTCGGCCGGACTGGGTCCTGCGCCGACTCGGATAGTGCCGCCGAACGCACTGTGCGGCTAAAGTCACGACCATCCCCGCCCCCGCCCCGGCGCCGCCTCGCAGGCCGTTCGGCGGGGACTTGGCCCCGTCTACGTACGAGCACCCCGCGCATGATCGATTCCCCCTTTTCGCACCGCCCGCGCGGCCCCGGTAACACGCGGGTGACAAGGCGAGTCTCCGCACCCCGCGGTCCCGCTGTCCTGAGGCGGCCGTCCTTCGGGCGTGAGGACATCACCGTGAAGCTTTACCATTTCATTACTTTTTGACTCGGGGAGCGTGGATGGTCACGGTGAGGCACGACCAGACGGCCGCCGCCCGGGGCGCGCTCGTGCTCGCCCTGACGGCGGTGCTCGTCGTGGGCGCCTCACTGCTGCTCGGCCTGGACGTGCCCGAGCGCCGGCGGATGGTCTGGTGGCATCCGGAGATCGTGATCGCGCTCTTCTGGACGCCGGTCGCCGCGTTCCTGCTGCGGCACCGCCCGGGGCTCCGGGTGGGCTGGGTGATGCTCGTGGCGGGGTTCAGCGCGTCGGTGTACGTGCTCTCCCTCAACCTCGGGCCCTGGCTCGACGAGCGCGGCCTGTTCGGAGCCGGGCTCTTCCTCTGGCTGGGGCAGTGGCTGTGGGCGGTCGACACGTTCACCCTCACCCTCGTCCTGCCGCTGATCTTCCCGGACGGGCGGCTCGTCTCCCGCGCCTTCCGGCCGGTGCTGGCCCTGGCCTGCGCGATCCCCCTGATCGTCGGCGTGCACCTGACGATCGACCCGGACGTGCGGCGGTTCCACAACGGCGTCTCGGTCTACCCGCTCCAGGACGTCCCCTGGCCCATCAGCACGATGATCGTCGGCACGCTGGCGCTGAGCATGGTGTCGATGGTCGTCCGGTTCGTCCAGTCACCGCCCGACGTCCGGCGGCAGATCGGCTGGGTGATCTACCCGGGCGTCCTCGGGCAGGCGATCATCTGGGTCGGCGAGGTCACCTCGATCGGCGACCCGATCCGCAACACCACGATCGCGGCGGTCCCGATCTGCATCGCGGTCGCCATCACCCGCTACCGGCTGTACGACATCGACGTGGTCATCAACCGCACCCTCGTCTACGCCGGGCTCGTCATCGTGATCACCGGTGTCTACTTCGCGCTCGTCGGGGCCACCAGCCTGCTGGTCGCCGACCGGGGCTCGCTGGCCGGGCTGGCCGGCGCGATCGCCGCGGGGGCGGTCTTCGAGCCCGCGCGCCGCCGGCTCCAGCGCGCGGTCGACCGCCTGCTGCACGGCGAACGCGACCCGTACCGGCTCGCCGACGGGATCAACCGGCGCCTCCAGGCCGCCGCCGACCCCGCCGCCGCCCTGGCCGTGGCCGCCGAGGCCGTACGGGAGGCGCTGCACGCCAACGGCGTCATCATCGAGGTGCTCGACCGGGACGGCCGCGCGGTCACCGCCGACAGCGGCAAGCTGGACGAGCGCCCCGAGGTGATCCCGCTCGTCTGGCACGGCGAGCCCGTCGGGCGCCTGCTGTTCTCCCGGCGCCGCACGCCCGACCTCCGCCTCGCCTCGATCCTGGCCTGCAACCTCGCCGAGCTGGCGAACGCGGCGCGGCTGGCCGCCGACGTGCAGCGCTCCCGGGAACGCATCCTGCGCACCCGCGAGGAGGAACGCCGCCGCCTGCGCCGCGACCTGCACGACGGGCTGGGCCCGACTCTGGCCAGCCTCGCGATGACCGTGGACGCCGCGCGCATCACCCTCAAACGGGACCCGGAGGCCGTGGACGCCCTCCTGGAAGAGCTCCGTACCACCATGGGACGCACGATCGGCGACATCCGCGACCTCGTCTACGGGCTCCGGCCACCGGCGCTGGACGACCTCGGCCTGGCGGGCGCCATCCGGGCGCTGGGCGGCGTGGTCTCCACCGAGGACGGCCCGCGGGTCGACGTCCATGTCGAGGGCGACCTGTCCAGCCTCCCCGCCGCCGCCGAGGTCGCCGCCTACCGCATCGTGCAGGAGGCCCTCACCAACGTGCACAGGCACGCCAAGGCCCGCGCCGCGATCGTCCACCTCAACATGAACGGCGACCTCCACGTCACCGTCGGGGACGACGGCGTGGGCCTGCCCCCGGACGTCCGTTCAGGCATCGGCATGTCCTCGATGCGCGAACGCGCCGCGGAGCTGGGCGGCTCGTGCTCGGTAGGCCCGTCCCCCGACGGCGGCACCATGGTCAGCGCCCGCCTCCCCATCCCCCCGTAGCCCCTTCACGGGCCGGAAAAGGCGCGTGGACGCGGCTCACATTGGCTGTGCGATGCGTTCGGGCTCTGGTCGAGACCTCATGTGGCGTCGAGGCTTCAGAAGCGCTGGAGGCCTTTCGGAGCCGACCCTTTGCCGCCGTGATCCCGCAGGGGTAACAGCGGAAGCGGGACCACGGCGGAAGGGTGCGCGTCCTCCCAATGCATGAGGGCCGGTGACCGCCCCCCGCCAAGAAGGTCGCCACCGGCCCTCGGGCTCCGCTGCGGTGCCGGGGCTCCCATCCCGGACCCGTGCGGGCCTTTCCACCAGGAGGTGTGCACGACCGAAGTTAAGCCCCTGCGGGTCCCGCCAGTCAGGGACATCTGTCCCGGTCCTTCCGGGACGAACACCTACAACCCTCTGTTCTCGCTAAATACCGATCAGTTTCCTCATGCAATGACAAAAGGAACGCCGTCTCGGGACTATGCCAGCAAATGGTGGCATAGTTGGCGAGGACTTGATCGTTCCCGTGCACCGAGGAGTCATCGTGTCCGAACAGCACACCGCGTCCTCGCCTGTCTCTCGACGCCGTGCCATCACGATCGCCTTGGCCGCCGGAGCCGGCACCTCGCTCACGCTGGGCGCGAGCACGTCCGCCTCCGCGAAGCCTCGTCTGGCCCCTCCCACGGGCCAGTGGAACGACGTGCCGATCCCTACCGGCACTCCCCCGCAGCTGTTCGGTGTCGCGGCGCCCACGCCCCGCCACGCGTTCGCCATAGGGCAGCACTCGTGGGAGGAGAAGGAGGTCACGACCGCACTGCACTGGAACGGCCGGGAGTGGCTCCACAAGGACGTTCCGCCAATCCAGTGGAACTGGTTCATCGACATGGCCGCGGCCGGACCGCGCGCAGCCTGGGTCACTGGGCTGACGCTCCGCCAGCAGCTTCCGGCCGGGCTCTACTGGAACGGGACGCGCTGGCGGGAGGTTCCGATTCCCAGGACCGGGACCGGCGGCATCGCCTCACTCCCGGCGGTCGCCGCCGAACCAGGCGGCACCGCATGGGCCGTTCTCTCAGAGGGCCGGGCGGCCGGGGAGTGCTCCGTCCTGCGCTTCGAACGCGGCGCCTGGGTACGCAAGGCGACTCCGGAGCTACCGGAAGGCGCCGAGTTGGTCACCATCGCCGTCCGTTCACCGCGCGACGTGTGGGTGGGGGCAGCGGACCCCTACTCGGACGGCGAATCGTTCACCTTCCACTGGGACGGAAGGAGCTGGACCAGGCAGAACATGCCCGGCTCGACCGTCCCCTTCTGGGGAGCGATGGACATCCTGCCCGTCTCGCGCAGGGAGGTCTGGGCGTACGTCGGCGGTGGGTCGAGTGTGCAACAACTCTTCCGGCTGAACGGTGACACGTGGACGAAGGTGACGGACGTCCCGCGGCTTGGGATGTTCCCGATGCCGTACGGAGGCTCGCTCGTCTCCGACCGTAACGGCGGCCTATGGCTGCCCGCCCTCGGCGAGGGCGTGGGAGTCGGCCAGACCGGTTACCTGCACTGGGACGGAACGGCGTGGAGCAGGGCGCTCGGCCCCGCGCGGGACAGGAGTGTCGGTTTCGTCGAGGCCCGGGACATGGTCGCCATCCCGGGCACCCGTTCGATGTGGGCGGTCGGCGTCCAGGGCACCGGCGTGAAGCCGTTCATCGAACGCTTCGACCCTCGGTGAGCCAGTCGCGCCGGATCTCGCCTTCGGCGACCAGGACGGCAGGGCCTTTGAGGTAGCTGGTCTGGCCGTCGAGGGTGACGGTCAGACGGCCGCCCAGAACGTCGACGGTCCACTCACCCTGCGGGATCCCTCCGCCGGCGGGGGTGTCGGGAGCGGAGCCGATCGCCGCCGCGACCGCCGCCGCGACGGTACCGGTACCGCACGAACGGGTCTCGCCGGAGCCACGTTCGTATACCCGCATCTCCAGATGGTTGTCGCCCACCGGACGGAAGAACTCGACGTTGACCCCCTCGGGGAAGGCCGCCTGGTCGAAATCCGGCGCGCGGCACAGGTCGAGGGCGGCGACCGGGTCGTCGATGCGGCAGGCCAGGTGCGGGTTGCCCATCGAGACGCGCTTCCCCTCATACGCGCGTCCACCGACGAAGGCCTCACCGCCGCCCTGGTAGGCGGGCGCTCCCATGTCCACGCTCACGTCGCCGCTTTCGCCCAGCACGATGCGGCGCAGGCCGGAGCGGGTGGCCAGGTCCCACTCGCCCGGCGCCGCGAGACCCGCGTCGACCAGGTACCGGGCGAACACGCGCACGCCGTTGCCGCACATCTCCGCGACGCTGCCGTCGGCGTTGCGGTAGTCCATGAACCACTCGGCGTCTCCGGCGAGGGCCTCCACCTCGGGCTCGCCGGCGGCCTTCGTCCGTACGACGCGCAGCACCCCGTCCGCGCCGACGCCGGCGCGCCGGTCGCAGAGACGGGCGGCCATCCCGGCGGTCAGGTCGAGCCGCCCGTCGGGATCCGGCAAGATCACAAAGTCGTTCTCGGTCCCGTGGCCCTTGATGAAGCGCATGCCTCGATCGTATTGCGGTCCAGCGGGCCGTCGCGATCTAGCGGGTCAGGGCCAGAGCGCGGTCAAGAAGGTCGGGCGCGTCGTACGGCAGCCAGCGGACTCGCGGATCACGCCTGAACCACGACTCCTGGCGCCGCGCGAAGCGCCTCGTAGCCCGGATCGTCTCCTGCTTGGCCTGGTCCTCGGTCCATTCCCCCGCCAAGAACCGCAGCACCTGCGCATAGCCGAGCGCCCGCCCAGCCGTCAGCCCTTCCCGCAGGCCCTGGCTCTCAAGCTTGCGCACCTCGTCGACCAGCCCGGCCTCCCACATCCGCTCCACCCGCAGCGCGATGCGCTCGTCCAGCTCCGGGCGGGGAACGGTGAGGCCGATCTGCACGGCGTCGTAGCGGTAGCGGCGGTCGGGCATGGTGGCGGTGAACGGGCGGCCGGTGATCTCGATGACCTCCAGCGCCCGGACGATGCGGCGCCCGTTGCTCGGCAGGATCGCCTCCGCGGCCCCGGGGTCGCGCTCACGCAGCCGTTCGTGCAGGACGCCGGAGCCCACCGCGGCGAGTTCCCGCTCCAGCCGCGCCCGGACGGCCGGATCGGTTCCCGGGAACTCCAGATGATCGAGCGCGGCGCGCACGTACAACCCGGAGCCCCCGACCAGCACGGGAATCCGGCCGCGTCCGCGGACCTCGTCGATCACCTCGGCGCTGAGCCGCTGGAACTCGGCGACGCTGGCGGTCACCGTCACGTCCCAGAGGTCGAGCAGATGGTGCGGAACGCCGCGCATCTCGGCCGCGGTGAGCTTCGCGGTGCCGATGTCCATGCCCCGGTAGAACTGCATGGAGTCGGCGTTGACCGCCTCGCCGCCCAGGCGCAGCGCGAGGTCCACGGCGAGATCGGACTTGCCGGCGGCGGTCGGCCCTACGACAGCGATGACGTTCGGTGAGGTCACAGGCTTAATTCTGGCAACGAAACGGGTATGGACGGGGGTGCAGGGGCGTCGTACGGGATCGGGGCGACGCCGCGGGACGAGCGATCGGGGGGAACCACATGTCACTCGTCGACAAGGTCAGGGAAATGCTCGGCGGCCACAGCGACAAGGCCAAGAACGCGGTCGACCGGGCCGGAGACATGATCGACAAGAAGACCGGCGGCAAGTACGCCGACAAGGTCGACCGGGCCCAGGAGAAGGCCACGGAGTACCTCGACAGCACCAAGCGCAAGGACGGCGGCACTCCGCCCACCTCCTGAACACGATCGGATTGACCGGCCGCCGGGGTCACGTGGTCCCGGCGGCCATGGCGTGCGCATGGGCGGCGCTGCGGGCACCGCGACCGCGGCCTAGGAGTGAGCGGAGCAGGCGGAGGTGGGCTGCGGAGCCGGGGCAGGGCGTCCGATGGACGGCATGCCCAGGGTGACGCCCTTGGGCCGCCCCTGACGCGCCTCCCACGCGTCACCGGCGCGCGTACGGCGGACGGACCGGGCGGGCTTGTCGGCGACCAGGTGGTGCGGCGCCGCGTACGTCACCTCGACCGTGACCATGTCGCCCGGCCGCACGGGCTCGTCCGGGGCCTGGAAGTGCACGAGGCGGTTGTCGGGCGCGCGGCCGGAGAGCCGCCGGGTCGCGCCGTCCTTGCGGCCCTCGCCCTCGGCGACGAGCACCTCAAGCGTGCGGCCGAGCTGCTTCTTGTTCTCGGCCCAGGAGATCTCCTCCTGGAGGGCGACCAGCCGCTCGTACCGTTCCTGCACGATCTCCTTGGGGATCTGGCCGTCCATGGTGGCGGCCGGCGTGCCGGGGCGCTTGGAGTACTGGAAGGTGAACGCCGACGAGAACCGCGCCTCCCGGACGACGTGGAGGGTCTGCTGGAAGTCGTCCTCGGTCTCGCCGGGGAAGCCCACGATGATGTCGGTGGTGATCGCCGCGTCCGGGATGGCGGCCCGGACCTTCTCGATGATCCCGAGGTACCGCTCCTGGCGGTACGAGCGGCGCATGGCCTTCAGCACCGCGTCCGCGCCCGACTGCAGGGGCATGTGCAGCGACGGCATCACGTTCGGCGTCTCGGCCATGGCGGCGATCACGTCGTCGGTGAAGTCCTTGGGGTGAGGCGAGGTGAAGCGCACCCGTTCTAGGCCCTCGATGTCACCGCAGGCGCGCAGGAGCCCGGCGAACGCCGACTGGCCGCCCGCGGTCATCTCCCGGACCTCCTCCGGCGCCGTGGCGAGCGAGCCGAAGCCCGAGCCGTAGGCGTTGACGTTCTGGCCGAGCAGCGTGATCTCGTGAACGCCGTCCGCGACGAGGGCCTCGACCTCGGCCAGGATCTCGCCCGGCCGCCGGTCCCTCTCCTTGCCGCGCAGCGACGGCACGATGCAGAACGTGCAGGTGTTGTTGCAGCCGACGGAGATCGACACCCACGCGGCGTACGGCGACTCGCGGCGGGTCGGGAGCGTCGAGGGGAAGGTCACCAGGGACTCTTCGATCTCGACCTGCGCCTCCTCCTGAACGCGCGCACGTTCCAGGAGCACCGGCAGCGAGCCGATGTTGTGCGTCCCGAAAACCACGTCGACCCAGGGCGCCCGTTTGACGATCGTGTCGCGGTCCTTCTGCGCCAGGCAGCCGCCGACCGCGATCTGCATGCCCGGGTGACCGTCCTTGACGGGCCGCAGGTGGCCGAGGTTGCCGTAGAGCCGGTTGTCGGCGTTCTCCCGTACGGCACAGGTGTTGAACACGACGACGTCGGGCTCGGCGTCGCCGGCGCGGACATAGCCGGCGTCCTCCAGGAGGCCGGACAGCCGCTCCGAGTCGTGGACGTTCATCTGGCACCCGTAGGTACGGATCTCGTACGTGCGGGGGCCGATCTCCATAGGCGCACTCATGACAGTGACCAAGCGTACGCGGCGGTGCGGGGTCCCCGCGCGCCGGTCGGACCCGGCCGAATCAGGAGCGACCACCACTTACGATCATGAGGGCGGCGGGCGATGACGATCATGAGTTGATCCGGCGTCACCGAGCGTGTCCGTTGATCACTGAGCGATAACAACGTGATCACCATCTGAGACAGGGCCGTGACCAGCCCCGGCCGCGACGGACCGGGCCGGTGCCGCCAAAACTGCCGCCGACGTGGGGATTCGTGATCGGATCGGTACCGCGTCGAGGGTTGTTCATTGCTAATGATGACGTAAAGTCCGGGCCCATGACGGACAGCGGAGTCGGGCCCGGGCTGAGCAAAGGCGACAGCGGGCCCCAGGATGAGATCCCGGGCGGCGGCCCCCTCGTCGTGCTTGAGAACGTCAACAAACACTTCGGTGAACTGCACGTTCTCAAGGACATCAATCTCACCATCCACCGTGGCGAGGTCGTCGTCGTGATCGGCCCGTCCGGCGGCGGCAAGTCGACCCTCTGCCGGTCGATCAACCGCCTGGAGCCCATCGACGGCGGCACGATCATGGTGGACGGGAAGAAACTGCCCGAGGAGGGCAAGGACCTCGCCCGGCTCCGTGCGGACGTCGGCATGGTGTTCCAGTCGTTCAACCTGTTCGCCCACAAGACGATCCTGCAGAACGTCACGCTCGGACCGATCAAGGTCCGCAAGATGGGCAAGCAGGAGGCCGAGAAGTACGCGATGGAGCTCCTGGAGCGGGTCGGCATCGCCAACCAGGCCCAGAAGTATCCCGCCCAGCTCTCCGGCGGCCAGCAGCAGCGCGCCGCGATCGCCCGCGCGCTGGCCATGAAGCCCAAGGTGATGTTGTTCGACGAGCCCACCTCGGCGCTTGACCCCGAAATGGTCAAGGAGGTGCTCGACGTCATGACCGGCCTGGCGCAGGATGGGATGACCATGATCGTCGTCACGCACGAGATGGGTTTCGCCCGCCGGGCCGCGCAGAAGGTCGTCTTCATGGCGGACGGCCAGATCGTCGAGGAGAGCACTCCCGACGAGTTCTTCACCAACGCGCGCACCGAGCGCGCGAAGGACTTCCTTTCCAAGATCCTCACGCACTGAGCCGCCGGGGCTCCGTCAGGAAGAAGAGGTAGAAACAGACATGCGCGTTAGCAAGTACGGGGTTGCCCTGGCGGCACTGGCCGCGGGCTCGATGGCGGTGTCCGGTTGTAGCGAGAAGAAGGATTCTTCGATCGCCGACAAGGACAAGCTGGTCATCGGCGTCAAGTACGACCAGCCGGCACTCGGTCAGAAGACCGGCAGCGGCGTGGAGGGCTTCGACGTCGACGTCGCCAACTACATTGCCAAGAAGATGGGCAAGTCGGTCGAGTTCAAGGAAGCCAAGTCGGGCAACCGCGAGAGCTTCCTCGCCAACGGCACGGTCGACATGATCATCGCGACCTACTCGATCACGCCGGCTCGCAAGCCCAAGGTGACCTTCGCCGGCCCGTACATCATCACGCACCAGGACATCATGGTCCGGGGCAACGACAACTCCATCAAGGACCTGGCCGCGCTCAAGGGCAAGAAGCTGTGCGCGGTGCAGGGCTCCAACTCTTGGAAGAACATCACCGAGGGCACCAACAAGGACAAGGTCAAGGTGGCCGCGAAGACCATTCCGGCCCAGGGCTACGACGAGTGCATCACCCAGCTCAAGGGCGGCACCATCGACGCGGTGTCGACCGACGCCACCATCCTCGCAGGCTTCGTCAACCGTGAGGGCTCCGCTCTCAAGGTCGCCAACTCCCCCTTCACCGACGAGAAGTACGGCGTCGGCATCAAGAAGGGCGACGAGAAGGGCTGCGAGGCCGTCAACAAGGCCATCACCGACATGTACAAGGACGGCACGGCCAAGACCCTCTGGGACAAGTGGTTCGGCAAGGCGGGCCTCCCGTTCGAGGCCAACCAGCCGCCCGCCGAGGGCTGCAAGGCCTGACCCGACGGTTCGACTAAGGCGCCGGTGAGTCCCGTGCGGGTTTCCGCATGGGCTCACCTGCCGCCCAGGTCCGCGACGGTGGAGCACCATGGATTGGGACGTTCTCTTTAACTTCACTCCGGTCTTCGACAATTCAGAGCGCTATCTGAATGCCTTCTGGTCGACGATCCGGCTTTCGTTGATGTGCGGTGTGCTGTCCCTCATCATCGGCACGATCCTGGCCGGAATGCGGGTCTCTCCCACTCCGGTGCTGCGCGGAGCCGGCACGCTGTGGGTCAACTTCTTCCGCAACACTCCGCTCACGCTCGTGCTGACCTTCTGTAGCCTGGCGAACGCCACGCTACACATTCGTTTCGTGAACGGAGAGCACCGCTTCGACGTCTTCGGGTTCCCGATCACGTTGTCGGACTCGACCACGAACTTTTACTGGCTGGCGGTCCTGGGGCTCTCGTTCTACACCGCCGCGTTCGTATGCGAAGCGCTGCGCTCTGGCATCAACACCGTCCCGCTGGGACAAGCCGAGGCGGCCCGCGCGATCGGGCTGACCTTCACCCAGTCGCTCCGGATGATCATCCTGCCCCAGGCGTTCCGCAGTGTGATCGCCCCGCTGGGCAGCATCTTCATCGCCATGACCAAGAACACCACGGTGGTGCTGGTGGCCGGCTACGTCGAGGCGGCCTCCCTCATGCGGCAGCTCTTCGAGGAGGAGGGCGCCACGTTGCCGATCTTCCTGGCCTTCGCGATCGGGTTCATGATCATTGTCCTGCCGATGGGCTTCTTCTTCGGCTGGCTGGCCAAGCGGATGGCGGTGGCTCGATGACGGTCGCGACGAAGCCGGCGAAGAAGGTTCGCCCGGCCAAGACCAGTGGGGCGGCCGTCCTCTTCGACGCGCCCGGCCCGCGCGCCAGGGTGCGCAACAACATCGTCAGCGTGTTCGCGTTGGTGATCTTCGCGGCGATCGCCTACACGGTCTACGCGAAACTGAACGCGGAAGGACAGTTCGCGGGCAAGCTCTGGAAGCCTTTCGTCCAGGCGGACACCTGGACCGAGTTCATCATCCCGGGGCTCTGGGGCACCCTGAAGGCCGCCCTCATGGCCACGCTGCTGGCGCTGCTACTCGGTGTGGCCCTCGGCCTGGGGCGGTTGTCGGATCACTGGTGGATCAGGCTCCCGGCAGGCGCGGTGGTGGAGTTCTTCCGCGCCATCCCGCTGCTCATCCTGATGTTCTTTATCTTCCAGGGTCCGCCCACCATCGCCAACGCCCTCGACCGGGAGATCCCGGAGATCACCCCGTTCCTCGCCGTGGTCTTCGGCCTGACGCTCTACAACGGCTCGGTGCTGGCAGAGATCTTCCGGGCGGGCATCCTGTCGATCCCGAAGGGCCAGTCCGAGGCCGCCTATGCCATGGGCCTGCGCAAGAACGGCGTCATGCGGCTGATCCTGGTGCCCCAGGCCACCACCGCAATGATGCCGGCGATCGTCGCGCAGCTCGTCGTACTGCTGAAGGACTCCGCGCTCGGCTCGATCATCGCCTACGAGGAGCTGCTGAATAAGGGCTTCAACCAGATCAAGTCGCAGTACGGCAATGTGGTCGCCTCGCTGGTGGTCGTGAGCATCATCTACATCGCGATCAACATGGCGCTGGGCCACCTCGCCACCCGGCTGGAGCGCCGCTCGCGCCGCAGCCGCAAGAGCTCCGCCGAGACACTCGCCCCGGGCAGCGTCTCGGCCGCAGTGGGCATGGGCAACGCCCCAGCCCCGCCGGCCGGCACCGACACCGGCGGCCTTTGACGCCACCATCGGGCAACACGAGAGGGACGCCACCGAAGATCCGGCGGCGCCCCTCTCGGGCGTATGTGGCGGATGGAAGGTCGGTCCAAGGTAGTCAGCAGTGACACCGACTACCTGTGACCGCGGCCGCGGCGACAATGCCGAGAATGGGCGCCGCTGGACCGCCGGCGGCGCCCATTCTTGTTTCCGCTGTCAGATCTTGAAGACGATGTTGGCGTAGGGTAGCTGAAGACCCAAATTGTTGGCGGTCACCGCAGCGCGGAAGGTCTGCTTCCCGCGCGGGTTATTCCTCCACTTCTGCACGTAGCAAAAACCCTCAGCCTTAAACACATTCCGGTTACAGAATCTGGACTTTACTCCTCCTGGGACCGTCCCCAGACCCATGGAAATTGCAGCCGACGGCTTCTTGCAGAAGACCGCGCCGCTGAACAAGATCCGCGACCCCTTGGTCGTCGCATCGACGTAGGTGCGGCACCAGTTGGTGCGGGTGGTCTTCCTCCACGGCCCCCACTTCTGCCAGGAGCGCTCCTTGGCTGCGGTCGCCGAGTTCTGGACCGGCGCGGGGGGCTGAGCCGCCACGGCGGCCGCCTTGACCTGGGTGCTGGTCTGTGCGTTCGCCGGACCGGCGCCCGCGCCGATCGCTCCGGCGACGGCGATGCCTGCAGTGAGCGAGGCGAGAAGACGCTGAGAGTTCCCCATCGTCACGATGTGCTCCTTTGAACCATGAGGCGTTGTGACAGCCGCAGCTAAACCGCTGAGCGACTCCGGAACGTCGTCGCCGCGTCTCCGCGGCGTCTCCTGGACGTCTCGAGTTCTTCTCCTTGGCAGGTCAGGGCCTCCTGACTTGTGGCCATGACCGGACGGGAATCGGGAGTCGTGATCACGGGTTGGAACGCGTGTGAGCCGGGACGTGGACGTGGTGGTGGTCGGGGCCGGGCAGGCGGGGCTGTCGGCCGGATACTTCCTGCGGCGCGCGGGGCTGGACTTCGTGATGTTCGATCACGCGCCGCGGGCCGGTGGGGCCTGGCAGTTCCGATGGCCGACGCTGACGCTGGGGACGGCACACAACATCCATGACCTGCCGGGGATGCCGCTGGAGGATCGTGATCCGGAACGGCCCGCGTCGGAGGTCGTGTCCGAGTACTTCGGGCGGTATGAGCGGGAGTTCGGGCTTCGGGTGCATCGGCCCGTCGATGTGACGGCCGTGCGGGAGGGGTCCGGCGGGCGGTTGCTCGTGGAGAGCTCTGAGGGCGTCTACGCGGCGCGAACGTTGATCAACGCTACCGGGACCTGGGACCGGCCCTTCTGGCCGTTCATACCGGGCATGGCGAACTCCCGGAGGAGCCTGCCACCCGGCCTGACCAAGTGGCTCGAACTCCGGTCCCGGCGCAGCCGCAGGAGCTCGGCCAAGACGCTCGGTCCCGGAGCCAGCGCCTCGCCCGCAGTGGGCATGGGCAACACTGCCCCGCCGCCTCCTGCCGACACCAACACCGGCGGCCCTTGACGCCACCATCGGGCAATGCCAGAGGGGCGCCACCGGAGGTCCGGTGGCGCCCTTCTCGTTTCTGGCCTCAGGCCTTGAACCTGATGTTGGCGTAGGGAATCTGTAGGCCCAAATTGTTGGCAACCGTCGCAGAGGTGAAGCTCTGCGTGCCGCGCGGATTCTTCGCCCACTTCTGCACGTAGCAGAAGCCCTCGGTCTTGAACACCTGCAGGTTACAGAATCTCTTCGTTCCCCCCCAGTTGCCCCTCAGAAACACGGCAATTGCGGCCGACGGCCGCTTGCAGAAGACCGCCCCACTGAACAAGATCCGCGATCCCTTGGTGGTCGCATCGGTGTAGGTGCGGCACCAGTTCTTGGCGTTGAGCTTCCTCCACGGCCCCCACTTCTGCCAAGAACGCTCCCTCGCCGCGGTCGCCGAGTCATGGACCGGCGCGGCAGGCTGAGCCGCCACGGCGGCCGCCTTGACCTGGGTGCTGGTCTGTGCGTTCGCCGGACCGGCGCCCGCGCCGATCGCTCCGGCGACGGCGATGCCTGCAGTGAGCGAGGCGAGAAGACGCTGAGAGTTCCCCATCGTCACGATGTGCTCCTTTGAACCATGAGGCGTTGTGACAGCCGCAGCTAAACCGCTGAGCGACTCCGGAACGTCGTCGCCGCGTCTCCGCGGCGTCTCCTGGACGTCTCGAGTTCTTCTCCTTGGCAGGTCAGGGCCTCCTGACTTGTGGCCATGACCGGACGGGAATCGGGAGTCGTGATCACGGGTTGGAACGCGTGTGAGCCGGGACGTGGACGTGGTGGTGGTCGGGGCCGGGCAGGCGGGGCTGTCGGCCGGATACTTCCTGCGGCGCGCGGGGCTGGACTTCGTGATGTTCGATCACGCGCCGCGGGCCGGTGGGGCCTGGCAGTTCCGATGGCCGACGCTGACGCTGGGGACGGCACACAACATCCATGACCTGCCGGGGATGCCGCTGGAGGATCGTGATCCGGAACGGCCCGCGTCGGAGGTCGTGTCCGAGTACTTCGGGCGGTATGAGCGGGAGTTCGGGCTTCGGGTGCATCGGCCCGTCGATGTGACGGCCGTGCGGGAGGGGTCCGGCGGGCGGTTGCTCGTGGAGAGCTCTGAGGGCGTCTACGCGGCGCGAACGTTGATCAACGCTACCGGGACCTGGGACCGGCCCTTCTGGCCGTTCATACCGGGCATGGCGAGCTTCCGCGGGCGGCATATGCACACGGCCGACTACCGGGGGCCTGAGGAGTTCGCGGGCAAGCGCGTGCTGGTCGTGGGCGGGGGCGCTTCGGGCACGCAGGCGTTGATGGAGCTCGCGCCGCTGGCGGCGGAGGTCACGTGGGTGACGCGCCGGGAGCCCGTGTGGGTGGACGGGCCGTTCGACGGGCACGCAGCGGTGGCCAGGGTCGAGGAACGCGTGCGGCGGGGCCTGCCGCCGGGCAGCGTCGTGAGCGCGACCGGGCTGCTGCTCACCGAGGAGGTGCGGGCGGCGCGGGCGAGCGGTGTGCTGGAGCGCAGGCCGATGTTCGAGCGGGTGGTCCCCGAGGGTGTCGAGTGGGCGGACGGGACCACGCTCGACGTGGACGTGATCTTGTGGGCGACCGGGTTCCGGGCGGCTCTGGATCACCTGGCGCCGCTGCGGCTGCGGGGCCCCGGCGGAGGCATCCGGATGGACGGCACGCGGGTGGTCGGCGATCCCCGGATCCACCTTCTGGGGTACGGGCCGTCGGCGAGCACCATCGGGGCGAACCGGGCGGGCCGGACGGCCGTACGCGAGATCAAGTCCCTGCTGGAAGCCATGGACCGGCCGGCCGTGCCGGAGGCCCTCGGTGCCTGAGTCCGCCCCGATCAGCGGCGTGTATCTTTCCGAATTCAACTCCCCGTTCATCGCCCAACCGATCCCCGTATGCGGGACGATTCGCATATGACCGCTCGTGTGACCCTTCCCTACGGCTCCTGGCCCTCCCCCATCTCCGCCGCCGATGTCGCCCGTGCCCGGCTCCGGCTCAGCTTTCCCACCGTTCACAACAGCGACGTGTGGTGGCAGGAGGCGCGTCCCGAGGAGGGCGGGCGGACGACGGTCATCCATCTGCGGGGCGGTCACCGCACCGAGCTCCTCCAGGCCCCGTGGGACGCGCGGACCCGCGTTCACGAGTACGGCGGGCGGTCATACCTGCCGGTCCGCACGGGAGACGGCTTCGCGATCGTGTTCTCCAACTACGACGACCAGCGGCTGCACCGGCTCGATCCGGGCGACCCCAAACCGCGGCCCCTGACGCCCGAGCCGGCGTTGCCGGCCGGGCTCCGCTACGCCGACTACGTGCTGTCGCCGGACGGCACCGAGGTCTGGTGCGTCTGCGAAGGGCACACCCCCGACGGCATCCGCCGAGCGATCGTCGCCGTGCCGCTCGACGGGAGCGGCGCGGAGGACGCGAGCGTCATCCGTGAGCTGGTCAGCGGCGCGCACTTCTACGCGAGCCCGGCGCCGTCGCCCTCGGGCGGCCATCTCGCCTGGGTGCAGTGGAACCACCCGCGCATGCCGTGGGACGGCACCGAGCTCCGCGTCGCCGCCGTCGAGGACGGCAAGGCCGTCGCGCCCCGTACGGTCAAGGGCGGGCTGAACGAGTCGGCGATCGCGCCGCTGTGGCGGGACGACAGCAGCCTGTACGTGATCTCCGACTGGCCCGGCTGGTGGAACATCTACCAGGTCGGGCTGTACGGGGAGTCGCCGCAGGCGCTGTACCCCGCCGAGGAGGAGTTCGCCGGGCCGCTGTGGCAGCTCGGCGGCATGCCGTACGCGCTGCTGGAGGACGGGCGGCTCGCGGTCCTGCACGGCGAGGGCGACCAGCGCCTCGGCGTCTACGACCCGGAGACGCTGGAGCTCACCGACCTGGAGGTGCCGTACGACGACTGGCAGCCGGCCCTCTCGGCGCACGGCACCACGATCGTCGGCATCGCGGGCGGCGCGACCGTGCCGTCGTCGATCGTCCGCGTCGACACCACCACGGGCCGCGTCGAAGGGCTGCGGCGGGAGCTGGCCGAGGTGCCCGACGTCGCGTATCTGCCGAAGCCGCGCAGTGAACAGCTGGAGGGGCCGTTCGGGCGGCCGGTGCACGCGTACATCTACCCGCCGTCCAACCCCGATACCGCGGCGCCGGAAAACGAGCTCCCGCCGTACGTGGTGTTCGTGCACGGCGGGCCGACGTCACGTTCGTCCAGAGTGCTGAGCCTGGAACGCGCCTTCTTCACCAGCCGCGGCATCGGCGTCATCGACGTCAACTACGGCGGCTCGACGGGCTATGGCCGTGCCTACCGCGAACGCCTGCGGCGGCAATGGGGTGTCGTGGACGTAGAGGACGCCATTGCCGCCGCCCAAGCCCTCGTCGACGGCGGCATAGCCGATCCGGCGCGCCTGGCCATCCGAGGTGGCAGCGCGGGAGGCTGGACGACCCTGGCCGCCGTCACCCAGACCGACGTATTCAAAGCCGCCACGTCCTATTACGGCATTAGCGAGCTGCAGAGCTTCGTCTCGTCCACGCACGATTTCGAGTCGCAGTATCTCTTCGGCCTTATCGGTCCTCTGCCCGGGTACGAGCGGGCCTACGAAGAGCGCTCGCCGCTCAACCACGCCGAGCGCACAGCGTGCCCCGTCCTGCTCCTCCAGGGGCTGGACGACCCGGTCGTACCGCCGGACCAGTCGGAACGTTTCGCCGCCGCCCTGGCCACGAAGAAGACGCCTTACGCCTACCTCGCGTTCGAAGGCGAGTCCCACGGCTTCCGTCGTGCCGAGACCACCATCACGTGCCTGGAGTCAGAGCTCGCCTTCTACGGCCAGACGCTCGGTTTCCAGCCCAAGGGCGTGAACCCCATCAACCTCAACAACTAAGGCGTGAGCGCCGGCTCACTCCACTTTGCCGGAGCCGGCGTCGATGAGGTTCTGGCGGGCGTCAGCCGGTAGCAGGTAGCCGGCCTGGAGGTTGCGGGCGTCGGCTCGGGCCACGGCCGCCACGTAGTGGCCGCGGGAAGGGTAGAGCCGGTCCAGCTGCGCCTGGTCGAACGGGACGTGCGTACCGAACAGGAAGCAGAACGATTCGCCCGAGTTGTCGCCCGTGTTGAGTGCCGTGGGCGCCACGACCTGGGAGAGCCGGATGCCGCCGCGGGCCAGCCCGAGTTCGTCGCGCGCCTTGGTGCCGTCGGGGTCGAACTCCAGCGGCGGCGCGCCGGGAGGTCGCACGCCGTCGCGCGTCCACCGCGCGAGGTGCGCGTACGCGGCGGCGATCACATGCTGCAGCGGGACCCGGCTGAACGGCGGCCGGTCGCAGTCGTACGTGGGTGCGGCGCCGAGGTCACGGGTGAGCAGCGGCTGCCGGTACTGCTGGCCGTGCCAGCCGGAATGCGCGGCGCCGGCCACCTCCCATCTCCGCAGGCCCGCTCTGTCCGGAGGCCGGACCGGTGACCGGACGTCGGTCTCGGAGAGCACATGGAAGACCGGTTCCGACCCCGCCCTCGTCGGGGCCGGACCAACGATGTTGGCGTATCCGTCGAAGACACTCTCGGTCTTGGGGAGGACCGCGTCGTAGTAGACGGTCATCCTGGCCGCCGACTGGGACGCTCCCACCGCCAGCACCGTACGTGCGTGGAGGCCGCCCAACGGCCGGACGGCTGGATGGCGCAATGCCTTGGCCACCTGTGAGAACACGGAGTAGGAAAGCTCGTCGGCAGTGAACCGGCCGCCGCCCGTGACGTCGAGTGCGCCGTAACGGGCCGGACTCCAGCCTCGGAGCTGGTTGACGCCCACGCGCTGAGCGGAGATGCCCACCCAGGCGTATCCCGCCTGGAGGATCTGGCTGGGCGTCCACAGCGCGTCCAGGTCGTATCCGGCGGTGACGTTCTGCCACTCCGCCAGGACCGTCCCGATGAACGCGGCCTGCCGGACGGGCCTGCGCACGAGTACGCGCGTGCGATACGGAACGTCCTCAGCGAGGAGCTCACCGCCCGTTCCGTAGGCGTCGGCTTTGCCCGACACGTAGAACTCCTGCTCCACGTAGCCCTTGGCCGCCAGATCACTGTTGGTGGCCAGCCACGGATAGGTGTCCTCCACGTCAGGCGACGACGGGTCTCCCGGAGGCGAGCCCGGGATGGGCCCCTCCACGGTGGGCACCGGGACAGGACGTACAACCGCCTCCTCGGCCTCGGCGGCCGACGGACCGTTCACCATGGCAGTGGCCATCAGTGCCACCAGCACAACGCGGGCCGGTCCTCGTATCTGCGGGGCCATCGTCTGCTCCCTCTGCCTCGACGACACTGCCCGCCGATCGTCTCCAGCAGACCGCTCCCAGGCATCGGCGAAATCACCAGCCTCCACCCCACCGCACGTGGCGTAGCAGGCGTGGCACGCTCACGCGCCTTTGCAGACCTGGCGCTCCCACGCGCCATGCAGGCTTGCGCGCTCACGCGCCTTGCAGCGCGCCACACTCACGCGGCTTGCAGGCCTGCGCGCTCACGCGCCATACAGGCCTGCGGGCTCACGCGGCTTGCAGGCCTGGCGGGCTCACGCGGTTTGCAGGGGTGGCTCGCTCGGGCTTGTCAGGCGTGCTTGTCGGCCCAGGAGCGGAGGTTGTAGATGTCCTTGTCGAAGTACGGGGAGTAGGAGGTCCAGTGGACGTTGCCGCCGCCCTGGTATCCGCCGATGACACCGTTGATGGAGCCGGTGCGGGTACGGGTGTTGTAGTTCAGCAACCAGGGGCTGCCGCTCGTACCGCCGTGGAAGCCGGAGCAGTCCATCCGCAGCTGGTAGCGGGACTGCTTGCGCGTCGTCGTGACGCAGTAGATGGGCCGGTCGCGGCGGTCCCAGACGATGCGGGGGTAGCCGGCCACGTTCACCCGGCGGCCGAAGCCCTTGTTGATCGAGAGCGTGTTGGCGCCGACGACGTTCTGGATCTTCCGTCCGGCGCGCGGGTTGAGGGAGACGAAGCCGAAGTCGAGGTCGCCGTCGCCGTGGCGGCTCCAGCGCTGCGGGACGACGAGCCTCCTGGCCGTCCAGGTGCCGTACGGCCGCTTGCCGCGGTCGTACTTCGGCACGAACGCGATCTTGGTCGCGTACCTGCCGCCCTTGCCGCCGTGGAGACAGTGCGCGGCCGTGAGCAGCAGCTTCCTGGAGTGGCTGTTGACCACGCTGGCGGTGCAGTAGTGATCGCCGCGCCCGTTGTTGAAGAACAGCGCGCCGATCGACGGAACGCCGCCGAACACCTTCGACTTGGCGGCCAGCGTCGTCGCCTGACCTGCCGCCCCGGCCTTCGGCGCCACGGGTGTGGCCTTGGCCAGCCGCTGCGCGGTCCAGTACCGCTCGGTCGCCGTCGCGTCCGTGGAGCTGATCTCAACGCTCGACACGTTCTGGGCGTGGGCGGTCCGGGTGCCCGGGTCGTGCCACGCGTACGCTCCGGCACCTGCGGCGATGACACCCGTGGACGCCGCGACCGCAGCCGTCACCCGCTTCCGACCCTTTAGCATTTGCCAGAAACTACCGATTCTTCCGCCCCGCCACAACGCGAATGATCATACTGACGCCGTCAGCGGGCGAACTCGATGGCGCGGGACTCGCGGACGACGGTGACACGGATCTGTCCGGGGTAGGTGAGCTCGTCCTCGACCTGCTTGGCGATGTCGCGGGCGATCACCTGGGCCTGGATGTCGTCGACGGCGTCGGGCTTGACCATGACGCGGATCTCCCGGCCGGCCTGCATGGCGAAGACCTTCTCCACGCCCTCGTGCTTGTCGCGGGCGATCTCTTCGAGCCGTTCCAGGCGCTTGACGTACGCCTCCAGCGACTCTCGGCGGGCACCGGGACGGCTGCCGCTGATCGCGTCGGCGGCCTGGGTGAGGACGGCTTCGACGGTACGGACCTCGACCTCGTTGTGGTGCGCCTCGATGGCGTGCACGACGTCCTCGTGCTCCCCGTACCGCCGGGCGATCTCCGCGCCGATGAGCGCGTGGCTGCCCTCGACCTCGTGCGTGAGGGCCTTGCCGATGTCGTGCAGCAGGGTGCAGCGCTTGGCCTGCTCGACCGGCAGGCGCAGCTCGCTGGCCATGATCCCGGCGATGTGCGCCGACTCGATGAGGTGCTTGAGCACGTTCTGCCCGTACGAGGTCCGGTAGCGCAGCTGGCCGAGCAGGGCGATGAGCTCGGGATGCATGTCGGCGATCCCCAGCTCGACCAGGGCGTCCTCGCCGGCCCGCACGCACAGCTGCTCGACGTCGCTCTTGCTCCGCTCGTAGATCTCCTCGATCCGCTGCGGATGGATGCGGCCGTCAAGGACGAGCTTCTCCAGCGTCAGGCGCCCGACCTCGCGCCGGACCGGGTCGAAACAGCTGAGCAGCACCGCCTCGGGCGTGTCGTCGATGATCAGGTTGACGCCGGTCGTGGTCTCGAACGCGCGGATGTTGCGGCCCTCGCGGCCGATGATCCGGCCCTTCATCTCGTCGCCGGGCAGATGCAGCACCGAGACGACCGACTCGGCCGTCTGCTCGCTGGCCACCCGCTGGATGGCCAGCGTCACGATCTTGCGCGCCCGCTTCTCGCCCTCGGCCCGCGCGGCGTTCTCGATCTCCCGGGTGATCGGGATGGCCTCGCGCTTGGCCTGGTTCTCGATGGCTCCGACGAGTTCGGACCTGGCTTGCTCGGCCGTCAGCCCGGCCACCTGTTCGAGCGCGTGGCGGCGTTCCTCCTCCGCCCTGCCGAGCTCGTCCTCACGGGCCTTCAGCGCGCGCTTGCCCTCGGCCAGCTTGGCCGACCACTCCTCCAGCCGGCGCACCTCGCCGTCCAGCCGCTGCTCGCGTTCGGCGAGCCGGGCCTCACGGCGTTCGAGGTCCTCGCGCAGGGAGCGGATGTCCTCGCGGAGGGCGCGGGCCTCCTCGTCGAGCTCGGCCCGATGCGTCTGGACGAGCTGGTGGGCCTGCGTCTCGGCCTTGCCGAGAATCTCCTCGGCGTCGGTCTTGGCGGTGGCGCGGATCTGGTCCGCCTCCTGCCGCACCTGGGACAGCTCGTCCTCCATCGCTTTCCCGGACGGGCGGCGCAGGACCAGGATGACGAGAGCGACCAGGGTCACCAGCAGTGCGGCACCCAGCAGGACGCTCTCCATGGGGGTCCCTTCCTCGCCCGCGGACCCCATCGGGGATTGGAGCCCTGTTGTGCGAGGATTCACCCGCGTCACAGCCGATATGGGAACACGACACCGCACGGGCGCCCGGTCAACGGGGCCCGAGAAGGTCGGACGTCGTGATCCTTTATACCTCTCAACTGCTCGAACGTGCTCAGTCGTATGGCAATCCGCTGCGCGCGGAGTAACTCCTCACTGCCGTAACGGTAAGCGGCACAGAGGTAATGAGCAAGCAAACCATGGGCATTCCGGACTAACCGAACGCGCCCGTGACGAGTTGCTTACCGTCCTGCGACCCTGACCAACCTGCCGTTCACCTGCCAGATCGTCCTCCACGACAGAGTCAGATCCTGGTCAGGAGCCGCGTCACCGAATACGGCAGGCCCGCTGGGAAAGCGGGCCTGCCGTTCGTTCAGGCGGCGTTCCAGACACCCGTCCCGGCCGCCTCGCGAACGAAGTCGGAGAAATCGCGGGGCTCGCGGCCCAGCGCCCGCTTGATCCCGTCGGTCTGGTAAGCGTTGCGTCCGTCCAGCACGGTCGTGAAGAGATACATCAGGAAGTCGACCACGTCCTGAGGCACGCCCTGCTCTTTGGCACCGGCGGCGTAGTCCTCCGCGCTGATCTGAATGTAGGGGATCTCCCGTCCGGTCGCCTCGGCGATCTCCTGCACCGCCTGGGCGAACGTGAGCAGCCGTGGGCCGGTCACCTCGTACAGCTCGCCCACGTGCCCGTCCTCGGTGAGCGCGGCGACCGCCACGTCGGCGATGTCGTCCACGTCCACGAACGGCTCCCGCACGTCACCGGCCGGCAGCACGACCTCCCCGGCCAGCAGCGGCTCGATCATGAAGCTCTCGGAGAAGTTCTGGAAGAACCACGACGCCCGCACGATCGTCCACTCCAGCCCAGACTCCCGCACCAGCCCCTCGCAGACCTGCGCCTCCTCCTCCCCGCGCCCCGACAGCAGCACCAGCCGCCGCACCCCGGCGGCCGCCGCCGCCTCGGTGAAGGCCTTGATGTCGTCGGGCGCCCCCGGCACCGCCAGGTCCGGCGCGTAGCTGACGTACACCGAGGTGACCCCGTCGAGCACCGCTGCCCATCCCTCCCGGTCCTGCCAGGAGAACGCCGGACTGGCCGACCGCGAGCCGATCCGCACCTGCACACCCCGGGCCACAAGCCGCTCCGCGACCCGCCGCCCGGTCTTACCCGTACCTCCCAGCACCAGGGTCAGGCCGCCGTTACCGTTCTGAATCTTCGTGTTGTCCGTCATGCCCATAAGTCAACCGGTGCCCGACCTGCCCCAACATGGCCGAAACACTCGCCCGCATACGCCACCGTCCACCCCGAAAGCGCCACGTGGCAGACGCCAACCCCAAGGTCCCTGCTCGACATCAACCCCCGGCACTTGCGGATACCAGCCCCACGACGCTTTGGCCGACGCCAGCCCCAAGGCGCCCGGCGAACGTCAGCCCCACGGCGCTTGCTAGACGTCAGTCACGGAGGCTTGCTGGACATCAGCCCCAAAACCCTTGGCCGGACATCGACCCGACGGCACTTGGCCGACATCAGCCCCAAGGCGCCCGGCGGACATCAGCCCCACGACGCCTGGTCAACGTCAGCCCCCGGGCTTGGCCGACGTCAGCCTCACGACGCTTGCCGGACATCAGCCTCTCAGCGCTCGGCGGACATCAGCGCCAAGGCGCTTGGCCAGACGTCAGACCCAGGGCGCTCGACGAACGGCAGCCCCACAGCACATGGCCGGACATCAGCCTCACGGGGCTTGGCGGGCGTCAGCCCCACGGCGCTTGGTGGATGTCAGGCTTGCTGGGCTTGGTGGGCGTTGGGCGCCGGGGCGCTTGGTGGGTGTCAGTCCCAGGGGGTGGGGTCGGGGAGGTCTTCTAGGTCGGCGCCCTCTTCGGCCAGGGCCTCTTTGACGACCCGGTAGGCGAGGCCGGGTGAGTAGCCCTTGCGGGCGAGCATGCCCACCAGGCGGCGGGTGCGTTTGGCGGGGTCGAGGCCTCGGGTGGCGGCGACCTTGCGGGCGATGAGCTCGCGGGCGGTGCGTTCTTCCTGTTCGGGGTCGAGCGTCTCCACCGCCTCGTGCACGGTCTCGTTGTCGACGCCGCGCCGGCGCAGCTCGGCGGCGAGGGCGCGTTTGGCCAGGCCGCGGCCGGTGTGCCTGGACTGCACCCAGGCCTGGGCGAACGCCTCGTCGTCGATCAGGCCGACGTCGGTGAAGCGGCTGAGGACGTCGGCGGCGACGTCGTCAGGGATGTTCTTTCGGCGTAGCGCGTCGGCGAGCTGAGCCCGGGTGCGGGGGGCCATGCCGAGCATGCGGAGGCAGATCTCGCGGGCGGCCGCCTCGGGGTCGGCGGGGCCGTCCTCGCTCGGGGCGGCCCGCCGTCTGCGTCGTCCGCTCATGCAGGCCCTCGCGGCGGCAGGGATCCCACGGGAGCGGCGGCGCCATCGGGGAAGGACCGAGCATCGACCTGCCGATGCCGGAAAAGGCGCCGCCGCCCTACATACGAGATCATTCCTCAACCTTCGTCAAGAGTCACCCTGAATGGCGGATTCTCCGTCAGAACTCGCCACTTGACGGCCCGGCTCAGGCGTCGCCGGGCTTGGGGGCCTTGGTGCTCTTGCGGGTCGTGGTGGACGCCGTGGCGGGCTTGGCCGCTGGGCTCGCGGTTGCGGCCACGGCGGCCTCGGCGGTCTCCGGGGCCTCCTTGTCGACCTTGGGGCCGACGCCCAGCTTCTCCTTGATCTTCTTCTCGATCTCGTCGGCCATGTCGGGGTTGGCCTTGAGGAAGTTGCGGGCGTTCTCCTTGCCCTGGCCGAGCTGGTCGCCCTCGTAGGTGTACCAGGCACCGGACTTGCGGACGAAGCCGTGCTCGACGCCCAGGTCGATCAGGCCGCCCTCCTTGCTGATGCCCTGGCCGTAGAGGAGGTCGAAGTCGGCGAGGCGGAAGGGCGGGGCCATCTTGTTTTTGACGACCTTGACGCGCACGCGGTTGCCGACCGCCTCGGTGCCGTCCTTGAGGGTCTCGATGCGGCGGACGTCGAGGCGTACGGAGGCGTAGAACTTCAGCGCCCGGCCACCGGTGGTGGTCTCGGGAGAGCCGAACATGACGCCGACCTTCTCGCGGAGCTGGTTGATGAAGAGCGCGGTGGTCTTGGTCTGGTTGATCGCACCGGTCAGCTTGCGCAGCGCCTGGGACATCAGGCGGGCCTGGAGGCCCACGTGGCTGTCGCCCATCTCGCCCTCGATCTCCGCCCGGGGAACGAGCGCGGCGACCGAGTCGATGACGACGATGTCGATCGCGCCGGAGCGGATCAGCATGTCGGTGATCTCAAGGGCCTGCTCGCCGGTGTCGGGCTGGGAGACCAGGAGCGCGTCGATGTCGACGCCGAGGTTCTTGGCGTACTCGGGGTCGAGCGCGTGCTCGGCGTCCACGAACGCCGCGATGCCACCGGCACGCTGGATGCTGGCGACGGCGTGCAGCGCGATGGACGTCTTGCCGGAGCCTTCCGGCCCGTACACCTCGACCACGCGGCCACGCGGCAGACCGCCGATGCCGAGCGCGATGTCGAGGGAGATGGAGCCGGTGGGGATCACCTCGACCGGTGCCCGCGCCTCCTCACCCATCCGCATGACCGAGCCCTTGCCGAACTGCCGCTCGATCTGGGCCAGTGCGGTCTCGAGAGCCTTCTCCCGGTCGTTCCCTGCCATGGTCGTCCCTCTGTCCTGTGTGTCGTCGCCGGCCTGCCGGCTCTCGCCCGGCCCTCGCGGGCCGCTGCTTGAGATGTCGAAGGCGACGTTACGGGGAGCCACCGACAGTTTCGAGACTCCGGCGGAGCTGTGGATAACGTCGCATGCGCGGGACAGCTTACCGAACACTCGTTCGATCATGAGGTCGCGATCCGAATTGGCCCGGAATCTCCGTACACACGGGCGCTCGAAACCCGTACGCTGGCGCCGTCCACGGAGGGTTGCACCATGACGCTGACCGTTCTCTTCTGCGTCGATCCGCTCCACCCCCGGCGCGTTGATCCCCATTTCTCCCGCGAGGCCGCCGCCGTACGGGACCACTATGGCGAAATCGCCTTGATCAACCACGACGCGTTGCAGCAGGGCCAGGTCGAGGCGGCGGTCCAGGCCGTTCCCGATGACCTGGGCCCGGTCTGGTATCGCGGCTGGATGATGACCAGCGGGGAGTACGCGGCGCTGGCGGCGGCTCTCAAGAAGCGCGGCACCATCCTGCTCACGCATCCGGATGACTACCAACGCGCGCACGAGCTGCCGGGGTGGCACGACACGTTCGCCGGGCTGACCCCGGCCAGCGTGTGGCGTTCCCTGTCACCGCTCGACGACCCCGGCGACCTCAGTGAGCTCGCGCGGGCTCTTCCGGCCGGGCCGGCCGTGGTCAAGGACTACGTGAAGTCACGCAAGCACGAGTGGGACGAGGCCTGCTTCGTCCCGGACGTTCACAATCTCCCGCAGCTCCGGACCATCGTGACGAAGATGGTCGCGCTACAGGACCAGTTCCTGGCGGGTGGTCTCGTCATCCGGGAGTACGAGGAGTACGACGGCGGCGAAGCCCGCGTGTGGTGGGTCGACGGCGAGCCCGCCATGGTCGGCCCCCACCCGGACAGCCCGGACGTGGAGCCCGAGCCGGACGTCGACGCCGTGGCCCCGGCCGTACGATCCCTGGGCTGCCGCTTCATCACCACCGACCTGGCCCGCCGCGACGATGGCGTATGGCGCGTCGTGGAGGTGGGCGACGGTCAGGTGAGCGACCTCCCCTCCACGGCCGACCCCATGGACCTCTACGCCCACCTCCCGGTCCCCGACTGACCTGCCGCGCGCGCACGCGCGGCAGGGCCGTTTGTTGACGGTGCTGGGCCCTGTGAGTTGTGACGGAACCGGAATGCATGAAATTTCCGTCTCACTACGCATCGCCCTAGGCTTTGGCCAACTGTGATGCCGGATCGCTTGCAGACGCAGGCTCCCTTCCAGTCGTCCGGAACCTCCGGGGTGCCTGCAGTCTCTTTCGAAGGGCGTGTTTCCCCTTGCCTCCACAGGAGTCCCGGCGTCGGCTCAGCTCCCGCGCGGTGAAGATCGGGGTGGTGAGCGCGCTGTCCCTTTCGGTGGTGTCGTGCTCGTCCGACGACGACGGCGACTCGGTCACCGCGTACTGCGTCGTACAGGACGACGGATCCTCCTTTGGAACTCCCGCCCCTTTTCCGACTGAGGGTGCCGACGGCTTCAAGGTGGTCGATGACGACAACTGCGACGATCCTGATTCCGCGCGGAGCTCTCACTCCAGCTACTTCTGGTACTACGGCGGTGTCCGTAATCAGAGCGGGCGGGTCAGCGGCGGCAGCACCGTCATGCCCAGCCGTACGAACATCACCTCCGCCGGAGGCAAGACGATCCGCAGCGGCTTCGGCGGCTCCGGCCGCGGCAGTTCCGGCGGCTGAACGACCATGCGACGCGAACGTTCGACACCACGGGCCGACTGGGGCCGGAAGGTGGAAGCGCAGGGGCTGGCGTTCCACCGGACCGCGCACCCGGACCACCTTCCGCGTCCCTACTGGGACGAGTCGGTGCACTACGTCTTCGAGATGGACGAGGTGCTGGCCCTGGAGGAGGTCGTCGAGGAGCTCCACCGGATGTGCCTCCAGGCCGTGGAGCATGTCATCACCACCGGCCGCTACAACGTGCTCGGCATCCCGGACTGGGTGGCCCCTCTGATCGAGGAGTCGTGGCGGCGAGGCGATCCGCATCTGTACGGGCGGTTCGACCTCCGGTACGACGGCACCGGCCCGGCCAAGCTGCTGGAGTACAACGCCGACACCCCGACGGCGCTGGTCGAGAGTTCGATCGTCCAGTGGTACTGGCTGCAGGACGTCCACCCGGACGACGACCAGTGGAACTCCATCCACGAGCGCCTGGTGGCGCGCTGGAAGGAGATCCTTTCTGGCCTTCCGGACGGCCCGGCGCACTTCGCCTGGACCAACGGCGACGAGACCGGCGAGGAGGTCATGACGATCGCCTACATGCAGGAGACCGCCGAAGAGGCCGGCCTGCCGGGGGTGGCGATCGCCATGGAGGACGTCGGCTGGAACCCCGCGCGTGAACGGTTCGTGGACCTGGACGAGAAGGAGATCCGCACGCTCTGCAAGCTTTATCCCTGGGAGTGGATCGTCGCTGAGCCGTTCGGCCGCCACATTCCGAACGCGCCGACCGCCTGGATCGAGCCCATATGGAAGATGGTGCTCTCCAACAAGGCGCTGCTGGTCCTCCTATGGGAACTCTTCCCCGGCCACCCGAACCTCCTGCCCTCCTACCTCAACACGCCCTCGACCCTCACCTCGTACGTGCAGAAGCCGCTTCTGGGGCGCGAAGGCGCGAGCATGCGGATCGTGACGCCTGACGGAGCGGAGACCCGTACCGAGGGCGGGTACGGCGCGGAGGGCTTCGTCTTCCAGGAGTTCTGCCCGCTGCCCGATTTCGACGGGGAGCACCCGGTGCTCGGCGCCTGGGTGGTCCACGACGAGTCCGCCGGGCTCGGCATCCGTGAGACCTCGGGCCTCATCACCGACGACACCTCGTCGTTCGTCCCGCACCGCATCCCCCTGTGACGGATGCCCCAAAGGAGATCCATGACCACGCTCGCGAACGAAGACGGCCTCGCCCAGGTTCTGCTGGAGGGCAGCGGGGCGCTCCTGGCGTACGCGGCGGCCGGCCTGGTGCTGTTCATCATCGGCTTCTACATGACCGACCTGGCGACGCCCGGCCGACTCATCACCGTCATCCGCGAGCACCGTAACCCGAACGCCACCCTGCTAGCCGTCGCCTCGACCGTCGGCGTGGGCCTCATCGTCTCGGTGTCGATCTACGCGTCCCATGGCGACCTCCTGGAGGGCCTCAGCCGGACCCTGGTCTTCGGCGGTGTCGGCATCGTCGCCATGACCGTCGCCACCCAGGTCTTCGACCGCGTGGTGGGCATCAGCATCAAGCAGCTCGCCGACGACGCCGACGACGAACTGGAGCCCGCCGCCATCCTCCTCGCCGTCGCCAACCTGATGATCGGCGTCGTCACCGCCGTCGCCACCTACTAGGCACGGCCAAGCCACGGTTCACCTAGCGGTCAGTGCAGTCGCGCCGGGACGTCGAAAGTGGCGACCACGGCCGCCCAGACCTTCTTGGCAGGCTCCCCGTCCGCGAGCGCCTGTTCGACGGTGCGGCCTCCGAGGGCGGCTATGACGTAGTCCTTGGCCACGCTCGACGCGTATACCTCGCCGAACTGCTGGTTCATCCGATCCCAGAACACTGTAAGCCGCACCTGACCACGCTATCCGACGGACTTCGATACCTCGTCCGGGACGGATGGCCGACGGACGCCTTCCAGGTATTGCCGGTGCAGGCCGGTCAGATAGCGCTCCACGCCCTCCACCACGCGCGCCGTACGGTACGAGGGGAACACGTCGAAGGCGTGCTGGCCGCCCTTCATCTCGGCATAGACGACTGGCGATTCCGAGATGTCGCGGAGCTTCTTCACGAAACGCCTCGCCTCCTCTACCGGGATCAGCGAGTCGTGGCTTCCGTGGATGACAAAGAACGGTGGCGCGTCAGGGCGCAGATAGCTCACTGGGGACGCCTTGGCGAAGGCCTCACGCTCCTCGGCGAAGGAACGCTTCACCAAATAGCGTTCGACCAGCCGCGTGGCGCCCATGGGGACCGGCCATGGCCCCGGCTCCACGAAGTCGTACACCCCATAGAACGGGACCGCCCCGCGTACGCCGGTGTCCACGTTCTCAAGGCCAGGCTGGAACTCCGGCACGTTCGCGCTCAGCGCCACCATCGCCGTCAGGTGCCCGCCCGCCGAACCGCCCGTCACGCATAGGAAGTCCGGATCAGCCCCATAGGATTCGGCGTTCTCGCGATACCAGGCGATGAAGTGCTTGAGGTCGATGAGGTGCTCTGGCCATGTGGCCCGTGGGCTGAGGCGGTAGTTGACGTTAAAGCCCACCCATCCCTGTACGGCCATGTGGTTGAGCAGGGGAAGCCCTTGTTCGCGCTTGTCCCCGATGACCCAGCCCCCGCCGTGGATCTGCATCAGGCCCGGCCGCAGGCGCCCGTCCTCAGCGGGCCGGTAGACGTCGAGCTTGAGCCGCAGCCGCCCTTCCTCCCGGTAGACGACGTTGCGTTCGACCTTCACCCCTCGCCTCGGTATGAGGCACAGCGGCGGCAGGACGAGGTGCGAGCGCGGGTAGCGCGGCGCGTCGTCCGGGTCCAGGTCGAGCGGCACCCCGGAGTCCCGCAGGGTCACGATCGTCCGCCGCGCCGCGACGATGGTGGCCGCGGTGCCCGCCACTCCGGCGAGGCCGCTGATCAGACCTGTCCAGCCGGGCCACCCCTCAAGCCCTCCGTACGCCACCAGGAGGCCCAGCCCGGCGGCCTCCGCGACCAGCAGGTGCGGGGCCAGCTCGATGGTCATCCATCCGGCGAAGAAGCTCGGCACCAGCGTCGTGAGGTGACGCCGGCGCGGCCGGTGGGCGTTCACCGCCAGCAGGAGGGAGACCAGTCCGAAGGCCAGCAGGGCGTACGTCATGAGGGCTCCTCGCGCAAGGCTCAGGCGGGCCTCGCTCCTCGCGGATGCGCCCCTCCAGGATTAACCAAACAAGTACTTGCTTACAACCCGTCGGACCACGCCGATCTCTCCGCGGCGGTGTGACGATGACCACGCCGCGGGCTTTGTCCGAGGCAGGCTGAGGTTTTGTCAGACCCACGGGGCAGGATGGGGGAATGAGCGTTGACGTGCTCGAACGCTTCTCCCCGGCCACCCGTGCGTGGTTCGCCGGGGCCTTCGCCGCGCCCACGACGGCGCAGGCGGGAGCCTGGGAGTCGATCTCGGGGGGCGACAACACCCTGGTCGTGGCCCCGACCGGCTCCGGCAAGACCCTGGCCGCGTTCCTGTGGTCCCTGGACCGCCTGGCCGCCGCCCCCGCGCCCGACCCCAAGCAGCGCTGCCGGGTCCTGTACGTCTCGCCCCTCAAGGCCCTGGCCGTCGACGTCGAGCGCAACCTCCGCGCCCCGCTCACCGGCATCCGCCAGGCGTCGCGCCGGCTCGGCCTGCCAGAGCCCGATGTGCGGGTCGGCATCCGTTCCGGCGACACCCCCGCCGACGAGCGCCGCCGCCTGGCCACCAAACCGCCGGACATCCTGATCACCACGCCCGAGTCGCTGTTCCTGATCCTCACCTCGCAGGCGCGCGAGTCGCTCCGCGGGGTCGAGACGGTGATCGTCGACGAGGTGCACGCGGTCGCGGGCACCAAGCGCGGCGCGCATCTGGCGATCTCGCTCGAACGCCTCGACGCGCTTCTCGAACGGCCCGCCCAGCGCATCGGCCTGTCGGCGACCGTACGGCCGGTGGACGAGGTCGCCGCGTTCCTCGGCGGCCCCAGGCCCGCGAGGGTGGTCCAGCCGCCCTCAGACAAGGTGTTCGATCTCGACATCGTCGTACCCGTCGAGGATCTAGGCGAGATCTCGCACTTCGTGGACCAGAGCGGCGAGGCCGACCCGCGCCAGCGGTCGATCTGGCCACACGTGGAAGACAGGCTGCTCGACCTGATCCAGGCGCATCGTTCCACTCTGGTCTTCGCCAATTCGCGGCGCCTGGCCGAACGCCTCTGCGGACGGCTCAACGAGCTCGCCTACGAACGCGCCGTCGCCGCCACCGCAGCAGCGGCCGCCGCCAACGATGCGCAGGGCTCCGCCGTAGCGGAGGAGGACGGTCCGAGGCGTATCAGCCAGGAGGACATCGAGCGCGCCCTCCAGGCCCGCGCCGTCGGATATACCACCGACACACCGCCAGGCGCAGACGCCAAGGCTGCCGTAGCGCCGGCTCGGCGTAGCCCGGCGGAGATGATGGCTCAGGCAGGCGCGGCCCGCGGCGTTCCGGCGGAGATCGCCCGCGCGCACCACGGCTCGGTCTCCAAGGAGGAACGGGCGGGCATCGAGGACGCCCTCAAGCAGGGCCGCCTGCCCGCCGTGGTCGCGACCTCCAGCCTGGAGCTGGGCATCGACATGGGCGCCGTCGACCTGGTCGTCCAGGTCGAGTCGCCGCCCTCGGTGGCCAGCGGCCTGCAGCGCGTCGGACGGGCGGGCCACCAGGTCGGCGCGGTCTCCAAGGGCGTCATCTTCCCCAAATACCGCGGCGACCTGGTGCAGACCGCCGTCGTCGCCGAACGCATGCGCGACGGCGAGATCGAGGAGCTGCACTACCCGCGCAACCCGCTCGACGTGCTCGCCCAGCAGATCGTCGCGATGGTCGCGATGGACGAGTGGACGGTCGACGACCTCGACGCCATGGTCAAGCGCGCCGCCCCGTACGCCACCCTCCCCCGGTCCGCGCTCGAAGCCACCCTCGACATGCTCGCGGGCCGCTATCCCAGCGACGAGTTCGGCGAGCTGCGTCCGCGCCTGGTCTGGGACCGCGTCACCGGCGTTCTGCGTGACCGGCCGGGCGCCCAGCGCCTCGCGGTCACCAGCGGCGGAACGATCCCCGACCGTGGCCTGTTCGGCGTCTTCCTCGTCGGCGAGAAGTCCTCCCGGGTCGGTGAGCTCGACGAGGAGATGGTGTACGAGTCGCGGGTCGGCGACGTCTTCGTCCTCGGCGCGAGCTCCTGGCGGATCGAGGACATCACGCCCGACCGCGTCCTCGTCTCGCCCGCCCCGGGCCAGCCGGGCAAACTCCCGTTCTGGCACGGCGACGCCCTCGGCCGCCCCGTCGAGCTCGGCAAGGCGCTCGGCGCGTTCACCCGCGAACTGGCCGGGCTCCCCGCCGATACCGCCCGCGACCGCGTCACCACCTCCGGACTCGACACGTGGGCCGCCGCCAACCTGGTCTCCTACCTGAGCGAGCAGCGCGAGGCCACCGGCCATGTGCCCGACGACCGCACCCTCGTGGTCGAACGGTTCCGCGACGAGCTCGGTGACTGGCGCCTGGTGGTGCACTCGCCCCTCGGCGCCCGCGTGCACGCTCCCTGGGCCCTGGCGATCGCCGGTCGCCTGCGCGAACGGTACGGCGTGGACGCGCAGTCCATGCACGCCGACGACGGCATCGTGATCCGCATCCCCGACATGGACGAGCCGCCGAACCTCGACCTCGCCGTCTTCGACGCCGACGACATCGAACGCATCGTCGTCGACGAGCTGAGCGGCTCGGCCCTGTTCGCCGCACGGTTCCGCGAGTGCGCGGCCCGTTCGCTCCTCCTGCCGCGCCGCCGCCCTGACAAGCGCATGCCCCTCTGGCAGCAACGCCAGCGCGCCGCCCAGCTCCTGGCCGTCGCGAGCAAATATCCCTCGTTCCCGATCGTCCTTGAGACGATGCGCGAGTGCCTGCAGGACGTGTTCGACGTTCCGGGCCTGGTCCAGCTCATGCGCGACATCTCCGGCCGCAAGACGCGCCTGGTCGAGGTGGAGACGCCCGAGCCCTCCCCCTACGCCCGCTCGCTCCTGTTCCACTACGTGGGCGCGTTCATGTACGAGGGCGACTCGCCCCTGGCCGAACGCCGCGCCCAAGCCCTCGCACTCGACTCAGCCCTCCTCGCCGAGCTGCTTGGCCAAGCCGACCTACGTGAGCTCCTCGACCCCGAAGTCGTCGCCGATACTGAACGCGAGCTCCAACGCCTGGCCCCCGACCGCCAGGCCCGCGACCTGGAAGGCATAGCCGACCTCCTGCGCGAGCTAGGCCCCCTGACGACCGCCGAAGCAACCCTCCGCACCGTCCCACCCTCCGGCCCCACGACACCGGACACCAACCAAGCCACCCCAGACCTTGGCTCGGCTGCTCCCCAGGCCGATGGCGCTCTCGCCGACCTCAGACACGCAGACGCAGAGGCCGACCGTGCCGCTGCAGAGACCAGTGGCGCCGCAGAGACCGACCACGCCGCCGCAGGGCCCGGCGACGCCACCCCCGACCTTGGCCCTGCCGCTGTGCAGGGGGCCGGTGAGGCGGGTTTCACTGATCCGAGGGTGGCCGCTTGGCTGGCTGAGCTGGAGCTTGAGCGACGCGCCATCCGCGTCCGGATCGCCGGTGAGGAACGGTGGGCGGCGATCGAGGACGCGGGACGGCTCCGCGACGCGCTCGGTGCGCCGCTGCCCGTCGGCATCCCCGAGACGTTCCTGGAGCCGGTGGACGACCCGCTCGGCGACCTCATCTCCCGGTACGCCCGTACGCACGGGCCGTTCCGCGCGTCCTCCGCGGCGTCCCGCTTCGGGCTCGGCAACGCCGTGGTGCTGGAGACGCTGCGCCGGCTCAGCGCGAACGGCCGTGTCGTGGAGGGCGAGTTCCTTCCGGTCGAGGCGGTCTCCGGCCCGCTCACCAGCGAGTGGTGCGACAACAACGTGCTGCGCATGCTGCGGCGCCGGTCCCTCGCCCGGCTGCGCGCCGAGGTCGAGCCCTCGCCGCCCGAAGCGCTCGGCCGGTTCCTGCCCGCCTGGCACGGCATCACCGGCGGCTCCCGCCTGCGCGGCATCGACGCCCTGGTCCAGGCGATCGAACAGCTCCAGGGCGCCGCCGTACCCGCATCTGCGCTCGAATCACTGATCCTCCCGTCCCGCGTACCGGGCTACTCCCCTGCTCAGCTGGACGAGCTGACCTCCGCGGGCGAAGTGGTCTGGGCTGGCCAGGGCGGCCTGCCCGGCGGCGACGGCTGGGTCTCGCTCTACCTCGCCGACACCGCGCCGCTCCTCATGCCCGAGCCCGCTGAGATCAGCCTCACACCCGTCCACCAGGCCGTCCTCGACGCGCTCGCGGACGGCGGCGCGCTGTTCTTCCGCACGCTGTCCGACCGGCTCAGCTCCACCGAGCCGATCAATGATCCGGATCTGGTCGCCGCCCTCTGGGATCTCGTCTGGGCCGGCCACCTCACCAACGACACCCTCGCACCCCTCCGTGCCGCGCTCGGCTCCGGCCGTCCGGCCCACCGTGCCCGCGCGACCCGCCGTGGCCGCCCCGTACTGCCCTCCCGGACCGGCCCGCCGACGGTGGCCGGACGCTGGTGGCTCCTGCCCCAACGCGAGACGGCGGGCACCCGCCGTTCGCACGCCCTCGCCGAGGCCCTCCTCGACCGCTACGGCATCGTGATCCGCGGCGCCGTGGCCGCCGAGCGGACGCCGGGCGGCTTCGCGGCCGTCTATCCCGTGCTCCGCGCCTTCGAGGACGGCGGTCGCTGCCGCCGCGGCTACTTCGTCGAGGGCCTGGGAGCCGCGCAGTTCGCGCTGCCCGGCGCCGTCGACCGCCTCCGTGCCCTCCGCCCCGCGCCGCCGCCTCCGGCCGACCCGTGGGCGCTGCCCCTTCCCGGCGCCAAACCCGCCCCCGACACCCGCGCGCTCGTGCTGGCCGCCGCCGATCCCGCCAATCCCTACGGCGCCGCCCTGCCCTGGCCCGAACGCCAGGACGAGGTGGCGAGCGGCCACAAGCCCGGTCGCAAGGCCGGCGCCCTGGTCGTCCTGGCCGAAGGCCGCTTGACCCTCTACGTCGAACGCGGCGGCAAGACCCTCCTCACCTGGGACGACGACCCCGAAGTCCTCCAACCCGCCGTCGATGCCCTGGCCCTGGCCGTCCGCGAAGGCGCCCTCGGCAAACTCACCGTCGAACGAGCCGACGGCGAGTCCATCAACGACTCCCCCTTGGCCGCCGCCCTGGAATCCGCCGGCTTCCACCCCACCCCGCGAGGTCTCCGCCTCCGCGCCTGACCAGACCAGCGGTCCCTTAAAACCACCGCATCGCGACACCATGCGCCAGGCTGGAGCACCGGCCCGATTCCAGCACGTTGAGGCCCGCAGGCCCAAAGCGGCGTATCCAGGAGCGACGCGTCCCAGGGACGGCGCACCGGAAACCGCCGCCCCAGGCACAGCGAATGCGGGAGTAGCGCGGCCCAGGGCCAGCACCCAGGGCCGCCAGTCCCTGGAGCAGCGGACGCAGGCATGGCCGACGCTGGCACGACAGACGCGTGGCGGATCCAGGCATGGCCGACGCAAGTACGGCAGACGCAAGCACGGCAGACGCAAGCACGGCAGACGCAAGCACGGGCAGACGCGAGCACGGCCCACGCAAGCACGGCAGGCGTAGGCACGGCAGGCGTAGGCACGGCAGAGGCAAGCACGCCCGACGCAGGCGTGGCGAGGTGGGGGTGGGGTGGTTAGGGGCGGCGGGGTTTGCGGCGGAACATGGCTATGAGGCCGCGGAGGGCTCGTTCGTCGAGGGAGCCGAACGGGTTGTCGTGGACCAGGTAGGTCCAGGTCGCGGAGGGGCGTTGCAGGCCCGCGGCGGTCAGGTCGATGCCGTCCGGGGTGGCGGTGAGGGTGGCGAACGTGCCGACGGCTCGTTCGACGGCGCGGCTCAGGAGCTTCTTGCCCGCGGGGACGGCCTCGCGGTTGAACTCGGCGAGCGGATCGAGGCCGCGGCCGAGCGAGCGCAGGTGGATGCCCTCGCGCAGGTCGGCCAGGTAGGCCAGGTGCTCGGTCCAGCAGCGGTCGAGGTGGAAGAGGGCGACCTGGCGGGCGGCCTCGGCGACCGCTTCGCTGCCTGCGGTCTCGACGAGCTCGGCGTGGTGGGAGGCGTGGCGTTCGGCCATGAGCCGGTCGGCGTGGTCGCCGCGCAGCAGCTGGTCGCGTTCGGCGAGGACCTCGCGGCGCTGGAGGCCGATCAGCTGGTTGTAGCGCCAGGTGTTGCGGTGGATCTCCACCTCGACGCCCTCCGCGACGCGCTGGGCGTGGCCGACGACCCAATGGGCGTTCCGGTCGTCGAGACGGCCGTCGGAGGCGGGCGTCGCGTTGGTCTCCGCGTCCGGCGCGTACTGCGCCACGAGGTCGTCCTCCAGGCTGGTGAAGAACACCGAGCCGCCGGGGTCGCCCTGCCGGCCCGCGCGGCCGCGCAGCTGGTCGTCCAGCCGGCTGCTGTGGTAGCGGCCGGTGCCGATCACCAGGAGCCCGCCGAGCTCCACCACGCGGGCGGTGTCGGTGGAGGACGTTCCGCCGAGGCGGATGTCGGTGCCGCGCCCGGCCATCTGGGTCGAGACGGTGATCGCGCCCGCAGCGCCCGCCTCCGCGATGATGGCGGCCTCCTCGGCGTCGTTCTTGGCGTTGAGGACGACGCAGGAGAGGCCCGCGCGTTCGAGGCGGCGTGCGAGGCGTTCGGATTCGGCGACGTCCAGCGTCCCGACGAGGACGGGGCGGCCGGTGGCGTGCGCCTCGGCGATCTCCTCGGCGATCGCCACCTCCTTGTCGGTGGCGGTGGCGTAGAGCCGGTCGGGTTCGTCGACGCGGACGCAGGGGCGGTTCGGGGGGATGACCGCGATCTCCAGGCCGTAGAACTCGCGCAGCTGTCCCGCGACGGCGAGCGCCGTGCCGGTCATCCCGCAGCGGGTCGGATACCGTCCGATGAGCTCCTGAACGGTGATCGAGTCAAGGATCTCACCGCTCGCGGACGTCTCCAGGGCCTCCTTGGCCTCCACGGCGGCCTGGAGCCCGTCCGGCCAGCGCTGGAGCAGCGCCACCCGGCCCCGCGACGAGTTGATCAGCTTCACGGCGCCGTCGCGGACGATGTAGTCGACGTCGCGCTGGAGCAGCACCTGCGCGTGCAGCGCGACGTTGACCGCGACGAGAGTGTCGGTGTTGTCCGGCGAATAGAGGTCGATCCCGCCCAGCTCCCGTTCCACCGTGCGGGTCCCGGAAGAGGTCAGCCGGACGTTGCGTCCTTCGTCGTCGGTCGCGTAGTGCTGGCCCGGCCGCAGGCGCCGCACCAGGTCGGCGTACACGGGGTCGGCGGGGTCCAGCTCGGACGCGCCCGCCAGGACGAGCGGCACCATCGCCTCGTCGACCAGCACCGAGTCGGCCTCGTCGATCAGCACAACCTCGGGCTCGGGCAGGACGAGGTCGTCCGGGGTCGTGACGAGCCGGTCGCGCAGCAGGTCGAAGCCGACCTCGCTCACCGGCGCGTACGTGACGTCTGCGGCGTAGGCCTTCTGTCGCTCTTCGGGCGTGGACGACTGGCCGACCCATCCGACCGAGACGCCGAGGAGCTCGTAGAGCGGGCCCATCCATTCGGCGTCCCGCCGCGCCAGATAGTCGTTCACCGAGAGCACGTGCACGCGCCGGCCGCGCAACGCGTGCCCGGCCGCGGCCAACGCGCCCGCGAGCGTTTTGCCCTCGCCCGTGGCCATCTCGACGATGTGGCCCGAAAGCATGCCGAGCGTTCCGAGGAGCTGCACGTCGAACGGCCGCTCGCCCAACGCCCGGTGTGCCGCTTCTCTGCCCAGCGCACACAGCTCCGCGAGATCGACGTCGGTGTCGGCGGCGCGGCTCTGGCGGACCGTGTCGGCGGCGCGGCTCTGGCGGAGGGTGCTGGCGGCGCGGCTCTGGCGGAGCATGTCGGCGGCGGCGGTCAGGTCCGCGTCGGTGAGCTCGCGGAGCCGCGCCTCTCGGGTGCCGGCCTCGGCGACCACGGCACGGTAGGGCGCCAGGTCGACGGTCCCGGGCTTCTGCACCAGGCGCCGGAACCGGTCACGCAGCGCCATGACAGGCTTCTCCGATCTCTTGCGTCACGATGAGCCAAACGGGCGGCCACATCTTCTCGTTCCCCACAATGATCGCAGGTCCGGCGTCGCAGGCACGTCTCCGGCGGTACGGGTCAGCCCGCCTCGACCACGCGTACCTGTGCGGCGACCCGGCAGCCCGGCGGAAGGGCGTCGAAGGCCGGGTAGTGGTCGTTCCCCAGCTCCAGCCCTGCCAGGACCTCCTGGCACCGCTCATCGGCCCGGACGACCTGCACCAGGTAGGGATCGCCCCGGCCGCCCCACTCGATGCCGATGCCGGTGGACCGGATCTCCCACCGCGCGCCGCCGACGCGCTCGGCCCGATAGTCGGCCAGGTAGAACCTGTCGCGCTCCTCGGCGTAGATGAAGATGCGCAGATCGTCGTCGCCGAGGTCGCGGACGGTGCCGCCGACCACGAAGTCACGGTCCTCGTGCAGCCCCTGCCCGGGCTCCGGGAACTCCACGTTCACCTGGGGAACGGGCGACTCGGGCGGCTTCGTGGGCGACGGACTCGGCCGGCGCGGCCGATCGGGGATCACCGGCGCCTCGGGCGGCACCAGCGTCGGCGTAGGCGACGGCGAGCCCGACCGTTCGGTGGGAAGGAGCGCGCGAGCCTGCGGCGGCGGAGTGTTTCCGGCCTCCCCGACCAGGTCGGGGAGGCCGCGCAGAACGATGCCCGCGAGGAGCGCGGCGACGCCGAACGCCACGATGAACCTGCGTTCCAGGAACGGCGGGGTCCGCAGCCGCTCACGACGCGTTCCCACGGTCAGCTCACCGGCTCGGCCAGCAGACCCCTGGGACGACCCGGATGCGAACGCCCGCCGAGACCCACTCCACCAGCCACGTCGAGCTCCTCGCGCCGTCCGGCCCCATCTCCGTGTCAGCTGTACCTTCCGCCCCTTCGGTAACGACCGTCAAGGCGATTGGCCCACTCGATGCGATTCATCGCGAAGACGAACCGATACCAGCGATCCGATCCCCGACGCCCGGCCGTCAGCTGGCGGGGCAGGGGCGGAGGGGCACGGACGGCGGAGCAGGAGCGGCGGGTTAGGCGGTGGTGGTGGGGGTCAGGCCCAGGAACTCGGCGGCGGCTTGGGCGTTGGCCGCGGCGGCGCCGTACGTCGCCACGTGAACGGCTCCTTCGGGAATCCAGACGGGAAGGCCCATCTCGACCACGACCGTGTCGGGCCGTGCCTGGAGCAGGGCGGCGGTGAGGGCCCGCTGGCCCGCGTGGCGGTGCGCGTCACGCAGAACGACCACGAGACCACGGCCTGTGGCACGTTCCAGCAGGGAGCCTGCCTCCTCCGCGAACCCCTCGGCTCGCACGACGTCGGGCACCCAGGGGCTCAGGCCCCAGGGTGTGGGGCCGACCGCGATGTTGCCGGTGGACGCCAGTTCGACCACGAGCGGGTCCGCCGAGAGGCCGGGGAAGTCACCGGTGACGTGCACGGCCCGGCGCGCGGCCTCCATGCCCACGGCGCGGTCGACGATCGCGGGACTGGGGTCGGCCAGCCACGCCTTCAGGCGGCGGGTCCGTTCGGCGGCGTCGTGGAGCCGCTCCAGGGGCAGACGCCCCGTGTTCACGGCCTCCTCGATGGCGGCGAGCACCGCCCGCAGGCTCTCCTGGTGCTCCTTCGGCCCCAGGCACAGCAGGTCCGCACCGGCCAGCAGTGCGCGTACGGAGGCCTCCGGGATGCCGATGGCGCCGCTCGCGCCCTGCATGTCGAGCGCGTCGGTGACGATGACGCCCTGGTAGCCGAGGTGCTCGCGGAGCAGCCCGGTGATCGCGGCGTGCGACAGCGTGGACGGCACGCCCTTGGTGATCGAGGGCAGATTGAGGTGGCCGGTCATGACGGCCTGCGCCCCGGCCTGGATCGCGCCGCGGAACGGGAGCAGGTCGCGGCGGTCGAGCAGTGCCAGGTCGGCGTCCACGATGGGCACGCCGAGGTGGGAGTCCTCGACGGTCGCGCCGTGGCCCGGGAAGTGCTTGGCGCAGGCGGCGACGCCCGCCTCCTGGGTGCCGATCACCGACGCGACGGCGTGCCGGGCCACCAGCTCGGGATCGGAGCCGAACGAGCGGGTGCCGATCACCGGGTTGTCGGCGGCGGTGTTGACGTCCACGGACGGCGCGAAGTTGAGGTTCACGCCGACCTCGGCCAGTTCGGCGCCGAGCGAGCGGTAGACCCGCCGGGTGAGGTCGGGGTCGTCCACCGCGCCGAGCGCCGCGTTGCCGGGGTACGGGGAGCCGGTGAGGTGCCCGCCGAGGCGGGTCACGTCGCCGCCCTCCTCGTCGATCGTGATGATCGGGTCGGCGGCCTTGCGCATCTCGGCGGTGAGCGCGGTGAGCGCCTCGGGGCTCGGCACGTTGCCGATCAGGGCGAAGAGCGTGACGCCGCCGAGGCCGCGCTCCAGCTCGTCCTGCAACCAGCGTGGCGCGCTCGCGCCCGGGAACGACGGGAGGAGGGTGCCGCGGGCCAGCCGTTCGATCGAGTCGCCGCTCATCCCTTCACCGCCCCGGCGGTCAGGCCCGACACCATGCGGCGCTGGACGATGAGGAAGAAGATGATCACAGGAATGGTGAGCAGCGTGGACGCTGCCATGATGGGCCCCCAGGCGTTGCCGCTGCGGCCGAAGAAGAACTGCAGCATGATCGGCAAGGTGTACTTGTCTTGGTCGTCCAGGAACGTGAACGCGAAGATGAACTCGTTCCAGGCCGTGATGAAGGAGAAGATGCTGGTGGCCACCAGGCCCGGCGCCACCAGCGGCAGCAGGACCGTGAAGAACGTGCGGATCGGGCTCGCGCCGTCGATGGCGGCGGCCTCCTCCAGTTCCTTGGGCACGGCGGCGACGAAGCCGCGCAGCATCCAGATCGCGAACGGCACGGCGAAGCCGGCGTAGACGATCACGAGCCCGGGCAGGCTGTTGAGCAGATCCAGCGTCTTGAGGTCCAGGAAGAGCGGGATGACCAGCGCCTCCAGCGGGACCATCTGCACGATCAGCAGCATGATCAGGAACGTGGTGCGGAACCGGAACCGGAAGCGCGCCACGGCGACGGCCGCCATCAGCGCCAGCAGGCCGGAGATCACCACGGTGGCGAGCGCCAGCATCGCGCTGTTGCGGAAGTAGACCCAGAACGAGGTCTCGGCGATGCCGCCGTTCAGCACCAGGTCGAAGTGCTCCAGCGTCGGCTTCGACGGCAGCGGCTTCGGCGTGTTGCTGAAGATCTCGGTGTTGGGCTTGAACGCGGTCGAGACCATCCACAGGACGGGGAACACCGCCAGCAGGAAGACCACGATCCCGGCGGTGTTGAGGACGCCCTTGCGGAAGACCCTCCCGCGCAGGACGCCCCTGCGGGGCAGGCCGCCCTTGCGGGCCGCGGAGGAACGGCTCTGACGGCTCATTTCGTCTCTCCCTGTCGGACCATGACCCGCACGTACAGGGCCGTGACGATGAGCAGGATCACCGTGAGCACCATCGCGATCGCCGAACCCATGCCGAGCTTGGGGTTGAGCGAGCCGAACGCCTCGGAGTAGGCGTACAGCGAGAGGTTGAAGGAGTCACGGTTGGCCAGCCCGGACATCACGAACAGCTGGGTGAAGACCTTGAAGTCCCAGATGATCGACATGACGAGCAGGACCATGAAGATGGGCTTGAGGATCGGGAACGTGATGCTCCAGAACGAGCGCCACGGCCCCGAGCCGTCCACGCGGGCGGCCTCGTACAGCTCGCTCGGCACGCTCTTGAGCCCCGCCAGCACCGACACCGCGATGAACGGGCAGGCCTGCCACACCACGCAGATCGTCAGCACGGTGTAGGTCGACAGCGGGGTGCTGAACCAGTTGTAGTCGCTCCAGCCGCTCCCGACGAGCCAGTCCGGCAGCAGGTCGAGCGTCCAGTTGACCAGGCCGCCGGTCGTGCCGAACAGCCAGGAGAAGATGATCGCCGCGGTCACCGGCGGGGTCGCCCACGCGACCATGACGCCGCCCGCCACGAAGCTCGACATGCGCTTGCCGAGCTGGTGCAGCAGCAGGCCGATCAGGGTGCCGATGACCAGCGTCAGCGAGACCGCGACCACCGCGAAGAGCACGGTGTGCCGCAGGGTCTGCCAGAAGAACGGATCGCTGAAGATCGTGTCGTAGTTCTCGGTGCCCACCTGCTCGGCGGGCTCGCCGCGCAGCTGGCGGTTGCCGACCTTCTGGAACGACATGGTCCCGATCTGGAACATCGGCCAGAACATCAGGATGGCGATGACGACCAGGGTCGGGGCGATCAGCAGGTACGGCCCGAAGCGGGGACGGCGGCGGGAGCCTGCCGTGCCGGAGGTCCTCCGACCCGGGTTCTTCCGCACCGCGGGGGCGGTGTCGAGCATGGACTCAGTCCGATCAGCCGGGGTTGGACAGGGCGCCGAGACCGGTCTGGGCGCCGGAGCTGGCGGGGCGCCGGGATGGCCGGGACGCCGAAGTCGATGGACGGGCGGACGCTGGACGCGGGCGCTGGACGCGGACGCTGGGGCGCGGACGCTGGAGGGCGGGCGGTGTAAGGCAGGCGCGGACGCCGGAACGCGCGCGCCGAGCCGGCGAGGACGAAGGGTACGTGCGGGTGGGATCTCGGGGGCCTTCGGGTGTGCGGTCTCGAAGACCCCCGAGAGTCCTGTGTGCGCGCCGGGTCCCGGGAAACCCCGGGGGGTGCCGCGCGCCGCGTACCCGCACGGTCGTCCCCTGGGCGCCGCACGTCCCGTACACCCTCCTCCGTCGTCAGTCTTGACGAGGGTGTACGGGCCGTACGGGCCCAGCGGGTCGCCCTACGGGCCGAGCCTTACAGGCCGGGCCCTACAGGCCGGGCCTTACGGGTTGAGCAGGGTGTTGGCCTGCTCGTTCGCCTTCTTCAGCTCACCGTCGGACGCCTTGCCCTGCATGATGGCCTTGATCGTGTTCGGCAGGACCTTCTTGGCCTGCTCGAACTCGGCCCAGCCGGCACCGATCGGCGGGAACTTGGTGTTGCCCGCGATCTCGGTGAAGATCGCCAGCTTCGGGTCGGTGAACTTCACGTCCGAGCGCATCGACGAGAAGCCGCTGTAGTCCGCCCACGCCTGCGCGTTCTTGGCGTTGTTGAGCACGGTGATGTAGTCGAACGCCGCGTCCTTGGCCTTGCTGTCCTTCCAGACGGCCAGGTCGGAACCGCCGGCCATGACGGGCGCGTTGCCGCCGGCCTTGGTCGGGATCGGGAACACGGCCCACTTGTCGACGTTCTTGTCGGAGACCTTCTTCATCTCCTTGAACGCCCAGCTGCCGTCGAAGTACATGCCGAGCTTGCCGAGGGCGAAGTCGCGCTGCGGGCCTTCGAGCTCGTTCTTGCCGACGTACTTGGCGGAGGCGACCTTGTCCTTGGTCAGCAGGCCGGTGTAGAAGTCGACGGCCTCCTTGACCTGCGGCTGGTCGAGCTTGCCGACGAACTTGTCGCCCTCCTTGACCGCGACGTCGCCGCCGTTGCCCCAGATGAAGCTGAGCAGCGCGTTGGTCTGGTCGCTCGCCACGCCGATGCCCGGGACCTTCTTCGCGTCCTGGATCTTCTTGGCGGCGGCGGACAGCTCGGCCCAGGTCTTCGGCTGCTCGATCTTCAGCTCGTCGAACCAGTCCTTGCGGAACCACACGCCGCGGACGCCGCCGTACCACGGCACGGCGTAGGTCTTGCCGCCCGAGCGGTCGTTCTCCACCGCGGTCTTGTTGAGGGTCTTGCCGTCCGCCCACTTGTCGAACAGGTCGCTGACGTCGGCCAGGCTGCCCTGCTCGATGTGCGACTGGACGTCGGTGTTGCCGAGCTCGGTGACGTCGGGGCCCTCACCGCCGGCGGCGGCCTTCTGGAACGTGGTGGCGACCTGCGGCCACGGCACGTACTTGATCACGACGTCCGTGCCCGGGTGCTTGGTCTTGAACTCGGTCTCGACGCCGTCGAGGAACTTCGTCTGCTCGGGGGTGCCGTCACCCATCATCCAGACCTTGAGCTGCGCCGGGTCCTTGGCCGCCCCGCTGTCGGCCTTGTCGTCATCGCCGCCGCCGCAGGCCGTGGCGGCCAGGGCGATCGCGGCCGCTATGGCCGCAACCTTGGTGTACTTCACTGGGGGTTTTTCCTTTCCAGCATGGCATCGCCGTGAGTGCATCCCCGACGGTCGGGGCTCTGGATCGGGCCCGGACCCTTTAGGGTCCAGCCATGCCCGAACTCTTCGTCGCACCGGCCGCGGGACGCCCTGCTCGCCAGTCGGCGCTCGATGTGCGCCTCATCACCCGGTCTGGGCTGCCGAGGCGCTTGCGCGTAAACTAACAAGAAACTTTCCTAAACAAAACCGCTCGTTAGCGGATTGAGACTTTGAGGGGTCGAGCATGCCCAGACGACCGGGGACGCCGCGGCTGCTGCGCGAGCTGAACGACCGCGCCGCGCTGGACCTGCTGGTCGGGCAGGGACCACTGACCCGCGCCCAGATCGGCGAGCACACCGGGCTGTCCAAGGTCACGGCCTCCCAACTGCTCTCCCGGCTTGAGGAGCGCGGTCTGGTCGAGGTCGTCGGGGAACAGGCCGGAGGCCGGGGGCCGAACGCCGCGCTCTACGCGGTGGTGCCCTCGAGCGCCTACGTGGCGGGCCTGGAGGTGGGCCCCGACGGGGTCACCGCGGGCGTCGCGGATATTACGGGCAGTATCGTGTCCCAGGTTACAGTCGACCCCAACGGGGCGGACGATCCCGTCAAGACCGTGCACAACGCCGTCGCGAAGGCGTGCCGGTCCGCCAAGGTGGCCCTGTCCCGCCTGAACGCCTTCGTCATCGGCACTCCCGGCGTCGTCGACCCGCGCACGGGCGACGTGCAGTTCTCGTTCGACCTGCCGTCCTGGCACGAGGGTGTTCTCGCCGGGCTGAAAACCGATCTTCGCCGTCCTGTGATCATCGAGAACGACGTGAACCTCGCGGCGATCGCCGAACGCGCGTACGGCGTGGCCCGTGGCGCCGAGGACTTCGCCCTCATGTGGCTCGACCGCGGCATGGGCCTGTCGGTCATGCTCGGCGGCCGCCTGCACCGCGGCCGCTCCGGCGGCGCGGGCGAGATCGGCTATCTGCCCGTGCCCGGCGCGCCCCTGCCGTCCGGCGCCGTCCGCCGCGACCCGGCCGCCGACGAGGGCGTGACCGAGTCGACCAGCTGGGGCATCCCGGCGCTGGCGGGCGGTTATGGCTCGCTGGTCGGCGCCGACGCCGTGCGCGCCCTGGCCCACGCGCACGGCTTCACCGAGCCCACCGCCGTCGACTGCGTCCGGGCCGCGGCCCTCAACGAACGGCGCGGTGGAGGTTTCCTGGACGAGCTCGCCAACCGCATCTCGTACGGCGTCACCTCGGTCAACATCGTCCTCGATCCTGGCCTGGTCGTCCTGGCGGGCCAGCTGGGCCGCGCCGGGGGCCAGCCCCTGGCCACCCGCATAGCCCACGCCGTCAGCCGCATCAGCCCGACCAGCCCCACCGTCGCGGTGACCGGCGTGGAGGGCAACGCCGTCCTGCGGGGAGCCCTCCACGCGGCCCTCGAACAGGCGCGCGACGAGGTCTTCTCGTCCTCCTCCGAAGGCTGACCAGAAAGCGAGAACGCCTCCGCGCGAACAGCACGGAGGCGTCATTTCAAACGTTCGGGCACCGGCAGTGCCGCCTGCCGGATCGCCGGGGTCGGTCAGGCGGCCACCGGGCGGTCACCGGTCTTGGCGGGTACGTGACCGGGGACGTGACGCTCCTGGCGCCTCGGGTCCCGCAGGGCGCGATCCCGGACGGTCTCGTTGATGATCTGACGCCTGCGCCGCTGCGCGGCCGCCCATCGTGCCGTGGGTGTCATCTCTTTCCCCGTTCCGCGGTGCGGTCACCGCATCCCCGTGCCCCCTGATGACTCCATGGTCCTGAAGAAACGGCCGTATCTGCATCCGCCACAGGGATGATTTCTCGTCAGACCTCATGGGGAGACACATCCGTCCCAGGCGTCCGGGTGCTTGCGCATTCCGACCGAAAACGGTTCGGTATGCATACGAGGCCCCGGGATCAGCCCCGGTAAGCCAGACCAGTCCGATCGGCAAGGGATAATACGTTCATGCGATTGTCCGCCCGGGTCGACTACGCGCTGCGTGCCGCCGCGGAGCTGGCGGTGGCCGGGAGTCATCCGGTGACCGCCGTCCAGCTCGCCGAGGCCCAGCACATCCCGCCCAAGTTCCTGGAGAACATCCTCGGCCAGCTTCGCCGGTCCGGGCTCGTCCGGAGCCAGCGCGGCCCTGAGGGCGGCTACTGGCTGGCCAGGCCGGCCGAGCAGATCTCCATGGCCGACATCATCCGCGCCATCGACGGCCCCCTGCTGGGCGTCCGTGGCGAACGCCCCGAGCACGTGGGATACGAGGGTCCCGCGCGATCGCTGCAGGAGGTGTGGATCGCGTTGCGCGCCAACGAACGCGCCATCCTCGAACAGGTGTCGCTCGCCCACATCGCGGCGGGCGAGCTCCCCGGACCCGTGAAGAAGCTCACCGAGGACCCCTCGGCCTGGGAAAGCCCTTCCTTCATCTGACACCTATGGGACAGCTGACATGCCGGAAGGCGATGTCGTCTGGCTGACCGCCCGGCGCTTGGACGAGGCGCTCGCCGGGCGGCCACTGACGCGCAGTGACTTCCGTGTCCCGAAGCTGGCCACCACCGACCTGCGCGGGCGGCCGGTCCTGAACGTCCTCGCCCGCGGCAAGCACCTGCTCATCCGGGTCGGCGGCGGTCTCACCGTGCACAGCCATCTGCTCATGGAGGGCTCGTGGCGGATCCGCCCGCCCGGCGCCCCGCCCTCCGACCATCGCATCCGGGCGATCCTGGCGAACGCCGAGTGGCAGGCGCTCGGATACTCCCTCGGCATCCTCGAAGTGCTCCGCACGGCCGACGAGGAACGCGTCGTGGGGCATCTCGGCCCCGATCTGCTCGGCCCTGACTGGAACCCCTCCGAGGCCGTGCGCCGGCTGCGCGAGGAGCCCGGCCGCGCCATCGGCGAGGCCCTGCTCGACCAGACAAGGCTGGCGGGCATCGGCAACGTCTACAAGGCGGAGATCCTTTTCCTGCGCGGCGTTCACCCGTGGACCCCGGTCGGCGATGTCGCCGACCTGCCCGCGATGGCCGACCTCGCCCACCGGCTCCTGGATGCCAACAGGGAGCGGTACGGCCACATCACCACGGGCGACCGGCGCCGCGGCCACGAGCACTGGGTCTACGGCCGCGCGGGACGCCCCTGCCGCCGCTGCCGCACCCGCATCCAGCGTGCCGACCAGGCCTCCGACGTCGGCAACCGGGTGACGTACTGGTGCCCGCGCTGCCAGCCCGCCCCGCAAGACCCCGAAGCCTGACGAACGACGACGTTCCGGCTTGAGGGAAGGCTTGGGGAGGGGAAGGGTCGGCGCCCGTCCGGATGGTCTGTACGTCCCGGGTCGTCATTCCCGGACGGGTCGCCGCCGCTGGGGTCACCGGATCCGATGCCCGCTGGGTCGATCCTCCGACGGCGGGCTGACCCAAGTCAATTCTCGGGTTTACTTAATGATCCCCAAGCTCTAGCTTGGCGGCATGACTCTGGACGACCTGCGCGTGTTCGTCGCGGTCTGCGAGGCCCGCAATCTCAGCGCCGTCGCGAGGAGCATGTCGTGCAGCCAGTCGGCGGTCAGCCAGCACGTCCGGCGGCTGGAACGGGAGACCGGGCTGACGCTGCTCGAACGCCGTCCACGCGGCGTCGCGCCCACCCGGGCGGGCGAGATCCTGCGGCGCGCGGCGGCCGAGGGCATCGCGGGCCTGGACGACGCGCTGCGGCGGCTGGACGACCTTCGCCGGGGCGTCGGGGGCACGATCCGGATCGCGACCGGCGCCACCACGGTCCGGCACTTCATGGCCGCCGGGGTCACCACGTTCCGGGCCCGGCATCCCGAGGTCAACCTGCAGTTCGTCACCGCCAGCTCCAGCCGCCGCTGCCTGGAGGCCGTCCGCACGCACGAGGCGGACCTGGCGTGGGTGACGATCGGCCCGCCGCTGGACGGGGTGGAGCAGCGTTCCTCGTGCGACCTGCCCTGGGTGCTGGCGGTCCATGTCGCCGACCCGCTGAGCCACCGGCAGACGATCACGCCGGCCGAGCTCGCCGGCATCCGCCATATCGAGCTGCCCGAGCACTCCACGTCCCGCGTCCACCTGGAAACCCATCTCGAACGCCACGGGGTGCGGCTCACCTCGACCACGAGCGTGGCCGACTGGGACACCGCGCTGCTGCTGGCCGAGCTGGGGCTGGGCCACGCCATCCTGCCCGCCCTGCCTGGCTGGGGCCCGGGGCCGGGCGGGATCGTCCGGCTGGTCCCGATCCCCGCGCTCCCGCCGCTCGGCGCGGGCTGGGCGGCGCGCCAATGGGACGCCCTGAGCCCGCTGGCGCTGGAGTTCGCCGACACCGTTGTCGCCGAACTGACCGGCGAACGGTGAGACGGGCCGGAGGTCAGCCGGCTTCGTGCTCCTCGATGATCACGGCCGTCGCCTCCACCTCCACGAGCTGGTCGTCGTAGCCGAGGGCCGCCACTCCCAGCAGGGTGCTGGGCGCGTCGTGGTCGCCCATGTGCTCGCGCACGACGTTCCAGGCCTCGACGAGATCCTGCCGGCGGGAGGACGCCACGTACACCGTGGTCTTCACGATGTCGGCCAGGGAGGCGCCGGCGCTTTCCAGGGCGGCGGCGAGGTTGGCCATGACCTGCCGTGCCTGACCGGCGAAGTCGCCCACGGCGACGGTGGCGCCGTCCGCGTCGAGCGGGCAGGCGCCCGCGGTCCAGATCGCCCGCACGGGCGCCTCGGCCACCGCGGCGTAGGCGTAGTCGACGGTCTGCGCGAGCTCCGGGTTGCGGATCAACGTGACGGAAGGACCCTGATCGATCATGGCCCCAGTCTCGCAGAGCAGGGCAAACAGGTTTCGGCGATGACTTCCGGCACGAGGCGCGGCGCTTCGACCGCCCAGCGGAGTTGAACCGTGGCCCCGGGGCTTGCAGGGTGGATGAATGACCACCACCGAAGAACGAGTCGAAGCCCTGGCCGAGCTCCTCGTGGCGACCGGACGGCTCACCGACCCGATCTGGCGTGAGGGCCTGCGTGCCGTGCCGCGGCATCTGTTCACACCCGAGACCGCCTGGGCGGTGCCGGACCGGCCGCGGTACGAGGGGTTCGCGATCGACCGGAGAGCCGACCCCGTGACGTGGTGGAACGCGGTCTACTCCGACAGCGCGATCGCGATCCAGCTCGACGACGGCGCGGGCGATCCCGTGAGCGGCAGCGGCACGTGGACCAGTTCCTGCTCGGCGCCGGGCATCGTGGTCACCTTCCTGCAGGAGCTCAGCCCGTTCGACCACCACCGCGTCCTTGAGATCGGCACCGGCACCGGATGGACGGCGGGGCTGCTGACCTGGCGGCTCGGCCCCGATGGCGTGACCTCGGTCGAGATAGACCGGACGCTGTCGGCGCGGGCGGCCGGCAACCTGGCCACGGCGGGCCTGTCACCGCGGCTGCTCGTCGGCGACGGCGCGGCCGGCCACGCCGACGGCGCGCCGTACGACCGCGTGCACGCGACCTGCGGAGTCGCGCGGGTGCCTTACGCGTGGGTCGAGCAGTGCAGGCCGGGCGGTGGCATGGTGCTGCCCTGGTCGCCGGGCTGGGGCATCGGTCATCTCGCCCACCTGGCGGTGACCGGTGACGGCACGGCCGTCGGCGCGCTGAAGGGTCCGGCGGGCTTCATGATGCTGCGTTCGCAGCGACGCCCGTTCGGCGGCCCGGGCCACGCCGTCGAGCAGCGCGCCAAGGCCGACCTGTCGACCGCCCGCCTCGACCCGCGGTCGGTGATCGCCCAGTCCCCCGGCGCCGAGGTGGCGATCGCGGCGCTCGTGCCCGGCGTCCGGTCGCATCTGGAGGCCGCGCCGGACGGCTCCTACCGCATCTGGGCGATCGACAACCAAGGCGACTCGTGGGCGTGCGCCGACCTGGAACCCGGCCGCACGGACCACGCCGTACGCCAGTACGGGGCTCGCCGCCTCTGGGACGAAGTCGAGGACGCCTATCTGCAGTGGGTGACCTGGGGCTCTCCCCCACGCGAACGCTTCGGCCTCACCGTCGGCGAGACCACCCAGCAGATCTGGCTAGACGGCCCCACCCGGCCCATCACTCCTTGACCGCGCCTCCGGGCTTGGGCTCGCTGAGAGGGCTTCTGGGGCGGACTGAGGGCGCTGGGGTGGGTGGAGTCAGAGGCGTTCGGTCACGTGGCCCTCGGTGACGATCAGGGAGGCCTGGGGGCGGCCCTCTTCGCAGTCCGGGCCGTTGGGGTAGCTGGCGCGAGGGGTCACGTTCCGCTCTTTGTTGAGCAGGCGTTTACCGGACGCGTCGCGGAGGTCGACCGTCACCTGGACGGCGGACTTCGGGAGGCCCTGGACGTCGGCGAACCCGTGCTTGTCACCGGTGGGTGAGGCGGCGGCGCCGCAGCTGTCGTCGGGCGAGTCGCCGGTACAGCCCTGCGGGACGGTCGTGCTGGAGGGCATGAGCTCCACCTTGGAGGTCCGGCAGGTGCCGTTCCAGCAGATCTTCATCGAGGCGGCGGCGACCTTGGCCGCGTACGGTGCCTTGATGTCCACGCCCACGCCCTCCCGCGAGCCCATCGCGGTGCAGGTCTTGTCACCGGCGGCGAGGCCGGTCCCGCAGGCGGTGGCGGCGGCGAGGGACGAGAACGCCACAAGCTTCGCAAAGGTGGCCATGACCTCTCGACGCGGCCGGGCGTTCCGCGGTTCCGTCCGGACACGAAAAAGCCCCGATCCGAAGATCAGGGCCCTCCGCGTCCGGCGTCAGTTCTGGACGGAGAACATCCAGTGCTGCTTCTCAAGCTCGGCGGTCAGGGTGATGAAGATGTCCTGCGTCACCGGGTCGGCCTCGTCGGTGGCCTCGATGCGCTCCCGGAACCGGGTGATGATCTGCGCGAGCGCGTCGGTGATCGCGGCGACGACCTTGTCGTCGGCGATCCAGCCGGCCTCCAGCTGCGGGACGGCGGTGCGGTCGGCGAGGGTGCGGACACGGCCGTCGGGGTTCACGCCGATCGCCACGGCGCGTTCGGCCACGGTGTCGGCGTACTGGCGGGCGAGGTCGACGACCTCGTCGAGGTGCTCGTGCACCTGCTTGAAGTGGCGGCCGGTGATGTTCCAGTGGGCCTGCTTGCCCACCAGTGAAAGGTCCAGCAGGTCGACGAGGGCGCCCTGCAGTGCCTCACCAGTGGTCTTCTGGGCGGTCTCGCTCAGCGGGCTCTTGACCGTCGCCATTTTAGGGCTCCTTCCACGTCGCTCACGGTATGTCCGTTACAACGGAAAAGGATTCCCCCATATGCCGGGTCCACTCCGTGAGCCCGCCCACACCCGAGGCCCGGTGGGGCCGGGCTCAGGCGGGAGCCGGGTTCACGTGGGAGCGGGGAGCCGGGGTCAGGCCGCCACCATGTCGGCGCGGAACTCGCCGGTGATCTCTTCCGGCGTCTCCGGGATGCGCTCGTGCTCGGGCGGCGCGCCCGCCATGACGGGCTCGTGCTGCAGCTCGGCGAGCGCCAGCTGGTCCGCCACCTCTCGCAACACGTGCGAGAGCGGAACCCCCAGTGCCTTGCAGATCGACGCGAGCAACTCCGACGAGGCCTCTTTCTGACCCCGTTCGACCTCGGAGAGGTACCCGAGGGAAACGCGTGCCGCCGCGGACACCTCGCGGAGGGTGCGTCCCTGGCGCAGCCGCAGCTGCCGGAGTACGTCACCGAGCAGCTGGCGAAGCAGGACCATCGTCTCGCTCCCTCCCTCAGTTCGGACCATCTGACAGTTCCACCGTACCCGCCTTGAAGGCGGCCGTGGCAGACCGTGGATTTCGTGTTCGCTCCGAACGTAACGCTGTAATCAGCCCCGCTCTTCCCGATCTTCTTCAGCCTCACGGGCTCCGTGCTCCGCGTCAAGCCCCAAAATGTCACGTCGTAGCAGCTCAAGCGCATGGACGACGGTGAGCCTCCGGACCACCTCGCGCACCTCGGCACCGGCGCCCGGCACGATGAGCAGCGGGCTGATCACCCTCGGTTCGCTGCCGGGTCCGGCCACGGAAATGTAGACCGTTCCGACCGGATGGCCGTCCTGCGGCTCAGGACCCGCCACGCCGGTCACCCCGATTCCGTACGACGCCCCGAGGCGGTCCCGGACGCCCGCCGCCATCGCCGCCGCCACATCCGGGTGCACGGCGCCGTGCGCGCGCAAGAGCTCTTCGGGAACGCCGAGGAGCCGGTTCTTCATCTCGGTGGCGTACGCGATCACGCCGCCGACGTAGGTCTCCGAGGCGCCGGGCGCGGCGGTGAGGTCCGTTCCGATCAGGCCGCCGGTCAGCGACTCGGCCGCCGCCACGGTCCGGGAACGTTCGATCAGGAGCCGGTGCACCACGGTGGCCAGCGACTCGTCCTCCGTGCCGTACACCATCGTGCCGAGCAGATCCCGGGCCAGCGCCTCCGCGCCGTCCAGCCGTCGCGCGGCGTCCGGCCCGGACGCCGTTATGCGGATCTTGACTTCGCCCGGCGAGGGCAGGTAGGCCAGCCTGACGCCGTCCAGAGCCTCGACCTCGGCGAGCCTGGTGGCGATCACCGACTCCCATGCCCCGGCCGTACGGAGCGTACGCCGCGCGACCTGGGGCCGCCCGGCCCGCTCGACCAGCTCCGGAATCACGATCTCGTTCATGATCGTGCGCATCTCGAACGGGACGCCCGGCAGCGCGTACGCCACTCCCCCGGGCAGTTCGACCCGCAGCCCCGGCGCGCTCCCGGCCGAGTTGCCGAGCAGTCCCGCGCCCTCCGGCACCTCCGCCATACGCAGCGCCATGGGGGCCAGCGGCCGGTTGGCCGCCGCGACGCGGGCGCGCAGCCGCTTCTCCAGCACCGGGTCGCGGATGAGCGCCACGCCCGCCGCCTTGGCCAGCGCGTCCCTGGTCAGGTCGTCGTAGGTGGGTCCCAGGCCGCCGGTCGTGATGACGGCATCGGCCCGGCCGAGCGCCTCGTCCACCGCCGAGATGATCACGTCCAGCTCGTCGCCCACGACCACGCTGCGGGTGACCTCGATGCCGTGGTCGGCCAGCCGCCGCCCCATCCAGGCCGCGTTGCCGTTGACCGTGTCGCCCAGCAACAGCTCGTCCCCGATGGTGAGCAGTTCGACCCGCATGGCGACCCTCCCGATGGTGATCATGACGTCACCACCGAATCTACCGCCGCGGCCGTTCTCCACCGGCCTTGCGCGGGTGCACTTCAGGCCCTTGGACACCAAAGCCAATCAATACGGTGCCCTCAAGAAGGGCATCGCCCGACTCTCTAATGGTAAAGGCTTGCGTGGACGTCACGTTTTATCGGTCTCGGCAGGGCCGTTCACCGGAACGCCATCTCCGCAGCTCAGACGGTCAGAAGTTGGTTGAAAACGATTTTTGGTGGGCCATTCTTCGGGAAACGAGTTTGGCGGCGCGCTTCCTGGATAAGCCGATCTATCAAGCGGACGATCACTTTAGTCGTCGGTGCGATCGCAGGCTCTGGAAGGGCGGCATATGACATTGCCGTACGGCGCGGACCACAGCGGGCCGGGGTGGCGCGAACCGGCGGAGAACGAGATTCTCTGGCACCGGTCCAGCCCGTTCCACATGGCCGTCCGCGCCGCGACGAGCATCCTGGTCGCCGGTTCGGCGATCCCCTACCTGACGGTCGCCGTCCAGGGCCTCCTGCGGCTGGCGGCCCCACCCGCCCGGATGGTGATGTCGGGCGACAGGCCGCGGCCTGTCGACGCCACCCTGGCCGACGGCGCCCGAGTGGTGGAACCGTCCACGCTGTACGGGCCGCTCGCCGTCGCGGGCGCCCTGATCGCCGGGTTGCTGCTGGTGTGGGCGGGCGCCGCCGGGCTCCGCGCCTTCCGTGAGCAGCGGGCGTGGCGGCGGCGCCAGGGCCTCCCGCTGTTCGCCTACACGCTGGGGGCCGTCGCCTTCGGCCTGGCGCAGCTGAGCGCCTCCAGCGTCCAGGTGAGCTGGCACGGCCCGAACCCGCTGATCCCCAGCGCGCTTCTCGGCCTGCTGGTGGCCGCCGCCACGATCGCCCTGCCCGCGGAGACTCCGGCCGTAGAGACTCAGGCCCCGGAGACTCAGGCCGCGGAGCCCGACGATGCCGCGCCCGGCCCCCGCTCGGGCGCGGCCGTCTAACGCGGCCGGGCGAGCCTGCGCAGCACCGCGCCGCACCTGCGTGCGTACGCGCGCTGCATGAACGGCACCAGCGGCCCCGCGAGCCGCGCCAGGCGTCCACCGGGGCGGCTGAACGCGGTGACGGTCAGCCAGACGTCTCCCGTGTCGTCCATGTGCACCACGAACGCCTCCTCCCCCACCTCCGGGTGGCCGGGCAGCGTTCCGTACGCCCATCCCACGCGCCGTTCCTCGTCCTCGGTCCAGATCACGCGGCACGGCGCCTTGATCCGGAACGGCCCGACGCCCAGCCCGACGAGCACGCTGACGCCGGGTGCCGCCCTCCGCGCGGAAGCCTCGATCCGCACCGGAACGGCCCGGTGCATCCAGAACTCCATGAGCGCGTCCGCCGCGTTCCGCATCGCGACCGGCCCCTCGCCGACCAGCGTGCGCACGCGCAGGTGGCTGTAGCCGTCCGGCAGGTCGAGGGTCTTGGTAGCCCCCACCTCCGCGTACGTGAACTCCTGTGTCACAGCGCCTCCTCCCTCAACGACCGCCAGGCGAGCATCCCGCAGAGCCCGAAGCCGAACGCGTTGCCCACCCCGTGCGTGGCAGCCATCCAGGTCAGCGAGGGATGCGGCAGCCCCGAGGCCTGTCCCAGCGCCCAGCTCAACGCGAGGATCATCGTGGCGACCAGCACCCCCGCCGAGATCAGCAGCAGCGCCCGGACGGCCCGGTCACCGACCCGCATCTCACGCCAGACCAGCCATCCGACCAGCCACATCCCGCCCGTCAACACCACTGCCCCGGCGAACTCGACCCATTCACCCGTGAAGTAACCCACCAGCACGAGCGACGTCCCCGCCGGAACGCTCAGCGCCGCCAAGCTTCCCAGAGGCTCTCTGACGGCCCGGCACACCAGGCCGGCCACCAGCGCCGCCGCGAACCCGGCGAAGTGAAAGTGCGCCACCGTCAACGAAAGGATCTTCAGTGAGAAGCCGAAGAGCTCGACCCCGCCCCGTTCCGCCACCAGAGCCGTCGCCGCCACCGACGGCATCCCCAGGCCCGTCCCCACCGCGATGTCGACGGACGTGAGGCGCAGCAGCCGCTGGAGGCCTCGTATGGCCAGTGGCAAGGTGGCCAGCGCGTAGACGATGGCGAGAGCCACGGCCAGCGCGCCGCGCGGCAGCCAGAGGGAGAGGGCGCCCGGGACCGCGCCGACGAGCCATAGGCGGCGGTACGCGGCGGAGAGGTCGATCAGGCCGAGGCCGAGCGGCACCACAAGAAGCATGCCGGTCATCACGATGATGTTCACCAGCACGACCACGGCGGCCTCCGAGTATTTGAACGTGTTCAAGCATGGCCGACGCTACACCGTCCTGAACACGTTCAAAAGGCCCGGCTCAGGAACCGGAGGGTGAGGTGTGCCTCAGCCGCCAGGCCCGCACGACGTAGTCGAGGCCGGTCACCACGGTGACGACCAGCGCGGCGGCCATGAAGCCCCAGCGCAGGGGATCGAGCGGACCCGGCAGGATGTACAGCCCGATCGCGATGACCTGCAACATCGTCTTGAGCTTGCCGCCCTTGCTGGCGGGGATCACGCTCGTCCGGATCAGCAGGAAGCGCATCAGCGTGATACCGATCTCGCGGACCAGGATCGCGATGGTCACCCACCACCAGAGCTCGCCGAGCACCGACAGGCTGACCAGCGCGGCACCGGTCAGGGCCTTGTCGGCGATCGGGTCAGCGATCTTGCCGAAGTCGGTGACCAGGCCGCGCGCGCGGGCGAGGTCACCATCGATCTTGTCGGTGATCGAGGCGACCGCGAAGACGGCGAACGCGGCCAGCCGCCAGCCGGTGCCGTCCTGGAACAGCAGCCAGACGAAGACCGGCACGAGGAGGATGCGCAGCAGCGTCAGGTAGTTGGCGATGTTGTAGACGCTCGCCTGCGGCGGTGTCGCGACCGGATCGTCGCGATCCGGCGGGCCGGCGATCATGGCACGTCCGCCACGAGGTCCACGCCGTCGCTGTCCACGACGGTGGCGGTGACGATGGTGCCGAGCGACAGCCCGGCGCCGCGGACGACGACGGTGCCGTCGACCTCCGGCGCCTGGTGCTCGGCGCGCCCCTCGAACGCGCCGTCCTCGGTCTTGTCCTCCAGGAGCACGCGGACGCGCGTGCCGACGCGGTCTTCGGCGCGCTGGGCGGTGAGCTCCTCGGCGAGCGCGGAGACCTCCTCCACGCGCCGGGCCACCTCGTCGTGGTCGAGCTTGCCGTCGAGGGTGGCGGCCTCGGTGCCGTCCTCGTCGGAGTAGCCGAAGACGCCGATCGCGTCGAGCCGCGCCGCGCTCAGGAACTCGGTCAGCTCGTTCAGGTCGTCCTCGGACTCCCCGGGGAAGCCGACGATGAAGTTGGACCGCACGCCCGCCTCGGGCGCCTGGGCACGGATCGTGTCGAGCAGCTCCAGAAAGCGCTCACGATCTCCGAACCGCCGCATGGAGCGCAGCACCGGGCCGCTGGCGTGCTGGAACGACAGGTCGAAGTACGGCGCGACGCCGGGGGTCGAGGCGATCACCTCGATCAGGCCGGGCCGGGTCTCGGCGGGCTGCAGGTAGCTGACACGGACCCGCTCGACGCCCTCCACGGCCGCCAGCCGGGGCAGCAGCTTCTCCAGGGCCCGCAGGTCACCGAGATCCTTGCCGTAGGAGGTGGAGTTCTCGCTGACCAGGACCAGCTCGCGGACGTCGTGGCCGGCGAGCCAGCGCGCCTCTTCCAGCACCTCCGCCGGCGGACGGCTGACGTAGGCGCCGCGGAACGCGGGGATGGCGCAGAACGTGCAGCGCCGGTCACAACCGGAGGCCAGCTTCAGCGGCGCCACCGGCCCGCCGCCCAGACGGCGCCGGAGGATCCGCGGGCCGGTCGCCGGGGCGACGCCCTCGGGCAGGTCGCCGTGACCGGGGATGGAGATCTGGGGCGCCGCGGCGGTGCGCTCCACCGGGCTGATCGGGAGCAGCGTGCGCCGGTCGCGGGGCACGTGCGTCTCGCGCCGCCGGCCCTCGACGACGTCGTCCAGCCGCTCCCCGATCGTGGCGTAGTCGTCAAAGCTGATCACCGCGTCGGCCTCGGGCAGCGCCTCGGCCAGCTCCGCCCCGTACCGCTCGGCCATGCAGCCCGCCGCGATCACCTTGGCGCCGGAGTCGTGCGCGGCCAGCAGGGTGTCGATCGAGTCCTTCTTCGCCGCGTCGATGAAGCCGCAGGTGTTGACCACCACGACGTCGGCCCCGTCGGCCGACTCGGTCAGGTCCCAGCCCGCGTCCTCCATCCGGGCGGCGAGCTCCTCGGAGTCGACCTCGTTGCGGGCGCATCCGAGCGTGACGAGTGAGACCGTACGGCGTGTGGACATGCCCCTAACGGTAATGGGCGCGGGTGCCTACACCGACCAGCGCCGCCCGATTCGCGGCGTCAGGCGCCGTCGGGATCGCGCGGCGTGAAGCTCAGCCGGACGACGCCGCCGTCGTTGTCGGGCGCGCCGAGATCCTTGCCGTTGACGGTGAGCCGGACGCCGTCGCCGTTCCCTATCACGATGCTGATCTTCTTCTTGGCCGTCCACTCCCGCACGTCACCGGTGTGGAGCATGCCGCTGAACAGCGTCCTGCCCTTGTCGCCCCGGACGTTGATCCAGGTGTTGCGGCGTGCCTTGACCCGCAGCTCGACGTTCTTGCGGGGGGCCATCGCGACCGGGTCCTTGCGGGTCTGCGTGGGCGAGGGCGTCGCCGTCGCCGCGGGCGCCCCGGCACCGGGGCCGCCCGCCACCTGGCGGGCCTGGCGCTTCTCCGTGCCGGAGTCGTTGCCGACGACCTGGACGATGCCGTAGATCACCACGAGCACCAGCGCCAGCGCCATGGCGGCGCTCCAGTTGGGCGCGCGGCGTTCCCGGAAGGCGACCGGCGTCTCGGGCTCGAACGCGGTGGCCGCCGAGACCGGCTGCGGCGCGCCGCCGTGCATCTCGTCGTACTCCCGGACGAGCGGTTCCGGATCGATGCCGATCACGCGCGAGATGCTGCGGATGTGACCGCGGGCGTAGAAGTTGCCCCCGCACGCCGTGAAGTCGTCGCGCTCGATGGCGCGGATCACGGTCTCTCTGATCCGGGTCTGCAGACTCACCTGGGTCACCGTGAGACCAGCCTGCTGACGCTCTTGAGTCAAGGTCTCACCGATGCTCACGCCGAGCCTCCCTTAGAGCGCACCACGGCCAACCCCACACACACTCCAGCAATCTCCATCCTAGGAACGGCCATGCCCATTGAGCGACAGGCAACACGTTCGAAACAGGGCAAGATTTCGCATCATTCGCGGACGCCCGCCCCCAAGATCGCTCTCGTCCACCATGAGATCGTCAGTCTTTCGCACCCGCGTCACGCGCCGGCCGTGAACGCGCCACCTGAATCTGGAGCGAGACTCACCTGAACCTGGAGCGAGCCTTAGGACCCGCCGCGGAGCTCGGCCAGGACGCCTGGCATCTCGTCGGGCTTGGTGAGGACGTCGCGCGCCTTGGAGCCCTCGCTCGGGCCCACGATGCCGCGGCTCTCCATGAGGTCCATCAGCCGGCCCGCCTTGGCGAAGCCGACGCGCAGCTTGCGCTGCAACATCGACGTGGAGCCGAACTGCGTGCTGACGACCAGTTCGATCGCCTGCACCAGCAGGTCCATGTCGTCGCCGATGTCCTCGTCGATCTCCTTCTTCGGCCCGGCCTGCCCGGCGACGTCCTCGCGGTAGACCGCCTCCATCTGGCCCTTGCAGTGCTCGACGATGCCGTGGATCTCTTTTTCGGCGACGTAGGCGTTCTGGATGCGCATGGGCTTGCTGGCGCCCATCGGCAGGAACAGCGCGTCACCCTGGCCGACGAGCTTCTCGGCGCCGGGCTGGTCGAGGATGACGCGGCTGTCGGACAGCGAGGAGGTGGCGAACGCCAGCCGGGACGGCACGTTCGCCTTGATGAGACCGGTCACGACGTCGACCGACGGCCGCTGGGTGGCGAGCACCAGGTGGATGCCGGCGGCGCGGGCCAGCTGGGTGATCCGCACGACCGAGTCCTCGACGTCGCGCGGCGCGACCATCATCAGGTCCGCCAGCTCGTCGACGATCACCAGCATGTACGGGTAGGTCGTGTAGACGCGCTCGCTGCCGGGCGGCGGGACGAGCTTGCCCGCCGTCACCGCCTTGTTGAAGTCGTCGATGTGCCGGAACCCGGAGGCGGCCAGGTCGTCGTACCGCCGGTCCATCTCGCCGACGACCCACTCCAGCGCCTCGGCGGCCTTCTTGGGGTTGGTGATGATCGGCGTGATCAGGTGCGGGATGCCCTGGTACATGGTCAGCTCGACCCGCTTGGGGTCGACCAGGATCATCCGCACCTCGTCCGGCGTCGCCCGCATCAGGACCGAGGTGATGAGGCCGTTGATGCAGGTCGACTTGCCGGCGCCGGTCGCGCCCGCGATGAGGATGTGCGGCATCTTGGCCAGGTTGGCCACCACCGTGCGGCCCTCGACGTCCTTGCCCAGGCCGACGATCATCGGATGGTGCTCATTGGTCGCGGCGGGCGACCGCAGCACGTCGCCGAGGCTGACGATGTCCTTGTCGACGTTGGGGATCTCCACGCCGATCGCCGACTTGCCGGGGATCGGGGAGATGATCCGTACCTCGGCGCTCTTCACCGCGTAGGCGATGTTCTTGGTCAGCGCGATGACCTTCTCGACCTTGACCGCCGGGCCCAGCTCGATCTCGTACCGCGTGATCGTCGGCCCCCGGGTGAACCCGGTGACCTGCGCGTCGATGTCGAACTGCTCCAGCACGCCGGTGAGCGCGTTGACCACGGTGTCGTTGGCCTTGGTCCGCGGCTTGGTGACGCTGCCGGGCCGCAGCATGCCGGGGTCGGGCAGCTCGTAGATCTCACCGGACGACGACAGCGGCAGCTGCTCGGTGCGGCGCGGTGCGGGGCTCGGATCCGGCACGTCCGGCGGGACGTCGTCGACCGGCGCGGCGGGCGGCGGCACTTCGGCCTCGAACGGCTCGGGTTCGAAGAGCTCGTCGGCGAGGTCGCGCTGCTTGTCGGGCTTCTTCGGCTTGTCGTCCAGGACGGGGGTGTCGTACGGCTTGGAGTGCTCGCCGACCTCCAGCTCGGAGTCGTCGCCGTCGCCCTTGCCCTTGCCCTTGCGGCGGCGCTTCGGCTTGGCCGCGGTCTCACCGGGGGTCTTGCCGGTCTCCGGGCGTACGGGGCGTCCCTGCAGCGTGGCCACCGACCACAGCTCGCTCATGCGCTCGGGCACCCGGTTGATCGGGGTCGCGGTGACGACCAGGAGGCCGAACGCCGAGAGCAGGAGCAGCAGCGGCACCGCCACCCAGCCGCTCAGGGCCGCCTCCAGCGGCGCCGACGCCGCCCAGCCGATGACGCCGCCCGCGTGGCGTACGCCGGACATGTCGTCGGCGGGCGCGGGCAGGCCCGCGGCGATGTGCAGAACGCCCAGCACACCGATGCCGAGCGCCGTCATGCCGATGATGATGCGGCCGGTCTCGTCGTTGTGCTCGGGGTGGCGCAACGTGCGCCACGCCAGCACGGCCAGCAGAACGGGCAGCGCCATGGCGAACACGCCGATGCCGCCGCGGACGACGCGTTCCAGCGCGATCGTCACGACGCCCTCCGGCCGCCACCAGGTGACCGAGGCCAGCACGATGGAGGAACCGAGCAGCGCCAGGCCGAGCCCGTCACGGCGGTGTTCCTCGTCGAGGTCGCGCGCGCCCTGACCGTACGCCCGGAAGACCGATCCGACGGCGACCGCGGCCAGGCTGTAGAGCTTGGCGACCAGCTGGAACGCGCCGCGGATGATCTGCAGGAACGGGTCGTCGTTCTTGCGGGGAGGACCTCCCCGGGACGCTCCCTTGCCCTTGGTCCCCTTGGTGCCGCCGCTCGCACGTTTGCGAGGAGACGAACCGGACGACTTCCCGCGGGCCGCACTGGCCCGGGTACGTGAGGAGTTCTTCGTACCTCCGGACGCACGTGTGGCCATGCTGATGAGACTAACCAAACGCCGGGCGGGTTCCCGAGACCCGGCGCGGCGTGTTGCCACCGCGCCGTGTCAGAGGCGCAGCGCCGCGAGCGCGTCCCGGAGGGCGGTGGCCGTCGCGTACCGGGCGTCCGGCTCGGACTCCAGCGTTTTCCGCAGGACGCGCATGAACTCGTCCGGAACGCCCTCGACCGGCGGAATCGGATCGTCCTTCGAGCGCAGCAGATGGCCGATGAGGGCGGTCGGGCTCAGCGGCCGGTCAGGTGCCCGGGGCGCCCGTCCGGCCAGCAACGCGTAGAGCGTGGCGCCGAGCGAGTAGATGTCGGCGGCCGGGGCGGGGTCGGACTCGTCGAACACTTCCGGCGCCGCGTACACGGGCGTCATGGCCAGCGTGACCGAGAGCTCCTGCCCCGGAACGGGAAGCGCCGCGATGCCGAAATCGGCCAGCGCCACCCGGCGGAACCTCGTCACCAGCAGGTTGGCGGGTTTGATGTCGCGGTGCAGCACGCCGTGCTCGTGCGCCGCCGCGACCGCGTCCGCGATCTGGACCCCGACCTCCCGCACGAACCCGGGGGTCATCGGGCCCACCCGCCGCAACCGGTCGGCGAGCGAGCCGCCCGAGCAGAGCTCCATGACGATGTACGGACGGCCGTCGGGCAGCGTGTCGGCGTCGTAGAGGGTCACCACGTTGGGGTGTTCGGAGAGGCGGACGGCCGCGTCGACCTCCCGCCGGAACCGCCGCCGGTCGCGCTCCCCGCGGACCCGCCGGTCCACCACCTTGATCGCCACGTCCCGCTCCAGCGCGATCCGCCGGGCCTTGTAGACCGTGGCGTTCCCGCCCTCCCCGAGCGCGTCGAAGAGCATGTATCCGTCGAGCGAGAAGTCCGCCCGCCGCGTGGGCGGCTCTTGCGCCCGGTCATCTCCAGGAGGCGCGGCCTGCGGCGGCACGACCTCCTGCGGCAGGCGCAGAGGCGGCACGGCCGGAGGCGGCTCTTGTGCCCGGTCATCGCCGGGAGGCGCGGCCTGCAGCGGAACGGCCTCCGGCAGGCGCAGAGGCCGCACGGCCGGAGGCGGGGCGGCACGACGCGGCGCGGCTTGGCTCGGGATGGCCTCGCTCGGCGCGACTTCGGGTGGCGAGGACGGCGCGTTCTCGACAGGCACGGCTCGGGGGGACGTCGGCTCGGACTCAGACGGCGGTGGCTCCCCGGGGCGACCGAAGGGAACACCGGCCTGCTGACCGAGGTCCGGCAGCCGCGAGGACATGTCGAGGTACGCGGCCGCACCCACCGCTCTCACGGGAGATTCGGGCCAGTCGGCGTGCGGCTCCACGACGTCGACCACGGCACAGGTGATGTTGTCGGGGCCGCCGCCCTGCCCGGCCAGCTCGATGAGTCGAGCGGCCGCCCTGTCCGGGTCCGCCTCCGCGGACACCAGATCGTAGATCGATTGAGCGGTGACCACCCTCCACAGCCCGTCCGTGCTCAGCAGGTAGCGATCGCCGAGCACCGGCCTGCGCAGTTTGGAGAACACCTCCGGCTCACCGCCGCCGTCCAAGGCTTGCGACACCACCATCCGCTGTGGATGCGTCTCGGCCTCCTCGGCACTGAGCTTGCCTTCGTCTATCAGCGACTGGACAGGCGAATGGTCAGGCGTGATCAGGAACAGCTCGCCGTCGCGCAGCAGGTAGCCGCGCGTGTCGCCGATGTGCACCAGCGCCAGCTGGTCATTGGCCCACAGCAGCGCCGTGAGCGTGGCGCCCATACCGCGCAGGTCACGGTCGGCCGTCACCCTGCGCCGGATGGCATGGTCGGCCTCGTCGGCCGCCCGTTCGAGGACGTCCAGCAGCTGATCCGGGCGCGGTGGCGCCTTGTCGAACCGGCGCAGGGTGTCGATCACGATGGCGCCGGCGAGTTCGGCCCGCGGGTCACGGCCATAGGCCCAGAGATCGTCGTTCTCGACTCGGCCGTTCTTCCGGCGGCCTCCGGTGCCGTCGGCGACGGCGAACAAATGGAGGCCCGCGTACGCGGAGTCGGCGTTGCCGGGCGCGACCGCGCCGATGTCCGAACGAACGGCATGCCGAAGCGCCATCATCTGCTGACGCCCCGCCACGCGGCCTCCTGCTAAGGACGAACTCCCCCGGCCCTCTCAAATTAGCGCAAGGCCGGGGGAACGCGGCGATCAGACTTCGACGACCACCGGGATGATCATCGGGCGGCGGCGGTAGTTGTCGCTCACCCACTTGCCCATGCTGCGGCGGATCAACTGGTTGAGCTGGTGCGTGTCGTTGACCCCGTCGGAGGCGGCGTCCTGGAGCACCGCTTCGAGCCGGGCGATGATCTCGTCGAAGTCCTGGTTGACGATGCCGGCGCCGCGGGCGTGGATCTCCGGCCCGGCGACGAGCTTGCCCGACGTGGAGTCGATGCCGACGACGATGGAGACGAAGCCCTCCTCGCCGAGGATGCGCCGGTCCTTGAGCGAGGTCTCGGTGATCTCGCCGACCGACAGGCCGTCCACGTACACGTAGCCGGCCGGGACCGCGCCGACGATCTTGGCCTGGCCGGCCACGAGGTCGACGACGACGCCGTCCTCGGCGATGACGATGTTGTCCTCGGGCACGCCCGTGAGCGCTGCCAGCTTGGCGTGCGCCCGCAGGTGCCGCCATTCGCCGTGGATGGGCATGAAGTTGCCCGGCTTGGTCACGTTGAGCACGTACAGCAGCTCGCCCGCGGAGGCGTGCCCGGAGACGTGCACGAGCGCGTTGCCCTTGTGCACGATGCGGGCGCCCCACCGGGTCAGGCCGTTGATCACGCGGTTGACCGCGTTCTCGTTGCCCGGGATCAGCGACGACGCGAGCATGACCGTGTCGCGGTCGGTGATGCGGATCGAGTGGTCGCGGTTGGCCATCCGCGACAGCGCCGACATCGGCTCGCCCTGCGAGCCGGTGCACACCAGCACCAGCCGGTCGCCCGGGATGTCGTCGAGCTCCTTGGGGTCGACCATGATCTCATCGGGCACGCTGAGGTAGCCGAGCTCGCGCGCGACCCCCATGTTGCGCACCATCGACCGGCCGACGAAGCACACCTTGCGGTTGTTGGCGACCGCGGCGTCCAGCACCTGCTGCACCCGGTGGATGTGCGAGGCGAAGCAGGCGACGATGATGCGTTCCCGCGCGATGCGGAACACCTCGTCGACCACCGGGCCGATGTTGCGCTCGCTGGTGACGAAGCCGGGCACCTCGGCGTTGGTCGAGTCGGACATCAGCAGGTCGATGCCCTCGGCCCCGAGCCGGGCGAACCCCGGGAGGTCGGTGAGCCGGCCGTCGAGCGGCAGCTGGTCCATCTTGAAGTCGCCGGTCGCCAGCACCAGCCCCGCCGGGGTCCGGATCGCCACCGCCAGCGCGTCGGGGATGGAGTGGTTGACCGCCAGGAACTCGCAGTCGAACGGCCCGAAGCTCTGCCGGCCGCCCTCGGCCACCTGGATCGTGACCGGCTTGATCCGGTGCTCGGTGAGCTTGGCCTCCAGCAGCGCCAGCGTCAGGCGCGAGCCGACCAGCGGGATGTCGCGGCGTTCCCGCAGCAGGTACGGGACGGCCCCGATGTGGTCCTCGTGGCCGTGGGTCAGGATGACCGCCTCGATGTCGTCGAGACGATCACGGATGTACTCGAAGTCGGGCAGGATCAGGTCGATGCCCGGTTGCTCGGTCTCGGGGAACAGCACGCCGCAGTCGACGATGAGCAGGCGGCCGCCGTACTCGAAGACCGTCATGTTGCGGCCGATCTCCCCGAGCCCGCCCAGTGCGACGATGCGCAGGCCGTTGTCCGGCAGGGCGGGCGGGGCGGACAGTTCAGGGTGGGGATGGCTCACGGGCGCCTCACCTGACGGCTCGGCCCCGCGTGAGCCATAGGCTGCCGCGCTCTCTCGTTCGCTCCGCTCACGTATTAACCTCCGAAATCTTGACTCCCCCGTGCAGTAGGTCTTCACGCAGGCGCGCCGCGAACTCGGGCGAGGCCTCGCAGAGCGGTGGCCGCAGGGGGCCGCCCGGAAGGCCTCGCAGGTTCAGCGCTGCCTTGACGGCGATGGCGCCCTGCGTTCGGGTCATGATGGCGGTGACGACGGGCAGCAGCCGGCGGTGGATCGCCAGCGCCCGGCCCGTGTCACCGGCCAGGTACGCGTCGATCATCTCATGGAGATCGGCGCCCACGACGTGGCCGACCACGCTGACGAACCCGGCGGCGCCCATCGACAGCCAGGCCAGGTTGAGCGCGTCGTCGCCCGAGTAGAAGAACAGATCGGTCGCCGCCATCACCTGGGAGCCGGCGAACAGGTCGCCCTTGGCGTCCTTGACCGCCACGATCCGCGGGTGCTCGGCGAGCCTGATCAGGGTCTCGGTGTGGATCGGCACCCCGGTGCGGCCGGGGATGTCGTACAGCATGTTGGGCAGGCCGGTGGCGTCGGCCACCGCGGTGAAGTGCCGCAGCAGCCCCTCCTGCGGGGGCTTGTTGTAGTACGGGGTGACGACCAGCAGGGCGTCGGCCCCGGCGGCCTCGGCCGCCCTGGCGAGCCGCAGCGTGTGCTCGGTGTCGTTGGTCCCGGCACCGGCGACGACGCGGGCGCGGTCGCCGACCGCTTCGACCACCGTGCGCAGGAGCCGGTCCTTCTCGGCGTCGCTCGTCGTCGGCGACTCCCCCGTCGTCCCGCTGACGACCAGGCCGTCGTGGCGCTGCTCGTCGACCAGATAGGTCGCCAGGCGCGCGGCCCCGTCGTAGTCGACGGCGCCGTCGGCGGTGAACGGGGTGACCATGGCGGTCAACATCCGCCCGAACGGCGGTGTCCGATCGCCGTGAGCCGCCGATGTCCGATCGCCATCGGACACAGCGTCGCTCGTTGTGCTGGGTGCCATGCACCGAAGGGTAACGTTCCAGCCGGTCGGCGTGGACCCGCAGGCCCCCTTCCCGTGTGTCACCACCGTTCGGTGGCGGGCCGTGCGGCGCGGGATTCGCAGCCCGCGGGCGCGGCCGGGGGGTGGCGGAGCGTGAGGGGCCGGTGGTGACGGATTGTCGCCGGAACGGGTATGAAGGTTCCGGAAAGAAGGAAGAAGCCGCCGCCACACGCTCGGGGGTACGCGCGGCGACGGCTTCTACATCCACATCGTGGCACGCAAATGCCGCGTTACGGGGTCAGTCCTGCCAGTTTCCGGACTCGGTTGGATAACGTGCGCACGTCCCTCCTCAGGGAGCCGGGTGTGCGGCGGTTCGGGCCGCCGTACGGGGATCGGTCAGGCGCTCTGCTTCACGGTGGTGATTTCGTGCAGACGAGCGCGCAGCTCCTCGATGCTGAGGGTGCGGACGAGTTCGTTGCCTCGTACGGCCCACCAGTGCCCGGAGCCTCCGCGGCCGAGCCGCCAGCCGGCGAACTCGACTGAAAGCTCCAGCAGCCGGTCGGCATCGTGCCACGCTGTCTGCTCAATGCTCATCGGCCTCGTTCCCCACTTCCCTTGTCGTCCGCCAGGAGGTGTCGGTACCCACCCAGCCCTACCCCGGTTCGGGCCTCCACAACAAGCCTTCTGAACTGCGGAAACGCGGGAAAGGGAACGTGACAAGCAGGCTTGCCTAACCGCCAACGTTTGCTGGCGCGCGCGGCAGCCAGGTTGCCCGGTAACGGGCCCACTCCGCCGGGCTGGTCGTCCAGTCGGCGTACACGCCCACCCCGTAGGGGCGTGCGGGTGGCCGGTCCAGCGCGTCCAGCCCCCGCCGGACGCCGCGCAACGCTCCGGGCAGGTCCTCCGCCCAGTCCATCGAGGGCCGGTACGTGGGAACGCCGATGAAGACGGTCGTGCGGTCGCCGATGAGCCGCAGCGTCTGCTCGGTGTGCCAGGCGAAGTGCAGACCGGCCAGCGAACGGGTGGGCAGCCCCACGTCGTAGGTCATGATCGCGACCTGGTCCGCGCGGTCCGCGATCTTCGTGAGGAAGTCGCGGGTGGGCCTCGGCGGGTAGTGGGCCCGGCCCCAGCCGCGCGGCAGCAGCGCCTTGTACACCGGCTGGAGCGCGTCGACGGTGGTGAGCTGCTCGATCGCGACCGACAGCAGCCGGCCGCGCGGCCGGGTCAGCGCGCGGGTCTCGTCGAGCAGGGTCAGGAACCCCTGATCGTCGTGGTAGATCGGCTCGAAGTCGTAGTGGATCCCGGCGAAGCCCAGATCGAGGAAGATCATGTCGGTCTTGAGGACGGTCTCCCGTACGGCCCGATCGTCCAGGTCCACCAGCCCGTACCCGTCGACCTTGCGGATCTGGCCCAGATAAGCCTGCGGGCGCACGTCCGGCGCGTGCCTGCGCATGGCCGCGATCAGTTTCCCGGCGTTGCGGTACTTGGCCGGCGGCACGCTCCCGTTCGGCTCGAACGGCCCGGCGTGGAAGTAGACGTCGGTGATCCGGTTCTCGCGGAGGAGCCTGGCGAACGCCCGGTACTCGTCCTCGGTGTGCTCCTCCCCCACCCACTGATGCCGCGCCCACAGCGCGTTCACCTCCGTGCCACGCGCCTCCGGCTCCGGCTGCCACCACACCCAGGCCCCCGCGAACACCAGGGCCACCAGCCCCAACACGTAAACGGCCAGCCAGCCGATTCTCTTGAGTACACCGCGCATCATGCTCATCACACGGACAGACGCTCCAGAACCCGTACAAGTTCACGCAGGTGGAACGACTGTTCCGCAGACCGCGCCCGGTCGGCGCCGCCTGGACGGCAGCATCCGGGTTGGCCGGATGCGGCCACGGTGCCCGGGGTCGCCGCCCTGACCGGACTGTCCGGGTCTCGGCCTCACGCCAAAGCCGAGGCCGAGACCAGGACGGGTCTCAAAAAACGGGGATGATGTCCTCGGGATCGATGACGTCGACCGTGACGCCGTCGATGTCGAGTTCGGGGATCGCGGGGAACTCGATGCCCCAGCGCTCCACGATGGCCCGGACGCGGGCGATGGCGAGCTTCCAGTTCTCCGCCTGCTCCTCGAACGACAGCACGCCGAGACCGGCCTCGCGGGCGTGGTTCATCAGCACGCGGTGGTTGTCGAGGAAGTACGGGGGCAGGTCCCAGAACCCGTCCGGCGGCTCCCAGAGGATCATCGAGAGGAAGACGAACCCGGCGCGCAGCTGCTTGGTGATCTGGCCCTTGACGTCATCGGTGAGGCCGGGCCACTCGTTGTCGAGGATCGTCATGCAGATCTGCAGATGCCGGGACTCGTCACGGCCGATGCGCTGGAACATCTCGCCGAAGACCGGGTGCGAGGTGCCCGACGCCATGCCGCGGAACAGCGTGGACGCCGCCATCTCACCCATCATGAAGCTGGTGAACAGCACGGCGAGCGAGTACTTGCCCACGGCGCCGCTGTAGCCCTGCCAGTACCGGCCGCCGTTGTGGTAGAGCCAGCCGATGTTGTTGTGCGCGGCCTTCTCCAGGTCGGTCTCGGGCGTCCAGTCGAGCGGGCCGCCCGGCCACAGCTTGGCGATCGTGCGCTGGCAGCACTCCTCGTGGTTCATCTCGTCGCGGGTGATCGAGAAGAAGCACTTGCGGACCGGGTCCTCCTCGTGCTGCTCGAACGCGTGGATGGTCGCCCGGGCGAACACCGCGGGTCCGGAGGCGTCGAAGTTGGCCAGCACCGCGAACCAGTACATGATCCCGAGCCGCTGTTCCGGCGTGAAGTCCTCGGGCCGCAGGCCGTCCCAGGGCAGGTCGGCGGGATTCCAGACCATGCGCTTGGACTTCTCGTAGATGGCGGCGAGCTTCTCGGTCTCGACCCGCCACTCCATCGGATAGATGTTCGGCTGCGGGATCTCGGGGGCGGGCCAGAACCCGCCCTCCGGAATGGTCAGCTTGTCGGCCATGCGCGGCTCCTGAGGTCTGGCGGCGTCACGGCTTTGTGACGCTGACTCTCCCATCGTGCGGGAAAGTGTCACAACTCGCAAGCGCCGCGGGTGCCCGGCGGACCCGGGTTCGCTGGGTGAGGGCCACGCAGACCAGCACTCCCAGCGCCGCGAGCCCGGTGGTCGCGTCGATGAGCTCGTCCAGGACGAGGCCCGACCACAGCAGCGTCAGAATCGGCTGCGCCAGCTGCACCTGGCTCGCCGGGGCGATTCCGATCTTGGCCATGCCCGCGTACCAGGCGAAGAAACCGAGGTACATCGAGCCCACCGACACGTAAACGAACCCCGTGACCGCGCGTCCGGTCCACTGCGGTCCGGTCGTGGCCAGCAGCCAGCACGTCACCGGGACGGTGAGGGGCGCGACGAGGACGAGGGCCCACGAGATGACGCGCCAGCCCGGCATCTCGCGGGCCAGCCGGCCGCCCTCGGCGTACCCGATGGCGCAGACGACGAGCGCGGCGAACAGCAGCAGGTCGGCCACCGTGAAGTGACCGGCTCCGCGGACGAACGCGAAGCCCGTGATCCACGCGGCTCCGGCGCCGCTCGCCAGCCAGAACCCGCGCGACGGCCGTTCCCCCGCCCGCAGCACCGCCATCACGGCGGTCGCGGCGGGCAGCAGGCCGATGATCACCGCGGAGTGGGCGGACGAGGCGCCGCGGTCCAGCGCGAGCGAGCTGAGGACCGGGAACCCGAGGACGACCCCGCCCGCGACCGCCGCCAGCCCCGCCCACTGACGGCCGCGCGGCAGGGGCGCGCGGGCGGCCAGCAGTGCCACGGCGGCGAGGGCGGCGGCGACCGCGGCGCGGCCGATGCCGATGACGTACGGGTCGAGCCCGTCGAGCGCGAACGCGGTGCCGGGAAACGAGAAGGAGAAGACCACCACGCCCACGACGGCCAGCCCCAGGCCGCCGAGCGCTATCGGCAAAGAGTCAGTAGCGCTATCGTTGTCTCTCATGAAACAGGATAGCAGTGTGGTCTCCCTGGCCGATCGGCTGCGTACCGAGGTGGGCCGGATGCGCGCGGGCGACCGGCTGCCGTCCAGCCGGACGCTCGTCGAGCGGCACAGGGTCAGCCCCGTCACGGTGTCGCGGGCGCTCGGCATGCTGGCCGCCGAGGGCCTCGTGGTGACCCGGCCCGGGAGCGGCACCTTCGCCGCGGACCGGCCCGCGCCCGCCGCCGGACCGGCCGATCTCAGCTGGCAGTCGGTGGCGCTCGGCGACCGTTCGGTCGACGCGAACGGAGTGTCCTGGCTGCTCATGCCGCCGCCCGAAGGGACCATCGCGCTCAGCGGCGGCTATCTGCATCCCTCACTGCAGCCGCTCCGGGAGCTGGCCGCCGCGGGCGCGCGGGCGGCACGCCGACCGGACGCGTGGGAGGCGCCGCCGCTGAACGGGATCGCCGGGCTGCGCTCGTGGTTCGCCCGTTCGGTCGGGGGCGAGCTCACCGCGGCCGACGTGCTCATCACCGCGGGCGGGCAGCAGGCCCTCACGTCCACGTTGCGAGCGCTACTGCCTCCGGGCGCCCCGCTGCTCGTCGAGTCCCCGACCTATCTGGGCGTCCTGGCCATCGCACGCGCGAACGGCCTGCAGCCGGTGCCGGTCCCCATGGACGCGGACGGCGTGCGCCCCGACCTGCTCGCCGAGGCGTTCGCCATGACAGGGGCACGCGTCTTCTACTGCCAGCCGACGTTCAACAACCCGAGCGGCGCCCGCCTCACCGCCGAGCGCCGCGCGCAGGTCCTGGCCGTCGCCCGTGCGGCCGGCGCCTTCGTGATCGAGGACGACTTCGCGCGCCACCTGGCGATCGAGCCTCCGCCGGCCCCGCTCATCAGCCACGACACCGACGGACGGGTCGTCCACGTCGCGCCCGTGACCAAGGCGACCTCCGCCAGCATGCGGATCGCGGCGGTGATCGCGCGCGGCCCGGTGGCGGAGCGCATCCGGGCGATCCAGATGGTCGAGGGCTTCTTCCCCGCCCGGCCCCTCCAGGAGGCGCTGCTCGACCTGGTGAGCTCCCCCGGCTGGCCGCGTCACCTGCGCGCGGTGCGCGCCGCGCTGAGCTCCCGGCGGGACGCGCTGCTGACCGCCCTCGCCCTCGAGCTCCCGCAGGTGCACGTCGACCGCCCGGCCGGCGGGCCGCACATGTGGGCACGGCTGCCGGACGGTATCGACGACGTCGCGCTCGCCGAATCCGCGCTGCGCGCCGGGGTGCTGGTCAGCGCCGGCCGCCCGTTCTTCCCCGCCGAGCCGCCGGGCCCGTACCTGCGGATCAGCTTCGGCTCGGCGACGTCGGAGGCCGAACTGGCCGAGGGCGTCCACCGCCTCGCTCAGGTCATTTCTCCGTGACCAGGCAGAACTCGTTCCCTTCAGGGTCCTGCCAGACCTGGAAGGGCCGCCTGGGGTCGCCCTGGGGCTCGCTCACCGGGCTCGCGCCGAGCTCACGCGCATGAACGCCCGCCACCTGGATGTCGGGCACGTCCAAATCGAGGTGGACACGGTTCTTGACCCGCTTGCCCTCGGGCACGAGCTGGAACGACAGGAGCGGCCCGTCCTGCCCCAGCCGTTCGAGGTCGATCCAGTCCTCCTCCCTGGTCGTGACCTTCATGCCGAGCAGCCCGCCCCAGAACGCCACCATGAGGTCCAGGTCATTGCAGTCGATCGCGACGTTGCCGACCTTCGGAACCACGCGGAACTCCCCTCACTGAGACACCGTCCATCACGCTATGACGGTGTCATGCCCGTCCGCAACCAGTCATAACCGATTACCGGTGTCGTCTTGGTAGAGTGACCACGTGACCGAGACATCCCGTTCGGCCCTGCTGCTGCGGGACTTCGTCAACACCCTCGACGTCGAGTGCGACGCCGACGAACTCGCCACGCCCGCCAAGCTGGCCGAGTGGCTGACGAGCCACGGGCTCCTCCCGCCCGGCTCCCCCGTCCCGGACGAGCAAACCCTCACCACAGCGACCGACCTCCGCGACGGCCTCCGCGAAGCCATGCACGCCCACCACGCCCCGGCCACCGACGACCTCCCACCCGAACTGGAGACGGCGCTCGCCAGGCTCCCGCTCCGCGTCACCCTCACCGGCCCGCGCCCCACGCTGGTGCCCGTCGGCACCGGCACTCCAGCCGCGCTCGCCCGCCTGGCCGCAGCCGTCATGGAGGCGTCGGCCGACGGAAGCTGGCCCCGCCTCAAGGTCTGCCTGGAGCGCACCTGCCGCTGGGCGTTCCTCGACACCTCCAAGAACCGCTCCCGCAACTGGTGCTCGATGCGGGTCTGCGGCAACCGCACCAAGACCCGCGCCTACCGCCAGCGCTCAAAGCTCTCGCAGCAGCCCTAGGCTGGGGCTCCGAACGAGAGGACGATCATGGCTGATGTGGGCGTACGGCCCGCCAGGCGCGCGGACGCCGCCGCCGTCGCCGACATCCAGGTGCGAACGTGGCGCCAGGGTTACCGGGACCTGCTCCCGTCCGCCGCACTGGAAGAGGTCACCAGCGCCGACGCCGAGAAGGCCTGGCGGGAACGCTGGGCCCAAGCCGTGAGCGCGCCGCCGAGCCCCCGGCACCGGCTGCTCGTCGCGGTGGCGTCCGACCTGGTCGTGGGCTTCGCCGCCCACGGTCCGGCCGAGGACCGCGACCATGATCCGGCCCACGCCGCCGAGCTCCTCACCCTGCTGGTCGACCCCCTCCACGGCCGGACCGGGCACGGCAGCCGCCTGCTGGCCGCCACGGTCGACCTGCTCCGCGAGGACGGCGTCAGCACCCTGATCAGCTGGGTCTTCGAGGACGACACGGTCCTGCGGACGTTCCTCGGCTCCTCCGGCTGGGCCCCCGACGGCACCGCCCGCACCCTCGACATGGGCGCCCCCGTCCGCCAAATCCGCCTCCACACCGACATCACCGAGGTCTAAGCGACCCCACAGACCTCCGCCGTCACGCGAGCGCGCGGCGCTGAGCGGGGAGCGAGCCGAAGGCGAAGCTCCCCGCTCAGATCGCGAAGCGATGTCGCGGTCGCCGCTTTTGCGGTTCGGGTCCGAGCCGCCAGGCGAGGACCCGAGGCCGCGAAAGCCATAAAGAGAGGGTGGGTGAGAGGCATCGTGGCCTCGGGATTATGTTTGAAGCCGAGTGCTTCGGGATTGATTGATCAGCTTCGGGACTTCCATTGACTACCTCTGTGACACCGCCGCCGCGTACGCCTGCGGTGGGGACGTTGTCCGGCCGGCGTCGCTGGTTGTCGATGGTCGTCATCAGTCTCGGCGTTTCGCTGATCGTGGTGGACGCGACCATCGTCGGTGTCGTGTTGCCGCAGATGGTGGACGGGCTGGGGCTGACCACGTCCGACGCCGAATGGGTCAACTCGGTCTACTCGCTGGTCTTCGCGGCGCTGCTGATCCCGTTCGGGCGGGCGGGTGATCTGGCCGGGCGGCGGCGGATGTTCGTGGCCGGGGTCGCGGTGTTCGTGGTGGCCAGCGTGCTGGCGGCGGTGGCTCAGAGCGGGGGGCAGCTGATCGGGGCGCGGGCCCTGCAGGGCGTCGGCGCCTCGATGATCATGCCTGCGACGTTGGCCACGGTGAACGCGATGTTCACCGGCAAGGACCGGGCCGTCGCGTTCGGGATCTGGGGCTCGCTGATCAGCGGCATGGCCGCGCTGGGGCCGCTGCTCGGCGGGGCGCTGGCGACCGGGGGCGGCTGGCGCTGGGCGTTCGCCGTCAACCTGCCGCTCGGGGCGCTGCTGATCGTTGGGGCGTTCCTGCTGATACCCGAGACACGGCAGCCGGGGAACGGTCCGCGCGGGATCGACTGGCTCGGCGGCGCGCTGTCGGCGCTGGGGCTCGGCGCGCTCGTCTGCGGTCTCATCGAGGGGCAGACGTACGGCTGGTGGACGGCGACCCGGCCGTTCGAACTCGGCCCGTTCGGCTGGCCGTCGGGACTGTCGCCGGTGCCGGTCGTGCTGGCGCTGGGAGTGCTGCTGCTCGCCGTGCTGGTGGTCGTCGAGCGGGCGCGGGCGGCGGCGGGGCGTTCGGTGATGCTGGATCTCAGCTTGTTCCGGATTCCCAACTTCCGCCGCGGCAACCTGGCCGCCGCACTGATCAACGTGGGCGAGCTCGGGCTGGTCTTCGTGCTGCCGCTCTTCCTGCTCGGGGTGCACGGCACCTCGCCGTGGCAGATCAGCCTGGCGATACTGCCGCTCGCGATCGGCGCGTTCGTGTCCGGCGGGTACGCGGGGCGGCTCGCGGGCAAGCGCGGTGCCCACCAGGTCGTGCGGATCGGCATGGTGCTGGAGGTCGTCGCGGTCGTGGCGCTGGCCCTGACGATCACCGCGTCCACCGGGGGGCTGGGCCTGGCACCGTGGATGTTGCTGTACGGGCTGGGGCTCGGGCTGACGTCGGCGCAGCTCACCAACGTGTCGCTCGCCGACGTGCCGCCCGCCCAGGCGGGCCAGGCGTCGGGCACGCAGTCCACGGTCCGCCAGATCGGCGCCGCGCTGGGCATCGCGGTGATCGGCACCGTGTTCGCCACCAGCCTCGGCCACGCGATGGCCGACCGCCTGGAGGGGTCGGGCGTGCCCGCGGAGCGGCGGGCGGTGATCGCCGAAGAGCTGCGTGAGAGCGCCGGCACGTACGCCCGCGAGCTGCACGCCACCCCGGCGCTCGCGGCCGCCGCGGATGAGAGCCTCGCCACAGCGGCCCGGCGGGGAGCCCTGGCCACGGCCCTGATCCTGGCGCTGGGCCTGGGGCTGGCGTGGCGGCTGCGCCCGAGCAGTGATCAAAATGGGCGACAATCGGAAACCCTGTCGTCCCACGAAAACGAACGGTGACTGTGGCCACGCTCTCGCAATGGGTCGCCGGCTCCCGGCCCCGTACCCTCCCCACCTCCCTCGTGCCCGTCGTCGTCGGCACCGGTGTCGCGATCGGCGAGGGGCAGGCGGTGTGGTGGCGTGCGGCGCTGGCGGCGCTGGTCGCGCTCATCCTGCAGATCGGCGTCAACTACTCCAACGACTACAGCGACGGCGTACGCGGCACCGACGAGGAACGGGTCGGTCCGCTCCGGCTCGTCGGCGCCAAGGTGGCCAAGCCCCGGCAAGTGCTGGCGGCGGCGCTGGGCTGCTTCGCGGCGGCGGCGGTCGCCGGGCTGGTGCTGGCGGCCGTGACGACCTGGTGGCTGCTGCTGGTGGGCGCGTTCGCGATCCTGGCGGCGTGGTTCTACACCGGCGGCAAGAACCCGTACGGCTACCGCGCGCTCGGCGAGATCTCGGTGTTCGTCTTCTTCGGCCTGGTCGCCGTGGTCGGCACGGTGTACGTGCAGGTCGAGGGCATCCCGTGGGAGGCCTGGGCGGCGGCCGTGCCGATCGGGCTGCTCGCGTGCGCGCTGCTGGTGGCCAACAACCTGCGGGACATCCCCACCGACGAGGTCTCCGGCAAGCGCACCCTCGCGGTCGTGCTCGGCGACCGGTGGACCCGCGTGCTGTACGCGGCGTGCGCGGCGTTGCCGTTCATGTTCGTGCTGGCTCTGGCCGCGCCGCACCCGTGGGTGCTGGTGGCGCTGCTCGCCGCGCCGCTGTCGATCCCGCCGACCCAGAAGGTGCTGAACGGGGCGCGCGGTCCCGCCCTGATCCCGGTGCTGGGCGAGACCGGCCGCCTCCAGATCGCCTATGGCGTGCTGCTCGCCGTGGGGCTCGCGCTCTGACCCAGGTCCCAGACGATCTCCGGTGAGCCGGCGTCGGCGAGGGCCTTGTTGACCGCGCTGAACGGCCGGGTGCCGAAGAACTTCTTGGCGCTGAGCGGACTCGGGTGAGCCGACTCGATGACGGTGTGGTGCACGCCCGTGATGAGCCGGGCCTTCTTGCGGGCGTAGGCGCCCCACAACACGAAGACGACGCGTTCGGGCTTGTCGTTGAGCGCCCGGATGGCGGCGTCGGTGAACTCCTCCCAGCCCTTGCCCGCGTGCGCGCCCGCCTCGCCCTCGCGCACGGTCAGCACGGCGTTGAGCAGCAGCACGCCCTGGTCGGCCCAGGGCGTCAGGTCACCGGTCTTGGCGAGCGGGACCTCCAGGTCGGACGCCAGCTCCTTGTAGATGTTGCGCAACGACGGCGGCAGCCGCACGCCCTCGCGCACGCTGAAGCTCATCCCGTGGGCCTGCCCGGGGCCGTGGTAGGGGTCCTGACCGAGGATGAGGACCCGTGCCCGCTCGTACGAGCAGTGCCGGAACGCGGCGAACAGGTCCTCCTGGGGCGGGTAGACCGTCCGGGTCGCGTACTCCTGCGCCACGAACGCGCTCAGCGCCGCCGTCGCGATCGGGTCGAGCAGCGGATCGAGCCGCTCCCGCCAGTCGTCGGACAGCAGTTCCATCAGGTCGAAGGACATTCCGGGCCTCTCCGGGGAAGGGGTTCTCCAGCTACGCACGAGCCTATTGCCGAGGTCTGACACGCCAGTGCCGAATCACCGGAGGCAAGCACGACCAACTCTAGGATGAAGGCATATGCCCGACTCCCCCCGCGGGCGGCGCGTCACCGTCGTCGCCGCCCTGCTCGCGACCCTCGCCTCCGGTGCCGCCGGCTGCGGGTCCGACGGTCCTGCGACGCTGACCGTGCTGGCGGGTTCGTCGTTGACCGACGTCGCGGGCGAGCTCGGCGCCGCGTACCGGCAGGAACACCGTGACGTGCGGGTGCGGTTCGTCTTCGGCGGCTCTCAGGAGGTGGCCGAACGGGTCGCCGATCGCGAACCCGGTGACGTGCTGATGACGGCCGACGGGGCGAGCATGGCCGTGGTGGAACGCCGCCTCACGGGCCGCCGCCGGATCGTCGCGCTGGGCTCGCTCACCATCGCGGTCGCGCCCGGCAACCCCAGGCGCATCCGTGGCCTGGGCGATCTCAGCCGCCGCGGGCTGCGGGTCGCGGTCGGCGCCGCGACGGTCCCGGTGGGCCGGTACGCGCGGGAGATCTTCACCCGGGCCGGGCTCACCGTGCGCTGGACGTCCGAGGAGATCAGCTCGCGGTCCGTGCTGAACCGGGTGCGGGGCGGCGAGGCGGACGCGGGGCTGGTCTACATCACCGATCTGCGGTCCGCCGGCGCGGCCGCGAGCAGCGTCCCCATCCCGGCGGACGCGAACGTCACGGCCACGTACCACGCGATGGCCGTGAAGGACACCGACAACGAGGAACGGGCTCTGTCCTTCGTCGCCTGGCTGTCGTCCCCCACGGCCCGCAAGCTGTTCAACAAGCACGGTTTCGCCACTCCCGCCGTTCACGTCACGTCCCGTCCCACTCCGTCGGGAGAGTGAGTCAGGCACGCTCGGCGCGGGCCTTGAGCGCGGCGTTCATCGCCGCGAACTCGTCCTTCATCCGCAGCTGACCGGTGGCCACCGGAACGAGCGCGCCGGTGAACTTCTCGCCCTGGGTCAGGCGGACCTTGCCGTCGCCGGCGGGCTCGATGAGGAAGTAGTGCTCGCCGTCCACGATCCCGGGCACCCACATCCGGCCGATCCAGCGCAGCTCCCGGCCGGCGTCGGCCTTGAGGATCTCGGGCTTGAACGTCATGACCCCGCCGTTGCCATCGCGGAGCTTGTTGTCGAGCTTCGTCCCCTTCTCGGCGGTGCCCTTGACGCTGACGATGAACGGGTTCCACTCGGGGTAGCGCTGGAAGTCGGTGAGCACCTGCCACACCCGGTCGGCGGGCGCCGCGATCTCGACGCTGGTGCGGATCTCGTGCGGCTTCAGCTCGCTCCAGGTGAACAGCGTGCCGACGGCGACGACGGGGAGGGCGGCGGTGGCGAGGGCGATGCGGCGGATCTTCATGGGGGGCTCCTTGGCGATCTGGAAGCTAAGGTCTGCTTCCGTTTGGCTAACCTACTTAGCTAGAGATTAAGCTAAGGGTATTAGCCAACGCAAGGGGTGCCGGGCCTTTTTCTCAGTCGCCGGCGCTCAGGGCACGATTGAGCTGGTCACGGAGGTGGAGGAACTCCGATTCCGACGCGGTGAACTTGGTGACGCGGTTCTTCGGGTCGACGGTCACGAAGAACTTCCAGTCGCCCTTGGCCGGGTCGAGGGCCGCCTTGAGCGCCGCCTCACCGGGGCTGGAGATGGGCCCAGGCGGCAGGCCGTCGTTGACGTAGGTGTTGTAGGGCGACCGCACGCGCGTGTCCTGCTCGGAGACCCGCAGGTCGTGCCGCTTCTGCGCGTACAGCACCGTCGTGTCGAGCTGGAGGCGCCCGCCGTCGCGCAACCGGTTGTAGATCACGCGCGTGATCTTCGGGTAGTCGGCGGAACCGCCGCCCTCGGCCTGGGCGATGCTGCCCACGGTGACGGCCTGCAGGGGCGTCAGCCCCACGGCGCCCGCCCGGCGTTCGAGGCCGACATCGGCGGCGGCCTGGCGGAAGCGCTGGACCATCGCGCGCAGCAGTGACCTGGCGCCGGTTCCCGGCTCGACGGGATAGGTGGCCGGGAAGAGGAAACCCTCCAGCCTGCCGCCCGCGTACGAGGGGAGGCCGAGCCCGGCCGGGTCGGCGGCGGCCTTCGCGAACTCGGCCTGCGGGATGCCCGAGCCCTTGGCGAGGGCCGCGAGCGTCTCGTCCAGGCGCAGCCCCTCACGGACGACGATCTTCCGCTGGACGCGGGTCGCCGGGTCGAAGAGCAGGCCGACCGCCGCGGTGGCCTTCATCTCTTTGCGCAGGCGGTAAACGCCGGGGCGGAGCGCGCCCGCCTTGGACGAACCCTTGATGGCCTTGATGAACGCGTCGTCGCTCGCCACGACGCCCGCCGCCTCAAGGGACGCCGCGACCTCACGCGCCGACTGGCCCGGTTTGATCCGGACCATGGCCACGCCCTCGCCGCGCCCCTTGAAATCGTCCGGGGCCAGGGTCGCCTTGACCCATTCGCCGAAGGTGACCCCGCAGCCCGCCAGCACGACCAGGAGCACCACCCCCACCGCGAGCGGCCATTTGAGGTCTCTCTTGTCCAGACGGGAGCTCACGTCTCCATCTCCCAACAAAACCGACCAATGCCACAATTTGTAGCCATTATACTACTTAGAGTAATGAACGGGGCGCACAGGTCTCCCCATGCGCCCCGCATGACCTCAGTCAGGTGACGTCAGTGCTGCTGATCCCCGGCGCCGCGACCCCGGTTCCGCAGGTTCTCACCCTTGTCGCGGACCTGGTCCTGCAGGTTCTCGCCCCGCTTGCGCACGTTGTCCATGGTGTCGGACTCGCGCGTCCGGTCGGCGGCCTGGTCGGCCCTCTCCTTGGCCTTGTCCTTGGCGTTGGAGGCCTTGTTCTTGGCGTCGTCGAAGATACCCATAAGGCATTTCCCCCTTATCGCAGTGGTGCATGACCTGCACCAAATGGGGCCGTACCCGGAGATACGTAACGAAGAGCCCAGTGGATGGAGATGTGCCGTTGACGGTGGCGGGATCACCGGCGCGGCGGGAGTTTCGGGGCCTCGAAGCGGGGGCGGACGGTGTGATCGGGCCGGTGCGGCGGCCGGGCCTCCAGCTGGTCGAGGGCCACGGCAATGGCCCGTTCAAGCTGGGTGTCGCGGCCCTCGGCGTGGTCCTCGGGCGTGATGTCCACGTCGATGTGGGGTGAGGTGCCGTAGTTCTCCAGCTGCCAGCCGACGTCGTCGAAGGCGAACGAGAACTCCGGCTGGGTCGTGATCGTCCGGTCGGCGAGCCGATGCCGGGGCTGGATGCCGATCACGCCGCCCCAGGTGCGCTTGCCGATCAGCGGCCCGAGCCGCAGCACCTTGAACGCGTGCGCGAAGACGTCGCCGTCGGAGCCGGTCCGCTCGTTGATGAGCCCGACGAGAGGTCCGGCCGGCGACTCCTTCAGATAGGGCTCCGGCACTCCCCAGCGCGGGTAGTCGAAACCGAGCCGCGGCCGGGCGAGCCGCTGAAGCAGCAGGCCGCTCACCCACCCGCCGCCGTTGAACCGCACGTCGACGATCAACGCGTCGCGGTCGTACTCGGCGAGGAACCCGCGGTGGAACTCGGCGAAACCGCCCGCCCTCATGTCGGGCACGTGCACGTAACCGACCCGGCCGGCGGTCCGTTCGTGCACGAGGCGCCGGTTGGCCCGCACCCAGTCGCGATAGCGGCCGGGCCGCTCGTCCTCCAGCGCCGGCACCTCGATCGTCGTGGGCGCCTGCTCTCCCCGCCGCACGGTGAGCTGCACGTCCTGGCCGACCTGGTTGACGAGCTGCTCCTGCGGGCCGCCGGAGTCCGGCCCCACCGGCTGCCCGTTCACCGCGAGCAGGACGTCGCCGGGCCGTACGTCCACCCCGGGCCTGTTGAGCGGCGACGTCGCCTCCGGGTCCCACGGGTCGCCGTGCACGATGCCGGCGATCAGATAGCGGCCGGTGCCGGGTTCCAGCGCCCAGTCGACGCCCAGGTAGGCCAGCGGATAGGCCGGCTGCGCGCGGTAGGCCCCGCCGCGTTCGTACGCATGGGACGTGCCCAGCTCGCCCTGCACCTCCCAGAGCAGGTCGGAGAACTCGCTGCGGGTGTTCACCCGGTCCACCAGCGGCTTGTAGCGGTCGTAGACGCCGTACCAGTCCAGCCCGGCCATGTCCTCGGCCCAGAAGTGCTCCAGCTGCAACCGCCAGGCCTCCCGGAACATCTGGCACCATTCGCCCTCAGGCCAGACCGACACCTTCACCCTGGACAGGTCGATCCACCCGGTCGCGGGCCCCGGCCCGTCACCGTCCGGCACGTCCTTGCCCGCGGGCAGCACGCGCAGCCGCTGCCCGACGCGATACAGCAGCGTGCTCCGGTCACGGCTCACGAGGAAGTCGCTGATCCTCGACGCGAGCTGCCGCTGCCTGCCCTCGGCGAGGTCGTACAGCAGCAGCGCGCTGTTGACCAGCGTGTCGCGGATGCCCTCGATGGGGTCGTACGAGAGGAGCACCTTGCCCCTGATGCCCTCCACCCGCGCGTACCGGGCCTCGTGCACCTCCAGCGGGACGACCCGTCGTTCGATGCCGTCGAAGTCGATGTCGACACGTTCGGCGGTGTCGGCGGCGTCGGCGGATTCCGCCGGTTCCGTCTCGTCCTTACCGGGCGGCGGGACGTCGGCCCGCAGCGCGATCGCGTACGGCAGCGTCCCCAGCGGGAAGCCCAGGCCGAACTGCAACGAGTCGTCGATGGGATTGAAGACGCGGGCGCCGATGAAGTAGAGGTATCGGCCGCCGGGGTCGAACGACGGCGCCCGATCCCGGAGGACCGGCTCGACGACGACCCGGGTCTCCCGCGTGTCCAGCCGGCAGACCTTGATCGCCGTGGTCTGGGCGCTGCCCGGGCAGGCGTAGGCCAGCCAGCGCCCGTCGGGAGACCACGCCGGATCCTCGATGGCGCCGAACGGGCTGGCATCGAGCCGTACCGCCGGGGTCTGCGGGTCACCGGCGTTCACCAGCAGGAGTTCGTTGCGGTGATTGGTGATCGCCACCTGGTCGTTCACCGGAGACACCGCCAGCGCCGTCATCCGCCCGGTGTCGGCGGCCTCGAACGCAGCCGGCGCGCCCTCGCCGGCCATCAGCACGAGCAGCTCGCGGTCACCCTGGCCGCTCGCCGCCGCGATCAGCCGCTGCTGGTCGTTCAGCCAGGTCAGCAGCCGATAGCGCACACCGGTGCGCTCCCCTCGCTGGCACACCGAGCCCGTCCAGTTGTCGAACGTGAACGCCTTGCCCCGCGCCGTCACCGCGAGCCCGGAGCCGTCGGGAGTCAGCGTGGCGCCGTCCAGATACTGCGCCGCGTCCACGAACTTGCGATCCCGCTGCGAACGCGACGTCGCCAGATGAACCTCGATCCGCCGCGACCCCGCCCCGGGATCGAGCAGATACAGCTCCGCTCCCGCGTGGTAGACGAGCCGGCTCCCGTCCGTGGCGAGATTGCGGGCGTAGAAGTCCTCGTGATCGGTGTGGCGGCGCAGATCCTCTCCCCGTTCCGTACACGAGTACACGTTGCCGACGCCCTCGTGATCCGACAGGAAGTAGACGCGCTCCCCCACCCAGCACGGTGCCGCGAGGTTGCCGTCGAGATCGACCAGCCGCCGGAACGGCCCGCCGTCCTTGATCCACAGGCTGCCCGCCGTACCGCCCCGGTACCGTTTCCACCGCGCCGGATCGGCCGTGTTGCGCCCGATCACCACCCCGCCGCCCGGCCCGTAGGAGACCGAGCTCGCGGGCCCGAACGGCAGCCGCTCCGGCAGCCCGCCGCCCGTCCCCACCCGGTGCAGCCATCGCTGCCCGGCGAACGGCTGCCCCACATCGCTCGCGTAGACGATCCTGCCTTCGGCGTCCCAGGCGCTGACGGTGCAGTTGGCGCCCTGGTAGGTGATCCGCCGCGCACTGCCCCCGTCCAGCGCCAGCAGGTAGACCTCCTTGGGCCCCTCCCCCTCCCCGACGAACGCCACCTGCGTTCCGTCAGGAGAGATCCGCGGAAAGCCCACCTCGGCCACGCCCGCCGTCAACCGCCAGGCCCGCCCGCCCTCCGTGGGCACGAGCCACAGATCGTCGTCGGCCACGAAGACCACGAGATCGTCGCGCACATCGGGAAATCGCACGTACCCCGGCATCTTGGGAGCCCTCGGTGGGTCGCAGCACCGCTACGCAATCAACGTGCCGCCAAACGCGCCAACCCAACGACAACCCGAAGCAAAGCTTCGGCCCTCACAGGCCGAGCAGCGACTCGATGCCGACCGTGAGGGACGCGGGAAGCTCGCGGACGGAACGCACGCCGAGGAGCACGCCTGGCATGAACGACTCGCGGTTCATCGAGTCGTGCCGGATCGTGAAGATCTCGCCGTGGCCGCCGAGGAGGACCTCCTGATGGGCGATGAGGCCCGACAGGCGGATCGAGTGCACGTGCACGCCCTCGACATCGGTGCCGCGGGCGCCGTGGAGCTCGTCGGTGGTGGCGTCCGGCGACGGGGGCGTGCCCGCCTCGGCGCGGGCGGCCGACACCAGCTCGGCGGTGCGGTAGGCGGTGCCGGACGGGGCGTCGGCCTTGTTGGGGTGGTGCAGCTCGACGATCTCGACGGACTCGAAGAACGGCGCGGCCTTCCGCGCGAAGTGCATCATCAGCACGGCGCCGATGCCGAAGTTGGGGCCGATGAGGACGTTGGAGCCCGGCTTGGCGGCCTGCCAGCCACGGACGGTGTCGAGGCGGCCGGGGTCGAAGCCGCTGGTGCCGACGACGGCGTGCAGGCCGTGCTCGACGCACCAGCGGAGGTTGTCCATGACCACGCCGGGGTGGGTGAAGTCGACCACGACCTCGGCGGCGCCGAGGGACTCCAGCTCGTCGCCCTGGTCGACGGCGGCGACCAGTTCCAGGTCGTCCGCGCCCTCGACGGCCCGGCACACCTCGGCGCCCATCCGGCCCCGCGCGCCCAGCACCCCAACCTTGATCACGTTCGTCCTCCCGGCTCGGCTCCGCGCCCGAGCCTAGTCCAGAACGGTGCCGGCGACTCCACGGCCCTCAGTCGTCGTCGGCCGCGCCGTCCGGGATGAGCAGGCTGAGCAGCCAGCTCACGACGCTGACGATGATCGCGCCCCAGAACGCGGGCCAGAACCACTCGACGTGGAACGGCAGGCTCAGTTTCCCGGCCGCCCAGCTCGTCAGCATGAGCAGCGCCGCGTTGACCACCAGGGCGAACAGTCCCAGCGTCAGCACATAGAACGCGCAGCCGAGCACCTTGATCACTGGTTTGATGAACGCGTTGACGACGCCGAAGATCACCGCGACCGCCAGCAGGGTCAGCCACCGTTTGGCCGTGGTGTCCCCGCTGACGCTGATCCCGTCGACCAGCACGGTGGCGACCCACAGCGCGACGGCGTTGATGAGCACCCGGATGAGGAACTTCATGGGCACCTCCCTTGCCTGGGAGGCCTACCCGATCAACGACCGTGCGTAACCGGTCGCGCTACAGGCTGAAGTCGCGGTCGCCGAAGGGGCCGATCACGGTGAGGGCCTGCGGGCCGGCGAGCACGTCGGCGGCCACCTCGCGAACGTCGCCCGGGGTGACGGCGTCGATCCGGCTGAGGATCTCGTCGACCGCGAGCAGCGACTCGTACACCAGCTCGCTCTTGCCGATGCGGCTCATCCGGGAGCCGGTGTCCTCCAGGCCGAGCACCATCGCGCCGCGCAGCTGGCCCTTGCCGCGGTCGAGCTCCTCGTCGGTGATGCCCTTCTCGGCGGCCTTGGCGACCTCGTCGCGGCAGATCGACAGGACCTCGTCGACCTTGGCGGTCTGGCAGCCCGCGTAGACCCCGAAGATGCCGGTGTCGGCGTACTGCGAGGTGTAGCTGTAGACGGAGTAGGCGAGGCCCCGCTTCTCGCGTACCTCCTGGAAGAGGCGCGACGACATGCCGCCGCCCAGCACGGCGTTGAGCACGCCGAGCGCGAAACGGCGGTCGTCGGTGCGGGAGACGCCGGCACCGCCGAGCACCACATGGGCCTGCTCGGTGTCCTTGTCGACGATCCGCACGGTCGGCTCGACGGGCTGCGGCGTGCCGTCCAGCCGGGGCGGGCGGGGCAGGGCGGTGCCGTCGAGGTGTCCCTCGAAGGCGCGCGTGACCAGCCGTACGACCTCATCGTGGTCGATGTTGCCGGCGACGGCGACGACCAGGTTGTCCGGGACGTAGTGCTCGCGGTAGTACGCGTGGATGCGGTCGCGGCTCAGCGAGTTGATCGACTCGATCGTGCCGAGGATCGGCCGGCCGAGCGGCGCGTCCCCGTAGAGCGCCGTGGAGAACTCGTCGTGGATGAGGTCGCCGGGGTCGTCGTCACGCATGTGGATCTCTTCGAGGATCACACCGCGTTCGGACTCGACGTCCTCGGGCCGGTTGAGCGACGCGGCCACCATGTCGGAGACGACGTCGACCGCCAGCGGCAGGTCGGCGTCCAGCACCCGCGCGTAGTAGCAGGTGTACTCCTTGGCGGTGAACGCGTTGAGGTCGCCGCCGACCGCGTCGACGGCCGCGGAGATCTCCAGGGCCGACCGCCGCCGTGTGCCCTTGAACAGCACGTGCTCCAGGTAGTGGCTGGCGCCCGCGTCGGCCGGGGCCTCGTCGCGGGAGCCGACACCGGCCCAGATGCCGAACGCGGCGGAGCGCACGGTCGGCATGGTCTCGGTGATGACGCGCAGGCCGCCGGGCAGCACCGAGCGCCGCACGGCGCCGGCGCCGTCCGTGCCGGGGTGCACGACGTGGGTGGTGCCGGGTTCCTGCGCACTCGCCAGAATCGTCACGGGGTTCACGATCCCTCGCTGATAAGTGCCGGCCGGCCCGCCCTCGACGGGCAGGCCGGCCGGCACGCGTGCTTCGATCGGTCAGGAGTTGCGGTCGCCGCCGCCCTCGCCGCCGCGCCGGGTGCGGCGGCGGCGCGGGGCGCGGTCGCCGCCCTCCGACCGGCGCTCGCCGCGGTCGCCATCGCGGTCGCCGTCGTCCGCGGCCTCGGCCGCGCCGGTGTCGGCGGCGCCCGCGGGGGCCTCGCCGCCGTCGGCCTTCTCGGCGCGCTCGCGCTCGACGACATCGACCGGGACCAGCGACAGCTTGCCGCGCTGGTCGATCTCGGTGACCTCGACCTGGATCTTCTCGCCGACGTTGATGACGTCCTCGACGTTCTCGATCCGGGCACCGCCGTGCAGCTTGCGGATCTGCGAGACGTGCAGCAGGCCGTCCTTGCCGGGCAGCAGCGACACGAACGCGCCGAACGTGGTGGTCTTGACGACCGTGCCGAGGTAGCGCTCGCCGACCTCGGGCATGTGCGGGTTGGCGATCGCGTTGATCGCCTGCCGCGCGGCCTCGGCCGACGTGCCGTCGGTGGCGCCGACGTAGATGGTGCCGTCGTCCTCGATCGTGATGTCGGCGCCGGTGTCGTCCTGGATCGAGTTGATCATCTTGCCCTTGGGGCCGATGACCTCGCCGATCTTGTCGACCGGGACCTTGATCGTGATGATCCGCGGCGCGTAGATGCTCATCTCGGCGGGTGCCTCGATGGCCTCCTGCATGACGTCCAGGATCGCCAGCCGGGCGCCCTTGGCCTGCTTGAGCGCGGCGCTCAGCACCGACGCCGGGATGCCGTCGAGCTTGGTGTCGAGCTGCAGGGCGGTGATGACGTCGCGGGTGCCGGCGACCTTGAAGTCCATGTCGCCGAACGCGTCCTCGGCGCCGAGGATGTCGGTCAGCGTGACGTACTCGCCGCCCTCGTGGATGAGGCCCATGGCGATGCCGGCCACCATCTGCTTGAGCGGCACGCCCGCGTCGAGCAGCGACATGGTGGAGGCGCAGACCGAGCCCATCGAGGTGGAGCCGTTGGACCCGAGGGCCTCCGACACCTGGCGGATCGCGTAGGGGAACTCCTCGCGCGTCGGCAGCACCGGCAGCAGCGCCCGCTCGGCGAGCGCTCCGTGGCCGATCTCGCGGCGCTTGGGCGAGCCCACGCGGCCGGTCTCACCGGTGGAGTACGGCGGGAAGTTGTAGTTGTGCATGTAGCGCTTGGTGCGCTCGGGGTTGAGCGTGTCGATCATCTGCTCCATCCGGAGCATGTTGAGCGTGGTCACGCCCATGATCTGGGTCTCGCCGCGCTCGAACAGCGCCGAGCCGTGCACCCGCGGGATCACGTGGGCCTCGGCGTTCAGCTGGCGGATGTCCTTGACGCCGCGGCCGTCCATGCGCAGGCCGTCGCGGACGACCCGCTCGCGGACCAGCTTCTTGGTCAGCGCCCTGAAAGCGGCGGAGACCTCCTTCTCGCGGCCCTCGAAGTCGGCGGCGAGCTTGTCGGCCGCACCGGCCTTGAGCTCGTCGAGCCGGGTCTCGCGCTCCTGCTTGCCCGCGATGGTCAGCGCCTCGGCCAGCTCGGTGGCGACGGCGGCGGTGACGGCCTCGAGCACGTCGTCCTGGTAGTCCAGGAAGATCGGGTATTCGGCGGTCGGCTTGGCGGCCACGGCCGCCAGGTCGCTCTGCGCCTTGCACAGGACCTTGATGAACGGCTTGGCCGCGTCCAGGCCCGCGGCGATGGTCTCCTCGGTCGGCGCGGTGGCGCCGTCGGCGACCAGGCGCAGGGTACCCGGGGTGGACTCGGCCTCGACCATCATGATCGCGACGTCGCCGTCCTCCAGGACGCGACCGGCGACCACCATGTCGAACGTGGCGTTCTCCAGCTCGGGGTGGGTCGGGAAGCCGACCCACTGGCCCTCGATCAGCGCGACGCGCACGCCGCCGATCGGGCCGGAGAACGGCAGGCCGGCCAGCTGGGTGGACATCGAGGCGGCGTTGATCGCCACGACGTCGTACAGGTGGTCGGGGTGCAACGCCATGATCGTCTCAACGACCTGGATCTCGTTGCGCAGGCCCTTGGTGAACGAGGGGCGCAGCGGCCGGTCGATCAGGCGGCAGGTGAGGATCGCGTCCTCGGAGGGACGGCCCTCACGGCGGAAGAACGAGCCGGGGATGCGCCCGGCCGCGTACATGCGCTCCTCGACGTCCACCGTCAGGGGGAAGAAGTCCAGGTTGTCCTTGGGCTTCTTGGAGGCGGTGGTGGCCGAGAGCACCATCGTCTCGTCGTCGAGGTAGGCGACGGCCGAACCGGCCGCCTGACGGGCCAGCCGGCCCGTCTCGAAACGGATGGTACGAGTGCCGAAGGAACCGTTGTCGATCACGGCCTCGGTGCTCTGCGCCCCATCGACGCGCACAGCTTCTGTCACGGGAAACCTCCTAGGTTTCGGACGGTCCCCGCGGCTGCTTCCCGTGGCTTGTTACGCAATGCCGGTCTTCGATCGAAGCTCCCGGATCCTCTATCCCCGCCGTCGATCGGGCGAGGAGCATGCTCCGAGAGCCACTACCGAGGACCGGCCGCACCAGGGCGCTGTCCGCGGGGTGTTGTGGTCATTCAGTTGTTCGGACCGTTGATCGGATCCTTCCCGGATCCGGCCCACGGTCACCTATGAAGAAAGGGGAGTGGCCGCCGGGGCCGCCGGGATGTTCCCGGTGGCACCTCGGCAGTGGTGAACGGGCTCCGCGCGCGGAACCGTTCTCCACCGGCCACTCCCCTTCACCGTACTAGCGGCGCAGACCCAGACGCTCGATCAGCTGCCGGTACCGGTTGATGTCCTTGTTCTGCAGGTACTTGAGGAGCCGACGGCGGCGGCCGACCAGCAGCAGCAGCCCGCGGCGGCTGTGGTGGTCGTGCTTGTGCTCCTTGAGGTGCTCCGTCAGATCGTTGATCCGGCGGGTCAGCAGCGCGACCTGGACTTCCGGGGATCCGGTGTCACCCTCAGCGGTCGCGTACTCAGCGATGATCTTGTTCTTGGTGGCGGTGTCGAGCGACACGAGGCTCCTTCTGAAAACTCGTCACCCGCAGATCCCCGGCCCGCAGGCGCACAGGTCCGCATGGTGCGTATGGAAAGTGGCCGGCCACATGAGGGTGTAGCCGACCGAGCCGGGGCCTGATCCCGGCGACTATTCACCGTACCACGTCCGAAAGGCGCCCCGTGACGGAGCGGAACGGACCGTGATCAGCGGCCGGAAGTGATCTCCCTGGCGCGGTCCACGTCGCGGTGCATCTCCTCGATCAGGGCCTCGATCGACTCGAACTTGAGCGTGTCGCGGATGCGGACCTCGAAGTCCACCGCCATGTGCTCGCCGTAGAGGTCGAGATCGTCACGGTCCAGCGCGTAGGCCTCGACGGTCCGCTCCCCCGCGCCTTCGAACGTCGGGTTGGTGCCGATGGAGATCGCCGCGGGCCAGCGGAACGCCGGGTACCGGTCGGAGTCGCAGACGAGCCAGCCGGCGTAGACGCCGTCGGCGGGGATCGCGGTGTGCGGGAGCGTCTCCAGGTTGGCGGTCGGGAAGCCGAGCTGCCGTCCGCGCTGGTGGCCGCGGACCACGACGCCCTCGACGCGGTGGGGGCGCCCGAGCGCGTGGCAGGCCTCCTCGACCGCGCCGCTCTCCAGCAGCGCCCGGATGCCGGTGGAGGAGATCTTGTCGCCGTTCGCCACCAGGGGCACGCCCTCGGCGGTGAAGTCGTACTTCTCACCGAGCTCGGTCAGCAGCGCGACGTCGCCCTTGGCCTTGTGGCCGAAGCGGAAGTCCTCGCCGACGATGACGTGCGCCGCGTGCAGCCGGTCGACGAGCACCGACTGGACGAACTCGTCCGGCCCCACCTTGGACAGCTCCAGAGTGAACGGGACGACGACCACCGCGTCGGTGCCGAGGCCCTCCAGCAGCTCGATCCGGCGCTTGGTGGAGCTCAGCAGGGGCGGATGCGTCCCCGGCCGCACGACCTCGTCGGGGTGCGGGTCGAAGGTGATCACAACGGACCGCAGGCCCCGCTGGCGGGCCAGCTCGGCGGCGCGGCCCACGATGCGCTGGTGGCCGCGGTGAACGCCGTCGAAGACGCCGATGGTGATCACCGATCTGCCCCAGTCGGCGGGAACCTCGTCGAGGCCGTGCCAGCGCCGCACCATGATCTCCCTGCGTTGGACGTTCTGTCGCCTCACAGACTGCCATGCGCCGCGTGACGTCACGACCGAGGGGGTTGCCCTCGCACGCCCGTCCCCCGAGCGCGCACCATCGGCAGCGGCCCCACAAGTCTACTCGCCGGTAGCGCCTTCCCCTTCGCAATCGGCGCCGTTCTGGGCACTTCGGCCGCGCGGGTAGCTTCGGCGAGGTGACCCTGCAGACCGAGATCGGCGTGCGTGGTGACGAGGAGCACACCGAACGGGAACCCCGGCGTGGCCTCCTCGTCTCGCTGGCCTCGTGCGTTCTGGCGGCCGTGCTGACCGGTCACCGCGCCGTTCCGGGAGGCCCGGGCACCCTTCTGGATACCGCGCTCCCCTGGCTGGGCCTGCTGGTCCTGCCCCTGGCCGTGATCGCGGCCGTGCGCCGAGCCTGGTGGCCGGGGCTGGCCGCCGTCCTCCTGCCCGCGCTCGTCTGGTCGCTGATGTTCGGCGGCGCGTTCCTGCGTTCCGCACCCGGAGGCCCGTACGACCTGCGGGTGATCGGCCAGAACATGTACGCGGGCAACCGCACGCCGGCCGCCACCGCCGCCGCGCTGCTGTCGACCCGCGCGGACGTGCTCGCGCTCGTCGAGCTCTCGCGCGGCTCCTACCCCGAGAGCCTGGACACGGCCTTCCCGCACCACGCGGTGAAGGGCACCGTCGGCATCTGGAGCCGTTTCCCCATCCGCGACGCCGAGCCGGTCGATCTGGACATGGGCTGGACCCGCGCGATGCGCGCGACCCTGGTGACGCCCAAGGGCGACATCACCACGTACGTGGCGCACCTGGCCTCGGCCCGGCCGGGCTACACGAGCAAGCGCGACGCCACGATGCACCGGCTGTCCTCCACCCTCCGCGCCGACCGTTCCAAGCGAATCCTGCTGCTGGGCGACCTCAACACGGCCACGACCGACCGCAAGCTCGGCGAACTCGTGCCGCCGCTGCGCGAGGCCCACGAGACCGCAGGCTCCGGCATGGGCTTCACCTGGCCAGGCGGATTCCCCCTCACCAGGCCCGACCACATCCTCTACGCGGGCTTGGACGCCGTGAACGCCGCGACCGTGGCGACTCCGGGCAGCGACCATCACGCCGTCCAAGCCGACTTCCGCCTTTGACACGCAGTCGTCTAGGCCGACTGGTAGACGACCAGAGAGACCGCGATGTACTGCATGACGTACGCGGCGAGCGTGCAGGCGTGGAACACCTCGTGGAAGCCGAACCAGCGCGGCGAGGGATTGGGCCGCCGCAACCCGTAGACCACGCCGCCCACGCTGTAGGCGACGCCACCGAGCGCCACCAGCGCACAAGCGGCGACGCCGGCGCCTGACAGGAACTGCGGCACGAACAGCACCGCCACCCAGCCGAGCACGATGTAGAGCGAGACGTACAGCCAGCGCGGCGCCCCGACCCAGGTGGTCCGGAAGACCACTCCCGCGATCGCGCCGGTCCACACCACGGCCAGCACCGCGATCCGGCCCGTCCCGTCCAGCGCGAGCACCGCGAAGGGCGTGTAGGTCCCGGCGATGATCAGATAGATGTTGGCGTGGTCGAACCGGCGCAGTACCTCGATCATCCGGTTGGAGCTCTGCCGGTGGTACGTCCCGGAGACCCCGAACAGCAGTCCCGACATCGCGACGTACACCGCCGAGGACAACCGCGCCTGGAGCGTCGGCCCCAGGGCGACCAGCACGAGACCGGCGGCGAGCACGGCGGGAAAAGCGCCGATGTGCAGCCAGCCCCGTAGCCGGGGCTTGGTCGGCGACGGGACCTCCGGGGGCGGGGATGACGCTGTCTGGTGTGACGCCGTGGCCATGGACACCTCCTCCGCTATCAAACCTACGTTCCCGTAGGTTACGCAAGCGTAGGTTGGAACGCACCCATTTCAGCGCGTGAGCCTTACCACGCCGTATTGGCCGCCTTCTCGCGAGGTTACGGGACGAAGACGGCAAGGGGCTTGGCGGCCTTGCCCTGCTCCTCCACCAGTGCCAGCAGCGTGCCGTCGGGGCCGAAGACGCCGACCGGACCCGGCCCCAGTCCCGCGGCGGGGAGCTTGCCGCCGTGCATGACCTTGCGGGCGTCGTCGGCGGAGACCTCACGCCGGGGGAAGGCCGCGGCGACCGCCTCGGCCATCGGGAGGATCGTCAGCTCCTCGCCGAGCCGCTCGATCGTACGGGCCATGCCCAGATCGTACGGGCCGACACGGGTGCGGCGCAGTGCCGTGAGGTGGCCGCCGGTGCCGAGCATGGCACCGAGATCGCGGGCCAGGGCGCGGATGTAGGTGCCGGACGAGCAGGTGATGGAGACGTCCACGTCGATCAGGTCGCCGTGGCGCCGCACCTCCAGCACGCCGAAGTCGTGGATCGTGACGGGCCGCGCCTTGAGCTCGACCTCCTCGCCCTTGCGAGCCATCTTGTACGCGCGCTCGCCGTTCACCTTGATGGCGCTGACCTGGGGCGGCACCTGCCGTATCACACCGGTCAGGGCGGCGATCCCCGACCGCAGCGCGGCGTCGTCCACCCCGGCCGCGGACGCCGTCGCGGTGATCTCGCCCTCGGCGTCGTCGGTGTTGGTGGACTGGCCAAGCCGGATCGTGCCGTCGTAGCCCTTCTCGGTGAGCGCGAGGTGGCCGAGAAGGCGGGTCGCCTTGTCGACGCCGACGACCAGCACCCCGGTCGCCATCGGATCGAGGGTCCCGGCGTGGCCGACCCGGCGGGTCCCGGCCAGCCGGCGCAGCTTGCCGACCACGTCGTGCGACGTCCAGCCGGCGGGCTTGTCGACGATGACCAGCCCTGAAGAAGGGGAGGGGGTGGTGGTCACGCGCTGATCTCCGCGTCGGTGAGGGGGCCGCGCAGCACGGCGCGCAACCGGTCGATCGTGTCGGCGGGCTCGTCCGCCGTGCTGAAGGCCGCGGCGAGGCGGTGCCCGCCGCCGCCCAGTTCGACGCAGGCCCGGCCCACGTCCACCCGCCCCTTGGAACGGGTCGAGACGTACCAGTCGCCCTCGTCGGTCTCCTTGAGCACCACCGCGACCTCGGCCTCGTCGGCCCGGCGCAGCTGGTCGATCACGCCTTCGAGCTGGTCGTACGGCACGCCCTGGGCCTCCCGGTCGGCACGGGTGATCACCGTCCAGACCAGGCCGAGGCCGCCCGCCGCGTCGCGTTCGAGCCGGGCCCGGCCCAGCGCGCCCGCGAGCACCTGCAGGTAGCCGAAGGGCGCGCGGTCCCACAGCTCGTGGCCGACCGCGTCGGGGCGCACGCCGGCGTCGATCAGCCGCGCGGCGAGCTCGTGCACCTGCGGGGTCGTGCAGGGGTACTTGAACGAGCCGGTGTCGCTGGCCAGCCCGGCGTAGAGGCCGAGCGCGATGTCACTGGTGAGCCGCACGCCCAGCCGCCGGATCAGCTCGTCCACGAGGACCGAGGTGGCGGCGGCGTCCGGGTCGACCAGGCGCACGCCGCCAAAACCGGTGTTGGACGCGTGGTGGTCGACGACGATCAGCTCGTCGGCCCGCGCGGCGTTGTCGGCCAGCGGGCCCAGGCGGTCCGCGCCGGCCGCGTCCAGCGTGATCATCAAGGCCGGGGCCGGCGGCATGCCGCCGGGCTCGACCAGCAGGTCCTGGCCGGGCAGGAAACGCAGGCTCGCCGGCACCGCGAACGGCTGGCCGAACGAGGCGTGACAGCGCTTGCCCAGGTCGCGCAGGGCCTGGGCGAGCGCCAGCATCGAGCCGAGCGCGTCCCCGTCCGGGGCCACATGGCAGGCCAGGCAGATCTCGTCGGCCGCCTCGATCAGCTGCAGCGCCCGGCCCCACTCCAGCCCGCGCCCCAGGGTCTCGCCAGCGCTCACAGTCCCCCCGTTCGCCTCCGGACCGGCCTCGTGGCCTCCCTCGTCGCCCAGGTCCCGCTCCGCGACCCAGGCGACACCACGGCCCGCCGGCTCACTCACAGTGACGAGTGTCCCGCTTCGCCGCGCCGGTCGCCGCCCGTTTCGTCAACCTCGCCGGACTCGCCGGGCTCGTCGTCCTCGTCGTCCTCGTCGGTGCGGTAGGGGTTGGCGTCACCAGCCGGGGCCGCGCCCTGGGCTGCCTTGGCGACCTCCTCGTCCCGGGCGCGCGCCTTGGCCAGGAGATCGTCGATGTGCGCGGCGTTCTCCATGAGCGAGTCCAGGACGAAGGTGATGCTCGGCGTGTGCCGGATCCCGGTCTTCCTGCCGACCTCGGTGCGAATGATCCCCTTGGCGCTCTCCAAAGCCGCCGCGGTCTCCGCGCGCTCGCCGTCCGAGCCGTACACCGTGTAGTAGACGGTGGCGTCGCGCAGGTCGTTGGTGATCCGGGTGTCGGTCACGGTCACGAAGCCGAGCCGCGGGTCCTTGATCCGCCGCTCCAGCATCTCGGCCACGATCTGCTGGATGCGGTCCGCGAGCTTACGAGCCCGAGCTGCGTCCACCATGATCGCACTCCTTTTCTATGGTCCTCGCGAGGTGCGGACCTCGCCGGATCAGTCTTCGTCGTTGAACAGCCGCTGCCGCGCCGACAGCAGTTCGATCTCCGGGCGGCCGGCCACCAGCCGCTCGCACTGGTCGAGCACCCGGGTGGCGTTGGCCGGGGTCGCGGCGACGACCGCGATCCCGAGCTCGGCCCGCCGGTACAGCTCGTTGTTCCCGGTCTCGGCGACCGCGACCGCCGGGAAGCGCTTGTGCACCTCGGCGATGATCGGCCGGATGACCGCGCGTTTCTGCTTGAGCGAATGGACGTCGCCCAGCAGCAGGTCGAGTGTCAGCGCACCCACGTACACCTAGGTGGTCACCTCAGGTAGGTCTCGATGATGGAACGAAGACGGCGGCCTCGTGTGTTCCCCTGCCCGCGTCTTGCGCGCAGAGCGAACCGCCGTCAGCCCCCCGACATGACATGACGCCAGGTTATGCCTTCCACCTGGCGTCATGTCATGTGCTTTTTCTCAGGATCCGCGCACGCGGACCAGGGTGCGACTAGTCGCGGGGCTTCTCCCGCATCTCGAAGCACTCGATGACGTCGCCGATCTTGATGTCGTTGTAGCCGACACCGATACCGCACTCGAAGCCCTCGCGGACCTCGGTGGCGTCATCCTTGAAGCGGCGCAGCGACGACACCGTGAGGTTGTCGGAGACCACGACGCCGTCGCGGACGAGGCGCGCCTTGGCGTTGCGCTGGATGAGGCCCGAGGTGACCATCGATCCGGCGACGTTGCCGATCTTGGGCACCTTGAACAGCTCGCGGACCTCGGCGGTGCCGAGCTGGGCCTCCTCGAACTCCGGCTTGAGCATGCCCTTGAGGGCCGCCTCGATCTCCTCGATCGCCTGGTAGATGACCGAGTAGTACCGGATGTCGACGCCCTCGCGGTCGGCCAGCTCCTGCGCGTTCCGCTCGGGACGCACGTTGAAGCCGATGATGACCGCGCCCTCGGACGCCAGCGACAGGTTGACGTCGTCCTGCGTGATCGCGCCGACGCCGCGGCGGATGACGCGCAGGCTGACCTCCTCGCCCACGTCGATCTTGAGCAGCGAGTCCTCCAGCGCCTCCACCGAGCCGGACACGTCGCCCTTGAGGATGAGCAGCAGCTCGTCCCGCTCGCCGCGCTCCAGGTCCTTGAACAGCTCCTCAAGGGAGCTGCTCTTGCGGCTGCGCAGCAGCTCGGCGTTGCGCTTGCGCGCGGTCCGCTTGTCGGCGATCTGGCGGGCCACCCGGTCGTCGTCGACGACCAGGAAGTTGTCGCCGGCGCCGGGCACCGCGGTCAGGCCGAGCACCTCGACCGGACGCGACGGCGGAGCCTCATCGATCGGCTGGAGGTTCTCGTCGAGCATCGCCCGGACGCGGCCGTGGGCCACACCACAGACGATCGAGTCGCCGACCCGCAGCGTGCCGCGCTGGACCAGCACGGTCGCCACGGCGCCCCGGCCCTTGTCGAGGTGGGCCTCGATGGCCGACCCCTGGGCGGGCATGTCGGGGTTGGCCTTGAGGTCGAGCTCGGCGTCGGCGGTCAGCACGACCGCCTCCAGCAGACCGTCGATGTTGATGCCCTCGCGGGCGGACACGTCGACGAACTGCGTCGTGCCACCGAACTCCTCGGCCACCAGGCCGTACTCGGTGAGCTGGGCGCGCACCCGGTTGGGGTCGGCCCCCTCCTTGTCGATCTTGTTGACCGCCACCACGATCGGCACCCCGGCCGCCGTGGCGTGGTCGATCGCCTCGGTCGTCTGCGGCTTGACACCGTCGTCGGCCGCGACCACCAGCACCACCAGGTCGGTGGTGTCGGCACCGCGGGCACGCATGGCGGTGAACGCCTCGTGACCCGGGGTGTCGATGAAGGTGATCTTGCGGTCCTCGCCGTCGACGACGGTCTGGACCTGGTAGGCGCCGATGTGCTGGGTGATGCCGCCGGCCTCGCCGGCCACGACGTTGGCGTTGCGGATGGCGTCCAGCAGCCGGGTCTTACCGTGGTCGACGTGACCCATGACGGTCACGACCGGCGGCCGGGCCTGGAGGTTCTCCTCGCCGCCCTCGTCCTCGCCGTACTCGATGTCGAACGACTCCAGCAGCGCGCGGTCCTCGTCCTCGGGACTGACCACCTGCACGTCGAAGTCGAGCTCGGCACCGAGCAGCTGCAGGTCGTCGGCGTCGACCGACTGGGTGGCGGTGACCATCTTGCCGAGGTGCATCATGATCGCGACGAGCGACGCCGGGTTGGCGCCGACCTTCTCCGCGAAGTCGGTCAGCGTGGCGCCCTGGGGCAGCCGGATGGTCTTGCCGTTGCCGCGCGGCGCGGAAATGCCACCGGCGGCGGGAGCCTGCATGTTCTCGAACTCTTGACGACGCGCCCGCTTGGACTTGCGGCCACGGGTCGGCCGGCCGCCCGGACGCCCGAAGGCACCCTGCGTACCGCCGCGGCCACGGCCGCCGCCACCCGGACGGGGGCCGAAGCCACCGCCACCGGGACGACCACCCGGACCGCCGCCCGTGCCGGTGCGCGGGCCGCCGAAGCCGCCGCCACCGCCACCGGGACGACCGCCGGGGCCGCCACGACCGCCACCGCCGCCGCCACCGGGACGGCCGCCGGGGCCGCCACGGCCGCCGCCGCCGGGACCGCCACGACCGCCCGGACCACCGCCGGGGCTGCTGGACGGCCGCGAGGACGGCATGCTCATCGGGCTCGGACGCGGACCGCCCGGACGCGGACCGCCGGGGCCGCCACCGCCCGGACGCGGGCCGCCGGGGCCACCCGGACCACCGGGACCACGGCCGCCGGGCGCCGCGGGACGCGGCCCACCGGGACGGTCGCCACGGGGACGGTCGTCGCGCGGCGGACGGTCGTCACGCTGCGGGCGCTCACCGTCCGGACGCGGGCCCGGACGGGGACCCGGCTTGGGCGCCTGGCCCATGCCGGTGTTGGTCGAGCTGAAGGGGTTGTTGCCCGGGCGCGGCGCACCGGGACGGCCACCGCCGCCACCGCCGGCCTGGCGGGGACCGGGCCGCGGGCCCGGCTTGGGACCGCGGGGACCGCCCTGGCCACCTTGACCACCCTGCCCACCTTGACCGCCCTGACGCTGGCCCGTGTCACGGGCCGGCGGGGCACTCGGGCCCTGGGCCGCGGCGGGCGGCTGCACCGGCGTGCTCGGGGCGGGCGGAACGGGACCCGGCGCGGGGCGCGGGCCCGGCTTGGGACCACCCGTCGAGGGCACGGACGGGACCGCCGGCGCGGCGGGCGCGGCGGGTGCCGCCGGGCCCGGCTTGGGCGCGGGCGGGCGGGGGGCCGCCGGCTTGGGGGCCGCCGCCGTACCGGCGCCACCGCTGTTGGCGGGGGCCGGGCGGGGGGCGGCGGGACGCGGAGCCGATGGCTTCTTGGACGCGCCACGCTTGTCCGCCGGCTTGGCGGACCCTGAATTCTGGAAAGCTTCGGTGAGTCTGCGAACTACCGGCGCCTCTATCGTCGAGGACGCCGACCGTACGAACTCGCCCATCTCTTGGAGCTTGGCCATGACGACCTTGCTCTCAACACCGAACTCTTTGGCGAGTTCGTAAACCCGGACCTTGGCCACTGCACTCCCTGTCTCGGTCCGGGGGTGGGGCCTCCGGACCGTAGCTAACTTGCCGTACTCATTTCGGCGTGCTCATCGAGCGCTCATCGCAATCTCGACCTGCTCTCCGACTAGACGTCGCTTACCGTTCGGCCATCCTGCTGCTGTGCGGCGAGTGCCGCAAGCCGGTCCCGAAGCACGCTAGTGTCGAGCGGCCCCGTCAGGCGGAAGGCCCGGGGGAACGCCCGACGACGCTCTGCGAGCTCAAGACACGCCAGGTCGTGGTGCACATAGGCACCTCGTCCCGGCAGCCGCCCGCGGGGGTCAGGGGTGACGACACCCTCGACCACCACGAGGCGCAGCAAGTCGGACTTGGCCGTGCTAACCCGGCAGCCCACGCACGTGCGTCGTGGAACCGCCCGGCCATATGACATGAGTCTACCGCGCCGAGGCGTCGGCAGGACCTGTCGCATGGTCTCCTGATGTAGTTGATCCTGTTTCGCCGGACTCCGCAACCTTCGAGGTGGAAGGCGTGGCCGGCTGCTCGGTGTCGGACCGGATGTCGATGCGCCAGCCGGTCAGCCGGGCGGCGAGGCGGGCGTTCTGGCCCTCCTTGCCGATCGCCAGCGAGAGCTGGTAGTCCGGCACGATCACCCGGGCCACCCGGGCGTCGGCGTCGACGACCTCGACGCTGCTGACGCGGGCCGGGGACAGCGCGTTCCCGACGAACTCGGCCGGCTCGTCCGACCAGTCCACAATGTCGATCTTCTCTCCGTGCAGTTCGTGCATCACGTTGCGGACGCGGCTGCCCAGCGGGCCGATGCAGGCGCCCTTGGCGTTGACGCCCTGCTTGCGCGACCGGACCGCGATCTTGGTGCGGTGGCCGGCCTCGCGCGCGATGGCCGCGATCTCCACGGTGCCGTCGGCGATCTCCGGGACCTCCAGCGCGAACAGCTTGCGCACGAGGTTGGGGTGGGTCCGGGAAAGCTGCACCGATGGGCCGCGGTGGCCCTTGCGGACCTGCACCACGTACGCCCGGAGGCGCTCGCCGTGCTCGTAGGACTCGCCCGGCACCTGCTCCTGCGGCGGCAGGATCGCCTCGATCTTGCCGAGGTCGACCAGCACGTTCCGCGGATCCTTGCCCTGCTGGATGATCCCCGAGACGATGTCGCCCTCGCGCCCGGCGTACTCGCCGAACGTGAGTTCGTCCTCGGCGTCCCGCAGCTTCTGCAGGATGACCTGCTTGGCCGTGGTCGCGGCGATACGACTGAAACCTTCGGGGGTGTCGTCGTATTCCCGGACCTCGGTGCCCTCGTCGTCGGTCTCGGTCGCCCACACCGTCACGTGCCCGGTGGCGCGGTCCAGTTCGACCCTCGCCTTGGGAGCGGCCCCCTCCGTCCGGTGGTAGGCGATCAGCAGCGCGTCTTCGATCGCCTTGACGGCGACCTCGAGCGAGATGTCCTTCTCGCTTTCGAGGCTCCGCAGGGCGGTCATGTCGATGTCCACGAGGTTCCCCCCTCTAGTCCGGCTCAGCCGGAGAACGCGTTTCGCCGGCCTCGTCGGCGGGTTCGCCGGAATCGGCCGTGTCGCTCTCGTCGGCCGCGTCGCCGTGGCGGCGGAACTCCACCTGCACGCGGCCGCGTCCCAGCTCGTCGAGGCCGAACCGGCGTCTGGTCGTCTTCGGGCCGTTGGGGCCGCCCTTGCCCTTGGCCTTGCCCTTGGCGGCGACGTCGAGGACGACCGCCGTCTCGTCGGCCTCCACCACGCGGCCCTCGATCTGGCCGCCCGCGGTGAGGGGCGCCACGACCAGCCGGCCGACGGCGCGGCGCCAGTGCCGTGGCTCGGTGAGCGGCCGGTCCACGCCGGGCGAGGTCACTTCGAGCACGTACGGCGACGTGCCCATGAGGTCGGAGCCGTCGAGGAGGCCGGACGCCGTCTGGCTGATCGTGGCGACGTCGTCGAGGCTCACCCCGCCGTCGGCGTCCACGACGATCCTGACCAGGCGGCGCCGTCCGGCGGGGCGTACGTCGACCTCTTCCAGATCGAAGCCCGCCCGTGCCACCGCGGGCTCCAGCAGCGCGGTGAGCGCGCTGACGGCCTGATCGCGGGACGGCCGGCCGTCGGAGCTCCGCTGAGCGCTGCCACCGCCTGAGTCGACGCTCATGGGACCTCCTCATGTAGTTCTGAAACCGTCGCGTGTCCGTTGTCTCCTCAAGACTATCGACAGCCGGACACCTCAGCGGTCTTTCGGAGAGCTCACCGGCGCGCCGGGTATGGAATGCTTGAGCTGGCCTGATGGACGGATGACTCGCCGCGGGCCGCGATCACCATGTTTCTGGGGGCGACCACGGGCCCCGCGACCCTCGGTGAGGAGACACCCTTGCCAGCAGGCCCCGGGCCGTCACGCCGGGCCGTCCTGGGCGGCACGGCCCTGCTCGCCCTCCCGGCCCTGTGGGGATGCTCCGGCGGCGGCGCGCCGCGCGCCGCGGCGCCCGGCCCGGACGTCGCCGTGCTGTCGGCAGCCATCGCGGCCGAGCAGGATCTGATCGCGCGGTACGAGGCCGCTCGCGGCGCCCACGCTTCCCTGGCCGAGCAGGTCGATCCGGCCATCGCCCATCACCGTGAACACCTGGCGGTGCTGCGACGGCACCACGTGCCAGGGTCCGGCAAGCAGGCGAACGGCGAGCAGGTGAGCGGCGGGGCCACCACGCCTGCCGCAGGGCGGCAGCAGGTGCCCGGCAGCCCGTCCCAGGCTCTGGCGAGCCTGCGCACCGCTGAGGCGCGGATCGCCGCCAGGTACGCAGCGGACGCGGGCAAGTCGGCTCCCGGGCTCGCCCAGCTGCTCGCCTCCATCGGCGCCTGCGCCGCAGGGCATTCCGGTGCATCCGGCGCCGCAAAGAAGACCGCTCCGCCTCCTGGCGCCGCCCTGCCGCCCGCCCGGGGACTCACCCTGCGGGCACTGCAGTCGGCGCTGGCCACTGAGCATGCGGCCGTCTACGGCTACGGCGTCCTGGGTTCACGGATCACCGGCGGCCCGCACGAGACGGCGCAGGCGTACTGGAACGCCCATCGCGTTCAGCGTGACGCCCTGATGGCGCTCCTCACCGCCCGCCAGGCCAAGCCGGTGGCCGCAGCGGCGGCCTACAGGCTGCCCGTGCGCGTGACGTCCACCCGCAGCGCCGCGCAGCTCGCCGTCAGGCTCGAAGACGATCTCACCGTGGCCTATGTGGGCCTCTCCGGAGCCCAGGACGCCGAGCTCCGCGATCAGGCCGCCCGCGCCGCGCAGGAGGCCATGATCCGCGCCGACCGGTGGCGGGCGACGGCGGGCATGCCCGTGAGCCACGCCGCTTTCCCCGGCCTGCCCGCCTCGGCTCTCGCTCCCAAGCCGCGACCCGGCGCATGACTTAAGCGATACTACGAGGTGTCCCACACAAAGTCGCACTTGTGCTAATAGATCGGGCGCGGTTGGCTTGATCCAACCGGATTGAACTCCGACCGGACGAAGGAGCGGACGATGACCATGGACCCGGGTTTCGCGCGGCACATGTGGCACCAGCTTGAGCCGGTTCACGCGTTGTTCTGGTACGCGCCGGAGGTGTTCGCCGAGGCCGAGGCGCTCGGTTTCGAGACCAAGGTGCGGTGGCCGAGCTATTTCGCGTGGCGTTCGGCACCGTTCGGCGCCGCCGGGCCCGAGCAGGTCGCAGCCGCGTTCTACAGTTTCAGCCCGCGCATGGTCGCCGAGCACGTGCCCGCCGCCTGGTCGGTCGCCGCGCCCGACCGGATCCTTGCCGCCCGGCTGCGCGCAGTGGACCGGATGTACCGTGCCCTCCCGGGCGACAGGTTCGACGGCCCGGAGATCGCCGAGGCCGCGGAGCTGGCCCGCGCGGCGGCCGAGGCGGCGAACACCGCGGGCCGTCCGATCGCCGCCGCCAACGCCGATCTGCCCTGGCCGGACGAGCCGCACCTCGTGCTCTGGCACGCGATCAACCTCCTCCGCGAACACCGCGGGGACGGCCACGTCGCGGCCCTGCTCACCGAGGGGCTGGACCCCGCCGAGGCCCTCGTCTCGTTCGCCGCGATCGGCGCGGCGCCCGTCGAGACGTTCGCCAGCCGCGGGTGGACCGACGAGGAATGGCAGGCCGCCCAGGACCGGCTCGCCTCACGCGGCTTGATCGACGCCGCCGGGCAGGCCACCGCCAAGGGCCGGGAGCTGCGCGACTCCGTCGAACGCCGCACCGACGACCTGGCCATCGCCCCGTGGGAGGCCCTCGGCAAGGACAAGGCCGACCGCCTCGCCGAACTCACCCTGCCCATCCTCATCGCCAACCTGGAAACAGGCCTGCTGCCCGCCAGCAACACCCTCGGCATCGGCAAAGTCCAAGGGCCCGCCCGCTGAGACTAAAGGGAACTCTGTGCCTGACGGTGCACGTTAGTCCGGTTTGTAGGCACTGGAACCACTTGGGGGAGGAACCAGACCACATGACCGTCATGCACGACGCCGGAACCCTGTCCGAGCTGCGCGCCGCCTACCAGGCGCAACTGGCCCAGCTCGCCGCCGAACGCGACGAGGCCCGCCGCCAGGCCCGGCGGGCCAAGGACGAGGCCGCGAGCGCCCGGGCCGATCTGGCCAGCCTCCGGGCGGACGTGAGCCAGTTGCTCGGAGCCGCCGCCAGCCAGCTCGACGCCATCAAGGCCAAGGCCGGGAGCTAGCACCGGGAAGATCGATCGGGGTTCGGGGCCGGGACTCCAGTGGGGTCCCGGCCCTGAACCGTTCAGGGCACGGGTCGTTCAGCGGGTCCAGGCGTCGACGTGGGCTAGGAGATCGGCGAGGCGCTCGATCGTGGCGTCGGGGACCGCGGTCTCCCAGGCGGGGACGGTGCTGTTGGGGATCAGGACGGCTCGCATGCCCGTGGACTTCGCGCCGTGGATGTCGTCGTACGGGCGGTCGCCCACGAAGACGCAGCGGGACGGGTCGGTGGCGCCGACGACGTCCATGGCGGCCCGGAAGGCCTTGGCGTGCGGCTTGGTCCAGGGGATCTCACTGGAGTAGACGGCGCCGTCGAGGAGGCCGAGCACTCCGTCCCGTTCGAAGATGCGCTCGTGCCACTCGCGTGACCACATCGTGTTGGACAGGACGCCCACCTTGATGCCGCGCCCGCGCAGCTCGCGCAGGAGCGGCGGCGCGGCGGGATCGATGAAGGTGTGCGGCGTCCACGTCTCGTAATGGGTGGCGAGGACGGCCTCCGTCGCCTCGACCCCCGCCAGCGCGTACAGCTCGTCGATCGTCGCGCTGCGGTGTTCGTCCTTGCCGCGCCGCCAGAGTTCGAGCTCGGCCTCGACGAGCGCGGTGGCGGCCCGTTCGACCTGGTCGGCGTCCAGGTGCGCGGCACAGATCCGCCGCCAGATGTCGGGGAGTTCGACGTCGTGCCAGGGAGTCAGCGTGCCGCCCCAGTCGAAGATCACAGCCTCAACGGTCATGCCCGGATGGTAACCATCGAGTGCGACACCCCGATGATCCCTGTATGCGACGCAGGTTGATCGCGGGCGCGCTCGGCGCGTTCGCCCTCGGGACCGCCCTCCCCGCGAACGCCGGGCCCGTGCCGGACGGACCCGGGAAGGGGCTACTCCCCGCCTACGTCGGCGCACCCGCCACGCCCAGGCCGCTGCCCGGACGTCCGATTCCGGCGAATCCCCATCAGGGTCCGGTGGGGCTGTCGTCGATGCACGCCGACAGCTACGCGTCCGACACCTATCCGTTCAAGGGGCCGCTGGGGCGCGATCCGCGGGTGCGTTCGGAAGCCAAGGGCGGCGGGCTTCTGCCGGGCCTGTGCTCGACCGTGACGTTCGCCAAGCGGACCGGTCTCATCGTCGCGCAGTGCACGCGCGGCCAGACGTTCACGCTGCGCCTGATCGATCCGAAGACGCTGAAGGATCTGGCCACGTACGAACTGCCACAGCGGCCGTCCACCGTCCAGGCAGTCTTCTCGGGGAACCTGGACAAGGTGCTCACCGACACCTCTGGCGGGGCCTACTACTACCTCGACCCACAGGATCGGGTGGTGCTCGCCGACTCGGCCTTCCATGTGCGGCGCTTCGCCCATGGCAAGGGGCCGGACGGCAGGTGGCGCTTCACGGTGACCGACGACTGGGATCTGCGCGGGCACCTGCCGCACGACTGCGCGACGTGGACCAACCCCTGGCCGAGGGGTGAATGCGACCCGATCACCGCCGTTGGACCGGACTGGACGGGCCTGATCTGGTGGATCACACGCAACGGGCGAATAGGGACGATCAACCCTGCCTCGGGTGTTGTCAGGAAGGTGCGGCTGGAAGGCGAGGGCATCCAGAACTCCTTCGCCGCCGCCGAGGACGGGGTGTCGATCGTCTCCGACCACGCGCTCTACCGGATGCGGGCCGCCGCGGACGGCACACCCAGGGTGCTCTGGCGCAGGGCCTATGACCGGGGCAGCGGGCGCAAGCCCGGCCAGATCGACCAGGGCTCGGGGACCACGCCGACCTTCTTCGGTGACGAGTACGTGGCGATCACCGACAACGCCGACGACCGGATGCACGTCATCGTGCGGCGCCGCGTGGACGGCGGGCTCGTCTGCCAGATCCCGGTCTTCCGCAGCGGGGCGAGCGCGACCGACAACTCGCTGATCGGGTACGGGAACAGCCTGTTCGTCGAGAACAACTACGGCTACCGCAACTTCTTCGAACTGCCGCCGGGCGGCTCGAACGCCGGCGGGGTGAGCCGCGTGGACGTCGCGCCCGGAGGCAGGGGCTGCCGCACCGTCTGGGAGAGCAGGGAGCACTCGCCCTCGACCGTCGCCAAGGCCTCGGTGCCCAACGGGCTGGTCTACCTGTACGTGAAGGAGCCCCGTAAGGACCTCATCGACGCCTGGTACTTCACGGCGGTCGACGCGCACACGGGCCGGACGGTCTACAAGGTCCTGACCGGCACCGGGAAATGGTTCGACAACAACTGGGCGCCGATCACGCTCGGCCCGGACGGCACCGCCTACGTCGGCGTCGTCGGCGGCCTGGTCGCCGTCCGGGATCGCGCGTAAGTCCGTTCGCTCCGGGAAGGGCCCCTTCCACGACAGAGGCGACCATGGAGGGGGCCATGAGCGACTACATGCCCGAGCGCGACCCGCGCGACAACCGCGACGACATGGGCGATGACGAGCAGGTCGACGACATCGCGCTCGCCGAGGAGTACACCGACCGCCCGCCGCCCAGGAGCTCGGAGGACGAGAACGGCGGTGAGATCGGCATCGCCGACTACGAGCGCGAGACGAGCCGGCGCGGATCCGGGCCGTTCCCGCCGCCCGAGGAGCCGGCGGAGGAGGCCGCCCTCCACGAGGAGGACGACCGGACGACGTGACGGGCATCACTTTTCGGTTCTGATCCTTTAGAGAGGGAATGCCTTTCTCTGTACGGGGGTTGCCCTGAGCGAGCGAGCTTGCGAGGTGACCGGATCATGGCCGAGACCATCACGTCACCCGCAGCGGCGGGCTCCTGGCTGAGGCGGCATCGGGGGCTCGTTGTCCAGCTCGTGATGGTCGCGCTCGCCGTCGCCTTCCTGGTCGCCCTCCGCGACCGCCTTCCCGATCTCGGCGCCATGTGGACGGCGGCACGAACGGCCGATCCCGTGTGGCTGGTGCTCGTCGTCCTCGCCTCGGCGGGTTCTATGGCCGCCTTCGCGAGGTTGCAGCGCCGCCTGCTCAGGATCGGCGGAACGCGGATGTCGCTGCGCCGGGCGTTCGCCGTGACGTACGCGGGCAACGCCTTGTCGACCACCCTTCCGGCCGGGCCCGCGGTGAGCGTCGTCTACACGTTCCGCCAGTTCCGGCGTGCCGGCGCCTCGTCCCAGCTCGCTACGGCGGTCATCCTCGTCGGCGGGATCATCACCACCGGCGCGTACACCGTCATCGGACTGCTCGCTCTGCTCGCCGATCCGCGTGCCCGCGGCCCGGCGCTGATGGCGCTGTCCGTGCCGGTCGCGCTGGCGCTCGTACTCCTGGCGCTCTGCCGCCATCGCGGGACGCGCACCAGGCTCGTCCTGTCGCTTCGCCGGATCGGCGGCATGATTCTGGCCCATCGACGGGTCGCGCCGTACGCCGACCGGCTGCGTGAGGGCCGGGACGTGCTGCGGCCGTCCCGCCGGGACTGGGCCGCGCTCGTCATGCTGGCGACGCTCAACTGGGCGTTCGACATCCTGGCGCTGATCGCGGCGGCCCGTGCCGTCGGCATCGACGTCGCCCCGCACGGTGTGACGCTGGCCTACTTCGCCGCGCAGGCGGCGGGCAGCCTGCTGCCACTGCTCCCGGGCGGCATCGGCGCGATCGAGAGCAGCATGGCCGCGTCGCTCGTCGCGTTCGGCGCGACCCTGACTCCCGCGGGCGCCGCGGTCGGTCTCTACCGGCTGGCCTCCTACTGGGCCGTCGTGACGATCGGCTGGCTGGCCTGGGCCGCCTTGCAGGAGGGGCCGCGGCTGTCCGAGCGCACCCGGCTGCAGCTCGCCGCGGCCGGACGCGCCGCGATGGCGGGTCTCACGTCCGTCGCGTTCATCACGCCCTACACCGTGGCTCCCGCTCCCAGGGCCCAGCCGCGCAACCCCTGACGACGCACGGCTCCTAACGCGCGGTTTTTGACGCGCGGCTTCCTGACGTCCGTTCGCTCCCCTGCCGGTGACTTGTTGCCGTGGGCCCCTGCTGCTAATCTCCCAAGCGAGCGCTTGGTCACAATTTCGGCAGTGCAGCACCATCAATCACCGGAGGCGCGATGACGTCCCTACGGGTCAGCCTTGGCTACGAACTCGAGGTGCGCGGGCGGTCCCGCGACGTCGAACGGCGGGCGTTCGAGAACGTCATGGACCAGGTCGTCCTGGCCGACGAACTCGGCTTCGACACCGCCTGGTTCGTGGAACACCACTTCACCCGGGGCTTCTCGCACTCCTCCGCGCCGGACCTGGTGCTGGCGGGCATCTCGCAGCGCACCCAGCGGATCCACCTCGGGCTCGGCGTGGTGCTGCTGCCGTTCCAGTCCCCGATCCGGACCGCCGAACGGGTCGCCACGCTGGACGTGATCAGCAATGGCCGGGTCGAGTTCGGCACCGGGCGCGGCGCCTCCCCGCTGGAGTACCAGGCCTTCCAGAAGCCCTTCGAGCAGTCGCGCCGGCTGTGGGAGGAGTCGCTGGAGGCGGTGCTGGCGATCTGGAACGCCGACGGCGAGCCGATCACCCGTTCCAGCGACCATTTCGAGATCCCGAACGTCGCGGTCTATCCCCGTCCGGTCCAGGAGCCGCACCCGCCGGTGTGGGTGGCCTCCACCTCGCTGGAGGGTTACCTGGCGGCGGCCAAGCAGGGCTACAACCTGCTCGGTATGACGATGCTCAAGGGGCTCGACGACGTCGCCGAGGACATCGCCAAGTACAAGCGGTGCCTGGCCGACAACGGCTTCGACCCCGAGTCGCGGCGGATCGCGCTGATGATCCCCTGGTACGTGGCGCCCAGCCAGCAGGAGGCGGTCGACACCGCCGCCGACGCGGTGCTGTGGTACCTGCGGCGCCAGATCAACCTGGTCGCCCCACCGGACTACACCGACGCCCGGCACGCCACCCACCGCGTCCTCGGCCAGCAGGCCGTCGGCATGCCGCCCGACGAGGCCATGGCGATCCTGCGGGACCAGCACATGGTCGTGATCGACGACGTGGAGGGCTCGCGCAAGGCCGTCGAGCGCATCCAGGCCGCGGGGGCGACCGACCTCATCCTCCAGGCCCAGGTCGGCGGGCTCTCCCACGAGCACGTGTGCGACTCGATGAAGCTCTTCATGCGGGAGGTCGTGAAGTGACCTCCTGGATCACGCGGGACACCTTCCCGGCCGGGCGCGCCTCCGCGGGCCTGCTGCACGTGTCCCCTGAGGGCGACCTGGTCGCCCCGCTCGCCGCCGCAGACCGCACGGCCGCGCTCGACCTGACGGCTGCGACGTTGCGCGCGGCGGGGATCGGCGAGTCCGACCGCGTCGTCGTCGCGCTGAACAACGACGGCGAGCCCACCGGGTCGCTGATGGCGCAGGCTGCGGCCGAGGTCGCCCAGGCCGCGGCGTCGGTCGGGGCGCGCGGGCGGATGCGCCTGCACACCGCCCTGGAGAAGGTACGCGCCACCACGCTGGTCATCACCCCGACCGGGGCGATGGATTTCCTGGCGCGACTGCACCTGGAGTTCCTGCTCGACCCGCTCGATCTGGAACTGCGGCACATCCTGCTCGTCGGTGAGATCCCGTCCCCCAGCACCTATGCGCAGCTGGCCTCGGAGTTCGAGGCGTCGGTGCGGGAACTGTACGCCGACCCGTTCTTCGGGGTGCCGATCGCGCAGCGCGCCGCCGCCGACGCCACGTACACCCCGGTCCGCGAGGGGTTGCTCGGCCTCGCGCCGGTGGACAAGGACGCCGCGCTGGACGCCCCGTACGCCGAAGGACCGGCCGAGCTCATCGTCACGCCGGCCTGGCACTCCACCCTGGGTGACGCCACCCTGCGCACCGGTCAGGTCGTACGGCTCTCCGGCGGCGAGCAGGGCGTGCCCGCTCCGGCCCATACCGCCGGCGAGCACATCCTGGTCAGGGGCCGCTGGTTGTCGATCCCGAAGGTGGCGGCAGCGCTCACCCGCATCGACGGCGTCACCCACTGGGAGCTGCGGGTCACGCGCGAGGGCACGCTGGACGCCGCCGCTCTGCACGTCACGTTCGGCCGGGACTCCCTGGTCAAGAACCCGATGTGGAAGTCGCGGATCGTCCAGGCCCTCTACGCGCTCACGCCCGTCTCCATCGACGTCGTCATCGAGCCGGACGTCGCCGAGGAGAGGCGGCCCGGCACCGTCACCGACGAGCGCGGCCACCACCTCGGCCGCGACCGCGCGCATCTGGCCTAGCTACCCCGGGGAGGCGTGATGGATCTGCAGCCGGTGCCCGGCTGGGGAACGATCCCGCGGATGTTGCGGGACCAGGCGGCGAACCACGGGGACGCCGAGGTCGTCGTCGCGGGCGACACCCGGCTCACGCTGGCCGGGCTGGCGCACGCGGCGTCCGAGGTCGCGCGCGGCCTGATGGCGCTCGGCGTCGCGCGGGGCGACCGGGTCGCGGTCTGGGCGCCCAACACGCCCGGCTGGGTGGTCGCCGCGTACGGGATCTGGGACGCGGGCGCGATCATCACGCCGCTGTCCACGCGGTTCAAGGGCATCGAGGCCGCCGACCTGCTCCGCAAGGTCGGCGCCAAGGTGCTGCTGGTCGCCGAGGGCTTCATGGACACCTCGTACCTCGCCATGCTGGACGGCGCCGACCTCCCCGAACTCGGGCACACCGTCGTCCTGGAGAACGGCCCGTCCGGCACCCGTCCGGGCGTGCTGTCGTGGCAGGAGTTCCTCGCCGGCGGGGAAGCGGTGTCTCCCGAGGCGGCCGAGGAACGGGCGCTCTCGGTCGGCCCGGACGACCTCGCCGAGATCATGGCGACGTCGGGCACCACGGGCACGCCGAAGGGCGTGATGCTGCACCACGTCCAGCTGCTGCGCGGCTACTGGGACTGGGCGGAGCTCGTCACCCTGCGGGAGGGCGACCGCTATCCGATCATCGCGCCGTTCTCCCACGGGTTCGGGATCAACGCCGGGCTGCTGGCCTGCGTGCTGCGCCGCGCCGTGATGATGCCGGTCGCGTTGTTCCAGCCCGGTGAGCTGATGGACCTCATCGAACGCAACCGGATCAGCGTGCTGGCGGGAGCGCCGCCGATGTTCTTCAAGATCCTGGACGAGCTGGAGGGCCGGGACGTCTCGTCCCTGCGCGTGCTCATCTGCGGGGCGGCAGCCGTGCCGCCCGAACTGATCCGGCGGCTGGTCGGCCGGGTCGGCATCGAACGGATGATCAACGCCTACGGCCTCATGGAGGGCACCGTCGTCTCGATGACCCGTCCGGAGGATCCGGTCGAGGTCATCGCCGGTTCGACCGGCCGCGCCGTGCCTGGCGTCACCGTGCGGATCGTGGACGAGGAGGGCAAGGACCTGCCTGTCGGCGAGCCGGGCGAGATCCTCGTCGGCGGGTACGGGGTCATGCGCGGCTACTGGCGGGACCCGGAGCGGACGGCCGAGGCGGTGGACGCCGACGGCTGGCTGCACACCGGCGACATCGGCACGCTCGACGACGCGGGCAACGTCGCCATCGTGGACCGCAAGAAGGAGATGTTCATCGTCTCCGGCTTCAACGCCTACCCGGCCGAGATCGAGGGGCTCCTGCTGCGCTGTCCCGGCGTCGCCCAGGCCGCCGTGATCGGCGTGCCGGACGACCGGCTGGGCGAGGTGGGCTGGGCGTACGTCGTCGCCCGGCCCGGCACGGACCTCGCCCCCGACACGGTCATCGCCTGGGCCAAGGACAACATGTCCAACTACAAGGTGCCCCGGAAGGTGATCCTCGTGGACGCCCTGCCGGTGAACGTGAACGGCAAGATCGACAAGCTCGCCCTGCACGCCCGGGCCGAGGCCGCCGCGTCCTAGCGGGGCCGCCAGTGGATCACGGTCGTCTCGTCGTCCACGTCCACGAACACCGCCTCGACGGGGAGGCCGGGAGCGGGCTCCACGGTCTCCCCCTCGGCGAGGTTGCCGTACATCAGCAGGTCGTCGCCCTCGTCCAGCCGGACGAGCAGCACGGGGAACGGCACCTCGTCGGCCATCGACCGCATGAAGACCTGGTGGTTGACGATCCAGCTGTAGACGGTCGCCGTTCCCTGGACGGGCACCCACTCGTACACCCGGCACCGGCAGCGGTTGCAGATCGCGCGGGCGGGGAAGCGCAGCGCGCCGCACTCCTCGCAGCGCTGCACCGTCAGCTCGTGCCGTCGCACCGCATCCCACCAGGGCGTCGAGTCACGGTCGACTTCGGGTCGAGGCCGCTGGACCAGACTCACGTGTCGCTCCTCAGGATCAGGGCCGACGTACCGGCGAGGACATAGCCGGGCTGCGCGGTCGACAGGGCGACCTCGGCTCCGTCCACCTGACGGTCGCCGGCGTCGCCGCGAAGCTGCGCGACGGCTTCGGCTATGTGGTTGATGCCGTGCACGTAGCCCTCGGAAAGGAAGCCGCCGTGCGTGTTGACCGGAAGGGCGCCGTCCGGGGCCGTGGCGCCGCTCTCCACGAACGGCCCGCCTTCGCCCTTCTCGCAGAAGCCGTAGTCCTCAAGCTGCACCAGCACCGAATAGGTGAAGCAGTCGTAGAGCTCCGCCACGTCGATGTCGCCGGGGCCGACGCCCGCCATCTTGTAGAGACGCGGGGCCATCCGGGCGGCCTCGGTCACCGTGAAATCCGTCCCGTAGGGCGCGCTCCCGGCTCCGGAGAAGAAGGAGTCTCCGCCGCCCCACGCCGCGCCCGAGACGAGCACGGGCGTGTGCCTGAGGTCGCGGGCGCGTTCGCGCGAGGTCACGACGACGGCGCAGGAGCCGTCGGTCTCCAGGCAGCAGTCGAGCAGCCGCAGCGGCTCGGCGATCCAGCGGGAGGCGAGGTAGTCGTCGAGCGTGATCGGGTCGCGCTTGAGCGCCCGCGGGTTCTTCACCGCGCTGGCCCGCTGCTGGACCGCGATCCGGCCGAGCTGCTCGTGCGTGGTGCCGTAGGCGTTCATGTGCGCCCGCGTGTACATCGCGAACTGCTGCGGCGGCGCGAAGTACCCGTACGGCGCCTGGTACTGCACGTCGAAGATCGGCGCCGGGGCCCGTCCCGTACCGCCCATCCGGAACTCCGAACGCGCGTTGACGGCCCGGTAGCACACCACGGTCTCGGCGACCCCGGCCGCGACCGCCATGGCCGCCTGCCCGACGACCGAGTGCGAGACGCTGCCGCCGCCGAACTGGTCGAGGTACCACGACACCTCGGGCACCCCGAGCGCGGGCGCCACCACCCATGGCGGCGTCGAGTCGCCGACCCGGTGCGTGGCGAGCGCGTCCACGTCGTCCACGGTCAGGCCCGCGTCGTCCAGCGCCGCGAGGATCGCGTCGACCGCCAGCGTCAGCGTCGAGACGCCGGAGTCCTTGCTGAACGGGGTGTAGCCGACCCCGGCGATCGCCGCCCGGTCACGAAAGCTCACCGCACCCTCCCTAGCCGAGCAAGCGCTTGGCCGCTCGCCACCGAGTGTACTGAACGGCGGCGAGCTCGGTCCAGCGACCTAGGTCGCGGCAGGACTTTGGACCGATATCGCCCCCGATCGGAATCAACCGGACGAGCTGTGCCTTTGAATGGCTGTGGACGACGGGAGACCCGGCCCGGCTTGACACCCGGAACCGCGCCGCCCTATCGTCCAAGCAAGCGCTTGGCTAAGAGAAGGGCCGGATCACATGGCAGACGGAGCGACCGCAGCCGCCGTGCGTGACTCCGCCCATCGCCCCTCGGGCCAGGGAGTGGAAGGCCGCATGCAGGGATCCCCCAACGGGTCCACCGGAGCCCCGGTGACCGACATCGACGGCGCCAGGTTCCGCTCGGTGCTGGGCCGGTTCGCCACCGGGGTGGTCGCCATCACGGCGATCGACACCGAATCCGGCCGTCCCACCGGGCTGGCCGCCAACTCCTTCACCTCGGTCTCGCTGGAGCCTCCCCTGGTGGCCTTCTGCGTCGCGCACACCAGCACGACCTGGCCGCTCCTGCGCGGCGCCGACCGGCTGTGCATCAACATCCTCAGCGAGCCCCAGCTGGAAGTCTGCAAGCAACTGGCCATCAAGGGCGGCGACAAGTTCGCCAACATCGACTGGACCGAGTCACCGAACGGCAGCCCGGTCATCGAGGGCGCCCTGGCCTGGATCGAATGCGCGGTCGAGAGCGAGTACGTCGCCGGCGACCACGTCATCGTCGTGGCCCGCGTGCACCACCTCGACAAACACCACGACGGAGACCCGCTGCTCTTCTACAAAGGCGGCTACGGACGTTTCGACGGCTGAGTTGATTGCTTTCGCGGCCTCGGGCCCTCGCCTAGCGGCTGTGTTTATTGGCTTTCGCGGCCTCGGGCCCTCGCCTAGCGGCTCGGACCCGAACCGCAAAAGCGGCGAGTGCGACATCGCTTCGCGATCTTCGCGCGAAGCTTCGCTGGCGCTCGCTCCGGCTCAGGTAGCGCACTCGCGGTGCGGATGCGGGCAGTCGAGAATCTAAACAGGTGATTCTTCGGGGGAACGCAAGCGCGTGAGTACTTCGACCGGGTCGGCTAGGACTTCGGCGAAGGCGAATTCGGCGGCGCCTACGAGGGTGGCGTCGTCGCCTAGGTCGGCGGTGCGCAGCTTCACGTTCTCGCGCGCGGCGCTCAGCGCGTTGGTCGCGAGTGCGCTGCGCACCTGGGCCGCCGAGCCGAGGTAGATGTCGCGCAGCGTGCCGCCGAAGACGACCATTCCCGGGTTGAAGATGTTGACCAGGTTGGCGACGCCGCGGCCCAGCCAGTCGCCCACGCGGTGCAGCGCGTCGCGCGCCTGGACGTCGCCGCGGTCGGCGGCGTCGACCACCGCGCGGATCGCGTCGCGGCCGAGCAGGTCCGACGACTCGGCCCGGCCCGCGTGCGCGAGCAGGGTCCGCTCCCCCACCTCGGCCTCCAGGCAGCCGCGCGCGCCGCAGCCGCAGAGCCGCCCGCCGGGGTTGACGACCATGTGGCCGATCTCGCCGCCGTAGCCGTCCTGGCCGCCGAGCAGCCGCCCGCCGACGACGATCCCGCCGCCGAAGCCGACGTCGCCGTGCAGGTAGATCAGGTCGTCGCAGCCGATGCCGACGCCGCGTTCGTGCTCGGCCAGCGCGCCCAGGTTGGCGTCGTTGCAGACGGCGACGGGCAGCCCGAGGCCGAGGCGGCGGGAGAGCGCGTCGCCCAGCGACACGTCGCCGACCTCCAGGTTGGGCGCGAACCGGATGACGTCGTCGGACCGCCGCACCGTGCCGGGGAAGGCCATCGCCGCGCCGACGCAGACCGCGTCACGGCCGGCCTTGCGGGTCAGCGCGCGGGCCGCCCCGGCGAGCGCGCCGATCGTCTCGTTCGGGTCGAACTCGCCGCGGACGCGGGGAGCCTCACGGCGGTCGAGGATCGTGCCGCCGAGGCCGACCCGGGCGACCGCGAGCCGGTCCACCCCGAGATCGAACGCCAGCACGTACACGCGGGTGCTCTCCGGCCGCACCACGAGGGAGGGGCGGCCGGCGCGGCGGCCGGGGCCGCGCGGCAGCTCCTCGCGGACCAGCCCGGCCGCGGTCAGGTCGGCGGTGAGCGCCATGATCGTGCTGCGGTTGAGCCCCATGGCCTCGGCCAGCGTCGCGCGGGAGGACGGACCGCGCAGGTGCACGAAACGCAGCAGCGTGCCGAGGTTGTGCCGCCGGATCTCCTCCGGCGACGGGCCTGCCCTCATCATCCCGCCAGCCCCAGCTCCCCGCTGCGCCCGGTCGTGATCAGTTCGACCACCTGGGCGTGGGTGACGTCGGCGGTCCGCATCTGGGCGACCATGCGGCCGAGATACAGCACGGCGATGCGGTCGGAGACGGCGAAGACGTCGTTCATGTTGTGCGAGATGAGCACGACGGCCAGGCCCTTGTCGGCGAGCCGCCGCACCAGCTCCAGCACCTGCTGGGTCTGCGCGACGCCGAGCGCGGCCGCCGGCTCGTCGAGCACGATGACCCGGCTGTCCCAGAGCACCGCGCGGGCGATGGCCACGGTCTGCCGCTGGCCGCCCGAGAGCGATCCGACCGGCGCGCGAACGGACTTGACCGTACGGACCGAGAGCCCGGCCAGCGTCGTGGTGGCCAGCTCCTCCATCACGGCGTCGTCGACCGCCAGGCCCCGGCGGCGTTCGCGGCCGAGGAACATGTTCTGCACGATGCTGAGGTTTTCGCAGAGCGCCAGATCCTGGTGGACGAGGTCGATGCCGAGGTCGGCGGCCTCGCGGGGACTGCTCAGCCTGACCGGCCTGCCCTCGAAGAGGTATTCGCCGGCGTCCCACGGGTGCACGCCGCCGATGCAGTTGACGAGCGTCGTCTTGCCCGCGCCGTTGTCGCCCACGAGCGCGGTGACCTCACCCGGGTAGGCGGTGAACGCCACGTCGTGCAGGACCTTGACGGGACCGAAGCTCTTGCCGATTCCACGCAGGTCCAAAACAGGTGTCGCTGGCATGCCGGGGGGCTCCCACCGTGACGCGTCTCCGGCCAGGGAGAGGCGGTCGTGGTCGCTGAGCGTACCAGTCCTGTTCTCCCTGCCCGGAGTCGCGAACGCCATGGTGCGCCCTCTCAGCGTCCGGTCGCCGAGCGCTGGCGGCGGGCCAGCGCGTCGATGCTCGCCGCCAGCAGCAGGACGCCGCCGGTGATGAGCATGTTGAGATAGGCCTTGGCGCCGAGCAGGCCGAGCCCGTTGGCGATGATCGAGACGACCAGGCCGCCGAGGATGGCGTCGCGCGCCTTGCCCTTGCCTCCGAACAGGCTCGTACCGCCGATGACGGCGGCGCCCACCGCGAACAGCAGCTCGTTGCCGCCGCCGGACGCCGTCGCGACCGAGTTGAGGCGGGAGGCCGCCACGATGCCGCTGACCGCCGCCAGGGTGGACGCGATCATGAAGACGGACATCCGGAGGCGCGTCACGTTGATGCCCGCGCGGCGCGCGGCCTCGGCGTTGCCGCCGACGGCGTACAGGTGCCGGCCGTACGGCGTCCGGGACAGCACGAAGCTCGCGATGATGAACAGCACGGCCACCAGCAGCACGCCCCACGGCACCCCCGCCACGGTGATCAGGGGGCTGGGCGCGCGGTCCCGGCTCAGCAGGAACGTGCCGAACAGCAGCGCGACGCCGACCACGGCGACCTGCGCGACGACGAGCTGGATCGGCCGCGCGGCCAGGCCGCGCTGCCGCTGCCGCCGCCAGCGGCCCAGCTGGACGGCCGCGTAGCCGGCGGTGCAGAGCAAGGCCAGCGCCCAGCCCGCCCAGATGGGCATGTTCTTGTTCGCCAGCGCGACCACGACGTCGTCGCGGACCGGGACGGTGCCCCCCTCGCCGATGAGCCGGAGCGTGATGCCCTGCAGGCCGAGGAAGAGCGCCAGCGTGACCACGAACGACGGGATGCGGATGACCGACACGAGCCAGCCGATCGCGCCGCCGATGACCAGGCCGGTGGCGAGCGCGGCGAGCACCGCCACGTACCACGGCTGCTCCGCGTCGACCATCAGCTTGGCCATGACCGCCGCGCAGACGCCGCCGGTCACGCCGGCCGACAGGTCGATCTCTCCCAGCAGCAGGACGAAGACCAGGCCCATCGCCAGGATCGTCACCGGCAGCGCCTGGGTGAACAGGTTGGCGATGTTCTGCGAGCTGAGGAACGTCTCGGGGCGCAGAATCCAGAAGAGCAGGATGAGCCCGCCCATGCCGAGGAGCGCGGGCAGCGCACCGAGCTCGCCGCCGCGCAGGCGGATCAGGTAGTCGCGCACGGCCGACGCCACGTCGTGCGTGCGGCGGTCGGCGGCGAAGTCCGAGTCCGCCAGTTTCACGGCGGCCCCCTTCGTACCGTTGGGAGTTGCGGTGGATGGTGATGATTCCATGGACATCGGTGCCCCGATCAGAGGTTCTCGGCCGCGGTCACGGGCGCCAGCCCGAGGTCACCGGAGCGTCCGGCGGTGATGAGCTCGACCACCTGGCCGTGGGTGACGTCGGCGCGCGCCACGTCGGCCGCGACGCGGCCCAGGTAGAGCGCGGTGATCCGGTCGGCCACCTCGAAGACGTCGTTCATGTTGTGCGAGATCAGCACCACCGAGTGGCCGGTGTCGGCGAGCCGCCGGACCAGGTCGAGGACCTGGCGGGTCTGCGCGACGCCGAGCGCGGCGGTGGGCTCGTCCAAGATGACCACTTTGGACTCCCACAGCGCGGCCTTGGCGATGGCGACGGTCTGCCGCTGCCCGCCCGACAGGCTCGCGACCTGCTGCCGTACGGACTTGACGGTACGGACCGACAGCCGGGCGAGCGTCTCGCGGGCCGCCTGCTCCATCGAGTCCTCGTCCAGGACGACGCCCTTGGTGCGTTCGCGGCCGAGGAACATGTTCTGCACGATGTCGAGGTTGTCGGCCAGCGCGAGGTCCTGGTAGACGACCTCGATGCCGAGCGCGGAGGCGTCCCGCGGGCCGCCGATCGACACCGGGCGGCCCTCGAACTCGACGGTCCCCGAGTCGATCGGATGGATGCCCGCGATGCACTTGATCAGCGTCGACTTGCCCGCGCCGTTGTCGCCGACCAGGGCCGTGACCTGGCCGGGACGCAGGGAGAAGTCCACGTCGTGCAGCACGTGGACGGCGCCGAAGCTCTTGTTCAGCCTGGTGATGCGAAGTACGGGAGTGCCGCCGCCCGCCGGGGTGCCGCTCCGCGCGGGAGTGCCGCCCTCGGCGGGCGTGCCGCCCTCGGCGGGAGTGCCGCTGCCGGCGGTGCCGTGGTCTGCCACGCGATTCCCTCCTGGGAACTTCGTCGGCCGCGGCGGGTCGTCGATGGCAAGGGGGATCGCTCCGACGGCCCGCCGCGGGTCAACGAGGGGTCGTCACTGGATGCCGGCGGCCTTGCACTTGGCGGCGTAGGCGCCCTTGCAAAGCTCTTCCTTCTTCACGAAGCCGTCCGTGACGACCTGCTTGATGTTCTCCTTGGTGACACCGATCGGGGTCAGCAGGACAGACGGCACGTCGCGCTTGCCGACGGTGTCCTTGGAGACGCCGTTGGTCTCGCCCTTCTGCCCGTTGAGCAGCGCGATGGCGAGCTTGGCGGCGGCGTCGGTCTCCTGCTTGATCGGCTTGTAGACCGTCATGCACTGGTTGCCGTCGAGGATGTTCTGCAGGCCCTCGATCGTGGCGTCCTGGCCCGTGACCGGCACCTTCCCGGCCTGGCCGTTCTTCTTCAGGATCGAGATGGCGGCGTTGCCGACGCCGTCGTTGGCGGCCAGCACACCGTCGATCTTGCCGCCCTTGTCGGTCCACATCTGCTCGAAGATGGTCGCGGCCTGCTGGTTGTCCCAGTCCGGCACGGCCTGCTCGGCGGTCTTGGTGTAGGCGGAGACCTTGTCGAGCACCGAGTGGGCGCCCTGCGCGAAGAGCGTGGCGTTGTTGTCGGTCGGCGCGCCGTTCAGGTAGACGATGTTGGACTTCTTGTCGCCCAGGCACTTCTGCAGGCCCTTGCCGAGCTCCTCGCCGACCTTCACGTTGTCGAACGAGACGTAGTAGTCGGCGACGCCGCCGAGGGCCAGCCGGTCGTAGTCGATGGTCTGGACGCCCTGCGCCTTGGCCTTGCGCTGCACGGCGGCGGCCGAGTTGGAGTCCAGGCCGTCGGTGATCAGCACGGTGACGCCGCTGGTGAGCATCTGGTCGGCGATCGTCTGGAAGCGCTGGGTCGAGCCCTCGGCGTTCTGGATGTCGTACTGCACGCCGGCGGCCTTGAAGGACTGCTCCAGGAAGGGCCGGTCGAAGCTCTCGTACCGGGCGGAGGACTTGGTGTCCGGCAGGATCACGCCGATCTTGCCCTTGGCCCCGGACTGCGCCGAGCCCTTGTCGTCGCCGGAGTCGCCACCGCAGGCGGTCAGCGTGAGGGCGGCCGCCATGGACACCGCGGTGAGGCTGAGGATCCCCTTGCGCATCTGCAAGGTCCTTTCTGGGTACGGCCACCGCTGGTGGCCGTGGGAGTTGACGGGGTGGGACATTCGGGCGCGCGCCACCGGTGAGCACGATCACTGGCTCAACGATGAGAATGTTGTGATCCGCAACATATGTCGGCTTCGACCGCATCGCCAAGTACTCCGGCCGCCTAATTTGTTGTCGGCAGTAACAATCCCGTAACACGGCCGCCACCGGGGGAAAGATCAGGAGTCGCGGGCATGCGCCGCCACGGGCCGGGCTCGGCGGGGACGGCGGATACGGCGCGCCACGGGCGGCGCCTGGAGTGGCAAATGTTCCTCACGCCAACATTCGCGACGTGATCATGCAGCACCTCCGGAGTGTGCCGGACCCCCTGCATGACCACGCCGTCTCAGTCGGCGGACAGTACCCGCGCGATCCGGTCGGCCGCGCCGGGCACGTCGCCGGCGGCCGCGATGCGCTCCGCCCACGACCACCAGTACCACCAGCCGTCCGCCCCCCGCTCCGCGAGGATGTTCTCCGTGAGCACGGAGGCGTCCGGGTTCATCACATGCAGGCTGGGCGCCTGGCCGCGGGGCACGGTGATGCGTACCCGGAACCCGCGTCTGGCCAGTTCTTCGCCGAGCCCTTCCAGATATTCGAGCCGCGTCTTCACCAACGCGGCGGTTCCCGTGTCGTCAGGCGTCATCCTCGGCTCCAGGTGGATTCCGCATGGCCCGACGGAAAATCACCCTTCCGTGTCGCCGCCCCATCCGCAAGGACTGCCGAGGTCAGCGCCACGGCGCGTCACCGTGACGCCCCCCGCTCCGCGGCGACCGGAATGAGGCCGGTCATCCGGGATATCTTTCGCGTAGCAGCCGGACGGGGGAGGACGGGGTACATGACGGTGAGTGCCGGGTCGAACAGCGGCGGATCGAACAGCGGGTGGACCCGGCCGGACACGCCGCTGCCGCCCAAACCGGGCACGGCGCCGGGCGAGCAGGCGCGGCCGGACGAGCCCGCCCAGCCGCCTCGCCCGCCCGTTCCGGCAGAGCCCTCGGGGCAGAACTGGCACCGCTTCCACTACCCGGTCGGCGCGTTCCTCGTCGCGTACGGCGTCACCGGGCTCGCGGGCGCGGCGATCGGCTGGGGCGAACGGCGCGACGAGGTGGCCGGATACCTGGGCTCCGGCGCGGCGGCCCCCGTGCTGGCCGGCGTCAAGGTGATCGAGGTGCTGCTCCTCGGCATCGCCCTGGCCGGGCTGCTGCGGCGCAGGGACGTCTGGTTCCTGCCCGCGATCGTCGGCTGGATCGCGGGCTTCGGCGTCTTCTGCGTGCTGGACGTCGTGAAGGGCAAGTGGGGCGCGCTCCTTGAGCACGGCGTCTACCTGCTGCTCTTCGCGGCCCTGCTCGTGATCACGTACGGGCTCAGCGTCAAGGCGCGGGTGGGCGACCGCAGGGCACGGGACGCGGCCGAGCCGGCGCCGCCGCCCGGGCAGGCGGCGGGAGCCGTCCCCGCGCCCAGACCGGGCAGCGGCCTGACCCGCACCCAGGAGCTCGCGCTCGCCGCCATCAACCGCTGGCAGCGCGGCGCCCCGCCCGCGCCGCCCAGCCCGGCACCGGCACCGGCACCGCCCAACACCGCGCCCGCGCCGCCGCATACCGCGCCCGCGCCGCCGAACGCCGCCCCGCCACCGCCGCCGAACGCTCCCCAGCCGCCGCCGAACGCCCCGCAGTGAGCCGCCCGTCCGGTCAGGGAAGCACCACGATCTTGGCGTGCTCGTCCGGGCTCCCCAGGTCCTCGAACGCGCCGGCCACGCCGTCGAGTCCGACCGTTCCGGTGATGATGGAGCCCGCGTCGATCCGGCCCTCGGCGATGTCGTGGAGCGTCGCCCCGTACTCGGCCGGGTAGGCGCCGAAGCTGCCGCGGATGTCGAGCTCCTTGCTGACGGCGACGCCGGGCTCGATGCGGTCGGCCTGCATGCAGACGCCGACCACCATGACGGTCGAGCCCGCCGGGGCGCCCTCGATGGCCTGCTGGAGCACGCCGGGCACGCCGACGCACTCGAAGACGACGGCGCCGCGGCTGTCGGTGCCGAGCAGCAGGGAGGCGACGCGTTCCACCGTGCTGGTGGGCACGCCGAGGTCGGCCCACCGGTCGTACGGGGACGCGGTGGCGGGGTCGATCAGCTCGTCGGCGCCCAGCCCTTCGGCGAGCGCGCGGCGGCGGGCGGAGAAGTCCACGGCCAGCACCGGCCCGTGGCCCCTGGCCTTGAGCTGCGCGACCACGCCCAGGCCGATCGGCCCGAGCCCGAGGACGACGGCGACGTCGTCCAGCCCGATCCCGCTGCGGTCGACGGCGCGCGCCGCCACCGCGAACGGCTCGGTGATGGCGGCGACCTTCGGGTCCAGCCCGTTCGGCACCGCCATGGTGAGACCCTCGTTGAGGATCATGTACTCGCCGTAGCCGCCGGGGTACATCGGCGCGTACCCGATGATGCCCGCGCCCTGCGGGCCGATCCCGATCGGCGGCCCGCACACGACGGTGCCGGTGGGCAGCTCGCGCCGCGTGCCCGGCCCGTACGCCACGAGCTCGCCCGCGAACTCGTGGCCGAACACCAGCCCGTCACGCGGGTCGTACGGGGTGCCGCCGGACCGGCGCGTGGTCTCCATGAACGCGTCCGGATCGGACAGGGCGTGCAGGTCGGAGCCGCAGATGCCGCAGCCCAGCGTCCGCACGAGCAGTTGCCCCTCCTGCGGGACCGGGTCGGGCACCTCGGTCACGATCATGGACTTGCCCTTGGTCAACGCGGCGCGCATGACGGCCTCCCAACCCCTTGACGACCCCCCTACGATGCCACTGAACACTGGTAATCCGACATGCCCCCGGCAAATCCCGCCATTGGATCTTGGCAGTAGTTGCCATTGGGAACCGAAATGCCCGGTGTCAGCTTTGGGCCTCATGAGAGCCCCCAAGCTTGCGTGGCCGGCGATATTGGCCACGTCACTGGCGGTGCCGGCGTCCCTCGCGGCGAACGCCGCCGCACAGACCCCGGCAGCGGCACCGGCATGTGATCCGACCCAGACGTCCCCGGTCTACCGGGGCAAGGTCCCCTCCCCCAAGGACGTGCTCGGGATCGAGCTCGGCGACCGCCAGGTCACCGCCGCCGAATCCGACCGTTACCTGGAGGCGGTCGCCGCCAGGAGCGAGCGCGTCGTCTCCGGCACCCTCGCCCGGTCCGCCCAGGGCCGCCCGCTCAAGTACGCCATCGTCGGCCGTCCGGAACTGCTCACCAAGGCGGGCCTTGCCAAGGTGCGCCTGGACGCCGCGCTGTTGCGCGACCCTCGTACGCCCGGCAAGGTCGCCGAGCACATCGCGGCGAACGGCGTGCCGATCCTGTGGGTGAGCGGCAACGTGCACGGTGACGAGCCCAGCGGCACCGACGCCGCGCTGCGGGTGCTGCGCGACCTCGGTGACCGCACCGACTGCGCGGCCACGCGCATCCTCGACAAGTCGCTGGTCATCGTCCTGCCGACGCAGAACCCCGACGGCCGCGAGCTGGAGACGCGCCAGAACGCCTACGGCTTCGACATGAACCGCGACTGGTTCGCGCGCACGCAGCCGGAGACCGACGGCAAGCTGGCGATGCTCACCAAGTACCCGCCGGTGCTCTACATCGACGCCCACGAGATGGGCGGGACGTCGTACTTCTTCCCGCCGAACGCCGACCCGATCTACCACGAGACGCCCGAGGAGGCGGTCGGCTGGATCAACGACGTCTACGGCGCCTCGATGGCCGCGGAGTTCGACCGGCAGGGCATCGACTTCTTCAACCGCGACGTCTACGACCTCTTCTACCAGGGGTACGGCGACACGGTGCCGACGACCGCGTTCCACGCCGCGGGCATGACGTTCGAGAAGGGCGGCGACAGCCCCTACCCCGACCGGGTCAAGGAGCAGTACCTCACGCAGTGGGTGACGCTGTCCGCGGCCGTGACGAACCGCCAGAAGATCCTCAGCCAGTGGCACAAGATGGCGGTGGACGCCTACCGGCAGGGCGTGGCGGGCAAGCTGGAGCCCAACCAGATCTACAACCCGCCGAACTCGGTCGACCGCCCGGTGCCGGACCGCAAGGTGCGGCACTGGTTCCTGCGGGCCGACGATCCGGCCAAGCGGTCCGAGGTCCGTACCATCGTGCGCCGCCTGCAGCGCATGGGCGTGAAGGTCGAGCGTCTCACCCGGCCACTGAGCGTGCCCGACTACAAGGCGTACGGGCGTCCCGAGGCGAAGACCACGCTGCCCGTCGGCACGTACTGGATTCCGATGGCCCAGGGTCAGAAGCACTGGGTCCAGGCCATGCTGAATGAGGACTCCTACACCCCGTTCCCCTACTTCTACGACGTGACGGCGTGGAGCATGCCGCTGCTCGGCAACGTCTCCGGCGGCTCCTCGGGCGCCACCCTGCGTCCCCGTGCCTCAGCGGTCAGCCGGGAACTTCCCGCCGAGAGCACCGCACGTCCCGGCAAGGCGCCCAGGACCGCGATCCTGCAACTGTCGTCCACGTCCTCGGCCGCCCGTCAGTCGGCGGGCTGGCTGCGGCACCGGCTCGACCGCGAGTGGAAGATCAAGCACACCGTGCTCACCCCCGCCGACGTGGCGGCGGGCAGGCTGGCGGGCGTCCAGGTGCTGCTGGTGCCGAACGGCCCGGCCGCGGCCGGCTACGACGCGCTCGGCGAGGCGGGCCGTGCCGCGCTGCAGAACTGGACCAAGGACGGCGGCCGGTACGTCGGCTGGCAGGGCGGCACGCAGCTCGCGGCGCGGCTCGGGCTGACGACCGCCACGCTGGCCGACCCGACCTCCGACGTGCCGGGGTCGCTGTTCCGCGTCAAGGTCGACGAGCGCAGCCCGCTCGCCCGGGGCGTCGGCCCGTCGGCGTGGCAGTTCTACGCGTACGACCTGGTGATGAGGCAGCCCGACCCGGCCAAGGTGGCGGTGGCCTACCCGGCCGCCGGTTCGCCGGACTGGTTCGTCTCCGGTTTCGAGCGCGGCTCGGCCGAGCTCGGCGGCACCGCGGCCGTGGTCGACGAGCGGGTCGGCAAGGGCCGTTCGGTGCTGTTCGGCGGCGAGCCCAACTTCCGGGCGTTCTCCGACGGCACGGCCAAGCTGCTGCGCAACGCCATCCTCGGCGGTGACCCGGCGGGCGTCCGGGCACTGGCGGCCCCGGCGCCGTCGTCGGCCCCGGCGCGACAGGCCGCGTCGCTGCTCCAGGCCGAGTCGCCGATCCGCGTCTCGGTGAAGGCCGCCGACGCCGCGAAGGCCGCCGCGGCGCTCCGGTCGTTCGGCGCGACCTGGACCGAACGGCGCGCCGGTGACGTCGTGCACTACGTGGTCGACAACCCGCAGGGCCTGGACGTCGGCCATCACCCGTGGGCGCGCCGGCTGCCGGCCGCGATCCGCGGCACGGGCATCGCGCCGGTCGCGGTGGTCCTCCCGTAACCCGCTCCGTCCGGACGACCGCCATCGCCTTGATCGCAGCGCGTCAGTGCTCTTCCGGGGGGCGACCCCCAGACCCCCGCGACACGATCCAGGCGATGGCGGTCATCGTCCCGGGCGGGACCTCGGTGAAACCGCCGTCCCGGACGGCGACCGTGGCGTGCCGCACGCAGTCGTGCCACGGGATGTCACGGGTCAGGTGAACGCGCAGGCCACCCGACAACCATGCCTCGATGTCCGCCTGCGCCGCCTGGCGCAGGAGCAGCTGGGCGGCGTGGCCGCACTGGGCGGCCGCCTTCCCTGTCGTGATCGTGATGTCCGGGTTGAGGGCGACGGCCGCGTAGGGGGGCTCCGGCGGCGGCTTCGGATCCTCGTCCGAGGCCAGGTCGAGCCCGGCGACCTGGAGCTTGGCGATCTGCGGCGGCACGTCCGACACCGGACCCGGCACGAACGCGCGGACCTCGGCGCCGCCGACGTCGACCGTGACGCCGGGGAGGGCCTGGACCTCCGGCCACCGCACACCGCGGGCACGCCGCGCCACCTTGCGGATCCGGCGGGCCTCCCACGCGCGGACGGCCTCGTGCCACTCCCCCTCCGGGTCCGCGGCGCGCGGGTCGGTGAGCAGTTCCACGACCGCGGTCGCGGCGGCCTCGCAGACGGCCTCATGGGCGGGCGGGTCGGTCTTCTCGGCCCGCACCACCAGCTGCATCGCCCAGGGCGGATCGTCTCGCGGGTCATAGTCAGGACGCACTCCAGGAGTATTCCATCCGCATATTCCGTGCCAATCCGTCGCCCCGGCCGCGACTTTCCGGGCCCGGATCTGGGTACGGCAACTCGTACCGTCCGCCGGACGTTCTGCCTCACAAGGGCTGAGGGACGGGGGGCGGCCTCGTCGTGCGGTGCGAGGGATAGCGGCGGAGACGGAGGTCGCCGGTGACCAGTAGTGCCAACGCCTGGGGCAACTCCATCCCGGGAATCGGGACGTTCTTCGTCGGCATCGACGTGGCACCGGGACGGTACCGGTGCGACGAGGGCAAGGGCGGCTGGTGGGTGCGCTTCACCGGTCCGGGCGGCGGGCAGCCGGTCGGCTCCTGGCCGTTGCCCGCCGGGCCCACCGAGATCGAGATCGCGCCGACGGACTTCGCGTTCGAGACGCACATCGGCACGTACTGGCGCCTCGTCGGCCCGGCGCCCGAGCCGGGCGAGCCCGGCTCCCCGCCCGAGCTGCGGCCGGTGGCCGACCCGTCGCTGCGCGCCGAGCTGGATGTGATCGTCGCCCGGCAGCGCCCGCTCGCCTGGCTGGCGCCGGTGACCGTGCTCGGGGTCGCCGTCGTCGGCCTGCCTGTGCTCGGCGGGCTCTGGCTGCTGGCGGTCGCGATGCTGGCGCTGATGGTGGCCCTCGGCACCCCGTCACTCTCGCTGGACCTGCGGCGCGCCCGTGAGCTGAGCCGCCGCCGCGACCGGTTCCTCATGCCCGAGGACCTCGACGACGAGGGCCGCGCGCTGCTGGGCCGCGCGCAGGGGGCGATCACGGCCGTGCAGGAGTCCGAGGTCAACCGCGAAGGGCTGCTCGACACGGTCGACAACGCCGTGACGCTGCCCCGCCAGGAGTGGGAGATCGCGCAGGTGCTGGCCAAGCAGGCCAGGTTGCGCGGCGAGCAGGCGGAGTTCGGCGAGACCCCGGCGCTGCCCGAGGTCGAGGCGGCGCTCCGGCCTCTGCGCGACAAGCTGCGGTCGTCGGTCGAGGCGGTGACGCGGCGCGTCGAGGCGCTGGAACGCTACGCGGAACGGGCGCGGGCGGCGGACGAGGCGCTGCGGGCGCACCGCCGCCTGGAGGAGCTCTCCGCCCGGGCCCACGAGTACGACGAACTGCTCGCCGACACCGTCCGCGACGAGCTGGCGGTGCCGTCGATCGAGCGCCTCACCGAGCAGGGCGACGAGCTCGTCCGGACGCTGCGCGCCCGGCTGGCCGAGGCCGCCGCGGCGGGGGGCCTGGCCGGCGGCGGCGAACTGCCGCCCGCCGGCTGATCAGATCGTGCCGGTGTACACGAGGACGAAGACCAGGTAGGGCACGAGGAACACCCAGCTCACGACCACGATGCCGTGCACCACCTGCTCCGGCTCGCGGGCCCTGCCGAGGTAGCGGTGGTAGACGGCGACCAGGAGCGGCGCGCTCACCGCCTGCACCCAGAACACCCGCTCGGGGAAGACCTGGCCGGTCGCGGCCAGCACCACGGCCAGCGCGCACGACGCCGTCCACGCCGCGAGCCCGAGCCGGTACGCGGCGCGCGGGCCGAGCCGGACCGCGATCGTGGTGTAGCCGCTGGCCACATCGGCCTTGTAGTCGGTGACGGTCGTCGGGATGTAGAGGGCCGTCGCCACCAGCACGCCTTCGACGATCATGATCCAGGGAAAGCCGGCGATCGGCCGTACCACCGTCCACCCGGCCAGCACGGCGAGCCCGCCGACGCCGACCGCGTTGGTGGCCACGTCGAACCCGGGCCTGTCCTTGAGCCGCGGGGGCCGCACGCTGTAGAGCCAGCCGAGCGCGAGGAAGCCGAGCGTCACCAGCGCGAACGACAGCCGGACCGTCGCGGCGACCAGCAGCGCGGCGGCGGCCGTCAGATGGGCGGCGACGAGGGCCTCCCGCACCGACAGGCGCCCGCCGACCAGCGGCGCGTCCTCCTTGCGCGGGTTGCGCCGGTCGCCGTCCAGGTCGCAGGCGTCGTTGATGGCGAGCACCGCGAGCCAGACCAGCGGCCCCCACACCACGAGCCCGGTGAGGACGGGCGTGAGCTCGGGCAGGCACCGGTGGCCGGGCGGCAGGCACTGCTCCTGCCCGGCGATCAGCCGCCGGGTGGCGAGCAGGTGGCCGACGTAGAACGGGACCAGCGAGACCAGCCACGACGCGGGCCGCGCGATGAGCCACAGGTCGAGCAGGAGCCGCCAGCGCGACGGCGCGGCGCCGGTGGACCGGACATGGGCACGGATCCGCACGTCCGTCACCCCCAAGGGCGGTCGGTGAAGCGGGTCGGCCTTCCGGTCCCTATTAGACACCAAGTCTTAAAGGCGGACCAGCGGCCCGGGATCACGGCCAGATCCGCCGGCAACGCCGCGGCGGCGTCCGCCGGCGCGGCGGGTGGGTGGCGGGGCCGCCCGCCCGACCCCCTCGACCGGACGGACGATCCCGTCCGCGGCCGTACCCGCCGCGCCCGTCGATCGACAGGCCGTGCTGGGTCCGCACACGATCCTTCAGAGCTAATGACGTCGGGTTTCGCCGGAAAGTTCGGAACTTTTCCGTTCGCGATTTTTATCCCTGCCAGAGGGTGTCAGGTTTGCTCCCTAGGTTCGCGTCCGGAGGTGAGGGACATGGCATTTGCGGCCATCGGATTCCGGGATCACTCAGGGTGGGGCGTCCTCGTCGCCGTCGGCGGTGAGGACCGCTCGCCACGGGTGCTCCTGCGCGAACGCGTCGAACTGCTGGCCGACCCGGACCTGCCCGCGCAGGTCTACCACGCGGCCGTGGGGCTCGACCTGGACGAGGCGGCCGGCCTGATCGCGGCCGTGGAGCGGTCGGCCCGCGCGGCGGCGCGCACGGTCGTCGGCGCCGCGCTCACCGAGCTCAAGGAGTACGACGTGACCGCCGTGGCGCTCGGCCTCGACCGCGGCGAGCTGCCCGAGGATCTCGCCACGGTCCTCGCCAACCACACCCTCCTGCACGTCGGCGAGGGCGAGCTCTACCGCGAGGCCCTCGCCGACGCCGCCGCGGCGCGCGGGCTCCGGGCCGTCCGCCACGACTTCCGGTCGCTCGCCGAGACCGCCGCGCCCGTGCTCGGCGCGGACGTGCGCGACCGGATCGCCGCCTGGCGGCGGGAGATCGGCCCGCCATGGGCACGTGACCACAAGGACGCCGCCCTGGCCGCCTGGCTGGCGCTCGCCACGGTATGACCGGGCGCCACCGGCCGTCAGGCGGCGAGAAGGGTGCGGACCTGGGCGGGGCCGGTGAAGACCTCGGCGGACATGCCCGCCTCGCGGGCGGCGATCACATTGGCCTCGGAGTCATCGAAGAAGACGACGTCGGCGGGGGTGACGCCCAGGCGTTCGGCGCAGATCGTGTACGCGCGCGGGTCGGGCTTGGCGACGCCGATCCGGCAGGAGTAGGTCAGCGCGTCGAAGCGGCGCAGCCAGGTGTCGTGGCGGGCCTCGAAGCGCGGCACGAGGTCGGAGATGATGTTGGAGAGCAGGCCGAGCGTGCGGCCCTGGTCGGCCAGCTCGACGACGAGGTCCACCATCTCCTCGTCGACGTCCGTCCAGCTCTCCAGGTCGGCCTCGATGAGCGCGGGGACGTCGGCGAAGGTGGCGCCGAGGCGCCCGGCGACCGCCGCCCAGTACGCGGCGCTCTCCTGCCCCGCGTCGTAGTCCGGGCGGCAGCCCCAGTAGGCGTCCCAGAACGGCGCGCCGGAGATGCCGGCGAGCTCCTCCAGCCGCCGCTTGGCCTCCTCGGTCTGGGTGCGGGCGATCACTCCGTACAGGTCGAACACGATCACGTTGGACATGCGTTCGAGCCTAGATGCCGCCCGCACCCTTTTGTTCAAGGAGCGATCAAATTCCGCCGCGCAACCGGGCGGCGGCCTTGCGGACGGCGGCGGGGTCGGCGCCGCGCAGCAGCACGTCGGCCATCAGCGTCGCGGTCCGGCGCAGTTCCTCCTCGCCGAAGCCGCGCCGGGTGACCTCCTGGGTGCCGATGCGCAGGCCCCGGTCGGGCTCGCCGGGAGCCTGCCAGGGCAGGCCGATGGCGCTCAGGTAGATCCCGGCGGCGGCGAGCCGTGCCATCGCGGCGCGGCCGTCCCCGACGTCCACGGCGACGTGGTGGGACTCGGTGAAGCCGCGGGCGGCACCGGCGACGGTGAAGCCCTCGTCGTGGAGCGCGGCGGCGAGAAGCCGGGCGTTGGCGACGCAACGGCCGGCGTAGGCGCCGCCGTCCGCCATGATCTCGGCGGCGGTCACGGCGAGCGGGGCGAGCCGGCCGGCGTCGTAGTTGGCGGTCAGGCCGGGGAAGACGGCGGTGGAGAGCCGCTCGGCCAGCGCGGCGTCATCGGTCGCGATCACGCCGCCGGGCGGGCCGCCGAACGACTTGTACGTCGAGAACGTCAGCAGGTCGGCGCCCTCGGCGAGGGGCCGCTGGAACCGGCCCGCGGCCACCAGGCCCGCCATGTGCGACGCGTCGTACAGCAGCGGCGTGGACCCCGTGATCTCGGCGATCTCCGCGACCCGGTGGGGGAACAGCAGCAGGCTCGCCCCGATGACGACCAGCCGTGGCCGCTCGCGCCGCAGGAAGCCGGGCAGCGCGTCGAGGTCCACGTCGAACGCGTCCGCGTCGTACGGCAGATCCACCACGCGCAGCCCGCGGACGCCGGGCGCGCCCACGGCGTGGTGGCTCGTGTGCCCGCCCGCGCACTCGGGCAGCACCGCGATCGTGTCGCCCGGTTCGGTCAGCGCGGTGTAGACGGCGAGGTTGGCCATGGTGGCGCTGTGGCTGCGGACCTCGGCGAAGCGCGCACCCAGCAGGCGGGCGACGAGCGTCGGTGTGAGCACCTCCAGCGTCTCCAGGTGGTCCAGCCCGGCCTGGTACTTCTCCCCCGGCCAGCCCATGCTCGGACGGCTGCCGACCAGCGGGTCGGCGACCTCCCGCGCCGCGGGGCTCATGACGTTGGTGCCCGCGTAGAGCACGATCCCTTCGGCGTCGAATGCCCTGGCGTGGTCACGCAGTGCACCGCGCACGGTTTCGGACACGCCCTCGGGCGACAGATCGGTGAGCCCCGCCGCCACCTCGGCGATGCGGGACCGTGCGATCGGAGACGCCCACGGCGCCACTTCCTGGCTCAATTCACCCTCCTCAGCACCTCTTGGTTCAGAACGTAGAGAACTGGACAGGATGGACGCCAGAGGAGATCTTGCCAATGACCGCGCGGGCCGTCACTCTGACAGCAAGCGCTTGCTACGCCACATAACCTGGTGTCGACCGCCGAACTGAGCAAGCGGTTGGGCGAACACGGCATAATGAGAGGGTGACGACCACGAGCACGAATTCCGGCCGGCCCAAAGCCCGCACCACCGGTGAGGGCGGGACCCGCCGCCGCGGCAAGGGCTCACCCGCCCTCGCCTCGGAACGGCGCGAGCACCTGGTGAAGCTCGCGGCCGAACTCTTCGCCGAGAAGGGTTTCCAGGCCACGACGGTGCGCAACATCGCCGAAGAGGCGGGAATCCTGTCGGGCAGCCTCTACCACCACTTCGACTCCAAGGAGTCGATCGTCGACGAGATCCTCTCGGGCTTCTTCCAGGAGATCATGTCGGCCTACCGGGGGGTCCTCGACCAGGGCCTCGACCCGCGCGAGACCATCGCCGGGCTCGTCCGCATCGCCTTCGGCACGCTGGAGCCCCACCGGGCCGCCATCACGGTGATGCAGAACGACTGGAACTACCTCAAGGGCATGGAGCGGTTCGCCTATCTCACCAAGTCCGAGGACGAGGTCGAGAAGATGTGGGTCGACACGATCAAGGACGGGCAGAAGGAGGGCCTGTTCCGCGACGACATCGATCCCAAGCTCACCTACCGCATGATCCGCGACACCGTCTGGGTGGCGGTGCGCTGGTTCAAGCCGGGCGGGCGCCTCAACGCCAAGGGCCTCGCCGAGCACTACCTCAAGGTCATGTTCGACGGCATCAACACGCACTGATGGCGGTCGCGTTCGCCGGGCCGCCTGGTCACCAGGCCCTGGGGGGCTCGTTCCCCGCGTAGTACGCGGGCGACGACGCCTGCTGAACCTGCTGACTCAACTGGCCCGGCTGGCCCGGCTGCGTCGCGGCGATGCCGGGGTGGGTCGGACCGCCCGTCGGCTCGGGCCGCGCGGCAGGCCCCAGCTCCGGGCGCCGCATCGAGGCGAAGACGACGGTGGCGAGCAACGCGAGGAGCGCCGCGACGAGCAGCGGGATCCGGTAGACCTCGTCGATGTTCGTGAAGCGCAGCGAGGGGCCGCCGCCCGTTTCCCGCGTTCCGCCGAGGAGCAGGAGCAGGGTGACGAACTGGATGCCCAGCGTCTGGCACAGCTCCTGCAGACCGCTCCCGAAGCCCGTCAGCCCGCCGGGCAGGTCACCCATGATCGCCACCGCCACGGCCACCGTCAGTGCGCCCATGGCGACGCCTTCGAGCAGCAGGAACACGGCCATGACGGGATAGGACGTGCCGGCGTCCAGCATCGCCATGGCGCCCAGCGCGCCGACGACCAGGGCGGCCGGGGCCACCGCGAGCGCCGGGCGGACGCCCGCCCTCGCGATCAGCAACCCGGTGAGCGGCGCGGCCACCAGCGCGCCCACCAAGAGAGGGGCCAGCCGCAGGCCGAGCCCAGACCCGGAGTTGAACGTCACTTCGAACAGCGCACGGTCGTAGAGGTAGAGCGCGCCGAACACCGCGACGCCCAGCGTCACCGTGGCGGCGAGCCGCGGCGGGAGCAGCGCGGGCCGGACCGCCAGCTGCACGATGACCAGGGCGAGCAGGAACACGGCGCCGGTCACCAGCCCGGCCAGGGTGCGCCAGTCGGTCCAGCCGTTGTCGCCGCCGGACCAGAGCCCGAAGGTGAGCGTCAGGCCGACCAGGCCCAGCAGCACGGTGCCGGGAATGTCGACGGCGCGGCCGGGACCGTCGTGCCGGGACTCGCGTAGCCCGATCAGGCCGATGAGCAGCGCCAGCATCACGAACGGCAGTGCCGCGAGCGAGAGGATCCAGTTGCCCTGGCTGCCGAAGAGCGACGCCACCAGCGAGCCGAGCACGGCGGGCATCCCGGCAACGGCGCCCCAGACGCCCGCCGCGTAGCCGAACCCCCGCCCGGGGAACGCGTCGCGCAGCAAGGCGAGGCCGGTCGCCGACACGGCGGCGGTGCTCAGACCCATCAGCGCTCTCGGCACGAGGTTGAACCATCCGCCCGCGACGTCGGGGACGGCCTCGTACACCACCGCCCCGAGCACGGACGCGACGGCGAAGCCCGCCAGCCCGCCCAGGAAGACCTTCTTGCGCCCGATGCTGTCGGCGATCCGCCCCATCGGGACCAGCGCCATGGCGAGCACCGCCGCGTAGCTGACGTTGGTCCAGAACCGCAGGTCGCTCCTGCCGAGCGGCAGCAGGAGCTGGGACCAGTACAGGCCCACGCCGACCGACAGGGCGGCGAGGGTGACCGCGACGACGGCGAGCGCCCGGGTGCGGTGCGCCTGCGGCGCGCCGACCGAGCCGGCAAGGGCCGGGGGCGGGACCGGTGGCTGGAACGGGACCTGGCCCGGCGGAGGCGGGAACGGGGTCTGGACGGGCGGCAGCGGCGGTGGCGTGATCTTGCCGGTGGCCATGCCCGCGCCCTGTTCGAGGAACGGCTCCACGGCGGTGATCCCGGCGACGACAGGCGCCGCGCCCTGATGCCCGAGCAGGCTGAAGACCACCTGTGCGGACGTCGGACGGTGCGCGGGGTTCTTGTCGAGGCACGCCGCGACCAGCCCGGCGAGCGGCGCCGGCAGGACCGACAGGTCGGGCTCGGTGTGCAGGATCCGGTGCATGACGGCCGGGATGGTGTCGCTGCCGAACGGGCTGCGCCCGGTCGCGGCGAACACCATGGTCGAACCCCACGCGAACACGTCGGTGTGCGGGCCGAGCGCCGTCCCGGCCACCTGCTCGGGGGCCATGTACGCCGGGGTGCCGATGACGCTGCTGGTCATGGTGCCGGTGGCGTCCAGGGCCCGGGCGATGCCGAAGTCGATGACGCGGGGGCCGTCCGTGCCGATCAGCACGTTCGGCGGCTTGAAGTCGCGGTGCACGATCCCGGCCTGGTGGATCGCCGCGAGCGCGGTGGCGGTGCCGATCGCGAGGCGGTGCAGGTCGCCGCCCGACCGCGGCCCGTCCTCCAGCACCACCTGCTGGAGGGACCGGCCGTCGACGAACTCGCTGACGATGTAGGGCTGGTCGCCCTCGGCGTCGGCGTCGAGCACCTGCGCGGTGCAGAACCCGGCGACCCGTTCGGCCGCCTCGATCTCGCGCACGAACCGCGCGCGGGCCGTGGGGTCGCCGCTCAGCTGCGCCCGCAGCAGCTTGACGGCGACCCGCTCGTCCTCGGGGCCGCGGCCCTCGAACACCACGCCCTGGCCGCCCTCGCCCAGCCGGCCGACGAGGTCGTAGGCGCCCAGGCGTTCGGGATCACCCGGTTTGAGCGGTTCGGCCATCGGACTATTGGACCACACCGCCCAGTGCCCGGATCAGTTCTCCGCGTGCGACAGCCTGGCCGGAAGCAGCCTGGCGAGCGGCCGCGGCAACCACCAGTTGGCCTTGCCGCAGATCTCCATCAGCGCGGGCACGAGGACGAGCCGGACGATCGTCGCGTCGATCAGCACCGCGACCCCGAGGCCGAGGCCCAGCTGCTTGACCGCGATGTCGGCGCCGAGCAGCACCGACAGGAAGACCATGACCATGATGGCCGCGGCGGCGGTGATGACCCGGGCGGTCCGGACGAGGCCCTGCGCGACGGCCTCGCGCGTCTCCACTCCGTGCTCGTAGTACTCACGGATGCGTGAGACGAGAAACACCTCGTAGTCCATCGACAGCCCGAACAGGATCGGGAACATCATCAGCGGCACCCACGTGGCGACCGGCATGTCGGCCGGGAACCCGAGCAGGCCACCGGCCCAGCCCCACTGCACGACGGCGGTCAGCACCCCGTAGGCCGCGCCGATCGACAGCAGGTTCATGAGGGCGGCCTGCAGGGCCACGGTGACCGACCGTACGAGCACGACCAGGAGCAGCAGCGACAGGCCGACGACGACCGTGATGAGCCACGGCAGCCGGGACCGCACGCTGTCGGCGAAGTCGATCGACGCGGCGTTCGGGCCGCCGATGTGCACCTGCACGCCCGTTCCGGCGACGGCGCGCGGCACGACCTCGTCGCGCAGCCTGTGCACCAGCTCCGGGGTCGCCTCGTCCTGCGCCCCGGTCCTGGGGAACGCGACGAAGACCGACACCGCGCGGTCCCGGCTCGCCACCGGCGGCTGGACGGCGGCCACGCCGGGGGTCGCCCGGACGGCGTCCGCGACCTTCCGGGCATCGCCGCCCTGGGCCACCACGACCAGCGGCGCGGCCGTACCCGCGCCGAAACCGTCCGACAGGATGCGGTGCGCGGCGTACCCGCTGGTGTCGTGCGGCTGCGTGCTGGAGTCCGGCAGGCTGAGGCGCATCGACAACGCCGGGGCGGCCAGCACCAGCAGCACGGCGGACGCGGCCAGCCCGGTGACGACCGGGCGGCGCTGCACCGTGCGCGCCCAGCGTTCGGCCAGCGGGCGGCGTGCCCGGCCGAGGCCCGGCACGCGCAGGCGGTCGATGTTCCGGCCGGTGAAGCCGAGCAGCGCGGGCAGCAGCGTCACGGCGGTGACCATCGTCATCAGCACGGTGACGCCGGCGGCCACCGCCACGCCGTTCAGCAGCTTCTGCTGCATGACGAACAGGCCCATCAGCGCGATCACCACGGTGACGCCGGCGAACAGCACGGCCCGGCCCGCGGTGGCGATCGCGGTGACCGTGGCGTCCTCGGGGTCCCTGCCCTCGGTGAGGCCCTCGCGGTAGCGGGTGACGATGAACAGCGCGTAGTCGATGCCGACGCCGAGGCCGATCAGCGCGGCCACGACCGGGCTGAACGAGGGTGCGGGCAGCAGATGGCCGAGGGCGGCGATGAGCGCCAGGCCGCAGCCGATCCCGAAGAGCGCGGTCACGATGGGCAGCCCCATCGCCAGCACCGAGCCGAACGCGATCAGCAGGATGACGACCGCGGCGAGCAGCCCCACGCCCTCCGAGCCGCCCCCGCCGGGGGTCTCGGCGATGTCGATCGCCGAGCCGCCGAGCTCGATGCGGACCGGGCCGGAGCTCGTCCGCACGTCGTCCAGCAGCCGGGTGACCTCGGCCTTGGGCATGTCGTCGGACGGCACGTCGAGGTTGGCCGTCGCGAAGGCGATCCTGCCGTCCTCGGAGATCTGACCGCGGCCCTGGTAGGGCGAGGACACCGACGCGACGTGCGGTGTCCTGCCGAGCCGGTCGACGGCCCGTTCGACCTCGGCGCGCACGGCGGCGTCCCGTACCCCGGCGTCGGCGCGCACGGCCAGCGTGATGCTGTCGCCGCTCATCTCCGGGAAGTGGGCGTCGAGCAGTTCGGTCGCCCGCGCCGACTCCGACTCGCCGCCCGAGAAGTCGTTCAGCGGATCGGCCGCGAAGCCGAAGCCCGCGAACAGCACGATGATCGTGCCGGCGATCCAGCCGAGCACGGTCAGCCGGCGCCGCCGGTAACAGAGCCGCGCGAGCCGGGCCAGCGCGCCTTCGGGCGGGGAGGGGGTCACCACAGGAATCACCTTTCGAGGTCGCCGGCATGTGCCGTCCGGTCTCCGCCGAGCCTTCCGCCCGGTGGCCGAAGGCACATCCGGCCTGCGATGACTCTCAGCCTTTGCCGTACTCCCGCCGGAGTACGCCCCACGCCGTACGCCGATCCGACAGACTGCTGGTACACATGGTGTTTTTCATCACATGTGGCTCAGATGCGGTGACGTTTCCCTTCATGGGAACGCTGTTACCGGAGAGATCTACGGGGGAAGGGGCGCGGATGTCGTCTCAACGGGGCGCTGCCGCCGGGCGGGAGGAACCGCCACCGGCGGAGTTGCGCGCCGCGCTGACGCGGGGTCTGCAGGAGCAGTTTCCCGGGGTGCGCGTCTGGTACGGCGACGCGACCGGCTCCTGGTGGGCCCTGGTGCCCACCGTCGCCGGTCCCCGGCTGGTCGAGGCCGCCACGCCTCAGCAGTTGCGCGAGGTCATCCTGAGTGCCCGTTCCCGGGGGTGACGAGCCCGGACTCGTAGGCGAGCACGACCAGCTGCGCGCGGTCGCGCACGCCGAGCTTGCTCATCGCCCGGCTGACATGCGTCTTGGAGGTGAGCGGGCTGACGACGAGCGCGTCGGCGATCTCGTCGTTCGACAGCCCGCGCCCGACGAGCCGGACCACCTCGCGTTCCCGCGCGGTGAGCGACGCCACCCGCCCGGCCGCCGGGGCCTGCCGGGCCTGCGAACCGTTCCGGACGAACGCCTCGATCACCGAGCGGGTCACCGCGGGCGCCAGCAGTGACTCGCCGCCCGCGACCACCCGGACGGCCTGCTGGAGATCCTCCGGTTCGATGTCCTTGACCAGGAAGCCGCTCGCGCCCGCGTGCAGTGCCCGGAAGACGTTCTCGTCCTCGGCGTAGGTGGTGAGCACGACGACGCGCACGTGCTCCAGCGCCGGATCGGACGTGATGCGCTTGGTGGCGGTGAGCCCGTCGATCTCGGGCATGCGCAGGTCCATCAGCACGATGTCGGGCAGGTGCCGTCTGGCCAGGGCGACCGCGATGCCGCCGTTCTCGGCTTCGCCGACCACCGCGATGTCGGCCGCGGCCTCCAGCAGCACCCGGAACCCGGCCCGCACGAGCGACTGGTCGTCGGCGAGCACCACCCGGATCACCGCCGCGTCGTGGTCGTGCCGCGGCCCGGTCATGCCGCGCTCCGGGGCAGCCACGCGGCGACGACGAACCCGCCGCCGTCGCCGGGCCCGGCCGTGAAGCTCCCGCCCAGCCCTTCCGCTCGTTCGCGCATGCCGTTCAACCCGTGCCCTCCTTCCTGCTCGCCGCCCGGCCCGTCATCGGCGATCTCCAGGGCGACACCGTCCGGCTCGTAGGCGACGGTCACCCGCGCCCGCACCTCGGGACCAGCGTGCCGCAGCACGTTGGTCAGCGACTCCTGCAAGATCCGGTACGCGGCGCGGTCCACGGCCTGCGCGAGCCGGCCCGAAGTTCCCGTGACCGTCAACTCGACGGGCACCCCGGCCGCCCGGACCGCCTCGACGAGCGCGGGCAGCCGTTCCAACCCGGGCCGGCCCTGGTCGTCGCCCTGAACCGACCGGAGCACTCCCAAGGTGTCGCCCATGTCCCGCAGGGCGCGCCTGCTCGTCTCGCGGATCGTGCTGAGCGCCGTGCGGACCTGGTCGGACGCCGGATCCTCGCCGTGGACGTGCAGGGCGGTGCGCGCCTGCACCGTGATCGTGGCCATGCTGTGCGCCACGGTGTCGTGCAGTTCGCGCGCGATCCGGACCCGGTCCTCGGCGACCCGGCGCGCCGCCGCGATCTCCCGTTCCTCCGCCGCGATCCGCAGCCGTTCCTGGGTCTCCTCGGCGAGCGCGCGGCGGCTCCGCACCACCTCGCCCAGCAGGATCACGGCCACCGCCAGCGCGCCGTTCGCCAGGAACACCGACACCGCCTGGAGGGGTTCGATCTTCTCCTGGAGCACGACGATGAGGTAGCCGCCGAGGAAGAACATGCCGACCACTCCGACGGCCCAGCGCAGATGGCCCGCGTTCACCGCCGAGAAGAGCGGCGCGGCCAGCACCGAGATCGGCGACATGCCCGGATAGTCGAGCGAGTAGTAGGCGAACAGCACCACGCTGCACGCCATCAGCACCGCGACGGGCCTGCTCCGGTGCATGACGACGGGCACCGTCATGAGCACGCCCAGCGTGTAGGCGAACGCGTCGGGCGGCACCGATCCCGGCTCCGCCGCCTCATGGATCATGATCGCGTTGACCGCCCCGGCCGCCGCGGCGATCCCGACATCGATCGCATAGCGCCGCAGCCCCGTCATGACGCCACCGTACGCCCGGACCGCCGGCCGGGTGGGGTGATCGTTACGGCCGGGTGAGGATCGCGGCGCTGCCATAACTGCCGCCGAAGCCGGTGCAGAGTGCCACCTCGGCGTCGCGGACCTGGGCGGTGCCGGTGCCGCGCAACTGGCGCACCGCTTCGGCCACGTTGTTGAGGCCATGGACGTAGCCCTCGGAGAGAAGGCCGCCATGCGGGTTGACCGGGACGCGGCCGTTCCAGGCGATCTCGCGCGTACGAAGCGCCTGGCCGAGCTCCTCGCGGCGGACGAGGCCGAAGTCCTCCAGCTGCCGGGGCACCAGCCAGCTGTAAGCGTCGTAGAGCAGCGACACGTCGATGTCACCGGGCTTCATGCCGGCGGCCTCGTAGAGAGGGCCCGCGACGTACGAGGAGAAGATCGTTGTGACGTCCGCGGCCTTGTCCATGGTCGAGGCCCCTGGACCACCACCCCGCACCACCGCGTGGATCCGCGGCGCCTCCGGGGCGAGGTCGGCCTTCGTGACGACGAGCGCGCAGGCACCGTCGGTCTCCTGGCAGCAGTCGAGCCGCCGGAGCGGCGAGGCCACCATCGGGCTGCCGAGGTAGGTGGCCAGGTCCACGGGCTCGCGGCGCAGGGCGCGGGGGTTGCCCGTGGCGTGCGCCCTGGACTGGGCGACCACCGTGTAGGTGTGCTCATCGGTCAGCCCGGCATCGTGCAAATATCGCTGCCCGGCGAGGGCGAACTGCTGGACGGGCCCCGCCATGCCGTACGGATGGGTGAACTGCTCCTCGATGCCCTCCCCCAGCTTGAGGCCGAGGGTGTTCATGCGGCGGCCCGACCGGCCGTTGAGCGCGCGATAGACCAGGACGCTGTCGGCGATCCCCGCGGCGACGAGCATGGCGGCATCACCGAGGATCGACGCGCTCTGCGTGCCGCCGCCGTAGATCTCGTTGTGCCACCCGACCTCCGGCAGGCGCAGCTCGCGTGCCAGGTAGAGGACGGGCGCGGAGTCGTTCAGGTGATAGCTGAGGATCGCGCCGGGCCGTTCGACCGCACCGCCGGTCGCCTCGGCCGCCTCGGCGAGCGCCGCACGGGCCGCCTCGGCGGCCAGCTGGAGCTCGGTCCGCCCGGACGCCCGCGACAGCGCGGTCATCCCGACCCCCGCGACCGCCGCCCGCCCCGCGAACCCCTGGCTCCCCACCGAACGCCTCCTAGATCCGCCGCTCAGCTGAACGCCTGCCCGCATCCGCACGCAAGCGCACGACCGGGTCGTGAGGCAAGCCGAAGGCCCGAGGCCAAGAAACAGTAATCAGAGCCCGCCCGCCGGGACGGGGCGCGATCCGTCCCGACAGGCGACCTTCCGCCGAACTTAGCCCGTTTCCATGCGAGAGACAAGCGCTTGCTCGGTCGCATCGCCCAGCCGTCGCGCGAGCGCGCTACCTGAGCCGGAGCGAGCCGCCAGGCGAAGCTTCGCGCGAAGATCGCGAAGCGATGTCGCGCTCGCCGCTTTTGCGGTTCGGGTTCGAGCCGCCAGGCGAGAACCCGAGGCCGCGAAAGCCTTCAGCAGAAGTATTGAATGGCGGCGCGTTCGGCGAGGATGGGCTTGATGTACTCGTCGATGACGGCGCGGTGGGCCGGGTGGTCCCGGTAGGCGAGGTAGGCGTCCTTGTCGGCGAAGTCGCCGACCACCACGAAGTCGTAGTTGCCCTGGTTGACGCCCGCGTCGGCGCCGACGCTGTACGCCGCGATCTCGGGGATCACACCGGTCAGCCCGGTGAGGCGGGCGGCCACCTCGTCCTGCTGGCTCGTGGTCGTGCCCGCGGCCCACTTGAACATCACGACATGCCGAAAACCGCTCATGGCGCACACCGTAGCGCGAGTCAGACCGAGCCGAGCTCCGCCGCGACGGTGGCGCCCAGTTCCCAGCATGCTTCCAGGTCGGCGCGGGAAGGCTCGCCGGTCACGACGTGCGGCGGGCGCACGGCGCGCCACTTCAGGCCGGTCGCGATCGAGTCGAGGGCGCGCAGGGCTCCGGTGGCGTCGTTGCCGCCGTGCAGGTACGCCCCGTACGGCCGCCGGGCGGTCTCGTCCAGGCACGGGTAGTAGATCTGGTCGAAGAAGTGCTTGAGGGCGCCGGACAGGTAGCCGAGGTTGACCGGGGTGCCGAGCAGGTAGCCGTCCGCCTCCAGCACGTCCACCGGGGAGGCGGTCAGGGCGGGGCGGGAGATCACTTCGACGCCCTCGATCTCGTCGGCCGCCGCGCCGGAGCGCACCGCCTCGTACATCGCCCGCAGGTTCGGCGACGGCGTGTGGTGAACGATCAGCAGCCTCTTCATCGCTTCCGACCCTAACGGGGGACCAGGAGCTTTTCCTCGTCGCGCGGGGACACACCTGTTAGGCTTCCCAAGCGAGCGCTTGGTACGTAATGATGGGTCAGGCGCAGAAGCGGCGGCGGCACCGCGTGCCCACCCGCCAGGCCCGCTGGAGAAGGAGCCGTACACGTGGCTGACCGCCCGATGAAGTTCTCGACCTTCCACCTCTTCCACCAGAACGCGGGGCAGTCCGCGCGGGAGGTGTACGACTACCAGATCGAGATCGTCGAGCTCCTGGAGGAACTCGGCTTCGACGGGGTGTGGGTCGCCGAGCACCACTTCCGGGACTACGGCGTCGTCCCCAACATCTTCAACCTGCTGTCCAACCTCGCGGCGCGCACCGAGCGGCTGCGGCTGGGCACCGGGATCGTGGTCCTCCCCCTGCACAACCCCATCCATGTGGCCGAGGAGGCCGCGATGGTGGACCTGCTGTCGGGCGGGCGGCTGGAGGTGGGGATCGGCCGCGGCTACCAGAGCATCGAGTTCGAGAACTTCGGGCTCGACCTGAGCGAGGCCCGCGACCGCTTCAACGAGTGCCTCGACATGATCCTCGGGCTCTGGACGCAGAACGACTTCGAGTACAAGGGGCGGTTCTACGAGACCACCCATCCCCTGACGCTGATGCCGAAGCCCGTCCAGCGCCCGCACCCCCCGCTGCACGTGGCGGCCGTCAGCCCCGAGACGGTGGAGCTGTACGCGGCGCGCGGCATCCCGATCCTCGCCGACCCCGCCGCCCCGTTCAAGAAGATCGCCAAGGCCGCCGAGACCTGGCACGCGACCGCCGCCGCGGCCGGGCTCGACGCCACCGGCGTGGAGCTCGTGGCGAGCCGCTCGGTGTACGTCGCGCCGACCGTCGAGCAGGCCCGCGAGGACCAGGCCCGGTTCGAGGCGATGTTCGACCGGTCGCGCATCTTCAACGTGCAGAGCGCGCCCATCGACCCCAAGACCGGCCAGGCGGCCAAGGGCTTCGAGTACTACCAGCACCGCTACCTCAAGGGCGGCTCGGTCGACAACGACTTCCGCTGGGAGCAGCTCGAGGTCATCGGCGACCCCGAGCGGGTCATCGGCCAGATCAAGACCATCCAGGAGATGGGGTTCAGCAACCTCATGTGCGACTTCGGCTCGACCCGGCCGGTGCCGATCGAGGAGATGAAGAAGGTCCTGAAGTTCTTCGCCGCAGAAGTCATGCCGGCGTTCCGTTAAGGAGGCGCGATGTCCGTCGTACAACGGTTCACTCTCGGGGACGTCCTCAGCGAGCATCGGCGCGGCCGACCGCTCGGCACCGCGGTCGTGGACGGCGGCGTACGGCTGACCTATCCCGAGCTCGACGACCGGGTGAACCGCCTGGCACACGCCCTCGCGGCGGACGGCGTCACCGCGGGCGAGCGTGTGCTGTGGCTCGGGCAGAACTCCTTCCGCGTCCTTGAGCTGCTCGTCGCCTGCAACCGGCTCGGCGCGATCTTCTGCCCGGCCAACTGGCGGCAGAGCGCCGACGAGATCGCCTACGTCCTGAACGACCTCACGCCGAAGGTCGTGGTGTGGGAGGAGTCCGAGTCCGTCGAGAAGGCACGCGGCCAGGTCACCCTTGACTCGCGCTGGGTGCGGTCGGATGACGAGTACGAGTCGTACCTCTCCGCCGACACCAGCGAGCCGACCGGCGCCGAGGTGCTCTCCGGCACGCCGGCACTGGCGCTCTACACCGCCGCGTTCGACGGGCGTCCCAACGCCGCGCTGCTCAGCAGCACCGCGCTCATCGCGCACAGCATGTCGCTGCTGCACATCCGGCAGATGGAGGACGGCTTCACGTTCCTGGCATGCGGGCCGCTGTTCCACGTCGGCACGATGATGTTCACGCTGGCCACGTTCCAGATCGGCGGCAAGCTCGTCTTCACCCCGGCGTACGAGCCGAAGGAGGTCTGCCGGCTCATCGAGGCCGAGAAGTGCACGCAGGCGTTCCTGTTCGGCCCGATGATCGACGGCCTGGTGGAGGCCAACAAGGACGGCGCGCACGACCTGTCCTCCCTGCGCTTCGTCTCACACTCCCCCGAGTGGGACAAGATGATCACGGTCGACGACAGCCCGTGGTGCGCGTCGAAGATGGGCGGGTACGGGCAGACCGAGGTCGGCGGCATGCTCACGTTCCTCGGCCTCGGCATGGGCGGCAAGGGCTACGCGGGCCGCCCGTCACCCCTCGTCCACGTGCGCATCCTCAACGCCGACGGCACCGAGGCGGCCCCCGGCGAGATCGGCGAGATCTGCGCCCGGGGCCCGAGCATGTTCTCCGGCTACTGGAACCGGCCCGAGTTGAACGAGGCCAAGGCCGCGGGCGACTGGCACCACACCGGCGACCTGGGCCGCCGCGAAGAGGACGGCACGATCACCTTCATCGGGCCCCGGCTCCGCATGATCAAGTCGGCCAACGAGAACATCTACCCGGCCGAGGTCGAGCGTGCCCTCAAGACGCACCCGGCCATCGCCGACGCCGCCGTGATCGGCGTGCCCGACGACCGCTTCGGCCAGTCACCCAAGGCGATCGTCGTGCTCAAGGAGGGCGCGGCCGCCACCGCCGACGACGTCATCCAGCACGTGCGCGGTGAGATCGCCTCGTACAAGAAGCCGCGCGAGGTGACCTTCGTCGACGAGATCCCCAAGCGCGGCTACACCCCCGACTACGACGCGCTGGACGAGCAGCACGGCGGCGGCGCCTACCCGGGCCTCTAGAGGATCGCCACGGGATTGACGGGACTCGCGGTGCCCCCCTCGATCCTGAGGGGGGCCACCACGAGGAGGAAGTCGGTGCGGCCCGTCTCGGCGAGCTCCTCCAGCCAGAGCATCTCGACGAGATGCACGCCGTGCCGCCACAGGAGGATCATGTGCAGATCGTCGGCGAGCCCCTCGTCGGCGAGCTGGCGGTCGTTGAGCCCGCCGATCGCCGCGTTGTCACTGGCCACCATGGAGACGTCGCGTTCGGCCAGCCAGCGCCCGCCGTCCGCCGACAGGCCCGGCTGGCCGGCCCAGTAGGCGTCGGGCCCGTCCTGCCAGGTGAGCGGCCAGCCCGTCCGCACCACGGCGACGTCACCCGGCCGCACCTCGACGCCGCAGGCCTCCAGTTCGTCCGGGCCGATCCGGTCCGCCGCCGCCAGGTGATCGACCCCGCGCAGGCGGGGAACGTCGAAGAGCACGCCGCGCGCCACGACCGGCCCCGCCTTGTCGATGCCGCAGCGACCGGCGCCGTACGAGCGCACGCGGTCGGCAGGGTGCCCGTTGTAGAGCTCGTTCCCCGACCACATGTGGCACAGCGCGTCCATATGGGTCGTGGTCCCGTGCGGCGTGACGACCAGCGCGTCGTCGGCCATCTTCAACCCGGCGCCGATGGCCCGCGTACCGGCCGCGTAGTCGCCGCCGTCGACCGACATGAAGTGCTGCGGCAGCGGCCTGCCCTTCAGGTGCGGGACGGTGGTCGGCGCGGGCGAGGACGTGGCGCCCCTGATCGGCAGCGACAGGCTCAGCACCCGCCCCTCCCGCACGCAGCCGGCCGCCGCGACGACCACCTCCGGGGTCAGCAGGTTGAGGGCCCCGCGTTCGTCATCGGCACCCCAGCGTCCCCAGTTGTTCGACTCGTCGAGCATGGTTTTCGTTATGCCTTCCCACTCTGAAAGGACCGCGCTTGGCTTCCTCCTCCTCGCGAACGAGGGGATTCCTACGGCTCGCGCTGTAGGGGTTTCTGCTTCATCACCGATTGCCCGCCCGGAGTTCTCCGTTGAGGTCTTACGCCGGCTCCACAGACAGACGCCGCCAGCCCGGCGGCCAGAAGGTTGTTGGCTGCGTTCACGTCCCTGTCATGGGTCGTGCCGCAGCCGCACGTCCAGGTACGGACGTTCAGCGGCATCTTGTCCTGAAAGGCGCCGCAATTCGAACACAGCTTGGAGGAGGGGAACCAGCGATCGACCACGACCAACTCACGGCCGTACCAGCCGGATTTGTACTCCAGCATGCTGCGGAACTGGCTCCATGCCGCGTCACTGATGGCACGGGCCAGCTTGTGGTTCTTGAGCAGGTTCCGAACGGTCAGGTCCTCGATCACGATCGTTTGGTTCTCACGAACGAGCCGAGTCGTCAGCTTGTGCAGGGTGTCGCGTCGCCGGTCGGCGATCCGGGCGTGGATCCGGGCGACGGCCTTACGGGCTTTGGCCTGGTTGGCCGATCCCTCGACCTTGCGGGCCAGCCGCCGTTGCGTGCGTGCCAGCCGGTCCCGGTCACGCCGCTCGTGGCGGGGATTGATGATCTTCTCCCCGGTCGACAGCGTCAGCAGGTGATCAAGGCCCGCATCCACCCCGACCGCCGTATCAGCGGCCGGCAGCGACCTGACGCTGGGATCATCGACCAGCAGGGACACGAACCAGCGCCCGGCACTATCGCGGGAGACCGTCACCGTGGAGGGGGTCTCCCCTTCGGGAAGAGGCCGGGACCAGACGATGTCCAGCGCCTCGCTCATCTTCGCCAAGGTCAACTGGCCGTCGTGGAACCGGAACGCGCTGGTGGTGTACTCCGCGGACGCGCGCGACTTCTTCTTGGATTTGAAGCGCGGGTATTTGGCGCGCTTGGCGAAAAAGTTGGTGAACGCCGTCTGCAGGTGCCGAAGGGCCTGCTGCAGCGGGACCGAGGACACCTCGTTGAGGTAGGCCAGTTCCTCGGTCTTCTTCCACGCCGTCAGCATCGCCGACGTCTGGTTGTAGTTCACCCGCTCAGCCCGCAGCGTCCACGCCTCAGTCCGGGCCTGAAGCGCCATATTGTAGACCTTGCGCACACATCCGAACGTGCGCGACAACTCAGCCACCTGCGCATCGGTCGGATAGAAGCGGTATTTGAACGCCCGCTTCACGTGAGTGGCCCCATGGCTCACATGCTAGGCCCCAGCTTGTGACCGCGGCGGTGGTTTGTGGTAGACGTCGGTCTGCCTGGACGGCGAACTGGCTATCCCAGTCCTGCTCGGCAGGAATCCGTTTCCTCCCCGGCCTGAAGGCCGGGGTATCCCCGGAGGAGATCCGATGACAACCGTGCAGGGCCACTGCGACCCGGCGTTCTCGGCCGTCCGGGACGTCTTCGAGCAGAACTTCGCCGACGGCCGCGAACTCGGCGCGGCGGTGGCGGTCTATGCCGGGGACCGCAAGGTCGTGGACCTGTGGGGCGGCGTCGCCGACCGCCGGACCGGCCGGGAATGGCTGGAGGACACCCCGTGCTTCGCGTTCTCCTGCACCAAGGCCGTGACCGCGACCGCCGCGCTGCTGCTCGCCGAACGCGGCGCGTACGAGATCGACGGGCCGGTGACCGAATGGTGGCCGGAGTTCGGGGCGCGGGGCAAGGAGGGCACGACGGCCGCCCACCTGCTGTCCCACCAGGCCGGGCTCCCCGCGTTCGCCCGCCCGGTGACCGCCGAGGAGGCGGCCGACGCGCCCGTGCGGGCCGCCGAGCTGGCCGCCCAGGCACCGGAGTGGGAGCCCGGAACGGCGCACGGCTACCACGCGCTCACCTACGGCTGGCTGGCCGGTGAGATCGTGCGGCGCCACTCGGGCCGGCTCGTCGGCGAGTTCGTCCGCGACGAGTTCGCGGGCGAGCTGGACCTGTGGATCGGTACCCCGGACGAGGTCATCGACCGTGCCGCCAAGCTCACCGCCGGCCGCCGGGCGCCCCGCAACGGCGCGGACGCCCCGCGGGCGGTCGAGGACGACAACGTGCTCGAACGGCTGGCCAGCGCCTACGTCGACCCCGGCAGTGCCCTCAACCGGTCGCTCAACAACCCGCACCCGGGCAAGGGCGGCTACAACAACCCGGTCGTGCTCCGAGCGGGCTGGCCGGCCGCCGGGATGATCGCGACCGCGCCCGCGCTCGCGGCCTTCTACCGCGACCTCATCGCGGGCAGGATCCTGCGGCCGGACACGCTCGCGGACGCCCTCAGGCCCCGGGTCAGCGGCACGGATCGCACGATGCTGGTGCGGAGCTCGTTCGGCCTCGGCTACATGCGGCCCGCCATGACGTTCTTCACCCCGCCTGCCGGACGGCAGTCCGCGTTCGGCCACACCGGCGCGGGCGGCTCGATCGGGCTCGGCGACCCCGAGGCGGGGCTGACCATCGCGTACCTGCCGAACAGCATGGGCGACCAGCTCTCCGGCGACCTGCGCGCCTACCGCCTCACCGAGGCCGCCTACACGTCCCTGACCTGACGTCACTGCATCGTGATGCCGCCGCTGACCGACAGGGTCTGGCCGGTTATGTATCCGGCGCGGTCGGTGCAGAGGAAGGCGACGATGCCCGCGATGTCGTCCGGGCGGCCGATCCGGCGCAGCGGGATCTGCTTGGCGAGCTTGTCGAGCAGGCCCGGGTGCTGGTCGGACACCGCCCGGACCATGGGGGTGTCGGTAGGGCCGGGGCACACCACGTTGCTGGTGACGCCGCCGCGTGCCGCCTCCCGGGCGAGGGTCTTGGCCAGGCCGAAGAGCCCGGCCTTGGTCGCCGCGTAGGCGCCCTCGCCCCCGGAGCCGGCCCGTGCGCCGTCGGACGAGATGAAGACCAGGCGGCCCCGGCCGCGGGCGGTCATGCCGGGCAGCAGGCCCCGGGTGAGCTGCATCGGCGCCCTCAGGTTGATCTTCCACATGAGGTCCCAGGCCGCCGGGTCACTGTCCACGAACGGTTCGACGATGCTGACCCCGGCGTTGTGGACGAGGATGTCGGTCTCGCCCACCTCGGCGAGGAAGCGGTCGATGTCGCCGGTGTCGGTGAGGTCCACGCGGAGTGCCGTTCCGCCCAGGTCCTTGGCGACGGCCTCGGCCGCGGGCAGGTCGATGTCGGCGATGACGACCCGCGCTCCGAGCGCGGCCAGGTCGGCGCAGATCGCCCGGCCGATGCCGCCCGCTCCACCGGTGACGACGGCCGTGCGGCCGGACAGGTCCAGTCCGTCCATGGTCACTCCCAGGCCCTGGCGAGCTCGACGCTCGTCGTGCGCGCGGCGAGCAGGCTGATGGTGTTGGCCATGACGGCGTCCCCGTAGTCGGCGGGAATGCCCGCGACGGCGTCGGTGAGGACGACCACGCGATAGCCGAGGTTGACCGCCTCCAGGCACAGGCCCGGGATGCCGAGGTTGAGCGAGAGCCCGACGGCCACCACCGTGCGCACGCCCAGCGAACGCAGCGTCTGGTCCAGGGACGTGGCGGTGAACGGCGAGAAGCCGTGGTAGCGCCGCGACTCCAGGTCGGACGGGTCGTACACCTCGGGCAGGACCTCCACGGCCCCGGTGCCCTCCAGCATGTGCCCGGGGTCCTTGAGGAGGCCCTTGATGAACGGGCAGTTGTCGGTATGGCTGCCCGCCCGGTCGGCGCGGAACGCGGCCGTGCAGTGCACGACCCGTACGCCCGCCGCCCGGGCGGCCGCGACGGCGCGCGCGGCGTTCGCCACCACGCCGCGTTCGTCGCAGGCCTTGACCAGGTCGGGGAACTTGGCGAGATCCCCGGCGACGCCCCGCTGCAGTTCCATCACGAGCAGCGCGGTGTGCCGGGGATCGGCCAGCTCAGCAAGATCGATCGCCACGGGCTCCACGATACTGACCTAGCACTTGCTTGGGTAGTCCGAACTCACGCACGGCCCCGGGTGATCGGGCCGACCGGCGCCCCGAGCCTGTCGGTCCACTCCGCCGTCTCGTAGACCGTCGCGGAGTTGGCCCGATCACCGAGCCGGGCCCCCTCGCCGCCGTCCTCCAGCGCGAGCAACCGGGCCCCGCGCGGCTCAATGATCATCCAGTGCAGGTCGCCCGAGGGCAGGTCCGCCCGGTGGTACAGGGCCGTGCCGGTCCGGCCGAGCCGGTCCCTGGCGTTGGGCACCACGGTGATCCCGCCGGTCTCGGCGAGCATGCGGAAGAGCCCGGCGCGGACGCGCGGCGGCGCGGGCTGGGCCAGCGCGTGCGCCGTGAGGTCGAACAGATGGCCGCGGTAGTCGCCCGTGTTCCGCTGGAGCCGCCGGACCAGCCGTTCCAGCTCGGCGGGATCGGCGGGAACGTCGCGCCAGGCCGGATAGGAGGGATTACCGAACACGCGGAGCGTGTCGGCCGCCTTGGGATAGTCCACCGTCGCCGCCTTCGGCACCAGCGGCGGCGACCCTTGCCGGCGCCAGGTCTCCCGGTCGGCCGGTGTCGGGAAGCCGATCGCGGGCCGTTGGTGGTTGACGAGACGGGCCCGGGTCGTCGACGACCACGAGTCCTGCGTGGTGGCGATCGTCGCGGTGTAGCCCTTCCGGGAGACGGACTCGAAGGTGCGCTCGCGGACATGCCAGTACCTGCCCTTCGTGGCCGGTGCGGCGGCCGCGATATCGGCGCTGACGAGGAGGAACCGCCGGGCGTCGGCGGTCGCCGGCGGGCGCGGCTCCGTGCCGTCCTCTCCGGACACCAGGACCGCGGCGGCGACGAGCGCGGCGGCGGCGGCACCGGCCAGGATCATCAACGACGGCCGTGCGTACCGCCGGCCGCGAACGGCGGCGGCGCGCGGCGTGGCGGTGATGCGGTCGAGATCGGCGTCGCGGCGCCGCTCGTACGCGGCGTCGATCGTTTCGTCGAGCGTGTCCGGCAGGACGGCCGACAGCCTGCTGACGGGGTCGGTCATTGCTGCTCCTGAGGGACGGTGCGGGCGAGGTGGGCGTGGCCCTGAGGGTGCGCCGCCTGGGCGCGGTAGCGCGCGGCCAGGCGCTTTCGGGCCCGATGGAGGCGGACGTGGAACGTGGCGGCCGGGCAGCCCGCGACCCGGGCGGCCTGTCTCGGCTCCAGCCCGTGCCACGCCACCAGCGTGAGCGCCTCGACGTCCTTCTCCGGCAGCGCGGCGAGCGCCCGCAGGAGGCTGTCGCGCTCGACGACGCGTTCGGCGAGGTCCCAGCCGTCCTCGTGCGGGGTCAGGGCGGCGATCCGGTCGGCGAGCGCGTCGCGGCGGCCCGCGGTGGCGTGCTGTTTGCGCAGCAGGTTGCGGGCGACACCGAGCAGCCAGGGCAGCTCCTGGTCGGGGACGTCGTCGAGCCGCCGCCACGCGACGAGGAACGTCTCGCTCACGACGTCCTCGGCGACGTCGGGAGCCGCGCGGATCAGCGCGTAACGAAGCACGCTGCGATAGTGCGCGTCGTACAGCCGGGTGAACCGGCTTTTCGGATCGTCCATGCCCCTTAGTGCCTCCGCGTGCCCCGGCCCTTACCGGCGGAACGGGACGAATTCTCCCGGAGCGGTAACGTGCGGAGACATGGAGGTCGGGGAGGTGCACGCGTGGCCGTCCACGGTGGAGGAGGCTCGGGATATCCAGGATCGGCTCCGGCCGTCGCTGGAGCTGGGTGATCCGGGTCCGCAGCGGCCCGCGACGATCGCCGGGCTGGACGTCTCGTACGCGGGTGACGGCACGGGCGTTGACCGGCTCGCGGCGGCCGTGGTCGTGCTCGACGCGGTCACGCTGGAGACCGTCGAAGAGGCCGTGGTGGCGGGGATCGCCGCGTTCCCCTACGTTCCGGGGCTCTTCGCGTTCCGGGAGCTGCCCACGCTGCTGGAGGCGCTGCGGCGGCTCGACACCACGCCCGGCCTTCTCGTGTGCGACGGCGCCGGGCTGGCGCATCCACGCCGGTTCGGGCTGGCCTGTCATCTCGGCGTGCTCACGGGGCTGCCGGCCATGGGCGTGGCGAAGACGCGGCTGTTCGGGCGGCACGATCAGCCCGGCCCGCGACGCGGCGCGACTGCGGACCTGCTGGACGACGGCGGCGAGGTCGTCGGGCGGGTCCTGCGCACCCAGGACGGGACCAGGCCGGTGTACGTGTCGGTCGGGCATCGCATCGACCTGGACACCGCGTGCCGCCACGCCCTCGCGCTGAGCCCGGAGTTCCGGTTGCCGGAGACGACGCGCAGGGCCGACCGGCTGTCGCGGGCGGCGCTGCGGGCGGGCTGAGCCTTGTCGGTTAACCAAGCGTGCGCTAGGTTGGGCCGCGATGGACCGCCCGCGCCCCGTGCCCACTCCCACGCCGCTGACCGAGCCGTACTGGACGGCCTGCCGGCGCGGTGAGCTGGCGCTGCAGCGCTGCTCGGGCTGCGCGCGGTTCGTGCACTTCCCCGAGCCCGCCTGCCCGTTCTGCGGTGGTGACCGGCTGCCGTACGAGACGGTCGGCGGCCGCGGCGCCGTGCACACCTTCAGCGTCGTGCACCGGCCGTTCCTCACCGGCTTCCAGCCGCCCTACGTCGTCGCCTGGGTGGACCTGCCCGAGGGCGTACGGGTGTTCGGTGACGTGACCGGGTGCGAGCCCGGGGACGTGCGGATCGGCATGCCGGTCGGGGTGCACTTCGTCGAACTGGACGGCTTCGGCCCGATCCCGACCTGGAGGCCCGCATGACCCGTATCGGCAACGTCCTCTACGGCGCCAAGGACGTGGACGAGGCCGTCCGCTTCTACCGCGACGCGCTCGGCCTGGCCGTGAAGTTCCAGGACGGCGGCCGGTTCGCGGCGCTCGACGGCGGCGGCACCACGTTCGCCATCGCCGGGCCCGAGGAGGACGTGACCGGCGGGACGCCCGCGGTCTCGTTCAAGGTCGACGACGTGGCGGCCATGGCCGGCCGGCTGACCGCGGCCGGGGCGACGCTGGTCCGCGCTCCCGAGGAAGGGCCGCACGAGGTGCGCGCCGTACTGCGCGACCCAACCGGCAACCCGTTCGTGCTCTACGCCAGCCGCAAGTAGCCCCCCGCCGCCCACCCTCTGCCGGAGTCGAAGGAGAGACCAGCCGTGGCGCGAGAGAACTCCCCCTTCAGCAACTACGCCTACGCCATCCTCACCGCGAACGCGCTGCGCACGCCCGACAAGGTGGCGCTGACCTACTGCGGCGACCAGAGCTTCACCTACGACCAGCTGAACCGGAAGGTCAACCGGGTGGCGCACGCGCTGCTGTCGGCCGGGGTGACGCCCGGCATGCGGGTGGCGTCGCTGATGAACGAGACGTTGCACGTCGCCGAGGTCTACCTCGCGCAGATGAAGATCGGCTCCATCGTCGCGGCGCTCAACCCCTACTGGCCCGCCGACACCCTGCGGCAGGTGGTCGAGCACTCCGAGTGCACCGCCTTCGTCTACGACGCGACGGTCGAGCGGCTCGTCGAGTCGATCCGGCCCGAGCTGCCGAACGTCAAGCTCTGGCTGCGCGTCGGCGGCGCGGGCGCCGACTCGGTCGACCTGGACTCCCTCGCCGCGAACGCCGGCGACGCCGAGCCGCCGCTGGGCGGCTTCGGCAACGACCTGCTGGCGCTCTTCTACACCTCCGGCACGACGGGCCTGCCCAAGGCCGTCATGCACACGCACTTCAGCTCGCTGGCCACCGCCCAGATCTGGCTGGACGTGGACCGCGACCAGGACTCGGTGATGGGCACCGGCGCCATCATCTGGGGCATCGGCTTCCCCGCCCTCGTCGGCCCGGCCTTCTACGCCGGGATGAAACTCGTCCTGGAGCAGGACTGGGGACCGTCCAACTTCCTCAAGGTCGTGCCGCGCGAGAAGGTCACGCACGTCAGCCTCATCCCGAGCTTCTTCTCGGCCCTGCTGGGCTCGGACGAGCACGAGGACGCCGACCTGACCTCCCTCAAGGCCATCGTGCTCGGCGGCGAACCCCTCCTGCCGGCCCTGCGCGAGCGCATCATGGAGCGCGTGCCCGGCGCCGCGATCTACAGCTACTACGGGCAGACCGAGGCGCCCTACACCTGCTTCGGCCGCCAGGACGACGGCAGCCAGGACATCTCCTCGGTCGGCCGCGCGCGCATGTCGTGCGCGATACGTGTCACCGGCCCGGACGGCGCGCGCGTGATCGACGAGGTCGGCGAGATCAACCTCAACGGCCCGAACGTGATGGCCGGCTACGACAAGCAGCTCGGCAAGACCGCCGACGTGCTCAAGGACGGCTGGTACGTGGGCGGCGACCTCGGCCGGATGGACGCGGGCGGCTTCCTGTACGTGCTCGGCCGCCGCGAGGACGCCATCCTGAAGGGCGGCCAGTGGTCGCAGCCGGTCGAGATCGAGGGCGCCGCCATCACGGTCGACGGCGTGGCCGAAGCGGGCGTGGTCGGCGTGCCCGCGCACCCGGAGGGCCGGGACGCGGCCGAGCAGAAGATCCTGCTGGCGGTCGTCCCGCGCGCCGGGGCCACGCTGGACGCCGAGGCGGTCAAGGCCTCGCTGGCCGAGAGGCTCCCCGTTCACCAGGCACCGGACACGGTCGTCGTCGCGTCCGAGCTGCCGCACACACAGGACGCCTCCGGCGGCCCCGGCAAGCTGCTGCGCCGCGGCATCCGTGACCAGTACGCCGACCAGGTGGGTTGATGAGCCACATCCCTGAGCACGTCGTCAAGGCCTGGATCTCGGGGTTCGGGGTGGCCGTGCCGCGCGGCGCGACCGCCACGACCCACGAGGGCCTCGAAACGGCCGCCGCGGGGCTGGCCCCGCCCCTGGTGGTCAAGGCGTACGGTCCCCGGCTGCTCCACAAGAGCGACGCCGGGGCCGTCCGCCTCGACCTGGGCTCGGCGGGCACCGCCGCGGCGGCCGCGGCGGAGATGCTCTACTCCCTCGCGGGGCAGGACATCGTCCCCGACGGCTTCCTGGTGGAGGAGCAGGCCGCGCCCGGCGTCGAGGTCATCGTCGGCGCGGTCCGCGACCCCGCGTTCGGCCCGGTCCTGCTGGTGGGCCTCGGCGGGGTGTGGACCGAGGCGCTGCGCGACACGGCGCTGCGGCTGTGCCCGATCACCGAGGCCGACGCCCGCGCGATGCTCGGCGAGCTGCGCGGCAGGGCGCTGCTGGACGGTCACCGCGGCCGGCCGCCCGCCGACAGGGACGCGCTGGTCAAACTGCTGCTCGCGGTGGGCGGTCCCGGCGGGATGGTCGAGGCGCTCGGCGAACGGCTCGTGGAGTTCGAGCTCAACCCGGTGATCTGCGGCCCGTCCGGCGCCGTCGCGGTCGACGCCCGCCTCGTCGGGCCCGGCTCGCTCGACGGGCCGTCCACCGCTCCGGCCGGGACGGTGGCACCGCACGGGGACTTCGGGCGGCTGTTCGCGCCGCGCGGGGTCGCGGTGGTCGGGGCCTCCACCAAGAAACCCAACTTCGGGAACATGTTCCTCGGCTTCTACCGGGCGATGGGCTTCAAGGGCCGCCTTGTCGCCGTTCACCCGTCGGCCTCGGAGATCGATGGCGTGCCGTGCGTCCCCTCGCTGGCGGACGCCGGGCAGGACATCGACTACGCGCTGGTGGCGGTACCGGCCAAGCAGTGCCCCGAGGTCGTACGGCAGGCTTCGGGCATCGCCTACGTACAGGTGATGAGCGGCGGCTTCCGCGAGATGGGAAATCCGGAACTGGAGGCGGAGCTGCTCTCAGCGGCGCACGAGGCCGGTGTACGGCTGCTCGGCCCCAACTGCATGGGCGTCTACTCCCCCTCGGGCGGCCAGACGTTCATCGGCGGGACGCCCGGGCGGCCCGGCGGGATCGCGGTCATCTCGCAGAGCGGCGGCCTGGCGGGCGAGGTCATCAAGGTCGGCGAATGGCGCGGGCTCGCGTTCTCCAAGGTGGCGACCGTGGGCAACAGCGCCGACGTGACGCCCGCCGAGCTGCTGCGTTACCTCGCGGACGATGACGAGACCGGCTCCATCGGGCTCTATCTGGAGGACCCGCGCGACGGGCGCGGGCTCTTCGAGGCGCTGCGCCACGTCCGCAAGCCGGTCGTCGCGCTCGTCGGCGGCCGCAGCGGGCAGGGACAGCGCGCCGCCGCGTCGCACACCGGAGGCATGGTCAGCGACACCCGGGTCTGGTCGGCCCTGGGCGAGCAGACCGGCATGGCCATCGTCACCGGCCAGGACGACCTGATCGGCACCCTCGACTTCTTCGACCTGCACGGCGGGCGGGGCGCGCCGGGCACCGGCGAGGTCCTCGTCATCGGGCCGAGCGGCGGCGCGAGCGTGCTGGCCGCCGACGTCTTCGACGCGGCCGGGCTGGACCTCGCCGCGCTGCCCGAGGCTGCGCGGGACGCGCTCAGGGCGCTCGGGCTGGGCGCCGGCAGCTCGCTCGCCAACCCGCTGGAGATCCCGGTCGGGCCGCGCGGCGACCCCGGCCTGGTCCGGCACGCGGTGACGGCGATCCTGGCGGAACGGCCGTTCGCCGACGTCGTCGCGCACGCCAACGTGCAAAGCTTCTTCACGTTCGGCGACAGCGCCGACCCGCTGCTGGCCTACGCGCGCAGCGTCGGCGAGCTGCAACGGGAGCTGCCCGGCACCCGGATCACGCTGGTCACGCGCAACGCCGAGTGCGCGCCGGCCGGGGTGGAGGACGCCGTGCGGGAGATCGCGCGCGCCGCCGGGGTACCGGTCTACCGCACCATGGAGGCCGCGGCGGTGGCGGTCGCCGCGGGCAAGAGGACACTCGCCGCGAGGAGCGCGCATGGGACGGCTTGACGGCAAGGTGGCACTGATCACGGGCGGTGCCCGCGGCATGGGCAAGGCCCATGTGCGGCGGTTCGTGGACGAGGGCGCCAAGGTCGTCTTCGGCGACCTGCTCGACGAGGAGGGCGCCAAGCTGGCCGCCGACCTGGGCGACGCCGTGCGATTCGTGCGCATGGACGTCACCGCCCCGGACGACTGGCGGGCCGCCGTCGACACCGCGGTGGAGTCCTACGGCGCGCTGCACGTCCTGGTCAACAACGCCGGGATCATCCGGCACAAGAAGATCGAGGACATGGCGCTGGAGGAGTTCAAGCAGGTCCTCGACGTCAACCTGGTCGGCCAGTGGCTCGGCATCAAGGCCGTCACGGCCGCGATGCGCGAGGCGGGCGGCGGCTCGATCGTCAACGTGTCGTCGACCGAGGGCTTCATCGGCGCGTCCGGGCTCGCCGCGTACAGCGCCAGCAAGTTCGGCGTGCGCGGGCTGACCAAGGCGGCTGCGCGCGAACTCGGCGCGTACGGCATCCGGGTCAACTCCATCCACCCCGGCGGCGTGCTCACCGCGATGTCGCTCCAGGACGACGTGGTGGCAGCGACCGCGGACACCGCCGAGGCGTTCATGAAGGCGCTGCCCCTCGGCCGGATGGGCAAGGCCCGCGAGGTCTCCGGCCTCGTCGTCTACCTCGCTTCCGACGACTCCTCCTACTGCACCGGAAGCGAGGTCCTTGTGGACGGAGGCATGCTCACGGGCGCGGGCTACTGAGCGGGGCGTACGCGGGGTGGCGGTCGGCCCAGCCCTCCGCCTTCTCCAGTTGGGCCGCGAGCGAGATGAGCGTCGCCTCGTCGGAGTCATGGCCCAGCAGTTGCGCGCCGATCGGCAGGCCTGAGGAGCTGAACCCGGCGGGGACGTTCACGCCGGGCCAACCCAGCACGTTCCACGTCCAGGCGTACGGGCACGCCGCGGCGACGCCCGACTGCGTCTTGTGGTAGCCCGCGCCGTCGAACGCGCCGACCTTCAACGGCAGTCGCGCCGTGGTCGGCGTCAGCACCACGTCCGCGTACTGGAAGATCCGGCCGACCCGCCGCCGCAGGCCCGGGTCCATGCGCCTGGCCAGCGGCAGCAGGCGCCTGCCGACCAGCCGCCCGATCCGCGCCTCGACCAGCGTGCGGGCCTCCGGCACCGGATCGCGCATCGAGTCGAGCCAGTCGGCCACGCCCGACGTCCCGCGCGGGATCAGCCCGAGGCCGATCAGCCCGTAGTCGGGGTCGGCGGGGAAGACCTTGTGCCCGAGATCGGTCAGCCGCCGGGCGAGCCGTTCGACGGCCAGCCGGATCTGCGGGTCGAGCCTGCCGCTGACGCCGAACGCCGTCCTGAACGAGAGCGCGATCCGCAGCCGTCCCGGGTCGCGCGTCGCCGCCGCCGCGAACGGGGTGCCGGGCGCGTCGAGCCGGTAGACGTCCTCCGGATGGCAGCCGGTCAGGACGTCCAGCAGCAACGCGGCGTCCCCGACGGTCCTCGCCAGCGGTCCCCAGACGGTGATCCCGTTGAACGGGTCGCGCTGCGGGAAGCCCGAGACCCGGCCGCGCTGGGGCTTGATCCCGACCAGTCCCGTCCAGGCCGCCGGGATCCGGATCGAGCCGGCGCCGTCCGAGCCCACCGCCGCCGCGACCATCCCGGCGGCCACCGCGGCCGCCGAGCCGCCCGACGAGCCGCCGGGCGTGTGGTCGGGATTCCACGGGTTGCGCGCGCACCCGTACCCCGGCGACTCGCTGAACGGCCACAATCCGATCTCGCACGTCGTCGTCTTGCCCATGATGATCGCGCCCGCCGCGCGCAGCCGCCGTACCTGCTCGGCGTCCCGGGTGGCGGGCCGGTGGTCAGCGATCACCGCGAACGGCGTGGTCTCGCCCGCGAGGTCGGTGTCGTCCTTGATGGCCACCGGCACGCCCAGCAGCGGCAGGCGTTCACCGTCGCGCAGCCGCTTGTCCGCCTGGGCCGCCTCCGCCAGCGCCGCTTCCGCCCGGACTACCCGGAACGCGCCCAGCTCGTCCCCCGCCGCGATCCGCGCCAGCGAGTGCTCGACCAGTTCCACGGCCGACACCTCACCCCGCACCAGCATCTCCGCCTGCTCGGCCAAGCCCAGATAGTCGCGCACGACGCACCTCTCACGTATCGTTCGTTCGAACGAACGATAACGCTGGACGCGACCTTGCGGAAGACTGGGAACGATGAGCGCCTCCGAAGCAGCCCGTGACCGGATCCTGGCCGCCACCCTGCGCCTGATCGGCGAGCAGGGCATCGGCGCCGTGACCAACCGCGCCGTCGCCAGGGCGGCCGGTGTGTCGCTCGGCTCGCTCACCTACCACTTCCCGAGCCAGACCGACCTGCTCCGCGAGAGCCTCCAGACCTTCGTCGACTCCGAGATCGCCCGCATCACCGCCTACGTGGCGCGGCTGCGCGACTCGGGCGTCAGTCCCGACGAGGCCGCCGACCTGGTCGAGAAGGCCGTCGTCGCGTTCGCGTACGGCCCCGAGCAGATCGCCAACCTCGAACTCCACCTGCACGCCGCCCGCGACCCCGGCGTGCGCGACACCTCGGCCCGGTCCGTCGCCGCCTACGACCGGCTCGCCACGGCCGTCCTCACCGCGCTCGGCATCCCCGACGCCGAACGCCACGCACCGGTCGTCGTCGCCATGCTGTACGGCCTCGCCGTCCGCCGCCTGTCCACCGGCGACACCTCCGCGGCCGGCACCGCCGACGCCTTCCGCCTCCTGCTGCGCGGCGCCCTCAGCCCGGCCGCCTCGCCGTGACCCCGGGAACGCCTGCGGCCCGCACGGCCCCCGAGCGGGGTTACGGGCCGTACGGGCCGGAAGCTCGTCTCAATCAGGAAGCTCAGTCGGAACCTCAGCCGACGTTCACCGTGCTCTCCAGCCTGTGCACCTCCGCCGTGTCTCCGATGTGACACCTGAGACGTTAGGGCTCCTCACCGCCGTGCGGAACGCGCTTAAGGCTCCTTTAAAGGACGCCTGAGGAGGCGCTAAACAGAATCGGGCGACAGGGACGGAATCCGGCCCTAGAAAAGCGTTCGGTTATGTACGATCTTCATGATCGACGTCTTCCCCCGTCAGCCTCCCGGAGGTGGCTCCATGTCCGAACGCAGGGAACCGCCGTGGCGGCTGCCGACCGCCGCGGAGGCCGAGACCGTGCTGCCGCCCGAGATCGACACCACCACACCGCACACGGCGCGGATCTACGACTACATGCTGGGCGGCAAGGACAACTTCGAGGCCGACCGCCAGGTGGCGGCGCAGGTCCTCCAGGCGATCCCCGACATGCAGAACACGCTGCGCCTCAACCGGCAGTTCCTGCGGCGCGCGGTCCGCTACACGGTGCGCCGCGGCGTGCACCAGTTCCTCGACATCGGCACCGGCATCCCGACCGCCGGCAACACCCACGAGGTGGCCCAGGAGCTCGCGCCCGAGGCGCGCATCGCCTATGTCGACCACGACCCCATCGTGCTCGCGCACGCCCGGGCGCTCATGGCCGGCGACGGGCGCGGCAGGACCACGTTCGTGCAGGCCGACCTGCGCGAGCCGGAGACGTTCCTCGCCGCCGACGAGATCCGGAACGCGCTCGACCTCGACCGTCCGGTCACGCTCATGCTCGTCGCGATCCTGCACTTCATCCGCGACGACGAGGACCCGCACGGCATCGTGAAGCGCCTGGTGGACGCTCTCGCGCCCGGCAGCTACCTGGTCCTGTCGCACGCCTCCCTCGATCCCAACCCCCGGCAGGGCGCCGAGGGCGCGGCGCAGTGGCGGAACGCCTCGTCCACGATGACCATGCGGTCCCACCCCGACATCCTCCGCATGTTCGACGGCGTCGAGCTGGTCGAACCCGGTCTGGTCGTCGACTGGAACCCCGACGGCGAGCCGGACGATCCGGCCCTGAGCCTCGCCAACGTCTGGGGCTACGGCGGCGTCGCCATCAAGCGGTGAACGCGCGGCCGGGGGCTGTCAGCGGTGCCCCCGGCCGGCAAGCGCGTCCGTCACGTCCGGGAGTGGCGGCGGCGGACCAGGCGCCGGGAGCGGCGCTGCGGCGGCAGCCACCGGGTGCGGAACCACATCTGCACCTGCGCCCCGCCCAGGACCGAGCGGTGAATGCGCAGGTAGCCGCCGGTGGACTCGGCGGCGCGGCGGGCGATGTCCAGCCCGAGGCCGGTCGAGCCGCCGCTGCTGCGGCCACGTTGCAGGGCGGCGTCGGGGTCGGCGATGCCGGGTCCGCCGTCCGCGACGAGGATTCCGGTCACGCCCTGACCCACGTGCAGTGTCACCGCGAAGGCCGTGCCCTCGGCGGTGTGCCGGAAGACGTTGCCGAGCAGCGCGTCCACGGCGGCGGCGAGCTCGCTGCCCGGCAGCGGCAGCTCCGCGGGCCGGTTGGCGCCGATCAGCTCGCACGAGCGGCCCTCGTCCTCGGCGAGCACCGACCAGAACGACACCCGCTCGGCGAGGACCTTGGCGGCGTCGCAGCTGCCGCGCCCGGTGGGGCGGCGCACGGTCCGGATGATGAGGTCGACCTCGCGTTCGAGGCGGTCGACGGCCTCCCGGGTCTGGTCGGGCACCGGGCCGTCGCCCAGCGCCTCGGCGTTGAGCCGCAGCGCGGCCAGCGGCGTGCGGAGCCGATGGGAGAGGTCGGCGGCCATCTCGCGTTCGGCGGCGAGCAACTGCACCACGTGGTCGGCCATGGCGTTGAACGCCACGCCCGCCTCGACCAGCTCCGGCGGGCCGTCGGGGTCGATGCGCACGCTCAGGTCGCCGTCGCCGAACGAGCCGGCCGCCTCCGCCAGCCGCCGGGTGGACCGGATCACCCGGGCGCCCAGCCGGTCGGCGACCGCGACCGAGCCCGCGACGAGGGCCGCGGCGACCATGGTCATGACCGCCCACGCCTTCCAGACGCCCTGGGACAGGTCGCCGTCCGGCACGTACACCTCGACCACGGCGGCGCGTCCGCCGTCCAGCGAGACCGGCTGCAGCAGCGCGTAGCCGCCGGACACCCCGGCGGTGTAGGAACGGCCGCGCCGCCCCGCCTCGGCCAGCTGTGCCGGCTTGGCGCGCCGCGCGTCCTCGCCCTCGGCCCTGGGGATCACCTGGCCGTCGGGCAGGTGCACGCGCATCCGCTGCGCCGCGCCCGCCTGCGTGCTGGCGACGGCGCGTTCGAGCGCGGCGGGGTCCTGGGTGACGACCAGCACCGGGCCGAGCGCGCTCGCCTGCCGTTCGGCGGTGGTCAGGGCGCGGTCACGGGCGATCTCCCGCACCGTGAGACCGAGCGGGATGAGGAAGGCCAGCGCGACCATCGAGGTGACGGCCAGCGAGACCAGCACGAGCGTGCGCCTCATGCGGCATCCTCGCCCATCATCCCGGCTCGGCGAGCCTGACGCCGACGCCGCGCACGGTGTGCAGGTAACGCGGCGCCGCCGCGGTCTCGCCCAGCTTGCGGCGCAGCCACGACAGGTGCACGTCGATGGTCTGGTCGTCGCCGTACGCCTGCCGCCAGACCTCGGCCAGCAGCTCGCGCCGGGCCACCACCCGGCCCGGCCTGGCGGCCAGGTAGGCCAGCAGGTCGAACTCGCGCCGGGTGAGCTCCAGCGCCGTGCCGTCCAGCGTCACCTCGCGGCGGTCCAGGTCGATGCGCAGACCGCCCACCGACAGCTCCGCCGCAGGCCCGGACCGGCCCGACCGGCGCAGCACCGCGGCCAGTCGGGCGCTCAGATGCTCCGCCGAGAAGGGCTTGATCAGATAGTCGTCGGCGCCCGCGTTCAGCAACCGCACGATCTCCGGTTCGTCGTCGCGGGCGGTCGCGATGATCACCGGTACGTCGGACACTCCGCGCAACATCTTGAGCACCTCGGCGCCGTCCAGGTCGGGCAGCCCGAGGTCGAGAATCACCACGTCGGGGGGCGCCTGCGTCACCTCGCGCAGCGCGTCCATCGCCGTCCCGACACTGCGCACCACGTGGGAACGCGCGCTCAGTTCCCTGATCAAGGCGGTACGGACGTTCGCGTCGTCCTCCACCACCAGCACACTCGCCATGCCCGCACCGTATGCCACCATGTGCGAATGCGTCGGACGATGTCATATGTTGCCCCCTGGGCGGTGGTCACGGCGCTCGCCGTGACGCTTTCCTGGCTCGGTGTACGCGACGTCGTCCGCAGCGCGGTGTCCGGGAGACCCGCCCCGCCGCCGATGGCCGGGCCGGTGATCCACGCCAGCCCGTCCGATCCGCCCGGTCCCGCCAGTGTCGGCACCCCGACGTCCCGGCCACGTCCTTCCGGCGTTCCGAGCCGCCAGCCGAGCGCCCCTCTCGTACCCACCCCGCAGAACTCACAGGGGCCGGCCGGAACGGGCGGACGGGATGAGCCGCGGACCGGCAACGTGCGCAGCTACCCCACCCGGGGCGGGCGAGCCGCCCTCGCGGTGACCAATGGGAAGGTACGGCTGGTGTCGGCGATCTCCAATCCCGGCTACGCGACCAAGGTCACCCCGGGTGAAGGCTGGCTGCGCGTCGACTTCCTCGGTGCCAACAACACCTCGTCGGTGATCGCCACCTGGTACGAGCACGCCCCGATCGTGCGGGTGTACGAGTACTAGCCGTCCAGGCCGTAGTCGGAGGCGAACCCGGCCAGCCGTTCGGCGGCCTCGCGGGTGCGCCGCCAGGGCCGGACGATCAGCCGGTCCACGCCCAGCCCTTCCCATTCGGCGATCTCGCTCGGTCCGGACAGCTCGTACGCGTGCACCGTGATCTCGAACGGCTCGTCCTCGCGTCCGGCGGCCCTGCGCAGGTCGCGCAGCCGCTCGATCTGAGACCGGGCGCCGTCCAGGGTCTGCGGCATGCTGATCCAGCCGTCGCACAGCGTGGCCGCGCGCCGCAGTGCCGCCCCCGACTCCCCGCCGGCCACGACCGGCAGACGCGCCTGGACGGGCTTGGGCTCGAACGCGACCTCCGGGAAGTCGAAGAACTCCCCGTGGTGCTCGACGGCCGACTCGGTCCAGAGCCGCCGGGACACCGCGATCGCCTCGTCGAGCCGCCGCCCCCGCGTCGTGAAGTCCACCCCGGCGGCGATCCACTCCCCCTCGTACCAGCCCGCCCCGACCCCGGCGATCGCCCGGCCGCCGGAGATCTGGTCGAGGGTGGCGAACGCCCGGGCCGCCACGAACGGATGCCGCAGACCGTAGAGGTAGACGGCCGTGCCCAGCCTGACCCGCTCCGTCACGGCCGCCAGCGCGCACAGATAGGCGGGCGCGTCGAACAGCGGAGTCTCCGGCTTGATGCCCGGCTCCTCCGTCCCCGGGTACGTCGCCGTCGAGAGGTCGGTGGCGAAGACCAGATGCTCCGGCAGCCACACCGACTCGAAGCCGAGCCGGTCGGCCGCGACCGCCAGCTCCCGCCAGACAGCCGGATGCACGAGCCCGAGCGGTACTCCGAACTTCACTGTGCCTCCCCAAATCCGCCGCCACCCGACGTCTCGACGACCAGCGCCTCCCCGGCCGCCAAGGGCTGGCGGGTGGCCTTGCTGCCGAGCGGCTCGCGGGTGCCGTCCGCGCGTTCGCGGTAATAGCCGCCCGGTCGGCCGGGTCGCCCGCCGGCCGCGCCGGGCGGTGGCCGCAGCAGCCGGTCGCCGCGCGTGTCGACGCGGGCGTCCTCCAGCATCCGGATCACGGTGCGCGTGCCCCGGCCGCCGCGGTGGCGGCCGGCGCCGCCCGAGTCAGGGATCAGGGAGACCTCCTCCACCCGGACGGGCAGCCGCGCCTCGATCGGCTCGACCTGCGGGATGATGTTGCGCCCGCCGCCGAACAGCGCGCCGGTCGCGTCCGCGCCGTCCCGGTCCCGCCGGGCGCCCGCGCCGCCGAGGTCGAACGACATGTGCAGCCAGGGCCGCCGGACCCCGCTGATGCTGAACGCCTGCAAGATTCCTGAGGCCGCCACTCCCCCGTCCGGCATGGCGCCCGTCAGCGCCGCGAAGATGGCCTCCTCCGCCGCCGCGACGGTGCCGAAACGACCGCCGCCGGGGTACGGGGGCGTGCAGTGGACGAGCGTGCCGCGCGGCATCCGCACCTCGACGGGAGTGAAGCAGCCCTCGTTCATCGGCAGGTGGGGATCGACGAAGCAGCGCACGGCGTACATCACGCCGCCGTGGGTCTGGGAGAAGCCCGAGTTGACCGGAAGCGGCACCTGCTCGTCCGTGCCGTCGAAGTCGACGACCGCGCCGCCGGAACCGTCGGCGGTCACCGCGACCCGGACGTGGTGGCCGTCGTCCAGCCGGTACTCGCCGCGGTGCGTGCCGGCCGGGAGCCGCGCCAGCCCCTCGCGCATCCGCCGTTCGGTGTGCGCGAGGTAGTCCTCCACTCCGCGGGCCAGGCCCGCCGGGGTGTGCGTCTCGATGATCTCCGTGAGCCGGCGGGCGGCCACGTTGACTCCGGCGATCAGTGCCCGCAGGTCCCCGGCCAGCTTGCCGGGTGTGCGGCTGTTGGCCGTCAGGACCCGGACCAGGTCGTCGACCAGGCCCGCGGCGGTGGCGATCCGCACGGGTGGCAGCTGGACGCCCTCCAGGAAGACGTCGGTCGCGTCGGAGGCCATGCCGCCCGCCGAGAGCCCCGACAGGTCCGCGACGTGGATGAGCGTGCCGGTGAAGTACGCCGGTCTCCCGTGCTTTGTGGGGGGACGACCCCCCACACCCCCCGCAGGTCGCACGGCATCCCTTGCTTCGCTGCGGGTGCCGTGCTCCACGAACACCGGCCGGAACACCAGCAGGTCGTTGGCGTGGATGCCGCCCTGGTAGACGTCGTTGAGGACGAACACGTCCCCGTCCGCCATCGTCTCCGGCGGGTAGGCCTTCACCACGTACGGGAGCGCGCTGCGGAGGCTGGCGCACTGGATCAGCGCCGTGGACAGCGAGTGGGCGATGAGCCGTCCCCGCGCGTCGAGGATGGCCGCCGCCGCGTCGGCGCCCTCCACGATGAACGTCGAGTACGCCGAGCGCACCACGACGATGCTCGCCTCCTCGGCGGCCACGCAGAGCGCGTTCCGCAGGATCTCGGCGGTCAGGTCGTCGCTCATGAGTGCGTCCTTTCCAGCAGGATCGCGCCGTGCTCGTCCACGATCCCCCGCCAGCCCGGCGGCACCAGCAGCGAACACTGCGGCTCGGTGATGACACAGGGACCGGGCAGCTCCTCGCCCACCGGGCATGCGGCCCGCTCCAGCACCCGGACGACGGTGTACGCGCCGTCGAGCCAGATCTCCCGGGTACGCGGCGTGACGCTCTCAAGGGTGTCGGCGCGCGGCAGGGCGGGCGAGCCCGACGGCAGGACGACGCGTACGCGCGCGATCGTGATCTCGACCGGGTCTCGCAGGTCGATGCCGTACGACTCGTGGTAGCGCTTGTAGAACTCCTCCGTGGCGCGCTGCACCGTCTCCGGGGTGATCCGGCCGGGTGGCAGCTCGATGGTGAACGCGTGCGCCTGCCCGATGAACCGCACGCCCACCGACCGGACGGCCGTGGCCTCGTCTCCGGCGGACAGGTCGGCGCGGGCGGCGCGTTCGAGGCCGTCGAAGACGCCGGCCAGTTCGCCGAGCGTGTCGCGGCTCGCCGAGCACGAGACCAGCGTGGCGGCGGGCGCGAGGAAGGTACGGGCGCGTTCGATGGCCAGGTCGGCGTGCAGCAGCCCCACCGCGGAGCCGACTCCGGCCTGCGGCGGCACCAGGACCCGCCCGATCCCGAACCGCTCCGCGAGCCGGGCGGCGTGCGTGGGAGCGGCACCGCCCAGCGCGACCAGCGTGAAGCCGCGCGGGTCGATGCCGCGCCGCACGGTCACCACGTGCACAGCCGCACCCATCTGCGCGTTGGCGATGTCGTGGATCGCGGCAGCCGCCTGCACGACGTCCACGCCTAGCGGACCGGCCACGTGTTCGGCGATCGCCTGCCGCGCCAATTCGGCCGACAGGTGAAACTCCCCGAAACCGTCCGGATCGAGATAGCCGAGCACCAGATCGGCGTCGGTGACGGTCGGCAGGCCGCCGCCGCGCCCGTAGCAGGCGGGTCCCGGGTCGGCGCCCGCCGAACGCGGCCCGACCCGCAGCGTGCCCGCGTCCACCCAGGCGATCGAGCCGCCGCCCGAGCCGACCTCGGCCAGGTCGATCGCGGGCACCTTGATGGGCACGCCGGTGCCCGGCCGCCGCCCGCCGAAGCTGCCCTTGCCGCCGACCTGGAACTCGTGCGTGATCCCCGGCCGTCCGCCGCGGACCAGCCCGGCCTTGGCCGTCGTGCCGCCCATGTCGAACGAGATGAGGTCGGCCAGGCCCCGGCCCGCGCCCTGCCGGGCGGCGGCGATGACTCCGGCGGCGGGACCCGACTCGATCGTGTAGACCGCCCGGGACGCGGCGAGCGCGGCGGGCAGCACGCCGCCCGCCGACTCCATGACGTGGATCGGCGCGGTGACGCCGAGCCCGGCCAGTCCTTCGCCGAGGCGGTCGAGGTAGGACGCCATGACCGGGCCGACGTACGCCGACATCAGGGTCGTGGTGGCCCGCTCGTACTCCCCGAGCTCCGGCCAGACCGCCGCCGACTCCACGACCGGCGTCCCGGCCGGAAGCCGGGCCGCGATGACCTCCGCCAGCCGCCGTTCGTGCGCCGGGTTGAGGTAGGAGTGCAGCAGGCAGATCGCCACGGCCGACACCCCGAGCCCGGCGATCCGCTCCGCGACGCGTCCGGCGGCCTCCTCGTCCAGCGGCCGGAGCACCTCGCCGTTCGCGCCGATGCGTTCCGGCACCGTGAACGTACGGCTGAGCGGCACGGGCGGCTCCGGCTGGGCGTACGCCAGGTCGTAGCGGTCCTCCTCCACCCGCGCCTGCCGCCCGAGGGCGAGCATCGACCCGAACCCCTCGGTCGTCACGAACGCGACAGGCACCCCGGTGCGTTCGAGGATCACGTTCGTGGCCAGCGTCGTCGCGTGCACGAACCGGCCGACCCGCGCCGGGGCCACCCCCGCGGCGTCCAGTACCTGCCGGACGCCGCGCAGCAGGCCGATCGCGGGGTCCTCCGGGGTGGTGAGCGTCTTGGCGACCCGGATCCGCCCGTCGTCGCCGGTCAGGACGACATCGGTGAACGTGCCGCCGACGTCGCTGGCCAGGGTGACGCTCATGGCAGCCGTTCCGTCCTCGCGCGGCCCGGGTCGCCTAGCAGCGCGGCGCGCAGCCGCGCCCGGTGCAGGCCGTCGTCGCCCCACGCGGCGCGCAGCGCCCACACCCGGTTGAGCCACATCCGCAGGTCGAGCTCGTCGGTGTACCCGATCGCGCCGTGCACCTGGAGGGCCGTCCGCGCCGCCCGGTGCGCGGCCCGGCTCGCCGCCGTCCGGGCCGCCGACACGTCGCGCGACGCCGTCGGGGCGTGGCGGGTGAGCGCGTACGCGGCGCGGTGGACGAGCGGAGCCGCGAACTCCAGCGCGATCGCCACGTCGGCGAGCTGGTGCTTGAGCGCCTGGAACGACCCGATGACCCGGCCGAACTGCCGGCGCTGCCCCGCGTACCCGACCGCCTCCTCGCGCAGTCTGCGGCCGAGCCCGACGAGCTGCGCCGCGGTCATCAGGGCCGCCTGGTCGAACGGGGCGTCTCCGCCGGGACCCGCCCGCAGGTCGTCGGTGAACAGGTGACGGCTCGCGTCCACGGACAGATGCCGCGTGAGCGTGGCCTGTTCCGGCGCCACGACGGTCGTGCCCGCCACGAGCAGTCCCGCGAGATCGGCGTCGGGGAGGTAGGGCGAGCAGGCGGGCCGGGCCGACACGATCAGCTCGCCCGCCGCGACGCGTTCCAGATGGTCGGCCGGGACGAGCAGCGGCGCGGCGACGGCCGTCTCGACGAGCGGGCCGGGCACCGCGTACCAGCCGGTCTCCTCGTACGCCAGGACGGTGTCCAGCGGCGTCAGGCCGAGCCCGCCGAGCTCCTCGGGTATGTGGGCGCCCAGCACCCCGACCTCGGCCAGGGCCTTCCACGCCGGTCCGGGGCGTTCCGCCTCCTCGGCCGCCCGTACCGTCTCGGGCGGGCACGCCTTGTCGAGCACCTCGCGGACGGTCTCCGCGAGCAGCCGCTGGTCTTCGGTGAAGGAGAACCTCATCGGGGCAACCCCAGGACTCGCTCGGCGATGATGTTGCGCTGGATCTCGTTCGTCCCGGCGTAGATGGGACCGGCCAGCGCGAAGAGGAACCCGTCCAGCCAGCGTCCGGCGATCGGCGCGCGCGGTCCCAGCAGTTCCAGGGCCAGCTCGTGCATCCGCAGGTCGAGCTCGGACCAGAAGACCTTCATCAGACTGGAGTCGGCGCCGAGCTCGACGCCCTCGGCGAGGCGGGCGGCGGCGCGGAACGTGTGCAGCCGGTAGGCCTCGCTGTCCGTCCACGCCTCGACGGCCGCGTCGCGCAGGGTCTGGTCGTCGCTCCGGCGGGCCAGCTCCAGCAGCCGGTCGGCGGTCGCCATGAAACGGCCGGGGCTGCGCAGCGTCAGCCCGCGCTCGGAGCTGGTCGTGGCCATCGCGACCTGCCAGCCCTGCCCGAGCCCGCCGAGGACCCCGTCGCCGGGCACGTACACGTCGTCGAAGAAGATCTCCGCGAACCCGTGCTCGCCGTCGAGCTGCGCGATCGGCCGGACGGTCACGCCCGGGCTGTCCAGCGGCAGCATGAAGTAGGTCAGGCCGCGATGCCGCTCGCTGCCCGGATCGCTGCGGAACAGGCCGAAGCACCAGTCCGCGTACACGGCCCGCGAGCTCCACGTCTTCTGCCCGTTCAGCCGCCAGCCGTCGCCGTCGGGCCGCGCGGTGGCCCGCAGCGAGGCCAGGTCGCTGCCCGCCTCCGGCTCGGACCAGGCCTGCGCCCAGACGTCGTCGGCGCGGGCCATGCGCGGCAGGTGGCGGCGCTTCTGCTCCTCGGTGCCGTACGCCATGAGCGTGGGCGCGAGCAGGAAGATGCCGTTCTGGCTCACCCGCCCGGGCGCGCCGGAGGCCCAGTACTCCTCCTCGAAGACGAGCCAGTCGATCAGGTCCGCGCCACGGCCGCCGTACTCCTCGGGCCACGAGACCACCGCGAGCCGTGCCCCGGCCAGCGTGCGCTCCCACTCGCGGTGCCGCTCGAAGCCCTCGGCCGTGTCCATGGAGGGCAGCGGCTCGGTGGGCACGTGCTCGGCCAGCCAGGCACGAACCTCCTCCCGGAACTCCTGCTGATGCGGGGTGAAGCTGAGATCCACACGACCTCCAGAGAACCTAGCTAGCGCTTGGTACGCTAATGCCCATGATGCTGGAGGGCAAGGTCGCGGTGATCGCCGGGGCGGGTCCCGGCCTCGGCCGCACGCTCGCGGTCCTCATGGCCCGCGAGGGCGCCGACGTCGCCGTCGCGGCGCGCACCGGGACCACGGTCGAGTCGATCGCCAAGGCCGTCCGCGCGCAGGGACGGGAGGCGCTCGCCGTCGCGACGGACGTGTCCGAGCCCGCTCAGGTGCGCGCGCTCGCCGACGCGGTGATCGGGCGGTTCGGCCGGGTCGACGTGCTGGTCAACGCGGCGTTCCCCGGGACGCACCGCAGGAACGTCCTCGACATGGACGACGACTACCTGGAGCTGTGGCGCTCGGCGGTGGAGACCGCCACGTACGGCACCCTGCTGACCTGCCGCCATCTCGCGCCGCACATGGTCGCCGCGGGCGGTGGCTCGATCGTCAACCTGACCTCGATGTCCAGCCGGATGGGGTACGCGGGCCGGTCCGACTACGCGGCGGGCAAGGCCGGGGTCCACCTGCTGTCACACTGCCTGGCGGACGAGCTGGGCCCGTCAGGCGTCCGGGTCAACTGCGTGGCGCCCGGCTGGATCGCCAGCGACGTTCTCGACGACTGGATGCGCACGCGCGCCGAGGCCGAGGGCGTCCCGTACGAGGAGATCCTGGCACGGGACACCGCGGCCATGGCCCTGCGCCGCATCGCCTCGGAGGAGGACGTGGCGCGGGCCGTCATCTTCCTCGCCTCCGACCAAGCGAAGGCGACCACCGGCGCCACGATCGACGTCAACGCGGGCCAGCACTTCAGCTGAGGTCAGAGCCGCTTGGCTGAACGGAAGGTGTCGCTGTAGAGCGATCCCTTGCGGTTCAGCACCGAGCGGCCGCCCACGTCGCCCAGAGTCGGCCCGTCGGCGGTCTTGCGGCTGGAGATGAACCGGTAGAAGCCCTTCGAGTCCTTGCCGATGAAGATCCCGACGTGGTCGACGGCCTTGCCGTCGCCCTTGTCGGCGTCCCAGAAGAGCAGGTCGCCCGCCTGGAGCGCGGCAAGGCTCGCAGGCTTGCGGCCCTTGTTGGGGATGACGGCGCGGCCCGGGGCGTACCGCTCCATCTCGACGGCTCGGCGCGGGAGACGCTGGCGCGTGTACTGCTGGTTCTCCAGAGGCCAGCCCATGCGGTAACCCGCGACCATCCGGACGAAGCCCGAGCAGTCCAGCGAGCCGTACTGCGCCTTCTCCGCCCGGTCGACGCTGTTGTCGAAGTAGCGCCAGCTCACGCCGAGGTAGTCGTTGAAGTCGGAGCCTTCCTGCCGCTTGCCGCCGACCATCGGCCCGTAGTGCGCGTCGCCGGCGTAGCGCAGCCCCTGGGCGTTCTTCTTGGCAGGCGCGCCCACCACGTACTGCATCGCGATCGCGAGCATGTCGGGCGACTTCGACCTGATCAGCCCGGCCAGCTCCTTGCGGAACGCCGCCTTGCGGATCTGCGCCGCCGTGAACGGGGCGCGCAGCTTGCGCACCCAGGCGTCCGTGCGGACCGTCGCCGTGGTGGTCTTCTCGCGGAACGTCCGCTTGGTTCCGTGAACGAGTGCGGTGCGGGCACCGGGCGTCAGCTCGGCGACGTGGCGGCGGCGCGCGTCGTAGACGTGGTACTGGCCGTCGGCCTTCGAGTAGACGAACCGATGCCCCTTCAGCGGGTCGGCCGCGCCAAGGGCGGACGCCTGGGCGGCCTCGGCGGACGTGCCGAACGTGGTCAGGGCGGTCAGCGCGGTGACGGGGACCACGATGAGCCTGAGGCGAGCCGAGGACATGACCCACTCTTCTTTCCGTTTGCCGGGGGAACGCGGCCCAGCTTATCGATCTTGTGTTCAGCCCCGGTAGTTGAGCTCGACCTTGGCCAGCTGCGGCGAGAATACCCGCAGGTCACCGTCGAGCTGGATTTTCAGATAGGCCGCTCCGGCGGGCAGCGGGGCCGCCGGGGTGAGGACCGCGCCCCGCCAGTCCTGCAGCGCGTCCACCTTGTAGAGCGGCGAAGCGGCCAGGTCCACGTCCTTCCAGGTCTTGCCGTCCTGCGACACCGCGGCGGTCACCTTGCCGAACAGCGCGGACACCTTGTACGTGGTGAGCGCGAAACTCGTGAGGCCGGGCCGGTGGTACGAGACCCACCGGGCGCCATGGGCGGTCCGCTTGAGGCGTGCGCCGTCGCCCGCGAAGTAGCCCGGGTTGGACTTGTCGATGACCAGGCCGGAACTGTGCGCGTGCGTCTTGCTCAGGTCGTCCAGGTCATCGGTGAACGTGGCGGTGCCGCCGGTGGCCCGTACGGTCGTACCGGTGCCCAGCGAGGTGAGGATCACGACACCGCGGCCGGGCAGGTCGACGGTGAGGCCGTCCGCGAGCCCGGACGTGTCGACCGTGCGGCTGGGCACCGGGTAGCCCTTGGCGTCGGTGGGCCTGTCCTTGTCGAAGTAGCGGTATTCGGCGAGGCGCGCACCGGCCGCGACGTCGGGAATCCGCAGCCTGATCGAGCGCGCCCGGCCGGTGTCGTTGACGACGGCGATCGACAGCCCGTCACCGGGAACGCGCGCCGCCGTCGCCCGCACGCCCGGAAGGCCCGTGGCGGGCACCCGGAGCGTCCGGCTGCCGCGCGGGAAGCAGCGGCTCAGCAGCGACCAGGTGGAGAACCACGGCCGCGGGTCGCGGTCGGCGACCGGGTAGCCGTCCTGTCCGCCGAGCGAGTTCCAGAAGCCCCAGCCCTTGAGGTTCCTGCTGCCGTACGCGCCGCCCGTGTGCTGCGCGTCGTCGAGGTTCCAGGCCAGCACGCCCGCCCCGCCGGCGCGCATCACCTGGATCGCGTAGTCGGCCATATGGACGCCGTAGGTGAAGCTGTAGCGGTCCTTCTGGGTGTCGGGGTTGCGGATGCCGAGCTCCGGCACGTCCAGCCCGCGGTCCATGCCCGCCTCGGTGACCATGAACGGCTTGGCGGCGGTGTCGCGGTTGTCGAGGTACTGGCGCTGCGACCAGAGACGCTGTTCGAGATCGCCGCCCTCGACGTTGTAGACGTACTCGTACTTGTGCACGTCGTACGCGCCGATCGTCTCCTTGATCGACTCGACCGCCTTGACGACCCAGCTCTCGGAGTGCCCGGTGAGCAGGTCGGCGGTGGTGCTGAGGATGTCGTCGGGTTCGGTCGAGTCCGGGCCGATGATGACGATCCGGTCCAGGTAGCCGCGTCTCTTCAGCTCGGCGTGCAGGTTGAGGATCGAGGTCTTCCACGGCTCGAACTCGCCGTAGTCGGGGAACCACAGGTTGGGCTCGTTGTGGAGGTTGTAGTACTTGAGGCACGTGTAGCCGCGCTCCTCGAACAGATGCCGCAGCAGCTCACCGACGAGCATCGTCCATCGCGGATCGGTCGGGCCGAGCTTCAGCGGCTCCCCGCTCGGCGGCGCCCAGTCCCCGAGGATCACCTCGGCGCGGTTGCGCTCGGCCCAGTCGAGCATGAAGTAGAGCTTGCGCATGTCGGCCGAGTCCCAGTCGAAGACCGGCCGGCCCGCGACGTCGAAGCCCTTGGTGTACCAGCCCGCGCCGATGATCACGCGCAGGACGGACGGACGCATGAACGCGAGCCGCTCGTGGACGAGTGCCCACTGCGCGTCGGTGAGGTCGGACTCGAAGGGCGAGAAGTGCACCCCCAGGCCCTTGAAGTCCGCCTGCTGGACGTTGTCCAGGTACGCCATGACGGCGCCCTGCGCACCGTGCGTACTGGCCAGGGCCGGACCCGCCACCCCGGCCGGCAGCACGCTCACCGCCGCAGCGGCGGTGCCGATCTTCAGGAACTGTCGCCGTCCCGGCCCGTCGTTCACGCATGCCATGCGCCGGATCAAATCATGAAGACTTCTCACGTTACAAGGGCCATATCGAATCATCCGAGGTACGCGGCGCGGACCACCGGGTCCTCTCTGATCCGGGCCGGGGCGGCGTCGGCGATGACCTTGCCGAGGTCGAGGACGACGATGCGTTCGCAGGCCTCCATGACGAAGCCGACGTCGTGCTCGACCAGCAGGACGGTGGCGTCGAGGTCACCGATCACGGCGGCGAAGCGGGCGGCCTGGTCGGCGTCGAGGCCGGAGGTCGGTTCGTCCAGGAGGAGGACGTCCGGGTCGTCGATGATGGCGCGGGCGAGTTCGACCATGCGGCGCTGGCCGATGGGGAGGTCGGCGGCGTAGGCGGTGGCGAGGTCGGCTATGCCGCATCGGTCGAGCGCTTCCCCCGCCTTGGCGCGACGGGACGATTCGAGGCGGCGGCGCGAGGGCCGGCCGACCAGGTCGGCGGCCAGTCCTCCGCCGCCGCCGTGCCATTCGGTGGCGGCGAGGACGTTGTCGAGGACGGTGAGGCGGCCGAAGACCTGCGGCCGCTGGAACGTGCGGCGCAGGCCGAGACGCGACCGTCTGACGGCGCTGGTGGACGTGACGTCGGTGCCGCGGAGGGCGACGGAGCCGCTGGTCGGCCGGCGCAGGCCGGTGACGACGTCGAAGAGGGTGGTCTTGCCCGCGCCGTTGGGTCCGATGACACCGCAGGTCTCGCCCGCGGGGACGGTGAACGTGACGTCGGTGAGGGCGTGGACGCCGCCGAAGCGGACGCTGACGGAGCTGATGTCGATCATTGGTCACCTGCGTGGGCGAGACCGAGGTAGGCCGAGGCCAGGCGTTCGTCGTCGACGTCCGCGCGGGGGCCGGTCCAGGCGATGCGGCCCAGGCGCATGAACGCGACGGTGTCGGCCAGCGCCAGGACCTCGCCGGCCTTCTCCTCGACGATGAGGATGGCCACGCCCCTGTCGCGCAGCTCGCCGAAGAGCTCGAAGATCTGCTCGACGACGAGCGGGGCCAGGCCGAGGGACGGTTCGTCGGCTATGAGGACGCGGGGCGGCCGGACGAGCGCCGGGGCGAGGGTCAGGATCTGTTGTTCACCTCCGGAGAGCGCACCGGCCGGGATGGTGCGGCGGCCGGCGAGGTTGGGCAGCCGTTCGTAGACCCGCCGGCGGTCGGCGGCCGACGGGAGCCAGGTGGTGAGGTTCTCCTCGACGGTGAGCGCGGGGAAGACGCCGCGGCCTTCGGGGGCGAGGTAGATGCCCGCGCGTGAGCGCTTGTGCGCGGGCCAGGAGGTGATGTCCTCGCCGTCGAGCAGGACGCGGCCCGCGGAGGGCGTCATGGAGCCCGCGACGGCGCACGCCGTGGACTTGCCCGCTCCGTTGGCGCCCAGGAGGGCCACGACCTTCCCGGCGGGGACGGCCAGGTCGACGCCGCGAAGAACGGTCACGTCTCCATAGCCGGCGACGATGCCTTCGAGCCGGAGGACGGCGTCCATCGCGGGTGCGGCCGGGGTCTCGGTCAGCTCCTGGACCCGGGCCTGTTTCTCGCCGCGCTTGCGGCGGCGGTAGCGGCGTTCGGCCATCTGGGCGAGCACGCCGTCGGGGTGCTTGGCGAGGATCATGCCGCCGAGCCCGAACAGGATCATCCCGACGTACGCGGAGTCGGTCACGTTGTCGAGCACCTCGGGGAACAGCGCCATGATGAGCCCGCCGAGGACCGCGCCGCCGACGCGGCGTACTCCCTGGAGGACGACGACCGCGAGCCAGACGAATCCGGTGAGCGCGGGCAGGTCGGTGGCGGTGATCTGGCCGTTGAACGTGGCGTACAGGACGCCGCCCAGCCCGGCGATGCCGGAGGCGAGGGCGAAGAGCGTGATCTTGGCTCGGGTGGCGGAGATGCCGACCGAGAGCGCGGCGGTGGGCGCGGAGCGGACCGCGAGGATCGCGCGGCCGGACGCGGAGCGTTCCAGATTGCGGATCAGCAGCCCGACCAGGCCGATGACGACGAGGAGGATGACGACGCGGGCGCGAGGGTCGTTGGTGTCGGCGAAGCCGAGCGAGAACGCCGGAAGCTTCCAGCCGACGGTGCCGTTGCTGAACGCGTCGATCTGGAACAGGACCTGGTCGGCCAGGAGAGCCAGAGCGAGGGTCGCGAGGGCCAGGACGCGTCCGCCGAGGCGAAGTGCGGGAAGTGCCACGAGGATTCCGGCCGCCACCGCGGCGAGGACTCCCAGGAGCACGGCCAAAGGGAAGGGCAGGCCCTTGCTGAAGGCCAGACCGGCGGCGAGCGCGGCCAGGGCCGCGAAGCTGGCCTGTGCGAGGTTGACCATGCCGCCGATGCCGGTGACGACGACGAACGAGCAGAAGATGAGGGCGAGGACGAGGCCCTGCGCGACCAGCCCGACCCAGTAGTCGTCCCCGAGGGTGAACGTCCAGACGAGCAGGGCGGCGACGGAGACCGACCACGGGAGGACGCGACGCCATCGAGGCAGGTCGGCCAGGTAGTCGGGAGGTGGCGCGTCTTCGGCGATCGATCCCGCCACGCGGGCGCGGCCCCGGCCCAGCACCAGAAGCCCGCCGAGAAGGAGGATCGCCGGAATGGCGGTGCGAAAACCCGTCACCTTCTCGGCGAAGTCGGCGTAACCGGCGACCAGGTTCTGCACGACGCCGAGCGCCAGGCCCGCCGCGAACGTGATCGGGATCGATTGCAGCCGCCCGAAGACCGCCGCCGTCGCCGACGCGAAGAGCAGGACCGTGAACGCGTTGGAGTCCAGCCCCAGGGCGGGCACGGCGAGGACTCCGGCGAGGCCCGCGAGCGTGGAGCTCAGCATCCAGGCCTGCGCCGACGCGGCATCGGCGTCGATGCCGCGCAGCGTGGCGAGCCACCGCCGGTCGACGGTGGCGCGCATGCGCAGGCCGAGCGGGGTGTGCCGCATGACCGCCCACAGGGCGGCGGCGGCGAGCACGGCGAACACGAACGTGGTGAGCTGGTCGGAGTCGAGCGTCACGCCGCCGAAGAGCGTCCACGACTCGACCGGGCGCGGGCCGAGGCCGCGGGCCGCCGCGCCCTCGGTGACCTTCGGCAGGTCCGCGCCGAACGTCTCCACGAGCACGTCCACGGTCCAGAGGCCGAGGGCGGGCAGCGCGATCGTCAGTCCGATGGTGGCGACGATCTGCGCGGTCTCCCCCGCCGACGCCAGCCCGCGGAACATCAGCCGGTGCAGCGCGTACCCCAGCAGCGGCGCCACCCCGGCGACGGTGACCGGCCCGGCCAGCCACACCGGCCAGCCGAGCCCGGTCGTCAGCTCGAAGAAGATCAACGCGGTCAGGAAGCCGATCGCGCCGTGCGCGAAGTTGAAGACGCCCGTGGCGGAGTACGAGAGCGTGAGCCCGGACGCCATCAGCGCGAAGATGGCGCCGGTGACCAGGCCGCTCAGCACATAACCGACGAGTTCGCTCATGTCAGAGCGTGGTGTTGTCGTAGCACTTGAGGTTCTGCGCGACCTTGAAGGCGCCGTTCTCCAGCTTCACCAGCGCGCCGCAGCCGTTGGGCTCGGTCTTGGCCGCCGGGTACTGGATGCGGCCGAAGCCCTTGTTCTCGTACGAGAAGCCGTTGGCCGCCCTGAGGAACGCGTCGCGGGTGAGGTCCTTGCCCGTCTTCTCCAGGATCTTCAGGAAGACGTCGGCCGACCAGTAGCCGGTGGCGGTGTGCTGGTCGAGGGTGCCGCCGACCTTCCGCACGTCGGCCTTCATCTGCGCGACCTCGGGAGCGTCCGACTCGTACGGCTCGAACTGCGGCGCCGCGTAGACGCCCTCCAGCGCCTGCTTGGTCTGCGGGTCCTGGAGCACCTTGGGGTCGTAGGAGGTCGCGTCGGTGATCAGGCCCTTGTAACCGGCCTTCTTCAGCGCGCCGTACAGCCCCGAGTTGAACTTGCCGCCCGCCATGACCGAGACGACCACGTCGGGCGCCCGGCCGCCGGCGCTCTTCATGATCTTGTTGACGTACGGCGACCAGTCCTGCGGGGGCGCCTGCGCGGGCAGCGCGGCCGACGAGCCGGCGATCGCGAACCCCGCGGCGCTGAACGACCTGGAGATCGTCGAGATGCCGTACTTGCTGGCCGTGGAGTCGGTCGCCTGCACCCAGACCTTCTTGCCCTTGGACCCGCCGAGCTGCGCGGCCACCTGGTTGCCCCACCACGTCTGCGTCTTGCCGCCCGGTTTGGGCGCGAGGCAGCCGTTGAAGCCGAACGCGCTCTCCTTGCCGCACCAGAACGGGCCGGTCGCCCAGCCGAACCACGGCACCTTCTGCTGCTCCAGGAACTCCGCGCCGCCGAACTGCGGCGCGCTGACCGGCAGGAGGGCGAACACCTTCTCCTTCTGGACCAGCTTCTTGGCCGCCGCGGCGCCCTTGTCCGGCGCCATCGTGTCGTCCTCGGCCCCGACGAACTCGATCTTGCGGCCGTGCACGCCGCCCGCCGCGTTCGCCCGTTCGAACCGGGCCTTGGCGCCGAGTTCGGCGCCGCCGGTCGAGTAGCCGGTCGCGCTGGTCTTGGTGAGCACGCCGCCGACCTTGACCGCCGCGTCGCCGACCCCGGCCGAGCCCCCGCCCGCCGAGCCCTCGTTGCTGGTGGCACAGCCGGCCAGCAGCGCCGCGGACGCGGCCAGTGCCACCGACGTCTTCAGGACCGATGTCTTCATGTCGCGCCTCCGGGCGTTGACAGGCACACGAGCGCGTCGATGTGACCTAGCGCTCGTTTGGGCGTGAGCGTAAGTTCGACCCGGAGAGCGTGTCAACGATCTCGACCAAGCAAGTGCTTGGTGTTAGGTTGGGCCAGGTCGCGGGGCTCGCGACGCAACAAGAGGGGTGAACCGACTTGACAGGATCGTCCAAGGGTTCGTCGGCGTCCGCGACCGTGATGCGGGCGGCGCTCCTGCGCGGGTTCGGCGCTCCGCTGGAGGTCGCCGAGGTGACGGTCGAGGCTCCCCGGGCCGGCGAGGTCCTGGTCGCCGTGGCGGCGTCCGGCGTCTGCGGCTCCGACCTCAAGGCGATCGACGGCAAGAGCCCGGTCGTGTCGCACCTGCCGTGCGTGCTCGGGCACGAGAGCGCGGGCGTCGTGGAACAGGTCGGGCCGGGCGTGACCGCCGTCAAGCCCGGTGACCATGTCATCGTCGCGATGAACGGGCCGTGCGGCCGGTGCCGCAACTGCGCCCGCGGCAACGCGCACCTGTGCAGCGGCAGGAGCCGGATGTCGGCGATCATGGGCCTGATGGGCGACGGCACCACCCGCCTGTCGGCCGGCGACGAGACGGTCCGCCCCTACATCGGCATCGGCTCGTTCGCGGAGAAGGTCGTCGTCGGCGAGGCCATGTGCGTCAAGGTCGCCAAGGACGTGCCGCTCGACCTGCTCGCCCTCACCGCCTGCGGCGTGGTGACCGGCGTCGGCGCCGTGCTCAACACCGCGCGGGTCGAGCCCGGCTCGTCGGTGCTGGTGGTCGGCGCGGGCGGCGTCGGCCTGAACGTCATCCAGGGCGCCGTGCTCGCCGGGGCCACCACGATCATCGCCGCCGATATCGCCCCGGCCAAGCTGGAGCTCGCCGAGCGGTTCGGCGCCACCCACACCGTCCTGTCCGACGACCTGCCCAAACAGGTCGGTGACATCGTCCGTGGCGGCGCCGACTACGCCTTCGACGTCACGGGCATCGCCGAGGTGCTGGCCAAGGCGTTCGCCGCCACCCAGCCGGGCGGCACCACGGTCATGGTCGGCAGCCCGGCCGCGGGAAAGAACCTGGAGATCCCGCCCGGCCTGCTGTTCGGCTCGCGCCGCCTCATGGGCACCCAGGGCGGCGACGCCACCCCCGCCCGCGACCTGCCGCTGCTCGTCGACCTCTACCGGCGCGGCCGTCTCGATCTCGAAGGCCTGGTGAGCGAGCGCGTTCCGCTCGACGCCGTCAACGACGCGGTGGCACACGTCCGGTCGGGCGCCGTCGCCCGTTCGGTCATCGTCTTCGACTGACCGTCGTGCGTCGCCGGTCCCGCGACCATGTCCCGTTCCAGTAGATTCTTGTGCAATCTCCCCGTTGGAGCGATAGGACTGTCTCGTGACCGACCAGCCCCCGCCGCACCCGTCGCCCTACGGGCAGCCGCCCTCCGACTCCCCGCCGCCCGGGTACGGGCAGGTACCGCAGTACGGACAGCCGCCGGGCTACGGGCCGCCCGGAGGCGCGCAGCCACCCGGCGACGGGCCACCGCCGGGCGGGCCGTACGACCCGCAGTGGGGGTACGGGCCTCCCGGAGTCCCGCAGGGGCCGCGCGTCCAGCCCAGCGGCGACGACACGACCTGGGCGATCATGAGCTATGTGGGCACGATCCTCATCGGCTTCCTGGCCCCGCTGATCATCTACTTCGTCAAGCGCAAGCACTCCGCGCTGGTCAGGTACCACGCGGCGCAGGCGCTGAACTACCAGCTCACGGCGCTGATCCAGATGGTGGTGCCGCTGCTGGTCGCCATCCCCCTCGCGATCCTCACCGACGAGCCGCTCTGGTTCCTGATCGCGGTGCCCGCGTACGCCCTGCACTTCTTCGCGCAGTACGTGGTACTGATCATGGGCGCGGTCAAGGCGGGCAAGGGGCTGTACTACCGCTTCCCCACCTGGCTCTGCTTCCGCATGGTCCGCTAGCGCGGGTCACGCAGGTAGGTCGCCGCGTACCCGTCCAGGACCGGCAGCACCTCGTCGCGCCCCGCGGCGGGTACGCGCAGCACGACCTCCTCCACCCCGAGCGAGGCGTAGTAGTCGAGCTTCTCCGACGTCGGCAGCGTCCCGAACGGGATGACCGGCACCGTCTCCCGGCCCGCCTTCTCGCACGCGGCGCGCAGGGCGGGCAACGCCTCACGGATGCCCGCGCCGCCGATCGGCATCCACCCGTCCCCGTACTCGGCGATGTGCGCGAACAGCAGCGGCCCGGGCGCGCCGCCCAGCAGGACGGGGACGTGCCCGGCCGGCTTGGGCCACGACCAGCTCGGCTGGAACGCCACGTGCTCGCCCTTGAAGGACGCCTCCTCGTTCGTCCACAGCTCGCGCATGGCCAGCACGTGCTCGCGGGCCATGCCGCGCCGCAGCTTCCAGGGCACGCCGTGGTCGGCCGCCTCCTCGCGGTTCCAGCCGAAGCCGATCCCGAGCACGAACCGCCCGCCCGAGATCCGGTCGAGCGTGGCGACGGCCTTGGCGGTGACGATCGGCTCGCGCTGCGCGGGCAGGCAGACGCCCGTGCCGAGCCGGATGCGCCCGGTCGCCGCCGCCGCGGCGGCCAGTGCCACGAACGGGTCGAGCGTCCGCGCGTACTCCTCGGGCAGCGTGTCCACGCCCGTGGGCGGCGGGGTCTCCCGCGAAACCGGGATGTGGGTGTGCTCGGGGATGTAGAACGAGGCGAAGCCCCTGCTCTCGGCCTCCCGTGCCAGGTCGTGCGGCGCCATCGTCCGGTCTGTGGCGAACATCGTGATCCCCAGCCGCATCCGTGGTCTCTCCCTCGCGCGTGACGTCCTTACCGAGCTTTGTACTCGACCAAGCGATTGCTCGGCTAGTGCCAATTGATGTAGCGTGCGCTTGTTCGGTCCAACCGCCGGAGGGGGTGCCCATGCCATTCGCCGAGCTGGGAGACGTTCGTCTGTTCTACACCGACGACGCCCCCGCGACGGCCGGCTCCAGGGGCGGCGGCACGGCGCTCCTGCTCGTGCACGGGTACGCGGCCGACTCCCAAGACTGGGCCTGGCACATCGCCGGGCTGACGGCCGCCGGGCACCGGGTCATCGCGCCCGACCTGCGCGGCCACGGGCACTCCTCCGCCCCCGCGACCGGCTACCGCCCGCAGGACCTCGCCGCCGACCTCGCCGCCCTCCTGGACCACCTCGGCGTCCGCCAGGTGATCGCCGTCGGCCACTCGATGGGCACGATGGTGGCGAGCGCGCTGGCCGTGGAGCATCCCGGCCGGGTGCGGTCGCTGGTGTGCGTCGACCCCGCGTACGGGCAGCCCGCCGAGATCGCGCGGTTCTTCCCCGGGATGGTCGAGGCGCTCCGTGCCGACCCGGTCGCGACGGTCCTCGGGATGGAGCCGGTCCTCTACACCGACGCCACCCCCGAGCACGTCCGGACGGCGCACGCCCGCAAGATCCAGGCGACCCCGGAGCACGTGCTCGCGCAGGCGTTCCCGGCGATGTTCACCGACGAGGGCCACTGGGGCACCCGTCCCGCGTCGGACGCCTACCTCGCCCGCCGCGACTGCCCCGTCCTGAGCTGCTGGGCGAGCCCCGGTCCGGCCGCCTGGGAGACCGAACTGTTCAAGCATCCGGCGTCCCGGGCCATCGTCTGGCCCGGCGCCGGGCACCGGCTGCACGAGGAGCTGCCGGCGCAATTCCTGCTCGTCCTCAAGAACCGGCTCGAGGAACTCGAGAAGCTCGACAAGGAGAAGCCCGCGTGAAGTTTTCCATCTTCCTCAACCCGCAGATCCCCGGGTCGGGCTGGGCCGCCGAGGAGAACGCCAAGGCCAAGCGGCCCATCGGACGCGACGTCGAGTCGTACCAGAAGCTGCTCCACGAGGTCCGTGAGATCGCCGTGCACGCCGACCAGGTCGGCTTCGACGCGCTCATGATGACCGAGCACCACTTCCACTCGGAGGGCTTCGAGTTCTCGGTCAACCCGCTGATGTTCCTGACCGACCTGGCGGCCCGCACCGAGCGCATCCTGCTCGCCCCGCTGGGGATCGTGCTGCCCGCCTGGGACCCGATCAGGGCGGCGGAGGACGTCGCGCTGCTCGACCACTTCTCCAAGGGCCGGCTGCGGCTCGGCGTCGCCCGCGGCTACCAGAACCGGTGGATGAACGTGCTCGGCCAGCGCTGGCACGCGGCGGCGGCCCGGTCGGACGGCTCCAAGTCGGACACGCGCAACTTCGACGTGTTCGGCGAGGTCCTCAAGATCATGAAGATGGCGTGGGAGCAGGACACGCTCCGCTACAAGAGCGACGTGCTCGACTACGAGGTCCCCGCCCCCTTCAGCGGCATCGAGGGCTGGCCCGCGCAGGAGTGGACGCAGACGTTCGGCGCGCCCGGCGAGATCGACGAGAACGGCGTGATCCAGTCGGTGTCGGTCTGCCCCAAGCCGTACCAGAACCCGCACCCCGAGCTGTGGCAGCCGTTCACCGTCTCGGACCGGTCGGTCATCCGGGCCGCGCAGGAGGGCATCATGCCCTGGATGTTCACCCCGAACCCCGACGACCACGCGGCCAAGGCCAAGCTCTACCAGGAGGAGTGCGCGCGCCAGGGCAAGGAGTACAAGCTCGGCGAGCACACCGGCATCCTCAAGATCGTGGGCATGGCCGACACCCGCGAGGAGGCCATCGCCACCTACGGCAAGGGCATGCAGAAGGACTTCGCCTCGTTCTTCGGCCCCTTCGGCTACCTGGAGGTGCTGCGCAAGAAGGAGGACGACAGCCACAAGCCCATCTCGCCGGAGAAGGGCGACTTCAAGCGCATGAACGAGGTGGAGATGGCCCTCCTCGGCACGCCGGACGACGTCAAGCGCGGCATCCAGCGCATGCTCGACCGGATGCCCGACCTGGAGTGGTTCGGCCTGTTCATGCAGGGCCAGCAGGGGGTGCTGCCGCTCGACACGGTCAAGCGCAACCTGGAGATGTTCGCCACCAAGGTCATCCCAGAGTTCCAGGACTGAGGGCATGCGGTTCTGGCTCGGCGCCGCGTTCGTGGACACGGGCGAGTTCCTCGGGCTCGCCCGTGCCGCGGACCGTCTCGGCTACGACACGGTCGCGATCTCGGATCACATCTTCTACACCGACTACGACGCGTCCTACCCCTACTCTGACACCGGCGCGCCGCCGTACAAGCCGGACACCCACTGGCCGGACGTGTGGGTGACGATCGGGGCGATGGCGGCGGTCACCGAAAGGGTCCGCTTCGCGACCAACGTCTACATCCCGCCCGCCCGCGACTTGTTCACTGTCGCCAAGGCGGTCTCCACCGCCGCCGCCCTCTCCGCCGACCGCGTGACGTTCGGCGTGGGCGTGGGCTGGTGCAAGGACGAGTTCCTGCAGACGGGCCAGGACTTCCACACCCGGGGCAAGCGGCTGGACGAGATGATCCCCGCCCTGCGCACGCTCTGGCAGGGCGGGATGGTCGAACACCACGGCACGTTCTACGACTTCGGCCCGCTCAGCATCGCGCCGGTGCCCGGCAAGCCCGTCCCGGTCTACATCGGCGGCGACAGCGACGCCGCGCTGCGCCGGACGGCCCGGATCGGCGACGGCTGGATCGGCAACCGCATCTACTCCGAGGACCAGCTGGCGGAGCTGCTCGCCCGGCTCACCGGCTTCCTCGCCGAGCATGGCCGCACCCTCGACGATCTGGACGTGATCGCGCCGATCGGCGCGCTGCCGTCGGCCGATCTCTACCGCAAGTGGGCCGACCGCGGCGTGACCGGCACGATGGCCGCGCCGTGGTGGCTGGCGTCACCGGACGACAGGGCCCGGTACGGCACCGGCCTGGAGCTCAAGGTCGCCACCATGGAACGCTTCGCCGACGAGGTCATCGCGAAGATGTGACGCCGGGCCCCGAGAGCCCGTGGGCGACGGCGCGCGCCGGCGCGCCGTCGCCGGGCAGCCGGAGCGGGAAGACCATCATCGAGATGAGATGGCCGTCGGCCCGGGCCTCCAGGACCTGGTCCAGGTTGGTGAGGTTCTCGACGATCATCGGCCCGCCGAACGCCGCGTCCGTCCGGGTGAGCAGGGCCCGGTGCGCGGCCAGCGTGACGTCCGGCGAGTCCGAGGGGTCGACGCTAGGCGCGTCGATGCCGACCGTCAGCCAGCTGTACTCCTGGGCCGCGATCGCCGCCGCCGTCTCGGGCGCCAGATAGGGATGCGCCAGATAGGTGTCCGTCCCCCAGTAACGGGACCATCCCGTGGCGAAGACCAGGATCGACCCGCTGAACCCGGGCCGCTCGGGCAGCACCTCCGGCCCGATGGCCGTGCGCGGCGGCAGCCCCCGCACGTCCACGATCTCGGCGGGGCCGACGAAGACACCGCCGCCCGGCAGCTCGTGCAGCCCCGGCAGCGCGTCGTCGATGTGGAACGGGGCGTCCACGTGCGTCCCGCTCTGCGAGCCGAGGTGCAGCCGCTGCACGTTCACCCCGTCGCGGGACGCGGTCAGCGCGGCGGACAGCTCGACCTCGGGGTCGCCCGGGTACACCGGCATCCCGGTGCCGATCGGCACCGACAGATCGATCGTCACCTCGAACATGTCACCGATTATCGCCGCCGGGCGGCCAGCCGATAGCGTGATCGGCGTGTTGCCTCTCGTCACCGCCATCCGGTACGTGACCCCGCTGCGTGAGGGCGGGTCGCTGCCGGGGGTCGTCGAGGCCGACGACCTGGGCACCTACGTCATGAAGTTCCACGGCGCCGGGCAGGGCCGCAAGGCGCTGGTCGCCGAGGTGATCGCGGGCGAGCTGGCGCGCCGCCTCGGGCTGCGGACGCCGGTCCAGGTGATCATGGACCTCGATCCGGTGATCGGCCGCCACGAGCCCGACGCCGACGTGCAGGACCTCCTCAAGGCCAGCACCGGCTGGAACCTCGGCGTCGACTTCCTGCCCGGCTCGCTCGGCTTCGACCCGCTGGGCTGGCAGCCCGACCGCTCCTTCGCCTCCCGCGTGCTCTGGTTCGACGCGTTCATCGGCAACGTCGACCGCAGCTGGCGCAACCCCAACCTGCTGGTCTGGCACGGCGACGTGTGGCTGATCGACCACGGCGCCAGCCTGATCTTCCACCACGCCTGGGCGAACGCGGCCCGCCTGTTCACCGGCCCCTACGACGTGGACGACCACGTGCTCACCCCGTTCTCGCGCGACCTGCCCGCCGCCGAGGCCGAGCTCGCCCCGAAGATCACCGAGGACCTCCTGCGCGAGGTCACCGCGCTGGTCCCCGACCGCTGGCTGGAGAACGAGCCGGGCTTCGCCGGCCCGCAGGCCGTCCGCGACGCCTATGTGGACATCCTCCTGAACCGGGTAGGCAAGCCCCGTGACTGGCTGCCGTCCCTCGACCTCACCGCCGCGAGACCCGACACGCACACGCGCCGTGGCGAGAAGCGACCGGGCTGGCTAGGCGGCCCGGCATGACCGACAAGACCGTCTTCGAGTACGCGGCGCTGCGCGTGATCCCCCGCGTCGAACGCGGCGAGCTCATGAACGTGGGCGTGGTCGTCTACTGCCGCGCCCTCGACTACCTCGCCTGCCGCACCCACCTGGACGAGCCGCGCCTGCACGCACTGGACCCCGCCCTCGACCTCGACGGCGTCCGCAACGCGCTGAACGCCGTCGACGCCCTCTGCTGCGGCGGCGACCGGGCCGGGCAGGCCGCGGCCGAGCCGCCCGGCGCCCGCTTCCGCTGGCTGACGGCGCCGCGCAGCACGATCGTCCAGCCCGGTCCCGTCCACGCCGGCCTGACCGCCGACCCGTCCGCCGAACTGGACCGCCTCCTATGCCTCCTCGTCACCTGAGGTCGGACCGGTCTAATCCCATTCCCAGCGCATGCCGTGGTAGCCCGTCGCCATGCCGAAATCGATGAAGTGGACGCTGTGGTAGCTCGACATCCGCAGGTCGGTCAGGTCTTTCAGCGCGGTCTGCGCGTCCGGCCGCCAGGTGCGGTAGCAGCGGGCCGGGAGCGACGCCGGGTGGAACCTCACCTCGATCAGGTATTCGTGCTGGGGGGTACGGAAGCCGCGTCCCTCCTCGGTCACCACCGGCCCGGGTTCGTCGAACCCGAAGCCGTACTCCAGCAGGTAGGTCTCGCCGCGCGCGAGCGCCCGGTCGAACAGGAGCTCGGCGGCGATCAGTCCGCTCGCCTCGTCCACCCGGACCCGCCCGAACCGGCACCCGCGTGCCGTTCGGGAGGACGGGATGACGCGGTGCGGATGGTGGTAGACGGCGATCCAGCGGTCGACCCCGCGCTGCTGCGCCTGGAAGACCGCACGGGTACGCACTTCGCGCAGGTCACGGCCGCGCCCGACGACGTTCAGGTCGTGCAGGCTGAGGCCGGTCAGCTGGCGTTCGCCGCGTTCGCCGATCTCGGCGATGAGGTCGCGGACGCCGGGTTCGGGGCAGAGCTCCTCCACCGGCAGCCAGGGTCCGGCGGCGCGTTCGCCGGACGGTTTGAGGAGGGTCAGGAGCGAGTGGCGGGGCAGTTCGAGGATGACCTCGAGACCGCGTACCGCACGGAGTGAGTCGGCTCTTTCGGGACGTGTCCGGCCCCGCTGCCAGTAACTCAGGGTAGAGAGACTGACCGCGATGCCCTGCTGGTCGAGTCGACGCCGCAGGGATTCGAGGCTCAGCCCGCGTGCTTGGATCGCCGCATGCAGGGCCACGTTGAAGGGGCCGTACTGCAGCATCTGGAGGAGGTCTTCCTCCGTGACTGTCTGCACCGCTATCGGCCTCCGGATGGGGTTTGGCCGGCCCCCGCCCTCGGCCTTGACAACAGCACTTGCTATAACAGCGCTCACTGTAAAACCCCAGGACCGTGTTGCCAAGCGTAAAAGTACACAAACAGAAAGTCCGCGACGCCGTGGCCTGCGATGGTTTCGGTTGCCGGAGGGTCCGGCGGTGCCGGAGGGGAGGGTGGGGCGCAGGCGGTCCGTGGACTCCTCAGTCCCATTCCCATTCGAGGCCGAGGATCCCGAAACGCACGTCCCCCGCGACCATATGCGCGCTGCCCGACGTACCGATCCACAGCTCGCCGAGCCGTTCCCTCGGGGCCTGCGCCGTTTGTCCCGTGAATCCGTAGCAACGCGCGGGAAACATTTCCTCGTGAAACTGCACGACCGCCAAATAATCACGGACGGGCCGCGCGAACCGCCGCGTGTACTCGTCCGCCGGGCCGGCGCCGGGGCACTCTCCCAGGTCCAGCTCGTACTCGACGACGGCGGTGTCGCCCGCCGCCAGCACCCGGTCGAAGACGAGCTCGAACGCCAGCAGTCCCTCTTCGGCGCGCACCCGTCCCGGCCGGCAGTAGCGCAGCCCGGTCAGCTCGGCCTCCGGCCGACCGTCCCCCGCCGGATGCACGCACACCACCCGGTCGACGTCGTCGCCCGCCGCCCGCAGGACCGAGCGGACCGACAGCTTGCGGGGCCGCCGGCCGGCGTCGAGACGGTAGACGTCGTGCGTGCTCAGCCGTTCGAGCCGGTGGTCACCGGACCGGTCGAGCTGCCCGACGACCCGGGCGTAGCGCTCCGGGTCGGGCCACAGGTCACCGGCGGCACGCCCGCGGTCGAGCCGCCCCGCACCGGATCGGGCGGAGCCGCCGCCGTGGCGCACCGGGTGGGCGCCGTGCTCGGTCGTCTCCAGCAGGCCGGTGAGCGAGCCGCCGGGCACGCCGAGGATCTCCTCCAGCGCGGCCACCACGGCGCGCGACCGCGGCCTGCTGCGGCCACGCTGCCAGTAGCTCAACGTCGCCACGCTCACCGGCAGGCCGCGCTGGCCCAGCCGGTGACGGATCCGCTCCAGCGTCAGCCCGCTCGCCTGGACGGCCTGTCGCAGCGCACCCGCGAACTCCACGGCCGGATGGTATCTGGTCCTGCCAAGTAACCCGGAATGTCTAGAAAAGAACGGACATGAACGTATCGATTTCGTCGAAGCCGACCCGGCGGTACGTGGCGCGGGCCCGGGCGTTGAAATCGTTGACGTACAGCGAGACGGTCGGCGCGATGGACCGCAGCGACTCCTCGACCAGCGCCGCCATCCCGGCCACCGACAGGCCCTGCCCGCGCTGGTCCGGCGGCACCCAGACGCCCTGCACCTGGCAGGCGTACGGGGTGACGGCGCCCACCTCGGCCTTGAAGAGCACGCGGCCGTCGTCGATGCGGGCGAAGGCGCGCCCGGCCCGGATGAGCTCGGCCACCCGGGCGCGGTAGAGGACGCCGCCGTCCCCGGCGTTGGGCGAGACGCCGACCTCTTCGGTGAACATCGCCACACAAGCCGGGTAAATAACGTCGAATTCATCCATGCGGACGCGGCGCACATGCCGGTCGGCGGTCACCGGCGGCACCGCCGAGGTGGCCATGACGGGCTGGGCCGAACGGATCGCGCGGGCCGGTCCCCAATAGGGCTCCAGGATCTCCCAGAGCTCGCGCACGGCGTCCCTGGGCCCGACGATCGACGAGCACCGCCGTCCCTGGGCCTGCGCGCGTTCGGCGAAGGCCCGCACGGCGTCGGAGTCGGCGGCGACGGGGATCAGGTTGGCGCCCGCGTAGCAGAGCGAGGCCAGCCGGCCGTCACGCGGGTAGCCCCACATCTGGGCGCCGAGGCGGCCGGGGTCGAGCCCGACCGCGTGCACGCGCGAGCTGACGAAGACGTTCGCCACCGGATCGGCGTCGAGGATCGCCATGACCTCGTCCCGGTGCCGGTCGTCCAGCACCCGCACGGGCAGCGACCCCAGCATCCGCATGGCTTACCGGCTCCAGGACCGGGGCAGGGGCCGGTGCGGCCTCTCCACTGTCAGCACCACGCCAACAAGCCTATGACGTCCGCCACCGGTCCGTCTCAACCGGCTCCCCTGCCGGCCGGCGCCGCTCGGCCGCGCGACCCGGTTCGGGCGGCTTCCCGGCGGGGCACGAGGCGTCCGGGCCAGGCCGGCGCCGGGGCAGCGAACCATCGCGCAGGTAGGCGGCGACGGCCTTGTCGATGCAGCGGTCGCCGCCCAGCGCCACCCCGTGATTGCCTCCGCCGACCTGCACGAGCAGCCGGGAGCCCCGGAAGCGCCGATGCGTCTCGACCGCGCCGCGATACGGGGTGGCGGCGTCCTCGGTGGCCTGGACGAGCAGCAACGGCAGCTTCTCGCCTCCCTGCACCACCGGGGCCGGTCCGCCCGGGTGCGCCCAGAACGCGCACGGCGCGTTGTACCAGGCGTTGCTCCAGGTCTCGAAACGGTAGCCCCTGCGATAGAGACGCCAGTTGTCGCGGTGCCACCGGGCCCAGTCGCGGGGCCAGGCGGCGTCCCGGCATTGCACGGCGTTGTAGACGGCGTAGTTGTTCTGCTCCAGCCAGTCAGGCGCGTGCCAGGCCTTGGCGAGCGGCCGCGGATCGTGCTTGACGATCAGCGCCGACAGCAGGCGGGCATGATCGGGCCAGTCGTAGTCGGCGTACCCGTCGGCCAGGAAGAGATCGTCCAGCTCGGCGGGGCCGACCCGGCCACCCGCGGGCTTGGCCCTGAGCTTGCGGCGGGCCTTGGCGTAGGCGGCGCCGACCGCCTTGGCGCTCCGCCCCAGCTTGTACGTCTTGTGGTGGCGCGCGATCCAGGCGAAGTAGGCCCGGATGCGCTTCTCGAACGCCACGTTCTGGTCGAGGTTGTTGTCGTACCAGACACCGCTGGGACGGACGACGCTGTCGAGCACCATGCGCCGGACCCGGTCCGGGAACATGGTGGCGTAGACGGCGCCGAGGTACGTGCCGTACGAGTAGCCGAAGAAGTTGATCTTTTCCTGGCCGAGGGCGACCCGGATGGCCTCCAGATCGCGCGCCCAGCTCACCGACCCCATGTGCGGCAGAAGCCGGCCGTACCGTTTCGCGCAGTCGGCGGCGTAGGCCCGGGCCCGCTTCTGCCACGCCTGCTCGGCGGCCGGCGAGGCCGGGACGGTCTCCGGACGCGGCCTGCCCGGGTTCTGGTAGCTCTTGTCGCACACCATGGCGGGCTTGCTGGCCCCGACGCCGCGCGGGTCGAAGCCGATCCAGTCGTACGTCGCGACGACCTTCTTAGGAAGCCCCGCGGTGAGCAGGCGGGGCATGTCACGGCCGTGCGCGCCGGGTCCGCCGCGGTTGAGCAACACCACGCCCTGGAACCCGCGGGCCGTGTGCCGCAGGCGCGACAGCGCGAGAGTGATCGTGTCCCCGTCCGGCCGGTCATGATCGGTGGGGACGGTCAGCCTGCCGCACTCCAGCCCCTTGAGCCGGCCCTTCTCCACCCGGTCGGACGTCGGACAGGGCTTCCACCGGATCCGGCCGGCCCGGGCGCCGAGAGCCGTGCCGCCCGCGACGGAGGCGGGCACGGCGACGCCCATCGGGTCGGTCCCGGGCGCGGCCGCTGAGGCGGCGGTTCGCGGTGTGAGGGGGCCTGTCAGGGTCGCGAGGGCCACGGCGGCCGAGGCCGCTCCGGCGACAACGTTGCGCACCCCAGATTTCTACTGGCCGCGACGCGGCGGGAACGGCAACCCGCACGTCCCGCGATTCCACCCGGAAACGGAAAGACCTCCCCGGCGGGCCGGGGAGGTCTTCACGTCGGGTCGCTACGTTACGGGCGGCCGACCGGGAGGTCCTTGCCCGCGGTGCCCGAGGCGGCCTTCGCCGCGTTCGGGTCGGGGTTGTTCAGCGCCGGGACGGCCTTGCAGTGGGCGTCGGCACCACGACGGCTCTTGGGCAGCTTGCCCGTGTCGAGGTACGCGGCGACCCGGTCGTCCAGGCACTTGTTGCCGTTGAGCGTGTTGGAGTGGGTCTTGCCGCCGAGCTCCAGCACCAGGCGGGAGGACGGGAAGACCTTGTGCAGGGCGTAGCCGCCGGCGACCGGGGTCGCGGCGTCCAGCTCGGACTGCACCATCAGGATGCCCGGCAGCGCCCTGTTGCTCCTCAGCTTCAGGGCGGGACCGCCCTTGACCGGCCAGAACGCGACCGGAGCGTTGAACCAGACGTTGCTCCAGGTGTTGAAGCGGTAACCCTGCCGGTAGAGCTTCACCGCGTCGTTGTGCCACTTGCTCCAGTTCCGCGGCCACTTGGCGTCCGCGCCCTGGACGGCGTTGTAGACGGCGAAGCCGTTGTCGTCACCGCCGGGGTTCAGCCAGTTCAGCAGCGGCTTGGCGTCCTTGTTCACGGCCCAGGCGGACAGAGCCTGCGCGAACGGGATGTAGTAGCCGGTGTTGTACCCGGCGCTCAGCACGATGTCGTCGAGCTCGGACGGCCCGATCTTGCCGCCGATCGGAGCCTTCTTCGCCGCGGCGCGCAGCTGGTAGTACTTCTTCTCGACGGCCTTCTGGGTCTTGCCCAGGTGGTAGAGGCCGTCGTACTTGGCGGTCCAGCGGAACCACAGCTTGATGTTGCGCTCGAAGGCCTTGTCCTGCTCCAGCTGCGCGGCGTACCAGACGGTCTTCGGGTTGACGTTGCCGTCGAGGACCATGCGCTTGACGCGCCGGGGGAACAGCGTCGCGTACGTGGCGCCGTAGTAGGTGCCGTACGAGAAGCCGTACCAGCTGATCTTGGGGGCGCCGAGGGCCGCGCGGATGGCGTTGACGTCGTGCGCGGCGTTGGTGGTGCGCATGTGGGGCAGCAGCCAGCCGAACTTCTTCTTGCAGTCGGCGGCGTACCTGCGCGACTTGGCGATCCAGGCGCGCTCTTCCTTGGCGTTCCGCGGGACGTAGTCCGGGCGGATCGGGTTCTGGAAGTTCGGGTCGCAGGTCAGCGCGGGCTTGCTGGAGCCGACGCCGCGCGGGTCGAACCCGATGATGTCGTACTTGGCCGCGACGCTCGCGTGGCCGACGCCGCCGAGCCAGCGCTTCAGGCCCGCCGAGTAGGCGAGGCCGGAGCCGCCCGGGCCGCCGGGGTTCACGAAGAGCACACCCTGGTAGTTCTTGGTGTCGGTGTGCTTGACGCGGGAGACCGCGATGGAGATCTTCTTGCCCCTGGGCTTGCGGAAGTCCAGCGGTACCTGGACCTGGGCGCACTCGGCCTGGCCGGCCAGCGAGCCGGTGCACGCGCCCCAGGCGATGCCCTTGCCGGCGGCCGCGGCCGCGACCGGCGCGGCGTCGCGCACGGCGCCGCCGGTGCCCGCCGAGACGGCGACGGCGGTGCCGCCCACCCCCAGGGCGGCGGCAGCCGTGATGAGTACGAGCCTCTTCACTGAACCCCCTCGATCACCGGTGAGCCGTCACGCCGCTGTGACACCGCGGGAGCCTTGCCGGTGATTAGCTGATTTGACGGTATCCGGTGGAGATTGTGGCGGTTGGGGCGGTTCTGTCGACAGAGGTTGTTGGTCGAGGATGCAGAATCGTGACATTCCGCAGGGAACCCGGAGACGGCGTCGGCCGTCTCCGGGCTCCCTCAGCGGCATCGATCCGGCGGATTCAGCGGACCGGCACCTTCGGATCTAGCGGATCGGGGCCTCGCTCACGGCAGCGGCGGCCGCGGCGGGCTTGGTGGGGTCGGGGTGCGGGTTGGGCCTGCACGTCGCGTCGACGCCCCTGCGCGAGGCGGGGAGCGTGCCGTCATTGAGGTAACGGGCCACGATCGCGTTGATGCAGGCGTTGTTGTTCGGGCTGATCGAGATGCCGTGGTTCATGCCGCCCACCTCGTGCACGAGACGCGAGGCCGGGAAGCGGCGGTGCGCCTCGACCGCGCCGGGGAACGGGGTGGCGCCGTCATGGGTGCTCTGGAGCATCAGCATGCCCGCCAGCCCCTTGGTGGCACCGATCTTGGGCTTGGGACCCTGCTGGGTGGGCCAGAAGATGCACTGCGCGTTGAACCACGCGTTGTACCAGGTGAACGCGCGGATGCCTCGCTTGTGCTGGCCACCGAAGTCCTTGCGCCAGGTCTTCCAGTTCTTCGGCCAGGCGGCGTCCCGGCACTGGACGGCGCTGTAGACGGCGAAGAAGTTCTGGCCGGCCTCGTCGAGCGGGCCCCAGAGCTCCAGCAGCGCCTTCGGGTCGTTCTTCACCACGTAGTCGGAGATCGCCTTGGCGTGCGCGACCCAGGTGTAGTTGCGGTAGCCGTCGGAGTTGGCGAAGAAGTCGTCCCACTCGCTCGGGCCGATCAGACCGTTGATCGGCTTGGCCTTCGCCTTGGCGCGGCCCTGGTAGTACTTCCTCTCCACGGCGCGCTGGGTGGTGCCGAGGTGGTAGATCGAGTCGTACTTGGCGATCCAGGCGAAGAAGCGCTTCATGTTCTTGTCGACAGCGACGTTCTGGTCGAGCTGCGTGCCGTACCAGAAGCGCGCCGGGTTGACGACGCTGTCCAGCACAATGCGGCGCAGGTGGCGCGGGAACATCGACGCGTAGACCTGGCCGAGGAACGTGCCGTAGGAGTAGCCGAAGTAGCTCGTCTTCTTCTGGCCGAGCGCCTTGCGGATCTCGTCCATGTCGCGGGCCACGTTCTCGGTCTTGATGTGCGGCAGGTAGCCGCCGTACTTGCGCCCGCAGTCGGCCGCGTACTTGCGGGCCTTGCGCAGCCACGCCCGCTCGTCCCGCTGGGAGGCCGGGACGAAGTCGGCGCGGGCCTTGCCCGGCCACTGGAAGCTCGGGTCGCAGACGATCGACGGCTCGGTGGCCTGGACGCCGCGCGGGTCGAAGCCGATCCAGTCGTACTTGGCGCTGACCTCCTTGGGCAGCCCCCTGGCCGGGTTCGTGAAGCGCAGCGGCAGGTCACGGCCCGCTCCGCCGGGGCCGCCCCGGTTGAGCAGCACGATGCCCTGGTAGTTCTTGGTGTCGGTCGCCCTGGCCCGGGTCAGCGCGACCTTGAGCTTCTTGCCCCGGGGGCGGCGGTAGTCGAGCGGCACCGACAGCGTCCCGCACTCCAGGCCCTTCAGCGCGGCGCCCTGCCACCTGTCGTTCTCCGGACACGGGGTCCAGGCGATGCGGCCCGCGGACACCTGTTCGGCCTGCCGGGACGGCGCCGCCGGTGACGACCCCGTCGTGGCGGCCACCGCGGTGCCGGTGAGCCCGACGCTCACCGCGGCAGTGATCAGTACGAGTTTCCTCACTCGGCTCTCTTCGCCCATCCGGATTCCCCTTCGTTTCCGCCCGGACTCGTCGGTGAGCCCGGCTTGCGGCATAACGGGGAAATCCTGGCTATTGGGACATGTCCGGCGGGAGCACCGATCCCCAGGGGATGCCAAATCGTGACAAGACCGGCAGTCGACCGTGATCAGAAAAGCCCCCGTCCCGCGTGGCGCGCGGAACGGGGGCTCCTCGGTCGAACGGCGTGCTACCAGCGGCGTGCTACCAGCGGACCGGGGCGACCGGGTCGTCCACCGGGGCCGACTTGACCGTCGCGGTCGTCGGCTTCGGCGCCGGGTTGGCCTTGCAGGTCGCGTCCGCGCCCTTCCTGGAGCCGGGCATCGCACCGGTGGCGAGGTACTTCGACACCCAGTCGTTCATGCACTGGTTGGCGTTCGGCGTGAGCGCGGTGCCGTGGTTGTTGCCGCCGAGCTCCACCACCAGCCGGGAGTTCGGGAACAGCCGGTGCGCCTCGAAGGCGCCGGCCACCGGGGTCGCCGCGTCGTTCTGCGGCTGCGTGAGCAGGATCTTCGGCGCCCGCGCACCGACCTTCTGCCGCTGGGCGCCGGGCACGGCCCAGAACGCGCTCGGGGCGTTGTACCAAGCGTTGCCCCACGTCAGGAACGTGGCGCCCTGCCGGTACTGGCGTGCGTGGTCGTTGTGCCAGCGCTTCCAGTTGCGCGGCCAGGCGGCGTCACGGCTCTGCACGGCCAGGTAGATCGCGTAGCTGTTCTGGTCCAGCCAGGCCGGGGCGGCGAAGTTCTCGCGCAGGCCCTTCGGGTCGTTCCGCAGCACCCAGTCGGCGATGACCTGGGCGTGGTCCGCCCAGTAGTAGTTGCGGTAGCCGCTCGGCAGGAAGATGTCGTCGTACTCCGACGGACCGATCTTGCCGTCGACCGGCTTCTTCTTCACCTTGGCGCGGCCCTTGTAGTAGTTGGCCTCGACCGCCTTCTTCGTCTTGCCCAGGTGGTAGACCGAGTCGTACTTGGCGATCCACGCGAAGAAGATCTCGGCGCGCTTCTCGAACGCCACGTTCTGGTCGAGGTTGGCCTCGTACCAGACACCGCTTGGCCGGACCACGCTGTCGAGCACCATGCGGCGCACCCGGTTGGGGTACATCGAGGCGTAGACCGAGCCCAGGTAGGTGCCGTAGGAGTAGCCGAAGTAGTTGGTCTGCCGCTGGCCGAGCGCCGCGCGGATGGCGTCCATGTCGCGGGCGACGTTCTTGGTGTTGATGTGCTTCAAGGTGGCGCCGTACTTCTTGCCGCACCGGGCCGCGTGGGCCTTGGCGCGGTTGACCCAGGCGCGCTCCTGGGCGGCGGTGCGCACCACGTAGTCGGCACGCGCCCTGCCCGGGTAGAGGTAGCCGGGGTCGCAGGACAGCTTCGGCTCGCTGCCCGCGACGCCGCGCGGGTCGAAGCCGATCCAGTCGTACTGCGCGCCGACCGTCTTCGGCAGGCCGTTGCTGCCGGTGGCGAAGCGGGTGGGCAGGTCGCGGCCGTACCCGCCGGGGCCGCCGCGGTTGAGCAGCACGATGCCCTGGTAGTTCTTGGTGTCGGTCGCCTTGGCCCGGGTCAGCGCGAGCTTGATTCTCTTGCCCCGCGGGCGGGCGTAGTCCAGCGGCACGTGCAGCGAGCCGCATTCGAGCCCTTTGAGCAGCTCGCCCAGGACCGGGTCCTTGTCCGGGCACGGCTTCCAGGCGATGCGTCCCGCCGCCGCCGCGACCCGCGTCGCGTCCGAGCTCGGGGCCGATGTCCCCGCCGTGGCGGCCACCGCGGTCCCGGCGAGCCCGACGCCCGCGACCGCGGCGGTTATCACTACGAGTTTCCTCACGAGGTCCCCTTCGTTCCGCGCGGGCTCCACCCTGAGCCCGGCATGCGGCATATCGGGAAGATCCTGGCGATTGGGACACAGGTGAGGCGAGACGATGGGACGAGTGGTTGCAGAATCGTGACAAGCTCCAACGATTCACCACGAGCTACCGCAAGACGCTATGAGACACCACGAAAAAGGCCCCCGGGACATCCCGGGGGCCCTGCGTTGACGTTCGGGTCAGCCGACGACGACCTCGGCGCCCGGCCCGCTGGCCGAACCGCCTCCGGTGAGCACGGTGCCGTCCGCGGCGATCACCGTGCCGTCCTCGGTGATCTCGATTCCCATCTCCTCGGCGATGCGCATGGCCTCTTCGATGAGGGTCTCCACGATCTGCGACTCGGGCACGGTCTTGACGACCTCGCCCTTGACGAAGATCTGGCCCTTGCCGTTGCCCGACGCCACACCCAGGTCGGCCTCACGGGCCTCGCCCGGGCCGTTGACGACGCAGCCCATCACCGCGACCCGCAGCGGCACCGGGAAGTCCTTCAGCCCCGCGGTGACCTGCTCGGCCAGCGTGTAGACGTCCACCTGCGCCCGGCCGCACGACGGGCACGACACGATCTCCAGGCCGCGCTGCTTGAGACCGAGTGACTCCAGGATCTGGGAGCCGACCTTGACCTCCTCGACCGGCGGCGCCGACAGCGACACCCGGATCGTGTCGCCGATGCCCTGCGACAGCAGGGCGCCGAACGCCACCGCCGACTTGATCGTGCCCTGGAACGCCGGGCCCGCCTCGGTGACGCCCAGGTGCAGCGGATAGTCGCAGGCGGCGGCCAGCTGCCGGTACGCCTCGATCATCACCACCGGGTCGTTGTGCTTCACCGAGATCTTGATGTCCCGGAAGTCGTGCTCCTCGAACAGCGAGCACTCCCACAGCGCCGACTCCACCATCGCCTCGGGCGTGGCCTTGCCGTACTTCTCCAGCAGCCGCTTGTCGAGCGAACCGGCGTTCACCCCGATCCGGATCGGCACCCCGGCGGCCTTGGCCGCCCGCGCGATCTCACCGACCTTGTCGTCGAACTTCTTGATGTTGCCCGGGTTGACCCGCACCGCCGCGCACCCGGCGTCGATCGCCGCGAACACGTACTTGGGCTGGAAATGAATGTCGGCGATCACCGGGATCGGCGACTTGCGCGCGATCGCCGGCAACGCGTCGGCGTCGTCCTGCGAGGGCACCGCCACCCGCACGATCTGGCAACCGGACGCGGTCAGCTCCGCGATCTGCTGCAACGTCGAGTTGACGTCGGCCGTGAGCGTGGTGGTCATCGACTGCACCGACACCGGCGCGTCACCGCCCACCGGCACGCTGCCGACCATGATCTGCCGGGACTTGCGACGTGGCGCCACCGGCCGGGGTCCCTGCTCTCCCCCGTCGCCACGGACCACCGGAATTCCGAGTGAAACGCTCATCCCTCTCCCTTTACCAGCCCCATCAGAAGCCATCACTAGCCTAGGCGCCCCACGCCCCTGCCATGACGTTCACGTGGGACAAATCACGTGACTGTCCAATTACTCTAAGTAAGCACAGAATGCCGTTCCCGGAACGCCGCACCGCTCACTCTGGCAGTCGCAGCGGGTTGACGATGTCCGCGAGGATCAGCAGGACGCCGAGGCCGATCAGCAGGAGGACGGCCAGGTAGGTGAGCGGGAGCAGCTTGGTCATGTCGACCAGGCCGGGATCGGGCCGTCCGCGGCGCCGGGCGCACCAGGCCCGGAGCCGCTCGTAGCCGACGACCGCCAGGTGCCCGCCGTCGAGCGGCAGCAGCGGCAGCACGTTGAGCGCCCCGAGGAAGATGTTCACCGACACGACCAGGGACAGAAAGAGCGCCGCCTTGTCACGCCACGAGCTGTCCGACGAGAAGATCTGGCCCGACACGTCGGTCGCGCCCACCACGCTGCCGACCTGGCCGCCGGGCGTGCTCGCCCGATCGGGCGTGAAGAGCTTGGGGATCGCGGCGGGCAGGTCGACGACGACCTGGCCGATGCCCGCGACCGTCTGGCCGATGCCGCGTGCGGCGAACACGGCCGCGCCGATCGGCCCCGTCCGTTCGTACCCCTGACCGGCGATCCGCGCCGACATCCCGAGGAACGGCTCGCCGCCGACCTCCGCCAGGCGGGGCCGCACCGTCACTTGCCGCCCGCCGCGTTCGACGACGACGGGCACGGTCTGGCCCGGGCCGGCGGCGTCGATGGCGTCGCGCAGCTGCGCCCAGTCGGCGACCGGCCGGCCGTTGAACGACAGCACCCGGTCGCCCGGACGCAGACCCGCCGCGGCGGCCGGGGACGGCGGCCGGCCGCCGTCGCACGGCTCGGCCACCCTCGCCGGGACGCACGCGGAGACCTGGTCCACGGTCGTGGTGACCGTGCCCGGCTCCCGGATGCCGATGGTCATGGCCATCGCCATGAGCAGCAGGAACGCGAACAGGAAGTTCATCACCACGCCGCCCGCGATCACGATGGAGCGGCGGGAGGCGCGCTGCCGGTAGAACGCGCGCGGCTCGTCGGCCGGATCGAGCTCCTCCAGCGGCGTATAGCCGACGATCTTGACGAAGCCGCCCAGCAGGACGGCCTTGACTCCGTACTCGGTCTCCCCGCGCCGGAACGACCACAACGTCGGCCCGAAGCCCACGAAGTACTGCGAGGCCTTCATGCCGAAGCGCTTGGCGGGCACCAGGTGGCCGGCCTCGTGCAGCATCACCGAGACCAGCAGCGCGACGACGAACGCCACGGCACCGAGGAGAAAGGCCATCGGCCCCCCTTTGCCGGGGGGCGGTCCCCCGGGATCAGTCGAGTCCGGTCAGTTCCCGCGTTCTCGCCCGCGCCCAGCCGTCGGCCGCGAGCACGTCGTCCAGCGTCAGCTCGCCCGCCGGGGCGACGTGCTCCTCCACTACCCGCGCGATGGTGTCGACTATCCCCAGGAAGGGCAGCCGTCCCGCGCGGAAGGCCTCGACGCACTCCTCGTTGGCGGCGTTGTAGACGGCGGGCACGGTGCCGCCCGCCTCACCCGCCCGGCGTGCCAGCGCCACCGCCGGGAACGCCTCGTCGTCCAGCGGGAACAGCTCCCAGGTGTGGGCCTTGGTCCAGTCGACGGCGGGCGCCGCGTCCGGCACCCGCTCCGGCCAGGTCAGCCCGAGCGCGATCGGCAGCCGCATGTCGGGCGGGCTCGCCTGGGCCAGCGTCGAGCCGTCCGTGAACTCGACCATCGAGTGGATCACCGACTGCGGGTGCACCATCACCGCGATCCGGTCCATGGGCACGTCGAAGAGCAGATGCGCCTCGATGACCTCCAGGCCCTTGTTGACCAGGGTCGCCGAATTGATCGTGATGACCGGCCCCATGTCCCAGGTCGGATGGTTCATGGCCTGTTCGGGGGTGACGCCGGCGAGCTCGGCGCGGCTCCGGCCGCGGAACGGGCCGCCGCTGGCGGTCAGCACCAGCCGCCGCACCTCGTCGGCCCGCCCGCCCAGCAGGCACTGGGCCAGCGCCGAGTGCTCGGAGTCGACCGGCACGATCTGGCCAGGGCGGGCCCGCCGCCTGACCAGCGGGCCGCCGACGATGAGCGACTCCTTGTTGGCGAGCGCGAGGGTGCTCCCGGCGTCCAGCGCGGCCAGCGTCGAGGCGAGCCCGAGCGCTCCGGTCACCCCGTTCAGCACCACGTCGCACCGGTACGCGGCGACCTCGGCCACCGCCTCCGGACCCGCGACGATCTTGGGGATCGGGTACTCGCCGGCCGCGTAGCCGCGGCGCTGCGCCTCGGCGTAGAAGGCCAGCTGGAGGTCCTGGGCCGCGGAGGCCTTGGCGACCGCGACGACCTCCGGGCCGAACTCCAGGGCCTGGGCGGCGAGCAGGTCGACCCGTCCGCCCCCGGCGGCCAGCCCGGTGACCCGGAACCGGTCCGGGTTGCGGCGGATCACATCGAGGGCCTGGGTGCCGATCGAGCCGGTGGAGCCGAGCACGACCACGTCTGAGGAGTGCGTCACCGGACCATTGTCGGCCATGCCGGACCGACCGCGTTCCGCTGTGGCACGGCAACGCTGCGTCGACATGCGCGAACGGGGAGAAATGCGAATCTTTCTCACGCCATTTGTGTACATATGCCACTAGTCGGGCGAATAGCTGTGAACGTACGGTCCGGTCACCGTCCGCCCCCCTCGACGCAACGGAGACCACATGAAGCGCGTATCCCCTCTCCGCTCTCTGGTGTTCGCCACGTTCGGCGGCGCCGCGCTCGTGAGCCCTCTCCTCGCGACCCCGGCCCACGCCGCTCCCCCGTCCCCCGGCCCCTCCGTACACGCCCAGGCCACGGCCACCGCGGACCAGCAGCGCGTCCAGCGCTTCTGGACGCCGCAGCGGATGCGGTCGGCCACCCCGATGGAAAAGCTGTTCACGCCGAAGCGGACCCTCCGCGAGGAGGTACGGCGCGGCCTGGCCAAGCTCGTGCCGCCCGTCTCCGTCCAGTCGATCCCGAACGGCGGCAGCCCCTGGACCGGCGGCGGCGCCGTCACGCGTACCGGCGGCCGGGTGTTCTTCACCTACCAGGGCCGCACCGCCTCCTGCTCCGGTGACGCGGTCACCAGCACCAACAAGAGCACCGTCATCACGGCCGGGCACTGCGTCAAGCTCGGCGGCGCATGGCACACCAACTGGGTGTTCGTGCCGGGCTACAACAACGGCAACACCCCCCACGGCACCTGGACGGCGGCCAGGACGCTGGCCACCCCGCAGTGGACCGCAAGCGAGAACATCAGCTACGACGTCGGCGCCGCCGTCGTCAACCAGCTGGACGGGCAGCGGCTCACCGACGTCGTCGGCGGCCAGGGCATCGCGTTCAACCAGCCGCGCGGGCAGGCCATGTACGCCTTCGGCTACCCCGCCGCCGCGCCGTACGACGGCTCGCGCCTCATCTACTGCAGCGGCACCACCATCAACGACTTCCTGGGCCAGAGCACGATCGGGCTGCGGTGCAACATGACCGGCGGATCGAGCGGCGGGCCGTGGTTCCAGAGCTTCAACGAGAGCACCGGCGCCGGAATCCAGAACTCGGTCAACAGCTACAAGTACAACCTGCCGTTCCTCAACGCGTACATGTTCGGGCCGTACTTCGGCACCGACGCCCAGAACCTCTACAACACCGCCCAGGCGAGCTAGTTCACGCGAAGTAGTCGCCCGTACTCACCGAGTACTGGACACTGCGAGCATGGTCCCTCGCCCGACCGGGTTCCTGCTCGCCGCCGCGGCCATCGCGGTGTCGCCCGGTTCGGCGGCCGACGCGGGCGCGTCGGCCGCCGAACGCGTCGTCCGCGTGGTGTCGCACGAGGTCCCGTCCGACCCTCGGCTCCAACGGCACGTGCGCCGCTACTGGACGCCCGAGCGGATGACGGCGACCGCCGCCGAGCCGGTGGCCGCGCCCCGCGCCCTCCGCACCACGGGCTCGTTCTGGACATCCAAGGGCCTCGTCGCCCGCACCACCGGCAAGGTCTTCTTCAGCCTCGGCGGCCGCGACTTCCTGTGCTCGGCCAGCACGGTCCGCAGCGCCAACCGGGACCTGGTGGTCACCGCGGGCCACTGCGTCAAAGCGGGCCGGGGCGCCTGGGCCGAAAACTGGATCTTCGTTCCGGGCTACCGCGACGGCACCAGCCCCTACGGCGGCTTCACCGCGCGCCGCATGTTCACGCCGGACGCGTGGTCGCAGGGCGGAGACGGCGACTACGACGTGGCGATGGTGGCCGTGGCCCCCTCCGAGGGCCGGCACGTCCTCGACGTCACCGGCGGGCAGCGCATCGCGTTCGGCGGCCCCGACGGGCGCCGCACCCTCGCGTTCGGCTACCCCTCCTCTGGCGCCTACGACGGCGAACGTCTCGCGTACTGCGGCGGGCACCCGACCGGAGACCCGCGCAGAGAGACCACAGGCCAGGGCCTGCGCTGCGACCTCACACGCGGCGCCAGCGGCGGCCCCTGGCTGTCGGGCTTCGACCCGGCCACCGGCACCGGCGTGGTCACCTCGGTCAGCAGCTTCAAGTTCGCCGACGACCGCGGCACGATGTACGGCCCGCGGTTCGGCGACCCGGTGCGCCGCCTCTACCAGCGAGCCCAGCACGGCTGACCTACCGCTTATCGATCATGGGCCGCGGCCGACACGCGCAGTCTTTGCCCGGCCTTGCACCTGCGGAAACGACCCCAACACCCTTGCCCGCCTATAAAGGAATTACGTGAAAGCCGGCCTCGGTCACGGGGGGTGAGCAATGGACCGTACGGGCGAACTGAGGTTCGACCCCGGCGCTCTGAGCGCCGCGCAGCGCGCCGGCGACGCCTGCGTCGCCTGCCACAAGAAGTGGCCGCGCCCGCGCGTGCGCGTCGGTTGCCTGCCGGACGGTCCAGGGGTGTTCGCGTGCGCCGATTGCGCACCCGCCCTGCCGGGACCCCGTGAGCACTTCACGGAGCCGGCCACGGACGCCGGAGGACCGGTTTCGACACCGGCCCTGGCGGGAGCGGCGGCCGACTAGGCCGCCGCTGCGGAAATCTCTCCAGGAGGAGGGGTGACCCGGGCATTCGGGGGGAGGCCCGGGACCACCCGAGAAGCGCGCCCGACTGGGGGCGGTCGGGCGCGCTTCATTTATGGCTTTTTCGGCCTCGGGTGGCTCGCCTGGCGGCTCGCCACCCGAACCGCAAAAGCGGCGGGCGCGACATCGCTCCGCGATCTCTCGTGGAGCTTCGCTGGCGCTCGCTCCACGACCCGGTCGCGCGCCCGCGTGCAACTTGAGCTGCATGGTCACCCGCTCGTCCACCATGCGCGCCCGCCCGCACATGATCGCCTGCGGGGCCGTGCGTGACTCCACTCCCCGCGGGTTTGCGACACACCGCCTGTGGATTCCCCGTGGCCCCGCCACCTCGCGGACTGTAGGCGGCCCTACCCCGCCGGACTGCGCGCGACCCTCGCTCGGTCGGTTGTACGCGGCCCTCGCCCTGCCGGATCGTGCCCGGCCCTGCCCGGCGGACTATGCGCAGTCCGGCCGCCGCTGGATGTGCGCGGCCCTTCTCCCTGCGGGGCTTGGGATTCCCGACCGTCCTGCGGGTTGGGGGTGCTACATCCTCGTGGGTGGCGTGGTGTTATTTGATCGCCTTGGTGGCCTTGATCCAGGCCTGGGTCCATTCGGCGTAGTCGGTGCAGTCACGGCGGCCTTCCTCGCCGCCGGGGCTGCCGCAGGCCTTGGCGGGGGTGTGCGCGAAGATGACCTTGTTGAGGTAGTTGCGGTCGCCGACGTGGTTGGCGTTGCAGAAGCTGGCCTTGAGACGGTCGGCGGCGCAGGCCTGGGGGTTGGCCGGGGCCAGGCCGTTCCACTCGGCGACCTGCTGCTGGACGTCGGTCGACGAGGTCCAGCGCAGCCACTGGTACATGCAGTTGGGGTGTTCGGCGCGGGCACCGATCATCCATGCGGTCATCCAGCCGGTCACGCCCTCGGAGGGCGCGATGGCCTGGACGGCCTTTCCGGCCCGGCCCAGTACGTCCGCCTGGTAGGGCCAGACGCCGCCGAGCACGGAATCGCCCCCGGCCAGCGCGCTGACCGAGTCGGCGGGCTGGTCCCAGTAGAGCTTGACGTGCGGGCGCTGCCTGGTCAGCACTCGCGTCACGGCGTCGAGCTGCTTGCGGGTCAGCGAGTACGGGTCGGTGATCTTGAGCTTGCGTTCCTTGGCCTTGAGGTAGAGCGCGGCCTCGGCGATCGTCATCGGGCTGTCCCGGATGATCAGCCGCTGCGAGTACTTCTTGGCCTCGGCCGGTTCGTACAGCGTGGCCCATGACGTCGGCGCGGGCTGGACGATGCCGGTGTTGTAGATCAGGAGGTTCGAGCCCCAGACGTACGGCACGCCGTAGGTCTTGCCGTCACGCCTGAGCAACGTCCGCAACCGGGGTTCGAGCTTGCGGTAGCCGTCGACCAGAGCCGTGTTGACGGGGGCCGCCTGGCCACCGGAGATCAGCTGGCCGGCCACCTCGGGCGGCGCGGAGATGCCGTCGTAGCGGCGGGACTTGTTCTTGGCGAAGTCGGCCATCTCTTGCGCCGACTTCAGCTCCTTCCAGACGACCTTGCAGCCGGTGCTCTCCTCGAAGGGCTGCACCCAGTCCACGCGCGGGTCGGTGGCGCCGTTCTCGACGAGGCCCTTCATCGTGACGAGGTTGAGCAGTCCCTCGCTCTGGCCGACGGTGGAGGCCATCTGGGCGGTACCCGGGGGTTCGTCGTCGCTGCAGGCGCCCAGTCCCATGACCAGCGCGATCACCGAGGCCGTCACCCTGGCCCGCAGCCCCATCTCCGCTCCCGCCTGGCCGTCCGTGCGCGCCCATCGCGGCGCGGTCCTGTCGGCGCAGCGTAGCGCGTCCGAGAGCGCGGACCGGCATCAGGTGTCATTTATTACCGTCGCGGCGTCGGCGGGCAACTCAAACGCCGGTCTTTTTCTGATTAGCCGCCGAGCTCTTTGAAAGAGCCGCTCTCGGAGTTTCAGACAATAAGAAATGTCTTTTATGGAACAGCGGCCTCAGCCGTCACGCGAGCGCGCTAACGGGTCGTGAAGCGAGCCGAAGGCGAAGCTTCACGAGAGATCGCGAAGCGATGTCGCGCTCGCCGCTTTTGCGGTTCGGGGTCCGAGCCGCCAGGCGAGGACCCCGAACCGCAAAAGGAATTCAGCCGCCGCGGCCGGGTGGGACAGCGGGTGCTGGCGTCCGCGCCACACACGGAGGTTGCTGGAGAGGGATATGGCGCGGGCTACTGTCCCGCCCGGGGCCGCGACGGCGCCGGCGAGTACGTGGCGAGGTTGGGGAACAGCGGATCACCTTGCAGTGCTGCCTGGCCACGCGACCACCGGTACCCGGCGGAACGGCGACGGTGTGATGCCCTCGAGACGGAGGAGATTCGAGGGGCGTCGCGTGTTCCGGCGGGAGTCTCCCGAGGTCCTGGGGAGGTTCTCGATCAGGTCTGGGGGCTCGGCGTTCTGGATCACCTCGATGCGTGCGATGAGCCACTGCGGGGTCTCGGCCTCGATGAACTCGTCCACGTCACTGTCGCGGGGCGGAAGGGCCCACCAGTGGCCGGTGAACAGACCGAACCAAATGGTCCAGTTCGGATAACGCCTGCTGAGCGCGGCGACTTCTGCGGCGTGCTCGTCGGCCATGGCGTTGACTCCGGACTCTGACCTTTTTGTAATTGCCTCAATTAATTGAGACAGTCAGATTGTGTCCCCCGCCACAGAGTGAGTCAACACTTGTAGCTATTATTTGTCGGAGCGAGAATGACGAAAATTGACGACGAAAACATACGGACGACAGAAAGTCCCGGCACCGGCGACCTGCCGTTTCTCACGTTCGGCGACGGCGTGTCACCCGCCGTCGCCTCCCGTTCGTCACACCGGCACCGTGAGCCACTCCGGCCGGGGCGTATTTCAGCCTATTTGTACAATGTGCGGCGGTTCGTCCCCTGTCGGGAAGCCCAGGTTCACGCCTCCGTGGGACGGATCGAGCCAGCGCGCGGTGACGGCCTTCGTACGGGTGTAGAAGTGCACGCCCTCCATCCCGTGCGCGTGACTGTCACCGAAGAGGGACGCCTTCCAGCCGCCGAACGAGTAGTACGCCATCGGCACCGGGATGGGCACATTGATGCCGACCATGCCGACCTCGACCTCGTTCTGGAACCGCCGGGCCGCGCCGCCGTCGTTGGTGAAGATGGCCGTGCCGTTGCCGTACGGGTTGGCGTCCAGAAGCTCCATCGCCTCCTCGTACGACCCGACCCGGACGATCGAGAGCACGGGGCCGAAGATCTCGTCCTGGTAGGCGTCCATCTCGGGCGTCACGTGGTCGAGGATCGTGGGGCCCAGCCAGAAGCCCTCGCCTCGTTCGCCCAGGATCTCGGTCTCGCGGCCGTCGACGGCGAGGGTGGCGCCCTGGGCGACGCCGCTGTCGAGGTAGGAGGCGACCTTGTCGCGGTGCTCGCGGGTGACGAGGGGGCCCATCTCGGCCGCGGGATCGTGGCCGGGGCCGACCTTCAGCCGGGCCGTGCGGTCTTTGATCTTCGCGAGGAGCTCGTCGCCCACGGGATCGACGGCGACCACGACGGAGATCGCCATGCAGCGTTCCCCCGCCGAGCCGAAACCGGCGGAGACCGCGGCGTCGGCGGCCAGGTCCAGGTCGGCGTCGGGCAGCACGACCATGTGGTTCTTGGCGCCGCCCAGCGCCTGGACCCGCTTGCCGTTGCGCGCCGCGGTCTCGTAGATGTACCGCGCGATCGGGGTGGAGCCGACGAAGCTGACCGCCTTGACGTCCCGGTGGTGCAGCAGCCCGTCCACCGCGATCTTGTCGCCGTGCAGCACGTTGAAGACGCCGCCCGGCAGGCCCGCCTCGGCCCACAGCTCGGCCAGCCGGACCGCCGCCGAGGGGTCCTTCTCCGACGGCTTGAGGATGAACGTGTTGCCGCAGGCGATCGCGACGGGGAACATCCACATCGGCACCATGGCCGGGAAGTTGAACGGGGTGATCCCGGCGACCACGCCGAGCGGCTGAAGGATCGAGTAGGCGTCCACCCGTGACGACACGTTCTCCGAGAAGCCGCCCTTGAGCAGGTGCGGGATGCCGCACGCGAACTCGACGACCTCCAGCCCGCGGGCGACCTCGCCCGCCGCGTCGGAGACGACCTTGCCGTGCTCGGACGAGATGATCCGGGCCAGCTCGTCGCGGTGCGCGGTCAGCAGCTCCCGGAAGCGGAAAAGGATCTTGACGCGCTGGCTCAGGGACGTGTCGCGCCAGCCGGGGAAGGCCGCCCTGGCGGCGGCCACGGCGGCGTCGATCTCAGCCGGCCCGGCGAAGTCGACCGTCCCGCTGAGCCGCCCGGTGGACGGCTCATAGAGGTCGCCTCTCCGGCCGGCGGCGCCGTCGAAGGGCTTGCCGTTGATCCAGTGGGTGACGTGCTCGCTACTCATGATCCGTTCAACGCTTCCAGGGAGTCGATCAGGATGCCCAGGCCTTCGGCGGCCTCGGCGTCGGTCAGGGTGAGGGCCGGTGCCATGCGGACGACATTGCCGTACAGGCCGCCCTTGCCGCCGAGCAGCCCCCGCTTACGGGTCTCCTCCATGAGCGCGGCGGCGGTCGCGGCGTCGGCCAGCTCGATCGCGAACATCAGCCCCTTGCCGCGCACGTCCTTGATGACGGGCAGCCGGGCGGCGGCCTCCCTGAGCCCGCCGATGATGACCGCGCCCTGCCTGGCGGCGTTGGCCTGCAGGTCGTGTTCGAGCACGTAGTCGAGGGTGGCGTTGGCGGCGGCCATGGAGATCGGGTTGCCGCCGAACGTGGACAGCCCGACCGCGGGCAGCGCGTCCATCAGCTCGCCGCGGGCGACCACGCCGCCGACCGCGAAGCCGTTCCCGAGGCCCTTGGCGAACGTCAGCATGTCGGGCGTGACGCCGTGGTTGCCGATGCCGAAGAAGCTGGAACCCGTACGCCCCCAGCCGGTCTGCACCTCGTCGGAGATGAGGAGGATGCCGTGCTCGTCCAGCACCTCCTTGTAGGCGGCGAACAGCCCGTCGGGGGGCATCGTGAACCCGCCGACGCCCTGGATCGGCTCGGCGATGAGCGCGGCGACGTCACCGGCCGTCGCGGTCGCCAGGACGTGCCGCAGGTCCTCGACGCAGACCTTGGTGTAGTCCTCGTCCGACAGGCCCGCGAACTGCGGCAGGTGCCGGTCGGTGCCGTGCAGGAAGTGCGCGTTCACCGGTGAGAACGAGGTGTTCTTCCAGCCGCGGTGCCCGGTCACGCCGATCGCTCCGAACGACCGGCCGTGGTAGGCCTGCCGCATCGCCAGGATCTGGTCGCTGCGGCGGCTGTAGGCGGCGAGCAGGAGCGCGGTCTCGTTGGCCTCGGTGCCCGAGTTGGTGAAGAAGACCTTGGCGTCCGGGATGCCCGACAGCCGGGCGATCTTCTCGGCGAGCTCGACCTGGCCGCGCAGCAGGTACGCGGTGGAGGTGTGCACGATCCCGGTGGCCAGCTGCCGTTCCACGGCCTCGCGGACCTCGGGCACGTCGTACCCGAGCATGTTGGTGAGGATGCCCGAGAAGAAGTCGAGGTAGCTGTTGCCGTCGGCGTCGGTGACGCGGTTGCCCTTGCCGCTGACGATCTCGATGGGGCGTTCGTAGTTCAGCGCCAGCCAGTCCGGCATCACCGCACGGTGGCGCCGGAGGAGGTTCTCGTTATCCGGCATGTCCCCAAGTCTCACTGCCCGTCCCCTGCCCGGCTAGCGGCAGAGTGTCAGGACCAGGGCCGCCGGATTGACGGAGTGCTGGATTTTACAATATGTAACCGTTCTCCCATATTCAGTTGACAGGATGGCTGGATATGATCCAGACGATGCTGCCCACTCTCGCCGACGTGCTCCAGCTGGACGCGGTGCGCCGCGGCCAGCCGCGCGTCGTCGCGGGCGCGGACCGCCTGGACAACCGGGTGCGCTGGGTGCACGTGGCCGAGGTCACCGACATCGCGCACCTCCTGCACGGCGGCGAGCTGGTGCTGACCACCGGCATCGCGCTCCCCGACGAGCCCGCCCGGCTGCGCGCCTACATCGGCGAGCTGGCGGAGGTCGGCGTCAGCGGCCTGATGGTCGAGCTCGGCCGCCGCTACGCCAGCGAGCTGCCGCCCGCGCTGATCGCCGCGGCGGAGGAGCACGGCCTGCCGGTGGTGATGCTGGCGCACGAGCCCGCGTTCGTCGACATCACCGAGTCGGTGCACGCGCGCATCCTGCAGGACCAGATGGCCGAGCTGCGCGCCTCCGAGGAACTGCACGAGATCTTCACCCAGCTGTCGGTGGAGGGCGCCTCGACCGACGAGGTCGTCCGGCAGGTGGCCGCGCTGGGCGGACACGCGGTGGTCCTGGAGAACCTCTCGCACCAGGTGCTGGCCGCCGACGCCGACGGCCGCGACCCCGCCGAGCTGCTGTCGGCCTGGGAGACGCGGTCGCGCGCCGTCCGGCCCGAGCAGCGCACCGCCTACGACGAGGCCTCCGGCTGGCTGGTCACGATGGTCGGCGCGCGCGGCGAGGACTGGGGCCGCCTGATCCTCACCTGCGGCGCGCCTCCGACGCCGCGCGAGACCGTACTGATCGAACGCGCCGCCACGACGCTCGCGCTCGGCCGGCTGCTGGACCGGCACGCCGAGAGCGTCGAACGCCAGGCGCACGGCACGATCATCACGCGGATCCTCGCCCACTCCTACTCCGACCCGCAGGAGGCCGCCGCCCGCGCCCGCGCGCTGGGCGTGCCCCTGTCCGGCCGCCGGCTCCTCGGCGTCGTCCTGCGCCCGCGCAGCGGCACCCCCGCCGAGCTGTCGGAGCTGGCCGAGGCCGCCGCGGGAGCCTGTAAGGACGCCCGCCTGGCCGCCCTGGTCGGCGTGCTCGACGAGAGCGGGCCGCACGCGCGCGTGGGCGTGCTGGCGTCGCTGCCCGTCCGTGCCGACGTCGAGACCGCGCTGAACGAGGTGGCCACCCGAGTCCGCAAGCAGTCGGGCGGCGACACCGTCATGGCCACGGGTTCGGTCGTGGAGTCGATCCGCGACGTGCGCCGCTCGTTCCTGGAGGCCGAGCAGGTCGCCGACGTCGCGTGCCGCGGCTCGGGCGGGCGCCTCTTCTACCGGCTGCCCGACCTGCGCCTGCGCGGCCTGCTGCACCTGCTGCGCGACGACGCGCGGCTGCAGACGTTCGTCGAGCGCGAGCTCGGGCCGCTGCTGGAGTACGACGCGCAGCGCGGCTCCGACCTCACCCGCATCCTGGAGCTCTACCTGGAGGCCGGGCGCAACAAGGCCGTCGCCGCCCAGCAGGCGCACCTGTCGCGGCCCGCCTTCTACGAACGCCTGCGCCGCATCGAAAGGGTGCTGGACGCCGACCTGGACGACGTCGAATCCTGCGTCTCCCTGCACGTCGCCCTGTTGGCGCTGAGCAGCGTTCGCTGGGAACGTGCGTAGCGTTACGTTCGTGAGGGGTGAGCGGCCTCACGGTTTGGATGAGGCTTCCAGTTCTTGGACGGCGCGCCAGGCGGCGTCTACGGCGGCGTCGGCGTACGCGCGGTTCTGCGAGTCGGAGTTGGCGATGGTCACGCGGCCGTACTTCCTGCGGCCGACGACCGAGGGCAGCGGACCGTCCGGCCAGAACGTCGCCCACGGACGCCCGTACTCCAGCGCGTAGCCGTGACCCCAGCGGTTGACCGTGATGGCCTGGATGTCCTTGGCCGGGTCGAACCCGCCCGCCGCCAGCAGCCGGGTGAGCTGGTCGCGGAGCGTCCGTTCGTACCGCTCGAACGGACGGTTGAACAGCTCCCGCCGGCCCGGCCCGACACCGCCGCGCGGGTTCCGGTAGCCGGGCGCGGTCGCCATCCGGATCATGTGCACGAGGATCGGCTGCCCCGGGTCCTTGGAGAACTTGTAACCGCCCATGCTGACGGGATAGTCGAGCTCCGCCACGCACCAGTCCCCGCTGGTGAAGCGGGTGTGGTAGATCTTCAGCCGCTCCCAGGCACGCCAGTCGCGCAGCTGGACCATGGCGTAGATGATCGGCAGCTTCGTGCCGTAGAAGAGCGCCTGTTTCTGCTCGCTCGGCAGGTCCTGGACCAGGTACGGGACCATGGTGTTGTAGCAGGCCATCACCACGCCGCCCGCCGTGCACCCGTAGACCTTGCCGTCCCGGTAGAAGTCGACGTCCACGGTCTTGGCGCCGACGTCGCCGCCTTTGTGACGCACCCGTACGCACGGCGCGTTCAGCCGTAGCCGCACCGGGTTGCCCGGCACGTCCAGCTTGGAGTAGTCGATCCTGGCGAGGGGCTCCTGCTCCATCGTCGCGGGCGCGCCGGTGCCGGGAATCAGCTTTCCGACGATCAGCTTGCAGATGCCGTTGTTGCCGTCGGGGAAGTGGTAGATGTACGGGTCGTCGGCGTTCCACTGGATCTGGATGGTGGGGCCGCAGTACTTGTACGGCTTGGACGCGTTCAGCTTGAGCCCGTCGAATCCCGGATATCCCGACGCCCACGAGTCGATGGCGCCGAACGCGTCGATCCCGAAACCCCATTCGTCACTGGTGAAGGTCTGCAGGAAGTCGAGGACCTCGCCGGGCATCCTGGCGTAGTCCCGCAGATACTCGCGATACGTCAGCTCGACGAGCTTGGCCTTCTTCGCGGCCTCGCTCAGGCCGGGCATGTAGTCGTCGGGCTTGTCCTGGAGCTTGAGGAAGGCGGCCTTCGCCTCCGCCGGCATCGGGGCGTTCTTGAAGGAGCCGGCGGTGAGCTTGTCCTCCTTCATGACGACCAGATGGTCGCGGGCGAAAAGGTCGTTCGTCATGAAGACCGAATCGTTCAGCTTCCAGCGCCCGTTGAAACCCTGGTCGTAGTACTTGTCGAACTTCTTGACCTCGATGCCCAGGTCGGCGAGCAGTTTCTTGGCGACCGGGCTCCACACCGAGGGCGCCTCGATGGATTGCGAGCCGCCGTAGCCGACGATGAGCCCGCCGTTCGGATGGAATTCGTTGCGCCGCGCGTGGCCGCCGAAGTCGTCATGGTTGTCGAGGATGAGAATCCGGGCGTTCGGATGGGCCTGGCGGTAGAAGTACGCGGCACTGAGGCCGCTGATGCCGGCGCCCACGACGACGAGGTCGTAGTGCTCGCCCGTCGCGGTGATCTGGCGGTCTCCGTTCCAGAAGATGCCGTCGCGCAGTTCGTGGGGAATCCGCAGGGCGGGATTGGTGCTGCCCCTCAGCCCCGTCATGGCGGGCGGATAGGAGGAATTGCCCCGTCCCGCATTGCTCCAGCCGTCCGGCGGCTCGACGACCTTGTCGTGAATGCCGCCCCACTCCCCGGCGGCACACCCGGAGACCGCCATCGCGCCCGCCGCGACGGCCATCCCGTCGAGGAAATCCCGACGGCTGATCTTCTTGTCCATTCCGAGCTCACTGTCTGAATAGACAGGCTCGTACGAATCGTCCCCCACACAGACCCCCCGGTCAGTCCCCCGAAGATCTTCCACCCACCGCGCGCGGGAAAACCAGCACCCCGGCTAACGTGTTGATCATGATTCGCGTACCCGCCGAGCTGGCCATGATCCAGTCCGAGTGCAACGGCGAGACCGGCCGTGCCTGGGTCGCGTCCCTGCCCCAGGTGGCCGCCGACCTGCTTGAAGACTGGAGCCTGACCATCACCGGCCCCTCGATGCACGGCGCCGCGTCCCTCGTGCTCCCCGTACGAACGTCCGACGGCACCCCCGCCGTCCTCAAGCTGGGCATCGTCGACGACGAGACCGAAAGCGAGCCGGCCGCCCTCCGCCTTTGGAACGGCGACGGCGCGGTCCGCCTCCTGCGTTCGGACCCGGGCGCGATGCTCCTCGAACGCCTGAGCACCCGCTCCCTCATCTCGCTGCCCGACGACACCGAGGCGCTGCGGATCCTCACCGAACTCCTCGCCCGCCTCGTCGCCCTCCCCGCGCCCGAGGGCGTGCGGCGCCTCGGCGACATCGCGCGGGCCATGCTCGACGAGGTCCCCGCCGCGCTCCGCGTCCTCCAGGACGACGAAGAACGGCGCATCGTCCAGACCTGCGCCACCGTCGTCTCCGACCTCGTGCACGAGCCGGGCGACCGCCTCCTGCACTGGGACCTGCACTACGGCAACGTGCTGGCCGCCGAACGCGAACCCTGGCTGGCCATCGACCCCAAACCCCTCGCGGGCGACCCGGGATTCGACCTCCTGCCGGCCCTCCACAACCGGTGGGACGAAGTCCTCGCCACGAACGACACGGGCCGCGCCGTCCGCCGCCGCTTCGACCTCATGACCGAGATCCTCGGCCTGGACCGGCAGCGCGCCGCCGGCTGGACGTACGCCCGCGTCCTCCAGAACGTCCTCTGGGACGTGGAGGACGACGAACCCGAGATGGACGATGTCCAACGCGCCGTCGCCGAAGCCCTCCGCCCCTACCTCTAAGATCTCGCCATGCCCGGCATCCACGTGGACCGATACGGAGACCCGGCAGGCCCTCCGGTGCTCGCCCTGCACGGCATCAACGGCCACGGCGCCCGGTGGCGCAGACTGGCCGAGCACCATCTCGCCGACCGTCACGTCCTCGCACCGGACCTGCGCGGGCACGGCCGATCGACCCACGACGCCCCCTGGCACGTCGACCGTCACGTGGCCGACCTCCTGGCCGTCCTGGACACCGAGGGCGTCGCCCGCACGGACATCGTCGGCCATTCCTACGGCGGGATGATCGCCGTGCACCTGTCCCACGCGGCACCGGAGCGTGTGCGGCGCCTCGTCCTCCTCGATCCCGCGACCGGCCTCGACCCCGCCCGGGCCCGCCTGCGTGCCCGCGAGACCTGCGTCCAACCCTCGTTCGCGAGCCCCGCCGACGCCCATGCGGCCCGCGTGAAGAGCTGGCCGGAGTCCTACCCCGGCGCGGTGGACGACGAGGTCGCCGACCACCTCCAGCAGGGCGAGGACGGTCGCTGGCGCTGGCGCTTCGAGCCCGCCGCCGTGGTGACCGCCTTCTCCGAGATGGCCCGCCCGCCCCTACCGCCCCCACCCGGCCTCCCTACGCACCTGGTCATCGCCACAAGGGCCGCCATGGTCCACCCCGCCTATGTGACCGCCTGCCGCGAAGCCCTGGGCGGCGCCCTCACGGTCACCGAAATCGACGCCGGCCACATGCTCTACCTCGACCGCCCCGAAGAAACCGCCGGCTTGATCCGAGCCCACCTCGGCCGCTGACCCGGAATCCGCTCGCCGACGCACTTCTCATCACCAGAACGAGGTCGGTTGGTAGCCTTGTGTATCCGGGCCCGGCCACGGGCACGATCGCGGGAGGTCCAATGACGGCGCTGGCGGTGGACGACATGTCCGAGCCCGAACACGAGCCCGAGTCGCCGAAGCTTGAGGCCGTCCCGGACTGGCTCATTCCGCCTGAAGGGGGCTTTACAGCGAGCGATCTAGATAACCTTCCGCAATTGCCCCCTCACACAGAGCTGATCGATGGCAGCCTTGTCCTGGTGAGCCCGCAAGCCAACTTCCATGTGCTGACCATGGACCTCTTGGTCTCCGTCCTTCGGCGCATGGCGCCCGATGACCTCCGGGTGCGCCGGGAGATGACCGTCACCCTGGGCAGACGCCAGCGACCGGAGCCGGACGTGCTGGTGCTTCGGGCCGAGGGAGTCAAGGGCCTGGACCAGACCACATACCGCCCGGAAGATGTGGTCCTCGCGATCGAAGTGGTCTCTCCGGACTCCGAAGAACGCGACCGCAAGCGCAAGCCTCAGCTCTACGCCGCCGCCGGCATTCCGCATTTCTGGCGGGTGGAGAACGGCGGCGGGCGTCCCGTCGTCTACGTTTACGAACTCGACCCGGCCACCAGCGAATACTTCATGACCGGCGTCCACCGCGACCGGCTTGAGCTCAGCGTGCCGTTCGGCATCGACATCGATCTCACGGAGATCGATCGTCTTTGAGCTCGGGGGGCGTGGCGGTGTTGGCAAGTGGGCGTTCAACGGACGATAAAGCGGGCGGTCCGTGCGCAACGAAGCGGCATCGGGATGTACCTTCCGCGCTACGGCGGGCACAACAGGACAGTGGCACACCATGAACTGCGCACGGTCGGGGTGGAAGAGGAGCTTCTGCTCGTCGACCCGGTGAGCGGAGCCCCACGGGCTGTCTCCGGCGCCGTGATCCGGTACGCCAAGGACCAGAAGGGCATCACGCTCTCCGGTAAGGAGCCCGAGGCGCTCGAGACCGAGCTGCAACGCGAGCAGCTTGAGACGGGTACGGCGCCCAGCGCCTCTCTGGCTGACCTCGCGGACGAGGTACGGCGCGGGCGGCGGGCGGCGTCGGAGGCCGCCGCCGGTGTCGGCGCGGCGGTGGTGGCGCTCGCCACCCTGCCGGCGACCGTGCACCCGTCGATCACGCCCTCGCTCCGTTACCGGCGCATGGCCAACGCGTACGCGCAGACGGCGGAGGAGCAGCTCACGTGCGGCTGTCATGTTCATGTGAACGTGGAGTCGCCGGAGGAGGGCGTCGCGGTCCTGGACCGGATCAGGCCATGGCTGCCGCCGCTGCTGGCCCTCAGCGCCAACTCGCCGTTCTGGCAGGGGCGCGACACCGGATACGAGAGCTGGCGCCAGCAGGTCTGGGGGCGCTGGCCGTCCAGCGGCCCGACCGAGCTCTTCGAGTCGGTCAAGGGGTACCGGGCCGCGGTCGAGGCGATGCTGGACACCGGCGCCCTGCTCGACGAGGGCATGATCTATTTCGACGCCCGGCTGTCCCGGCACTACCCCACCGTGGAGATCCGCATCGCCGACGTCTGCCTCCACGCCGACGACACAGTCCTGGTGGCGGCGCTCGTACGGGCGCTGGTCGACACCGCGGCGCAGGCCTGGCGGGCCGGCATCCCACCGGACCGGGTGCGGACCGACCTGCTCAAGCTGGCGGTCTGGCGGGCGAGCCGTTCGGGCCTGCGCGAGGACCTCGTCCATCCCGTCACCAGGCATCCCGTGCCGGCCCGCGCGGTCCTGGAGGCGCTCATCGACCATCTCACCCCGGCGCTCACCGCGTCCGGGGACCTCGCCACGGTCCGCAGGCTGCTTCGGCGGCTGCTCGAACGGGGCAACGGCGCGCGGTGGCAGCGGCAGGTCTACGCGCGGACCCACGACCTGACGGCGATCGTCTCCGAGGCCATCGCCCAGACGTCAGGAACGCCGGAGGAGCCGTAGCAGCCCCGGGTCGGACGCGAACCAGCGGTCCAGTTCCGCGGCCCCGACGCGGTCGGCGAGGATCTGCAGGGCGGCGTCCTGGCGCACGTACTCGGCCGCCATGAGGGCGACGGCGGGATCGGCGCTGTAGATGCCCCACGCCGCCCCGTCCGCGAACCCGCCCACGACGGCCTCCCGCCGGTCCCCCACGACGACGATGAGGCGGTAACCCAGATCGTCCAGCACCGCCTGCGGCGCCGAGTAGCGGTGCCGGTAGACGTGCCCGACGTCCTCGATCTCGCCGAACGCGACGACCGAGACGTCCACGCCCCGTTCCGACGCCGCCCGCACGCCCTCGTGCAGCTGTGCCATCTCCTCCGGCCACACCGACAGGAACAGGTCGCGGCGCGCCCCGGCCACCACGTCCTCGGCCCGCGCCAGCATCGCCGCGCCGTCGCGCAGGCCGTGGATCAGGTGCGCCTCCGGCTCCGCCGCCACCGCGGGCAACGCCGACTTCAGCGCGTCCAGCGACCCGTCGAACTCCCGCCGCAGCCGGTCGAGCAACGCCTCGGGCGGCAACGGCAGGTATCCGGTCGCGTCCGGCTCCTCCCGCACCTCGTAGGCCGCGCCGCGCGCCACGAGCTTGCCGAGAGTCTCGTACACCGTGCTCCGCGGCACGCCCGACCGCTTCGCCACCTCGTACCCGTTGATCGGCTTTCCCGCCGCCACCAGCGCGACGTACGCCTTGGACTCGTAGCCCGACATGCCCAGCCGCTGAAGGTGCTCAAGGACGTCCTGCGTGCTCACCGCCGCAATGCTACGCGGCCGGTGCGTCAGCCGATCCCGACGCTGTCCTGTCCAACACGGCACGGGCCGGGGCGACGGGTTTCCTGAAGACGCTCGCCCTGGAGGTGGCCAAGGACGGGGTGACGGTCAACTCGCTGCTGCCGGGCTTCCACGCGACCGAGCGGCTGCGCTCGTTGCGGGGCGGGGACTGGGAGCAGGTCGCGCAGGAGATCCCGGCGGGCCGGGTCGGCGACCCCGCGGAGTTCGGCGCGTTCGTCGCGTTCCTGTGCTCGGAGCAGGCCGGATTCGTGACCGGCGCCGCGATCCCGGTGGACGGCGGGGAGTACGCGGGCCTGCTGTAGCGGGCCTCGCCTACGATTCGCGCATGGCCTCCCCTGTCGACTGGACACCCCCGTCCGCGCACCTGATCCGCGCGGCGAACCTGGCCCTGGAACCCTGGCGCGCGTGGACGTCGCCGGTCTTCCACGGACTGGCGAACCTGCCCGACCACGGCCCGGCCCTGCTGGTCGGCAACCACACGGTGTACGGCGTGATCGACGCGCCGCTCATCTTCTTCGAGATCCATCGGGCGCGCGGGATCTGGGTGCGCTCGCTGGCCGACCACGTGCACTGGCAGATTCCCGGCTGGCGCACGGTCATGAACGTGGGCGGCTCGGTCGACGGCACCCGGGAGAACTGCCGTGCGCTCCTGGACGCGGGTGAAATGGTCGTGGTCTTCCCCGGCGGGGCCCGGGAGGCGACCCGGCGCCGCGGCGAGCGTTACCGGCTGCAGTGGGAGCAGCGGCTCGGCTTCGCCCGGATGGCCATCGAGGCCGGGTGCCCGATCGTCCCGTTCGGGACGGTGGGCGTGGAGGAGATGTTCACGACGATCGTCGACCCCGACAGCCGCCTGCTGGCGCCGGGCCGCGCGCTCGGCCGGATCTTGCTGGGCGAACGCGGCGGGCGCGACGACATGATGGTGCCGTTGTCACGCGGCATCGGCCTCACCCCCGTTCCCCGGCCGGAACGCCTCTATTACGGCTTTGGCAAGCCCATCGAGACCACGCCCTGGGCCGGACGCGCCGACGACGTCACGGCCGTGACAGAGGTACGCGACCTCGCACGGCAGGCAGTGCAGGACATCGTCGACGACCTGCGCGCCGAACAGGCCGACGACCCGGGCCGTACCCCGCTGGGACGGCTGGGCCGCGGCCTGGCCAGAAGCGCGCGTGCCCTGCCCCGGGTCGTGCCCGGCCTGGTCAGCCGCTGACGCCGAGACGAGGCGGACGAACCCCGCTTCCGTCCGCCTCGCCGCCGGCGGGCGAGACAGGCGACTCTGCGCCGCCCATCTCGCACGTGATGGGTCAGGTGGTGGGGTGGTGACGGGGTCAGGCGGCGATCGGTGTGCGGCGTTGGAACGGGAGGTAGCGCTCGGCACGGCGGGGACGGGCCGGGAGGCCGGTGGACTCCACGGCCAGGATGCGGTCGAAGCGGAAGGCGCGGACGCCGCGGCGCATGCGGCACCAGCCGACGAGGTACCAGTGGTCGCGGTGGACCAGGCAGGTGACGGGCTCCACCTCGCGGATGGTGACGTTGGCCCCGGCGTCGCCGTAGCAGAGGCGCACGACGCGGTGCTCGGTGATGGCGGCGGCGACCACGCGGGCGCGGTCGGCGATGGAGGCGTCGAGCGGGCGGGTGAGGGTGGCAAGCGTGGCGGTGACGACGTCGTCGTGGGTGTCGGTGTCGATGAGGTGGCGCAGGGCCCGGCGCGCGGTGGTGGCCTGCGGACCGGCGCCGAGGTGGGCGAGCGAGAGCGCCAGGGCGGCGATCTCGGCGGCGGTCAGCGCGGCGCCGCCGGGGCCGTTGGAGCGGTGCGTCTTGCCGGGGTACGTCGTAACGTTCGCCATGGTTCGATCATACGTTCGAACACTGACATTTTGGAGGCCTTGAGGCCGACCCTTCGCATACGGGAAACTGACCACCCAAAGTGAACGAACCGGGGGAATCGGGGGCCAGGCTTGAGCGCTGCCGGTACCGGGCGACCGTTGATGAGCCGTGACGACGTCGACCGTGCCCTGCGGAGCCTGCGGGACGAGAAGGAGCGCATCAGCCTCGCTCTGCTCGACCTTGAGGGCCACCAGGGGCACCGACTGCTGAACGGGGCGACGGTCACGGGCGAGACGGCGCGGCGGCAGGCGGCGCTGGCGTCCCGGCTGACCTTGTTGTGGAGCCTCTTCGACCACTACGGCGGCACGCTGGCCGCGGCCGAGGAGCTGCGCGCCCGCCACGCACGTCCGGGCCAGGCCCAGCTTGCCGAGCTGACCCGGCTGCTCACCGGGCCTTCCGTCGAGCTTCCCGTCGAAGAGGTGCCCATCGAACGCCGCACGCTGCTCTCCTCGCCGGCGGGCGACAAGCTGAGCCTCGCCGAGGTCGTCGAACGGATGACCCCGCTGTTCGAGGAGGCCGCGCGGATGGTGGCCGCCGTCGACGCGGTCTGGTCGGAGCTGCTGTCGGCGCTCGGCCAGGTCGAGGCGGACCGCAGGACGGTGCACGAGCTGGCGGCGTCGCTCGGCGGGCCCGATCCCGAGCTCGACCGGCTCGATCGCGAGCTCGACGACCTGGCCGCCGCCGTGCGCACCGATCCGCTCTCGTTCGAGAGCGGTGGCGGCGCCGACACGTCCCGGTTGCGGGCGGCCGGTTCCGGCCTGGCCGAGCTCCGGCGCAGGCTGGGCGAGGCGGCCGCCTTCCGGGACGACGCGGTCACCAGGATCGGGCGCGCCGCGGCTGCCATCGACCAGGTGCGCGCCGCCGAGGCGGAGACGGGGCGCGCGCGCGAGCGGGTCCTCGTCAAGATCGCGGCGCCCGTGCTGCCGGAGCCCGCCGACCGCGCGACCGCGCTCGCCGACCGGCTGGCGGCGGTCGAGGTACTGCGGAACGGGCGCCGGTGGAGCGAGCTGGCCGACCGCGTGCACGACCTCGAACGTGCCGCCGCGACCGCCCTCGAACAGGCACGAAACGACCACGCCCTCATCACCGGGCTGCTGGACCGGCGCGAGGAGCTGCGCGGACGGCTGGACGCCTACCGGGTCAAGGCCGCGCGGCTCGGGCTGGCCGAGGACACCGAGCTGACGCGGCTCTACCAGCAGGCCCGTGAACTCCTCTGGACATCCCCGTGTGACCTGCGGAAGGCGACCGTGACGCTCTCGGGTTACCAGCAGGCCATCACCTCGCGGGCGAAGGGATCCGACCGATGAATCGATGCACCGCGCCAGGCTGCTCCGGAACCATAGAAGACGGCTATTGCGTCATATGCGGCATGCCCCCACAGTTCGGGTCAGCTCCCGCTGACAAGTGCGCTCAGCCCGGCTGTACGGGCACCATGCAGGACGGTTACTGCGACGTCTGCGGCAGCCCGCCGGCCGTCGCCAGCGCTCCCACCCCACCGGCGGCGGCCGCTCCACCCATGGCCGCACCTGGCCGATGCGCCCAACCCGGCTGTACGGGAACGTTGCAAGACGGCTACTGCGACGTCTGCGGCATGCCTCCGTCGTCGGGCAGCCTCGCCTCGGCTCCCGTGGCTTCGGGCAGCACCCCGTCCGGGAGCCTGCCGTCGGGAAGCCTGCCGTCCGGGAGCTTCGCCAGGGGAAGTGTCGGAACGGGCAGCACCCGCACAGGCTCGTCGCGTTCGTCCGGGCGCCGCGGTGCTCTGGGCGCGGGGCTCGTCGAAGTGCCGCGCGTTCCCTACCGCGACCCCTCCACGGCCATCCTCGCCAACCCCGAGGTCGCCGAGAACCGCCGCTTCTGTAACAACAGCGACTGCGGCGAACCCGTAGGGCGTGCCAAGGGCGACCGGCCCGGACGCACCGAAGGCTTCTGCGCCAAGTGCGGCGCCGCCTACTCGTTCACCCCCAAGCTCGCGCCCGGCAACCTGGTCGGCGGGCAGTACGAGGTGCTCGGCTGTCTCGCGCACGGCGGCCTCGGCTGGATCTATCTCGCCAAGGACAAGAACGTCAGCGACCGCTGGGTGGTGCTCAAGGGCCTGCTGGACTCCGGCGACTCCGACGCGCTGGCGGCGGCCGCGGCCGAACGCGCGTTCCTCGCCGAGGTCGAGCACCCCAACATCGTCAAGATCTACAACTTCGTCCAGCACGACGGCTCCGGCTACATCGTCATGGAGTACGTCGGCGGCCAGTCGCTCAAGGACATCCTCCAGCAGCGGCGCAAACAGCTTGGCGAGGACGCGCTTCCCCTGGGCCAGGCCATCGCGTACGCGCTGGAGGTGCTCCAGGCGTTCGGTTACCTGCACTCGCAGGGGCTGGTCTACTGCGACTTCAAGCCCGACAACGTCATCCAGACCGAGGAGCAGCTGCGCCTGATCGACATGGGCGCGGTACGGCGGCTGGACGACCAGGACGGCGCGATCTTCGGCACGGTCGGCTACCAGGCACCGGAGATCGCCGACGTCGGGCCGTCGGTCAGCTCCGACCTCTACACGGTGGGCCGTGCGCTGGCGGTGCTGAGCTTCCGGTTCGCCCGGTTCACCAGCGAGTTCGCCGACAAGCTGCCCGCGCGCGCCGAGGTGCCGCTGCTGATGCGGCACGAGTCGTACGACCGGTTCCTGCGCCGCGCGACGCACCGCGATCCGGCGCGGCGGTTCCAGGACGCGGTGGAGATGGCCGACCAGCTCACCGGTGTGCTGCGCGAGGTGCTGGCCGCCGACGACGGGTACGCGCGGCCCGCCGCGTCGGGGTTGTTCGGGCCGGAGCGCTTCGCCCCGGGCACCGGCACCACCCGGCCGGGCAACGCCGACACCGCGCTGCCGCCGCTTTCGCGCGCCGCCGCGGCGGCCTCGCTGCCCGTGCCGCTGGTGGACGGGTCCGACCCGGCGGCCGGTTTCCTCGCGGGGCTGACGGCCCTCGAACCCGACCAGCTGGCCGCGACGATCGCGAACGCGCCGCAGCAGACGCCGGAGATCTCGCTGACGCTGGCCCGCGTGCGCATCGAGCTCGCCCAGTTCCCCGCCGCGCGGTCCCTGCTCGACCAGGTGGCGGCGGAACGCCCCGACGACTGGCGGGTCGACTGGTACCACGCCGTCTGCACGCTCGCCGAAGGGAACCTGGAGGCGGCGCAGACGCAGTTCGACCAGCTCTATTCCCTGCTTCCCGGCGAGGCCGCACCCAAGCTCGCGCTGGCCTACTGCTTGGAGGAACGGGCGCCAGGTGAGGCCGTCCGCCTCTACGAGACGGTCTGGCGCACCGACCAGTCCTACATCAACGCCGCGTTCGCCCTCGCCCGTATCCACCTCGCCGCGGGCCACCGTCCGGCGGCGGTCGCCGTGCTCGACTCGGTGCCCAAGACCTCCATCCGGTACGTGGCCGCGCAGGTGGCGGCGGTGGCCACCGCCGTGCGCGGCCGTGCGGTCAACGACCTGACGGCGGCCGAGCTGGTCGGCGCGGCGGAACGGCTCGGCCGCCTCGACCTGGAGGGGGAACGGCGCGCACGGCTCATCGCCGAGGTGCTGGAGGCGGCTCTGGCGTGGCTGAGCCTGCGCCACTCCCCCAATGGCAACGCTCAGGGCGGCACGCTCTTCGGTGCGCCGCTCACTGACACGGCCGCGCTACGCCGCGTTCTGGAGGACAACTACCGCGCACTGGCCCAGCACACGCGAGACAAGGAAGAGCGGCGCCTCCTCATCGACCGCGCCAACGCCGTACGCCCGAGGACGCTGCTTTGACGGAGGACCAGAACGTGGTGGACGCACCCAAGCCGGCCTGTCCCAACTGCGGGGAGGCGGTCTTCGAGGGCGAGGGGTTCTGCGAGGCCTGCGGGCACCCCCTGACCGCGGAGGCCGCGGCTTTCGTCCGCGCCGGGCGGGTGGCACGCGAGGGTGTCACCGGGAAGGTCTTCGCGGGCGGACGCCCGGGCACCCGCCCGACCCGGCGGACCGAGCCCAAGTCGCCGCGCCCGGCCTGCACCGAATGCGGCGCCACCGCGATCGATGCCGACGGCTACTGCGAGCACTGCGGCATGCGGCAGCCCGCCGAACGCGACCACATCGAGATCGAGCTTCCAGGCGGTGTGGCCGCCGGAGTCAGCGACCGGGGCCGCCGCTACGCGCGCAACGAGGACTTCTTCGCCATCGCCGCCCACCCCGGCGGGATCGCGGCGGTGGTCTGCGACGGCGTCGGGTCCTCTCCCGAGCCTGACGACGCCTCCCGCGCCGCGGCCGAGACGGGCGTGGCGGAGCTGCTCGCCGGGGCCGAGGCCGGGGCCGCTCCAGACCAGGCCACCTGCGACGCCGCCCTGAAGGCCACCGAGTCCGTGGCGGAGCTCGCCGAGTCGCCGGCCAACGCCCCGTCCTGCACCTACGTGTCGGCGTTCACGCACGCGGACGCGGCGACCGGCGCCCTCGCCGTGACCGTCGGCTGGGTCGGTGACAGCCGCGCCTACTGGCTGGGCAGCGGCGAGACGGCCGCGGCGTCCGAACAGCTCACCGAGGACGACTCGTGGGCCGCGTACATGGTGTCCGAAGGCGCGTTGACCGAGGCCGAGGCGGAGGCGCACCCCAACGCGCACGTCATCACGGCCTGGCTCGGCGCGGACGCCGACGAGGTACGGCCGCGGGTCCGCACGTTCACCCCGGGCGGGACCGGCGCGGTGCTCGTCTGCAGCGACGGCCTGTGGAACTACGCGCCCAAGCCTCACGACCTGGCGGCCGTCCTGTCCGACGCCGCGTGCGATCCGGTCCGCGACCCCCTCGGCGCGGCCCGCACGCTGGTCCGGTTCGCCCTGGAGGCGGGGGGCCGCGACAACATCTCGGTGGCCGTCGTCCCGGTCGCCTCCAGCACGGTCACGCCTACCACGGAGCATGCCCCATGAGCGAGCAGCCGCAGTTCAGCATCAAGATCGACCAGAACAAGTACCTGCCCGAGGGCGGCCGCGAGGTCCACGCGATCGTGTCGGTGGAGTCGTCCGGGGCGGGGGCGGCCGGCGTCTCCCGGCCCGCCTCCGCCGCCGAGGTCATCATCATCGACACCTCGGGCTCGATGTCCTATCCCGACACCAAGCTGCGCGCGGCGATCGCGGCCGCGCAGGTCGCGGTCGACACGCTCCGCGACGGCGTGTTCTTCGCGGTGGTCTCGGGTGCCAACACCGCGAAGATGGTCTTCCCGCAGCAGGCCACCCTGGTACGGGCGGACGCCGGGACCCGCCAGGAGGCCAAGCACGCGCTGAGCCGGCTGCAGGCCCAGGGCGGCACCGCGATCGGCTCCTGGCTGCGGCTGGCCGACCAGCTCTTCGACGCGCACCAGGAGGGCATCCGGCACGCCATCCTGCTCACCGACGGCAAGAACCAGCACGAGACCGCCGAGGAGCTCGACGCGGTGCTCTACCGCTGCACCGGCCGGTTCGTCTGCGACTGCCGCGGCGTCGGCACCGACTGGGAGGTCGCCGAACTGCGCAAGATCTCGTCGGCGCTGCTGGGCAGCGTCGACATCGTCGCCGACCCGAAGGGCCTGGTCGCCGACTTCCAGGCGATGACCGAGGCGGCGATGGGCAAGGCGGTCGCCGACGTCGCGCTGCGCGTGTGGACGCCGCAGACGGCCAAGCTGCGCTTCGTCAAGCAGGTGATGCCCACGGTGGAGGACCTCACCGGCAAGCGCACCGAGTCGGGGCCGCAGGCGGGCGACTACCCGCTCGGCGCGTGGGGCGCGGAGGGCCGCGACTACCACATCTGCGTGGAGGTGCCACCGGGCGAGGTCGGGAAGGAACTGCGCGCCGGCTGGGTCAAGCTCGTGGTGCCGGGCGCCGCCGGAGCCGAGGACGAGGTCCTGGCGACCGGCAACGTGCTCGTCCAATGGACCGACGACGAGGCCGCCTCCACCCGCATCAACCCCCGCGTCGCCCACTACACCGGGCAGGCCGAGCTGGCCGACGCCATCCAGCAGGGCCTGCAGGCCCGCAAGGACGGCGACGAGGACGTGGCCACCGCGCGCCTCGGCCGCGCCGTGCAGCTCGCCGAGGAGGCGGGCAACGACGAGATCACCTCGCTGCTGCGCAAGGTCGTGGACGTCGTCGATCCGGCGACCGGGACGGTACGGCTGAAGAAGAACGTCGAGAAGGCCGACGAGATGTCCCTGGACACGCGGTCGACCAAGACCGTCCGTACCCGGAAGGGCGAGGGGTGACGATGGCGACCTGCCCGGCGGGCCACACGTCCGGCGCGACCGACTACTGCGACGTCTGCGGCGAGCGCATCGACGCCGGCGCGGCGCAGACGGGAGCGCCCAGGCCGACCGTGCAGATGCACGCGGTCGGATCGGGGAACCCCTGCCCTGACTGCGGGACGCCGTCGAGCGACCGGTTCTGTGAGGAGTGCGGGTACGACTTCGCCACCGGCGGCGGCAAGCCCACGCCCGTGATCGTCACCCAGCCGCCGTCGCCGGACTCCCCGCATTCGACCGGTCCGTCACGCCACATCTCGCCCGAGGAACTCCAACGCAACACGCCGCAGGCGCCCCCACCCACCCCGCCAGGCGCGCCCACCGGAACAGCAAGCCGCGACGCCACCGTAGAACGAGCCTCCCGCATATCAGCCCCAGCCCCCGGCACCCCAAGCCCAGGCACCCCCACACCCGGCACCCCCGCACCCGGGACGTCCGCGCCCGGGACGTCCGCACCCGGCGCACCCGCACCCGGAGCACCCGCGCACGGCACACCCGCACCCGGGGGATCCGCGCCTGGGGGTTCCGCGCCAGGAGCGCCCGCACCCGGGACGTCCGGGCACGGGGGATCCGCGCCCGGCGCACCCGCACCCGGCGCACCCGCACCCGGCGCCTCCGCGCCCGGCACGTCCGTGCCCGGGGCCTCCGGACCCGGAGCACCCGCGCCTGGGGGGTCGGCGCCGGGTGGGTTTGCTGGTGCGGCGGCGGGGGGGTCGGCAGGAGCAGGTGGCTCGGAGACGGGGTGGGTCGTTCTGGTGAACGCCGACCGGGACTACTTCGCGACGATCGTCGCTGAGGAGGGGCCGGACTCCGGGGGCATCGCGTTCCCTCCGTACTACCCGGAACGCCGCATCCCGCTGACCGCGCGGCAGGTACGGATCGGGCGGCGCAGTTCCACGCACGGCACGCCGGAGATCGACCTGCGCGAGCCGCCCGAGGATCCGGGCGTCTCGCACGTCCACGCGGTGCTGCTCGCCAAGCCGGACGGCACCTGGACGCTGGTCGACCCGGGCTCCACCAACCGCACGTGCCTCAACGGCGCGACCGAGCCCATCCCCTACAACGTCGAGGTGCCGGTCGGCGACGGCGACCGCATCCACGTGGGCGCCTGGACCACCATCACGCTGAGGAGAGGCGAGGCGACATGACGGCCGTACACCAGGCTCCCTCGGCGGGGCCACCGCCCCCAGGGCCGCCGCCGGGCACGGCACCGGTGCCGCGGCAGCCCGCCGCGCCGGTGCTGCCCGGCCGCCCGGCCACGCGCAGCGAGCCGCGCACCGGCGCCGCTCGGCTGGTCCCCCGGACCGTCGCGAGCCGCGTCCGTGCCCTCACCGTGCTCGTCCTCGTCGCGCTGGCGGGGCTGCTCGCGGTCACCTGGGCCGCGGTCGGCGACGCGCGCGACGGCGTCCGGGTCATCGGCCAGGACGCGGGGCCGCAGGTCGTCGCCACCGGCGACCTCTACACCCAGCTCATCAACATGGACGCCCGGCTGGCCGACGCGCTGCTGATCGGCCGCACGCCGAACCTGGGGCCCAAGCGCGACCAGGCGCTCGCCGCCTACGACGACAGCCGCCGGAAAGCGGGCAAGGCGCTGCTCCAGGCGTCCGGGCTGGCCGACGACGACACCGAGGAACGCACCGCCCGCGAACTGCTCGACGCGGTGGCGCGATACGAACGCCTCGCAGGGCAGGCGCTGCTGCTCGACCAGCAGACCCCGCACACCGCGGGCACGCCGCCGGAAGGCGTCCTCAAGGTCTACCGGCAGGCGACCGACCTGATGAAGCTCGACCTGCTGCCCAAGGCGTACAACCTGACGCTCGACAACGGCACCCTCGTCCGCCACACCTACGAGAACAAGCAGAACGCCGTCTCGAACGGCCGCCTGTGGGTGCTGCTCACCGGGATCATCCTGCTGGCGCTGCTCGGCGCGTTGCAGTTGTTCCTCGCCGCGCGCTTCCGACGGATGTTCAACCCGGCGCTAGCGCTGGCGACCGTCGCCACGCTGGTGCTGGTGGGCGTGAGCTTCACGATGCTCGGCGGGCAGGCAGACCAGCTACGCAAGGCCAAGGAGGACGGCTTCGACTCCATTCTCGCGCTGTCGCGGGCTCGCGCGATCGGCAACAGCGCCAACGCCGACCAGACGAGGTTCCTGCTGGACCCGGTCCGCGCCGACACCTACGAGCAGGTGTTCCTCAGCAAGTCGCAGACCATCCTCTACGTGAAGGCCGACAGCCTCGCGCAGTACAGCGCGGCCGTGCAGACGCCGGGCAAGGAACGGGACTACCTCGGCTTCCTCGGCACGGAGTCCAGCCGTACGTCGCTGCCCGGCCAGGACAGGGCGCTCGGCTCCGTCTTCACCGAGTACCGCGCGTACCAGCGGGACGACAGCGCCATGCGCGCCCTGGTCGCGGGCGGCCAGCGGCAGCAGGCGATCACGTCGCGCCTGGCCAGGCCGGACTCGTCGTTCGGCCGGTACGACGTCGCGCTGAGCGGGCTCATCGGGCTCCACCAGAAGGCGTTCGACGACGCGATCAAGAAGGGCGACGACGGCACCGCCGGCTGGAACATCGTGATCCCGGCCGCCGGGCTCGTGCTGGTCGCGCTGGTGCTGGCCGGTGTCCGTCCCCGGCTGTCGGAGTACCGATGACACGGAACGACGTCGGCAAGGGCGGCTTCGCCGGGGGGAGCGGAATGAGAGAGCGGAAGACGCGCGGACGCCGGATCGGGGCCGCCGTCCTGGCGGCGGCCTCCGTGCTGGGAGCCACCGCCTGCGGCATCGCCGCCGCCGAGGAGGACTCGGTGGCGGACAAGGAGCACCTGGTCATCGGAGTCAACAAGGACCAGCCGGGAGTCGGCCAGCGCACGCCTGCCGGCGGTTACGAGGGCTTCGACATCGACATCGCCCGGGAGGTCGCCAAGCGGCTCCGCGTGACCGGCGGGAACGTCACGTTCAAGGAGGTGACGTCGGGCACCCGGCAGCAGATGATCAAGGATGGGGACGTCGACCTCGTCGTGGCCAGCTACTCGATCACGCCCGACCGCAAGGCCGAGGTGACGTTCGCCGGGCCGTACTACGTCGCCCACCAGGACGTGCTCGTCCGCGGTGACAGCCCGATCAGGAACGTCCGCGACCTCAAGGACCGCAACCTGTGCAAGGTGGAGGGCTCGGTCTCCTACCAGCGCGTCACCAAGGAGAAGGGCGTCGCCGCCAGGCTGGTCCCGGCCACCGGCTACGCCGACTGCCTCGACAAGCTGACCGGCCGCGCGGTCGACGCCGTGTCCACCGACGACCTGATCCTCGCCGGGCTCGCCGCGCAGGCCGCCCGGCGCGGCGGCGGCCAGGGCGGGCCGCCCAGGATCGTGAACGCGCCGATCTCGGACGAGGGCTACGGCATCGGCATGCGGCTCGGCGACGCGGACGGCTGCGTGGCGGTCAACAAGGCCATCACCGGGATGTACCAGGACGGCACGGCGCAGCGGCTCCTCCACAAGTGGTTCGCTCCCGTGAAGCTGAACTACACCACGACCGTCCCCCAGTTCGAAGGCTGCGAGTAGCGGCTGGCGCGTCTCTAAGCTCCCTCTTCCTTTCCGTTGGGTCACCGAGATCAGTCGGTTACGCAAGTGCCGCTTGCGGCGATTGATCGTACGTTATGGTCGCGATCAAAAGCATTTCCGGTAATAACCACCGGGCCGGCGAGAGGTCTGAGGAGCACCATGACGACGGTCATCCTGGTGGTGATGTGCGTCGTCGTCGGGGCGCTCGAACTGTACGCCGGCAAGCAGAGCAAGGACCAGGCACGCGCGTTCGTCCGCCGGATCGACGAGCTGAACGAGCAGGTCAGCAAGCAGAACACCGTGCTGGTGACGGTCGGCGAGCAGCTCACCGCCGAGCTGTCCAAGGTCAAGCGGGACGTGCTGCCCGCGCTCGACACGCGGCTGCGGCACAACACCGGGCAGGTGGAGGAGCTGGCCGCGCTCGTCCACCAGGCCGACGGTTATCTGCGCACCCAGGCCACGCGCCTGCACGACCTGGAGAAGCAGCGCGTCACGCTGGCCGCGCTGCGGCGCAAGCTCGCCGAGGTCGAGACGTCGGTGCGGTCGGTGACCCGGGCGGGCACCGCCGCGGTCGAGGGCAAGGTCGACGCCGCGCTCGACCGCCTGTCCGACCTCGAACGCAGCGGCACCGAGATGCTGGAGCTGCAGCGCACGCTGACCCGCACCCTTGAAGACGTGGAGGACGTGGTCACCGAGCTGCTCCAGTTCACCGAGGGCGAGCTGGACGAGGCGGTCACCTCCGCGCTGACCGGCCAGCCGCGCGGCGGCGAGGGCGACGCCGCGGCCGTGACGGCGACCGGACGGCTGTGGACGCGGGACGAGCAGCTGGACGACATCCTCACCGAGGTCTACGAACGGTGCGTCCGCGCGTCCCGCCTCAACATCCGGTTCCGCACGGTCGAGGGACCGAACGGCGCGACACCGGGCACGCCGGAGCGGCGGCGCTACTTTCTCGCCGGGCACACCACCGAGGACCTCGCGGGCGGGTTCACCGCCCTGCTTATCTCGACCGGCGCCGACCTGCCCCACAACGGCAACGGGCTGTCGCGCGGCCGTCCCGTCCTGCCGCCGGGCGTCGAGCCGTCGCGGCCCCCGGAGGACGAGGCGGCGCTCAAGGCGCTGCTGCGCACGCTCCACGAGAGCACGGGCGCGGTGGTGCAGATCGGCCCGCTCATGGCCGTCCGCGCGCGCGAGGAGCTGCTGTGCGCCGTGCTGACCCCGGCGCAGTCGGTGGAGCTGGAGAGCGACGACGTCTACTGGGACCCGGCCGCGGCCACCGTGCGGCTACGGCGGCTCCCCTCCCATCAGTTGTGGGATCTCACCGCGTGGGCCGCCACCCCGTAGGCGTGAATCGTGCGTTCGGAGCGTCCGCCGAGCCGGACGAAGACCGGGCAGGTGACCGCGCGGGTGACCGGGTCGACCTCGGCGCACAGCCCGACGCCCGTGGCGCGGTCGAGGAAGACGACGTTCTCCACGGCCTTCGCGGCGCGCACGGCGTAGGGCACCGAGTCGGCGTCGCCGGTGTCGAAGAGCTCCTCGAACGTGAGCCTGCGCGCGTAACGCAGCAGCTCCCCGGCGGACACGACCCGGGTGCCGATCGCCGCCGCGGGACCCGCGATGACGATCCCGAAGCTCGGGTCCTCGCGACCGCGGACGTAGATCTCCCGGTCCGGTTCCAGGCCCCTGCGCCGGGCGGGCAGGTGCAGCCCGAAGCCGGAGTCGCCATTGAGGAACGCGGGCGGCCCGAAGCCGTCCGGGCCCGTGCCGGACGGTCCGTCGGACACGCGCAGAGCACCGCCGGGGGGTTCCCAGCCGGGCAGGTAGACGCCGAGTCCGCGCAGGAGCAACCGCCAGACCGGACGCCCCGTGACGTCGGGGACGAACTCCCCCCGCGGCCCGCGAGCACCCGCGGGGTCGTCGTCCAGAGCCGGATCCGGGGCAGGCCGCTGCGCGCCGTCCATGCCGACCATCTTCTGGTCTCGCACCGGCGCGCACAAGACGTTCACCGGGCCGAGTCGCCGGGCGTTGCTTTGTGACCGCGCGGGGGCCTGCGGCGGGAGCGCGCGGTCGGCTACCGTTGAGCTCACCAGATCATGACGAGGGTGCCGCCGTGAACATGCAGGACATGATGGTGTTCCGCGACGCTGGCTCGCGGACGGTCGACAGGTATCTGATGTCGTACGAGGGCCGCGTGATCGCGGTCCGGCGGCATCCCGCGGTGCTGCTGCTCCCGGTCTCGCTCGTCGTCGGCGGCCTGGTCCTGTGCGGCTTCGCCGGCGCGGCGCTCGGCATCACCTGGATCTGGTGGCTGTGGCTCGGGGTGCTCGGCTATCTGGTCTGGAAGGTCATCGCCTGGTCGATCGAGTTCTTCCTGGTCACCGAGCACCGGGTGATGGTGATCAACGGCGTGCTCAACCGCAATGTCGCGATGTTGCCGCTCGCCAAGGTCACCGACATCGCGCTGGAACGCTCGCTCGCCGGGCGCATGCTCGGGTACGGCGAGTTCGTCATGGAGTCGGCGGGCCAGAAGCAGGCCCTCCGCAACGTCGGCTACATGCCCTACCCCGAGCAGCTCTACCTGGAGGTCTCCTCGGTCATCTTCGGCGCCGAGGACGCGTCGCCGGACTGATCAGGAGTCGAAGCCGAGACCGAACCGGTCGAGGGTGCGCAGCCAGAGCCCCCTGCGTCCGCCGTTGCGGTCGGCGCGGGCGATCTCCCTGCGGGTCAGCTCGATCACTCCGTAGCGCAGCGGCTCCGGCGGGAACGGCACCGGCTTCGACCGCACCATCCGCAGCCGCGTGCGTTCGGTCTCCTCCCCCGGCGCCAGGCCGACCCCGAGCCGGTCCAGCATGACGTCGGCGCCGAACCGGGTCGCCCCCACGCCGAGACCCGTGTAGCCGGCCGCGTACGCCAGACGCCCGCCGTGCGCCGTGCCGAAGAACGCGCAGAAGCGGCTGCAGGTGTCGATCACCCCGCCCCACGCGTGACTGAACCGGAGGCCCTCCAGCTGCGGGAAGGTCGTGAAGAAGTGTTCGGCCAGCGTGGCGAACGTGGCGGGCCGCCGTTCGAGCTCGGCGTGGATCTCGTTGCCGAAGTGGTAGATCGCGTCGTAGCCGCCCCACAGGATCCGGTCGTCGGCCGTCAGCCGGTAGTAGTGGAACTGGTTGGCGCTGTCACCGATCCCCTGCCGGCGCGTCCAGCCGATGGCCGCGCGCTGCTCCCTGCTCAGCGGTTCGGACACCAGCGCGTAGTCGTACACCGGCACCAGGAAGTGCCTGAGACGCTTCAGGAGCGGCGGGAAGACACCGGTGCCGAGGGCGACCCTGCCCGCCACGACCGCGCCGTACGGCGTCGACAGGCGCAGCCGTGAGCCGCTGCGCAGCCCGGTGACCGGGGTGTTCTCGTAGATTCGGACGCCAAGGGCTCGGCACGCTTCGGCGAGGCCCCACGCGAGCTTGGCGGGGTGCACCATCGCTACGCCGTCACGGTCCCACAGGCCGGCGAGGTACGTGGGCGAGTCGACCTCCTTGCGGAGTTCCTCGGCGCCGAGGAGGATCGGCGCGCGGCCGAGGGCGGTGGCCGCCTCGGCCTCCTCGGCGAGCCCGGCGACCTGCCACTCCTGGGTCGCGACGTTCAGCTCGCCGGTGAGCTCCCACTCGGCGTCGATGCCGTACCGGTCCAGGGTGGAGCCGATGGCCTTCAGGTTCTCGTGGCCGAGGTGTTCGAGCTCGGCCATCTCCTCGGGCCAGCGTTCCATGCCATTGCCGAGCCCGTGCGTCAGGCTGGCCGCGCAGAAGCCGCCGTTGCGACCGGACGCGGCGGCGCCGATCCGGTCCGCCTCCAGCACCACCACGTCCAGTGACGGGTCGCGTTCCTTGGCCCGCAATGCCGCCCACAGCCCGGTGTAGCCGCCGCCGACCACCGCGAGGTCGCAGGTGTCCCGGCCGACGAGGGCGGGCTCGGCCTCCGGGCGCGCCGGGTCCTGCAGCCAGTACGGGGCGGGCTCGGCCTCGGCGAGCGACGTCAGCACGTTCACGTTCATGACTCCTCACAGACCCTCGTACCCGGCTTGACCAGGGACGACGGAAGACTCGACCACCTTTGACCGGCTTTTGAACGCCAGCCGCGTCAGATGCACCAGGCGCGTTAGGCGCACCGGACGTGTCAGGTGCGCCGGGCGCGGCGGCGGGCGGCGGCGATGTTGACGATCGCGAGCAGGACCCCGACGGCGAAGATCAACGTGCCCATGACGTTGACCTGGGGCGGGGTGCCGGTACGGGTGGACGCCCAGACCCACAGCGGGAACGTCTGGGTGGCGCCGCTGGTGAAGTTGGTGATGATGAAGTCGTCCACCGACAGGGCGAACGCCAGCAGCGCGCCCGACAGCACCCCCGGCATGATCATTGGCAGGGTGACCAGGCGGAACGTGGTCAGCGGACCGGCCCCGAGGTCACGTGCGGCCTCCTCGACCGACGGATCGATCCCGACCGCCCGCGCCCGTACCGTGATCGCCACGAAGGAGACCGAGAACATCACGTGCGCGGCCAGGATGGTCAGATAGCCGCGCGGCGTCTCGGTCGCGACGAACATCGACAGCAGCGACGCACCCATGACCAGCTCGGGGCACGAGATCGCGGCGAACATCACCAGGTTCGCCAGCCCCTGGCCCCGGAACCGGTGCCGCCCGATCGCCAGCCCGAGCAGCGTGCCGAGCACGGTCGCGATCAGGGTGGTGAGCACCGCGATCGTGATCGAGTTGATCAGCGCCGTGGTGAGGTCCTTCTTGTCGAACAGGTGGACGTACCACTTGAGCGTGAAGCCCTCCCACTCGAAGTTCTGCTTGGTGCGGGTGTCGTTGAAGCCGAAGAGGATCATCACGCCGATCGGCACCAGCAGCCAGCCGACCAGGAGGACCGTGTAGAGCTGCAGGCCGCGGCCCTTGAGCCGGCGCCGGCGGCGGCGCGGCGGCGGCACGGTCAGCGGCGGCGGCGCGGAGGTCGTGGTGGTCATCGTCCTGCCGCCTCCAGAACATCCTTGGTGCCGAGGGCCCGCGCGTAGGCGAAGATCCCGAGCAGGAGCAGCGCCATCAGCGTGAACGAGAGCGCCGAGGCCGTGTGGTAGTTGCTGTTGGTGAAGTACTCGGCCTGGACCACGTTGCCGATCATCGTGTTGCCGGGCCCGCCGAGCACCTGCGCGTTGACGTAGTCGGAGGAGACCGGGACGAACGTCATGATGACCCCGGCGAAGACCCCCGGCAGCGACAGCGGCAGCACCACGCGCCGGAACACCGCAAGGCGGCTCGCGTACAGGTCGTAGGCGGCCTCGATGACCCGGTAGTCCATGCGTTCCAGCGCCACGTAGATCGGCAGCACCATGAACGGCAGGAAGTTGTAGGTCAGGCCGGACACCACCGCGAAGCCGCTGTCGAGCACGTGGAAGTCGTCCGGCAGGAGCCCCGCGTTCTTGAGCGGCTTGAGCACCGGCCCGTTGTCGGTCAGCACCAGCTTCCAGGAGATCGTCCGCAGCACGAACGACACGAAGAACGGCAGCAGCAGCATGAACAGCCACGTCGACTTGTGCCGGCCGCCCTTGAACGCGATCCAGTACGCCGCCGGATAGGCGAGGACGATGCAGGCGACGGTCGCGAGCAGCCCGTACCAGAGCGAGCGGGCGAGCTTGTCGCCGTAGAGCTCGAAGCCCTCGGTGTAGTTGCGCCAGTGCCAGGTCTGCTTCCAGCCGTCGATCAGGTTGCCCGTCATGAGCGAGACCGAGGCCATGTAGATCAGCGGGATCGCGAAGAAGACCAGCAGCCACAGGCCGGCGGGGAGCATCAGCAGGTAGGGCGTCAGTCTCTGCTTGAGGCGAGCGGGTCCGCGCATGTCAGCTCCCCTGCACGATCGGCTGGAAGACCTTCTGGTACCCCGTCTCCTCCTGCTGGGTCAGGACGCGGTAGGTGCGCAGCTTCGCCAGGTCGGCGTCCGACGGGTAGACCAGCGGGCTGCGGCTCAGGCGTTCGAGGTCCGCTCTGTCCTCGCCCTTGGCCTCGGCGGCGTCGGCCGCGACGAACTTCCTGGTCTCGGGCACGGGCGTCACGTAGTTGATGAACTCGGTGAGCGTCGCGTTCCGGCGCGGGTCGTACAGCCAGTCCATGAGCGTGAGCGCGTCGACCGGATTGGCCGCCGTCTTCGGGATCATCATCAGGTCCGTCCAGAGCGTGCCGCCCTCGCGCGGCACGACGAACTTCACGTCGTCGCTGGCCAGCGAGTAGACGTCACCGGACCACGCCATGGTCAGCCAGACGTCGCCCTTGGTGACGGCGTCGATGTAGTTCTGCTCGTAGTACTTGCGCACGATCTTCTGGTCGCGCTGTTCGCGCAGCTTGCGCGCGGCGTTCTCCCAGTCGCGCGGCGTGGACTTCTCCGGGTCGGCGCCGATGGCGAACATGCCGAAGTTGCCGAGCTCCTGCGAGTCGCTCATCATGCCGACCCTGCCCTTGTACCTGGGGTCGAAGAGCTGGGCGATGCTGGTGATCTCGTCCTTGACGTACTTGGTGTTGTAGGCGATGCCGGTCACCCCGGAGACGTACGGGATGGTGAACGCGTTGCCCGGGTCGTACGGCGGGTTCTGGAACCTGCTCCCCGCGTGCTCGGCGAACCTGGTCAGGCGCCTGTGGTCGAGCGGCGCGAGATAGCCGAGCTCGATGAGCTTGGTCGTCTGGATGCCGTTGGTGACCACCATCAGGTCGAAGCCGATCGACTGGTTCGCGGCGAGCGGCGCCTGGACCTTGCCGAACCACTCCGCGGCCTCCTGGATGACCTCCTTGTAGTCCACCCTGATGCCGGTCTCCTTGGTGAACGCCTTGATCGTCGCCCGGTCGTCCTCCATGTAGCCCGGCCAGTTGGCCCAGTTGAGCCGGCCCCGGCGGCTCTTGCCCTTCCAGAACGCGTCGATCTGCGCCTGGTTGACCTTGCCGCGGCCGCCCTGCCCGGGGATGCCGCAGGCGCCCAGCGCGAGTGCGGCGGCGGAGGCCCCGAACAGCCGCAGGGCGCCGCGCCGCGTCGTCATGCCGCGCCGAAACGCGGGATCGAGGCGCGGGGCGTTCGATTCGAGGTGCGGGGCGTTCATGAGGCGCCGATCGCGTACGAGTGGCGCGGCTCCCACGACAGCCAGACCTCGTCCCCGCGGCCGGCGATGTCGTCGGCGTTCGTCGCGTTCTGCATGAAGACCGTCACGTCGTCGCCCGCGGCGGTGCTGACGATGTAGCTGGTGGACGTGCCGAGGTAGACCACCTCGGAGACCGTGGCCCGCACGCGCGAGGAGCCGCCGCCGGGCCGCTGCGTGCCGATCTCGATCTTCTCGGGCCGGACGGTCAGCTCCAGCGTGTCGCCGGGGGCGGCGGTCCGGCCGTCGCCGAGCGGCACCACGATCTGCCCGTCCGGACCGTAGGTGATCACCGCGTCGGGGCCGCGCAGCTCGCCGACCGTCCCGGACAGCAGGTTGGAGGTGCCGATGAATCCGGCCACGAACTTCGAGGCCGGGCGTTCGTAGATCTCCCGTGGCGAGCCGAGCTGCTCGATGCGGCCGTCGTTCATGACCGCGATCCGGTCCGACATCGTCAGGGCCTCGCCCTGGTCGTGCGTGACGTACACGAACGTGATGCCGACCTCGCGCTGGATGCGCTTGAGCTCCACCTGCATGTGCTGGCGCAGCTTGAGGTCCAGCGCGCCGAGCGGCTCGTCGAGCAGGAGCGCGCGCGGCCGGTTGACCAGCGCGCGGGCCACCGCGACCCGCTGCTGCTGGCCGCCCGACAGCTCGCCGGGCCGCCGCTTCTCCCGGCCGGTCAGGTCGACGATCTCCAGCATCGCGCCGACCCGGGTACGGACGTCGTCCTTCGCGACGCCCTTGCGCCGGAGCCCGAACGCGACGTTCTCGAACACGCTCATGTGCGGGAAGAGCGCGTACGACTGGAAGACCATGTTGACGTCGCGTTTGTTGGCGGGCACGTCGGTGACGGGCTTCCCGTTCAGCAGCACCTCGCCGCCGGTGGGCTCCTCGAACCCGGCGATCATCCGCATGGTGGTGGTCTTGCCGCAGCCGGACGGACCGAGCAGGGAGAAGAACTCCCCCTGCCCGATCGCCAGGTCGATCCCGCGGACCGCCGCCACCGTCTCCCCGTGCGCGTGGTACTCCTTCACCACACCGGTGAGCTCGATGGCGGGGAGCGTGGAACCGGACGGCTCCTGGCCGCCGCGTACGGGGGGAGGCGAGGTCTCAGTCATGAGCGGGATCCTTCGCGGGGTCGGACGGGGGTGGCGCGAGGCGCGCTAGGCGCCGATGTAGTGCATGACGTGCTTGATCCGCGTGTAGTCCTCGACTCCGTACATCGACATGTCCTTGCCGTAGCCGGAGTGCTTGAAGCCGCCGTGCGGCATCTCCGAGACGAACGGGATGTGGGTGTTGACCCAGACGGCGCCGAAGTCGAGCGCCTTGGTCATCCGCATCGCGCGGCCGTGGTCGCGGGTCCAGACGCTCGCCGCCAGCCCGTACTTCACGCCGTTCGCCCATTCGACCGCGCGTTCCTCGGCGCTGAACCGCTGGACGGTGATGACCGGGCCGAAGATCTCGTTCTGGATCATCTCGTCGTCCTGGCGCAGCCCGGCGACGACCGTCGGCGCGAAGAAGTAGCCGCGTTCGCCGACGCGCTCGCCTCCGGTCAGCACCTCGGCGTGGCCGGGCGCGCGGTCCAGAAAGCCCTGGACGCGCGCCAGCTGGTCGGCGTTGTTGACCGGGCCGTAGTCGGCGTCGGCATCGGTGGGCACGCCGACCTTGGTTCCGCGGGCGGCCTCGGTGAGCGCGGCGGTGAAGTCGTCGGCGAGCCGGTCGGCGACGAGCACGCGGGCGGCGGCCGTGCAGTCCTGACCGGCGTTGAAGTACCCGGCTCCGGCGATGCCCGCGGCGGCGCTCTCGATGTCGGCGTCCTCGAACACCACGACCGGGGCCTTGCCTCCGAGTTCCAGGTGGACGCGCTTCAGGTCGTCCGCGGCCGCGCGGGCGACCTCCATGCCCGCGCGCACGCTGCCGGTGATCGACACCATCTGCGGGGTCGGGTGCGTGACCAGCGAGCGGCCGGTGTCGCGGTCGCCGCAGATGACGTTGAAGACGCCCGGCGGCAGGAACTCGGCGGCGATCTCGGCCAGCAGCAGCGTGCTGGCGGGCGTGGTCTCGGACGGCTTCAGCACGACCGTGTTGCCCGCGGTCAGCGCCGGGCCGAACTTCCAGACCGCCATCATCATCGGGTAGTTCCAGGGCGTGACCTGGGCGCAGACCCCGATGGGCTCCCGGCGGACCGACGAGGTGTGGTCGGGCATGTACTCGCCCGACGCCTTGCCCTCCAGGATCCGCCCGGCCCCGGCGAAGAACCGGATGTTGTCCACCATCGGAGGGATCTCCTCCTCGGCGGTCAGCTGGAGCGGCTTGCCGGTGTCGCGGGACTCGGCCGCGACGAGCTCGTCCGCCCGGGCCTCCAGCGCGTCGGCGAAGCGGAGCAGGGCGAGGCTCCGGTCCTTCGGCGTGAGATCCCGCCAGCCGGGGAAGGCGTCCGCGGCGGCGCGGAACGCGGCGTCCACGTCCTCGGCTCCGGAGACGGGCGCCTCGGCGTAGACATCGCCGGTACTCGGATCGACCACCTCCATGGTCCGGCCGTCCTTGGCGTCCACGTACTCGCCGCCGATAAAGTTGCGCAGCCTTGTCCTGCTGTCGCTGGTCACCGTCGACCCTCCTCGATGGGCACGAACCGATGTGTCCTATTGGCCCCGACCTTGACAGAGGTTCAGCATGATGACAAGGGATTCCGTTGTTACGATCCAATTTCACGACGGAATCGCTTGGGAAGTAGTTCTAGCAGGCACGATGCCGCAGCGAAGGAGAGCACGATGGTCGCGCGCCCCCAGGACGACCCCCCGCGGCCGGAACGGGAGGCGGCCCCTGAACAGGCGGCCCGCGAGCAGGCGACCCCTGAGCAGGCGGCCGGACGCGGACGGCGGCGCGCGCAGGCCGCAGTACAGCTGGACGACACGTCCAAGCAGATCATCGAGCAGCTCCAGCAGGACGGCCGCCGGTCGTACGCGGCGATCGGCAAGGCCGTCGGGCTCTCCGAGGCGGCGGTGCGCCAGCGCGTGCAGAAGCTGCTGGACACCGGCGTCATGCAGATCGTCGGCGTCACCGACCCGCTCATGCTCGGCTTCTCCCGGCAGATGATGATCGGCGTCAAGTGCGAGGGCGATCTGGAGCGGGTCGCCGACGAGCTGGCGGCCATCGAGGAGATCGACTACGTGGTCATCACCGCGGGGTCGTTCGACATCCTGCTGGAGCTGGTCGCCGAGAGCGACGAGCAGCTGCTGGAGCTGCTCGGCAGGATTCGGGCCGTACCCGGCGTGCTGGGAACCGAGAGCTTCGTCTATCTCAAGCTGCGCAAGCAGACCTACTCGTGGGGAACCCGCTGACCAGCCCTGTCTGACTCAGTTCGGACGGCCGTCAGCCCCGGGCCGCCGTCCAGCCCGTCCCACCGAGAGCTCCCGTTCCACAAGGTCACGTTGAGGAGGGGGTTACGGACGGGCCCATACTTGGGGAGCCCCATATTCTCCTTCTTATTGGGGATGCCGCACCGGCGCCCGCGGGCGTACTTTTGGATGCTGTAAGGAAGGAGACCGGCCATGTATGAGTCGGTTCGCCAGGACCTTCCCGTCTCCCGTGACGACGACCGCATCGAGTTCGAGACGTCCGAGGAACAGAACCTCGTGATCCGTAAGGCGGCAGAACTCCTCGGGTGGACGGTCCCGCAATATGTGCTGTCCGCAGCCCTCGACCGGGCTGAACGTGACCTCTACGAATACGCCGCGGCACGCCGGGCCGCGGCCGGCCAGACCCACGACACCGCGTCGTCCACCGGGGAGGAAGGCGCGGTCATCCCCATGGTCGCCGTCGTGGCGGCACTCGGCTGACCGGTGACCCTTCAGCCCGCCGGGGCTCACGTTCCGGCGCGGAGCCGGGCGGCGTATTCGGCCGCCTCGGCGTCCGAGTCGTACTTCTGCCGTGGCCAAAAGAAGCCGCGCAGCCCGTCCTTGCGGTTACGCGGCACCACGTGCACATGCAGGTGAGGCACGCTCTGGCTGATGCGGTTGTTCATCGCGACGAACGAACCCGCCGCGTCGAGCACCGACTCCATCAGGCCCGCCAACCGCCGGGCGTGGGCGAAGAACCCGCCCACGAGCTCGGGCGGCAGGTCGGTCAGCGTCTCGTGGTGCTCGCGCGGCACGAGCAGCGTGTGCCCCTTGAACAAGGGACGGGTGTCCAGGAACGCCACGGCGTCCTCGGCCTCCAGCACGAGGTGCGCCGGCCGTTCGCCCTTGATGATCTCGCAGAACACGCAGCCGCTCATGGGCCGCATTCTGTCAGCCCCGGACCGGCCCCCGACGTGTGCGGCGGGCCTAACAGGGCGCTTACGACGCGTTCACTACCGTCCGTAGCCTATGCAGCTCACTGAGGTCGCCTTCCGCTATCACCGGAGAGCCCCCTGGGTGCTCCAGGACGTCTCGTTCTCCCTGCCGCCGGGGCGCGTGCTGGAGGTGACCGGACGCAACGGCGCTGGGAAGTCCACGCTGCTGCGGCTGCTCGCCGGGCTCCGTACCCCACGGCGTGGCACGATCTCCGGCCGTCCGGACCGGGTGGGGTACGCGCCAGAGCGCTTCCCGGTGGACCAGCCGTTCACGGTGTCGGCCTACCTCGACCACATGGCGGCCGTACGCGGCATTAGGCGGCCCGCCATCGGCGAATGGGCCGAACGTCTTTCCTTTGAGCACCTCCTGGGCGTACGGCTGCCGGAGCTGTCCAAGGGCAGCGCGCAGAAGGTGGGGCTCGCCCAGGCACTCCTTGCCGAGCCCGGCCTGCTGATCCTGGACGAACCGTTCGCCGGCCTGGACGCCGAGAGCCGCGACGCGCTCCCTGGACTGATCGCCGAACTCGCGCGGGCGGGCACGGCGGTCGTGGTCAGCGACCACCAACGCGTGATCGAATCCGTTCCCGGCGTCGACCGGCTCCGCGTGGAGAACGGGACCGTCGCCCCCCTCCCCGCGGAGAACGGGACCGTCGCGCCGCTCCCCGCGGAGAACGGCGCCGCGACGGCGGCTTCGTCGGCGACGGCGGGGTCGGCGGGGTCGGCGGGGTCGGGCTCGGCGGGGTCGGCATCGGCGTCGGCGTCGTCAGGGTCGGCGGGGTCCGGCTCGGCGGGGTCGGCATCGGCGTCGGGGGCCGAGTGGGCCGTGCTGGAGGTGGTCGTCCGAGCCGATGAGGCCGAGGAGATCGCGACGAAGCTCCGCGCGGACGGTCACGACGTGCGGAGGGCCGAACGATGATCGCGCTCGCACGCTTCCAGGTGTCCGGCTACGTGCGCTCGCTCCGGGTGCTGCAGCCGGTGATCGTCATCTTGCTGATCCTGGCGCTGGTGCTGTTCCAGCCGCCGGCGAACGCCGAACTGGCCGCGGGGGCGTTCGGCGACGTCGCGGCGTTCATGTTCCCGGTCTGGGCCTGGGCCGCCCGCGCGCTGTTGGACACCCAGCCGGACGAGCAGCGCGCGCTCTCCGCGACCGCCGCGCGCCATCCGCTGACTCCGGCCTGCGCCGGGCTCCTGGCCGCATACGCCGTCAACCTGGCCCTGGGTGCCGCCATCCTCGCGGTACCGACCGTCCAGGGGCTCTCGGCGGGGCTCGACGGCACCGCCCTCGCGGCGGGTCTCGGCCTCAACCTCCTGGTGGCGGCCGCCGGGACGTTCCTCGGCGCCTGGACGAGCCGCGCGGTCATCCCGGACGCGGGCGTTTCCCTGCTGGCACTGCTCGGCGGCGCGACCGCGGCCCTCCTGCTGAGCATCGGGCCTCTGTCGTGGCTGTCGGTGCCGATGGTCGCCTGGATCCGGGCCGCCCACGACGGGCCCGGCGAGTTCGTCGCGGCGTTCCCGGGCCTGGCGCTCCACCTCGGGCTCTGGACGGCCGTCGTGGGCGTCGTGTACGTGGTGGTCCGCCGCGGCCGTCCATGATCACGGTGGCGGTCAGGCGCCCGTGGTCGAGCCGGGACGGACGATCATCAGGATCGTCACGACCGCCCAGAGCACGTTGAAGACGCCGGTGAACATGGCCAGCCGGGCGGCGACAGGCGCGATGTCGGTCCCGTCGGCCGGTGCGCCCTCGGCCTGGCCCGCAGGCAGTGCGCCCTCGGCCTGGCCCGCAGGCAGTGCGCCCTCGGCCTGGCCCGCAGGCAGTGCGCCCTCGGCGTTGACCGCGGCCGGTGCGCCTTCGGCGTTGACCGCGGCCGGTGCGCCTTCGGCGTTGACCGCGGCCGGTGCGCCTTCGGCGTTGACTGCGTGCAGTGCGCCTTCGGCGTTGACTGCGGGCGGAGCGTCCTCGGCCTGGCCTGCAGGCGGTGCGCCCTCGGCCTGGCCTGCAGGCGGCGCGCCTACGGCCCGGGTGGCGAGCGGTGCGCCTTCGGTTTGGCGCGCGGGCGGTGCGCTTTCGGCGTTGACTGCGGGCGGTGCGCCTTCGACGGCGGCGAGCGCGGCGTTCTGCCTGGGCAGGATGAGCAGGGCGAGAACGGCGGCGGCGGCCGCGGTGAGGACGATCGAGATGATCAGCCACGTGTCGCCGAGGACCCCCATGCTGCTGGCCGTGGTGAAGCCGAAGACCGGCACGGCGATGCCGAACACCGCGTACACGCGGCAGATGCGGTGCAGGTTGCGGAGCGCCGGGAGGGAGGCCGGGTCAGCCTGCGCGCTGCGCAGCGCGGGCGGGAACATGCTGGCGGCCACGGCGACCGGGCCGATCGCGAGGATCGCGGCGAGAACGTGCAGGATGAGGAACAGCTTGCTCATGTCGGCCTTGGAAACCCTTCGTGGCGCACAGGATCGTACGCGGGACGTACGGAAACGTCGCTGACGCTAGTCAGGGCTCGCGGGGCCGGACAGCGGCGAGCATGCCAACTTCCGACCGGATCCAGCCACAGCGCACGTGCCGTGCGCGTGCACGTCAGACGGCGGCCGCCGCCTGCAACGTGAGCCAGGTGTCTTCCAGCGAGCCGGCGGAGCGGGTGCAGAAGTAGACACGGCCCGGGGCGCCCCACTCCCAGCCGAGCCGCTGGTCGGAGTCGAGCTGGAGCAGGAGGCGCCACTCGGCCTCGGCAGCCGCTTGCTCTTCGGCGGAGAGGGCCGTGGTGTCGAGATCGCGGCCCGTCGACGCCAACGTACAGTCCGGGCCGACCGGACGCTGCACGAGCGCGGGCCACCCACCGAGCTGGTGCAGGGGAGCATCGTCTGGCCACACGTGCTGGAGCCACGCCGCATGCACCTGCTCGTACACCGAAAGGACACCGCTGTAGCGCTCCTCAAGCCGCCGCACCACGGTCTCCTGTGGCGCGGGCAGTGAGAGAAAGGGCGCCGCGCTGAGCAAGCACATCGGGAACGTGCCCTCGGGGGCCTCGACTTCCCGGAGGTCGCCGCTGAAAAGCCGCCACCCGTCCCGCTGCGTGCGGTCGTCGCCCCAAGGACGCGGTATGGCGCTGGCGTAGTAGAACGCGGCGCGGCCCTCCTGCGGAAGGCCGGGAACGTCCATCACCTTGGCCAGCTCCGCGAAGTCGACCGCGAGCATGAAATCGAGGGGCCGTCCTTGCCACGTGGGCCATGCTTCACCGGGCGGAAGCAGCGGCGTGCCGCCGAGCCGTACCGTCACGTCGCCGTCGGAACCGAGGCGGAGCGCGGGCCGCGCCAGCGGAAGCAGCGCACCGGTGACCTCAGGGGCGAAGAAGACGCCGAACAGGGAGCGCAGCCGCTGATGCTGCGCGGCGAAGTGATCCATGTCACGTAGCGTTCCGTGTCCGGACGCCGCGCGCCAGCACCATCCCAAGATCTGTGGATATCCGGTAGACCCCTAAACCCGGCGCGGGCTGCGAAGGCGTGGAGTTCAGCGGCGTTCGAGCGCGCCCGCGAGCTGGATCAGGAAGGCGTCGACCTCTCGCTCATCGTAACCGGGCCCGAAGCGTACGGTCCGGAAAACGATCTCGCGTACGTCGCGCGCCGTCACCGGCGCCGCCGTGCCGCGCAGACCCGCGATCACCCGTTCGAGGAAGGCGTCCACGTCGCGGACGTCGTAGCCGATCCGCAGCCCGGCACCGGCGAACCGCGCGTTCTGGATCCAGCCGATCAACCAGCCCGCATGGACACGCGGCCGCCGCCCCGGACGGCCTCCGGCGGGTACGGCGGCCTGGAGTTCCCGGATGCATTCCTGGAGCAGCTCGTCCACCGCGCGCGGCTCGTAGCCACGCAGCACGATGTCGAAGCGGACCGCCCGCACGTCGTCGGCGGTGAGCCTCTCCGCTGCTCCATCGGGTGCTACAGCGGGTTCCGCGTCGGATTCCGCGACAGGTTTCGCACTAGGTCCTGTGGAAGCGGCGCCTACCGGCTTCCTGGCGGCGTTGAGCGTGGTCCGGATGCGGCCGAGCAGATCGTCCACCTGGCCGCGTTCGTACCCCCGCAACGCCACGGGCAGACGGTGCGTTCCTGTCTTCACTACCCGCGCTCCTCGATCCGTGCCTCCCAAGGAACAACGGCAACAGCGTGGCGTGCGCACGCCCCGGCGCGCAACCGCCGCGACGTATGTGCCGTATCAGACGGAAGGGGAACGCGTGGCGTCGAGAAGGCGTTGGCAGGCGTCTGTTAGGCGTTGCCGCAACGGCTGCGCGCGTTCGGCGAACCCACGTTGCTCGCTCGCGTACTCCGCGCGGCCGTCCGGGGTCTCTATCCGGATCGGCTCATGCCCGAGCGCGCCCAGGTCGTACGGGCTGGCGCGCATGTCCACGGCGCGGATGTCGCGGGCGAGCGCGAAGCAGTCGGCCACGAGCTCGCTGCTGACGAGGGGCGAGAGCTTGAACGCCCACTTGTACAGATCCATGTTGGCGTGCAGGCAGCCGGGTTGTTCGAGCTCCGCCTGGCGCTCCCGGGTGGGTTGCAGAACGTTCAGCGGGCGTGCCTCCGGCGTGAAGAAGCGGAACGCGTCGAAGTGGCTGCACCGTACCCCACGGGACTCCACGACCTGCGCGATCTCCTCCGCTCCGAGCCGCATCGGCCAGGCCGAATGCCGGACCTCGCGCGTCCGGTAGACCATCGCCCACTCGTGCATACCGAAGCACCCGAACTGCGCGGGCCGTCCGGCGGCCGCGGCCAGCAGCTCGGCGACGAACTCCGCCGTGCCCCTTCGCCTCGCCATCAACGAGGAGGCGTCGAGGACGGCCCCTTCGGCTGTGCCGAGATAGTCGCGTCCGAAGTCACGCGCGTCGGCGTCCACGAGGACGACGTCTGCCCCCGGATGCCACTTGCGCAGCTTGCCCGGACTGTAGCCGTAGTAGCTGAAGAGGAAGTCCTCCACCGGATGCGTCTCGCCACGTCCGCGACGTTCAAGGTGAGGCTCGACCCAGCTCGCTACCCGCCGCCGATGCGCTTCGGCTCGCGCCCGCCATACGGCGGGCTCCAGAAACTCCCGGGAGCCGTACGTCCCGCTATCCACGAAGCCGTTCACCGCGCCACTCGCCAAGCTTTCACCGCGCCCACTACGCCCGCCACGCCGTTCACCGCGCCGAAGTCAGTCCTTGGTGGCGGCGGCGAGCTGCCCGCAGGCGCCGTCGATCTCACGCCCACGCGTGTCGCGGACGGTGACGGGCACCCCATGGGCTTCCAAGCGACGGACGAACTCCTTCTCGTCCTGCGGGCGCGAGGCGGTCCACTTGGAGCCCGGCGTCGGGTTGAGCGGGATGAGGTTGACGTGCACGAGACGTCCCCGCAGGAGCTTGCCGAGCAGGTCGGCCCGCCACGCCTGGTCGTTGATGTCCTTGATCAGCGCGTACTCGATCGAGACGCGGCGGCCGGATCTGGCCGCGTACGCCCACGCGGCGTCCAGCACCTCGCCGACCTTCCAGCGGTTGTTGATCGGGACGAGCTCGTCGCGCAGCTCGTCGTCGGGCGCGTGCAACGACAGCGCGAGCCGGACGGACAGGTCTTCGGCGGCCAGCTTCTCGATCGCCGGGACCAGGCCGACCGTGGACACGGTGACCGAACGCTGCGAGATGCCGAGGCCGGCCGGCGCCGGATCGGTGATCCGCCGTACCGCCCCGAGCACCGCCTTGTAGTTGGCCAGCGGCTCGCCCATGCCCATGAAGACGATGTTGGAGACCCGGCCGGGCCCACCGGCGATCTTGCCCCGGGCCATGGCACGGGCGCCCGCGGCGACCTGCTCGACGATCTCCGCCGTGGACAGGTTGCGGGTCAGCCCGGCCTGCCCGGTGGCGCAGAACGGGCAGTTCATGCCACATCCGGCCTGTGACGAGACGCACATCGTCGCCCGGTCGGGATAGCGCATCAGCACCGACTCGAACAACACGCCGTCGAAGGCCTTCCAGACCGTCTTGAGCGTCTTGCCACCGTCGCAAGTGAGCTCGCGTACGGGCGTGAGCAGTTCCGGCAGCAGCTCGGCCGTCAGCCGTTCACGTACGGCGGCCGGAAGGTCGGTCATCTCCGCCGGGTCGTCGGCGAGGCGCGCGAAGTAGTGCCGCGACAGCTGGTCCGCGCGGAACGGCTTCTCGCCCAGTTCGGCGACGGCCTCCCGGCGTTCGGCGGCGGTCAGGTCCGCGAGGTGGCGCGGTGGCTTGGCCCGGCGGGGCGCGGCGAAGACGAGCTTGGCCGGGGTCTTCTCGGTGGCAGGCATGGTCCTTCCAGTGTCGCAAATACCGGCGTGTGCCTCGGCCGTCCGCGGGTTACGCCCGGGATGCCTGCACTAGGCGCGGGATGCCTGCACTAGGCCACCACTGGGATTAGGCTTCCGATCATGTCGGTATTGCGCAGGGGGTCCGTTTCGAAGGCTGTCCTGGACGAGGTCAGCCCGTACGGGAGCCGCAGGCTGGTGGTGGAGACCGACGGGACCGTCTCGGCGGCCTACCTGCGGGACGCCAAGGACGCGGTCGTCGGGGCCGCATGGATCGCCAACCACGGCCCGGCCTCGCAGGACTTCGACCGCGCCCGGCTGGACGCGGGCCTGGCGCCCCTGCTGAGCGCCGATCACGTACGCCATCCCGAAGGCCGGCCGCCGCTCGGCGAGCTGGAGGTCGTGTGGTTCGAGGAGGGGGACGGCGTCGCGATCCTGGAGGCGGGTGATCCGCTCTGCGTGATCCCCGGCTGGTCCGACATGGAACGCGGCATCCCCGGCTACAGCCGCGACGCGACCAAGCAGAGCCCGTTCGCGTTCCCGCTCTCGGACGAGCCGTTCGGCCCCCGGATCGAACAGGCCCGCCGGCACTGGCAGACGATCCGGGCCGACGGCTCGTGGGCCGACTACCAGCAATCCGTCCTCGGCCATCTCCTCCAGAGGCTCGGCCCGGGCGGGCACTACTGGCATGACGTGGGCCGCCAGCTGCGCGACGGCCTGGCCCCCACGGTCGGCGTGTCCGAACGCCCCGCACGCAGCGACCGCGAGTTCACGGTCCTGAGCACGGTCGGCATGAGCCGCCAGCGCATGCCCACGATCGAGCTGTACGAGGACGAGGTCGCCCCGCACGCGCGCATAGAGCTCGCCCTGGCCACCACCTTGCCGAGCCAGCGCGCGGGCAGCATCTTCCCCTGGCTGGCGCAGTATCCCTGGCGTTCCGTCACCTGGTTCGCCCCTGGCGACGTCGTGAAGTGGTACCACGAGACACGAACGTTCCCCCTGAACACGACCGAGGCGGCGGACTGGGAGGGCGTTCTGCTCCTGGACGATCCCGCCAGGCTCTCCGGCCCCATGGCCCCGCCCATGAACGGCCTGACCATCCAGGGTGATCCCGTTCGCTGGCTGTGGCTCGTCCCCATCACCGCCGAAGAGCACATCTACGCCAAGAACGAGGGCTCGGACGCGCTGATCCGCCGCCTGTCCCAGCAGTCCAGGACCTGGATCGTCGGCTAGCCGGAGGGGACGAAGAGCTCCAGGAGGATCCAGACCACGGGCGCGGTGGCGATCAAGGAGTCGAGCCGGTCCATGACGCCGCCGTGGCCGGGCAGGAGCGTGCCCATGTCCTTGAGGCCGAGATCGCGCTTGATCATGGAGACGATGAGGTCGCCGGCGATCGCGATGACCGCCACGGCCGCGCCGATGACGGCGCCCTCCCAGAGGTGGCCGTCCAGCAGCCAGGCGGTGAGCCAGGCGCCGACGAGCATGCAGGCCAGGATGGCGCCGGCGGCGCCCTCCCAGGTCTTCTTGGGGCTGATCGAGGGAACCAGCTTGTGGCGGCCGAGGAAGGTCCCGGCGAAGTAGCCGCCGATGTCGCTGGCGACCGTGGTCGCGATGAAGATCACGGTGCGGTGGTCGCCGTCGCCGGGCTCCATGAGCAGGGCGACGATGCCGCCCATCAGCACGACGTAGCCGGTGGCGAAGACACCCGCGGTGACGTCCCGTACGTAGCCGTCGGCCGGGCCGTCGGCCATGCGCCAGATCAGGACGGTGATGATGGTCAGCGCGGTGACGGCGATGAGCGGCTCGGGACCCCAGCGGTACGCGGTGCCCGTGGCCGCGACCAGCCCCACGGCGAGCGGGATCAGCGGCACCCGGATGTCGCGGGCCTGGAGTGCGCCGGTCAGCTCGCGCAGGCCGATCACGAGGAACACCACCATGACGATCAGGAAGATCGTCTTGACGGTGTAGAGGGAGAGCAGCACCAGGGCGCCCAGCGCGACACCGACCCCGATGGCGGCGGGCAGGTTACGCCCTGTCTTGGTGTGGGCCGTGGGCGGCTCAGGCGTCGCCTCCGGCTCACCCGGGGAGCCCTGGGGCTCCCCGGACGCGTCCAGTTCCATCAAACCTCGAGGAGCTCGGCCTTCTTGTGCTCCAGGAGTTCGTCGACCTGCGCCACGTACCTGTGGGTGGTGTCGTCGAGCTCCTTCTCGGCCCGCCGGACCTCGTCCTCGCCGGCCTCGCCGTCCTTGGCCATCTTGTCGAGGGTCTCCTTGGCGCGGCGGCGGATGTTGCGGATGGAGATCTTGCTGTCCTCCGCCTTGCTGCCGGCGACCTTGATGAACTCCCGGCGGCGCTCCTCCGAGAGGTCGGGGAAGACCACGCGGATGACGTTGCCGTCGTTGGTGGGGTTCACGCCGAGGTCGCTGTCGCGGATCGCCCGTTCGACCGCCTGCATGGACGACTTGTCGAAGACCTGCACGATGACCATCCGCGGCTCCGGCAGCGTGAACGACGCCAGCTGGTTGATCGGCGTCGGCGTGCCGTAGTACTCCGCGGTGATCTTGTTGAACATGGCGGGAGTGACCCGGCCGGTGCGGATGGCCTGGAAGTCCTCCTTGGCGACCCCGACCGCCTTCTCCATTTTCTCCTCGGCCTCGAGGAGGGTCTCGTCGATCACTTCGACTCCCGTGTCATCTGGTCGGCCAATGTCACCTGAACACCGGTGCCCGCTCGGCCCGGGTCAGCCCTCGGCCGGGCTGACCAGCGTGCCGATCTTCTCACCCCGGACGGCCCGGACGATGTTGCCCTGCCCCATCAGATCGAAGACCACGATGGGCAGTTCGTTGTCCATACAGAGACTGATGGCCGTGGCGTCCATCACCTTCAGTCCCCGCTGTAGAACTTCACCGTAATCCAAACGGTCGAATTTGACCGCGTCCGGATTCTTTCGCGGATCGGCGTCGTACACACCGTCCACTTGAGTCCCCTTCAGCACCGCCTCCGCACCGATTTCCAGCGCGCGCTGCGCGGCGGTGGTGTCGGTGGAGAAGAACGGCTGGCCGAGACCGGCCCCGAAGATCACCACTCGGCCCTTCTCCAGGTGCCGCATGGCACGCCGCGGGATGTAGGGCTCGGCGACCTGGCTCATCGTGATGGCGGTCTGCACGCGGGTGTCGAGGCCGAGCTTCTCCAGGAAGTCCTGGAGGGCCAGACAGTTGATCACAGTGCCGATCATGCCCATGTAGTCGGCGCGGCCGCGGTCCATGCCGCGTTCGGCCATCGTGGCGCCGCGGAACATGTTGCCGCCGCCGCACACCACGGCGACCTGCACTCCGTCACGTACCGCCTCGGCGATCGCCTCGGCGACGTGCTGCACGACCTCGGGGTCGATGCCGAGCGGGTCGCGGCCAGCGAACGCCTCGCCGGAGAGCTTCAGCAGAACTCGCTTCCAGCCGGCCCGCTTGACCCCGGCCGACATGCCCCGGGCGGCGAACGCGGCGGCCGTCTGGGCGGACGTACCGGATATGCCGGATATGCCGGACGCAGATGACGACGACGAGGCCGCCGTCGTGTCAGTGTTCGGTGTCTCCTGCACGGCGGCGGCCTCCTCGTATCGCGGCTTCGTGATGTGTCGGTCCCTGTCTCTCGGGGTTCGTCCCCAGATCCGGGTCTGTCTCACCGGGACTCGCGCGGCGCCCCGCTTGTGGCGGGCGCCGCGGGCGAGCCGCCGGTACCAGGTGCCTGCCTCTCGGCGGCGAACGTCAGCTCTGGCCGACCTTGAAGCGGGCGAAGCGCTTGACGTTCACGCCGGCCTCCTGGAGGACCTTCGCGATCGTCTTCTTGCCGTCCTTCACGAACGCCTGCTCAAGCAGGACGAAGTCCCGGAAGTAGGCGTTGACGCGACCCTCGACGATCTTGGGGATGGCCTGCTCGGGCTTGCCCTCGTCGCGGGTGAGCTGCTCGGCGAGCGCCCGCTCCTTCTCGATCGCCTCGGCCGGGATCTCGTCGCGGGTGAGGTACTTGGGCGCCATCGCCGCGATCTGCTGCGCGATGTCCTTGGCGACCTCGGGGTTCTCGGTGTCGAGCTCCACGAGCACGCCGGTGGTCGGCGGCAGCTGCGGGTCGGACTTGTGCAGGTAGCTGGCCACGTACGCGCCCGTGAAGTGCGCGAACCGGCCGAGCTCCAGCTTCTCGCCGATCTTGACGCCGTTCTCCTCGATCAGCGCCTGGACGGTCTTGCCCGGCTCGATCTCCAGGCCCTTGAGGCCCTCGGCGTCGGTCGCGTCGCTCTTGGACGCGAACTCGACCAGCCGGCCGGCCAGGTCGATGAACGCCTGGTTCTTGGCGACGAAGTCGGTCTCGCACTTGAGTTCGAGCAGCGCGCCGTCACCGGTGCCGTCGAAGTACTCGGCGACCAGGCCGTTGGCGGCGGTGCGCTCGGCGCGCTTGCCGACGTCCTTGGCGCCCTTGAGGCGCAGGATCTCGACGGCCTTCTCGAAGTCGCCGTCGGCCTCGGTGAGAGCGTTCTTACAGGCCATCATGCCGGAGCCGGTCAGCTCACGGAGCCGCTTGACGTCAGCGGCGGTGAAGTTCGCCATCGTTCTCTTCGTCTCTGTCGGGATGGAAGTCTGCTGGTGAGACGGGGCCCCGGGCGATCACGCCCGGGGCAGCACGTCGTCAGGCCTGCTCGTCGTCAGCGGCAGGGGCCTCGGCAGCCGGAGCCTCGGCAGCCGGAGCCTCGGCAGCCGGAGCCTCGGCGGCAGGGGCCTCGGCGGCAGGGGCCTCGGCGGGAGCCTCGGTGGCCGGAGCCTCGGTGGCCTCGGCGGCCGGAGCCTCGACGGCCTCGGCGGCGGGAGCCTCAGCGGCAGGGGCCTCGGACTCGGCGGCGGCCGGAGCGGCCTCGTCGTCCTTGGCCTCGGCAGCGGCCTCGGCGGCCGGGGCGGCGGCCTGCTCCTTGTTCTCCAGCAGCTCGCGCTCCCACTCGGCCAGCGGCTCGGCGACGGTGCCGCCCTCGGCCGGCTTCTCGTCGCCGCCGGAGGCGGCGCCGGCCCGGGCGATGAGGCCGTCGGCCACGGCGTCCGCGACCACGCGGGTCAGCAGGCTGACGCTGCGGATGGCGTCGTCGTTACCCGGGATCGGGTAGTCGACCTCGTCGGGGTCGCAGTTGGTGTCGAGGATCGCCACGACCGGGATGCCCAGCTTGCGGGCCTCGTTGACGGCGATGTGCTCCTTCTTGGTGTCCACGATCCAGATGGCGCTGGGAACCTTCGCCATGTCGCGGATACCGCCGAGGGTGCGCTCGAGCTTGTCCTTCTCGCGGCGGAGACCCAGGAGCTCCTTCTTGGTCATGCCGGAGCCCGCGACGTCGTCGTAGTTGATCTCCTCCAGCTCCTTGAGCCGGGTGAGCCGCTTGTGGACGGTGGAGAAGTTGGTGAGCATGCCGCCCAGCCAACGCTGGTTGACGTACGGCATCCCGACCCGGGTGGCCTGCTCGGCGATGGCCTCCTGGGCCTGCTTCTTGGTGCCGACGAACAGGATCGTGCCGCCGTGCGCGACCGTGGCCTTGACGAACTCGTAGGCCCGGTCGATGTAGGACAGCGACTGCTGCAGGTCGATGATGTAGATGCCGTTGCGGTCAGTGAGGATGAACCGCTTCATCTTCGGGTTCCACCGACGAGTCTGGTGGCCGAAGTGGACGCCGCTCTCGAGCAGCTGCCGCATGGTGACGACGGGTGCCATTGCCCGTGTTCTCCTGTCCGGCCCGTTGGACGGGCCACGTTCTCGGTTAAGTGCCGGCGCCCGGACGCGGCCCCTCCGTCACCGGAGTGACGGACCGAGAGGTCGCGCCCCACCCGTCAGATGCGGGTGGCTGGCGAGCGCGTGAATTCGGTCGCTTGGGTAAGGACCCACGCGACCGTTTCCCAAGTCTATGGGATGACCGGCGTACACGTGGAATCAACCGAACCGGCGGTTTTCCACAATCCGGCCCGAGCCTGGTGGCGCCCGCCCCCACCGAGGCAGGCTGCGGACATGACCCTCGTCACACTGATCTTCGCCTGCACCATGATCATGCCGACCGGCGACAGCTGGCGCTGGCCGTTAGACCCCGCGCCCCGCATCGTACGGGGATTCTCGCCGCCCCCAGCCCCTTGGTCACCAGGCCACAGAGGAATCGACCTGGCCGCCGCCCCAGGCCAGCCCGTCTACGCCGCAGGCCCAGGCCGGATCTCCTACACCGGCCGCCTTGCGGGCCGAGGCGTCATCGCCATCACCCACGGACCACTGAGAACGACCTATCTGCCCGTACGGTCCCGGCTCCCCTTGGGCCGCCCAGTCAACGCAGGCACCCGCATAGGCGTCCTTGAGGCTCTCCCACAGCACTGCGCCACCGAGCCCTGCCTCCACTGGGGCCTCCTGAAGAACGCGACCTACCTGGACCCCCTAACCCTGGTCCGCCCCGACATCCGCCTACTCCCCCTATGGCCAAACCAACCCACCAACCCCACAGAACCCCCACAAGCCAAAAAACCCACGCCCTCCGAACCTCGCGTAGACCTACGCGACGCCACGACCGCCACAGGCGGGGCCATAGCCGGGATGCTCCTAGCCCTCGCGTTCTCCTTGATCTGGCGCACAACCCGCACCCCGACCCGCCGCAAGCCCCCAACCGGCGTAATCGACCTAACCCAAGAACGCCGCCACCGCCGCCCAGCCCAAACCCCACCCCCATAACCATTTGGGCAAGAGCGCACTGCTCAGCCGAGACTCAGGCAGGAACCCTCCTGCCGTGCAAACTCCGGGGGTGGCGAGGCCTAACAATCCACAGACCGCAACAGTGCCCGGAGCCAGCTATTCGGTGCCGCGGGGGTGGGCTTGGCGGTGCACCTGCTTGAGGCGTTCAGCCGAGACGTGGGTGTAGAGCTGAGTTGTCTGCAGTGACGCGTGCCCCAGGATCTCTTGGACGCTTCTGAGGTCGGCGCCTCCCTCCAGAAGGTGGGTGGCCGCGCTGTGCCGGAGACCGTGCGGGCTCAGGTCCGGTACGCCGACCTCTCCGACACGGGCGTGAACGATACGGCGGGCACTCGTCGGGTGGAGTCTGCCTCCGCGGGCTCCCAAGAAGAGCGCCGGTCCGCTGTTCTTGGTGACGATCGCGGGACGGCCTCGCCTCAACCAGTCAGCCACAGCCCGTGCCGCGGGTTCACCCATGGGCACCGTACGTTCGCGTCCGCCCTTGCCCAGGACACGTGCCGTTCGGCGGGCGGTGTCGAGGTCGTCGATGTCGAGCCCGCAGAGCTCGCTGACGCGTACGCCGGTCCCATAGAGGATTTCGAGGACGGCACGGTCACGCAGACCCAACGCGCCCTCCGCCTCCATCTCGTCCAGCAGCCGCGCAGCCTCCCCTTGAGTGAGGACCGTAGGCAGGTCACGCTGCCGCTTGGGAGTGCCCAGCAGGGGCCCGGGATCCTGCGAGATCAAACCTCTCCGGTGGAGATGGCGGGTGAACGCCCGAGCCGCGGCAGTGCGGCGCGCGAGAGTGGCTCGCTTACGGCCGAGCGCGTGTTGCCGGGCCAACCAGCCCCGTAGCACTCCCACGTCCAGTCCCCCTGGCTCGCCCACGCCAACGTTGGCCGCGTACAGGCAGAGGTCAGCGAGGTCGCCGACATAAGCCCTCAAAGTATGCGGCGACACATCGCGCTCAACCCGCAGATGCCGCTCGAAATCCGCAAGTGCCTCACGTGCCCAGGGAGCTAGCGAACCGTCCACAGCGCCACACTCCGCGACGCCCTCCGCCAAAGCAAGCACCCAAGACCGGTGTCGAAGTTATCCACAGAATTCGATTCGACTTCCTTCTCGTCCCGCCCGAAGGCAACGTCGAAGGCCGGAGGTGGACCCCCATGAACAACCTGACCCTCGGACGGCGCGGCGAGGATGCCGCGTCCGTCTACCTGGCCAAACTCGGCTGGACGATCCTCGATCGCAACTGGCGGTGCCGGCTGGGCGAGATCGACATCGTCGCCCATGACGGCCGCCAGCACGTCGTCTGCGAGGTCAAGACCCGCAAGAACACAGCGCTGGGCACCCCGTTCGAGGCGATCACGCCGCAAAAGGCCATCCGGTTAAGGCGACTGGCCTGGCGCTGGGCCGCGCGGCACGGCGTCCCAGGCGATGGCGTCCGAGTCGACGTCCTCTGCCTCCTTGCCGAGCCGCCCCGCGCCGCACCCGGCGACGTCGTCGACGGATTCGCCATCGAGCATCTGCGCGGGGTGATCTGAGTGGCGCTGGCCAAGACCCGTTCGGTGGCGCTGGTCGGCGTCGACGGCTTCATGGTGGACGTGGAGGCGGCCATCACCAGCGGCGTGCCGGGCCTTCACCTCGTGGGTCTGCCCGACGCCGCCCTCAACGAAGCACGCGACCGCGTACGCGCCGCGATCTTCAACTCTGGCGAAGACTGGCCCAATCGCCACATCACTGTCAGCCTTTTCCCAGCCAGCCTTCCCAAAAGAGGTTCGATCTTCGACGTTGCCATAGCGATCGCTCTTCTGGCCGCCGCCGAGGCCGTTCCCCCCAAATCCTGCGCCGGCCTGGTGATGATCGGAGAGCTCGGCCTCGACGGCCGCGTCCGCGCCATCCCGGGTGTCCTGCCCGCCGTCGTCGCCGCCGCCAACGCCGGTTACAAGTGCGTCGTCGTACCCCAAACCAACTCGGCCGAGGCCGAGCTCGTCCCCGACCTCAAGGTGATCGCCGCATCATCATTGCGCGCCCTCCTGTGCCACCTCCGGGACGAACCACCTCCAATCGAAGAGGACGAGGACGCTCCCCCAACCCGGCCCACCGCCGGCGTGGCCGACCGACGTTCCAGCCTCGACCTCAGCGACGTACGAGGCCAGGCCGAGGCACGCCGGGCTCTGGAGATCAGCGCCGCCGGTGGCCACCACCTCTTCTTCAGCGGACCGCCCGGCTGCGGTAAGACCATGTTGGCCGAACGCCTGCCCACCCTCCTGCCACCGCTCGAACCCGACGCCGCCCTCGAAGTGACGGCCATCCATTCAGTCGCGGGCACACTCCCGCCCGGCCAGCCGCTGATCAAGCAGTCGCCGTTCTGCGCGCCGCACCACACCGCCACCCGCGCCGCCATGGTCGGCGGCGGCTCGGGCCGCGTCATTCAACCTGGAGCAGCTTCCCTGGCCCACCGCGGAATTCTCTTCCTCGACGAGGCACCCGAATACATGTCAGGCGTCCTGGACGCGCTCCGCCAACCACTCGAAGAGGGCGAGGTAAGAATCGCCCGTTCAGAGGGCACAGCGTGCTTCCCGGCCCGCTTCACCCTCGTGCTGGCCGCCAACCCATGCCCATGCGCAGCGGCCAAGGAGGTCGACTGCTCATGCGCCCCGGCGATAAGGCGCAGATACCTCGCGCGTATCTCCGGCCCGCTCCTGGACCGCATCGACCTCAAGCTCGAACTCCACCCCGCCACCCGTGCCGAGCTCCGCTACGACCTGGAGTTCGCCGAATCAAGCGAAGTAGTGGCCGAACGAGTCCTGACAGCCCGCGACCGCACCGCCAAACGCCTCGCGGAGACCCCTTGGCGCTCGAACGCCGAAATCCCCGGCCCCGAGCTACGCCGCCGCTTCACCCCACCCCCCGAAGCCATGCGGGCCGCTGATGACGCTCTGATGCGAGGCACCCTCAGCGCCCGCGGCCTAGACCGCGTACTCCGCGTCGCCTGGACCATCGCCGACCTAGCCGGACGTGCCCAACCCAGCGAAGACGACGTGGGCGGCGCACTAGCCCTATGGACAGGCCGCCGCCCATGAAACGCACCCGACCACGCATGCCAGCAACACGTCGTAAACCATCGCGTCGCCGTGAACGCGGAGCACCTCGACAAAGCCACGAGCCGCAGACGACCCCACCGTGAAGCCGCAGGCCCGCCGAACGCAAAGCCAGAGGCCATGGAGCCGAGGAGCCGCGAGGCCGAGGGACCGCGGGACCGAGGAGCCAAGGAGCCCAGGGGCAGCGGACCGCAGCGCCATGGACCGAGGCGTTGTGGAGCCGCGGGGCCGCGGGCACGTGAGGCCATGAGGCCATGAGGCCATGGCCCCAGAGCTGAGGGACTGCGGAACGAAAACCGTGGGCGAAGAGCGGTGAGGCCGAGGAGACGTGGGGCCGTGGAAGCCAGAGGCCCAGAGGCTCAGGGGCCGTGGAGGCGGGGGGCGTTGGGGTTTGGAGGATGACGTGGAGAACGCGCCTCGTGTGTGGGAGTCGTGAGCCGGTATCACGCAGCGACGTCTAAGGAGGCAGTGTGGATGATGATCGACTCGCTCGGGCGACGCTTTGCGCCGTTGCTGAGCCTGGAGACGCGCAGATGGGGCGGCTGATCTCGGTCGCGGGGGCCGCCGGGGCCCTGGAGACGATCCGTTCGGGCGAGATACCCGCAGGAGTGGAGGCCGGGCGGATCACTGGTCGCCTGGAGCGGTGGCGGATCAGGCTGTCAGGCGCCGACACGGCGGCGGACCTGGCGGTCTGCGAACGCCTGAACATCCGGCTGGTCTGCCCCGGCGACCCCGAGTGGCCGACCACGCTTGATGATCTCGGTGAGGAGCGGCCGTACGCGCTCTGGCTGCGTGGTCCAGAGGATATGCGTTACGGATGTCTGCGTTCGGTGGCGATCGTCGGCTCTCGCGCCGCCTCGCCGTACGGCCTCCGCGTCGCTGCCGATCTTGGCTGTGAGCTGGCCGAACGAGGGTGGACGGTCATCTCCGGGGGCGCGATGGGCATCGACGCGGCGGCTCACCGCGGCGCGCTGGCGGCCGACGGCCCCACGCTGGCGGTCTTCGCGAACGGCGTGGACGTGTCCTATCCGGCCGCCAACGACGGCCTGTTCGCCGAGATGGCGCGCCGGACGCTGCTGGTCAGCGAGATGCCGCCGGGTACCGAGCCGAACCGCCTGAGGTTCTTGATCCGCAACAGGGTGATCGCCGCTCTTTCCCGGGGCACCGTGGTGGTCGAAGCCGCTCGGCGTAGCGGCGCGCTCGGCACCGCGGCCTGGGCCCGCAAGCTCGGCCGGGTGCTCATGGCCGTTCCTGGACCCGTGCACTCCGGCTCCTCCGCGGGCTGCCACAAACTGCTACGGGAAGATCCACCCGCCACGCTCGTGACCCGTACGGAGGAGGTGATCGAAGCGGTCGGGCCGATCGGCGCCCTCGCCCCTGAGCCCGGGGCCCCGGTGTTGCCCCGCGATCTCTTGGACGCGACGACCCGGGCGGTCTTGGAGGCGCTCCCGGCCCGCGGCCCCACGGGCCCAGCCCAGATAGCCGTCAAAGCGGGGGTGGACCTCGCCACCGTCAACGGCAAGCTGGGGCTGCTCGCCGCTGCCGGGTTCGTGGAACGCGCCCCCGCGGGCTGGCGACTGACCGCCAAGGCCCGGTCATGATCGGACTACTGCTCGGAGGGGAGTTCGAAGTCGCTCTTGGCCAGTTCCTCGACGTTGACATCCTTGAACGTGACGACACGGACGTTCTTCACAAAGCGGGCAGGGCGATACATGTCCCACACCCAGGCGTCCTGCATGGTCACCTCGAAGAAGACCTCACCGTTGTCCGTACTCCGCACCTGGAGATCCACGGAGTTCGTGAGGTAGAACCTCCGCTCGGTCTCGACCACGTACGTGAAGAGCCCCACGACGTCGCGGTATTCGCGATAGAGCTGCAGCTCCATCTCGGTCTCGTACTTCTCGAGATCCTCTGCGCTCACGCTCGTGCCCCTTCCTCGCCGGGGATCTCCAGCACGGGCTGATCCCCGATCTCCTCCCCCACTCCATTCTTACGCAAGGCCCGCCCCACATTGACGAAGGAGAAGCGATGCTCCGGGCAAGGCCCGTGTTCGGCGAGCGCGGCAGAGTGCTCGCGGGTGGCGTAACCCTTGTGAACGTCGAACCCGTACGCCGGAAAACGTTCATGCAGCTCCACCATGATCCGGTCTCGGGTCACCTTGGCCACCACCGAGGCCGCCGCCACGCACGCCGCAACCTGATCACCCTTGATCACCGCCAGGCTGGGTACCTCCAGCCCAGGCACCTTGAAGCCGTCGCTCAGCACGTAGGCGGGCCGCCGTTCCAGAGCGGCCAGCGCCCGCCGCATACCGGTGATGTTGCACCGGTGAACGCCGATCCGGTCGACGTCGTGACACGGGATCACGATCGCGCTCCAGGCCTCGGCCCGCTGAACGATCTCCTCGTAGATCGCCTCACGGCGGACGGGAGTGAGCAGCTTGGAATCCGTCAGCCCCTCGATCGCCCCCCGCCGTCCCCGAGGCAAGATCACCGCGGCGACCACCAACGGCCCGGCACACGCTCCACGACCGGCCTCGTCGACACCCGCGACCCTGCCGAACCCGGCATGCTCAAGCGCCCGCTCGTACGCGTGCAGCCCAGCGTCGCGGCGTGGCGTAAAGCGGAGAGGACGACCGTTCATGGAAGGCCAGCGTACGACGCCACAAGCCCGCAAGGCGCCTCGAATCCCCCGATCGCAGACCCCGCCGACCAAACACAGCCACCTCCCAAGATCTCAACACCCCGACAACCTGCCACAACACCCAACCCAACGCCCCGCCTCCCCGCAAACAGCCGCCACCCGCAAGCCAACAAGGGATCTCCGTATGTCAGCTCCCAGCACTACCCCAGCCCCAGCCGCAAACGCGACGCCTCAACCGCGCGGGCCCAGCGCCCCCACCTCTTCAGCCCAGCGCCTGGCCGCTCCAGCCTGGGCGCCCTTGCCTCTCCAGAACGCAGTCCCCTCAGCTCTCCAGATCCAGACCGCTCAACCGTCCAGGCACAAAGGCACCCGGAGAGCCCGCTCCGGAAGCCTCGGCAAGGAGGAGGAGCCGGCCGAAGGTCTGGGCCTCGGATGGACAGCCGTTCGGCGTGATCCGACCCGGGTCCGGAAACGGGGTCTGGAGGCGACTGCTGCTTGGCGTGATCCGGAACGGAAACCCGAAACGGGTCCGGAGGCGACCTCCCGCTCGACGTGATCCATCCGGAAACGGAATCCGGAGACGACTGCCGCTCGACGTGATCCGGAACAGAAACGGGGTCCGAAGACGACCGCCGCTCGGCCTGATCCGGCCCGCATCCGGAGACGGGATCTGGAGGCGACCGCCGCCCAGCGTGATCCGGTCCGGGTCCGGAAACGGGATTCGGAGGCGACCGCCGTTGGCGTGATCCGGAACGGAAACGAGGGGTGCGGAGGGATCGCTGCGGCACGGATACCGGAGACACCCGCTCCCAAGCGAATGCCGGAGACGATCGTTCGCGCGAGGGGTGCTGGAGGCGTTCGACCGTAGCGGTGCTGGCCGCGGGTGTGGCTTTGCGTTCGGTGGGTGGCTTGTCTGGTGGATGCGCGGTTAACGGCGGCGGAGGCGGCGGTGGATCAGGGTGATGGGGATCGCGCCGATCAGGCCCAGGGCGGCCGGAAGGGTCGCTCCGGCGGCCTGGTTGAGGGCGGGCCGGTCGAAGGCCTTCGGGATCGGCAGGGTGTCGAGCCGGTTCAGGGGCCAGACGATCACGAACGCGCGGCCGATCACTCGGCTGGCGGGGATCGTGCCGCCGCCCGGGTCGCCGCGGTGGGCCCGGGAGTCGTACGAGAGCTCACGGTGATCACCCATCACCCAGAGCTGGCCCTTGCCGACGGTGACGTCGAACGGGATGTCGGAGGGCTTGTTCTGCTCTTTGGTCTCCGGGTCGGTGTAGAGGTAGGACTTCTCGTCGAGCGGCGCGCCGTTCACCGTGACGCGGCCCTGCGCGTCGCAGCACTTGACCCGGTCGCCAGGGACGCCGATCACACGCTTGATGTAGTCCTTCTCACCGGGGACGACGCCGAACGTGCGGCCGATCGCGCGCAGCACCTTGGACACCGGGTTCGTCGGCTCGGCGATGTCCACCTCGCTGTCCCAGGAGTCCAGGCCGCTGAACACCACCACGTCTCCGCGTTCGATGTCACGCGTGTGGTAGACGAGCTTGTTGACCAGCACGCGGTCACCGACGAGGAGCGTGTTCTCCATCGAGCCCGACGGGATGTAGAACGCCTGCACGACAAAGGTCTTGATGACCAGTGCCAGGACCAGCGCCACGCCGATCAGGACCGGGAGTTCCTTCCAGAACGCCCCTTGCTTCTTGCTCTTCCCGGACGAGTCGCCGGAATCCGCGTCCGGCGGGACGTCGTCGGCGTCGTCCGCCGCCGTGGTGCCGTCCTCGCGCGCTTCCGGCGCCGCCCCGTTGGCCGGCGCGTCCGGGGTCCGGGTGGGGTTCACGGGCTGGTTGTGCTCGGGGGCCGCGCCCTCGGGTTCGGAACGCACGTTTCCTCCGACCGTCCTCTTCGTGGCCCCACCGCGGGCCGATCCGGTTGACATCGTGACACGAGCCGCCGCCCCCTCCGGACAGGCGGCCTACGAGTCCCGCGTTCGGCCGAGGCGGACGCGGAGGCGGCGGTGGAGGAGCACGATGGGCACGGCGCCCACGAAGCCCAAGGCCAGCGGGGTGGCGGGCGCCAGCGCGGCCGCGGCGTTCAGGGCGGGCCGCTCGAACGTCTTGGGGATCGGCAGGGTCCCGAGCCGGTCCAGCGGCCACACGATCACGAACGCGCGGCCGATCACTCGGCTGACGGGGATCGTGCCGCCGCCCGGGTCGCCGCGGTGGGCCCGGGAGTCGGACGACACCTCGCGGTGGTCGCCCATGACCCAGAGCTGGCCCGGCTTCACCGTGTGGTCGAACGTCTCGTTGGACGGCTTGTTCTGCTCGCCCGTCTGGGGGTCGCTGTAGAGGTAGGACTTCTCGTCGAGCGGCACCCCGTTGACGGTGATCCGCCCCTGCGCGTCACAGCACTTGACCCGGTCGCCGGGGATGCCGATCACACGCTTGATGTAGTCCTTCTCGTTGGGCGCGACGCCGAACGTCGTGCCGATCGCGCGGAAGACCTTGGACACCGGATTGGACGGCTCGGCGTAGTCGACCTCGGGGTCCCAGGAGTCCAGACCGTTGAAGACCACGATGTCGCCGCGCTTGATGTCGCGGGTGTGATAAACGATCTTGTTGACCAGTACGCGGTCACCGATCTGCAGCGTGTTCTCCATCGACGCGGACGGGATGTAGAACGCCTGCACGGCGAACGCCTTGATGATCAACGCCAGGACCAGCGCCACACCGATGAGGACCGGCAGCTCCTTCCAGAAGGAGCCCTGCTTCTTGGTCTTCCGCTTGCCGGTGGGCGACTCCTCCTCCGGGGTCGCCTCGTCCGCGGTCGAGGGCGCGTCGGCGGCGGGATCCTGGCCCGAGGTCACGGCCTGCTTCTCGTGGGGCACCGCGCCCTCGGCTTCGGAACGCACGTCTCTCCGATCGTCCTCGTCTGTCATCAGAGCGAAAGCCTATCGGCGTGACGCCCGGCGTACCCTGCGCACGGCCGTGTCGTCGCGTACTGCCTCGCGCTCCGAAACGGGCAACGCCCCGGCAACCGCTGAGGGTTCCCGGGGCGCCATATGACCGCAGGCCCGAATCGTCACAATTCGGGCGATCGGGCTCAGAAGTCGCGCTTCTCCTTGATCCGCGCGGCCTTGCCGCGCAGGTTGCGGAGGTAGTAGAGCTTGGCGCGGCGAACGTCACCGCGGGTGACGACCTCGAGCTTCTCGATGTGCGGGCTGTTGAGAGGCCAGGTGCGCTCGACGCCGTAGCCGCCCTTGCTGACCTTGCGGACGGTGAAGCTCTCGCGGGCGCCGCCGCCCTGGCGCCGGATCACGACGCCCTCGAAGATCTGCACGCGGGTGACCTTGCCCTCGGTGATGCGCGCGTGGACCTTGACCGAGTCGCCCGGGCGGAAGTCCGGGTGGTCGCCGCGCAGCGCGGCGTTCTCGATCTCCTGGATCAGGGTGTGCATGACAGGCGTTTCCTCATGAGTTGAACGCGGACACCGAGAGGCCCCGGGGTGCGTCGTGGGGGCGTCGAGCCGCGCGAAGTGGATCTTCTTCGAAAGTATGAGCGCCGTGCGTGAAATCCACAGCGACGCTCTAGTGTGCCATATCTTCGCCGTCCACCGGAAAACCGGCGTCCGCGAGCACCTGTCGATCATGCTTGTCAAGGGTGTCCGGATCCAGCCTGGAGGCCAGTTCGGGCCGGTTGGCGACCGTCCGCCGGAGCGACTGGTCCCGCCGCCAGCGGGCGATCGCGCCGTGGTTGCCCGACAGGAGCACCTCGGGAACGGCGCGTTCCCGCCAGACCGGCGGCTTGGTGTAGACCGGACCCTCCAGCAGCGACTCCATGGCCCCCGGCGCGAACGAGTCGTCGGTCACAGACTCGAAATTGCCCAGAACCCCCGGAACCAGCCGGCTGATGGCCTCGACCATGACCAGCACGGCGACCTCCCCGCCCGCGAGCACGAAGTCACCGAGGCTGACCTCGTCGACGGGCATCCGTTCCCGCGCCTCCTCGACCACCCGCGAGTCGATGCCCTCGTACCGCCCGCAAGCGAAGATCAGCCACGGCTCCGCCGCGTACTCCGCCGCGAGCGCCTGAGTGAACGGCCGCCCACTCGGAGTCGGAACGATCAGCCGCGGCACCACCCCCGGCCCCGGCCAATTGGTCGCGTCAGGCGTACCAGAAGAAGTCCCAGGCGTGGCAACCACACCGCCGGACGCGCCTGATACACGGCTGGCCGGATCTGACGCACTACTCGGCACGGCCGAATGGGCAGAGGCCATATCCGACATACCGCCGGACGCGCCCGATGCACCACCGTCAGAGCTCGGCAGACCCTCCGACGCGCCTGACACGCCACCGCTGGCAGCATCAGGAACGCCGCCAGACGTCGCCGCCTGAGCAGAAGTCGCATGCGGAACGCCGCCCGACGCGACTGACGGCCCAGCGGCGGAGGCGGGTGAGCCGGACGTGTCCGACCCGCTAGGCGCGTCTGGCATGCCGCTCGTAGCATCGGAAGCACCGCTGGATGCGCCTGGCGCATCGGTGGACCCAGGCGACGCATCGCCCTCCGAGCCCTGCAAGCCGAACGCGCCAGGCGCATCGGTAGACGCGGGTGACGCATCGCCGCCCGACCCCTGCAGACCGAACGCGGCTAGCGCATCGGTAGACGCAGGTGACGCATCGCCCCCCGAGCCTTGCAGACCAAACGCGCCAGGCGCATCGGTGGACGCAGATGACGCATCACCGCCCGAGCCCTGCAGACCGAACGCACCTGGCGCATCGGTGGACGCAGATGACGCATCGCCCTCCGAGCCCTCCAGGCCCAACGCACCAGGCGCACCGGTGGACGCAGATGACGCATCGCCCTCCGAGCCCTCCAGGCCCAACGCACCAGGCGCACCGGTGGACGCAGATGACGCATCACCGCCCGAGCCCTGCAGACCGAACGCACCAGGCGCACCGGTGGACGCAGATGACGCATCGCCCTCCGAGCCCTCCAGGCCCAACGCACCAGGCGCATCGGTGGACGCAGATGACGCATCGCCCCCCGAGCCCTGCAAGCCGAACGCGCCTGGCGCATCGGTAGACGCGGGTGAAGCATCGCCGCCCGAGCCCTGCAGGCCGAAGGCGGCTGGCGTATCGGTGGGGGCGGGTGTCGCATCGCCGCCCGGGCCCTGCGGGCCGAGCGCGGCTGGCTTGTCGGTGGGGGGTGGGGCTATGGCGTCCAGGGCTTCGCCCCAGGGTTCGGGTTTCATGACCATGCCGGGGCCGCCGCCGTAGGGGGTGTCGTCTACGGTGCGGTGGCGGTCGTGGGTCCACTGGCGGAGGTCGTGGACGGTCAGCTGGATCAGGCCGTTGCGGCGGGCCTTGCCGAGGAGGGAGACGTCCAGCGGAGCGAAGTACTCCGGGAAGATCGTGATGATGTCGAGTCTCACTGGTCGTCCAGCAGGCCCGCGGGCGGGTCGATGACCAGGCGGCCCGCGGCGACGTCGACCTCCGGGACCAGGGCGGCGACGAACGGGACGAGGGATTCGCCGCCGTCGTTCCGGCCGATCACCAGGAGGTCCTGGCCGAAGTGACGGATCTCGGTGACCTTGCCGATCTCGTCTCCGCTGGTGGTGACCGCGGAGAGGCCGACCAGCTGGGAGTCGTGGAAGTCGTCCGGGTCGCCGGTGTCGATGATGTCGTCAGGGGCGACGACCAGCCAGGTGCCGCGCAGTTCCTCGGCCGCGGTGCGGTCGGTCACTCCGGCGAACGCCAGCAGGAGCCGTCCCGAATGCCAGCGGGCGCGTTCCACCGTGAGCGGGCCGGCTTCGGCGGGGTCCGTCGCGATCTCGGAGCCGGGCGCGAAGCGCGCGTCGGGCTCGTCCGTGCGGACATCAATGGTGATCTCACCGCGGATGCCGTGCGGCCGCCCGATCCGGCCGACCACCAGCTGGTCCTTCATCATCATCCTCATCTTACAAACGGCGACCGGCCCGACGGCGGGGCCGTCGGGCCGGTCACTGAGCCTGCGGGGGCCGACCGTGGTCGGCCTTGCGCGGGCGAGGGCCGCCGAAGGTCAGCGGACCTCGTTGACGTCGAGCAGGTCCACGCGCACGTAGCGTCCTCCGGAGAGGGCGCTGATGACCGTGCGGAGGGCCTTGGCGGTACGACCGCTGCGGCCGATGACCTTGCCGAGGTCCTCGGGGTGCACGCGCACCTCCAGGACCCGGCCTCCCCTGATGCGGCGGGCGCGCACCCGGACGTCGTCCGGGTGCTCCACGATGCCGCGCACCAGGTGCTCGAGCGCTTCTTCGAGCACGTCAGTCCTCGCTCTTGGCTTCGGTGGTCTCGTCGGCCTTGGCCTCGGCGGCGCCCTCGGTCTTTGCCGGGGTCTCGGTCTTGGCTTCGGCCTTGGCCTTCTTCGGCTCGGCCTTCCTCTTGGACCTGGTCGCCGTGGCGGCGGCCTCGTCCTCGTTGAAGGCCTCCTTGACGGCCGCCTCGAACACGGCCTTCTTGTCCGGCTTGGGCTCGGCCTTCTTGAGCGTGCCCTCAGCACCGGGCTCGCCCTTGAACTTCTGCCAGTCGCCGGTGATCTTGAGGAGGTTGAGGACCGGCTCGGTCGGCTGCGCACCGACACCGAGCCAGTACTGCGCGCGCTCGGAGTCGATCTCGATGAGCGACGGCTCCTGCTTCGGCTGGTAAAGGCCGATCTCCTCGATGGCCCGACCGTCACGCTTGGTGCGGGCATCGGCGACGACGATCCGGTACTGCGGGTTCCGGATCTTCCCCAGACGCTTGAGCTTGATCTTGACTGCCACGGGTGTGGTGTTCTCCAGACTTCATACAGGGTGAACGGGCCTCACCAGGTGGGGACACCGGTTACCGGCCGTTCCATGGATTTCCGGTCCGCGCAGGACGAGAGAGGGCTCCTGACGGTCCCGGGGTTTCCAGCCTGCCATTCTGCCAGACGATCGCGGAAAAAGCGCAATCGCGCGATGACACGCGGCCACGTTTACTTTTTCTTGCGTCCCTGCAGCTTGCCGAGGTCGGGCATCTCGAACCCGGGCGGCAGCTGGCCCCCCAGACCGGGCGGCAACTGGCCGCCGAGCCCCGGCGGCAGACCGGGCGGCATCCCGCCGTCCTTGGCGGCGGCGGGCTGCTGCTGCTGCTGGCCACGCTTGCGCGGGTCGCCGCTGCGCTGCTTGCCCTTCTTGTTCTTGGCGTTCTTGGCCGCCTTCGCGGCCTTGCGGCGGCCGGGCATGCCCGGCAGGCCCATGCCGCCCGCCATCTGGCGCATCATCTTCTGCGCGTCGAAGAAGCGGGTGACCAGGCTGTTGACCTCGCCGACCGAGACGCCCGAGCCCTTGGCGATGCGGGCGCGCCGGGAGCCGTTGATGATCTTCGGGTTCTCGCGTTCGCCCGGCGTCATGGAACGGATGATCGCCGCGACCCGGTCCAGGTCCTTGTCGTCGATCTGGCTGACCTGGTCGCGGACCTGGCCCATGCCGGGCATCATGCCCAGCAGGTTGCCGATCGGCCCGAGCTTGCGGATCATCATCATCTGCTCAAGGAAGTCCTCGAGCGTGAAGTCCTCGCCGGACGCGAACTTCGTGGTCATCTTCTCGGCCTGCTGGGCGTCGAACGCCTGCTCGGCCTGCTCGATCAGGGTGAGGATGTCACCCATGTCGAGGATGCGCCCGGCCATCCGGTCGGGGTGGAAGACCGAGAAGTCCTCCAGCTTCTCACCCGTCGACGCGAACATGATCGGCCGGCCGGTGATGTGCCGGACCGACAGCGCGGCGCCGCCGCGCGCGTCGCCGTCGAGCTTGGTGAGGACGACCCCGTCGAAGCCGACGCCCTCCACGAACGCCTGGGCCGTGTTGACCGCGTCCTGGCCGACCATCGCGTCGACCACGAACAGGATGTCGTCCGGCTTGACCGCGTCCCGGATGTCGATGGCCTGCTGCATCATCTCGGTGTCGACGCCGAGGCGGCCGGCGGTGTCGATGATGACGACGTCGTGCTGGGCGTGCTTGGCCTGGTCGATCGAACGCCGCGCCACGTTCACCGGGTCGCCGACGCCGCTGCCGGGCTCGGGCGCGAACACCGGCACCCCGGCGCGCTCACCGACCACCTGGAGCTGCTGAACGGCGTTGGGCCGCTGGAGGTCGGCCGCCACGAGCAGCGGCGCGTGCCCCTCGGTCTTGAGCCAGCGGGCCAGCTTGCCCGCCAGCGTGGTCTTACCGGCGCCCTGCAGACCCGCCAGCATGATCACGGTCGGCGGGTTCTTGGCGAACCGGATGCGCCGGGTCTCGCCACCGAGGATGTTGATGAGCTCCTCGTTGACGATCTTGACGACCTGCTGCGCGGGGTTCAGGGCCTGCGAGACCTCCGTCCCGGCGGCCCGCTCCTTGATCTGCGCGATGAAGTCCTTCACCACGGGAAGGGCGACGTCGGCCTCGAGCAGCGCGACCCGGATCTCGCGGGCTGTCGCGTTGATGTCGGCCTCGGAGAGCCGCCCCTTGCTGCGCAGCGACGAGAAAACCGTCGTCAACCGGTCGGATAGCGTCTCGAACACGTGTCTGGACCCGTCCTTGGAAAGCTTCTGGGATCGCCTATCAGACTATCGGGTCAACCACCTCTCCCCGCCCGGCCAAGGCTCCGCGCTCGGCTGGTTCCGGTCGTTGTGCCTGTGACGGCTACGTTGGGTCGTACGCTGAAGCGGTCAGGGCTTCCATGTGACCTGCGCGACACCGCCGCGCGGGGCGCCTGGGCCCCGGTGTCCTGATCAAGCCCCCCGAAGGACTTCCAAGGTGAAGACATGGCCGCGCCGACACGGGCGCGCATGAGCGGACGGGTGACCACCCGGGTCGAACCTCCCGACCAGAGCCTCGAGGTGGCTCTGCAGACCGCGCAGGCCGGAGACGAGGCCGCGTTCCGCACGATCTACCGCGATCTGCAGCCCCGGCTGCTCCGGTATCTGCGGGCACTGGTCGGCGGGGACGCGGAGGACGTGGCGGCGGACGCGTGGTTGCAGATCGCCCGGGACATCCGCTCGTTCAGCGGCGACTACGACCGGTTCCGCGGCTGGGCGTCGACCGTCGCGCGGCATCGCGCGCTCGACCATCTGCGGCGCCTCAACCGCCGGCCCGAGACCAGCGTGCAGATCGACGAGTTGACCGACCTGGTGGGACGCGACGACACCGAACGGGACGCGCTGGAACGCATCTCCACCGACGGCGCCATCGCGCTGATCGGCGCGTTGCCCAGGGACCAGGCCGAAGCGGTGCTGCTCCGCGTCGTCGTCGGACTGGACTCCAAGGAGGCGGGCCGAGTCCTCGGCAAGCGCGCCGGAGCCGTCCGTACCGCGGCCTACCGAGGCCTGCACCGACTAGCCGACCAGCTCACCGCCCAGCCGCCCGACCAGGAGCCCAGTCCAGCAACCGACCAGGCGACCGGACAAGCAGCCGACCAAGTGGCTGGTCCGGCGGCCGAGCAGGCGGCCGGGCACGTGACTGGTCAGGCAGCCGACCAAGTGGCCGGTCATACAGCCGACCAGGTGACCGACCAAGGGGCCGGGCCAGCGGCCGGGCAGGGGGCCGGGCCAGCGGCTGGTCCGGCGGCCGGTCCGCCGGCCGGTCGGGTGACCGACCAAGGGGCCGGGCAGGGGGCCGGGCCAGCGGCCGGTCCGGCGACCGGTCAGGCAGCCGACCAAGGGGCCGGGCAGGGGGCCGGGCCAGCGGCCGGTCCGGCGACCGGTCAGGCAGCCGACCAAGGGGCCGGTCCGGTGGCCGGGCCGGTGGCTGGTCGGGTGGCCGGGCAGGGGGGCGATCAGGTGGCGGAACGGACTGGTCAGGGGTCGGACGACGCATGACCGAGACGTCAGGTGTGACACGAACGCGCCCCGCGACGCTGAGGGGAGTGAGATGAGTACGGATCGCTGGGAACTCGACCAGGACGCCGCCGAGCGCTTGCTCCGCGGCGAACGGGTCGATCCCGGATCTCCCGCCGGACCCCTCGCCCACGTGCTCGCCGCCGCCTCCACGTCCGGCCGGCAGTCGGAGCTCATCGGCGAGGACGCCGCCGTGGCCGCCTTCCTGGCCGCGGATCCGGCGCCGAAGCGGACACGCGGGCTCCCGCTCGCCCGCCTCCTCACGGCGAAGATCGCGGCGTTGAGCCTGGCCACCGCGGCCGGCGGGGTCGCCCTGGCCGCGGGCACCGGAGCCTTGCCGATGGGCCCGCTGGGCAAGGGGCCGACCACCACGCTGTCGCCGGTCAAGCCGGTCACCAAGTCGCCGTCCGCCGAGCCCTACGGGCAGAACGAGACGAGTCCGCCACGGACAAGCGGCGCACACGGTGGTCCGCTGTCTCAGTTGTGTCGTTCGTATTCGTCCGGCAATGCCGCGCACCGCGCCGAGACGTTGCGTTCGTCGGCGTATTCACCCCTCGTCTCCGCGGCGGGCGGTAAGCACAGGGTGACGGGTTACTGCTCGGAGCTCCTGAAAAAGAGCCAGGACAAGCAGAAGACCGAAATCCCGAAAAAGGCGAAACCTCCCAAGCAGCGGCCGCCGCAGGGCAACGACAAGGACAAAGAGAAGCGCCAAGGCGACAACGGCCAGGGCAGTGACGGCAACAACAAGTTCAGCGCCCCGGACAAGGGCAGCGGCGGCCGAGATGGCAACGGCCGAGGCGACGGCGGGCAAGGCGGCAAGGACCGCCACCACCGCCCAGGCGCTGGTACGAGCAACGGCCAACCGCGTGCCTGACACCCCCTAGACCGGCGGAGGGGTAGTCGTGCCCCCGTGACTGCCCCTCCGTCGCCGCGCCGCCTACCCTCGCGGGTTAGGCGAGTGCTTCCAGCACCTTGTGTCTTATGTGGTCCAGGGCGTTCGCGTCGGTCGGGGCTCGGCCTTCGGCGTCCACGACGTAGAAGACGTCCACCGCCTCGGCTCCCAGTGTGTCGACCTGGGCGGCGCGGACCTGGAGGCCGCACTCCCCCAGGGCTTGTCCGATGCGCCACAGCAGGCCTGGCCGGTCGTGGGCCCGTACCTCCACCACGGTGGCCGTGCTGGAGGCATCGTCCACGATCCACACCCTGGGCGGCGGAACGGCCACGCCCGGTCTCGGACGTACCGACCGCGCCCGCTTCTCCAGCCGTCCCGCGACGTCCAGGCGGTCGGCCAGCATCCGCCTCAGGTCGGCCTCCAGAGCCGCGGGCTCCGGCGGCGTCCCGTACTCGGGCACCGCCGTGAAGTCGAGCACCGCCGTCGTCCGGGCACCGCTGTCCGCGGCGGGTGATGCGTTGACCGTACGGGCGGTACGGACCGCGAGGCGGTGGAGGGCCAGTACGCCCGCGGCCTTCCAGAGCAGGCCTGGCCGGTCGGGAGCGGCAATGGTGATCCGGGAGCCCGCGACGCGTACGGCGGCGCCGTCGTGACGGACCAGGGCGAGCTGTTCGGGAGCCAGGGCGGGCGCGGGCGAAGGTGTGCCTCCGGCGAGGGCGGCGATGACCCGGCGGGCCAGTTCGGCCACGAGCCGGGCCTTCCACGGCCCCCAGGCGGCGGGGCCGGTCGCCTGGCCGTCGGCGATCGCGAGGGCGGCCAGGAGTTCGACGACCTCGCGTTCGCGGCCCGGCACCGCGGCGACGGCCTTGATCACGCTCTCCACGGTGACCGGGTCGTCGAGGTCTCGGCGGGTGGCGGTCTCGGGGAGCAGGAGGTGGTGCCGGACGACGGTCTCCAGCACCTGGACGTCCCCCGGCGGGAACCCCAGCCGGATGCCCAGGTCGCGGGCGACGACCGCGCCGCCCAGCGAGTGGTCGCCCGGCCACCCCTTGCCGATGTCGTGCAGGAGCGCGCCGACGAGCAGCAGGTCGGGCCGGGCGACCTCGCGGGTGAGGGCGGCGGCGCGGGCGGCGGCCTCCACGAGATGACGATCGACGGTGTAGGTGTGGACGGGGTTGCGTTGGGGCCGGTTGCGGACCCGTTCCCAGTCCGGCAGCAGCCGTACGACCAGCCCGGCCTGATCGAGTGCCTCCCACACGCCGATCGCCGCCGTGCCCGCGCCGAGCAGCGACACCAGAGCGTCGCGGGCCGCGGCGGGCCAGGGCGTGGTGGGCAGCGCGGCGCGTTCGGCCAGCCGGTCGACGGTGGCGGAGGAAAGCGGCAGGTCCGCCTGGGCCGCGGCGGCGGCGACGCGCAGAGCGAGTGCGGGGTCGCTCAGATCGGCCCTGCGGGCGAGGACGACCTCGCCTTCCTGCTCGACGGCCCCGTCGCCCACAGGAGTGCGTTCGACGGCGGCACGCCTGCCCGCACCCTGCCCACGAGGCCGGATGGGCGCGCGGCGCGGCGCGCAGAAGCGATCGACGCGGCGCCACAGATGGTCTCCGGCATACATGATGGTGCGCGCGGCCTCCGCGATCGAACGGAGCAGCACGTTCGCGTCCAGCATGCCGAGAGCGTGGGCGACGGCCTCCTGCTCCTGGAGAACGAGGCGGTCGGACGTGCGGCCGGTGGTCTCGTGCAGGGCGTGCCGGACGTCCAGAAGGAGATCGTGAGCGGCTCGCACGCGCGCGTCGGGCGCCGAAGCGACCCAGGACGCGGCGACGGCCTGCATGACATGAACGTCGCGGAGGCCGCCGTGCGCCTCCTTGAGGTCGGGTTCGAGGAGGAACGCCAGTTCGCCCTGGATCTCCCAGCGTTCGCGGCACAGCTCGGCCAGCTCGCCCAGGCGCCGCCGGGCTTCGGCGCGCCAGTCGGCGAGAACGGCCGCGCGCAGTTCGTCCACAAGCGTGTGCTCGCCCGCGATCCGGCGCGCGGAGAGCAGACCCAGCGCCGCCTTCATGTCGGTACGCGCCACGGTCCGGGCCTCGTGCACCGTACGTACGGAATGGTCGAGCCGTATCCCCGAGTCCCAGATCGGGTACCAGATGCGGTCGGCCACCTCGGCGACGTCCTGGCGCCCCCGATGCAACAGGACCAGATCGAGATCACCGCCAGGCGTGAGCTCACGGCGCCCATGACTGCCGACCGCGATCAACGCCACCGCATCCGCCCCAGCCGCAGCCGCAGCCGCAGCGGGCATGGAGGGGTTGGCGGGAGTGGTGGGGGCGGGGGTTAGGAGGGCGGTGAGCCAGCGGTCGAGGTCGTTGGCGCGGGTGGCCCGCGCAGCCGCCAGGGCTGCGCGGGCTTCGCGATGTCCCCCGACCGTTCCGTGAGCGAGGACCACTCGTTCGCCCTACAGGGCTTCCGGGCCGGTCTCGCCGGTGCGGACGCGGACGACGGTGTCGACCGGCACCGCCCAGACCTTGCCGTCCCCGATCTTGCCGGTCTGCGCGGCCTTGACGATGACGTCGATGATGTCGTCGGCGTCCTCGGCGTCGACCAGTACCTCGACGCGGAGCTTGGGCACCAGGTCGACCTTGTACTCGGCGCCCCGGTAGACCTCGGTGTGGCCCTTCTGCCGGCCGTACCCGCTCGCCTCGCTGACGGTGAGGCCCTTGACCCCGAAGGTCTCCAGGGCCGCCTTCACCTCGTCGAGCTTGAACGGCTTGATGACCGCTGTGATCAGCTTCATGCTTCCGCCTCCACCTTCTTCGCAGTGTTGTCGGCCACGTGCGTGGACGCGGCAAGGGAGGCCCCGGTGCCGGCGTGCACGCTACCGAAGTCGTAGGCGGTCTCCGCGTGCGCGGTGCCGTCGATGCCGGCGACCTCGTCCTCCTCGCTGATGCGCAGGCCCATGACCAGGTCGAGGATCTTGGCGATGACGAACGTCACGACGAACGAGTAGGCCATGGTCGCGCCGACCGCCACCGCCTGCTTGCCGAGCAGGCCGAGGCCGCCGCCGGCCAGCAGGCCGTCCGCGCCCGCGTCGTTGACCGCGGTGGTGGCGAGGACGCCGATCAGCAGGGCGCCGACGATGCCGCCGACCATGTGGACGCCGACCACGTCGAGCGAGTCGTCGTAGCCGAGCTTGTACTTGAGGCTGACGGCGAAGGCGCAGACCGCGCCGGCGACCAGGCCGAGGGCGATGGCGCCGAGCGGCGTGACGAACGCGCACGCCGGGGTGATCGCGACCAGTCCGGCCACCACGCCGGAGGCGATGCCCAGGGTCGTCGAGGAGCCGTGGCGCAGCTTCTCGACCACGATCCAGGCGAACGCGGCGGCGCAGGTGGCGACCAGGGTGTTGATGAAGGCGACCGCGGCCGTCGCGCCGGCCGACAGCGCCGAGCCGGCGTTGAAGCCGAACCACCCGAACCACAGCAGACCGGCGCCCAGCAGCACGAACGGCAGGTTGTGCGGCCGCATCGGGTCACGGGGCCAGCCCCTGCGCTTGCCGACCACGAGGACGAGCGCCAGGGCCGCGACACCGGCGTTGATGTGGACCACGGTCCCGCCGGCGAAGTCGAGCGCGCCCAGATCGAAGAGCCATCCGGCCTTGCCGTTCTCCTCCCCGTCCGACCACCACACCCAGTGCGCGACCGGCATGTAGACCAGGGTCACCCAGACCAGGGCGAAGACCACCCAGGCCCCGAACTTCACCCGATCCGCCACGGCGCCGCTGATCAGCGCGACCGTGATGATCGCGAAGGTCGCCTGGAAGGCCACGAAGACCAGCTGCGGGATGCCCGTGCCGTCGTCGGCGGTGGCCGCCGTCTCCAGGCCGACGAGGCCCCAGTCCCCGAAACCGCCGATGAACGAGCTGAGTCCGCCCGCGTCGGTGAACGTGAGGGAGTAGCCGTAGACGACCCAGGCCATTCCCACGACGGCGATGCTGACGAAGCTCATCATCATCATGTTGAGGACGCTCTTGGCCCGGCTCATGCCTCCGTAGAAGAAGGCAAGGCCCGGCGTCATGAGCAGCACGAGCGCTGTGCTCGCCAGCATCCACGCAGTACTACCGCTGTCGATTTTCATCTCGAAGAGAGCCCTCCTCGGCACGGAACGTTGGGTTGCTCCAGAGATTCGAGGTCGGCGGTTTCACCTGGAGGGCTCTCGTGTTTCGGCGATGTGAAACCCGGCCATGGCATGTTTCGATGGTGTTTCCAAGGGCTCACTTCATTACTTTGAAGACAGTGAGAGTTCCCATTTCCTAGGGTGAAGTCGCCCATGTTCCCGGTGGGGCGCGAATGAACGACGCCCCGACGGCCGCAAGGGCCGCCGGGGCGTCGATTCGTCTGTGAGGGCTTGCGCGCCCGGCCGTTCGGTCCGGGGCGGCCCTTCTTATTCGCCGAGGATGGCGTCCACGAACGCCTCGGGCTCGAAGGGCGCCAGGTCGTCGGGACCCTCGCCCAGGCCGACCAGCTTGACCGGAACGCCGAGCTCGCGCTGCACCTGGACGACGATGCCGCCCTTGGCGGTGCCGTCGAGCTTGGTGAGCACGATGCCGGTGACGTTGACGACCTCGGCGAACACGCGGGCCTGCTGCATGCCGTTCTGGCCCGTCGTGGCGTCGAGGACGAGGAGCACCTCGTCCACCTCGGCCTGCTTCTCCACCACGCGCTTGACCTTGCCCAGCTCGTCCATCAGGCCGGTCTTGGTGTGCAGCCGCCCGGCGGTGTCGACGATCACGGTGTCGACCTGGCTGTCGATGCCCTGCCTGACCGCGTCGAACGCGACGCTGGCGGGGTCGGCGCCCTCCTCCTTGCGGACGACCTGGGCGCCGACGCGGGCTCCCCACGTCTCCAGCTGGTCGGCCGCGGCGGCGCGGAAGGTGTCGGCGGCGCCCATGAGCACCGTGCGGTCGTCGCCGACCAGCACGCGGGCCAGCTTGCCGCAGGTGGTGGTCTTGCCGGTGCCGTTGACCCCGACGACCATGATCACCGCGGGCTTGCCGCCGTGCCGTTCGGTGTGCAGCGACCGGTCCAGGTCGGGGCCGATCTGCTTGACCAGCTCGTCCTTGAGCAGGCCGCGCACCTCGTCGGGGGTGCGGGTGCCCAGCACCTGCACCTTGGTGCGCAGGTCGTCGGTGACCTGCCGGGCCACGGCGACGCCGATGTCGGCGCCGATCAGGGTGTCCTCGATCTCGTCCCACGCGTCGTCGTCGAGCGTGTCGCGCGACAGCAGGCCGAGCAGGGTCTTGCCGAAGGTGGACTGCGACCGCGCCAGCCGGGCCCGCAGCCGGACGAGGCGCCCCGCCGACGGCGGCGGCTTCTCGATCTCGATGGTGGGCGGCGCCGGTGGGGCGCGTTCGACGGGTGGCGCGACCGCCTCTGCCTCATCGACGGCGGTGGCACCGCCCGGCCGCAGGTCGGCGGGGCGTTCCGCGGGTTCCACGGGCTGGCGGGGCTTGCGGCGGCCAGGCCGCAAGAACATGACTCCGCCCACGATGAGGGCGAGTGCGGCCAGCCCGGCGATGAGGATCAGATATTCCATAGCGTCCCCAGTTTTCCAGACCACCGCCCGTGCGCCGAACACGGTCCGGCGCCGGCGGCGGGTCCGCGCGAGCTCACGGCCCGTGGGGCTTGGCGATCGGTGATCTCGGCGGGTGTCACTGCTCGGTGGTGGCGGGCAGGGAGGACTGCTCTGATTTCTCCCATTCGTCCACGTTCCGGAGGAGAGCCTCCAGGTAGGAACGCAGGTGCGTGCGGTAGACGTCGCTGTAGGTCCGCAGGTAGGCGATCTCGCGTTCCATGGCCTGGCGTTCGTCCGGCGGCAGTGCGGACCGGCCCGGCTGCGCGCCGGCCGGCACCGGCTGGACCGCCGTGGAAGGCGGCGCGACCGGGGCGGAACGGGCCGCCTGCTCGGCGACCTCGGCGGCGCGCCGGTGCGCCTCCTCCAGCATCAACTCGGCGCGCCCGCGCGCGTCGGACAAGATCGCTTCGCGGTGCAGCCGGGCCTCGTGGGCCAGCTCCCGGGTGTACCGCTCGGCGTCCGCCACGTACAGGTCGGCGGTCTGCTGCGCGTGCGACAGGATGCGCACGGCCTGGAAGTGCGCCTCCTCGTGCGCCATGCCGCCGCGCCCGTCCGAGCCCAGCCGGTCGCGCAGCTGCGCGATCTCCTCGGCCAGCGCCGCCTTCTCGTTGCCGAGGCGGGCCAGCTCGTTCTCGACGCGGTCGAGGAACGCCCGCACGTGATCCTCGTCCAGGCCGCGACGCCCGAGGGACGAGCGCGCGAACGTGACCGCCCGTACCTCGCCCGGCGTCAGGCGGTCGCCGCCGACCATCGCGAAGCCGCCCGGGCTGCCCGGCGCGGGCGGACCGGGCGCGGCGGCGGCCGGGCCGGGCAGGTTGTCCGCGGCGTGGACGACCGGATACGAGGGCTGCTGCCCCAGCACCTGGCCGGTCGCGTGCCCCGAAGGCTGGGACGTCTCCGGAGCGGCCCAGGCGGGCGTGGGCGGGGCGGGTTCCGACGGGACGGAGTCGAAGGCCGGAGTGCCCGGTGCGTCGCCGAACGGGTCCGGAATGTTCGGAGGGTTCAACGGTTCACCTCTGGGAGTCGACGAAGGTCTCGTGCCGGACGCGGGCGGGGTCCATGCCCAGGCTCATCAGCCGTTCCACCGTGCTCACGACCATCGCGGGCGGCCCGCAGACGTAGGCGTCGTGCTGCGCCCACGAGCCGCGCCGGGCGAGCACGTCCGCGAGCGCGCCGTACTCGATGTCGGCGTCGTCCGCCCCCGAGCCCGACAGCGGCACCTGAACGAGCGCGCCGTGCGGTCCCGGCCGTACGTCCATGGAGAACACCGACCCTGCCTGCGGCGGAGTCTCATCCGAGACCGCGGGCACGACGGTCAGCCACGGCAGCTCGGCCGCACGCTTGCGCAGGTCTTCGAGGTCGTAGAGGGCGTCCCGGGTCCGCGCGCCGAAGAAGAGCTGCACCGGCGGCGGTACGGGACGTTGCCCGAGCTGCTCCATGATCGCCTTGAGCGGGGCGAGCCCGGTGCTCCCGGCGACGAGGAGCACCTCGCGGTGCGACGACTCGTCCAGGACGAGCGTGCCGATGGCCGCGCCCATCCGGAGCCGGTCGCCGGGCTGCAGCGTCCGTACCAGCACGGGACTGACCGCGCCGCCGTCGACGAGCCGTACGTGGAAGTCCACGGTGTTGTCGGGCCGGGGCGCGTTGGCCATCGAGTAGAACCGCCACTGGCGCAGCCGGGCCGGGAGCTCGACGGCGACCGACTGGCCGGGCAGGTAGGGCAGGGGCCGGTCGGGTTCGATCCGGAGGACGGCCAGATCGAACCGGCGCCGTTCCACGGCGACCACACGGCCCTCCCACCAGGGCGGGCTGCTCAGGGAGTCCTCGTCGGCGGCCTCCTGCATGACCTGGGCGAGCAGGCCGTACGCGGCGCCCCAGTCCTGTTCCAGTTCCGGCGTCCAGTCGGCGCCGGAGAAGTACTTGAGCGTGCGGACGAGGCTGGCGCCGACATGCGGGTAGTGCTCCGCCACGATCCCGAACTTGCGGTGGTCGCGGCCCAGTTGCTGGAGGAACGGCACCAGCCGGGGAAGGTCGTCGACCTGCGAGACGATACGCCCGAGCGCGCGCAGCAGTTTGTCCCGCTGACCGCTCATTCCCACCGGGAACATGTCCCTGAGGTGCGGATTGCGTACGAACAGATCCGAGTAGAAGAACAGAGCGACCGCATCACCCTGCTGCGCGACCTGCGCGAAGTTGTCCTTCAGCCGCTGAGCGTCCACGCCTGCGTCTCCCGGTAGCGGTCATGATCAGGAGGGGACCTTACCGAGCGATGCGTACAAATATGGATTTTTCACGCAAATGCGTCGAGTGTCACAGCAGTCACAGAAGACACATAGGCAACTCATCAGTGCACGCCAACGACCCCGCCGCCACTCCAATGAGCGGCGACGGGGCGGGCGTACGGCAAACAAAAAAATTCAAATGGCCACAATGAGCGCGGCCCGAAACCCGGGCGCCGGTCAGGCAGGCTGGTCGGCGCCCTGACCAGCGGCGGCCTCGGCCATCACCTGGGCGACCAGGCCATAGGCGGCGGCCCAGTCCTGTTCCAGCTCGTCGCTCCAGGACGGGCCGCTGAAGTGGGCCAGCGTGGCGAGCAGGCTCGCACCGACGACCGGGTAGTGCTCGTTGGCGACGCCGAAGCCCGCGTGCCTGCGGCCGAGGTCCTGGACGAACGGCACGAGGGCCGGCGCGTCATCGACCAGGGACACGATGTGCGAGAGCGCGCCGAGCAGCTTCTCGTGCTGCTTGGCCATCGCGGCGGGGAACATCGGCCGCAACGCGGGCGCGCGCTCGAAGAGGTCGGAGTAGAAGTACGCGGCGACGTCCTCCCCGTTCTGGCCGACAAGCGCGAAGTTGTCCTTGATCCGCTGCGGGTCCATGCGCACACCTTCCGGGCCGCGGGCTGTGCCGGGCGGGCGCCCGGAGCGGGGGCAGCCAACGGCCGGTCCACATGAGTAGTGGATCGGTGGATCATGCACAAGGGCCCCGCGCGGCGGGTCGTCCTCGGGCGGCCGGCACGTCCGGACGGGTGCGCCTCAGGGCTCGCGGCACGTCCGGACGGCCCCGCGTCAGGGCACGCGGTACGTCCGGACGGCCCCGCCTCAGGGCACGCGGTACATGCGGATCCAGTCGACCTGGAGCGTCGCGCGTGAGCGCCGGTCGATGCCGCGGGCGGTCCGCCGGCTGTCCTGCGGAAACCAGTCGAGCTGGATCGTCTGCCCCATCGGCCCCGGCGGCAGCGCCTTGCGGTTCGTCGTGGTGAACCACCGCCGCCCGTCGATGAAGGCGCTCATGCTCCGGGGCGTCCATTCGACGGCGAACGTGTGCCAGCGGGTCAGGTCGGCACGCACCCGGCCCGAGAGCTTCCGCGACTTCTTCTCGGGTCCGTAGTGCAGATAGAAGCCCGTGCTCCGCCGCCGCCCGTCGTCGAGGATCTCCATGTAGTCCACCTCGCCGCCGCCTCCCTTGGGCGCGACTCCCCCGCCGCCTCCGACAGGCCACAGCAGCAGAACGGGGTGGTAGCAGGCACAGCCCCGCGACGATCTGACGCGGGCCTCCCAGCGCCCGTACTTCTGTGCTCCCCGCCGCCAGGCGATCCCGCCGGTCGTGCCGTTCGCCGTGCCGGTGATGGTCAGCACTCCGTTCCGCACCGTCACCGCCTTGGGACTGCGGCGGCCCTTCCCTGCGTGCCCACGGCCGTCATAGACCTTCCAGCCGCGCCGGTCGAGCTTCTTCCCCCGGAACTCGTCGGCCACGACGGGCTTGCCCCACCCGTACCTCACGGCCGCGCTCGGCACCGGCGGGCGCTCCGACGGCGTCGAGATCTCCACGTTCCGCGGCTTGGGTATGCCGGAATCCTGCCCCGCCGCGCCGACGGCCAGCGCACACACCGCGACAACGCCGAACCTGGCAAATCCGTTCACCATCGAACCGCCCCCACAAGTCAATTTACTCATCCGCTCTTCCGATCTCCAGACGCACGGCCGCGCACAAAAACGACCGTGCGGAAATGACCGCTCCCCGGAGGGGTCGGCTCCGGGGAGCGGCCCGGCGACTCGCGCGAGCGGCACGCGGGTCGCACGACTGAACACCGGCTGTCTCTCGTCGGATGCGCACGCGTCAGATGATGCGCAAGTGACTCGCCGACGCGTTCCGAAAAGGCCATTCCGTCCGTGCCCAACGTCCTCGAACGCTATTCACCCGCAATTCATCCGGATAGGGCCCTAGGGCCTTAGGCGCTTCTCGCGGGGGCCTCAAGAGCGCCCCTCTCACACCACTCCACACCTCTGCCGAAAGCAATCACGGAGGGTAGTCGAAATTTCTCTTTCAGCCTCTGTAAAAGTGCGTGTCACGTCGATAGGATCACCAATTGCCCCCGACCCGAGGGGCATGGTCTCGCCGAATGTGCCTACCGGCTCGTTCCAGCTCAGAAAGGCGTGCTATGACTTATCGGTCAGCGGTTCACCTGGGCGGCCTGTTGTTCGCCGGCGTGTTCGCCATGGCCGCCTGTGGTGGCGACGACGGGGGAACGCGCGACGGCGCACGCAATATCTTCACCGCTCCCTCGTCGTCGGTCACGACGAAGGCCAGGCCCACCGTGGGCACCGAACGCACCCTGGCCGGCGCACGGGACGCGTTGCAGGCGTTCCTGCACGGCCAGGCCGCGGGAGACATCTCGGTCTGCCGTTACGTGGCCCCCGGCAGCGATTTCGTCAAAGGGCCCGCACTTCGGGGCGACTGCGTCAAGGGAGTGCGGTCAAGCCCGCATTCCCTGCGCCCCCAGGAACGTGACGCACTTGCGACGATCAGCATTTCGGGTGGCAGGCTGAACGGCGACAAGGCCATAGTCCCGTTCTCCAGCCTCAAATGGCGGCTCGGACACCTGGTGATAGCGTCGGTACAGAGCAGGTACGTTTTGCGCTGGCAGAACGGAATCTGGCAGATCATCCGCTGATTCCGCGCCGGGCGGGTGCCAACGGAATTCACCCCTCGGAGTCGGCCTCCGAGGGGTGAAGGTCTCAGGCGAGAAAGGCTCAGTCCCAGGCGAAGAGCTCAGGGGCGGTACATCCTGATCCAGTCGACCTCCAGCGTCGCCGGGAACCAGCGCTTGACCGCGCGTGACGTCCGCGGGCGCAGTTGCGGGAAGAAGTCGAGCTGGATCGACTGGCCCATGGCGCGCGGCGGCAGCGCCTGCCGGTTCTTCGAGTGGAACCAGACCTTGCCGTCGACGTAGCCGGTCATGCTGTGCGCGTTCCACTGGACCGCGAACGTGTGCCACTTGGTGAGGTCGCGGTACACCCGGTTCTGGATCGTCCTCGGCCGCTGCCCCCGGCCGTAGTGCAGATAGAACGAGGTCCACTTGCGCAGGCCGCTCTCGCCGTACGTCTCCATCCAGTCGACTTCGCCGCCGCCGTCCCACGGCTTGCCGGTGGCCGGCCACAGCAGCAGGTTGGCGTTGTAGCAGGCGCACGCGCGGTTGAGCCTGATGCGAGCCTCCCACCGCCCCCACTTGCGCGCGCCGCGGCGCCACCCGACCGCGCCGGTGGTGCCGTCCCGCCTCCCGGTGATCTTCATGACGCCGTTGCGCACGGTGATGGCCGACGGGCGGCGCTTGCCGTGCTCGCTGTTGGCGTTCTCCGGCGACCAGTCGCGCAGGTTGAGCCGCCTGCCGGTGAACTCGTCCCGGGCGATCGGCTTGCCCCACCTGTACCGCTGGGCCGCCGTCGGATACCCCGCGGCCTCGGCGCCGTCGCCGTTCGGGTCCGGCTCGCCCGGCGCGATGCCCACTCCGTCCTTGCCGGGATCGGGTGTGCCGGGAACCGGCTTGCCGGGCGCCCGGTCGCCGGCGCTCAGTGTCGACGCGCTGCCGCTGGGCATCGCGGTCGCCGGTCCCTCGTTCAGCAACGTGGCGGACACCGAGGTCGCGACGGCGACGGCGGTCGTCGCGAGAATGGCCGCCCTATGACGACGGGTGAATTGCATGGAAAACCTCCGAGCACGGGGGAAATTCATGGCGGCCCGTCCGAGCGGGGCCAGAGAAACGGCATTTTCTTCGAATCGAAGATACCGAGGAGTGCGTCCGGACCCCTAGGGCCCTAGGGCCCTACCGCGCGTCCGCGGGGGCCTCAACCCGGCATCGCCCATCAGCCTCCCGGAGGCATTCCGAGCCAGGTCACGATGGCTGTGGCACGGTTGGGCACCCCTAGTTTGGCATAAATGCGGTTGATGTAGTTCTTGACGGTCTTCTCCGTCAGAAATAGCTTTGCCGCGATGTCAGAGTTCGCATGCCCCTGAATGATGAGGTCCATGACCTCGATTTCGCGGGCGGAAAGGCCGAAACGCGATCGGTGACCGGCCGGGTCGGCCGGTGGCGGTCCGGCCTGTCCCGCCCGGGTGGCCTCGATCAGGGCGGCGGACGCGACCTGTGAGAGGGGGTGGGCCCGGTGCAGCACGGTCTCGCGGATGGCCGCGGCGAGCTCCTCGATCGTGAACGTGTTGTGCACGAGGTAGCCGACGGCGCCCCGCCGCACGGCGGTGAGCACCACGTCGGGGTCCTCGACCTGGGTGAGCATGATGACCCGGCTGAGCGTGCTCAGCACCTCGACGGCGTCCACCCCGTCCACGTGCGGCATCCGCACGTCGAGCAGCGTCACGTCCGGCAGCAGGCGCCGCGCCATGTCGATGGCCTGGCCGCCGTCGCCGGCCTCGCCGACCACCTCGATGTCGTCGCTGGTCTCCAGCGCCATGACGAGGCCGGAACGGATGAACTGGTTGTCGTCCACGACGAGCACGCGGTACCGCCCGCCCGGCCCCGACCCGGCGCCGCCGCCCGCCGCCGGCCGGGCGGCGCCTCCCTCGGGCTCGCCGCCGTCCGCCGCCGGATCGCCACCGCCCGACGGCGCGCTCTCGTTGGGGCTCGGTCCTCCGGGGAACGCAGGATGGCCGTTCATCGATCCCTCCTCCTCGTCAGCGCGGCGCGTCCGCCGGCCGCGTCCTCCCCCGCGAAGCGCACCGTGATCCCGGTGCCCGCACCCGGCATCGAGTCCACGACCAGCTCGCCCCCGGCCCGCCGTGCCCGTTCGTGCATGCCGAGGAGGCCGTAGTGGCCCGCACCGCTGAGCCCGTCGAGCCAGCCCTCGCCTCCCGGGCGGACCGGCAGGCCGTGCCCGTCGTCGCGGACGCGGATCTCCAGCAGGTCCCGGTCCCCGGCCACGCTGATCTCGACGCTGGACGCACCCGCGTGCCGGCTCACGTTCTCCAGCGCCTCCTTGACGATCGCCAGCGTCTCGTGCCGCGCGCTCAGCGGCAGATCGACGTCCTCCTGGACGCGGGTGCGCACCGAGATGCCCGCGGAGCGCTCCCACTCGGCGGCGATCTCGGCGATCGCGACGCCCAGCGGGTGCTGCACGGAGTCCTCGCGCAGCTCGGCGATGAGCGCCCGCGCCTGGCGCGCGGCGACCTGGGCGGCGGCGGCGATCCGCTGCGCCTCCGCCTCGGCGCGCTCGGGCGACTTGCGGATCCAGGCGGGCAGTCCCGTCGACGCCAGCGCGATGCCCGACAGGGTGCCGGTCAGCGAGTCGTGCATGTCGCGCGCCAGACGGGAACGTTCCGCCGCGGCGAGCGCCTGCGCCTCCGACCGCCAGCGCGCCTCCTCGGCGTCGGCCTGCTCGTGGTACAGGCGGCGCAGCACCCCGCCCACCAGGGCGCCGACGGCGTAGAACGAGGGCATCGCGAGCAGCATCGGCAGCCCCACGGCGTTCTTGAGCGCGGGGAAATCGTCCTTGAGCGCGACGTAGTAGAGCACGGTCTGCTGGGCGCACAGCAGGACCACGGCCGGCCACCGGTACAGCAGCCCGGCGAGGCCCGCGGCGACCACGGTGACCAGGAAGTACGGGCCGATGATCCCGCCGACCTCCAGCACGGCGTACCCGATGAGGACGTCGAACGCGAGCAGCGCCGGCTGGTCGAACAGCCGCGGTACGAGCCGTTCCCAGCCCATCAGCGCGACGCCGGAGACGAGCGCGGCGGCGGCCAGCACCCACAGCTCCCCGAACTCGCGCTCCTCCTTGTGGTCGACCAGCACGGTGATGCCGACGACCAGCACCCTCACCTGCATGAGCAGGACGAACGTGAGACCGATCCTGGTCTCCAGAGAGCTCCGGATCGCCCCGCCGGACAACTCCTCGCCGCCGACCATCTCAGGAATCCTCCCGAAACACGGCACTGCATGGGAAACGCCGTGATTCCACCTAACCGCCGCACAGCGAACACTAGCCACATTTAACCCGGAGGTCGCTACGATGCCCGCGAAAACCGGCGTTCCCGACGGCGTTCGGCGAACGGTGCCGCAGCCGGAGGGGGCGCACACCCCCGCCGAGTTCCTCACGTCACTGCGCAAGCTCCAGTCGTGGTCCGGCCTCTCCGTGGAGGAACTGGAATCCCGGCTCCGCGACCCCGGCGGCGTGCCCGTCCCCGGAGGCCTGTCCGCCCTCTTGTCCGGCGATCTGCTTCCCGGTGAGGAGCTGCTCTCGGAGTTCCTCGTCGCCTGCGGTTGTGTCCCCGAGGTGCGCGCGCGGTGGCTGGAGGTCCATGCCCGTCTGGCGGCCGTCCGCTCGGTTCCGCCGTCCCTGGACAGTGGACCCGACGACGTCCAGGTTGCCGGCACGCTGTCGGTGACACCGCGGCGGAGAACGAACACCCTCATCATGCCCGCTGAGCAGGTGCCCGCTGAACAGGTGCCCGCTGAGCAGCCGCCTCCGTGGCAGGTGCAGACTTCGCAGCCGCCGCCACCACCGTGGTTGGCGCAGCCACAGCCGATCCAAGAACCACCGCATCCAACCCACGCACTGCCCCCGCAGCCCTTGCAACCGCAACCGCAGGCGCAGGCGCAGGCGCAGGCGCAGGCGTTGCAGATACAGCCGCATCACGTCCGTGAGTGGCCTCGGCCGGACATGCAGTGGAGGCAGCCGGACCGGGAAGGGACGCTACCCCTGCAAGAACTGCCGACGCCGCCCCACACGGAGGACGAGGAAGGCCAGGAGCGCGAGGCCGAACGCGAGGAAGACGTTCCGCCCGCGGCCGCCGGCAATCGCCGACGCGGCCGTTTCGCCGGAACGCGGCGTTCGGACGGCGGGCGGCGGGCCTCCGCCGAACGCCGCACCGCACGGGAACCCCGGACGGCAGGGCGGCATCGTTCGACCGGTGAACTGCCGGTGGTGGACGCTCCCGCGCAGGCCGCCGAGCCGGCACCGGCACGGGCGGGCCGGCACCGGGCCAGCGGCGAGTTCCCGGTGGTGACGTCGGGGCGGCAGCGCCCCAAGATCTCGGCGCCGGCCGCGACGGTGTCGCTGATCACCGTGGCGGCGGTCGTGTTCGCGCTCGTGAGCTCCGCGGACGGCGGCAAGGACAGGGAGGCCGGCAAGGCGTCCAGGCAGGAGCGGACAGCGGCCGCGCTGCCGCCCGAGGACGGCCTCTACATGATCAGTCCGGTGACCGGCGAACCCAACGTCAACTGCCTGGCGATCATGAACGACAACGCGCTGCGGCCGACGTTGTCGCAGCACGCCTGCCTGCTTGAGGACCCGACCGAGCGCTTCGAACTCCAGTCGCTGAGCAAGGGCGGCCATGTGCTGAAAGGACGGGCGGCCGAGGGCGAGAAGCTCCGCTGCGTCACGCTCGACGGGACCGGCGACGGGGCGCGGCTGCGCCTCATGCCCTGCGTGCCGGACGACGAGCGGCAACGGTTCACCTTCGACCCGACCGGCCCGCCGCCGGTGAACGGCACGGCGATCTTCCGCATGCTGCCCGTCTCCACGCACGCGAACGGGATGTGCGTGGGCATCGACCCCGTCCGGCCCGGTACCGTCCACGCCGTGCACACCTCGTGCTTCCGGGCGGGGGTCCGGGGCTTCACGTTCACCGCCGCGAGCGGTTCGTGAGACGACTGCTGATCCCCTGCGGTGGCGTGCTGCTCTGCGGGGTGCTCCTGTGGTCGGTCCTCTCGGGAGACGACGGCCACGGACCCGCCACGTCGGATCCACCCGAGACGCCCGCGTCCTCGGTGCGGCCGCGGTTCACGAGGCCGCCCCTGTTCGATCCCCGGAACTCGCCCGACCAGCCCGGCATCCAGGGAGCGCGGGCGGCCCTGCAGGCCGTGCTGCGCGGGCACGCGCACGGTGACGTGTCGGCCTGCCGGTACGTGTACCTGCGCGGGCCGTTCGCCACGAGCAAGGGTGGTCCGATACGCGGCAACTGCACGAAGGGAATGCGGGACGGGCCGCACGAACTGCGGCCACGGGAACGCCAGGCACTCTGGGAGGTACGGGTGACGGGCGGCAGACTCACCAAGCCGGCGGAGGCGGTTCTCCCGGCGCTCGGGCTGCGGTACGACTCCGGGCACTTCCTGGTGCCGCAGCCGACCTTCACCTTGCGGCGCTTCGGCGGGCGGTGGAAGGTCGTGAAGTAACCTCACCTTCCCCAATGGGGACAATAGTTACATTCGCCTTAAGGATCGCTACGATGCCAGCACTGGCACTCGCTGATCTTTAGGGGAAGAGAGTGACCGCGAGCACCGTGGCTCCACAACCCGGCGAGGTGGGAACACCCGCCGAGTTCCTCTCTCACATGCGACGGCTCCATGCCCGGTCGGGGCTGTCGCTTCCCGAACTGGAGTCGCGGCTTCGCTCGGTCGGCGTCCTGGTCCCGGGCGGTCTCGGCGGTCTGCTCGGCGGCGAGGTGCTGCCCCGGCCCGAGTTCGTCGCGGCGTTCGTGACCGCCTGCGGATGCACGGGTGAGACGCGTGAGGCCTGGCTCCGAGCCCACGAGCGCGTCGTCAGCGGGGCCGGCGCCGCGAACGAGCCGCCCGCCGCCCCGAGCCCGCTCGACCACGCGAAACGACTCGAAGACGCGCACCAAGGCGCGCACCCGTTCGAGCGCGCCGACCCGTTCGAGCGCGCCGACCCCTCCGACACGCAACCGCGCCTGCCCGTGGCCGGCGTACGCCGCGGGCGCCGCCGCGCCGTCGCGCGTCCCGGCGCGGGCCGCCCGCTCTCGCTCCTGGTCGCCGCCCCGGCCCTCATCACGATCGCGGTGGTCGCGGTGGCCATCTACACGGCCGGCGACCGGGATCCGGGCCGCGAGGCCGGGACGGCCAAGGCCGCCGACCCGCCGGCGATCCCGCCCCCGGCGGACGCCTGGTACGTGGTCAATCCGATGGTCACGGCACAGTCGGAGATGGACGACTGCCTGTCGATCCTCCCCGACGATTCCTACGAGCCGAACGTCGGCCAGGACCGCTGCGCGCCGGAGGACCCGCTCCAGCGGGTGCGGCTGCAGCCGCTCGGCTCCGGCGGCTCCGCCGGCTCCGCCGACACCGTCGTCATCAAGGCGTTCAACGCGTGGGACAAGATCTGGTGCGCGACGCTCGCCGCGCGCGAGCCCGGCGCGCGCGTTCTGTTGCGGCCCTGCGTCTCCGGCGACCCGCGGCAGAGCTTCGTGCTGACGGCGACGGGCGCGACCGCGCACGGACGCCGGATCTACCGGCTGCAGGCGTCGTCCACACGGGAGAACGGGATGTGCGTCGGCGTCAAGGTCGATCACCCCGCGACGGCGCACACCGTCCACACCAACTGCGGCCAGTCCGGCGTGCTGGGGTACATCTTCACCCCGGTCAAGGCCCCGACGAACAGCAGCGACGGCTGATCCGTGCCCGCCAGAGAACCCATCGATGCCAGGTAGACGGCGCGCCACCGGTCAGCCGGGCCTCGGCAGAGCGGGCGGACGCACGCTCTCGCTCCTGGTGGCCGCTCCCGCGATCTTCACCATCGCCGTGATCACCGTGTCACTGGTCGTCGCGGCGAACCGGGGGTCCGAGCCCTCCGGATCCGCCCCGGCGAGCCCGGTCGCCGCGCCGTCCCCGCCGCCGGACGGCTGGTACACGGTCAAGCCCGTCACCGGCCGGCCGCACCAGGACTGCGTCGCGGTCCTCCAGGACGACCGGCGAGAACCGACCTTGTCGCAGCATCGGTGTGACGCCGAGAACAAGCTGGAACGCATCTGGCTCCAGTCGCTCGCCGTCCGCACCTATCTGGTCAAGGTACGGATGAGCGCCACGACGTTCTGGTGCACCACGCTCGACTCCCTTGAGGAGGGAGCCCGCCTGCACGTCAGGCCATGCGCCCGGAACCAGATGCGCCAGCGGTTCGTCCTCGAACCCGTTCCCGGCGAGCAGCTGGCCACCGCGCCGGTCTTCCGGCTGTCGCCCGTAGCCACCCGTTCCCAGGGGATGTGCGTCAGCATCGACACCGTCAGCCGGACCGCGCCGAGCACGCGGCACGCCGTCCACACCGCCTGCGCTCGCGCGGTGGTGCGGGGCTACACGTTCAGCCCGGCACTGGCACCGGTCAACGGCTGACCTCGCGCGGTCAGACGGCCTCGTGCTCCCGCAGCCGCTGGCTCACGACCTGGGTGACGCCGTCGCCGCGCATGCTGACGCCGTAGAGCGCGTCGGCGCCCTCCATCGTGCGCTTCTGGTGGGTGATGATGATCAGCTGGGACGACTCGCGCAGCTCCTCGAACACCCTCAGCAGCCGCTGGGTGTTGGTGTCGTCCAGCGCCGCCTCGACCTCGTCGAGCACGTAGAACGGCGACGGCCGCGCCTTGAACACCGCGACCAGGAACGCGATCGCGACCAGCGACCGCTCACCGCCGGACAGCAGCGACAGCCGCTTGACCTTCTTACCCGGAGGCCGCGCCGAGACCTCGACGCCGGTCGCGAGCATGTCGTCCGGCTCGGTGAGCGAGAGGCTGCCCTCGCCCCCCGGGAACAGCCGCGCGAAGATCCGCTCGAACTCCCGCGCGGTGTCGTCGTAGGCGGCGGAGAACACCTGCTGCACCCGGTCGTCGACCTCCTTGACCACGGTCAGCAGGTCGCGCCGCGTCTTCTTGAGGTCCTCCAGCTGCGAGGTCAGGAACGCGTGCCGCTCCTCCAGCGCCGCGAACTCCTCCAGCGCCAGCGGGTTGACCTTGCCCAGCTGGTTGAGCTGGCGTTCGGCGGCCTTGGCGCGCTTCTCCTGCTCCACGCGCTTGTAGGGAACGGGCTGCGCGTCCTCGGCCGCCTCGGGCCCCGGAGGCACCGGCACGTTCGGCCCGTACTCCGACACCAGGGCCTCGACCTCAAGCCCGAACTCCTCCAGCGCGCGCTGCTGGAGCTGCTCCAGCCGCAGCCGCTGCTCGGCCCGCGCGACCTCGCTGCCGTGCACGACGTTGACCAGGCGCTCCAGCGTGCCGGACAGCTCGCGCACCTGCGTGCGCACGACCTTGAGCTCGGCGTCGCGCGCCGCCCGTGCCCGCTCGGCCGCCTCGCGCTGGGCGACCGCCGCCGCCAGCGAGAGCTCGATGCGGTCCAGCGCGGTCCGCGATCCCCTGAGCACGGCCTCGGCGATCTTGGCCTGCCGCTCGCGCCGCGCCCGCCGCCGTGCCGCGCGGGCGCGTTCCTCCCGCTCGCGGCGGGCGCCGCGTTCGAGGGCGTCCGCGCGCCCGGCGATGGCCTGCACCCGTTCCTCGGCGGTACGCACCGACAGCCGGGCCTCCATCTCGGCGGAGCGCAGGTTGCGGCAGCGTTCGGCGAGCTCGTCCCGCGCGTCGGTCTCGTGGCCCGCCTCCTCGGCGACCTCGGCGGCCTCCTCCGACTCGGCGAGCCGGACGGCCAGTTCCTCGGCGGCGTGGACGTCGCGTTCGAGCGACTCGTTCGCGGCGTCGAGCGCTTTGGTCAGCCGTTCGACCTCGCCGCGCGCGGCGCGCACTCCGGCCTCCAGCCGGGCCGCGTGCTTGGCCTCCTGGGCGGCCCTGGCCTCGAACTCGCGCAGCCTGCCCCGCACCCGGTCGAGCTCGGACTGTGCCTGGTTGACGCCCGACTGCGCCTGGTTGACGGCGGCCTGCGCGGCGTCGAGCGCGACCTGTGCCGTCTGCTCGGCCTCCATGGCCGAGGCCAGCTCAGCGGCGCCGCGTTCGGCACCGGTCTCGGCGGCGGCCAGGTCTTGCGCGGCCTCGTCGAGCGTCGCCCGCATCTGCAGGAGGCTCTGCGCGCCACCGGCCGCGCCGCCCAGTGCCCAGTGGGCACCGAACAGGTCGCCTTCGCGCGTCACCGCGCGCAGGCCCGGCTCGCGCCTCACGAGCTCGCCCGCCGCGGCCAGGTCGGCCACGACCGCGACATCGCGCAGCAGGTATTCCAGGGCGGGCCGGACGACGTCGGGAACGGTCACGGCGTCGATCGCGTAGTCGACCCCCGCGACCCGGGACATCGAGCCGCCGGAGCCGCCGCCCACCAGCACGCCCGCGCGCCCGGCGGACCGGGCGCGCAGCAACGCCAGCGCGGCTTCGGCGGTGTCGACCGAGCCCACCGCGATGGCCTCGGCGGCGTTGCCCAGCGCCGCCGCGACGGCCGTCTCGTAGCCCGGCCGTACGGTCAGCAGCGAGGCGACCGTGCCGAGCACGCCCTCCAGCGAGCCGTCGGCGCCCGCCGACAGCAGCGCCTCGCCTCCGTCGGCGGCGCTGGCGAGGGTCAGGTTGAGCGCTTCGATCCGCGCCTGCAGCGCGGCGACGCGCTTCTGGGCGGCCTGGTCGGCGGAACGGGCGGCGGCGACGGCCGCGCGTGCCTCCTTCAGCTGCGCACGCGGCCCTTCCACTCCCGCGCGGGCGGCCTCGGACGCCTCCTTGGCGACGGCGAGGCGCTCCTGCGCCACCTCGTGCTCGGCGGCGAGCTCGGGGTCCTCGACGACCTCCGCCTCGTACGCCTCGAACTCGGCCTGCGCGGCGCCGGCCCGCTGCTCGGCCTCGGCCCGGGCCTCGGCGAGACGCCCGATCTCCGACTCGCCCGCCTGGGCCTTGCTGCGCAGCGCGTCGACCCGGCCGCGCAGCCGGGCCAGCTCCTCGCGGCGGTCGGCGGCGGCGCGCGCCGCGGTCTGCAGGCGGCGTTCCTCCTGCGTGAGCGCGTCTTCGGCGACGGACCGTTCCTCCACCGCCCCGGCGAGCGCCTCCTGGGCCTCCTCAAGCGCGGCGCGGAGCAGGTCCTCCTGCTCGCGGACGGCGACGGCCTCGCGCTCCATGTCCTCGGGGTCGCGGCCGCGCCGCTCCTCCTCGCGGGCCTCGGCGGCGTTGCGGTGCCGCTCGGCGGCCAGGTCGGCGACGCCGCGCAGCCGTTCCTTCAACGCCGACAACTGGAACCAGGTGTCCTGTACCCGCGCCAGCTTGGGCGCCTCGGCGGCCTCCTCGGCCTCCAGCCCGGCCTCGCGTTCCTGTGCGCCGGCCAGGGCCCGCTCGGTCTCGGCCCGGCGCTCGCGGATGGCCGCCTCGTCGGCGGCCTCCTGGTCGAGCCTGGTCGTCAGCGCCACCAGGTCGTCGGCGAGCAGCCGCAGCCGCGCGTCGCGCAGGTCGGCCTGGATGACGGCGGCCCGCCGGGCGATCTCGGCCTGCCTGCCGAGCGGCTTGAGCTGCCGGCGCAGCTCTCCGGTGAGGTCCTGTACGCGCGTGAGGTTGGCCTGCATCGCGTCGAGCTTGCGCAGCGCCTTCTCCTTGCGCTTGCGGTGCTTGAGCACGCCCGCCGCCTCTTCGATGACGGCCCGCCGCCCCTCGGGGCCCGAGTGCAGGACGCGGTCGAGCTGGCCCTGCCCGATGATCACGTGCATCTCGCGGCCGATGCCGGAGTCCGACAGCAGCTCCTGGATGTCCAGCAGCCGGCAGGAGTCGCCGTTGATGGCGTACTCGCTCTGCCCCGACCGGAACATCAGCCGGCTGATCGTCACCTCGGAGTAGTCGATCGGCAGGGCGCCGTCGGCGTTGTCGATGGTGAGCACGACCTCCGCGCGGCCCAGCGGCGGGCGCGTCGCGGTGCCGGCGAAGATGACGTCCTCCATCTTGCCGCCGCGCAGGGACTTGGCGCCCTGCTCGCCCATCACCCAGGACAGCGCGTCGACCACGTTGGACTTGCCCGAGCCGTTGGGCCCGACGACACAGGTGATGCCCGGCTCGAACTTCAGCGTGGTCGAGGACGCGAAGGACTTGAAGCCGCGTAGCGTCAGGCTCTTCAGGTACACGCGCTCTGAGTCCTCCTCCGGAGATCGCGCACGGGTGGGGCCGCCCCCGGACCATGGCCGTTCACCTCTTGTGCACAGGAGGGCCGGCCCCCTGTCGCGCCCTGGTGGTACGCCTGGGAGCCTGTCGAACGATACCGGTCAGCGCCCCCGCGACCCGGCATCCGCGCGTTCGTTCACCTCCCAATGTGCCATGATCCGTCCGATTGCGCGCCGTGGACCCCCGGAACACGCCAGGGCGACGATCGAACCGATCACAAGGCCCACCGATCTCGCCGGTAAGTAATCTCTAACCTAAAGGCACGAAAAACGGGCAATATGCCCTTTTTACGGCTGGTTTGATAGCCCGTGGGGAAGCGCGGACTGCGCGTCGCGGATCGCGTTGGCGCGGTCGCTGCGGAATGCCGACGGAACGTAGCGGCGAACGCCCGGGGTAGCCGAAACGGACGGGTCGCTCGCCCCACGTAAGAGGGAGCGGGGAGGCGGAGCCCCCGGATCGGGAATCGCGAGGGTCGCGGAGTGCGACGGCGAGCACGTCCGGGCAATACAAAGGGCTGGGGGGCGGGGAGCAAGCCGAGGCTTGCGACCGGACTCCGCCCTTCCAGCCCAGGAAGACGCCGAACTAGGTCAGCGCCGGTTCGCGGTCCTTCACTCCGAGCGACACGATGTCGTCGTCGGGCGCCGTCGCCAGCGCGTCGTTCTCTGCCTGAAGCCGTACGAGCTCGGCCTCCAGATCACGTACGCGCCGCTGAAGACGCCGCATCTCCGCGACCATCCGGGGGTCGGGACCGCCGACGTGGCCGAGTAGAGCCTTCGCCATGACTAAGGGTCCTCCACGCTGAGTAACCAGCAGGGATCGCGCACAAAGAGCAAATGAAGCTGATGCGCGTATCGTCTAGAGTCGCACCGGCCGGTGTCCTGGTCAAGATGGACATCACGGGCCGGTAACAACCTGTCGTGACTAGTTTAGCAGGTACAAACCGGAAAACCCTACCCGGTCACCTCTCCTGGAAACCGGGGAGCCCGCCGCGCGGCTCGCTCCAGCGTTCGGTGACGCCCGCGACCCGTCCGGGCGTACCCGGACCCCGCAGCAGCTCCAGCAGGCGCTCACAGGACGCGCGAGATCCTTCGGCCACCACCTCGACCCTGCCGTCCCGCAGGTTGGTGGCGCTGCCGACCAGGCCGAGCTCCAGCGCACGGGCCCGCACCCACCAGCGGAAGCCGACACCCTGGACCCGCCCGCGGGCCCAGGCGGTCAGCCGTACGCTCTCGTCGTCCATATCGGTCCTCGGTGGCGGTCGATCCTGATGGCATCTAATCCGGGCGGCACGCCTAGTAACGTGCCCGGCGCGGGCGCGGCTGGCACGTGGGGCAGCTATAGGAGGACCGGTTCATGAACACGTCGCGCCGGATCGCGGTGCCGCACCGCCGACACGGTTCGTCGCGCCGCCCGTAGGCGTCCAGCGAACGGTCGAAGTAGCCGCTGTCCCCGTTTACGTCGACGTAGAGGCTGTCGAAGGACGTGCCACCCACGTGGAGCGCCGCCGACATGACCTCGCGCGCGGCGGTGAGAACGCGGGAGACCTCGGCGCGGGTGAGCGTCTCGGTGGGCCGGGCCCAGTGCAGCTTCGCGCGCCACAGCGCCTCGTCGGCGTAGATGTTGCCGACGCCGCTGATCAGCGACTGGTCGAGCAGCGCCCGCTTGATCCCGGTGTGGCGGCGGCGCAGCGCGCGGAAGAACGCCTCGTCGTCGAACGCCTCCTCCAGCGGGTCGGCGGCGATGTGCGCGATCGGCTCGGGGACCTGCCCCCCGGGGGCGAACGGGTCGGGCACCAGGTCGGTCATCATCAGGTGCCCGAACGTCCGCTGGTCGACGAAGCGCAGGTCGTGGCCGCCATCGGTGAAGGCGACCCGGACCCGCAGATGTTTCTCGCGTTCGCGGCCGGGCTCGCCGACCAGCAGCTGCCCGCTCATCCCGAGGTGCGCCAGCAGCGCCTCCGCGGGCTTGTCGTCCGGCTGCCCGGCCTCGGTCAGCGGCAGCCACATGTACTTGCCGCGGCGGCGCGGAGTGACGATCGTGCGGCCGGTCAGGCGGCCCGCGAAGTCGTCCGCGCCCGCCGTGTGGCGCCGGACGGCGCGCGGGTGCAGCACCTCGATCGCGCCGGTCGTGCGGCCGGTCACCCAGCTCTCCAGGCCCCGGCGGACGACCTCGACCTCGGGCAGTTCAGGCATCGGCGCGCCCGTCCCCGTCCCGGAGCACGAGGGCCTGCCCGACGATCGTCTGTTCGCGGGCGGCGTCGAAGCTCATCGTGGGCGAGCCGTACAGCTCGTAGCCCTCGTCGAGGAGCGAGCTCACGCGCTTGCAGAACTCGGCGTCGTCCGGGCCGGTGATCATTCGGTAGCGCAGTCGGGAGGTCTTTGCCATAGGACCAAGATTACGGGCGCTGAGCAGCGGGATCGGCGTCACCCGCGCCATCCGCACTGCCGGCGCCGCCCGCGCCGCCCGCGCCGCCCGCGCCGCCCGCGCCGCCCGCCTTGCTCCCGGCCTCCGCGCCTGCCCCGTTGGGACGGGAGTCGGCGCCCCTGGCGGCCTCCCCCGCCTCGCGGGCCACGACGAGCTCGCGGATGGCGTTCCAGGCGGCCTCGGCGGCGTGCTGCTCGGCCTCCTTCTTGCTGCGTCCCTCGCCCGAGCCGTAGGTGGTGCCGCCCACCCGCACCGAGGCGCGGAAGGTCTTCTGGTGGTCGGGGCCGCTCTCGGCGACGTGGTACTCGGGCACGCCGAGCTCCTCCACCGCGGTCAGCTCCTGCAGCGAGGTCTTCCAGTCCAGCCCGGCGCCGAGCCCGGCGGAACGGGTGATCAGCGCGTCGAAGAGCCGGTGCACCAAGGCGGCGGCCTCCTCCAGCCCGCGGTCGAGGTACACCGCGCCGATCAGCGCCTCCAGCGTGTCGGCGAGGATCGAGGCCTTGTCGCGGCCGCCCGTGCCCTCCTCGCCCCGGCCGAGGCGGATGTGCGCGCCCACGCCGAGGCCGCGCGCGACGCCGGCGAGGGCGCGCATGTTGACCACCGCGGCCCGCAGCTTGGCGAGCTGGCCCTCGGGCAGGTCGGGGTGGTCGCGGAACAGCGTGTCGGTGACCACCAGGCCGAGCACCGAGTCGCCCAGGAACTCCAGGCGCTCGTTGGTGGGCAGGCCGCCGTTCTCGTACGCGTAGGAACGGTGGGTCAGCGCGCGTTCGAGCAGCTCGTCGGTCATCTCGATGCCGAGCGCGCGGGTGAGCTCCGCGCGGGGTGGCGCGGGGTCGTGGGTCTTGCCGGTCACAGGCCCTCCTCGCAGGGCTCATACCACTCGGTGTGGTGGCCGCTACGGCGTGTGACGACGGTGCCGACGCGGGAGCGCGGCACGAGGGAGGGTCCGCGAAGACGAGGTGCGCGCCGGTTGATCACTCCCGGCGTGCACCACGGCCTCGGGCGCCGGCCCCGGTACCGGTCGCCACGCCGGCGTCACTCGCCGGAGTGGTCGGTCCAAAGCACCTCGAGGGGCGGCCGCGCCTGCACGCGGACCCGCCCCCCGAGAATCAACGAATCAAGCCGACGGCGCGACGACCTGCCGCCGGTCGTAGGTGCCGCACGACGCGCACACGGTGTGGGGCAGCTTCTGGTCACGGCAGGTCGGGCACTCGACCAGGGTCGGCGCCGCGGTCTTCCACTGCGCACGCCGGTGCCGCGTGTTGCTGCGCGACTTCTTCCGCTTCGGGACGGCCACTGGTCAGCCCTCCTGCTTTCCTTGTCGTAGGTCTGTGATGCCTTGCAGCGCCGCCCATCGGGGGTCGGCGACGTCATGGTGGTGGTCCGGTCCGGCGTCCGCCAGCCGCACCCCGCACTCCGAGCAGAGCCCGGGACAGTCATCCCGGCACAGCGGGGACAGCGGCAGTGCGAGCAGCACCGCGTCCCGGAGCACCGGCTCAAGGTCGATCAGATCGTCCTCAAGGCGGAGCTCGTCGTCGCCCGCGTTCCCGCCGGAGCGGGTGTCAGGATAGACGAAGAGCTCCTGGAAGTCCGCCTCGAAGGTCGAGGCGATCGGGTCAAGGCAGCGTGCGCACTCCCCCTCCAGGGGGACCCACGCCGTGCCCGTGACGAGCACGCCCTCCAGCACCGCCTCGAACCGCAGATCCAGTTCGAGCTCGGCGCCCTCGGGCACGCCCACCATCTCGACGCCGAAATCCTCCGGTGCCGGCACGGTCAGGGTCTGCTCGCGGGACGACCCGGGTTGCCTGCTGAGGGCTCGGGTGTCGAGCACGAGCGGGGCGTTGGGGTCGAGGCGAGACAGCGGAATCCTGCTTTCGTGAGGCATGGCGAATCGCGGCCGTCGGTCCTGGCCGACTCCCCAGGGTACCGAACGCGGGCGCCCGGACCCAACTCGTCCCCGGTCAGCCCCACCCGGGCCCGCCTCTTACTTCTCCTGGAGGCGTTCGACGAGGCGTTCGTGGACGAGCTCGGGGATCAGCCCGGAGACGTCGCCGCCGTACTTCACGATCTCCTTCATGAGGCTGGAGGAGAGGTAGGAGTAGAGGGGGTTGGTGGACATGAACATGGTCTCCACGCCCGCCATCCGGTGGTTCATCTGGGCCATCTGCAGCTCGTACTCGTAGTCGCTGACCGCGCGCAGGCCCTTGACGATCACGGGGATGTCGTTCTGCCGGCAGAAGTCCACGAGCAGGCCGTGCCAGCTGTCGATCTTGACGTTGCCGTACTCCCTGGTGACCTCTCCCAGCATCGCGATGCGCTCGTCGATGGTGAAGAGCCCCTGCTTGGTCTTGTTGATCAGGACGGCGACGACCACCTCGTCGAAGAGGCGGGAGGCCCGGCTGATGATGTCGAGGTGCCCATTGGTGACGGGATCGAACGAGCCCGGACAAACGACACGGCGCACGTGGTGGCTCCATCCGTTGCGAGACTACCGAGGCTAGGAGTCTGGCTTTCTGTGCAAGGTGCCCTTTCTTGCAGGTGGCGCCCCGCGGCGCGACCGTACCAAATCGGATTCGGTCGTCCCGCACCGGGCTTGCGCCGGCGCCGGACGTGGGGACGGTCAGCCCGCGAGCGCGTCGATGATCTCCGCGGCGATCGGCCCGGACTTGATCCCATACCCCTCCGCCTCCGTCATCACCGCGACCGCGTAGCGCGGATCGGAGCCGGGGCCGTAACCGATGAACCACCGGTCGTTGTAGGACCTGCCCTCGACGTCGGCGGTCCCGGTCTTGCCCCCGGCGACCGACGAGCCCCGCAGGCTCTTGCCGGTGCCGGAGCCGATCACGGCCTTCATCATGTCCCGCAGATGCTCCGCCCGTTCCGCGGTGAGCGGCCGGGTCAGCGTCTCCGGGTCGGTATCGCCGACGACCGAGCCGTCGGGCGCGCGCAGCCTGTCGACCAGGAAGGGCCGCATGACCTTGCCGTCGTTGACGATGCCGGCGGTGACCATGGCCATCTGCAGCGGGGTGGCGACGGTGCTGCCCTGCCCGATCGAGCCGAGCGCGCTCAGCGACGGCTGGTCGGTCCTGGGGAACGAGCTGGCGGCGGCGGTCATCTTCCCTTCCGCGACGTCGATCTTGTCGTCGAAGCCGAAGTCCGCCGCCTGGTCGCCGACCGCCGTGTTGCCCGGCTCCTCCGCGCCCATGTAGGCGAACGTGGTGTTGCAGGACTGCGCGTACGCGTCGATCAGGGGAATGGCACGCAGGTCGCACTGGCCGCCGATGTCGCCCGCGTCGTTGTTGATGGCCTGGCCGGCGCCCGGCGGCCGATAGCTGCGGCCCGCCCTGACGCGGGTGGCGTCGGAGTCCCCCGCGGTGAGCGCGGCTGCGGCGACCACCGTCTTGAACGTGGAGCCGGGCGGGAAGACCTCGTTCAGCGCCTTGTTGAGCAGCGGTTTCAGCGGGTCGTCGTTCAGCCTCTCGAACCGCTTCGTCGCCGTGTCGCCGTCCAGCGTCGACACGTCGTTGGCGTCGTACGACGGGGTGGAGGCCATCACCAGGATCGCGCCGGTCCTGGCGTCGAGGGCGACCGCGGCGCCCCGGCGGGCTCCGCTCGACTGGAGCGCGGCGTAGGCGGCCTGCTGCGCCTCCACGTCGATCGTCGTCTCCACCGTGCCGCCCGGGGTCTTCCTGCCGAGCAGCTTGTCCAGGAAGTTGCTGGTGGCCAGGCGCGGGTCGGAGCCGTCCAGGAAGTGGTTCTCGGCGTTCTCCAGGGCGCTCTGCGAGAAGACGGAGAAGTAGCCGGTGACCGGCGAGAAGACCTCGCTGTTCCAGTAACGGCGGCGGTACTCCTTGCCAGCGGTCTTCTCCGACCAGGCCAGCCGCCGGCCGTCGGCCACGATCGGGCCTCGCTGGATCTTGGAGCGGGTCTCGTACTGGCGCGCGTTGTGGGGGTCGTCGCGCAGCTTCTGGTATTCGAAGCCCTGGAGGTACGTCACGTTCACCATGAGAGCGAGGGCCATCAGCAGCGTCAGGATCCAGGTGCGTCCCAGCGCCTTGTCCATGCCCGTGCCCTACCCCCCGAAGCAGCGCGATGACCCATCGTAGTCACGCGCGCTCTCCAAAAGCGATCACCCCAGCCTCACACAGCGACCCCCGCCCCGCCTATCGATCTTGAAGGAATGGACCCTTCGCGGGCGGTCTCAGCCGTCGGCGCGGCCGTACCAGAAGACGGCCTCGCCATAGCGGCGGTCGCGTTCGGCGGTGTAGCCGTCCGGCCATTCGAGCGCAGGGCCGCGCACCGAGCGTTCGACGACGACCAGCGCGTCCGGCGTGTACCAGCCGTTGTCGCGCAGGTCGGTCAGCAGGTCGGTCACCGCCGCGTCGGTCACCGCGTACGGGGGGTCGGCGAAGACCAGGTCGTACGGCTCGTCCGGAGGCTGCCGGACGAGCCGTTCCACCTTGTCGGCCACCGGCCGCGCGCCCGGCAGGCCGAGTGCCGCGGCGTTCGCCCGGACGGTCTTGATCGCGCGCGGGTGCGACTCGACCAGCAGGGCGTGCGCCGCGCCGCGCGAGAGCGCCTCCAGGCCGACCGCGCCGGATCCGGCGAACAGGTCGGCCACGCGCAGCCCGTCGAGCGGACCGAGCAGCGCCTGGACGGTCGAGAACAGGCCCTCGCGGGCACGGTCGCTGGTCGGCCGCGTGTCCCGGCCCGGCGGGACCGCCAGCCGCCGTCCTCCTGCGCTTCCCGCGATGACCCTGGTCATGGCTCAAGTATGGCCGCGCACAGCACGGCCCGGCACGGCGTCCGGCGCGTGAAAGGGGCGGGCGGGATGCCCCCACCCCGGAACATCCCGCCCACGTCTCTTTGACGACCGAAGGCTCAGGCGAGTGCCCAGCGAACCTGAGTTCGCACCCCGGGGTCAGGGTCGGCGAGCGCTTCGGTCAGGGCCGTGACGACCTCGGGCCGGTCCGACGCCCACTGTTCCAGCGCCTGCACCGCGGCGCGGCGCACGTCCACGATGCGGTCGCGCAGGGCGTGGAGCAGCGGCTGGACGGCGATCTCGGGCGCGGCCCGCCCGAGCGCCAGGACGGCACGTTTGCGAACCTGCCAGCCGGAGTGCGCGATCGCGGTGATGACGCGGCCCTCCAGCGGCTCGGGCACGCCGAGCTCGGCGGCCGCGTCGAGCGCCGCCATCCGCACCACCGGGTCGTGGTCGGTCAGCAGATGTTCGAGGACGGGCAGGCCGGCGGGCACCGCGAGCCGGGCCAGGCCGTCGGCCACCGCGACCCGTACCTCGCGGGCGGGGTCGTCGGCGGCCTCGGCGACCGCGCCGACCGCGCGCAGCGCGACGAGCCCGAGGATCGCCTGGACGCGTACGTGGACCTCGCCGTCGTGCAGGCCCTGCTCGTACATCTCGCCGGCGCCCTCGGTGAGGACGACGAGCAGCGCGGTGGCGACCTCGCGAACGAGCCTGTCGCGTCCGCGCGCGGACGCGAGCAGGAGCGCCCGGACGCCCTCGTCGCCGAGGCAGACCTCGGGCAGGTCGCGCAGCGCCTCGGCCGCCAGGCGGCGCGTCTGCTCGTCCTCGTCGGCGAGCGCCCAGGCGAGCGCGTCGCCGAAGCCGCGCGGCCCGTCGCCGCCGCCCGCGTTCCTGATGAGCACGCTGAGCGCGGCGGCACGTACCTCGGGCTCGGGGTCGCGGAGGTAGGGCTCAAGGTCGCACACCTGCGGGTGAACGATCCGGTGCAGCTCGACGACCCGGGCGAGGAGGGCGGGGACGGGTGTGGTGATCGTCATGAGGTGACCTCCGGGCTTGACGTACGCCGATCATGCTCGGCCAACTTCCCTATAAAGTCAACCTGTTAAGTAGGAATAGCCGCGAACCTGAGGGGACGCGCCGGGCTGCGCGTCCCCTCAGCCGTGCCTACACGGGATCACGCGGCCAGCTCCGCCGCCCGTTCCACCGGCGCGTCCGCGCTCTCGGCACCCGCCGCACGGCCGCGCGGGAGGACCAGGGCGAGCACCGCGCCCGCTCCCGCGACCACGGCCGCGACGACGAAGGCCGCCTGGAAACCGTCGGTCAGCTTCGCCGCGTTCCCCAGCGCACCGGCGCCCTGCCCGGTCGCCAGCGCGGTCGCCACCGCCAGGCCCAGCGCCGAACCCACCTGGTAGGTGGTGTTGACGATGCCCGACGCCAGACCGCTCTGCTCGGCCGGAACCCCCGAGATCGCCTGCATCATCGTCGGGATGTAGGCCAGCGACATGCCGAGAGCCGCGACCAGCGAGGCGGCCAGCACGTCCGCCGCGAAGCTGCCGTCCGGCCGCACCAGCGTCAGCCCCGCCAGCCCGAGCGCCAGCACCACGAGCCCGGTCACCGTGAGGGGCTTCATCCCGAACCGGCCCATCAGCCGGCCGGTGACGCCGACCATGAGGACCATGATGGTGACGGTCATCGGCAGCAGCGCCGCCCCGCTGGCGAACGCGCCGAAGCCCAGCACCTGCTGCAGGTAGAGGTTGAGGAAGTACCACGCCGGGATCCACGCGCCGCCCAGCAGGAGGAACACCAGGTTGGCGACCGCCAGGCCGGGCGTACGCCACACCGAGAGCGGCATCAGCGGCTGCCGGAGCGTCCGCTGGATCCCCACGAAGACCGCCAGCAGCAGAGCCGCGCCACCGAGCTGGAGCAGCGTCGAGGAATCACCCCAGCCCTGCTCCGGCGCCCGAACGATCGCGAACACCGCCAGGGCCAGACCGGCGGTCACGGCGGCCGCGCCGAGCAGGTCGACCGAACCGCGCCGGGAGCCCACCGACGGCAGCACTGCCGGAACCGCGGCGAGCGTCGCCAGGCCGATCGGGATGTAGATGACGAAGACCCAGGGCCAGCTGAGCCACTCGGTCAGCACGCCGCCGAGGAAGACGCCCGCCGTGCCTCCCGCGGGAGCCGCGGCACCGTAGAGCGCCATGGCCTTGCCGAGTTCCTTGGGGTTTCCGCCGAAGATGGTCATCAGCAGCGTCATCGCGGCCGGGGTGATGAGGGCGCCGCCGACGCCCTGGACACCCCTCCCGAGTATCTCCACCCAGGCCTCCTGGGCCGCCGCGGCGACCACGGAGCCGCCGATGAGCACGGCCCAGCCGGTGGCGAAGACCCGGCGGGCGCCGAGCAGGTCCGACAGCCGCCCGCCGAGGAGCAGCAGACCACCGAAGACGATCACGTAGGCGTTGAACACCCACTGCAGGTCACCCTGCGAGAAGCCGAGGTCGCGCTGCATGTCGGGGAGCGCGACGCCGATGATGGACGTGTCCATGATCACCATGAACTGGGCCGTGGCGAGCACCAGAAGCGCCCACCACCGCCGGGGACTGGTCGCGGACATCGTTCCGCCTCCAATACCAGTAGGGGGTATCTCTCACTGACGAGGCGAGAATCTAGCAAACCCCCAGGGGGTATGTAAGCGATCCGGCAATGACCTACGTCACACCGTCCTCCAGCCCCCACCCACCACCAACAAAGGACGGGCTCCGCCCGGCTGTTTTTCTTGGGGGGTCGGGTCTTAGGCCTTTTCGAGGAAGTCTGCTCGTTCCTCGTCCAGGAGGGAGGCGAGCTCGGCCGCGAGGCCCGGGTTGTCTTCCAGGTCCGGGTCGGCCTCGACCAGCAGGGTGGCCTCGTCGCGGGCGTGCAGGATGACCTCCTCGTCCCGCTGGAGGGTCAGCAGGCGCAGGCTGGACGAACGTCCGGCCTGGGTCGCGCCGAGCACGTCGCCTTCGCGCCGCTGCTCCAGGTCGAGGCGCGACAGCTTGAACCCGTCCGTCGTCGAGGCCACCGCGTCGAGCCGTTCCCGCGACTTGCTCCCGGCCTCGGCGTCCGTCACCAGCAGGCACAACCCGGGCAGCGTCCCGCGGCCGACCCGTCCGCGCAGCTGGTGCAGCTGAGACACTCCGAACCGGTCCGCGTCCATGATCACCATGACGGTGGCGTTGGGCACGTCCACGCCCACCTCGATCACGGTCGTCGCCAGCAGCACGTCCAGCTCGCCCGCCGTGAACCGGCGCATCACCGCGTCCTTCTCGTCCGGGTGGAGCTTGCCGTGCAGCACCCCAAGCCGCAGCCCGGTCAGCAGGACCTCCAGCTTGGGCAGCACCTCCATGATCCCCAGCGGGGACCGCCGCTCGCCGTCCTCCTCGATGGCGTCGCCCTCGTCACCCTCCTGCTCGCCGATCCGCGGGCAGACGATGTAGATCTGGCGCCCGGCGGCGGCCTCCTCCTTGATGCGCTCCCACGTGCGCGCCAGGAACGCGGGCTTCTCCGGCGGCACCACGTGCGTCCTGATCTCCGAACGTCCCGCCGGCAGCTGGCCGAGCACCGACGTCTCCAGGTCGCCGAACACCGTCATCGCGACCGTCCGGGGAATCGGCGTGGCGGTCATGACCAGCACGTGCGGCCGGCCGCCGGTCACCTTCTCCCGCAACGCGTCCCGCTGCTCGACCCCGAACCGGTGCTGCTCGTCCACGACCACAAGCCCCAGGTCGGCGAACCGCACCTGGTCCTGCAGCAGCGCATGGGTGCCCACCACGATGCCCGCCGCCCCCGAGGCCGCGTCCAGCAGCGCCGCCTTGCGCGCCTTGGCCCCCTGCGACCCGGTGAGCAGGGCGACATTGGTCGCGTTGTCGGCCCCGCCGAGCTGCCCGGCATGCGCCAGGTCTCCCAGCATCCCGGTGATCGACCGGAAGTGCTGCTGCGCCAGCACCTCGGTCGGCGCCAGCAGCGCCGCCTGCCCGCCCCCGTCCACCACCTGCAACATCGCCCGCAACGCGACGACGGTCTTGCCGGCGCCCACGTCGCCCTGGAGGAGGCGGTGCATGGGGTGTTCCAGGGAGAGGTCTTCGGCGATCTCGCGGCCCACGTCGCGCTGGCCTTCGGTGAGGTCGAACGGGAGACGGGCGTCGAACGCGTCCAGGAGACCGCCCTCGATCGCGGGACGGGCCTTGGCGGGCAGGGCCGCGGCAGCCAGGCGGCGCTGGGCCAGGGCGATCTGGAGGACGAACGCCTCGTCCCACTTGAGGCGTTTGCGGGCGCGGCCGAGCTCCTCCCAGTCCTTGGGCCGGTGGATGCCCTCGTACGCGTCGCGGAGGCCGATCATGCCGTAGCGCTTGAGGGTGAGCCGGGGCATCGGGTCATCGGGGAGCTGGAGCTGGTCGAGGACCATGCCGACGGACTTGGTGATGGCGTCGATGTCCAGGCCCTTGGTGGCCGGGTAGATCGGGATGATCTCGTCGGCCCACTCCTGCGCGGCGGTGGCGTCCTCGCGGGCGTGGATCGGCTTGTACTGGGGGTGGGCGAGCTGGCGGACCGCCCGGCCGCTGCGGGGGCGGTAGGTGCTGATCTTGCCGGCGAACAGGGCGCGGGTGCCCGGGGAGAGGTCCTTCTCCGGTTTGTACGAGCCCTTGCGGCCGAAGAAGCTCAGCTTGAGCTCGCCGGTGCCGTCGGTGACGGTGATCTCCAGGACGTAGCCGGGGCTGCGGCTGAGCGTTCGGCCCTGGACCTTGACGACCTCGGCCATCACGGTGACGTGCTCGCCGTCCGCCAGGCTGCTCAGGGGCGTCAGCTCGCCGCGGTGGGCGTACCGGCGGGGGTAGTGGTGCAGCAGGTCCCCGACCGTGTGCAGGTCGAGGCCGCTCGCCAGAACCTTGGCGGTCTTGTCCCCGAGGACCTTGCGCAACGGCTCGTCGAGTTTGGCCACCTGTCTTTTCTAGCCCATGACGGGGTCACTCGACTCCGATGAGCAGCGGGTAGAGCTCCTGGGCGCCGTCGTAGACGCCGACCTCGACGTCGGGGCGTACTTCGCGGAGGTGGTCTTCGAGGCCCTCGGCCAGGCCGGACGGTGCGTGGGTGCCGACGATCAGGGTCACGAGCTCGCCGCCGCCGGACAGCATCCGGCCGAGGCACTGGCGGGCCACCTCGGCGAGCTCAGAGCCGATCACGGCGACATCGCCGTCGATCAGGCCCAGAACATCGCCGGGCTGGCAGAGGCCCACGCTGGTGAACGCCTCCTCCGCGGCGACCTCCAGATGACCGAACCTGGTCGCGCCCGCGGCCCGGGTCATGGCGATCACGTCGTCGGCGAAGCGGCGCAGCGGGTCGTGCACCGCGAGCGCCGCGAGGCCCTGGACGGACGCCTTGGTCGGCACGACGGCGATGCGGGCCCCGGCGTCGCGGGCGCGTTCCGCGGCGGCCTCCGCGAGGGCGAGCACCTCGGGCTCGTTCGGCAGCACCGCCACCTCGTCTCCGGCGGCCAGGATCGCCTCGGCCAGGACCGCGAGCGGCGGAACGGTGCCCGGCTCGCGGCGGACGACCCGGGCGCCGCATCCCTCGAAGAGCGCGGCGAGGCCGTCGGCGGCGGTGACCGCGACCACGGCACGCCCGACGTGGGGCGCGTGCGGCTGCCCCTCGTCGATCATGTGCAGGTAGGTCACCCGGATGCGGTGCGGGCGGCCGGCCGTGAGCCCCGCCTCGATGGCCGCTCCGGCGTCGTCCACGTGGACGTGGACGTTCCACAGGCCGTCACCGCCGACGACGACCAGGGAGTCGCCGAGGCCGTCCAGGGACTCACGGAGATCGTGGATGGTGTCGTCGGGGGCGTCGAGGAGGTACATGACCTCGTACGCGGGACTGGTGCTCTCCGGCTCCTCCCGTACGGCGGGCTCGCCGTGGGTGCGGGCGGGGATCTCGTACCGCTCGGGGAACTCCTCGGTGATCACCGCGGCGAGCGCCTCCAGGACCACGCAGAGCCCCGCGGCGCCCGCGTCCACCACGCCGCTGCGTGCGAGCACGTCGAGCTGGCCGGTGGTCTTGCGCAGCGCCTGGCGGGCCCCGGTCGCAGCCGCCCGCGCCGCCCCGGCGAGACCGTCGCCCGTCTCGGTGGCGGTGGACGCCTCCTGGAGCACGCTGAGGATCGTGCCCTCGACCGGATGCTCGACCGCGTTGCGGGCCAGCACCGACGCGTACTCCAGGGCCTCGGCGAAGACCTCCGCGTCCACCCGGATGCCCGGCCGTCCCATGATCTCGGCGAGCCCCCGGAAGACCTGGCTGAGGATCACTCCGGAATTGCCCCGGGCCCCCAGCAGCGCCCCCTGCGCCAGCGCCCGCCAGGTCTCGGCGTTCCCGACGCCCTCCGGGAGCGCCTCGGCGGCCTCCGCCGCCGCCAGGACCGTCAGATGCAGGTTGGTCCCGGTGTCGCCGTCGGGAACGGGGAACACGTTGAGCGCGTCGATCTCCCCCCGGGTGCGGCCGAGCGCCTCGGCCGCGAGCCTGCACCACTGCCGTACCGCCGCCCCGTCGAGGACCTCAGTCACACCCGCGCCCCTCTCCCGCCATGCCCGCATCATTCTGTATCGCGCGAGGCGTCCCCTTGGGAACCCGTCGCCGATTCGCCTCCCGGACGCGACCTCGGCTACTCTGGTCCATGCGCCTCCTCCGAGGCGCCTTCAGCGAGCGCTCCGAGCGGCCTCTCCGGCCGGGGGCGTTCCGTTCAGAGCACCGACACCCACTTTGGAGTTTCCCGTGGCTTCCGTCTGCGACGTCTGCGGCAAGGGACCCGGTTTCGGCATGAGTGTCTCCCACTCGCACCGCCGCACCCCGCGCCGCTGGAACCCCAACATCCAGCGTGTGCGCGCCGTCGTGAACGGTGGCACCAAGCGCATCAACGCCTGCACCTCCTGCATCAAGGCCGGAAAAGTGGCCAAGCCGACCGTCTGACGGTCACATCCCAAGCCTCAGTCGGCTCACCAATCAGGTGAGCCGACTTTGCTTTTGCCCGGTGATGAACGGCGCCCAACCCGCACGCGAGCGCGTGACCTGAGCTGGAGCGAGCCGCCAGGCGAAGCTTCACGCGAAGATCGCGAAGCGATGCCGCGCTCGCCCTTTGCCGGTTCGGCGGCCGAGCCGCCAGGCGAGGCCGTCGAGGCCGGTAAAGCGGTCAGCGCTGCCAATTATGGTCTACGGGGCCTATTCCTGCGCCTAGCGGGAAGCCGGCGGCTATGGCGCCTGTGACGTAGGCCTTGGCCTTGGTGACGGCGGTGGGGACGTCGGAGCCGAGGGCGAGGTGCGAGGCGATGGCCGAGGCCAGGGTGCAGCCTGTGCCGTGGGTGTGGCGGTTGTCGTGGCGCGGTGCGGTGAAGCGGTGCTCGGTCGTGCCGTCGAAGAGCAGGTCGACGGGGTCGCCCGGCAGGTGGCCGCCCTTGATCAGCACCCAGGTGGGGCCGAGGGCCTTGACGGCCTCGGCCGCCTCGCGAAGGCCGGACTCGTCCGCCACCTTGATGCCGGTGAGCTGCTCGACCTCGTAGAGATTGGGGGTCACGACGGTGGCGACGGGAAGCAGGGCCGAACGGACGGCGGTCACGGCGTCCGGGGCCAGCAGCGAGTCGCCGTGCTTGGAGACGCCCACGGGATCGACGACGACGGGGGCGCCGACCGTGGCGAGCCGTTCCGCTACGGTCTCGACGAGCGCGGTGGAGGCGAGCATGCCGGTCTTGACGGCCTGGGCGCCGATGTCGTCGAGCACCGAGTCGAGCTGGGCGCGGACGGCCTCGGGGGTCAGTTCCCAGTAGCCCTGGACGCCGAGGGAGTTCTGGGCGGTGACGGCCGCGATGACGCTCATGCCGTGCGTGCCGAGGGCGAGCATCGTCTTCAGGTCCGCCTGGATCCCGGCGCCGCCGCCGGAGTCGGAGCCGGCGATGGTGAGCACGCGGGGCGGAGGGTTCGGCGTCATGGTCTTCACTCTAGACGGCAACGAAACGGGTCAGACCCGGACACAAGGACGCTTGTTGATCATGCATGCGGAGGGCGAGCGCAGGACGCCCTCGGCCACGTACGAGATGCGCACGCGCTGGCCGGGCGCCAGCGCCGGCGCGCCGGGCGCCTTGCGCACGTAGAGCCGCGGGCCGGTCTCGACGACCGTGCCCCCGGTCGCGGAGGCGAACGTGACGTTGGGGATCGTGAACGCGATCGCCCAGTCGCCGACCGGCCGGGCGCCCCGGTTGCCGATGGTGACCGTGCCCCGGAACCCGGTCGGGGTGGAGCCCGCCGGCCGGAACGCCACGACGAGGCCCGCCGCGCGCGCGGCGCGGCTGGTGCGGCCGCCCTGTTCGCGTTCGGAGACCTGGCCGTCCTTGGACTCGACGGGCTCGTGGGCGCCGCCGCCGAAGTTGAGGGAGATCTGCGAGGTGCTCCCCGCGTACGCGACGACGCCGACGGCGATCACGAGCGCGGTCACGGGCAGGAGCGGGGTGATGACGAGCTTCTTGGACCAGTTGCGCGCCGGGCGGCCGGCTTCGGGCGTGGCGGCCCGTGGCGGGCGGGGCGCTCCGGTCGCCGCGCCGGCCGGCGGCGCCGGGACGGCCGGCCTGCCTGTCGCGGGCGGGCGGCCCGCGGCGGCGGGACGGTCGGTCGCGGGCCCCGGGGACGGCCCCCGGGTCTGATAGAGGGCGTTGACGTCCGGGAGGGTCACGCCGGGGGAGACGGGCGGGCTCCCGGCCGCGGGAGGCGGTACGGGTGCCGCGGCGGCCGACGGCGGAGCCTGATGAGGCCCCTCGTCATCCGGCTGCTGCGCCTTGGTGTGTCGTCCCATCCCATCCCTCTTCGATCACAGGAAGGTATACCAAACCCGTATCAAACATGCCTACCGGATCGCTAAATGAGTGGCCTCCAGGACAGGGCCCTCACCCGCGTTCACCTGCGGAAGTGATCCCAGCCACCACCCCCGTGGAGCCGCCCGTCCACGGCCACGCCGTCACCCTCGGTGACGTTCCCGATCACGGTCCACGCGGGCGGGAGGGCTGCCCCGGCGGGGAACGCGGCGGCGAAGGCGTGGTCCTCGCCGCCGACCAGCGCGTGCCCGAGCCCGTCCGGACCGAGCACGTCCGCCACCGGCATCGCGGCGCTGTCGACCTCGATCCGCACTCCGCTCGCGGAGGCGATGTGGCCGAGGTCTTGAAGCAGCCCGTCACTCACGTCCATCAGGGCGGTCGCGCCCAGCGCCCGCGCCTCCTCCCCCGCCTCGTACGGCGGCTGCGGGCGCCGGTGCGCCTCGATCAGCTCCGCCGGGCCCTCCAGCCCGCCGGACAGCAGCGCCAGGCCCGCCGAGGAGTAGCCGATCCGGCCGCGCAGGGCGACGACGTCGCCCGGCCGGGCACCGGAGCGGGTCAGGGGCGGCCGGCCGCCCAGATCGCCGAGCGCCGTGACCGCGATCGTGATCTCGGACGCGCCCACGACGTCCCCGCCGGCCACGGAGGCCCCGGCCCGCAGGCACTCGTCCGCGAGGCCGTCGTAGAGCCGCTCGGCCCATTCCACGGACGTGTCCGTGGGCAGGGCGAGCCCGATCAGGAGCACGGTCGGCCGCGCGCCCATGGCGACGACGTCGGCGAGGTTCTGCGCGGCGGCCTTGCGGCCGACGTCGTACGGGCCGGACCAGTCGAGGCGGAAGTGCCGTCCCTCCACGAGCAGGTCGGTGGTCGCCACGGTCCGCCCGTCCGGCGCCCGGACCACCGCCGCGTCGTCGCCCGGCCCCAGCTCGACCGCCGGACCCCGCGGCAGCCGCCGCGTCAGCCGGGCGATCAGGCCGAACTCGCCCAGCTCCCCGATGGTCTCCAACGTCTCCGGCTCCGTCCGCATTCTTTGATCGCCCCCGGCTCCCCGCCGCGCCGCGTAACACGATACGGTGAACTTCCAACGGCTAATTCTCCGCCCGGGGAGGACGTGATGGTGCAGGCCTACATCCTCATCCAGACCGAGGTAGGCAAGGCTGCCGCAGTGGCCCGTGAGATCGCCGGTATCTCGGGCGTCAAACTGGCGGAGGACGTGACGGGGCCGTACGACGTGATCGTCCGAGCGGAGGCCAACAATGTCGACGAGCTGGGCAAGCTCGTCGTCGCGCAGATCCAGGCGGTCGAAGGGATCACCCGGACGCTCACCTGCCCGATCGTGCACATCTGAGGGCTCCGCCTCTGTGCTTCACCGCCGCCCGTTCACCTCGCCCGGCCGTGCGCTCGCGTCGCTCGGGGTCACCCTGTTCGCGGTGGCCGGGTGCGGGGACGGCGCGGTCCAGGTGCCGCCGCCGAGCCCAGACGCCGCGACCGCGCGGCTCTGCGCGGGCCTGCGGCTGCCGGAGAAGGTGAACGGCCTGTCGCGCCGTGACACCGACCCGGATTCGCCGCTGACCGCCGCCTGGGGCTCGCCCGCGATCGCGCTGCGCTGCGGCGTGCCGCGGCCCGCGGCGTTGCGGCCCGTCTCGCGGCTGATGACCATCAACGGCGTCGACTGGTTCGGTCAGCCGGCGGGCCGCCCGGTGACCTGGACGGCGGTCGCGCGCCAGGCGTACGTCGAGGTGACGGTGCCCGCCAAGTACGCACCGCCCGGGGACGTGCTGATCGAGTTCGGCAAGGCGATCACCGCCACGATCCCGGAGAAGCCCGAAGGCCAGATCTGACCTCGCCGGGTCACCAGAGGGACGCCGGGCTCTCGCCGCGTCTGTAGTAGCCGGGGATCGGCTCGCCGGAGGCGGCGCGGTCGAGCCGCCGCTTCATCCCGTCCGACAGCACCTCGGCCTTCATCATCTCGACGAACAGCGAGGTGACGTTGCCGAGGTCGAACCAGTCGCGCTGCCAGGACCACCGCCGGTCGCCCGCGTACCGGAACCAGCTGCCACCGATCCCCGCCACCTCGTAGGGAGTGCCGTCCGGCCGCCGGGCGTCGGCGACCTGCTTCCAGAAGCCCACGACCTCGCCCTTGCGCTCGTCGATCAGGATGCTCTGGTACGGGTAGGACCAGCCGTCCAGGCCGCCCATCTCCGACCCCAGCGCCAGGTCGCGGATCTCGTCGCGGCCGACGGCCATGAAGTCCTGGTTCGGGCCGATGTTCCAGCCGTACGTGGCGTCCTCGGTGTAGAGCTCGGCCAGCGGCCGCCAGTCGCCGAGTTCCTCGCAGCGCCGGTTGGTGTCCAGCCAGTACTGGACCATGTCGTCGAGTTCCTCGCGCGCAAAGCCGGTCACGGGGTCTCCTTCAGTGTGAGCGCCTGGGTGGGGCAGTAACGGACCGCGGCGGCGACCTCGTCACGCAGGTCGCCCGGCGGTTCGGCGTTCAGGACGCGGACCTTGCCCTTGGGCGGCACCTCGAAGACGCCGGGCGCCTCCAGTTCGCACATCGCGTGGCCCTGGCACAGGTCGAGGTCCGCCTCGACCCTCATGACGGCCTCCTGCGGCGGTAGCGGACGACGCAGGGCCGGGCCAGCTGCACGACCATCTTGGAGTGGTCGTTGCGGTACGTCTCGGGCGGCTGGGCGAGGTCGAACTCCCAGTCGCGCAGCAGCACCGAGAAGATCGCCTTCAGCTGGATCATCGCGAAGTTGGCGCCGACGCAGCGGTGCCGTCCCGCGCCGAACGGCACCCACGTCCAGCGGTGCGCGAGATCCTCCTCGCGCGGCTTGGCGTAGCGTTCGGGCCGGAACGCGTCCGGCTCGGGGAAGTCCTCGGCGATCCGGTTGGAGACCGCCAGGCTGCAGCCGACCATCGTGCCCTCGGGGATGCGGTGGCCGAGCACCTCCTGGTCGGATTTGGCCACCCGCAGCAGCAGGATCAGCGGCGGATGAAGCCGCAGCGCCTCCTTGACCGCCGACTCCAGCTTGGGGATCTCGCGCAACGCCTGGAAGCTGACCTCGCTGCCGTCGGCGTACAGGTCGTCCAGCTCGGTCACGACGCCGGTCAGCACGTCCGGGTGGCGCAGCAGCTCGATCAGCGTCCACGCGGCCGTTCCGGACGTGGTGTGGTGCCCGGCGAACATCATCGAGATGAACATCCCGGTCACCTGGTCGGCGCCGAAGCGCGGCGTGCCGTCCTCGTTCCTGATGGACATGAGGACGTCGAGGAGGTCGCGGTCCTCCTTCGGCGGGTTGGGCGGCCGCCCGTTCATGATGCCCTGGACGAGCTCGACCAGCGCCGCCCGCGCCTCGTCGCGCTTGCGGAAGCTCTCGATCGGCGCGTACGGGTCGACGTAGGCGATCGCGTCGGTGCCGCGTTCGAGATCGTGGTAGAGCTCGGCGAACCGCCGGTCGAGCTGCTCGCGGAACTTCGTGCCGATCAGGCAGGCGGACGAGGTGTAGATGGTCAGCTCGGCGAACCAGTCGAGCAGGTCGATCTCCCCTTCGGCGCCCCATCCGGCGACCATCCGGTCCACCTCGGCCGCGATCGTCGCCGCGTGGCCCTTGAGGAACGCGCCCTTGAGCGCCTGGTTGTGCAGCGCCTCGCGGCGTTCCTCCGGGGTGGCGTCGAAGACGACGCCCTCGCCGAAGATGGGCGTCATGAACGGGTACGCCTCGGCCTGGTCGAGCTCCTCGTCCGGGGCGCGGAAGAAGAACTCGTTGGCCTCCTCGCCCGACAGCAGCACCACGCGCCGGTCCGCGAGCCGGAACTCGCCCACGTCGCCGCATTCGGCGCGGACGCGGCGCATCAGCGCGATGGGATCGGTCCGCAGCTCGTCCAGGTGGTCGGGACCGCCGGACACGACAGGGATCGTCATGGCTTCTCCACGGGTGCCTCGGGTTGGACTTCCACCAGTGACAGGTGCGCGCCGCGCGGCGTTCCCACCACGGCGGCCACGGCCGCCGCGACATCCGAGGGGCGCAGGAAGTACGGATGCCGGGCCAGGCCCCACTTGACCCAGTCCTCCAGTACCGCGCCGGTCGTCTCCGCGTCCCAGCCCATGCCCATCCCGGTCGCCGTGGGGCCGGGCCGGACGAGCGACGCGCGTACGCCGGTGCCCTCCAGCTCCATCTGCATGACCCGCGCCATGCCCTCGACGCCGTTCTTCGCGGCGACGTACGCGCCCATCCGGGGCCGGGGCGCCCGTACGACGTCGGAGGAGATGAAGACGACGTCTCCGCGCCCCCGCTCGACCATCGCGGGCACGAGCTGCGACACCAGCCGGTGCGCACCCACCAGATGCACCTGCACCTGCGCGAGGAATCCGTCGGAGTCCAGCTCGTGGATACGGTCGGCGGCCAGGTCACCCGCACCCGACACGAGGACCTCGATCGGCCCGAGCGCGTCCTGCGCCGCCGCCACGAACGCCTTGACCGAGTCGGAGTCGGCCACGTCCAGCGGATGCGCGAACGCCTCTCCCCCGCCCGCGCGGATCGTCGCCGCCAGTTCCTCGCACTTGCCGGCGCGCCGCGCGCCGACAGCCACCGGATGCCCGGCCATGGCCAGAGCCGTGGCCGTGGCCTCGCCGATGCCGGACGACGCCCCGGCCACCAGCGCCGGGCGCCGTTCGGGATGTGGATCGAATCTGGGCACTACCGCCGCCTCTCCAGCCGTACGGGCAAGGTCGCGAACCCCCTGACGTTCACCGAGTGCACGCGCCGGGCCCGGTCGCCGTCCACCTCGTACGCCGACACCCGCCGGACGAGCTCGGTCAGCGCGATGCTGGCCTCCAGCCGTGCCAGGTTGGCGCCGAGGCAGAAGTGCCGCCCGCCGCCGAAGCTGATGAGCTGCGAGGTGTCCTGGTCGAGGTCGTAGGAGTCGGCCTTGGCGAACACCCTCGGGTCACGGTTGGCGGACCCGACGAGCAGCAACATCCGTTCCCCCGCCGGGATCGCCTGCCCGTGCCAGGTGGTCTCCTGCGTCACCGTCCGCGCGAGCATCTGGCTGGAGGTGTCGTAGCGCAGGGTCTCCTCGATCCAGTCGTCGACGCGTCCGGCGTCGTCCAGCGCCTTGCGCGACTCGGCCGGATTGCGCCAGCCCCAGTACAGGGCGTTGGCCAGGAGCTTGGTCGTCGTCTCGTTGCCCGCCACGACCATCAGGAACAGGAACGCGATGATCTCGCGGTCCGCCAGCCGGTCTCCGTCGATCTCCGCGTCCAGCAGGGCCGACGTCAGGTCGCCGGTCCGGCGCTTCCTGCGTTCGGCGACCATCTGCTCGTAGTAGCCGGCCAGGGTGAGCGCGGCGTGCATCCCGGCGGGCGGTACGTCGTTGAGGCCTTCCTCCCGGTGCACCACCAGGTCGGCCAGACGCCGAACCTCGGCCCGGTCGGACTCCGGGACGCCCATCATCTGGGAGATGACGTCCATGGGCAGCTTCCCCGCGAACGTCTCGATGAAGTCGCCCTCGCCCGCCTCCACCAGCGGGTCGAGATAGCGCCGCGTGAGGTCGAGGATGCCGCTCTCAAGCTCCTTGACCCTCCGGGGCGTGAAGCCCTTGGAGACCAGTGCCCGCATGCGCGTGTGCCGGGGCGGGTCCAAGGCCAGGAACGACATCGTCTTGTGGGCGTGCGGTCCCCAGGCGCTCGGCTCCAGCGAGACGCCGTTCATGCTGGAGAACGTCACGTGGTCCCTGAAGGCCGCCGCCACGTCCGCGTGCCGTGACAGAGCCCAGAAGCCCAGTTCCTCGTTCCTGTAGAGCGGCGCCTCGTCCCTCAACCTGGCGTACGTCGGGTAGGGGTTCTCGTGGATGGCGTAGTCGTAAGGGCTGTAAGAGACAGAGCTGTACGAGGACTCGGGGGAACGCCCCACAGCCGTCACCTCACTCGGAGTCGGGCAATATGAGTTCGGCCATCTCGACAAGCCGGTCGGCCATGCGGGCGTACGAGGTGTAGCCCATGCCCGCGTGCACCAGGGCACCCGCGTACGCCAGCTCCAGCGCGCCCAACACCTTGTCGTCGGCGGCGTCGCCCAGGGCGGCCTGGAGCCGTTCGCGGATCGCGATGCCGATCCTGATCCGCAGCTCCTTCACGTCGGGGTCGGTGCCGAGCATCGCGGTCGTGCACGCCGCCGCGAGTTCGGGCTCGTCGGAGACCAGGAGTGCGATCTCGCGGAGCACGACGCCGACGCGTTCGTTCGTCGAGCCCTCCACCGCGACCGGGTCCAGGGCGCTCAGCCGCCGCCAGAACACCTCGGTGATCAGATGGTTCTTGGAGGCGAAGTAGGTGTAGGCCGTGGCCGGCGCGACGCCCGCCCGCTTGGCGACGTTCCGCACGGTCAGCCCCTCGTAGCCGGCCTCCCGCACCTCCTCCACCGCCGCGTCGGTGAGCCGCCGCACGGTGTCGGCCTGCCGGTCGGTGAGCCGCCGCCGGGTGGACTCAGTCATCAGTTGCTGGTGATTACCGGACACATGTCCAGACATTAGTTCAGACACTGGGCCACGGCAAGCCCGCGGCGCCGCCGCCGGCGTTCCCCCGGGGCCGCGTCAGGCTTCTCTGGCGAAGGTCATGTCCATCCAGTGCAGCCATGTCGAGCCGTCGTCGGTGCGTTCCCACCGGGCGCTCATCGTGGAGCCGTCCTCAGCGATCGTCAGGGTCGCGCGCTCGGCGCCGCCGGTGAACGTCCAGACGCCGCGGTCGTCCACGGCCGCGTGCATGGTGGTGAAGTTGCCCTGGTCGTCGAACGAGCGCATGGGATAGGTGCCGGTCGCCGGGTCATACGGGCCGATCATCTCGATGACCTCGACCGTGTCGCCGCCCATGCGCACGTCCACGTGATGGACGAGGAAGAATCCGCCCGCCAGCCACTCGTAGACGTCCGATCCGGCGATCCGCACCGGCGGCTCCCCGTCGGCGGGGACCGTCCGCCCCTCCGACCGCCAGCGGCCGACCAGTACGTCCAGCCGCTTGTTCTCCGGCCTCGGCGCCATCATGCCTCCCTGAAGGTATGTAAGATGTTGCTTAAATACTTACACATGTTTCCGGCGAGAAGGGAGGGCCCCGGTGGACGAGGCGTTGCGGGCGGTCGCCGATCCGACCCGCCGCGCGATCCTGGTGCTGGTCCGCGACGGCGAGGTCGCGGCGGGCGACATCGCCGCGCGGTTTCCCGGCATCAGCCGCCCGGCGGTCTCCCAGCACCTGCGGATCCTGGTCACGGCCGGGCTGCTGGACGTCCGCCGCGACGGCAACCGCCGTCTGTACCGGATGCGTCCCGACGGCCTCGCCGAGGCGGCGATGTTCTTCCAGACGATGTGGCCAGGCCCGCTGCGCCGTCTGAAGGACGCGGCCGAAAGGGAGGAACGGGCTCTCGCAGGCGAAGAGACAGCGCGAATCAGGGGGGAGTCATCGTGAGCGCGACGGTCGAGCAGACGATGCGGATCGAGGCCCGGCCGGAGACGGTGTGGCGGTTCTTCACTGACCCGGCCTACCTGGCGCGGTGGTGGGGCGAGGCCGAGCTGGAGGCGCGCCCCGGCGGTGATCTGCGGGTGGAGATGCAGGACGGCCCGCGCCCGGTGATGCGCGGGACGTTCGTCGAGCTCGTGCCGCATGAACGGATCGTCTTCACCTTCGGCTGGGAGCCCTCCCCCGGGGTGCCCGCCCTGGCGCCCGGTGCCTCGCGGGTCGAGATCACGCTCGTTCCCGACGGCGCGGGCACGACGCTCACCCTGCGGCACAGCGGCCTGCCGTTCCGGCTCGGCGGCGAGACGACCGAAGGCTGGGCCTCGGTGCTCCAGCGCCTCGGCGACGCGGCGGGCCGCCACGAGAAATCCGGTCGTACGCCCGGAAGGTGATCGCTACGATCGGCGCGAATCGATGGCTAGGGACGCCGTCGACGACGGTGCTGAGAGGACGGCCCCGATGACGCGGCTTCCCGAACTGCCGGCTCCCGAACCACTGGACAAAGGCCATCCGTTCCGTCAGTGGAAGACCTGGCGCATACCGGGGACCGAACTGACCCTCACCGGCTACTCACGCGCCAACGATAAGACGTTCTTCCACATCCCCGAGCTCCGGTGCAGCCTGGACGCGGGGCTCTGTGAAGGAAGGCGGGTCGACACCGTTTTCCTGACCCATACGCATCACGACCATTCCAAAGACCTCGACTTTCTGGCCTCCGGCGCGACCATCTACCTGCCGGACAAGGCCGTGCCCTACGTGGAGTCCTATCTGCGGGCGTCCGCCGAGCTCAACCATGGCGCCGGCTACGACCCGGCCTTGGCGGCTAGCCACAGCCTGCACGGTGTACGCCAGGACGACGAGTTCGTCTTCGGCCGCCGGGGACAACACCACGTACGGGTGGTCGAGTGCGAGCACAAGGTGCCGTGCGTCGGTTACGCGTTCTCCGACAGGCGTAAGGCGTTGCGGCCGGAGTTCGAGGAGCTGCGGGGGTCCCTCGCGCGGGAGGGCCGGAGCGGTGAGTTCGGCCGGATCATCGGGCAGAAGCGCAAGGAAGGCGTGGTCGTCGAGGAGGAGCTCCACCGGCCGCTGTTCGCGTTCCTCGGCGACACGCATGTGAACGTGTTCGACCGCAACCCGTGGCTTTTCGACTATCCGGTCGTCATCACCGAGTGCACGTTCCTCCACGACACCGAACTGGAACGCGCGAACCGCGTAGGGCACACCGTGTGGAGCCGCCTCAAGCCCGTTGTCGAGGCCCACCCGGGGACGCTGTTCGTCCTGACTCACTTCAGCCTTCGCCACTCCGACCAGGAGGTCATCTCGTTCTTCCAGAAAGAACGGGAGACCGCCGGGCTGGAGAACGTCCTGCTGTGGGCCCACCCCGACAGCCACCTGCCCGAGCAGCACCAGAACCACCGAGACCAGTGAGGCGGGGCCGATGACCGGAGAACCGAACCTGATCCCCGCGCCGCGCCGTCTCGTGCGCACCGGGGGCGAGAGTCCGCTCGGGGAGGTGCGCACGGGCGTCGACCCCGCACTCGGGCCGGAGGCCTATCGGCTGACGGTCTCGGCCGACGGCGCCGAGATCGTGGGCGGTGACGAGGCGGGAGTGCATTGGGGAGGCCAGACCCTGCGGCAACTGAGAGGCACCGACGCCTTCCGCCGCGCTCCCATCGAATCCGGGCCGGTCGACGTGCCCCACGTGGTCATCGAGGACGCACCGCGGTTCGCCTGGCGGGGATTCATGCTCGACGTCGCACGGCACTTCCTGCCCAAGGACGACGTCCTGCGTTACATCGACCTGCTGGCGGCGCACAAGCTCAACGTCCTGCACCTGCACCTGACCGACGACCAGGGATGGCGCATCGAGATCGAACGCTACCCGCGGCTGACCGAGGTCGGTGCCTGGCGTCCGCGTACGCGCCTGGGCTGGGGCGAGCCGCTGACGTGGGACGAGCGTCCCCACGGCGGCTACTACAGCCAGGACGACCTGCGCGAGATCGTCGCGTACGCGGCGCAGCGGCAGATCACGGTCGTCCCCGAAGTCGATCTGCCCGGCCATTCGCAGGCGGCCATCGCCGCCTACCCCGAACTGGGCAACGCCGACGTCATCGACACCTCAGCCCTGGGCGTGAAGACCGACTGGGGCATCAATCCCAACGTGCTGGCCCCGACCGAGGCCATGCTCCGCTTCTACGAGGGCGTGCTGGAGGAGGTGCTCGACATCTTCCCCAGCCGCTTCATCCACATCGGCGGCGACGAGTGCGTCAAGGACCAGTGGCGGCGATCGCCGACGGCTCAGGAACGGATGCGTGAGCTGGGGCTCGACGACGAGAGCGCACTCCAGTCCTGGATCATCCGTCACTTCGACCGCTGGCTCACCGGGCGCGGGCGACGCCTCGTCGGCTGGGACGAGATCCTGGAGGGCGGCCTGGCGGAGGGCGCCACGGTCACCTGCTGGCGCTGGTACAAGGGCGGCATCGCGGCGGCCAAGGCGGGCCACGACGTGGTGATGTGCCCCCAGCAAGAGGTCTACCTCGACCACGTCCAGGCACCGGGGCCCGACGAGCCCGTTCCGTTCGGCTGGGTGCACACGCTGGAGGACGTCTACCGGTTCGAGCCCGTTCCGCCCAGCCTCGCCGGAACACCCGAGGCGAGCCACATCATCGGCACCCAGGCGAATCTGTGGACCGAGGTCGTCGACAGCCGCGCCCGCCTCGACTACCAGGCGTTCCCCCGGCTCGCCGCGTTCGCCGAAGTGGCCTGGTCACAGCTTCCGCCGCCGGACGAACGCGACTTCGAGGACTTCGACCGCCGGATGAACGCGGCCCACTACGCCCGCCTCGACGCGCTGGGCGTCGCCTACCGCCCGCCCGCAGGTCCGCTCCCCTGGCAGCGGCGCCCCGGCGTTCCCGGACGCATGCATAACAAGCCCCGCCGAACGTGGCGCATGGCCTAGCGGACGCCCTTGATGCGGGTGACGAAGACGGCTCCGGCCAACGCGCAAAGGGCGGCGAACGCGTAGAAGGCCGGGTAGTTCTCGCCGCCACCGAGGCCCAGGAACAGGGACCCGACGGCCGGGGCGAGCGACTGCGGCAGGGTGTTGGCGATGTTGATGACGCCGAGGTCCTTGGCCGCGGTGTCCGGATCGGGGAGCACCTGGGTGATCAGGGCCATGTCCACGGCGAGGAACATGCCGCCCGCGACGCCGAGGACGATCTGGGCGACGATGACCTGCGGCAGGGCCGTCGCGGGCGCCAGCAGGCCGATGCCGGCGGCCAGCACGGCCCCGGACCCGATCACGAACGGCTTGCGGCGGCCCGCCCGGTCGGAGAGCCAGCCGCCCAGCACCGAGGTGATCGCGGTGCAGCCGAGACCGATGACGACCAGCAGCGCCACGGTCTCGTCCACGTCGTCCTCGGCGACGCCGGCACGGTCGGGCAGGAAGAACGCCAGATAGGTCAGCGGCGCGAACACGCCGAACGAGACCAGGAAGCGGGTGAGCCACGCGTAGCCGAAGTCGGGATGCCGGCGAGGGCTGACCCAGAACGTGCCGGCGAACTCCCGGAGCGAGAACGGGGCCGCGGGCTCGCTGAGGCGCCGGTCGGGCAGCAGCAGCGCGAACACGGCGACGAGCACCGTGCCGAGGACCGCTGGCACCAGGAACTTGGCCGCCAGGCCCGGCAGCGCCGCGACCAGGCCCACGCCGGCGATGATGGCGATGATCTGGGTGAGGCCGAGGACGCCGGACATCGATCCGCGCCGTTCGGCCGGCACCTGGTCGGGGATGGTCGCGGCGAGCGCGGCCAGCGTGGCGTTGAACGAGAGCTGCGCCAGGCACCAGCCCGCCAGGATCACGGGCAACGACGGCACCAGGGCGACGACGGCGAGCCCGGCCGTCCCGGCGGCCATGCCGCCGACGAGCCAGGGACGGCGGCGGCCGAAGCGCGAGGCCGTGCGGTCCGACAGCCGTCCGGCGAGCGGGTTGCCGACCAGGGCGAGGAAGGCGCCGACGCCGAGGACGATGCCCGCGTTGCGCTCCTTGGCGGCCGGGTCGAGCTCCTCCAGCCGCAACTGCAGCGTCACCAGCACGGGCGGGATGAGTGAGATCCACAACCCCATGTTGGCGACGGCCAGCAGACCCGCGAACCCGCGCGGCGAAGCCGCCGGCGTGTCCGGAGCCCCCGCCGATGCGTCCGGAACCTTCCGCATAGCCGCGCCCATCAGGGCGAGCGTACCGGCCGTCCCCGCCCCACGGGTTGTCCGTGAACACACGATCTAGCGACGAAAACGTAGGCGAAGCTCAGTGCGACGGCCGCCGCCTGGGCGGGCGACGGCCGTCGGCGGAAGGTCAGCAGCGGGCGAGCATGCCGCTCAGCGCCGACTTCTCAGCGCTGTCGACCGACAGGCCCCATTCGTACTTCACATCGATGAACGCCCTGGCGTAGGTGCAGTGGAACGAGGTGAGCGGCGGTTTCCACTCGGCCGGGTCCTTGTCGCCCTTGGCCTGGTTGACGTTGTCGGTGACCGCCCAGAGCTGGGCGTTGGTGAGGTCGTTGGCGAACGACTGGCGCCTGGACGTCGTCCACGCCCACGCGCCCGAACGCCAGGCCTCGGCCAGCGCGACCATGTGGTCGATGTCGACGTCGGACGCCGCGGTCCAGGTCGCGCCGTCGTAGGGAGACGACCAGCTGCCGGAGGTCGCGGCGCAGCTGGAGTTCACGACGACGTTGACGCCGTCGCGCTTGAGCACGGTCTCGCGGGTGTTGCAGGCGCCGGAGATCGTGACCCAGTGCGGGAACAGGTCGCGGTCGTAGGTGGATTCGTGCGACTCGGCGGCGACGGTGAGCGCCGCCAGTTCGGACGCGGCTGTGCTCGCGGAAGGGATGTTGGGCGGGGTGGCGTGGGCGGGCGTCGCCAGACCGGAGGTGAGGCAGAGCGCCGCCGCGGCGGACAGCGCGAACGCGGTGACCCGTTTCACGAGTCTCTCCTTCTGCCCGCGCCCCGGCCGGGAGGGGGACCCCGGTCAGCTACGGGGACGGCGGGTCAGAAGGGACGGTTGCATTGCACTCTTTGTGGGCAAATGTCACGACTTGCCCAGTCGGGCGGATCACCTTCGTGAGATCACGCCGCTGACGATCACTGACCTGCGCGAACGCGCCGTCCAGCGGAGCGTGATCGCCGATGAACTTCGCGTGAACCCACGGTGGGCAGGAACGAGCCCCGCTCAGTCCTGCCAGGAGCTCCACGGCTTGACGGTGTGCCGGATGCCCGGCATGGCCGTCTCGTTCTCTCGCCTGGCCCGTTCCACGGCCTCGTCATGCGGCATCGGCGGGGTGACCCGCATCTGCACCGGCTGGCACACGTCGGCCGTCGTTTCCCGGACGACGATGTAGAGCTCGTCTGTCATGCCGAAGGTCGTACCCGCCGAGCTCCCTCTCACAGGGGATGTGGATCACCTCTGGGCGGGAGGTGCGACAAGCGGCCCACGGCCAGCCTGGACGGCATGACGACCTTGACTCATGGCGCCGACCGGCGTTTCTGGAACCTCCGGCTGGCGTTCTGCTACGCGACGGTCGCCGCCTGCCTTCCCTACATCGTCCTCAAGCTGGTGTGGCTGGCGGGCGGCAACGTCGGGGTGAGCGGCGACGCCGCGACCGAGATGCACACCGTCGAGTACGAAGTGGCCAACGCGGTCACCATGGCGGCGGAGCTGGTCGGCGTCCTGGTCGCCTTCGCGTTCACCTATCCCTGGGGCCGGCGGATCCCGGCGTGGCTCGTTCTCGTGCCCATCTGGGTGGGCACGGGCCTGCTCGCGCCGATCGCGCTGGGCCTCCCGCTGGGGATGGCCGTCCAGGGGGTCGTCGGCGGTTCGCCCGTACCGGACAACGAGGACAGCAACGACATGGCGAACTGGGTGTTCGCCGTGGTCTACGGCGGCTTCACCCTTCAGACGATCACTTTGCTGGGGGCGTTCGTGCTGCACGTGCGGGCACGGTGGCCGCACCTGTTCCAGCTGGCGGCCAGGGAGCTGCGGCCCGGCGCCACCCGTTCGCTGCAGATGCTGCTCGCCAACGGCGCGGCCGTGGCCGCCGTGGTGATCGGCGTGCTCCAGATCGTCTGGGCGTTCAGCGGCGGCGACCTTGGCGCCGACGCGAGGTTCGAGACGGCCGCGCAGAAGACGTTCGTCGCCATCGGCGGGCCGCTGGCGTTCGCGGGGGCGCTGGGCACCCTGGCGCTGGTGCACCGGCGCGGCTCCGGGCGGATGGCAGGCGCCCTGGTGGCGGCGTGGACCGGCGCGGGCTTCCTCTTCTCGTGGGGTCTGTTCGGGGGCGGGGCGGGAGGGTTCAACGAGCTCGTCCACCGGTTCGGGGCGGTCACCGGGCTGCTGCTCGCCATCGCCTGCGTCCTCACGCTGATCGAGAACGAGGACAAGACCGGCTGAGCAGGAAACAGCGCCGTCCTCGCCGGCGGTCAGCCTCTCGCCGGTGCCGCCGGCCAGCTGGGCGGGTGGACGGCCGCCCGGCCGGGCACGCGCGCCGGGAGGCTCACGGTGACGTCGAGGCCGCCTTCGGGACGGGCGGCGGCCGTATGGGTACCGCCATGGGCGGCGGCGATGGCGGCGACGATCGAAAGGCCCAGCCCATGGCCGTCGGACGTCACCGCCGCTCGCCCGGCCGCGTGCCTGCGGAACGGCTCGAAGAGCGTTTCGACCTTCTCCGGCGGTACGACGGGCCCGCTGTTGACGACCCGCAACGTCACCGACCCGTTCTCGGCACGGACGCGGATCTCGATCCAGCCGTCGGGGTCGTTGTGGCGGACCGCGTTGTCCAGCAGGTTGACGGCCAGCCGTTCGAGCAGCGCCGGATCACCGCGGACGGGAGCGGGCCGCAGCCTCGGGACGACCTTCAGGTCCCGCGTGTTCGTGCCGACGAGAACGGTCTGCACGGTCTCGGCGAGGTCCACGTCCTCGTAGTGCTCCACGCCGCGTTCGCTGCGGGCGAGGGTGAGCAGGCTGGCGATCAGGCGTTCGTGCCGCTGGGTCGCGGCGCGGATCCGTACCGCCATCGCCGTCAGCGACCGCAGCGTCGGCTCCGGGTCGGCGAGCGCCACGTCCACGGCGGCGCGCTGCACCGTCAGCGGCGTCCGCAGCTCGTGCGAGGCGTTCGCGACGAAACGCCGCTGCGCCTCGAACGCGGCGGCGAGCCGGCCGAGCATGGCGTCGAACGTGTCGGCCAGCTCCTTGATCTCGTCGCGGGGCCCGCCGAGCGCGATGCGTTCGTCCAGGTTGTCGGTCGACAGCCGGCGCGCGGTCGCGGTGATGTCGCGCAGCGGGCGCAGCGCACGGCCCGCCACCATCCAGCCCAGCACGACCGCGATGAGCGACACGATCGCGAGCGCCAGCAGCGACTGGGTGAGCAGCTGGTCGAGGGCCTGGTCCCGCTGCCGCGCCAGCGCCTCGTCGAGCATCACCTGGGGGTCGCGGAGGTTCTGCGGCCGGAACGGCGCGGGCGGCAGCCGGGGAAGCTCCGGCCGGCGCGGCGCCGCGGCCTGCAACCTGCTCGCGAACAGGCCGTAGGTGATGGCGACCAGCAACGCGCCGACCGCCACGAACAGCCCGCCGTAGAGCGCGGTCAGCCGGAGCCGGAGGGTGAAGGGAGGCAGCCTCATCAGCGGGCGATCCGGTAGCCGACGCCCGGCAGCGTCGCGACGACGCCGGGCTCGCCGAGCTTGCGCCGCAACCGCATCATCGTGACCCGGACGGTGTTGGTGAACGGGTCCGTGTGCTCGTCCCACACCCGTTCGAGCAACTGCTCGGAGGTGACCACGGCGCCGTCCGCCCCCAGCAGCACCTCCAGCACGCCGAACTCCTTCGCCGTCAGCGCCAGCGGCCGCCCGGCCCGCGTCGCCACCCGGCGCGCGGTGTCCATCACCAGATCGCCGCCGACCAGCACCGGCGGGATCGGCGGCCGGGCGCGGCGGCCCAGCGCCCTGATCCGGGCCACCAGCTCCGCGAAGTCGAACGGCTTGGCCAGGTAGTCGTCGGCTCCGATGCTCAGCCCCTCGACCCGGTCGTCCACCGCACCGGCGGCGGTGAGCATCAGCACCCGCGTCAGCGCGCCGCCGGAGATCAGCTCCCGGCACACCTCGTCGCCGTGCACGTCGGGCAGGTCACGGTCGAGCACCACCACGTCGTACTCGTTCACCGCGAGCAGTTCCAGCGCGTCCGCGCCGCCGAGGGCCGAGTCGACCGCCATCCCGGCACCGCGCAAACCTTCGAGGAGGATCTCGACCAGGTCCGCCTGGTCCTCCACCACCAACACACGCATCACGACCTCCGTCTGCCACGACCACCATCGCGAACCCGGCATAACTCCTGGATAACGTGAAGCGTGTTACCTCCGTGTTAGCCGGTGCGCAGCACGATTCCGATGTCAGACGTTCTGGCAACGGAAGGACCAGAGATGAAACCGCTCAGACTGATCGCCGGAGCCGCCGTGATCTCCGGGGCCGTCGGTACCGGCGCCGCCGCGGCGTCCGCCAGCCCCTCGGCCGACCCGGCGCCCTCCGCCCCGTCCGCCCCCTCCACCCCCGCGGCACCATCGGTGACGCACGGCGAGTCGGTGACGAAGGACGCCGACGGCAAGTACCGCGTCTACACGTGGCAGACCGGCACGGTGACCCAGAAGTCCGGCTCGTCCATCACGGTCCGCAGCTCGGACGGGACGACGTGGACCTGGGCCATCAACGCCGACACCGACGTCCGCAGGAAGTCCGTGGCGGTGGGTGACACCGTCATGGTCGGCGGCCCTCGCGACGGCGAGTCCCGTACGGCCGCCCGTATCACCGACCCGCTCAACTTCGACAAGCTGCACAACCGGATGAAGGAGCTGCGCAAGCAGATGCAGGACCTGCGCGGGAGCCTTCCGGACCGGCCGGACGCACCGGACCTGTCCAAGGACTTCCCGGAGCCGCCCAAGCTTCCCTAGCTCCTCCGGAACCGTTCAGGTGGGGCGGGTGGGATTCGAACCCACTCAGCGCGAGGCACCTGGGTTACAGCCAGGCCCGACTCTCCGAACGTCGGCGCCGCCCCGTGCGCGAGCACGGCGTGCGGCCCCCGGGATTCGAACCCGGAACATCCAGTTTCTGAGACTGGCCTCTCTACCGATTGGAGTAGAGCCGCGTGGGGACGAGTGCGTCACCTGGCGTCACTCGGGCGGGAGGCCGGGGAACCGGTCAGGCGCGGTACCGGCCGTGGCGGGCGAGTGACGCCCAGGGCAGTCGATAGCGAAGCTGCTCCATGGCCGGTCCTCCTCTCGTCGTCTCCGTGGACGGCCTGACGAGATCCACGGTGCCAGCACGGGCGCGGACGCCGCAACGGATTTATCACAACGGCGGCGGCTCGTCCTGAATGAACGGTTCTGGATGACATAGACAACATTTCTCCGCGATCGCAGGCATCACGGCGACGGAGTTGGCTAGCGTGATCAGTCCCCTCGGAGGTTTCCGAGGTGTTTCCTTGCTTACCAACCTGAATAAAGGGAGTTCGCATGCGCAAGGCAGCGATCGTGGTAACCGCCGCCGCCCTCGCGATCGGGGTGACGGCTCCGGCCGCCAGCGCCGACCGCAAGCCGGCGACGAAGGGCAAGTGGAGCCTCAACAAGACCAAGGCCAACCGGCCCATCCAGCCCGTGAGCGTCAAGAGCGCGGGGCACTGGCGCGCGGTGCCGAAGGCCAAGACGGTCGTGGTCTCGGGCTACGTCCAGGACGCCAGCAAGATCGGGTCGGCGCGGGTCGTCTTCTACAAGTTCAACCCGAAGACCAAGAAGCTCGAGGCCATCAAGACCTACAAGGCCGACGGCCGGGTCAAGAAGGGCGCGGTCAAGCCGTTCGCGTTCAAGGTCGCGGGACTGGGGACCCGGATCTACGCGCAGAAGTTCCTGGTCTTCGACAAGATCAAGCGCGCTCCGGTGGCCAGCAAGATCGTTCGCGTGAAGTGACGCACGTGACGCGGTGACGATCTGACGATCGAAACGACGGGCCCCGGCGACCGCCGGGGCCCGTCGTCATGTCGCGGCGGGGGTGGGCAGCGGGGTGCTCGGGTCCTCGTCGGGAAGCGAGGCCCCCAACGCGACGAGCAGCCAGACGGCGACCATCAGGTACCCGAGGGCGAGACCTGTCGCGGCCAGGCCGAGGCCGCGTTGCTGGGTGCGTCCGATCTGCCGCCACGCCATGTGCCCGGTGACGATGGCGGGGATCGAGGGCAGGCCGCAGGTGAGCAGGCCGACCAGCCCGAGGATGATCGCGTAGATGGCCAGGTGGTTGTAGCGCGACCGGGTGGGCGGCGGCGCCGTGGTGTAGGCGGACATACCGTAGGCGGGCTGGTACGTCGACTGATAGGCGGACTGCCCGTATCCGGACGACTGCCCGTATCCGGACTGGGCAGGCTGTGCGTAGCCGGATTGGGCCGCCGACGCGCGGCGGTACCAGTAGTCGGCTTCGGCGGTCTGGCCGCGCCAGCTCAGCAGGACGCCCAGGTTGTACATCGCCGCTGTGTCGCCCGCTTCAGCCGCCTCCCGGTATTGCCGTTCGACCAAGGCCGCGGCCTGGTCGGTGCCCACCGCGGGCGGCGGGAGAAGAGGCTGCGGAGGAGAGAACGGCGGCGCGGTGCTCGGTGCTTCGGGCTGCTCCTGGGGTGACGAGACGGCCGGACCAGCCGAACGGGTCGAACGGGTGGAGGAGCTGGAGACCAGGCGTTCCAGGAGCCGCTGCGCGGTGGGCCGCTTGGCGGGGTCCTTGGCGAGGGCGGCCTCGACGACCTCCAGGACGGTGCCCTGCAGGCCGCGCAGTTCGGGCTCGCCGCTGACGATCTGGTGGATCATCGCCGGGATCGAGTTGCCGGTGAAGCAGGTCGTGCCGCGCGCGGCGTAGGCGACGGTCGCGCCCCAGGCGAAGACGTCGGAGGCGGCGGTGGCGGGTGCCCCGGTCAGCTGCTCGGGGGACATGAACGCGGGAGTGCCGACCAGGCCGCCGGTCGCGGTGAGCCGGGTCATGTCGTCCGCGCGGGCGATGCCGAAGTCGATGACGCGCGGGCCGTACGGCGACAGCAGCACGTTCGCGGGCTTGAGGTCGCGGTGCACGACGCCCGCGTCGTGGATCGCGGTCAGCGCGGAGGCCATGCCGACGGCGAGCGCCTCCAGGTCGGCGCCGCGCAGCGGACCCTGGCGGTCGACGGCGGCGGCCAGGCTGGAGCCGCTGACGTACTCGGTGACGAGGTAGGGCGGGTCGGCCTTGGGGTCGGCGTCGAGGACGGGAGCGGTGCAGAACGGCCGCACGCGCTGGGCCGCCGAGACCTCCGACTCGAAGCGTGCCCGGTACTGGGGGTCGGCCGCGTACTCACGGCGGATCACCTTGATGGCGACCTTGTGCCCGGACTCGTCGGCGCCGAGGTAGACGACGCCCATGCCGCCCTCGCCCAGCCGGTCCATCACCCGGTACGGGCCGATGCGCGCCGGCAGGTCGAGGTGGGGCGTCTCCGGCACGGTCTACTCCTCGGGGGCAGGACTGAAAGCACCCCAAGCGTCGCATATCCGAGACGGGTCCGGTGCGGTGATCAAAGGTCCAGCGTGAGGCGGCCGCCCCGGGTGCGCGAGACGCAGACCAGCATGGAGTCGTCGCCCTGGTCCGAGGCCGCGCGCTGGTCGACGGTCCCGTCCAGGACGCCCACGCGGCAGGTTCCGCAGAAGCCCTGGCGGCAGGAGTACGCCACGGAGGGCGCCGCTCTCCTGATCGCCTCCAGCGCGGACTCGCCGGCGGGGACGTCGACGACGGTGCCGGTACGGGCGAGCTCGACCGTGAACGGGCGGCCGTCCACGATGGGCGCCGGTGCGAAGCGTTCGTAATGCAGGGTCCTCGCGGAGCGCGACGTGCCTGGGAAGCGTGACGTGGCCGGGGAACGCGACGTTCCGGGGGAGAACGCGGCGCGGACGACGTCGATCATGGGAGCGGGGCCGCAGCAGTAGACGGCGGTCCCGGCGCCCGCGTCGCGGAGGAGCTCGGTGCCGTCCGGCAGGCCGTGCTCGTCGTCGGTGCGGACCACGACCCGGCTCGCCGGCAGTTCCGCGAGCTCGTCCAGGAACGGAAGGGTCTCGCGGGAACGTCCGGTGTAGACGAGCCGCCAGTCGGCGCCGGCCCGTTCCGCCGCCTGGACCATGGGCAGGATGGGCGTGATGCCGATGCCCCCGGCCAGGAAGAGATAGGACTCGCTCGCCAGGAACGGGAACGCGTTGCGTGGGCCCTGCACCGTGACCGTGCGGCCTTCGGAGAGCTCGTCGTGCACCTCGACCGAGCCGCCACCGCCGCCGGGCAGCCGCCGCACCGCGATGCGATAGGAACGCCGGTCGGCCGGGTCACCGCACAGCGAGTACTGCCGCCGCCTGCCCGAGGGAAGCAGCAGGTCGAGGTGGCAGCCGGGCTGCCAGGCGGGCAGCACTCCCCCGTCGGGCGCGCCCAGCCGGAGGCTGACGACGTCCGCCGCCTCCCGCCGCACCTCCCGGACGACCACGGTGAGGTCGCGGTCGACCGGCCGGACGTACGGGATCACCGGGGTGCGCAGGGAACGCACCCGCTGGACCCCGTTGAAGAACGCGTTGACCGCCACCCAGAACGGATCGCGGGAACGGCGGCCCCACAGGTCGGGCGGGATCGCGCCGCGGTCGTTCCTCGTCACCGCAACGCCGCCTGCGCGGCCGGGGACGAGGCGAGGTAGGCCAGCGCCTGGCTGGTCGAGCCCTCGTTCAGCGGGCTGTAGGAACGCTTCAGATACCGCATGATCGACGGTCCGAGCATCCGGCCGGTGGGCGTGAGCCCGGCCGGGCCGGTGCGCCGCAGATGGAACAGGCCGCCCTTGATCCGGCCTCGCACCAGCGGGTCGCGGGCCATGAGGAACCGGTGCCCGCGCTGCCAGAGCGTGAGCAGCATCGTGATCGTCTGGGTCATCGCCCGCACCCGGCCCGCGTACGAGCCGTCGAGGTGCATGTAGAGGTCATGGGCCACGTGCCGGTGCTCGACCTCCTCGGCGCCGTGCCAGCGCAGCAGGTCCAGCATCATCGGGTGCGCGCCCGCCCGGTCGAGCGCCTCGGCGTTGAGGATCCAGTCGCCGAGCACGCCGGTGAAGTGCTCGATCGCGGCGATGATGGCGACGCGTTCGAACAGCCAGGCCCGCGCGCGCTCGCCGGTCAGGTCCCGGTCGCCGAGCAGCCCGTCGAAGATGAACTCCACCTGGCGCACGAACGGGCGCACGTCGAGGCCCTGGTCGACGAAGTGGTCCAGGACGACGTCGTGCGAGGCGGCGTGCATGGCCTCCTGGCCGATGAAACCGAGCACGTCCTCGCGGATCCGGTCGTCCCTGACGAACGGCAGGGCCTCCTTGAAGACCTTGACGAACCACTCCTCGCCCGCGGGCAGCAGGAGGTGCAGCACGTTGATGAGGTGCGTGGCGACCGGGTCGTTCGGGATCCAGTGCAACGGGACGCCGGACCAGTCGAACGTGACGTCGCGGGCCTGGAGAACGATGTTCTCCGGCTCACCGAGCTGCGCGGTCATCGCGGCCTCCCCCGGGGTGGGCTGGGAAAGCGAGGGGCTTATTGACGATCAGTCCAGAACGTTACCCCGGCCGGTGCGGGCGAACAACGGACCGTACCCGTGAGCCTTGTCACCCAGGTCACGCCGCGATCAAGGCTCCCAGCGATCAGGTGGGGAGGTGCGGCGTGCCGTCGCGCATCGGGGGGAAACGATGGGAGGCGGCGGTCGTGCCTCGCGTCATGCGGGTGATGTCGGCCTCGGGCAGCACCTCGGTGTCGTCATCGATGACGACCTCCCAGCGGCAGTGCGGCACGCGGCCCGCGGGCACGCGCGGCGGCCGGTGCACGGGCCGGATGCGCGCCTTCGGGTTGACGGCCTGCGCGGTGATGTCGAACGTGCCGTCCTCGATCGTGTGGCACATGCCCTTGATGGAACGCTCGCCGAAGGGCTCGACGTCGAGCAGCGCGCCGCACGAGCGCAGCTGGAAGAAGCCGTGCGTCTCGGAGATCAGCTCGTACTCGACGTCCATGTAGTGCTGCGCGAACCCGGGGTCGAGCTGCAGGCACTTGAAGATGGCCGAGACCCCGTCGTCCTCGATCTTCATGATCGCGCGGATCCGGTCGGTGTAGACCGGGCTCGCGCCCTTCCACTCCTCGATGGCGATCTCCTCGACCACCTGCTGGCCGTAGCGCAGGCCGACGGTGGTCAGGGCGGACCGGTCGAGCAGGTGGACGATCAGCGCGTACTCCCGGACGAGCCGGACGAGCGCCTCCTTGGACAGGTCCTCGAACTTGAAGTCTGGATCGAATTCGCCCGAATAGTCCGCACGGGGCTTGCCTTCGCTCATCTCCCGAACTGTAGTCTGGACACGTGTCCAGAACAACCGATCGCTTGCTCGTGAACGGACGGCTCGTCCCCGGCTCGGGCGGCACGTTCGACACCCTCGACCCCGCGACCGAAGAAGTCCTCGGCGAGGCCGCCGACGCCACCACCGCCGATATGGACCAGGCCATCGGCGCCGCCCGGGAGGCCTTCGACTCCTCGGGCTGGTCCACCGACCTCGCGCTGCGCGTGCGCTGCCTGCGGCAACTGCGCGACGCGCTCCAGCGCCACTCAGCCGAGCTGCGCGAGCTCACCATCGCCGAGGTGGGCGCGCCACGGTTCCTCACGTACGGCCCGCAGCTCGACGCGCCGGTGGCCGACCTCGGGTGGTTCGCCGACCTGGCCGAGTCGTACGAGTGGACGACCGATCTGGGCCGCGCCGAGCCGATGGGCATCCCGAGCCGGCGGCGCGTGGTCAGGGAACCGGCCGGGGTGGTCGCCGCGATCACCCCGTGGAACTTCCCGCACCAGATCAACCTGGCCAAGCTCGGCCCGGCGCTGGCCGCGGGCAACACGGTGGTGCTCAAGCCCGCGCCCGACACCCCGTGGTGCGCCTCCGTCCTCGGCTCGCTGATCGCGGAGGAGACCGACGTCCCGGCAGGGGTCGTCAACGTCGTCACCTCCTCCGACCACGCGCTCGGCGCGCGGCTGGCGGGCGATCCGCGGGTCGACGTCGTCTCGTTCACCGGCTCCACCGCCACCGGCCGCGCGGTCATGACGACGGCCGCGCGGTCGCTGACCAAGGTGTTCCTGGAGCTCGGCGGCAAGTCGGCGTTCATCGTGCTCGACGACGCCGACCTGCGCGCGGCCTGCTCGTACGCCGCGTTCGCCGTCGCCACGCACGCGGGCCAGGGGTGCGCCATCACCACGCGGCTGCTGGTGCCGCGCGCCGCCTACGACGAGGCCGTGGAGATCACCGCCAGATCGCTGCGGCGGATCGGCGTCGGCGACCCGCAGGACGACAAGACGCTGTGCGGCCCGCTCATCTCGGCCCGCCAGCGCGAGCGCGTCGAGAAGTACCTGGAACTGGCGGTCAAGGAGGGCGGCTCGTTCGCGTGCGGCGGCGGGCGCCCGGCGGGCCGTGACCGCGGCTTCTGGATCGAGCCGACGCTGATCACCGGCTTGACCAACGACCACCGCGCCGCCCGTGAGGAGATCTTCGGGCCGGTGCTGGTGATCCTGCCGCACGACGGCGACGACGACGCCGTGCGGATCGCGAACGACTCCCCGTACGGCCTGTCGGCCGCGGTGCACGGCACCGACCCCGGCCGCGCGCGGGCCGTCGCCGCGCGCCTGCGCACCGGCACGGTCAGCGTGAACGGCGGCGTCTGGTACGCGGCGGACGTGCCGTTCGGCGGCTACAAGCAGTCGGGCATCGGCCGCGAGATGGGCGTGGCCGGATTCGAGGAGTACCTGGAGACCAAGGCGATCGCAGAGCCGGAGGGGTTCGGTGGGGCGGGATGAGAGGAGTCTCATGAGGTTCGAGGGCAAGGTCGCGATCGTCACGGGCGCGGCGGGCGGCATTGGCGAGGCGTACGCGCGGGCGCTGGCGGCCGAGGGCGCCTCGGTCGTCGTCGCGGATCTGAGCGAACGCGGCCAGGAGGTGGCCGACGACATCAAGGGCCTGTACGTGCGCACCGACGTCTCCGATCCCGCGTCCGTGCAGGCCATGGCCGGCGCCGCCACCGAACGCTTCGGCGGCATCGACTTCCTGGTCAACAACGCCGCCATCTTCGGGACCATGAAGCTGGACTTCCTGTTCACCGTCGACTGGGACTACTACAAGAGGTTCATGGCCGTGAACATGGACGGCGCGCTCCTGTGCGCCCGCGCCTGCCACCCCTCCATGCAGGCACGCGGCGGCGGCGCGATCGTCAACCAGTCGTCCACGGCGGCCTGGCAGTACTCCGGCTTCTACGGCCTGGCCAAGGTCGGCGTGAACGGCCTCACCCAGCAGCTCGCGCACGAGCTCGGCAGCATGAACATCCGCGTCAACGCCATCGCGCCCGGCCCCATCGACACCGAGGCCAACCGCACCGTCGTACCGGGGAACATGTCGCAGAAGATCGTGCGGGACAAGATGGCGCTCAAGCGGATGGGCACCCCGGACGACCTCGTCGGACTGTGCCTGTTCCTGCTGTCGCCCGGCGCGGGCTGGATCACCGGGCAGATCTTCAACGTCGACGGCGGCGAGGTGTTCCGTTCATGACGTACGGGTTCATCGGCCTCGGCCAGATGGGCGCCCCGATGGCCGCGCATCTGGCCGGCAAGGGCCTGGTCGTCTACGACACGCGTGCCGAGGCGGTCCAGGGGCTCACGGCCAAGGGCGCGACGGCGGCCTCCAGCGTCGCCGAGGTCGCCCGCGCCGCCGGCGTCGTCTCGGTCATGGTCCGCGACGACGACCAGGTGAACGAGGTCGCGGCGGAGATCCTGGCGTCCGCGCGCGCCGGCACCGTCCTGGCGATCCACTCCACCATCCGCGCACGTACGGCGCAGGAGCTGGCCGAACGCGCCCGGCCGTACGGCATCGAGGTCGTCGACGCGCCCGTCAGCGGCGGATTCATGGGCGCGGACGCCGGGACGCTGGCCGTCATGGTCGGCGGTACGCCCGAGGCCTTCGCCCGCTGCGAGGAGCCGTTCGGTGCCTGGGCCGAACTGGTGCTCCACATGGGCCCGGTCGGCGCGGGCACCCGTACCAAGCTGGCCCGCAACCTGCTGCACTTCGTGGCCTTCACCGCCGCGGCCGAAGCCCAGCGTCTGGCCGAGGCCTCCGGGGTGTCGCTGCGCAAGCTCGCCCGTGTCGTCCGCCACTCCGACGCCCTCACGGGAGGCGCGGGGTCGATCATGCTGCGCTCGACGACGGCTCCCCTGGCGCCCGATGACGAGCTGTACGCCATCATGCGCCACGTGCGGGCGCTGGGTGAGAAGGACCTCACGTTCGCCCTCGAACTGGCCGACGAGCTCGGCGTCGACGCGCCCCTCGCCCGCCTGGCCCTCACCCGCTTCGCCGCGGGCCTCGGACTGGAGGACCTTGATGGATGAACGACGCGCGCGCGGCCTGGACATGATGCGCCAGGTGTACGGGTGGGAGATCGGCGACGCGCCCGGTGACTTCTTCGGCATCACCGTGGACCATCTCTTCGGCGAGATCTGGACGCGGCCCGGCCTGTCCCTGCGCGACCGGCGGCTGCTCCTCATCGGCATGCTCGCCGGTCAGGGCCTGAACGACGTCCTCGACATCCAGATCCCCGCGGCCCTCCAGAACGAGGAGCTGTCGCCCGCCGAACTCCGCGAGATCGCCATCTTCCTGACGCACTACATCGGCTGGCCGCTCGGCTCCAGGCTCAGCGTCCAGATCGACGGATTGATCGCTAAGGAGCGTGCCAAGTCAACGCGATCTGGTGATCCCGGAACCCCATAGAACGGTACAGCGGCGCGGCCTCGGGCGTCGCATGCAATTCGACGCGTGCGACGTCGTTCTCCTCGAACCACCTGAGGAGTTCCTTCATCACGAGCCGTGCGTACCCCTGCCCGCGGTAGGCGGGGTCGGTCACCATGCCCAGCACGTAGCCCGCCAGCGCGTTGGCCTGGTACGGCGTGGGCAGCCGGTATTGCAGGACCCCGATCCCGCACGCCGCCAGCTCGCCGTCGTCGCCGTCCACCACGAAGACGCCGAGCTCTCCCCCGCCCAGCCGCTCTTTCATGTCGGTCGCGAACTGCTCGCGCCACTCCCATGCGGGCGCCGGGTTGTCGGAATCGATCAACCGGCGGAACAACAGCTCACGCAGGCGCGTCAGCTCCGGGATGTCATCGACGGTAGCGGGACGAACAATCATTTAGCCACCCTAAGCGACAATCACCGCATCGACGGTCCCGCTGCCGGGCGGCCCGGCGAGCGCCTCCCCGTGGCCGAAGGAAGCGAAAAAAGTTTGATCCGGGCGGGAACCTGAGGGTCAGAGCCAGCGTCTAATTGCAATGCGTCCCCGTGCATACGTCCCCGCTCTGCCCGTGGCGTCCGCGCTCCTCCTGGCCGGTTGCTCGGGAGGTGACGCGCATACGAGAGGCACTGCGGCCGTCGATGCGCCGCCGATGAGGCTGGTGGCCTACGACGACTGCGACGATCTCCTGGCCGGGTTGCGGACGGCGACGGCCAAGCGCGTGACGCCCTGGGGACTGGACGGGCCTTCACTCTTGCAGAAGGTGCCGGACGGCGCCCTCCCCGCACCCGAGTCGGCCAACGGCCGGGCCCTCAAGGGCTCCCAGCCGCCGGAGCATTCCGGCACGAACGTGCATGAGGCGGCGGCCGACGAGCCCGATGTGGTGAAGACGGACGGCCGCCGCATCGTGGTGATCGCGCGCGACGGGCTGCGGGTCATCGATCCGGCCACCAGGAAGGTCGCCCACCGGCTCGACCTTCCTGGGCGGCAGCCGGAAAGGTATCCGGGCGGCGGGGGCGACTCGCAACTGCTGCTGAGCGGCGACCGCGCCCTGGTCCTGACGCGCGAGTACCCGATGGGCTTCGAACGGCAGCCGGACCGCGTCAAGCCGGTGCCCGGCCACACGCGCCCGCGCACACGGCTCACGCTGGTCGATCTGGCGGGGACTCCGAAGGTCATCGGATCGATGACGTCGGAGACCGAGTTCGTGGACGCCCGGCAGACCGGGTCGGTGGCACGCGTCGTGGTGAAGTCGCGGCCCCGGATCGACTTCCCGGTCGAGCCTCACGGCGGCCGTTCGGAACAGAAGGCGGTCGAGCGCAACCGGCAGCTGGTGCGGCAGGCTCCGCTCAACGCGTGGCTGCCGAAGTTCGAGGTACGGAACGGCGCGGACGTGAAGTCGTACACGATGCCGTGCGGCCAGGTCAGCCGACCCGCCTCGTACACCGGCACCACGATGCTCAGCGTGCTGACCGTCGACCTCGGCAAGGGCCTCGGCGATCCGGAACCGGCGGGCGTCGTGGCCGACGGGCAGACCGTCTACGGAACGGGCGCGAGCCTTTACGTGACCGGGACGCCGCCGCAGGTCATCACCTGGGGCAACGCCACGCCCAAGCCCGTCGAGACGCGGACCGACATCCACAAGTTCGACGTGCGCGGGCAGGGACGGCCGCGCTACGTGGCGTCCGGCTCGGTGCAGGGCGATCTGCTCAACCAGTATTCGATGTCCGAGCACGCGGGCCATCTGCGCGTCGCGACGACGACCACGCCGATGACGTCCCCGGAGTCCCCGGACTCCCCGACGGCGTCGACGGCCGCGCCGCGTTCCGCGAGCGCCGTCCGGGTCCTCGCGCAGCGGGGCGCCAGGCTGACGGCGGTCGGTGAGGCCGGCGGGCTCGGCAAGGGCGAACGGATCTACTCGGTGCGGTTCATCGGCCCGAAGGCGTACGTGGTGACGTTCCGCCAGATCGACCCGCTGTACGTGCTCGACCTGAGCGATCCGGCCAGGCCGCGGCCGACCGGCGAGCTCAAGATCACCGGATACTCCGCGTACCTGCATCCGACCGCCGACGGGAAGCTGCTCGGCGTCGGCCAGGACGCCGACACCAAGGGACGGACGCTGGGCACGCAGGTGTCGCTCTTCGACGTCGCCGGGGCGCCGAGACGGGTGGACACGTTCCGGCTGCCCCAGTCGAGCGCGGCGGCCGAGTTCGACCCGCACGCGTTCCTCTACTGGGCGAAGTCCGGCCTCACGGTGATCCCGGTGTCACGCCACACCACGGGCGGCGGCGAGGCGCTGGTGCTGAAGGTCGGCCCCCAGGGCATCGACAGGTCCGGTACGGTGCGCCACCCCGACGCCGGATCCGAGGTGCCCGTCCAGATCCTGCGTTCACTCGTCGTCGGCGACACGCTGTGGACGATCTCGTCGGAGGGCGCCCGCGCGACCAGCGCCGCGACGCTCGACGACCAGGGCTGGCTGCGGTTCTGAGGGGATGCCGCAGCCCTGGTGGCCGGTTGCGGGACAGCGCCCGATCAATGTGATCTGGCGGCGAGTCCCGCAACCGGTCGCCACTGTCTTTCAGCGGCGCCGCTGCCGGTCGCCGTTGGCGCTCAGCGCAGGCCGGTGGCGCGCCGGAGCGCCGTCTGGATGAGCCGGTCGACCAGCGCCGGGTAGTCCAGCCCGCCGGCGGCCCACATCTGCGGGAACGCCGAGGTCGGGGTCATGCCGGGCATGGTGTTGATCTCGTTCAGGATCCACTCGCCGTCGGCGGTGTAGAAGAAGTCGACGCGGGCCAGGCCCTCGCAGTCCAGCGCGTCGAACGCCAGGGCGGCGATGCGCTGGGCCTCCTCGATCGCGGCGGGGTCGAGGTCCGGCGGGATGTCCATCCGCAGCGAGCTGTCGAGGTACTTGGTCTCGAAGTCGTAGAAGCCGGCGCCGGAATCCATCACGACCTCGGCGGGCACGCTGGCCTCGGGCGGACCGTCGTCCAGGCCCTGGAGCACGCCCAGCTCGATCTCACGGCCCACGATCGCCGCCTCGACGATCACCTTGGGGTCGTGTTCGCGGGCCGCCTCGACCGCGGCCTCCAGATCCGCCTCGGACTCCACGCGGCTGATCCCCATGCTCGATCCGGCGCGCGCGGGCTTGACGAACACCGGCCGGCCCAGCTCCCGCACTTCGTCGATCTTCCGCTTGCGCTCCCGGCGCCATTCGCGGTCGGTGATGATCACGTACGGGCCGATGGGCAGGCCCTGGGCCTCCCAGACGAGCTTCATGAAGCCCTTGTCCATGCCGACCGCGCTGGACAGCACCCCGGCGCCGACGTAGCGCACCCCGGCGAGCTCCAGCATGCCCTGGATGGTGCCGTCCTCGCCGTACGGGCCGTGCAGCACGGGAAGCACCACGTCCACGCCGACCAGCGCCGCCGAGGGCGCCTCCAGCGGGCCGACGACCATGAGGCCGCGGCTCTCGGGATCGAACGGCAGGGCCAGGGCCTCGCCGTCACCCGAGACCTCGGGCAGCCGGCCGTCCTCGATGGCGAGGTTCAGGTCGGCGGGGGCCAGCACCCAGCGCCCGTCGCGGGCGATGCCGACCGGCACCACCTCGTACCGGTCCCGGTCGATGGCCGCCATCACGGCACCGGCGGTCACGCACGAGATGTTGTGCTCCGAGCTGCGCCCGCCGAACACCACGGCCACACGGATCTTTGAAGACTGCTGGGACATGATTGCCGACCCTACCGGTGATCAGCACGAACCGGCCACGAAGGGCGCGGCCGCGGTGCCGGTGGGAGGCCGGTCAGTGCGGCTCGGCGGCCAGCCGCGTCTGGGCGGGCGGCCTCGGGGACGGCGGGGCCGCGGAACCCAGAGCGCGGCCGATGGTGTCGAGGGCCTCGGTCACGTCGCGGACGAGATCGTCGACGTCCTCCAGGCCGATGGAGAAGCGGACCGCCGCCTCGTCGAGCCGGGGATGGGTGGTCGAGGCGACATGGGCCACGGTGGTGTGCGTACCGCCGAGGGAGGCCGCGACCAGCGGCAGCCGGAGCGCGTCGACCAGGGCCGGCCCCGCGTCGCGCCCGCCGTGCGGGGTGACGGTGACGACCGCGCCGAAACGCGTGCCCTCGGGCCCGGCGGTGAACAGCCGGCGGGCCAGTTCGTGACCGGGGTGGCCGGGCAGGCCCGGATAGTCCACCGCGCGGACGCCCGGGTGCCCGGCGACCGCGGCGGCGAAGAGGTTGGCGGTGTCGCACTGGCGCCGTACCCGGACGGGCAGCGTCTCCAGCCCGCGGCGCAGCAGGAACGCCTCGTCCGGCGCCAGCACGGAGCCGGTCTCGCTCCGGACGCGGCGTACCGCCTCCAGCGGCTCGGGACGGCCGATCACCGCGCCGCCGGTCGCGTCGCCGTGCCCGCCGATGAACGTGGAGGCGGCGTGCACGACCAGGTCGGCGCCGTGCTCCAGCGGGCGGCACACGACCGGCGTGGCGAGGGTGGAGTCGGCCACGAGCAGCGCACCCGCCTCGTGCGCCAGCTCCGCCAGCAGGGGCAGATCGGGCACCTCCAGGCCGGACGCGCCGAGCGTCTCGGCCCACACCAGCCGGGTGGCCGGACGCATCGCGGCACGGACCGCGTCAGCGTCGCCCAGATCGGCGAACGTCGTGTCGACGCCGAACCGGCCGAGCGTGCCGGTCAGCAGGTCGCGTGTACCCCCGTACATCGACGAAGGCGCGACCACGTGCGCGCCGGAGCGGGCGAACGCGAGGAAGACCGCGGTGACGGCGGCCATGCCGGAGCCGAACGCCTCGCCCTCGACGGGGTCGCCGTCGAGCCCCGCGCCCTCCAGCGCCGCGAGGCCCGCGGCGAACGCCTCAGCGGTCGGATTGGCCACATGGCCGCTCGCCAGGCCGGCGTGCTCCGCCGCGTCCGCGAAGGCGAACGCGCTGGTACGCCAGACCGGGAGGCCCACCGGGGACTGCTGCGGTGCGGGAGGCGACGGCAGATGGACGGCACGGGTGTTCTCACCCTGCCTACGGGTGTCTCTACGCATCGCTCACAGCATGTCACACCCCGTAGCGCTCCGGTTTGGGAGAACGCGAGATGAGCGAAATGCCCGCCTCCTTGATCGGGACCCCGTGGTAGAGCACGTCGACCACCGACTCGGTGATGGGCATCTCCACGTTGTGCTTGCGGGCCAGCTCCAGCACCGCCTCGCACGACTTCACGCCTTCGGCGGTCTGCTTGGTGACCGCGACGACCTGCTCAAGCGTCATGCCGCGGCCGAGGTTCTCGCCGAACGTGCGGTTGCGCGACAGCGGCGACATGCAGGTGCCGACCAGGTCGCCCATTCCGGCGAGCCCGGCGAAGGTGTGCTCGTCGGCGCCGAGGGCCGCGCCGAGCCGGGTGATCTCGGCGAGCCCGCGCGTGATCAGCAGGGCCTGGGTGCTGTCGCCGAAGCCGAGCCCGACCGACATCCCCACGCAGAGCGCGACGACGTTCTTGACGGCGCCGCCCAGCTCGCAGCCGATCACGTCGGTGGAGGTGTAGGTGCGGAAGTACGGGGTCATCGTGGCGGCCTGCAGGCGCCGCGCGTTGGCCTCGTCGGTGCAGCCCGCGACCGCGGCGCCCGGCTGGCCGGTGGCGATCTCGCGGGCCAGGTTGGGGCCGCAGAACACCGCCACCTGGTCCTGCGGCACGTCGGCGACCTCCTGGATCACCTCCGACATGCGGCGGCAGGTGCCCATCTCGACGCCCTTCATCAGGCTGACGAGCACCGCGTGCTCCGGGAGGTGCGCGACCCAGCGCGTGAGGTTCTCGCGGAGGGTCTGCGCGGGCACGGCGAGCATCACGAACTCGGCCCCCTCCAGCGCCTCGGCGGGGTCGAGCGTGGCCCGCAGGTCGTCGGGCAGGGCGATCCCGGGCAGGTAGTCGGGGTTCTCGTGCCGCTCGTTGACCGAGTCGACGACCTCGGGCCGGCGGCCCCACAGCGTGACCTCGCCGCCCGCGTCGCACAGCAGCTTGGCGACCACGGTGCCCCACGAGCCCGCGCCCATCACGGCCGAACGCACAGTCACGAGCCGGCCCCGCTCTCCGGGCCGGAGGCCTCGTCCGTGCTCCGCTGTCCCTTGTGGCCGCCGAGGCCCTCGCCGGGCTCGGCGCCCGTAAGCCTGCGGCGTTCCTCCTGGACCTTGTGGTGGTCGTACAGCTCCTTGGGCGGCTGCTCCTCGCGGAGCTCGCCGAGCAGGTCGGCGATGGCGCGCATGATCTCGTCGGTCGCCTCGCGCAGCACGCTCTTGGTGAGCGGCTTGCCCGCGTAGCCCGACAGGTCCACCGGCGGCCCGGCGATCACCTTCATGGTCTTGCGCGGGTACGGGTGGAAGCCCTTCTTCAGGCGGCCCCGCAGCCCGCTCTGCTCTCCCTTCTTGTACGGGAGGAGCTCGTGGGCGCCCCAGCTGGCGACCGGCACGACCTTGGCCCCCGTCTTGAGGGCCATCCGCGCCACGCCGGTCTGGCCGGTCATCGGCCACAACTCGGGGTCGCGGGTGCAGCTGCCCTCGGGGTAGAACATCAGGCACTCGCCGTCCAGCAGCGCCTGCTCGGCGTCCCGCAGGGCGAGCGCGGCGTCCGTCCGGTCGCGGTAGACCGGGATCTGGCCGGTCCCGCGCAGCACGGCCTTGAGGAACCTCACGTCGAACAGCGTCGACTTGGCCAGGTAGACCGGGTAGCGCCCGGCCTCGTACACGAAATGGGCGAGGGCGAGCGGGTCGGACTCCGAGATGTGGTTGGCGGCGATGATCAGGCCGCCGTCCCGGGGCACGTTCCGTTGGCCGCGCCAGTCCCGCTTGAGCAGCCCGTAGAGCAGCGGCCGCAGGATGACGATCGTGAGCTTCCGCCAGGCCGGCGAATACTGGTGGGTGCGGGGGGACGATCCCCCATCCCCGCCGGAGCGTTCGCTCCGCTCACTCATATGTGGCCCTCCTAGGTCAATCCCCTCGTGAACGAGGGGTGTCCTCAAGTGTCGCGGTTGCGTGCGCATAGTGTCGAGTTGCCATGTCTACAGCAGAGCTCAGTGCGCCACGCCTCCAGTGGTCGCTCATCGTGCCGGTGAAGGTCCTCGCCCGCGCCAAAACCCGCCTGTCGGCGGCCGCAGGCCCGCACCGGGAGGCTTTGGCCCTCGCCGTCGCGGCCGACACGGTCGCCGCCGCGCTGCGTTGCGACCGGGTGCAGAGTGTGATCGTCGTCACCGACGATCCCCTCCCCGCCGCCGAACTGGCCGCCCTCGGCGCCGCGGTGGTGCCCGACGAACCGGACGCCGGACTGAATCCGGCCCTGGTCCACGGGGCGCAGCGTTCCCGCGCGATCGCGCCTCACACGGGCGTGGGAGCGATTTCGGCCGACCTTCCCGCGTTGCGCCCCGACGAACTGGCCCGCGTGCTCGACGCCGCCGCCCGCCTGCCCGTCGCGTTCGTGCCCGACGCGGCCGGAGTCGGCACCACGCTCTACACCGCCCGCCCGGGCGTCCCGTTCTCCCCGGCCTTCGGCGGCGACTCCCGCACCGCCCATCGCGCCCGAGGAGCCGGGGAACTCCTCCTCGACGGCATCGACAGCGTACGCCGCGACGTGGACACGCTCGACGACCTGAAGGCCGCCCTGACCCTCGGCCTGGGCCCCCGCACGACCGCGGTGGCCGCACGCCTGCCCGCTCTCGGCGACTCCGTGGGGACCGCGGGATAAGGTGCTCCCATGCAGGGCACCGTGCGCACCTACGACGCCGCGACTCGCTCGGGCAGCGTGCTCCTCGACGACGGCACCGAGCTGCCCTTCGACGCCACCGCCTTCGACGCGGGCGGCCTCCGGATGCTCCGCTTCGGCCAGCGCGTCAACCTGGCCCTGGACCCCACCGACCGGGTATCAGTGATCACCCTGTCGACCTTCCCCCTCCCGCACTGACCGCCGCCACTCGCGACCGCCCTGCGTTGCTGATCAGGTCGCGGACCTCCGCGCGTTCGTACCGGCCAGGCCGACGACCGTTCCCCACAACCTCAGGACGCACCGCGAGCGCGCTGCGCTGAGCGGGGAGCGAGCCGCAGGCGAAGCTCCCCGCGAAGATCGCGAAGCGATGTCGCGCTCGCCGCTTTTGCGGTTCGGGTCCGAGCCGCCAGGCGAGGACCCGAGGCCGTGAAAGCAAATAAACACAGCGCCCGGGCCGTCTAGACGGCCCGGGCGCTGTGCGGGTGCGTTACTTCTTGCCGGCTACGAGGTTCTTGAAGTCGGCGCCCGCCTTGAACTTGGGCACGGACGTCGCGGGAACCTCGATGGTCTTGCCGGTTGCGGGGTTGCGGGCCGTGCGGGCAGGCCGGTCGGCCTTCTCGAACGAACCGAACCCGGTGATCGCAACCTTGTCGCCCTTGGCGACGGCGGTCTGGATCGTGTCCAGGATCGCATCGACGGCCTCGGCTGCGGCCTTCTTGCTGCCCAGCCGGTCAGAGATGGCGTCGACCAGCTCACGCTTGTTCATGGGTTACTCCTCTAGTTCCCCCCTTGCCCGAACGAAACTAAGGGAGGCGCGGCATCGGCACAATCACCAGACAGCAAGAGTTGCCGTGTCGCTGACGTTTTTGTCGTTTTCGCCCTGTCTCGCCGGGCGCCGGACCGAATCCGGCCACGAGCACGCTATCTCCCGTAGGGCGTCCCGCGGAAATCGGCGAGGAAGGTCTCCAGCCGCCGGGCGGCCAGGTCAGGGTCCCGCTTGGCCAGATCTGTGATCGCCAGAAGGTGCCGGATGAGCCTTCGCCGCGTCGTCTGCGGGAGCGGCGCGACGAGCCGGTGCGCGTCGCGCAGCCGGAGCGCGAGGTCGGTCAGCGCCGGGTCGTCCCACTCGGGTCCGGTCCACGGTCGCGCACTCATGGAGCCCCCCAACGGTCGAGCATGTCTCCCCACTGAGGGGATTCTCCTCTGTGGGGAGACGTGCCCGTCAATCCGGGGGGCCTTCAGACCGTGGTCGGCATCCAGGCGATGCGCCGGGACTCGAACTCGGTGATGTCGTCGGCGTGGCGGAGGGTGAGGCCGATGTCGTCCAGGCCCTCCATGAGCCGCCAGCGGGTGTAGTCGTCGATCTCGAAGGAGGCCACGAGGTCGCCGGCGCGGACCTCGCGGCTGCCGAGGTCCACGGTGATCTCGGCCTCGGGGTCCTGCTCGGCCCGTGTCTGGAGGGCCTCGACGGTCTCGGCGGGCAGGATCACCGGCAGCAGCCCCATCTTCGTGGAGTTGTTGCGGAAGATGTCGCCGAAGCGCGGCGCGATGACGACCTTGAAGCCGTACTGCTGCAACGCCCAGACGGCGTGCTCGCGCGACGAGCCGGTGCCGAAGTCGGGGCCGGCGACCAGGATGCTGGCGCCCTCGTACTGCGGCTGGTTCAGGACGAAGCCGGGGTCCTCGCGCCAGGCCGAGAACAGGCCCTGGTCGAAGCCGGTGCGGCTGACCTGCTTGAGCCAGACGGCCGGGATGATCTGGTCGGTGTCGACGTTGCTGCGGCGCAGCGGCACGGCGCGCCCGGTGTGCGTGGTGAACGCTTCCATCGTTCTGGTCGTCCTTAGAGGTCGGCGGGCGCGGTCAGGCGGCCGGTGACGGCGGTGGCGGCGGCGACGGCGGGCGACACCAGGTGCGTGCGGCCGCCGGGGCCCTGACGGCCCTCGAAGTTGCGGTTGGACGTCGAGGCGCTGCGTTCGCCCGGGGTGAGCTTGTCGGGGTTCATGGCGAGGCACATCGAGCAGCCCGCCTCCCGCCATTCGGCGCCCGCGGCGGAGATGACCTCGTTCAGGCCCTCCTCCTCCGCCTGCTTCTTGACCTTCATCGAGCCGGGTACGACCAGCATGCGGACACCGTCGGCGACCTTGCGCCCGGCCAGTACGTCCGCCACGGCGCGCAGGTCCTCGATGCGGCCGTTGGTGCAGGAGCCGACGAACACCGTGTCGACCTCGACCTCGCGCAGCGGCGTGCCCGCGGTGAGGCCCATGTACTCCAGGGCGCGCTCGGCGGCCTGCCGGTCGGTGGGGTCGTCGAACGCGGCGGGGTCGGGCACGGACTCGGTCAGCGGCAGGCCCTGGCCGGGGTTGGTGCCCCAGGTCACGAACGGGGCCAGCGTGGAGGCGTCGATGACGACCTCCTTGTCGAAGACGGCGTCGTCGTCGGTGCGCAGGGACGTCCAGTACTCGACGGCCTTGTCCCAGTCCTCGCCCCGCGGCGCGTGCGGACGGCCCTTGAGGTAGGCGAACGTGGTCTCGTCCGGAGCGATCATCCCGGCGCGGGCGCCCGCCTCGATGGACATGTTGCAGACCGTCATGCGGCCTTCCATCGACAGCTCGCGGATCGCCTGGCCGCGGTACTCGATGATGTGGCCCTGGCCGCCGCCGGTGCCGATCTCGGCGATGATCGCCAGGATCAGGTCCTTGGCGGTCACGCCGGCGGGCAGCGAGCCGTTCACCGTGACGGCCATCATCTTCGGCTTGACCTGCGGCAGCGTCTGGGTGGCCAGCACGTGCTCGACCTCGCTGGTGCCGATGCCGTGGGCCAGCGCGCCGAACGCGCCGTGCGTGGAGGTGTGCGAGTCGCCGCACACCACGGTCATGCCCGGCTGGGTCAGGCCCAGCTGCGGGCCGATGACGTGGACGATGCCCTGGCCGTCGTCGCCCATCGGATGGAGCCGGATGCCGAACTCGGCGGCGTTCTTGCGCAGCGTCTCGACCTGCGTGCGCGACACCGGGTCGGCGATCGGCTTGAGCAGGTCGGTGGTCGGGACGTTGTGGTCCTCGGTGGCGATCGTCAGATCGGGCCGGCGGACCTTGCGTTCGGCCAGGCGCAGGCCGTCGAACGCCTGCGGGCTGGTCACCTCGTGCACCAGGTGAAGATCGATGTAGAGGAGATCCGGCTCGCCCTCGGCACGTCGCACGACGTGCGCGTCGTACACCTTGTCGGCCAATGTGCGGCCCATCGCTCCACCTCACCTGTGTCATCGCCGGCGCGCCGATGCGCCGGCTCCCGGTCGGCCCTGACTTGCATCTCAAATTACGAGACGGCAATATCAAGACATGGACAACTCTAGCGGAGTCGGCGTACTTGACAAAGCGGTTCTCGTCTTGAACGCCCTGGAGGCCGGTCCGGCCTCGCTGGCGCAGCTCGTGCAGACCACCGGACTGGCGCGGCCCACCGCGCACCGGCTCGCCGTCGCGCTGGAGCACCACCGTCTCGTTCACCGGGACACGCAGGGCCGTTTCATCTTGGGACCGCGCCTGGCCGAGCTGGCCGTGGCGGCGGGCGAAGACCGGTTGCTGGCCATCGCCCAGCCGATCCTGGCCCAGCTCCGCGATCTCACCGGCGAGAGCGCCTCGCTTTTCCGCCGCCAGGGCGACGTGCGCGTGTGCGTGGCCTCTGCCGAACGCACGAGCGGCCTGCGCGACACGATCCCGGTCGGCGCCGCGCTTCCGATGACCGCGGGCTCCGCCGCCCAGATCCTGCTGGCCTGGGAAGAGCCCGACCGGCTGCACCGCGGCCTGCGCGGGGCGAAGTTCGAGGCCACCACGCTGGCCTCGGTCCGCCGCCGCGGGTGGGCGCAAAGCGTGGGCGAACGCGAGCAGGGCGTGGGCTCGGTCTCCGCCCCGATCCGGGGCGCGGGCGGCCGGGTGATCGCCGCGGTCTCGGTGTCGGGTCCCCTGGAACGCCTGTCCCGCTCCCCCGGCCGCCTGCACGCGGGCCCGGTCATGGCCGCCGCCGAGAAGATCTCCGAGTCGATGCGCCGCACGACCACCTGACGCCGCCGGGTGCCGATGCCCCGGGTGCCGATGCCCCGGGTGCGGCGCACCCGATGCTGACGCACTGTAGGCGGGAAAGTACCCGGTGGCTGGATAGCGGCGGTATCCAACCAGGAGTCCTGGATAGTGTTGGTATCCAGCCAAGGGGGTGCGTCGTGCAGATCTCCGAGCTCAGCGACCGCAGTGGCCTCACCGTGCAGACGATCAAGTTCTACATCCGCGAGGAGCTGCTCCCCAAGGGCGCGGCGGCGAGCAGCACCCGGTCGGAGTACGACGAACGTCATCTCGAACGGCTGCGGCTCATCCGCGCGCTGCGCGAGGTCGGCGACCTGCCGGTCGCGGCGATCAAGCGCATCGTCGCCGCGGTGGACGACGACACGGTCGGCATGCACGAGCTGTTCGGCACGACGCAGCACGCCATCGGGCCGCACGTCCTGCCGCCCGACGACCCGCACTGGCGGGCCGCCCGCGAGGACGTCGACGCCCTGATCCGCGAGCTCGGCTGGCGGGTGGCCGGCGAGGCGCCCGCCCGCGACCTGCTCGCGCAGACGTTCGTGGCGCTGCGCCGCCTCGGCTTCCCGATCACGCTCACCGATCTGCGCCCGTACGTCCGGGCCGCCGTCACCGTCGCCGAGCACGAGATCGGCCGCGTCACCGGCGACGCGCCGCGCAGCCGCACCGTGCATTCCATGCTGGTGTCCACCGTGTTGTACGAACAGGTGCTCACGGCCCTTCACCGGCTCGCCCAGGAAGACGCCTCCGCACGCCGTTACGGGAGCGAATGACCTTCTGACCTGCAGAGGAGCCATTAGTTCCCGGTATTTGCAGTCGGAATTGAAATCCACATCGATTGGGTCGTCAAATGGCGCCGCGCATAGCATGGGCGCGCCCAGCCGCCGACCTCGCAAGGTGATCGATGACCGCTGTTCAGCCCCCGGAACCGTCCGGCCGATGGACCGACCGGCTGCTCGCCGAGGGCACCGACCCCGACCCCCGCTTCACCCTCGCCAACGAGCGCACGTTCCTGGCCTGGATCCGCACCGCGCTGGCGATGATCGCCGGCGGGATCGGGCTGGCGCTCAGCGGACAGCTGATCGCGGCGCCGCTGCGGAACGGGCTCGCGGCCGGGTGCTCGGTCGCCGGGGCACTGGTCGCGGTCATGGCGTTCCGGCGCTGGCTCCGCACCGAACGCGCCCTGCGGCGCGCCGAGCCGCTGCCGCTGCCCACGCTCGCGCCGATCATCTCCTACGGGCTGGCCGCCCTGTCCGTGGGCCTCGTCGCGGCGCTGCTGGTGACCCGGTGACCCTGTGGGACCCGGGCGCCCAGCCCGAACGCACCTCGCTGGCCTGGTCCCGGACGAACCTGTCGATCATCGTCGCCGGGCTGGTGTGCGTACGGCTGGCGCCCTCGTCCATGGGCGCGGCGCTGGCCGCGGCCGTGGTCTCCGGGGCGGCGGCGCTCCACGTCCGCCGCGTCCGCGCGCAGCACCGCCGCCGCGGCCGGCGCCTCCACGCGGGCGAGCCGGTCGCCGATCCGGGCTCGGTCCTGCTGGCCACGGCCGTCACCGTGCTGCTGGCCCTGCTCGGCCTGATCTTCGTCCTGGGAGACTGATCGCGTGGAGCCCACCGTCGTCGTCCTGGGAGACTGATCGCGTGGAGCTCGATGTCGTCGCCTGGGTGTACGCCGCGCAAGGGCGGATGCTGACCGTCCGATCGCGCGGCCGTGACGTTCTCTACCTGCCCGGCGGCAAGCGCGAACAGGGCGAGGACGACTGGTCGGCCCTGTCACGCGAGGTCCGCGAGGAACTGGCGGTCGAGCTCGTTCCGGCGACATTCCGGCGGCTGGGCGTGGTGCGGGCTCCGGCGCATGACCAGCCCGAATACGAGTACGTGCGGATGGCGTGCTTCACGGCGGGCTACGACGGCGACATCGTCCCGACCGGTGAGGTCGACGAGTTCCGGTACGTGGGACACGAGAACCGTGACCTGCTCGCCCCCGCGTCGCAGGCGGCGCTCGACCTCGCGAAAACGCACGGTCTCCTGTACCCGTAGGGGTGATCCCCTACGCCGAGAGCCGTAGGGGCACGGGCGGACGGCTGTCTCCAGGAGTACCCCAAGTGCCTCTCCACGGCCGACGCGGCACCACGTTCCGTACGCCCAAGATCGAGGCAGATCACAACAGGCCTCACGAACGGAACGAAACCATGACGATCACCGCCCCCGCCGCCCCCGCCGTCGAAACGCATGCCAAGCCCCACGGTGGCCCGCCCAAACTCTCTCCCTGGGAGCTGCGCGCCGCACAGATCGAGACGCTCGAAGCGCCGCGGCTGCGCTACGGGCTGCTCGCGCGGATGCTCTTCAAGCAGATGGACCTGGTGTACGGACGTGAACGCACGCTCGTGAAGTTCACGATGCTGGAGTTCATCGCCCGCGTTCCGTACCAGGCCTGGGAGCGCATGGGCTACTTCGCGCTCTCGCGTCACCGCCGCCGGTCGACGGTCGCCAAGCGGGTGTACGAGCGGATCGAGGAGACCCGCGAGGAGCAGGACAACGAGCAGTGGCACCTGCTGATCCTGCAGGACCTCGTCCAGCGCGACGGCCACCGGCAGTCGTTCCTGCTGCACCGGGTCGCGCCGTGGCTGGTCGCGTTCTTCTACTACCACGTGTCCTGGCTGCTGTTCCTTGTCAGGCCGGAGCTGAGCTACCGCCTCAACGCCGACTTCGAGGACCACGCGGAGCACGAGTACATGAGCTTCGTCGCCGAGCATCCCGAACTGGAGGACCGGCCGGCGCCCACGACGTACGCCGCCGAGTACGGCCGCTACGACTCGGTGGCCGACCTGCTTCGCCAGATCGGCCACGACGAGCGCGTCCACAAGCTCGACAGCCTCGTGAACATGCGCGCACCCCGCTTCCAGGACGCACCGGCACGGTGAGCCGGTGCCTGCGGGCCGGAGCGACTCTGGTCGCTCCGGCCCTTGCCGCTGCCTCAACTTCCATCAACGTTCACGACACGCGAGCAATCATGATTGACGCCCGTCTCCCACGATGGACAGACTAAGCGCGCTGACATCTTGAGTGAACGGGGAATCACATGCAGGATCACATCGCGTACGCCACCGGCCGGATCCGTTCGGCCTGCGACCTGCCCACACTGCTCGCCGCCGCCTTCGCCGGCCTCGAACTGGTCGAACGCGCCGCCTCGGCCTTCGCCGACCGGTCCCCCGCGTACGCCACGGCGGTGAACGAGGCGAGCGACGCCTGGCGTGCGCTCTCCCGCGCCCCGTCCCTGCGGCGGCTCGAAGAGGCCGAACCGAACGAGTCGCTCGCGACGTTCTCCCTGCTGGTCACCCAGGCCCTGGTCGTCGCGACCTCACGCGCCGTCGACCCGGCCGACCGGGTCGCCTGCCTCCAGGCGGCCCGCCACGCCGGACGCGTCCACGACGCCCTGTCGTGACGGGGTCAGTCGGCGGCGCGTTCCTTCCGGTGCCGCACCCGATCGGCCTGCGCCGCCGCGAGGATCATCTCGTCCACGACCCAGCGCGCCTCCGGCGACAGATCGACGAGCGCGCGCAGTACCTCCGGGCGCACCACGCCCACCGCGACCTCACGCCGCAGCGCCTTGAACGTCAGGTCGTCGTCGATCGGGTCGGCCTCGCCCGGGAAGCCGAAGTAGCCGATCGGCACCCCGAAGAAGTTGGCCAGCGCCGTGAGCGTGCGCAGCTGCGGGTTGTCCTGCCGCCCCGTCCGCAGCTTCCAGACCGTCGTCGAGGAGATGTCCTCTCCCGTGGCCGTGTGGATGGCCGCGGCCGTCTCCACGTTGTTGCGGGCGGGCGGCACCCCCAGGGGCCACATGTTCTGGATCAGCCATTCGATCTTCTCTGCGAGCGTCGCCGCGGGGGAGACCCCCGTCCGATCCTCTGTCACCTGCCACCTTCCATGCGCCCCGTGCCCGATGACTTTAGTTGACCGGCTCCGCGCTCGTCAGCTGGGGACACGCTCGGTATCGGAGTGATCACGGATTCGCCATCCTCCCGTGTCGGTCCACCTCCGGCCGCCCACCTCCCTGGTTACATCGAACGCGCAGGTCATCATCGGGGGAGGTGGCCACCTGTGACGTTCCGTAGGCGCATGTTCCTTGGCCTCGCGCTGACGTTCCTCTGCCTCACCGGGGCGGCCCCGGCGACGGCGGACTGCGTGAAGCTCCGCGGCCCCGCCCGTGCGCTGTTCGACCGTTACTCCCTCTGCCACCACCTGCGCCACGAGTTCACCCACAAGAGACCCAACCTCGGCCGCGCCCTCCGCAAGTCGACCCGCAGACCGCACCGCGAGTCGGCCAGAACCGTGGACCGCCGCCCCGTACGCCCGGTCAAGCGACCGCCGAGGCGCATCAAGAAGAAACGCCCACCGCAGCCCACCCGGACCATCACGCCCCCGCCGCCCCAGGCGATCCCACCCGAACCCTCGGACGGCCTGCCGCAGGGCGTGCTCCCCAGCATCGTCGCGGCCATGCTGCTCCTGATGGGCTTCGCGTTCCACCAGTCACTGATCCGCCGCCCGACGCCCATCCCGCAGCTCACACCCCGTCCCGAACCCGTCCTTGAGGCCACCGAACGGCTCGCCAGTCCCACGGGCCTGGGCGTGGTCGGCCCGGGCGCCAACGGCTTCGTCCGCGCCGTGCTGGTCGAACTCGTCACCCGCGGCACCAAGGTCGTCATCACCCGCAACGAGCTGAACCGCCTCTTCGAGGGCGACCTGGAGGAGTCCCTCTGCCAGGCCCTGGCACCCCTGCACGTGTGCGAGCTCCTCGAAGAGGCGATCGAGCACCTCGAACTCGACCTGCTCATGGCCGAGGCCGAGCAGGCCAACCCCGACCTCAGTCCCACCCGTGGCCGCGCCGTCCCCACGTACTGGATCTCCACCCCGGGCCAGGACGACGACGTCGTCCTGCCCCTGGTCCGGCGCGGCAACCTGGTCGGCCTGATGTTCGGCGCGTGGCCGCACGGCACCACCTGCACGATCGACAGCACCGGAACGATCACGCAGGGCGAGACCGCGCTGTCGCTGCCGAGCCTCAGCCCGGCCGAGGCCCTGACCCGCCTCCGCGCCTGCACCGACTGGTGAACTACCAGCAGGTGTAAGACACCCTCGCGCTGCCACCGGGCGCGAACGAAACGGTGGCGCTCCCGAAGCCCCGCGCGTAACAAATCACCGTAGGTCTGATCGTCACCGTCACGGTCGTGCTCCGCCCGCTGGCCAGGGTGCCTCCCCCGCCCGCCGACACCCGGGCGATGCCGGGGTTGACCCCCGCCACCGACCACCGCACGGCCCCGCCGACGGCGGTCAGCGAGAGAGTGCAGCTCCGCGAGATCGGCGCCGCGATCCCCCGGCAACTCCCATCACTCACCCGCAACGTCCCCGTGGCCCTCGCGTTGCGCGGCGGCGGCGCCTTCTTGCGCTTGCTCGGCTTGGTCTGCGGCCTGCTCTGAGGCGGTGCCGAATCCTTCGGCTTGGCCGACGGCGCCGAGCTCGGCTTCTGACCAGGCGACACCGGCGGCGGCGACGTCGGCGTCTCGAACCGCGTGTCCGGCGTACGTCCACCCCCCGCCGACTGCGGCCCGATCGCGCCCCCGCCCTCGTTCGAGAACGGCTGCAACACCATCAACGACAACGCACCAGCGGCCAGCACGACGACCCCCGCCGCCCCGGCCGTGGCGCCCACAAGCTTCTTGCGCCGCCCATCCGACCGCATCATGACGCGCCCATGCCCCAGCGGCGCCACCTGCACATCATCGGAATGCCGAGAAAGATCCGCACCCGCCTTAACACCCGCAGGCGCAGTCCCCTGCGACTTAGCCCGCCCCCCAACAAACGCGCCTCGCTTACCGGACGACTTCGCAGCAGACGCGCTTGGCTGCGCAGATGCGGCGGCAGGCGTGCCGGGCTTGACAGGGTGCGCAGGAACGGACGCGGTTGGTGTGGCAGGCGCAGGAACGCCCGGCGTGGCAGACCGCGTAGACGTGGCGGGAGGCGCGCTCGGCTCCGCAGCCTGCGCGGACGCGGCGGCAGTTGTGTTCGGCTTCGCAGGCTGGGCAGCAGCCGGAACGGTCGGCGGGGTGGACGCAGGCGCAGGCACATCCGGCGTGGCAGGCCGTCCGGATGCCGCAGCAGAGGCACTCGGCTTAGCCGGCTGCGCAGACGCGGCTTGCTCGGCGGCCTGCGCAGACGCCTTCGCGGCAGCAGGTGCGCTTGGGCGCGCAGGCACGGCGGCAGGTGTGTCGGGCTTGACCTGGTGCGCAGGAGCGGGCGCGGTTGGTGCGGCAGGTGCATCCGGCGTGGCAGGCCGCGTGGACGCGGCGGGAGGCGTGCTCGGCGCAGCAGAAAGCGCGGGCGCGGGTGGGGGTGTGGGGGGTTCTTCGGGGGTGGGGGTGTTGGCTTCTAGTTCGGCGGCTTGCTGGAGGGTGATGCCCAGGATCTCGGCCACTTCGATGATGGCCAGGCCGTGGTGGTGTTTGAGGTCGGCCAGTTCACGTTCCAGGTCGTCCATGGCGTAGTGGAAGACCAGGCGGCCGGGCTCCAGGCGGGGTGGTGGCGGGGCGGGGGGCTCGGCGCGTGGGCGGGGGCGTTTGCCCAGGCGGCTCAGGCACTCGTCGCGGACCAGGGAGTAGAGCCAGGCACGGAAGCGGGTGTCGTCGGGCAGCTCTTTGGTACGGGTGACGAGGAGGGCGGCGCGGACGGCTTCCACGGCCAGGTCGCGGTCGTCGAGGAGTGCCTCGGCGTAGTCGAACAGGCGTGGGCCGTAGGAGTTGTAAATGTGCGCGACCGCCCCCGGCCGCTGGTCGCGGAGTGCTTCCGCGAGCCTGCGGTCCTGGTCACGTTGTGGGTTGGGCACCGGACCTCCAGCACAGGTTTTGCCGGAGGCGATTGTGCTCTTGGTGGGGGCTGGGGGGAATGTGTTTCGTGGCGCGGATCTTGCGGGTGTTTTGTCACTGATCTGACAGAACGGGCCGCGGCCCTGAGGCCGCGGCCCGTTCGGTCACTGTTCGGCCGTGGCGGGAGCGGGGAGCAACACCGCCACGATCGCGGCGACAATGGCCACGGCCGCACAGGCGAGGTAGACGTCGTGGAAGGCGTCGATGGCGCGGGTGCCGCCACCGGCGGTGAGGATCGCGGCCATGCCCGCGATGCCCAGGGCGCCGCCCAGCTGGCGGGCGGTCATGTTCATGCCGACGCCTGCGGCGAACTGGAGGGGCGGGAGGGCGGTGGCGGCGGCTGCGGAGAGGGCCGCGACGCCGAGGCCCAGGCCGGCGCCGCCGAGGATGGACGCGGGGACCCAGGCGTCCCAGAAACGCGGTTCGGTGCCGAAGAGGTCGCTGGCCATGAGGAAGTTGCACCCGGCGAAGAGCAGTGAGCCAAGGGCGATCACCCAGCGGTGTTTCGTCGGGTCGCTGACCCGGCCCGCGGCGACGGAGGCGACCATCGAGACGACGGCGCCGATGGACAGGGCGCCCGCGCTCTCCATGATGCTCCAGCGCCACACCTGGGTGGTGAGCAGCGGACCGGTGAGCAGCCACGCGAACATCGCGACACCGAAGATCAGGGAGGCGAGGTTGACGACGGCGAAGCGGCTGCTCGCCCAGAGGTTCGTGGCGATCGCGGGGGCCTCGTGGCCGCGGGAACGGACGAGGGCGACGAGGCCGAGCAGGACGCCGCCGATGAGGAGGGCGAGGGTGCGCGTGTCGGTCCAGCCCCAGTTCTCGCCTTCGGTCAGGGCGGCCACGACGCCGCCGATGCCGAGGACGAGGATCAGGCTGCCGAGAAGGTCGGGGTGCCGGAGCCCGGCGGGCGGATGGATGCGCGGCATCGCGGACAGCGTGCCGAGAACGAGGACGATGCCGACCGGGACGTTCACGTAGAAGACCGATCGCCAGCCGAACGCGTCGACCAGGACACCGCCCACGATCGGGCCGACGACCGCGGAGAAGCCGCCCACCGCCGACCAGGTGCCGATGGCCTTGATCAGGTTTTCGAACGGGATGTGCTGGATGAGCAGCCCCAGCGCCGCCGGGATCATCCCCGCGGCGAAGGCGCCCTGCACGACGCGGCCCGCGATGAGCACCTCGGGGTTGGGGGCGGCGGCGCAGATGACGGACGCGACCGTGAAGCCCGCGAGGGAGCCGAAGAAGACCTCGCGTCTGCCGAGTGTGTCGGCCAGCCGGCCGGCGGGGGTCAGGAACGCGGCGAACGTCACCGCGTAACCGCTCACCACCCAGGTGAGCGTCGACGATTCGGTGCCCGGGAAGTCCGCCAGGATGTCGACGAACGCGATGTTCACGACCGACAGGTCGAGGAACGCCATGAACGTCGCGCCCGAGCAGAGCAGCAACACCAGTCCGGGGTTGACCTTGGGGGGACTCGCGGTCGTGGTCTCGGTATCTGAAGTCACCCGGCTACCTCCATATTCAGTTCAGGTTTTCAGCGCGGCCAGCCTTGAGCGGATCGCGGTGCGTGAGCGGTCGTAAGCGGTGGCGTCGTCGAGCAGGAGCGCCGCCGAGTTGGCGGCGGTGGCGAAGGCGTCGAGCTCGAACGCGAGCTGTGCGGGGTTGACGCTGTCGTCGAGCTCGCCGAGCTGCTGGGCGTCGCGGATGGTCTGCGCGTACAGCGCCAGCCACTCGCGGCGGGCCTCGGCGAGAACGTCGCGCACCCGGCCGGGACGGGCGTCGAACTCGGCGCCGACGGAGAAGAAGAAGCAGCCGCCGGGAAAGACACGGCGTTCGGAGTAGGTGAGCCAGCCGTCGCAGAGCGCCTCCAGGCGGCGCCGTCCGGGGGCCTCGGCGAACGCGGGCTCCACGACGCGGGACGCGAACACCGACTTCGCCGCGCGGATCACGGCGAGCTGCAGCTCCTCCTTGGAGCCGAAGTGCGCGAAGACGCCGCTCTTGCTGACCTTGAGCTCCCCGGCGAGCCGCCCGATCGAGAGGGCCTCAAGGCCTTCGAGGGACGCGATGTCCATGGCGCGCGACAGGATGCGCCGGCGGGTGTGGTCGCCGCGGACCAGGCGGCCGTCGGTCGTCATCGGCTCGCCTCCAGGCGGGCCAGCTTGTCCTGGCACGCGAAGCGCCACTGCTCCGCCAGCGCCGGCGTACCGATCATCTCCCGCAGCCTCTCGGGGTCGTTGTCCGCGCCGCGCGCGAACGAGCCGGTGAACAGTTCGCGCACGGTCGGCGCCGCGGGGTCGCGGTCGATCAGCCGCAGCGTCCCGCTCGCGGGCACGGCACCGCTGCGCAGCACCCGCAGGTACCAGCCGCACCGGGCGCTCTCGATCATCTGCGCGACGGCCTGCTTGCGCCCGAGCTTCATGCCGAACTTGAAGCACGGGCTCCTGGGCTGCGACACCTGCACGAGGGCGGGACCCCACGACCAGACGTCCCCGATGCGGACCTCGCGTTCGTCCGGGCCGGTGACCGACGCGTTCTCCCCCACACCGCCCGGCTCCAGCTCGTAGCCCAGCGAGCGCCAGAACGTGTAGTGCGCGGCCGGGTACATGTAGACCGCCTTGTCGCGTCCGCCGTGGGACACCATGTCGGCCTGCCGGTCGCCGGCCAGCTGCGTCGCCGACAGCTCGACGTGCTCCTCCGCGACCCGCTGCTTGCGGATCGCGCTGAGCACTTCCCGGTCTCCGTCGGCGAGCGGCGCCGGCCGCCCGACGAACAGCCCGCCCAGTTCCAGCTCGGTGTCATTCACAACGCAAAACTGTATGCACGGTCGTTCTATAAAGTCAACGCGCAACCTTCCCAGCCAGACCGCTTATTAGTACGATCGTTCGATCAGTTAATGTGACAAGGATCACCCGGCGGCGGGCCTGTTCGCGGGTCCGGCCCAGGGCTACCGTCGCCATGCGAATCCGGTTCGGACCAGGCGCCGGGCCGTCACGAAGGAGGGACGACATGGCGGAGGCCTACATCGTCGGCGCGGTCCGCACCCCGGTCGGGACGCGAAAGGGCGGGCTCGCGGGCGCGCATCCGGCCGATCTGGCCGGGCACGTGCTCAAGGAGCTCGTCGACCGCACGGAGGTCGACGCGGCGGCGGTGGAGGACGTGATCCTCGGCTGCGTGGGCCAGGTCGGCCCGCAGTCGCTGAACGTCGCGCGCACCGCCTGGCTCTCGGCCGGGCTGCCCGAGCACGTGCCCGGCACGACCATCGACCGGCAGTGCGGCTCGTCGCAGCAGGCCGTGCACTTCGCCGCCCAGGCCGTGCTGTCCGGCACCCAGGACCTGGTCGTGGCCGGCGGCGTCGAGAACATGGCGATGGTCCCGATGGGGTCGAACGTGACGCTCGGCCTGGAGAAGGGCATGCCCTACGTCTCGGGCGAGGGCTGGGCCCGGCGTTACGGCGACCAGGAGATCTCGCAGTTCCGCGGCGCCGAGCTGATCGCCGAGAGGTGGGGCTTCAGCCGGATCGAGCTGGAGGAGTTCTCGGTCGAGAGCCACCGGCGCGCGGTCGAGGCGATCGACCAGGGCCGGTTCGACGACCAGATCACCCCGTACGCGGGCGTCAAGCACGACGAGGTACCGCGCCGCGACACCACGCTGGAGCGGATGGCCTCGCTGAAGCCGCTCCGCGAGGGCGGCCGGATGACCGCGGCCGTCTCCTCCCCCATCTCGGTCGGCGCCGCCGCGGTGCTCATCGCCTCGGCCACCGCGATCGAGCACCACAACCTCGTCCCGCGGGCCCGGGTGCACGCGCTCGCCCTCGCGGGAAGCGACCCCGTCTACATGCTGACCGGCCCGATCCCCGCCACCGCCCGGGTCCTTGAGAAGGGCGGGCTGGAGATCGACGACATCGACGTCTTCGAGGTGAACGAGGCGTTCGCCCCCGTCCCGCTCGCCTGGGCCAAGGACACCGGAGCCTCGCTGGAGAAGACCAACCCCAACGGCGGCGCCATCGCGCTCGGCCATCCCCTCGGCGCCACCGGCGCGGTGCTGATGACCAAGATGCTGCACGAGCTGGAGCGCACCGGCGGCCGCTACGGCCTGCAGACCATGTGCGAAGGCGGCGGCCAGGCCAACGCGACCGTCATCGAACGCATCATCTGAACATCGAGCGCATCAGTGAACATCGAGCGCATCAGCTGAGCTTCAAGGCTTCAAGGCCCGTGACGTGTCCCGGGGATTTGGTGATTTTCCAGCGGTATCCCCGGGACACGCCACGTCCCCCGTAAGGGCGCCTGGCCCGTCAGGCGCCCTCCGGTTTTCCTGTAAAGCTCAGCCGTCCTTCGGCTTTTCCAGCTCGAAGTAGAGGACGGCGCCCGAGGTCTCGGTGCGGACGACCCGCAGGCCCGCGTCACGGAACCAGCCGCGTACTTCCTCCATCGGCGTCACCACGTCCAGGATGCGCAGCTTCACCCAGAGGTTGATGAAGCGGTCGGGGATGAAGGAGGCGCCGCGTACGACGACGCTGCCCTTGACGGCGCCGCCGGGCTTGAGGACGCGGGACCACTCCCGTACGGCCGCCGCCGGGTCGGGCACGCAGTGCAGGCCGCTGTAGGAGACCACGACGTCGAACTCCTCGTCCTTGAACGGGAGCGCCGTCGCGTCGGCCTTCTCGAACTCCACGAAGTCCAGGTGCCGCCGGGCCGCCTCGGCCCGCGCCCGGTCCAGCATCAGGTCGGAGATGTCGGCCGCCACGTACCGCAGCCGCCTCCCGGACCGCAGGCCGAGGAGCACCACGCCGCCGCCCGAGGGGATGTCCAGGACGGACGTTCCCTCTGGCAGCGCCACCGCCGACGCCATGTGCCGGTACATCTTGCGGTTGTCGGTGGCGAAGACCACCGCGCCGTAGAGCATGGCGACCGGGCGACTCTTCACGCCGCGGTCCCAGACCGTGGCCAGCCGCTTGTTGGTCTGCCAGTTGCCGCTGACCACCGAGGGCGCGGCTCCGCTGCCGTTCGTGCTCACCATCTGTCGATCGCCTCCCTCACCTGGACGCCAGGTACACGCCCAGGCGGCGGATCGTCTCCGCCCCCAGCAGTGCGTGGCCGCGCATCGAGGAGTGCATCAGGTCGGAACTGAACATGTCCCTGGACGCGCAGCCCGGGTGGTTCCACATGTCCACCAGGAGTGCGCCGTGCCGGGCCGAGACCGCCCGGATCCGTTCGTTCAAGAGCTCCATGTTGGGCTTCAGTGCCGCCACCTCGGGGATCGCGGCGGAGATGTTCATCAGCGCGAACGTGACGACGTCGGCGCCCGCGGCGCGCAGCGGGCCGACGATCTGGTCGAGCTCCGCCTCGACCTTGGCGGGGTCGAAGTCCGCGCGGAACAGGTCGTTGCCGCCGGCCACCAGGGCCACCAGGTCCGGCCTGAACTCCAGCACCCTGCCGAGCTGCTGTTCGCGCACCTCCGAGGCGATCAGGTCGCGCAACCCCACGTTCAGGAAAGCCAGGTCAGGCACGTGCCGGGTCAGCGCCTCACGGGTGCGGTCGCTCCACGTCACCGAACGGTAGCCGGGCGACTCCTCTCCCAGGCCCTCGGCCAGGCTGTCGCCCATCACGGCGAACCGCCGCCACGGCGCCTTCTCCAGGAGACGGTCGGCCTCGGCCAGGGTGAGGTGGTACTCGTCCGCCTCCTCCTTGGCGTAGTCCCCATCGGCGGGCACGAGGCTCTCGGGGTTGGTCATAGTGGTCCTCTCTCGGTGAAGAAGGCGGCGTTGGCCTCCAGGGACGACCCCCACTCCGGGGGCAGGTCCTCTTCGGGCAGCGCCGCGTCAACGGGGCAGGCCTGGGCGCACGAGTGGCAGTCGATGCACTCCAGCGGGTCGATGTAGAGCTGCGGGCTCTCGTCGTAGCCCGGCTCTCCCGGTGCCGGATGGATGCAGTCGACCGGGCACACCTGCACGCACGAACCGTCCTTCACCCCCACGCACGGCTGGGCGATCACGTAGGTCATCGCGGCCCCCGCCCTGGACTGAGGCGCGGCAATGAGTACGTCATCCGGTTACCAGCTCCTCGGCCTTGGCTCGGCGCCGGAGGCCGAGCTGCGGCTCGAAGGTGAGGTAGACCCCGCCCACCGCGTTCTGTTCGGAGGTCGGCATGGCCGCCATCGCCTCGTTCTCGCCGGCGAAGAGCTGGCCCGACTCCTGCAGCCGTGCCGCCACGGCGTCCAGCGCGCTGTCCTTGGCGTCCTCCAGGTCCTCCACGCCCGACACCACGTACAGGAACGACTCATACAGGTTGAGCATGTGGCGTTCCCGTCGGGTGAGCTTGTCGGCCTCGAAGAACTGGGACTCGCGGCTGAAGCTGCGGTAGAAGAACGACACCAGGATGAGCAGACGTTCGTAGGCCTGTCGATAGGCCTGTGAGTAGAACGACAGCGCTTCCTCCTCCGTGAACTCCTCCCGCAGGACGCTGCCGACGCTCGCCCCGGCGAGCATTCCGCTGAACGTGGCGAGGTGTACCCCCGTGGAGAGCAGCGGGTCCAGGAAGCAGGCGGCGTCTCCGGCCATCACGTAGCCCGGGCCGGAGAACCTCTCCGAGACGTAGGAGTAGTCCTGCTCGGCCTTCATCTCCGCGACCTGCTCGGCGTCCGCCAGCATGTCCTTGATCCGCGGGCAGCGGGCGATGCCGTCGTCGTAGACCCCCTGCAGGCCGCCGAGTTCCTCGCGCTTCGCGGCGAACGCCTGGGCCTTGCTGACCAGCCCGACGCTGTACGTGCCGTCGTGCAGCGGGATGGCCCAGAACCAGCCGTCCGGGATCGAGCAGACCGCGATGGCGCCCTCGGGACCCTTGTCGAGCGGCTTGACCCCGCGCCAGTAGCTCCACGTGGCGATGTTCTTGAACACCTCGTGGTAGCGGCGGCTCTTCAGGTACTTGGTCGCCATCACGCCGGCGCGGCCCGAGCAGTCGACCAGGAAGTCGAACGAGATCGTGCCGTGCTCGTCACGGTCCTTGGTCCGTGCCCAGCGGGCGGCGATCGGGCGTTCGCCGTCGAAGAGGAGCTCGCGGACGCTCACGCCCTCGTGCACGTCCACGCCCTGCGAGCGGGCGTGGTCCAGGAGCAGCTTGTCGAACTCCGAACGGACGACCTGGTAGCTGTAGGAGTCCGAGCCCTGGAGGTGGTCGAAGTTCAGCTCCCAGTTCTCCGGCCCCCATTCGAAGTAGGCGCCGCCCTTGCGCACGAACCCGTGCTCCTCGACCTTCCCCCGTACGCCGAGGAGGTCCAGGACGGGGAGTGCGGACGGCAGGATCGACTCGCCGATGTGGTAGCGGGGAAAGGTGGCGGACTCCAGCAGCGTGACCTCGAAGCCCTGCCGCGCGATCAGTGTGGCGGCCGTCGATCCGGCCGGGCCACCGCCGATCACCAATACCCGGGTGGAACTGCGCATCTGCTCTCCTCGCTCGCTGTTCTTCGTCAACGTTCGTTCGTGGGCGACGGGCGGCGGCCCCAGACCGACATGAGGGTCTGCGTGACCATGTCGTGCTCGGGGTCGTCGAAACGTTCGTGCAGGGCGCGGGCGCTCTCGGCGGTCATCTGCCCGCCGTCGATCAGCATCGGCAGCAGCCGGTCGAACGTCTGCCGGTACATCGGCTCCAGCGGGAACGTGGCGCCGCGCAGGGTGAGCACCAGGCCCTCCGCGTCGACCTCCGCCAGCCCGATCCGGCGCATCAGCGTGGGCAGCCGCCGCCCGAACGCGGTGTCGAAGCCGACCGCGCGCAGGAAGTCGGAGACCACGCCGATCGCCTCGGCCGCCGCCTCGTTCGGCAGCGCGGGCCCGTACGAGCCCCAGTCGAAGTCCTCGACGAGGACGGCGCCGCCGGGCACGAGCGCGTCCGCCATCTTGCGCAGCACGTCCTCGCGCTGCGGAAGGTGGCCGAGCAGCAGCCGCGCGTGGGCCACGTCGTACGGCCCGGCCGGGAGCTCCTCGTTGACGGCGTCGTTGCGCACCACGTCGAGCTGCGGGTACTTGTCGGCCAGCGACTCCAGGAACCGCGGGTCGACGTCGGTGGCGACGACCCGGCCGCTCGGGCCGACCTCCTCGGCCGCCCAGCGGGCGACGCTGCCGCCGCCGGCACCGAGCAGGAGCACGCGCGCGCCCGGCACCACGCCGAGCCGGCTCAGGCGGTCGCACGTACGCGGGTCGTAGGCCGCCTCGATGGCCTCCAGACGCCGTCGTTCGCCCTCGTCGGCGTTGGACAGGACGTAACCCTGGTCCGGCCGCTTCTCATTCGACACTGTTGATCCTCTGGAGCAGGGCGGCGGGATCGTCGCCGAAGTGGTCGCCGAGCGCGCTCAGCCAGCGTTCGAGCCCGAACGCGACGCAGCCGGTGTAGGCGGGCTCGCCGTCGCCGGTGCCGATGGCGCAGCGCTCGCCGAAGAAGTTCCGGTGGAAGTTGACCGAGGCGATCGCGAGCGAGCCGCCGTAGACGAACTCCTCCTTGACCGGGAAGAGCTTCTGCGACAGGGCGCGCGCCCCGTTCGGGTCGAAGAACGGGTCGGTCGCCGCCTCCACCTCCAGCGGCAGCCCGAGCGCGGCCACGTGGTCGAGCAGCAGCTGCTTGAAGTGCCCCAGGTGGGCCAGCACGCTGTCGCGGTCGCCCACGCACACGATCTCCCGCATGGTGAAGCCGCGCAGCCGCCGGAGGCCGTCGAAGTGGTCCTCGCGGCGGAAGCAGGTCGCGACGGTGGTGACCCGCCGCGCCCCGTCGTCCAGCCGTTCGCCGGCGAGGTCGAAGTAGACGCCGTAGCAGGCGGCCGGCGGCAGTACGTGGGCCGCTGCCGCCAGCCGCCCGCCCGGCACCGAGTCCACGGGCTCCTCGCCGGGGTATCCCGACTCGATGGCCTCGCGGCTCAGTCCCCCCGCCAGCATTCCGAGGTGGGGGAAGTTGGCGAAGTAGTCGACCTTGGCCAGGTCGGCGGCCGCCATGAGCGGCGGGTACGCCATGGCGCGCGCGCCTCCGGCCTCGCCCCACGCCGCGAAGCGGGCGTCCAGCGCCGAACGCAGCGCCAGCGCGTCCGGGCCCAGCGTGGCCAGGCCGTCCTGGACCTTCAGCCCGGTGTCCCAGGCGGTGGGGGCCGCGCCGGTCCGGGCCTCAGTCGTCGGTGACGTCATGGAGGAACCTCTTGGCGATCCGGTTGACGGTGCGGAAGTCTTCGGGGCTGACCTGGTCGAGGCTGATCTCCCGGCCGGTGTGCTCCTCCAGCGCGTACAGGAAGTTCACGAAGCCGAGGGAGTCGAGCACCCGGCTCTCGATCAGGTCCAGGTCGGGATCGATCGATCCCAGGTCGGGACGCTTGGTCAGCAGGTAGTCGACGATGAACGCGATGCCGACTGGATTGTGCGCGGTGGTCGGCTCGTTGGTCAGTTCGGGCATGCCGGTGGGATCCTGTCGTCGGAGAAGATCTTCTCGTTCACCATGAAGCTCACCGAGCGCCGCAGGACCGTGCGGGTGTAGTCCTCGTGGGCGGGGTCGGCGAGGACCTCGCGGCGGACCCGGTACGGCTCGGGCAGCCCGGCGTCGCGGTAGACCGCGGGGCTGACCATCGAGTCGACCGAGGACCGCATGTACTGCTTGAGGTAGCGCTCCAGCTCGTCCAGCTCGGCCTGGCCGAGGGTCTCGCGGAGCCGCGCGTGCAGCAGCGCGACGGCCTGCCTGCCGAACGCGATGTGCCGCGACTCATCCTGGTGGTGGACCTGGTTGACCTGCTGGATCGTGGGATGCAGCCGGTCGTCCACGCCCATCTTCTGGTTGAACACGTCCACGATCTCCTCGAAGATCAGCAGCCGCGAGAACACCAGGAAGTGGTCGGCCTCCGGGATGCCGGGTCCCTGGAACGCCATGGCCCGGTTGGGATAGATGCGCCCGTAGTTGAGGCAGAACTTGGCGAAGAACCACATGTGCTCGTTCTCTTCGCCGATCACGTGGTGGAAGTACTCCGACGGGAGGGCGAACTCGTCGGTGTGGATGCGCGCCACCATCTCGGTGAGCAGCTCACGGATGCCGTGCACGTTGAGGCTGTAGAAGTTGAGGCTCTCCCAGCGGCTGACCGCGCGCAGCTTCTTCTCGGTCAGCGTCTTCCCGTACGCGGTGCCATGCAGGCTCAGCATTTCCGGAGACATCCACCAGGCGTCCTCGGGCAGCGACTCGGGCCAGTCGAACAGCGTGTAGGGGTCGTAGTAGTCCCGCTGGGACATGGTGACCAAACGGTCGAGCACGGTCTTGAACCGCTCGTCGGTGGCAAGGTCCGGTGGCATCTCCGCTCCTCTGGAGGTCAGGATGTAGGCACGGCTCCGGCGGGACCGGAGGGACCGGCGGCTCTGCGGATCACCGTCCGACGGACAGGGACGTGCTCGTCGCCGCCGCAGCTGTGGTAGGCCAGCAGGGAGCCGGCGGGCAGGCCGGTGGCGAGCAGCCGGTTCAGCCGCGAGCCCAGGCAGGCCTCGGCGAACCGCGGATGCGGGGCGCGCGCGTAGCCCGACAGCAGCACGAAGATCGGGTCGATCGGCTTGCGCACGCCGTCCTCGTCGACCACCTCGACCCAGGCGTGCGCCAGGTCGAGCATGCCGAGGATCCAGCCGCGCCGGGTGACCGACTCGAACCCCGCGGCGCGGAGCAGCCGTTCCAGGTGCAGGCTCGCCGAGATGCAGGGCGCGACGCCGTGGGCGAGCACCCGCTCGTCCTCACACTGCAGGGCCTCGGGCATCCGCGCCCAGGTGCGGCCCGCCGCCATGAAGTCCTCGACGATGTCCCGGATGACCGGCGACCGCAGCGTGCCGGGACGTCCCCGGGTCCGCAGCCGCCCGCGCACCCCGAGCCCGGTCGCGCCGCCCGCCGTGATCCACTCCGGCCCGCGCCCGGCGTCGGCCGGCGAGGTCTCCAGCATCAGGACCGCGCCGTCGAAATCCTCCGGCCGCGGCGTGGCCAGCCGCCATCGCGGATCGTCGCCGCACCCCTCCGGGCGGGGGCACGCCAGCTCGACCGAGAACCGCCATTCCAGGGGCTGGAACCACGAGTCCTCCTCCCCGTTCATCCAGCGCAGCGCGAACTCGATGCTCCGTTCGGGCACCGAGGCCCCCGAGCCCGACGCCAGCGCGAGGTTGAACAGGTCGTACCGGTCGAACAGCTCGGCGCCCGGCGGGCCGCCGCACGGCAGGCCCGCCGCGACGAGGGCGTCGAGCACGCCGTCGCCGCACCGCAACATCTCCAGCGCGCCCTCGCGGCTCACGACCTCCTCGCGGTACTCCGCGGGGATGGTGAAGAGCTGTTCGAGCGCCGCCAGCCAGCCTCCGGCACCGGCCGGAGTGCCGGCGTCCGCACCGGCCACGGGCGTACGGGACGTGTCGAGCCGCATGGCGCCCCCTCCCAAGTTCCAGGTCAGGCGCCGGCGGCCGACAGCCGTCGCACCAGTTGCTCCACGTCGCCGACCGTGACGACGTCGAAGGCCTGCTCGTCGTCGATCGGCCGCAGGTCGAACTCGGACTCCAGAACGAGCGCGAGTTCGACGATGGCCACCGAGTCGTAGCCCAGGTCGTTCATCACGTCGTGGTGGGACTCGGCGGTCCGCTCGCCCAGCGGCGACATGCGGCCGATGAGGTCCCGCACGCGCCGTCCCAGGTCTTCGGTCGTCTCCGTGGTCTCCATGTACGCCTCTCTCAGTGGTCTGTCGGTCTGCCGGTCTGTCGACGAATGGGGAAGGTCAGGCGGCGGCGCGGCGGACGGGGTGCTGGGTGTCCCAGCGCTCGTGGTACTCGTCCATCGCCTCGTCGCAGCCGGTCTGCCAGGTCCGCGCGGCCTCGGTGCGCAGCTCGGGCAGCCCGATCACGGCGAGCTGGCGCAACATCCGGTCGCGGGCCATGTCCCACTGCCCGGTGAGCTGCGCCGCGCGGCTGCGCAGCGCCACCCGCAGGACGGGGGTGACGGCGCGGGTCTCGGGCGCGACCATCACGCGGGCCGCGAGCCGGGTACCCGCGAGGTAGGTCTCGGCGACGGTGTCGCGGTGCCCGGCGGTCACGCCGTGCCGGGCCGCGATGAGGCCGTACGTGACGTGCCGGGTCTCGTCGCGGGTCACGTTCGTGAGGCCCTCGGTGAGCGCGGGGAGCTTGGCCCGCCGCGCCAGCGTGCGCATCGTGCGCAGCGCGGTCGCCGCGAGCACGCCCTCGGTGATCAGGTGGTACTGGACGAGCGCCTGGTACCACGCGGTGGCGCCGCCCTCGCCGGGCTCGCGCACCCGGGCGGTCGAGCGCCGCAGGGTGGGCTCGAAGAGGTTGCCGTACGAGGCGGCCGCCTCCAGCGCCTTGCCGTCGGCGGGATCGTCCAGGTCGACCCCGGCGGCGCCGCCCAGGTAGTCCTGGAAGAACCGCACGTGCCGGCCCTCGTCGGCGAGCTGCGTGGCCAGGTAGATACGGTCGTCCTCGCTGGGCGCGTGGTCGACCAGCGAGCTCAGCGTCTGCACGACGCAGACCTCGCCGACCTCCAGCTCCGCGAGCGCGGCGAGCAGCTCCTGCCGGATGAACGGCCGCATCTCGCGCCAGATGGGGGCGTCGCGTTCGACCTTCACGTCGGCCACGGCCCACTGCTGCTTCTCCCAGCGGCCGTAGAGCTCCCGCGTGGTGGGCAACGCGGGCAGCGACACGTCCTCGGCGTCGGCCGCGTCGGTGATGCTGGCGGTCTCGGTGGTCGTGCTGCCGGCGTTCGTGCCGTCGACGGTCGTGGTGCTCATGCGAACCTCCTGTAGTCCAGGGCGACGGCCAGCTCGGTCAGCGCCTCCGGCCGTCCCTCGACCCGCGTGCCGGGCCGGGTGAGCAGGTCGGCGAGCGGCGCCTTGCCGCGGATCAGCCGCTGCCACTGCTGGAAGGTGCCGTGGAACCTGGCGTCCCAGCCGCCGGGCCGGTCCTCGGCCAGCGGGGCGGTCCGCAGCTCCCGCTCGTCGGCCTCGACGAGCCAGTCGGCGGGCCGCGCGTCCGCGAAGCGCACGGCCACCCGCAGCGGGGCGGTGAGGCGCCCCGGCTGGAAGATCTCCTGCAGCCCGCCGTTCATCTGCCAGCGCATGAACGCCGACGGGTCGCCCTTGCTCCAGTCGATGGTGTCGGGGCCGCGTTTGCGCCCCTCCATGGCCTTGACCCAGAGCTCGCGCGGCACCTGAAGGAAGACCCCGCGCGCCTCGAAGCACGGCTGCGCCGCCTCGCCCGAGGTCGCCTCCAGCCGGACGACGACCGACCTGCGCCGTACCTCGTCCACCCAGGCACGGACGCTCAGCGGGATCTCCACGAGCGCGGGCGCCTGGTAGTCGGCCTGCATCCGCCGGGTCATGACCGGGCCGCCCACCTGTTCGGCGGCGACCATCGACATGACCTCGTCGGCGAGGGCCGACAGGTAGCCGCCGTGGGTGATGCCCGGGCCGCCCTCGGCGGTCGGGGGCGGGGTGTGCTGGAAACGCATCTCCTCGCCCTGCCAGGCGGGCCGGATCGCCAGCCCGCGCTCGTTGCCGCCGCCGCAGCCGAAGCAGCCGGGGTGGTGCGCGGTGATGCGGTCGGCAGGGTCGATCTCCGTGGACGGGGTCTCGGTCGTCACGGTCATGAGGCGGTCTCCTCCTGCGGTTCGGACACGGTGAGCTGCCACGGCAGGTCGGCGCGGCCTTCGGCGTCCGCCGCGACGTACACGGGTTCGGCCCCCGACCTGCCGGTCCGCAGCGCGTTCCACAGGAACCTCCGCCGCGTCTTGCCGCTGGAGGTGCGCGGGATGGTCCCGCGGCGTCCCTTGAAGACCGCGATCGCCACCGAGTCGGAGGTGGCGGCGCGCAGCCGCGCGACCGTGTCCTCCAGCCAGCCCTCGCCGGAGCTCTCGACGACCGCCGCCGCGACGTCCACGGCATGGTGGGAGCCGAAGACCACGGCGCACCGGCCGGCGCTGATCCCGTCGACCCGGGCCAGCTCCGCCTCCAGGTCCTCGGCGTGGACGCGGCGGCCGCGCACCTTGAGGCTGTCGCCGATCCGGCCCACCACGTAGAGATGGCCGTCCAGCCGGAAGCCCGAGTCGCCGGTGCTCCAGCCGTCCTGGTCGAAGTCGATGGTGCCGTCGACGGTGGCGTAGCCCGGGGCCACCGAGGACCCGCCGATCTGGATCTCCCCGAAGGAGCCCTCCGGAACGGGCACGCCCTCCTCGTCGACGATCCGGACCCGTACGCCCCGCATCTCGGGTCCGCAGGCCGTGAGCCAGCCCGCGCCCTTGACCCGGTCGACGCCGAGGGTCGCGGTCTCGGCCACCCGGACCGGCTCGCCCGGCGTCAGGGCCCGTTCGCCCAGCCGTACGACCGGCGAGCTCACGTCCGGCTCGACGCCGGTCACGCCGAGCGTGCCCTCGGCCAGGCCGTACGCGGGCATCAGCGCCTCGCTGCGGAACCCGCGAGGCCGCAGCAGCGCGGTGAACTCGGCCAGCTCGCCGGCGTCGACGCGTTCGGCCCCGCAGATCGCCACCCGCCAGCCGGAGAAGTCCATCTCCGCGATGTCCTGCTCGCGGACGCGGCGGTGGGTGTAGGCGTAGCCGAACGTCGGCGCGGTCGTCATCGTGGCGCCGAGCGACCCGAAGCACTCCAGCCAGCGCAGCGGGGAGCGGATGAACTGGTCCGGCGTCATCAGCCACAGGTCGGCCTGCGACACGAGCGGGGTGAGCAGCCCGCCGATGAGGCCCATGTCGTGGTAGAGCGGCAGCCAGCTGGCGAACGAGTCGCCCGGCCCCCACCGCGACCAGGCGCGCAACGCGGTGATGTTCTCGTCGAGGTTGTCCCAGGTGACGCGCACGCCCTTGGGCCTGCCGCTCGACCCCGAGGTGAACTGCAGGAGCGCGAGGTCCGGCCGCGAGCCGCCCAGACGCGCGGGGCCGGAGGCGCCCAGGCTCGCGGGGCCGGATGCGCTCGCGGGGGCGGGCGCGTCGTCCGGCTCGGGGAGATCCGCCGGCTCGGGCAGGCGTACGAGGGCGTCTTCGAACCCCGCGGCCTGTGCCGCCTCCGCCGCGACGTCGTACAGCTCACCGTCGGCGAGGACGAGCGAGGGCCGGGCCACCCGCAGGACGCCCGCGACGTGCTCGGCGTACTGCGCCCGGCCGCCGAACGTGAGCGGCGTGGCGATCGGCGACGGGGTGAGACCGGCCAGCAGGCAGCCCGCGAACCCCGCCGCGAAGTCGAGCGGGTTCGACAACATGAGCGACACGGGCGTCCCCGCCGGGACGCGCCGGTCCCGCAGGAACGCCGCCAGGCGCCGCACGTCCGTGGCGAGCCCCGCATAGGAGTGGAACCGCCAGCCGCCGCCTGGCAGGGCCAGCCTGATCCCGTGTGATTCGTCCGGTGCTTCCAGCCAGTCGAGTAGCCCCACTGTGGATTCCCGTCCTGAGTGAATATCTGTACTCCGATCGGCCACAAGTCCGCCGACCACGAGTCAGAACGTTGTCACGGCATTTCTTCGAGCGTCAATGCCCACCACTTGATACCGCCACGATGCGACCATTTCTGTGCCGCCGCACAAAAACCGGCCCCTGATTGTGCGGCCACACAACCAGGCCACCAAAATCATCGTTCACCTGGGCATACAGTCACTCTTGCCAGCCGCGACCGCATTCTGGAACGCGCCAATTGTGCGAAGTCAATCAGGTTGAGAAACAACCTTGAGCAATCCCGGATTTTCGCCCTACATTGAATCGACTCCGGCCGCTACAACGAATTCCGAGGAGACGGCATGGTAATGGCGGTGGTCGTTCGCGAGTCCGGCGGACCGTGGAAGACCGAGGACATCGTGCTCGCCGGGCCCGGACCGGGACAGGTGCGGGTGCGGGTCGCCGGCGCGGGTCTCTGCCACTCCGATCTCTCGTTCGCGGACGGGACCCTGCCGGGCGTGTTCCCCGCGGTGCTCGGCCACGAGGGCGCGGGCACGGTCGTCGCGGCCGGCCGCGGGGTCGGGTCGCCGCGCGTCGGCGACAGGGTCGTGCTCACCTGGAGCCCGCCCTGCGGCGAGTGCTGGCACTGCGCGCACGGCGAGGCGCACCTGTGTTCCCAGGTCGGCGAACCCCCGGCACCGTTCGCCGAGCTCAGCGACGGCACGCCGCTCTACCCGGGCCTCGGCGTCGGGGCCTTCGCCGAGGAGACCGTCGTGCCCGCCGCGGCGGCCGTACCGGTGCCGGACGGCCTGCCGCTCGACGTCGCGGGCCTGCTCGGCTGCGCGGTCGCCACCGGGGTGGGCGCGGTGCTCAACACGGCGCGCGTCGCGGCGGGCGAGTCGGTCGCCGTCATCGGGCTCGGCGGCGTCGGCCTGTCGGCCGTCCAGGGGGCGCGGATCGCGGGCGCCGAGGTCGTCTTCGCCGTCGACCCGTCCGAGGAGAAGCGCGAGCTCGCGGCGCGTCTCGGCGCCACCCACACCTGCGCGCCCACGCTGGCGATGGGCGGCAGGCTGCGCAAGGTCACCGGCGGGCGCGGCGCCGACCACGTCATCGAATGCGTCGGGCGCGCGACGACGATCCGGAGCGCGTGGGGCCTGGCCCGGCGCGGCGGCCGCGTGGTCGTGGCCGGCGCGGGCGCCCGCGACGACTTCGTGCGGTTCAGCGCGCAGGAACTCTTCCTGCAAGCGCGCAGCCTGCAGGGCTGTGTCTACGGCTCGGTCGACCCTGCGGCCGACATTCCCGCCTACGCGGCTCTCGCGGCCACCGGCGAGCTCGATCCCGCCGCCATGGTCACCGCGCGTTCCCCGCTCGCCGACGCCGGCGCGGCGGCCGAGGCGCTGGCGCGCGGCGAAGGCGCCCGGACCCTGCTCATTCCCTGACCGGAGGCGACTCCCCATGCGAGCGACAAAACACAAGACCAAGAACGCGACCAAGAACGCGACCGAAACCACGACCGAGCCCACGGCCACGGCCGAACCCGCGGCCGAGCCCACCGGCACGCGTTCCCGCGAGGCGATCGTCGCGGACTACGAGCGGCACATCGGCCGGGCGGCGGCCCGGCTCGCCGGGCAGACCGGCCAGCCCGTCGAGGTGCGTTCCGAAGGCGCCCTGGTCTGGGACGAGGAGGACCGCTCGTATCTCGACGTCGGCGGCTACGGCGTCTTCATCCTCGGCCACCGGCATCCCGCCGTCCTGGACGCGGTCCGGCGGCAGCTCGACCGGCATCCGCTGGCCACGCGCAGCCTCCTGTCCGACGAGCTGGCCGTGGCGGCGCGGCGCCTGGCCGCCGCGGCTCCCGAGGGGCTGGAACGGGTCTACTTCGCCTGCACCGGAGCCGAGGCGGTGGAGGCCGCGCTCAAGCTCGCCCGCGCCGGGGGCCGACGCCGCGTCATCACGATGGCGAACGGCTTCCACGGCAAGACGCTGGGCGCGCTGAGCGTCACCGACCGGCTCGCGTTCCAGGCACCGTTCCGGCCGCTGCTCCCCGACATCACGACCGTGCCGTTCGGCGACGCCGAGGCGCTGCGCGAGGCGCTGGCCGCCGACGGCGGCAAGGCCTGCGTGATCCTCGAACCCGTGCAGGGCGAGGGCGGCGTCCGCATCCCGCCGCCCGGCTACCTGCGCGAGGTCGCCGCCGCCTGCGGCGGGGCCGGCGCGATGCTGATCCTGGACGAGATCCAGACGGGGCTCGGCCGGCTCGGCGGCTGGTGGGGCTGCGACGCCGAGGGCGTACGGCCGGACCTGCTGCTGACGGGCAAGGGGCTCGGCGGCGGGTGCGTCCCGGTGAGCGCCGTCGTCGCCACCGAGGCCGCGTTCGCGCCCCTCGACCGCAACCCGCGGCTGCACAGCTCGACGTTCTCCGGCTACCCGCTCGGCATGGCGGCGGTCACCGCGACACTGGAGACCATCGAACGCGAGGACATCCCGGCGCGTGCGCAGCTGCTCGGCAAGCGGCTGTACGAGCACGTCGTCGAGGCCTCGCACGCCGCCGGGCCCGAGCTGGTGCGCGAGGTGCGCGGGCGCGGGCTGCTGATCGGGGTGGAGCTGTCCCATCCGCGCGTCGCCGGACGGTTCATGCGCGAGCTGCTGGCCCGCCGGGTGATCGCGGCGCACTCGCTCGGCACCGACACCGTGGTGCGCTTCACCCCGCCCGCCATGCTCAGCGACGCCGAGGTCGACTGGTTCGCCGAGGCGGTCGGCGAGGCCATGGCCCAGCTAGCCGACTCCGACGAGACCCCCGCATGACCGAGAGCACAACAGACCCCACGGCAGAAAGCGCGACGGAGAGCGAGGCGGATCACCCGTCGCACATCAGGCCGCCGGGGCGGCGGCGCCTGGTGTCGGTGAGCGTCGCGTTCGCCGGGATTCCGGTCGCCGTCGCGGCGGCCGTGCTGACCACGCTCGGCGCGGACGGCCGCGAGGGCGGCGGCGGCCACCAGGGACTCGGGGTGGTGGCGCAATTCCTGCTCGCCGCCGCGCTGGTCCTGCTGGCAGCGTGGGCCGGCGGCAGGCTGGCCGTCCGGCTCGGCCAGCCCCCGGTCATGGGTGAGATCGTCGCCGGGATCGCGCTCGGGCCTTCACTGCTCGGCGTGCTCTCCCCCGAGACGATGCGGTGGTTGTTCCCCGACCAGGTACGGCCGATGTTGTCGGCGCTCGCACAGCTCGGCCTGGTGCTCTTCATGTTCGAGGTCGGCAGGGAACTGGCCGCCGTACGGCTGCGCGGCGCGGCCCACTCGTTCGTGCTGGTCGCGGTGGCGTCGATGTCCGTGCCGTTCGCCACCGGCATGGCCGCCGCTCCCCTGCTCGCGGGCTCGGGCGCCGGTCCGGCCGGCACGCCCGCCGCGTTCGCCCTCTTCCTCGGCGTCGCGCTGAGCGTCACCGCGTTCCCCGTGCTGGCGCGCATCCTCACCGACCTCGGGCTGACCCGCACGCTGCCGGGGCGGATGAGCCTCTTCGCGGCGGCCGGCGGCGACGGCGTCGCGTGGCTGATGCTGGCCGTCGCGCTCGCCACGGCGGGCGGCCGGAGCCCGGCGGCGCTGGCGCTGACCGCGCTCGGGGCGGTGGCCTACGGCGCGCTCCTGCTCGGCGCCGGACGGCGCGTGCTGCTCGCGCTGCCCGCGCTGCGCGGCCCCGGCCCGGGTTCCGGCCCCGCCGCGACGATCCTGCTCGTCGCCGGAACGGCCGTGTCCGCGGCGATCACCGAGGCGCTCGGGCTGCACGCGCTCATCGGGGCCTTCCTCTTCGGGCTCGTCTGGCCGCCCGGCCGGCCGGCCGCGGACGCCGCCGACCGGACGAACGCGGTGACCCGGCCCGTGCTGCTGCCGTTCTACTTCCTGCTGTTCGGCCTCACGTTCGACCTGGGCGCGGCCGGGTTCGGCTGGGCGACGGCGGGGCTGACCGGGCTGCTGCTGGTGATGGCGATCTCGACCAAGTTCCTCGGGGCGGCGCTCTGCGCCCGCCTGACCGGGGTGCCCGGCCGTGACTCGGTCGCGCTCGGAATCCTCGTCAACACCCGCGGCCTCACCGAGATCGTGGTGCTGATGACCGGCCGCGAGGCGGGCATCGTCAACGACCGGCTGTTCACCGTCCTGGTCATCGTCACGCTGATCACCACCCTCATGACCGCTCCCCTGCTGCGGGCCGCCGGCCTGCGCCCGTCCGCACCGGCGCCCGGCACCGACGACGAGCCCGGCACGGGCCGTGGCGGCTCAGCGGCCGGCGAACTCGCTGGGGGACGAGCCGGTCCAGCGCTTGAACGCGTGGGTGAACGCCGCGGGGCCGGCGAACCCGACCTGGCGGGCCACCTGGAGCGACGGGACGCCCTGGAGCAGCAGTTCCTCGGCGAGCGCGCGCCGGGCCTCCGTGACGATGGCGCTGAATGAGCTGCCCTCCTCGGCCAGCCGCCGGCGCAGCGTCCGCTCGCTCATGCCCAGCTCGCCCGCCGCGCTGCCCATGCTCGGCAGCACGGGGAGCCGCCGCAGCACGTGCTCGCGGAGCACGTCCGGAAGCGTGAGCTGCGCCCGGCGCTGCCGCAGCAGCTGCCGGCACTGGTCCTCGATCATGTCCAGCATCGGCCGGTTGGCGAGCGGCATCGGCTCGCCGAGCACGGCCGGGTCGACCCGCACCAGGTGCCCGGCGTGGCCGAACGTCACCTTCACGCCGAACGTGTCCTCGTACAGGCGTGCGTGCGGGGGCCGCGGTCCGGCCATCTCCACGCCGAGCAGCCAGCCGTCCCCCGAGATCAGGTCGCCCAGCAGCCGGATGGTCGCGCTCAGCGTGCGTTCGGCGAAGAACCCGCGCACGTCCGCGGGCAGGCGCGCGCCGCTGATCCGCAGTCCGAGCGCGTCGGCGGCCTCCTCCATCGTGATGCCGCAGCACGAGTACGTCAGATCCAGATACCGGTTGGCGAACGCGAGCGCGTCGCGGACCGATGGCGAGCAGAGCATCCCCCAGCCGAGCGCGCCGTAGACGCTCAGCCGGTAGCGGCCCGCCATGACCAGGCCCAATGCGGGTATGTGGGCGAGCTCGCGGATGACGTTGCGGGCGAGCGCGAGCTCCTGCTCCAGCCGGATCGTCGCCTTGGCGTCCGCGAGAACGGCGGGCTCGATGCCGGTGCCCGCCAGGCAGCGGTCCTGGGGCACGCCGTGCTCCCCCGCGACCTGCACCATGACGTGCGCGCTGACCGTTCCGAGCACGGGCAGCCGGGAAGGAAGAGCCGGCTTCGCGTTCACACCACCGGCTCCGTCTGGGCGCGCTAGGCGCATCACGCCCCCTTGCCCCCGTCAGCGGAATGCCGCCAGATCGCCACCTCGTCGAACGGCGGAGCCGATCCCAAGAACTGCGAGACGGCGTGGCGATTGGCCGCAGCAAGCAAGTCCTTGGCCTCTGCCGACAATAACAATCCCGGGTCCCGGGATGTAACCTTCTCGTACAAACCCGGTCAGAACGATCGACACAACCGGTGATTGCCATCCCCCCGCTGGATGTCCTTGGACTCGCGACCCAATGTCGTGAACGCCACCCCCGAGGCATTCATTTCCCGCTACTCCAAATGTGAAGACAGACAGAGTGGAGAGGGACATGACGACCGGCCGGACTGATGCGACATCACTCCGAAGACCAGTCACCGCCCCGGCGTCCAGAGAGGAATCGGCGGTCTATCGCGAGCGGGGGCTGCGAACGCTGCGCGGACGCCTGCCGGATCTGACCGAGCTGGTCGTGAGCGCGCTGCGCGCCGCGGAACCCGCCTACCGCCACGGCGGCATCCCCCCGCAGGAGCCGCCGCTGTGGATCGGACGATCGATCGACCTGGCGTTCGACGCCCTCCGGATGGCGCCCGAGGAACGCGCCGAGACCCTCGACTGGCCTCGCAGGCTCGGCGAGCGCCGCGCCCGCCAGGGCGTGCCCATGCAGGCACTCCTGCGCGCCTACCACATCGGAGGAAAGGTCATCTGCGACGCGTTCACCCAATGGGGGCTCGAAGAGGGCCTGGCGCCCCAGCACAGCATCTCGCTGATCGACGACGCGTGGGACGTGGTGGACCGGCATTCCTCCGCCGCGCTCGACGCGCTGCGCGCCACCGAGGGCGAGCTGCCCGGCCGCCAGGTCGCGTCCGCGCTGCTGGACGCCCTGCTCAACGGCGAGACCGACCGGGCCACCGCGGCCGTGGTGGCCCGGGCCTTCTCCCTGCCCGAGGACGGCCGCTACGCGGTGGTGGTGCAGCGGCCCGCCGACGGCCCGGCCCCGCCGCTGGAGCCGACGGAGCTGCCGGTACGGGTCCACGGCACCCGGGTGGTCTGGCGGATGCACGGCGAGAGCGCGGTCGGCGTGGTCGTTCTCGGTGAGCTCTCGGCCGCCGCGTTCGGCGCCGCACTGCAGCCTCGCGACGGCCGGCGCGCGGGGGTGAGCGTCGCCGTCGACGGCCTGACCGAACTCGGCCGCGCCCGCCAGCTCGCGGAGCTGGCGGCGCGCACGCTCTCCAACGGGCACGGTCTGGCCACCCTCGACGAACGGCTGCCCGCGACCATGCTGACCGTCCGCCCCGACCTCGCGCGCGAGCTCGAACTGCGGGTGCTCGCCCCGATCCTGGCCCTCGACCAGCCGAGCCGCGACCTGCTGCTCGACACGCTCGCCGCCTGGCTTGAGGCGGAAGGATCGGCCACCCGGGCGGCGGAGACGCTCTACTGCCATCGCAACACCGTGCTCAACCGGCTGCGCCGACTGGAACTGCTCACCAAACGCTCGCTCGACAATCCGAAGGACCTCGTCGAGGTCACTTTGGCGCTTGAGGCGTTCGACCTGCGCAGCGGCGTACGGCGCTAATCGCCATGACCGATGACCGTGCCGGGAACGGCGCGGGAATCCGGCGTGAAAAGAGTCAGAAGAAAAGCCGCCCCAACGGAAAAAGGTCCGGCGGTGTGAACCGCCGGACCTTTTCTTACGTACCCCCGAGCGGATTCGAACCGCCGTTACCGCCTTGAGAGGGCGGCGTCCTAGGCCACTAGACGACGGGGGCCTGGATCTTCGTTCGGCCTTCGCGATCTCCCGCTCGGGCCTCGCCCAGCTTACCGGACGATGTCCCCCTGTTCGAACCGGCTTCTCGCGAAGCCATCTCGATCGAGGGGAGCAGCTGGGGTACCAGGACTCGAACCTAGACTAACTGAACCAGAATCAGTCGTGCTGCCGATTACACCATACCCCAGTGCGGTAGAGCGGCCTTCCGGTCGCTCGCGCCTCGACGAGAATACAGGACCCGGGGACCTGGACCAAAACCGATTGCCCAGGCCCCCCTGGGCTCGTGCCCGGGCGCGACCGGCGGCTATCGGGCGAAGTCGGGCGGGCCGATGTGCTCGCCGCCCCACTCCACGAGCGGACGGAGCCGGCGCCAGGACTCGCGGACCCGGTCGACGACCTCGGGAGTGCGCATCCAGGGGTCGGCGGGCCAGCCCTCGTGCGCGTACAGGGACCGGTGGCGCAGGAGCTCAATGCGCGGATGATCTCCGGAGAACCCGCGCGGCCGGGTCTTGAGCCGGTCGCCGGCGATCTCCATGCCGCCGCCGCGGAGGCTCTCGACGATCACCTCCAGCGTCTTGCCGCTGCTCTCGGCGTCCACGGCGGCGCGGTAGCGCCGCAGCTGCTCGGGCGTGGGCGCGTACATGCCGCCCGCGACCATGAGGCCGTCGGCGTCGACCTGGAGGTAGAACCCGTTGCCGGTGTGGCCGCCCTGGTGGGTCTTGTAGGGCGACTTGTCGTGGCTGAAGCGCACGTCCCGGTAGGGCCGGAACATCTTGGCCGGGCCGAACTCCGGCTCCAGCTCCGCGAACAGCTCGATCAGGGGATCGCGCACGCGGCGTTCGTAGGTCTGCTTGTGCGCGGTCCAGTAGGCCTTGCTGTTGTCGGCGAGCAGCCCCTCGTAGAACGCGAAGGCCTCGTCGGTAAAGCCGGTGAACGCCATGGGGGGTACTCCTCGCTCAGTCGCGCGCGACGACCCGGTTGGTGAGGGCGCCCACACCCTCGACCGTCACCGTGACCTCGTCGCCGATCTCCAGCGGCCCGACGCCGGCCGGGGTGCCGGTGAGGATCACGTCGCCGGGCAGCAGGGTCATGACCTGGCTCACGTACTCGACCAGCATGGGGATGTCGTGCGTCAGCTGCGACGTCCGCGCCTCCTGGCGGACCTCGCCGTTGACCGTGGTGGAGATCGCGAGATCGGCCGGGTCGGCGTCGGTCTCGATCCACGGGCCCAGCGGGCAGAACGTGTCGAAGCCCTTGGCCCGGGTCCACTGGCCGTCCTTCTTCTGCAGGTCCCGGGCGGTCACGTCGTTGGCGCAGGTGTAGCCGAGGATCACGTCGGCGGCACGGGCGGCGGGCACCTCGCGGCACATCCGGCCGATCACGAGGGCGAGCTCGCCCTCGTAGTCCACACGTTGGCTGAGCTTCTCCGGGTAGGAGATCGCCTCGCCGGGACCGATCACCGCGGTGGACGGCTTGCTGAAGAGCACCGGCTCCGCGGGCGCCTCCCCGCCCATCTCGCGGGCGTGCTCGGCGTAGTTCTTGCCGATCGCGATGACCTTGCTCGGCAGGATCGGCGCCAGGAGCCGCACGTCGGCCAGCGGGAACCGCTGCCCGGTGAAGGTGAGCTCGCCGAACGGATGGGCCGCGACGGCGGCGATGGTGTTCTCTTCGACCACGCCGAACGACATGCCGTCCTCGGCGGAGAACCTCGCGATACGCATGGTCAAAAGCCTAGTACGGCTTTTCGTGGCCACAGCTTCGCCCGGATACCCCCAGATCATGGGACGAAATTCCCGAAAGCTACCCTTCTCCGGCCGGGGCTGGAAGCATGGACGGCATCGTCACAGACCCCGAGAACGCCCGCCGGAAGGTCCCTCGCCCATGGCCCAGCCGAACGTTGGGGCTCGCACCGAGCCCGTCCAGCAGGTGACGATCGTCCGCAGCGACCGCGCCCACACCTTCGAGGTGTTCGTCAGGGGCGTCGGACGCTGGTGGCCGGGCCGTCCCTTCTCGTTCGGCGAAGGCAGGCCCGACACGGTCCACATGGACGAGGCGCTCGGCGGCCGGATCCACGAGACGCGGGCCGACGGCACCGAGCACGACTGGGGCCGCGTCACCGCCTGGGAGCCGCCGGCCAGGCTGGCCTTCACCTGGCAGCTCCCACCCGCCGCCGGTACGGAGATCGAGGTACGGTTCGCGGCGCTCGGCCCCAACCTGACGCGCGTCGAGCTGGAGCACCGCGGCTTCGACAAGCTCCCGCCGGAACAACTGGCAGCCGTGCCCGGCGACATCGGCGAGGCCTGGAGCCTGATCCTGGGCCGCTTCGCGGCCGTGGCCGAGGCCGGCTGACCGTCAGAAGCCGCACGCCCGCCCGTTGATCTTGCAGCCCTTCGGGTCCGCCGCGACGCCCTCCGCCCCGTACTGGACCTCCCAGGTGGCGCCCGGCGGCACCGGCGGGGCGCCCTTGAGGTTCTGGATCTCAACCCGGTCGCCCTTGCGCACGAGCCTGCCGCCCCAGATGTTCTTGACGTTGGCACCGGGCGCGTCGAACGTGATCTTCCACGCCGTCATCGGCTTGCCGGTCCGATTGGTGAACACCAACCGGCCTTCGTAGTAGCCCGGGTCCTGCTGCATCAGCTGGTACGTGATCCCGTTGCCGGACTTCACAGGCCCGACCGGCGCCACGCTCGGCGTCGGCGCCACCGGCGCCGGGGTCTGCTGCACCGGTGGCACAGCGCCGGTAGGCGTCGGCGTAGCCGCACCACTCGGCGTAGCGCTCGCCGAAGGCGTAACCGAGGGCACGGTACCGGCCTTCTCAGTGCCGCCGTCCCGCTGCAACACCACGGCACCCACCACAGCCGCCGCGATGAGCAGCACCACCGCACCGACCGCGATCAGCACAACCGGCCGCCGAGACCTGCCACGCACCGGCTGTTGCGGCGGGATACCACCCGACCCAAGCGGCATGGCGGCCTGCCGGTGAACGTCAGGAGTCGGCGGCGCAAGAACCGGCGGCGCCCCTCCACCCAACGCCGCCGCCTGCCGAGGCGCAGTCTCCTCGGCACCAAAATGCGCCGTCCACAGATCGTCCTCATCAGGAACAACCTGCTCCGCACTCACCCCACCCGCCTGCACACCCGCAACCCCCGCCATAGGCTGATGGCTGCCCGCAACACCCGGCTGCTCACTCACGGCGCGCGACTGCCCACCCGCAACGCCCGGCTGCTCACTCGCGAGAGACGGCTGCTCGCCCGAAGCACTCGACTGCTCGTTCGCCACAGGCACTTGCCCACCTGCAGCGCCTGGCTGCCCACCCGCCACAGGCGACTGCCCGCTCGCGGCACTCGGCTGCCCACCCGCAGCGCCTGGCCCACCCGCCATAGGCGGCTGCACGCCCGGCTGCCCACTCGCTATAGGCGGCCGCCCACCCGCAACGTCCGGCTGCTCGACCGCCACAGGCGGATGGGAGCCCGCAACGTGCGGCTGCTCGATTGCCACCGGCTGCCCACTCGGAACGCCTTGCTGCCCACCCGCCATGGGCGGCTGCCCGCCCGAGACACCCGGCGACTCGTTCGCCACCAGCGGCTGCCCGCTCGGCACGCTCGGCTGCTCGTTCGCCATGGGCGGTTGCCCGATTGCGGCGCTTGGCTGCTCGGTTGGTACTGGCGGATGGGGGTCCGGGGCGGGAGGGGCGTTCGGGGGTGGGACGGGAGGCTGGGCGCTCGTTGACTGGGGGGCTGTCGCCTCTTCGACGATCGTCGGCGGGGGTGTGTCTTCGTCGACCGTGAGGTCGGTGACCGTCTCGGGTTGCTCGACGGCGAAGTCCGTCATGGTCGCGGGCGGCGGGTCGTCCACCGGCTGGTCGACGATGGTCGACTCGGCTCCGGAGTCCTTGCCGGGAATCCGGAACTCCGCGGTTGTCTTGTGGTCCGGGGGAACGTACCCGGGCTCCTGACCGCTCACCACGTCACCTTCCAGTGCCTCGATCTCACTGGTGTCCGACGACGGGCGGAGCGGTTCGGTTCACGCGGTCGGCGGCGTTTCGCGGAACCGGGGGGCGCGTCAGCCCGCGGTGGCGGGTTCGAGACCGCGGCGGGCGGCCTGGCGCTGGTGCCGGTTGAGCATGTCGGTGACGAGCTCGATCGCGTCGGGTGTGGTGACGCCCTGCGCGCCGGACAGCCAGCGGGTGGCCTCGGCGAGCAGCTGCTCGGAGGAGTCCGGCGAGCCGGCGGGCTGCTCGTCGGCGAGGCGGCCCAGCACGTCGCCGAGCCGCAGCGCGGCGTCGGGCCGGGCCGACTCCGCGGCGCGGCGGAACCACTCGGCCGCCCGCTCAAGGTCGCCTTCGAGCTCGTGCTGCTCGCCGAACCGGTAGGCCAGGTCCGCGAGCGAACCTCCCGACAAGCGCCCTGTCGTATCCAGGCGCCAAGGTCGGACGGGCATGCGATCACTCCGGACGTCGAACTCGGGAGACCCGGCGGGTGCGGACGCGCACCCGCCCTTCATGGTCAGGTCGTGGCCACCAATGGTGACGGTCTCCTCCGGCCTCCGCCACCGGTTTACGCAACTTTCCCGAGTTTGTCAGCGTACGGGCGATACCCGCCGGTCAGTAGCCGGCGAGACTGTCGTCGAGCCCGTCCCGCGCGGTGTAGGGGCGGTGGACGGTCGGCCGCTCGACGCGGTCGCTCTCCAGGAGCCAGGCCGCGTGGCCGGGTTCGAGGAGGACGCCACCGCCGAGCTTGACGGGGTCGGCCAGGACGGTGCGCTCACCGGGGGCGCCGGAGACGAACCGTCCCTTGACGAACCCCTCGGACTCGTTCCACACCACGGCGTGGGTGCGCAAGATGAACGTGGCGTCTCGGGGGTTCATGGGATCGAGCCAGACGTTGCGTACGTCCAGGTTCCGCGCATCGAACGCTTCGGCCACCTGAGTGATGTAGCCGCGGATGGCGTCCACCTGCGGGAGGACGTGTGGCAGGGGGCGAGTCGGGGCGATCACGGCAATGTCCCTCTCTGCAGCTTGCAAGCATTATGAGGGATAAATTGCAAGATGTCCCTTTCTCTGCGCCTCATGACGAAAGACCGATTTGGACACAGGCCACATCAGCCACTCGCCCCCCTTCCGTCCCTGACCCCATGAGACGGAGGTATTGATCAGGTCAGGCGAAAGCGTGTTGCCCTAGCGGGATCCACCTGCCCTGCTGAAACAGAACGCATTCCTCCTTTCACCGGCGGTAGGCGGAACACAGGAATTCGAGGCGGCCAGGCAATGGCCGGATCCGGCCATGCTCCTCCGCCTCTGATTCCCCCGTCCCATGAAGCACTCACACCTCTCAGGTACGCCTGGCGAGACCGAGGCCGGGCACGAACACACCCGCCGCGAGAACGAGCGCGAACACCACGACCGAGCCGGCCAGCGTCCACGTCGCCGGAGCGTGCGTCCAGCGCCCGACGACCGCCGTCGTCACCAGGCCCGTCAGCCCGGCCGCGACCACGACCGCGAATCCGTACGAGGCCCTGGGCGAGGCGTCGCCGGCGGCCACCGGTTCGGTGACGAACACCGGGTCCGCCCTTACCGTCGGGCTGCCCTCGGTCAATGTGAGGTCGTCGCCGCCCGTGACTGGGGTGTCTTCCACCCGGCTTTTCTCCACCGACCTCTCCTTAGGTCGTCCGCCCTCTTCGTTGTTCCAGTCCGATCACCTGTCTCCGCTGGGAACGAATTCCGAACATCTGGTGACTCAGCTGGTAACCTTGCCCCACTCGCCTCGCTCGTCGACTTGTACCTACAAGTTCGGTGGTCCAGTGATACCCTCTTGGTGAGGACTTACACCTCCGAAACGGTTCATCTCTTACGGTTCATCTACTTGCAGGGCAAGCCCGGCAAAGTAGAAGATCTAGCTCAGTGGGACGAACCGGAGGCGCGACGCGGCAGTCTCACCCCGTGTGGGCGGGAAAGGAGCGGACCGGATGGCAGCGCGGCGCTGGCGCGAAGTCGCCGATGATCTGCTGAAGCGCATCGGCGACGGTGACTTCCCGCGGGACAAGGACGGCGGGCGGCGCAAACTCCCGCCCGAGAGTGAGCTGCAGAGCCACTACGAGACGTCCCGCAACACGATCCGTGAGGCCCTGGACTTCCTGGCCAACCGCGGCCACGTCGTCTCCGAGCAGGGCAAGGGGACGTTCATCGTCTTCCGGCCGGAGCCGGTGCACGTGACCCTGTCGGCCACCGAGCTGGGCGTCGGCCCCGGCGGCGGCGAGGGCCAGTGGTACAAGCGCGACGCCGCCGTGCAGAACCGCGAGCCCACGAGCTCGGTACCGCGGGTCGAGATCCAGGTCGTGTCCGAGCAGCTCGCCTGGTACCTGCAGGTCGAGCCCGCCACGCAGGTGGTGTCCCGGCACCAGCAGATCTACCTCGACGACGAGCCGTGGTCGTTGCAGACCTCCTACTACCCGCTGGACTTCGCGCTCAAGGGCGGCGCCAGCAAGCTTCTGGAGGCCCACGACATCCCCGAAGGCGCGGTGAAGTACCTCGGCAAGACGCTGGGCTACAAGGAGGTGGGCTACCACGACGAGATCAGGGCCCGCGCTCCCGACGACAACGAGAAACGCTTCTTCGCGCTCGGTGACTCGGCGGCGGACGTGGTCTTCGAGACCACCCGCACCGCGTACGGCGTCGAGGGCAAGGCATTCCGTCTCACCGTGACGGTATGGCCGGCGGACCGCAACCGCTTGCACTACAACGTGGGCGAGGTCCCGACCAGGGTGATGAAGGCGCCGAGCCGCAGGTCCTCCAGACGGTCTCCGAACGGAGACGAGGGCACCTGACCCGCACGACCCCGCCCCGTTCCGGAGCCCGTCCAGCCGACGGGACACCGCGCCGGGAGCGGGACGGCACAACACATGTCCGGTAACCCCCGTTTCTCCGTTCCTGCCGCCGTTCCCGGCGTACGCGGGCCGGGGAGGTGGGGGCTCTCACTTTCGGAGCACAGGAATCCACGTGAACGTCAACACCGGGGTCCGCCGGTTGCGGATCCGCCAACGGGGGCCGCGCTTTCAGATCCGCCTCGCCGAGGTCGAGCACATACCGATCGTCATCGGGCTCATCGAACAGGCCGCCGACTGGTTGCGCGAGGAGAAGGACACGCAGCAGTGGAACACCCCCTGGCCCGACCGGGAGGGCCGGGACAAACGGGTGTACGAGGGAGTCGTCAACCGGCTGACCTGGATCCTGTGGGACGGCGCCACCCCCGCCGCCTCAGTGACGATCAACCCGTTCGGCAACGACCTCTGGACCGAGGACGAGCAGCGCACGGACGCGGTCTACATCCACCGGCTCGTGATCGACCGCGCGTACGCCGGGACGGGGCTCGGCGCGGAGCTGATCCGCTGGGCGGGCCGGCAGGGCCGCCGCCGGACCGCCCGGGCGAAGCTGATCCGCATCGACGTCTGGACCGACAACCACGAGCTGCACGCCTACTATCGCCGTCAGGGCTTTCGCGACGTGGCCGTCCGCACGGTCGGTGACGACTGCCCGTCGGGCGCCCTGTTCGAGAAGCGCATCCGCAGCACGCCGTGGTCCGGAACGCCGCGGATCGGCACCGCGCCGGCGCCGCGCGGCGAGCGGGGGGCGAGATGGCTGGGCGGGCGGGGACCGGCTCAGACCGCGCTCGGCGGTGTGGGCGTCACGGTCGGCGCGCTGGCCACCATGATGATCTTTTTCGTGCTCAAGGTGCACTGAGTCGCCGGGGTCTCTTCAGACGATCTTCCATTTCATGAGGTCACCGTCGGGGCTCTCGCGGCAGTAGATCGAACCGCCGTTGCCGGCCATGCGCTCGATCTCGGCGTACACCACGAGGGCACGGCTGATGCTGTCGGTCTTGTTGATGCCGGTGAGAGCCATGATCTCCTCGAGGGCATCGCGCGCCTTCAGGCTGAGGTTGACGGTGACCCGTTCCCCCACCGGTCCCGCGGGGGCGGCGTCCCTGTCGTCGACGTCACGCCGGGCGGACGGGCGCGCGCTGTGCGTCTCGGAGGCTGCTCCGGAGTTCTTCATGAGCGGGTTCGCCTCCAACATCGAACGTCTGCTGTTCGCATGCTCTCGACTCAGGTGGTTCCCTCACTCTATGGGACGGAAACCTGCCTGAACATCACATGTGAGTCTCGAAACATCAGGCTTCTGTGTAAGTTGCACCAGAATTTGATGCGCGGATTGCATGTACATCGTATGCGTCTCGTCATACGCTTGCCACATCCGAGCCCGAGCCAAGCCCCGGGTTCCCTCCCAGGGGAAGGGAGGCGGAAAGTGAACAGAGTGCGAGACAGAAGGCGGCGGAGCAGGACCGGTGCCCTCCGGGTTCCGGGCACGCCGCCGCGCCGGCCGATCAAGGCGAGCCTTTCGATGGCTCTGATCGGCCTCTCGATGCTGGTCATCGTGGGGGCCGTCCTGGTCGGCGGAGTACGGGGGATCATCGCGGCGCTGCTGGCGCTCGTCGCCGTGCCCATCGCGGGGTTCACCTACGACCAGATCGCCCTGACCAGGAAGGGCCGCTCGCTGGCCACCACGGTCGAGGAGATCCAGGCGCTCAAGTCGAGCGACCAGCTCGCGTTCACGCGACCGCTCACGGCCATCTTCCGCCCGACACGCGGGTCGTCCGCCCGCGAGACGGCGCTGGAACCGGCCAGCAACAGCCGGAACGAGACGACGGGGGACGTGCGCCACTGGGCGGTCCTCACGTCCGTTCCGGGCATGAACGAAACCGGCATGAACGAGACCGGCCTGAACGAGACCGGCCTCAACGACGCCGACCTCAACGAGACCTGCCTGAACGAGGCCGGTCACCCAGAGACCAGTCCCTCCGCGGCAGGTTTCTCCACGACGGATCTCACCGGCAACGGCGGGTCCGCGCCGACATCGGCTCCCGGCCGTCCCGCCGCCGGGACGGGCGAGCCGAGCAAGAACGGGACGCGCTCCCCCGGCGGCGATACCGCCGGGGCGGCTGGCCCCGACGGGAGGCTGCCCATGGCCGAGCCCCGGCCGACCTTCTGGCAGGCGCTCACCGCCCAGGAACGCCGGACGTTGCGAGCACGGGCACACGAGACGACGTACCAGCCCGGAGACGTCCTGTGCCGCGAGGGACGGCCCGCCGAGCACGTCATCGTCATCGTGTCCGGCTGGGCGAAAGTGTGGGTCCACGAGCCCGACGGCATCCGCGACATCGCCCTGCGAGGACCCGGCGACCTGGTGGGCGAACGGGCGGCGCTGCTCGTACGGGCGCGTTCGGCGATGGTCACCGCGGAGACGCAGATCAGCGCGTTCCAGACGCGTACCGAGAGTTTCCTCGACTTCCTCGCCGAGCATCCGCGCGTGCAGGCGGTCCTGGAGAGGCAGGTGTACGACCGGCTCGTCGAGGTGCCGCCGCGGCAGGCCGCCCCCGCCCGCGCGGACGCCTCCGCCTGGGCGGGCTCGCAGGTCCTGGGCGGCGCCCCGCAGTGGGCGGACCCGTACGGGTGGCCCGGGCCGCTCGGCTGGCCGGGCCGCTCCGCACAGCCGCAGGTGCCCGCCTGGTCGGGCGGCAACTGCTCGATCCTGCTCACCGACATCGCCGGATTCGGCGGGCACGGCCGCGACGACGACGACCGGATGGTCGTCCGGGACTCGATGTACGAGATGCTCCAGGACGCGTTCGCCGGATCGGGGCTCGGGGAGGCCGACTACTACCAGGAGGACCGCGGCGACGGCGCCCTGATCATCGTCCCGCCCGACACCCCGACCCGGTCGGTCGTCGATCCGACGCTGGCCCGGCTGGAGGCCGCGCTCCGCCGCCACAACCGGCGCGCCGGCGAGGCGACCCGGCTCCAGCTGCGGGTCGCCCTCCACGTTGGCCCGGTCACCTGGGACCGGCGCGGGGTGTCGGGCACCGCCATCATCCAGACCGCCCGGCTCCTGGAGGCGCCCGTCCTCAAGAGCAGGCTCGCCGAGACGGGGGCCGACCTGGGCTTCATCGCCTCGACGTTCGTCTACGAGACGGTCATCCAGCAGGGCCCCGGGTTCGTCGACCCGGCCTGCTACCTGCCGGTCGAGATCAAGGTGAAGGAGTCCGCCCTCACGGGCTGGATGTACCTCGCGGGCGGCTCCGCGCTGCGCGCGGTGTGATCCCCCGCCGGTCCCCCGCCGGCGGTGCGCGTTAACGTTTTCGCTGAACGACGCGCACCTGCCGAGCTAGGGAGACCGACTTGTCCGTTATCAAGATCAACGTACTGACCGTACCGGCGGAGAACCGCGAGGAGCTGGAGCGGCGCTTCGCGGGCCGGGCCGGCCTGGTGGAGTCCGCCGAGGGCTTCGAGGGCTTCCAGCTCCTCCGTCCGGTGGAGGGCATCGAGCGCTACCTCGTCGTCACGCAATGGCGCAGCGACGAGGACTTCCAGCGCTGGACCGAGAGCCAGGCGTTCAAGCACGGTCACGCGCAGGCCGCCAAGGACGCCAAGGACGCCGCCCCGAAGACGGGACACGGCCACGGCCACGGCGGCCCCGCGTCCGCCGGTGCCGAGCTGTGGTCGTTCGAGGTGATCCAGAGCGCCGGGCCCAAGGCCTGACGGTCAGGCCACCAGGTCCTGGTACTCGGGGTGCTTGTCGATCCAGCCCTTGATGAACCTGCAGTTCGGGACCACGGACAGGCCGCCTTCGGTCCGCACGTGGTCCAGCGCGCCGCGGGCCAGGGCACTCCCGATGCCCTGGCCCTCGTAGGCCGGATCGACCTCGGTGTGGGTGAAGACGATCTGGCCGGGCCGGCGCTCGTACTCCGCGAAACCCGCGAGGATGCCGCCCTCGTGCAGCTCGAAGCGGTTCTGCTGGGCGTTGTCGGTGATCTCTCTGCTCATGACCTGGGTAATGCCCGCCCTGCGGCGGACATTCCCCCGGGGCCTCAGCCGGCCTCGTAACCGGCGTGCAGCAGGGAGTACGTGACGGCCTCCTCCAGCGCCTGCCAGGACGCGGCGATCACGTTGTCCTCGACGCCGACCGTGCCCCACTCGCGGGTGCCGTCGCTGGACTCGATGAGCACGCGGGTCCGCGCGTTCGTGCCGTGCGAGCCCTCCAGGATGCGGACCTTGTAGTCGACCAGCTCCAGCCGCGCCAGCTCGGGATAGAGCCGGCCCAGCGCGATCCGCAGCGCGTTGTCGAGGGCGTTGACCGGGCCGTTGCCCTCGCCGGTGGCGACGATCCGTTCACCCTTGGCGTGCAACTTCACCGTCGCCTCGCTGACCATGGAGCCGTCGGGACGGCGCTCGACGATGGCGCGCCACGACTCGACCTCGAAGTGCCGCTGCCGGACGCCGGTCAGCTCCTCGCGCAGCAGCAGCTCGAACGAGGCGTCGGCGGCCTCGAACGTGTAACCGGTGGACTCCAGTTCCTTGACCCGGTCGACCACGTTCTTGGCCTTGTCGCCGGACAGGTCGTACCCCAGCTCCCGGCCCTTGAGCTCGACCGAGGCGCGACCGGCCATGCTGGACACCAGCATGCGCATGTCGTTGCCGACTGCGGCCGGGTCGATGTGCTGGTAGAGAGCGGGGTCGACCTTCACCGCCGAAGCGTGCAGGCCCGCCTTGTGCGCGAACGCCGACAGCCCCACGTACGGCTGCTGCGAACTCGGCGTGACGTTGGTGACCTCCGACACCGCGTGCGCGATCCGGGTCATCTCGGCCAGCTGGTCGTCGGTGACGAGCCGCATGCCGCGCTTGAGCTGGAGGTTGCCGATGACCGTGAACAGGTTGGCGTTGCCGCTGCGCTCGCCGTAACCGTTGGCGCAACCCTGGACGTGCGTGGCCCCGGCGCGTACGGCCGCGAGCGAGTTGGCCACCGCGCAGCCGGAGTCGTCGTGGCAGTGGATGCCGACCCGGGCGCCGACCCCGACCACCTCGTGGACGACGTCGGCGAGCTCGTCGGGCAGCATCCCGCCGTTGGTGTCGCAGAGCGCGATGACGTCGGCCCCGGCCTCGGCGGCGGTCCGGACGACCTCCAGCGCGTAGGCGCGGTTGGCGTGGTAGCCGTCGAAGAAGTGCTCGGCGTCCAGGAAGACTCGCCGGCCCTCCGCACGCAGGTGGGAGACGGTGTCGCGGATCATCGCGAGGTTCTCCTCCAGCGTCGTGCGGAGGGCCAGTTCGACGTGCCTGTCGTGACTCTTGGCGACAAGGGTCACGACAGGAGCGCCGGAGTCGCGCAGGGCGGCCACCTGGGGGTCGTCGGCGGCCCGCACACCGGCCCGGCGGGTCGCGCCGAACGCGGTGAGCTGCGCGTGCTTCAGGTCGAGCTCGGTCTGAGCCCGCCGGAAGAACTCTGTGTCCTTGGGGTTGGCGCCCGGCCAGCCGCCCTCGATGAAGCCGACCCCGAGCTCGTCGAGGTGGCGCGCGACGACCAGCTTGTCGGCCACGGAGAGGTTGAGCCCCTCCTGCTGTGAGCCGTCTCGCAGCGTGGTGTCGTAGACGTGGAAACCGTCGCCCTGCATCGAATCCCCCTCGCGGTATGGCTGGCGTGCACTGCCCCTGGAAAGCAAAAAACCCCTCACGGACGTGAGAGGTCTGCGCGCCGGCTGTGTCCCGTTAGCTGCCGGCGCGCCAGCCGATAATGACGAGGCTGTAGCGCATGATGCGAGCAAGCATGCCATACCATCCGACCGAATAAGACATCGATCTCAAATACCGAGACGCCACCGCCTCAGCCGTCACGCGAGCGCGCCACCTGAACCGGAGCGAGCCCCCACCCAGCCGCCCTTTCAAAGGACAAGCTTCGCCAGGCAGCGCTCTTGCGGGATCGGGGTCCAATACTGAGACGCCACCGCCTCAGCCGTCACGCGAGCGCGCTAACGGGTCGGGAAGCGAGCCGAAGGCGAAGCTTCCCGAGAGATCGCGAAGCGATGTCGCGCTCGCACGCTTTTGCGGTTCGGGGGGCGAGCCGCCAGGCGAGCCCCCCGAGGCCGCGAAAGCCAATCAACACAGCTTGCAAACCCAGCCGTAGGGGTCGGGGCGGGTGCCGTACTGGATGCCGATGAGTTCCTCGCGGAGCTTCATGGAGATCGGGCCGGGCTCGCCGGTGCCGATGTTCCACTCACGGTCGGAACCCTTGACGTGGCCGACCGGGCTGATGATCGCGGCGGTGCCGCAGCCGAACACCTCGGTGATCTCGCCGGATTCGCAGCCGGCCTGCCACTCCTCGATGCTGATCTTGCCTTCCTCGACCGGGAGGCCGAGGTCGGGGGCGAGCTTGAGCATCGAGTCGCGGGTGATGCCCGCGAGCAGCGCCCCGTTCAGCGCCGGGGTGAGCAGCCGCGCGCCGGAGCCCGAGCCGTACACGAAGAACAGGTTCATCGACCCGACCTCCTCGACCCAGCGGTGCTCGATCGCGTCGAGCCAGACCACCTGGTCGCAGCCGTGCGCGACCGCCTGGGCCTGGCCGGCGAACGAGGCGGCGTAGTTGCCGCCGGTCTTGGCCTCGCCGGTGCCGCCGGGGGCCGCCCGGACGTAGTCGCGCGACAGCCAGACCGAGACGGGCTTGATGCCCCGGGGGTAGTAGAGCCCGGACGGGGAGGCGATGACCATGAAGAGGAACTCGTTCGCGGGCCGGTTGACGCCGAGGGCGCGCGTGGTGGCGAACATGAACGGCCGCAGGTAGAGGCTCTGGCCCTCCTTGCCGGGAATCCAGTCCCGGTCCGTGCGGACCAGCAGTTCGAGCGCGTCCACGAACAGCTGCTCGGGGATCTCGGGCATGGCCATGCGGCGGGCGGAGCGGTTCATCCGGGCGGCGTTGGCGTAGGGACGGAACGTCACGACCGAGCCGTCGGCCTGCTTGTAGGCCTTGAGCCCCTCGAACAGCTCCTGGGAGTAGTGCAGGACCTGGCTGGCCGGGTCCATGGGGATCGGCCCGTAGGGTTCCAGACGCGCGTCGTACCAGCCCTTGCCCTCCTGGTAACGGATCGTGATCATGTGATCCGTGAAGTGCACCCCCCATCCCGGGTCGGCCACGATGCGCTCGCGCTCCTCGGCCGGCGTCGGCTGCTCGTTAGGGATGATCTCGAAGTCCAGGGTGCTGCTCATCGTCTCGGTCCTCTCCCGGATCGCCACCGCGGCCCCTTTGCCGCTCGGCATTCCTTAATGCCTATTGTCGTACTTCGTCTAGTCCCACTCCTCGATCACGGTGCGCGCACGAAAAAATCCGGGCGCGCCCGCGAGGCGCACCCGGAGTCGGCCCTGTGGCCAGGGCGGCGCGCCCCTAGCCGGATACTCGCTTCGCGATCGCGTCGCCGATCTGCGACGTGGACCGGGCGCCCAGCCCCGGGCGCTCCAGCAGGTCGTCGGCGACGGCCTGCTCGACGCGCCGCGCGGTCTCGGCGGCACCAAGGTGGTCCAGCAGCATGACGACGGACAGGATCGTAGCGGTCGGGTCGGCCTTGCCCTGCCCCGCGATGTCGGGGGCGCTGCCGTGCACCGGCTCGAACATCGACGGCGCGGCGCCGGTCGGGTTGATGTTGCCGGAGGCGGCCAGCCCGATGCCGCCCGCGACGGCGGCGCCGAGGTCGGTGATGATGTCGCCGAACAGGTTGTCGGTGACGATCACGTCGAACCGCCGCGGCTGGTTGACGAAGAACATGGTGGCCGCGTCGACATGGCAGTAGTCGGTCTCGACCTGCGGGAACTCGGCCGCGAGCTGCCGGAGGTAACGCTGGTAGAGCCCGGCGGCGAAGGTCAGGACGTTGTCCTTGTGGACGAGCGTGAGCTTCCTGCGCGGTCTGGCCGCGGCCTGCTCGAACGCGTAGCGGATGATCCGCTCGACGCCGTGCGCGGTGTTGACGCTCTCCTGGGTGGCGACCTCGTGCTCGGTGCCCTTGCGGAGCACGCCGCCGACCCCGGTGTAGGGGCCCTCGGTGCCCTCGCGGACGACGACCATGTCGATGTCCTCGGGCGCGACGTTCGCCAGTGGGGTCGCGGCGCCCGGAAGGAGCTTGACGGGCCGCAGGTTGACGTAGTGGTCGAGCTCGAAGCGGGTCCGCAGCAGCAGCCCGCGCTCCAGCGTCCCGCTGGGCACGCTCGGGTCGCCGATCGCGCCGAGCAGGATGGCGTCCTGGCCCCGCAGCTCGTCCAGCACCGAGTCGGGCAGCACCTCGCCGGTCCGGTGCCAGCGCGCGGCGCCCAGGTCGTAGGTGGTCTGCTCGAACGCCAGGCCGGACGCGGGGGCCACGGCCTCAAGGACCTTCAGACCCTCGGCGACGACCTCGGGGCCGATCCCGTCCCCCGGGATGACGGCCAGACGAATGTTGCGGGAAGCCATGGGCGCACTCTACCGCAACGTCTCAGCCCCTGAGCACCGGTCTCAGCATCCGAGACCGCCATCTCGGCACCGTGAACCGGCCCGGATTTTGTCACCGCGGCCCGACTTGACGCGGCGCCCATGCTGAGTGGACGCTCGGCAGGACAAGTTCACAATCGAGGCGGCAGTGCGCAGGAACCTGGTGCGATTCCAGGACGGTCCCGCCACTGTGTCCGGTCGGCCCGCACGGGCCGCGGAAGTCAGGAACTGACCTGCCGTCCTCCCGTTACCGGGGCGAGTGCACCCCGTGAGGAGACCCAATGGCCCAGTCAGCCATGCCGTCGACGCAGGTCCAGGAGCCGCCCGTTCCGCTGCGCGTCCCCGTTCGCGAGATCCTGCCGTGGGCGGTCCTCGCCGCCGTCCTGGGCCTCGCCCTCCTCTACTTCGTCGGTGCCGAACAGGGCGCCACCTCGCTGTTCAGCGGCACCTGGGTGCACGAGTTCACGCACGACGGCCGGCACCTGCTCGGGTTCCCCTGCCACTGATGATGCGCACCCTTCTCATCCGCGGCATGCTCGCCGGCGTCGCGGCGGCGGCGCTCGCGCTCATGATCGCCTGGATCTACGGTGAACCGCAGGTCGGCCACGCCATCTCGTTCGAGGAGTCCCGTGCCGCCGCGCACGAGCACGGCGAGGAGGTGGTGAGCCGCACCGTCCAGAAGACCACCGGCCTGATCACGGCGATGGTCTTCTACGGCGTCGCGGTCGGCGGGCTCTTCGCCATCGCGTTCGCGTTCGCCTACGGCCGGATCGGCGCGCTCGGCGCGCGCGCGACGGCGGCGTTGGTCGCCCTCGGCGGCTTCGTGGCGATCGTGGGCGTGCCGTTCCTGAAGTACCCGCCCACGCCCCCGGCGGTCGGCAACCCGGACACGATCGGCAGCCGGACGGCGCTCTACTTCGGCATGGTGGCGCTCGGCGTCCTCGCCACCACCGCCGCGGTGATCGTCCAGCGCCGCCTGCTGCCCAGACTCGGGACATGGAACGCGACGATCGCGGCCACGGCGGGCTTCGCCGTCGTCGTGGCGGTCGTCTACCGGTTCACACCCAAGCCGGACGCGGTCGCGGACGGCTTCCCTGCCACCGTGCTGTGGGACTTCCGGATGGCGTCACTGGGCATCCAGGTGGTGCTCTGGGCGACGCTGGGCCTGCTTTTCGGAGCCCTGACCGAGCGCTCGCTGGATCAGCGGACCAGCACGCAGTCACCGCACATCTCGCCGCCGGGCGGGACGCGGTAGTAGAGGCAGCAGCTGCGCCGCACGAAGCCCCGCCCCTGTTCGAACGTGCCCGTCCCGGCGATCGGCTCACGGGAGAACAGGTCCCGCACGAGGCTGTCGAGCGGCGCGGCCAGGCCCGGCCGGAGGGTTCCAGCGCGGAGCGTTCCGGCCAGGGCCGACGCCGCGTTCCCCCAGAGCAGGCCGTCGGCCAGGCTGACGACCTGGAGCATCGTCTCGCGCAGCGGCCGGAGCTGGCCGTTCACGACCGTCTCGTGGAGGCGGTCGGCCGAGCGGGGCCACCCCGACGGCTCGGCGAGCCACAGCGCGATCGGCGCGCCGGGCGCCCAGCGCCAGTGAAGGCTGGACAGGTCCGGCACGGCGCCGACCGCCGCTGCCGCCACCGCGGGCGACCAGAGGCGCGACGCCAGGCCCTGAAAGAGGATCGAGGCGGCCACACGCCGCTCGCCGGTGCCGAGCCGCTGGGCGTACGCGTCGACGAGCCCGAGCAGCCGCTCCGGGTCCTTCTCGGGCAGAGGACGCCAGGTCGGATCGGCCTCCTCCGCCGGATCGGTGACGATCTCGAAATACGGCCCCAGCGCCGCCGCCGCGCCCAACGCCGCGATCACGTCCGTCATCAGCGCCCCGCCCACCCATTCCCGACCGCCACGAATCCCCTTCCGTCGCCTCCCCGAGAGTGGCATACACACCCACCCACGCTACCGACGCCCTCGACCCTGACGCCCCCGTCCGGTGTCAACACCCGTCATACAGTGCCGACGGTTGCCATCAGGCACCGACGTCCCGCCCGGTGCCGACGCCGCCGCCCGATCCCGACACCCGCCGTCCAGTGCTGATGCCCGCCGTCCGGCGCTGACACCGCCCGGTGCCGACGCCGTCGGTGTTGACGGCTGGCTTGGGGTGTTGATGTCCGCCGTTCGGTGTGACGCCCGACGTTCGGGCGCGTCGGCCGGGTCAAAGGGGGTGACAGGCGTCGTTATCGCAGGACGGCCCCCGGGGTTTGGGGTCTGTGGGCGTTCTTGTTGTGTGCGGACGCGAAAACCGCCGTGACCGGTGGTCGGTCACGGCGGTTTCGAGGTCGCGTTCGTCAGCGGCCGGACTGGCCGCCGTTGTCGCGGCGGTCCAGGGCGGTCTGCAGTGCGCGTGCCGCTTCGTCCTGGTCGTCGGCGGGTGCGGCGAAGGTGTCGTTCATGATCTGCTCCGTGGTCTCTGGTGGCTGCTGTGCCGAGGCCGCCGGGTCACCGTGGTTCGCACGGTCCGGCGCCGAACAGGACTTACGGCCATCACCCCACTCCGCAGCGGGGTATGGCCTGCCGTTCAGGCCCCGCTGCGGCAGCGAAGGATTACTACGAAGCGCCGCATAACTCACTCCACGGTACCCGTGGAGCCGGAAAGTGTCCCGACCCGTGGCCGAAATTCTCGCATGGTGAGACGATCACGCGTTCACCTGCGGAAAGCGAAAGGCCGTGATCCCGTGGCGGGATCACGGCCTTCGTGAAGCGGTCAGGCCTCCAGGTCGACCCGGCGGCCCATCTCGGCGCCGATCTCGGCCTTGATGCCGTCGACGAGCTGGGTCGGGATGGCCGAGTCGACGGTCAGCGCGATCAGCGCCTGGGCGCCCTTGGCGGCGCGGCCCACCTGCATGCTGGCGATGTTGACGCCGCTCTCGCCGAGCAGCTTGCCGACGACGCCGACGATGCCGGGACGGTCGGTGTAGGTGAAGAACGCCATGTGCTCGGTCGGCACGAGCTCCATGTCGTAGCCGTTGATCTCGATGATCCGCTCGATGTGCTTGGGGCCGGTGAGCGTGCCGGAGACCGACACCACCGAGCCGTCGCCCATCGTGCCGCGGACCTGGACCACGTTGCGCCAGTCGGGCGAGTCCTCGCTCGTGGTGAGCGTGACCTCGACACCGCGGTCGCGGGCCAGCAGCGGGGCGTTGACGAACGTCACCGCCTCCTCGATCACGTCCACGAAGACGCCCTTGAGCGCGGCCAGCTCCAGCACCTTGACGTCGTGGCCGGTGATCTCGCCGCGCACCACCACGTCCAGCCGGACCGGCACGCCGCCGGCCAGCGCGGTGAAGATGCGGCCGAGCTTCTCGGCGAGCGGGAGGCCGGGCTTGACGTCCTCGGCGACCGCGCCGCCCTGCACGTTGACGGCGTCGGGCACGAACTCGCCGGACAGCGCGAGCTTGACCGAACGGGCGACCTGGGTGCCCGCCTTCTCCTGCGCCTCGTGGGTGCTGGCCCCCAAGTGCGGGGTGACCACGACGTTGTCGTGGTGGAACAGCGGGCTCTCGGTGCACGGCTCGGTGCTGAACACGTCGATGCCTGCGCCGGCCACCCTGCCGTCCTTGAGCGCCAGGTCGAGAGCCTCCTCGTCGACGATCCCGCCGCGGGCGGCGTTGACGATGCGCACGCTGGGCTTGACGCGGTGCAGCTCCTTGTCGCCGATGAGCCCGAGGGTCTCCGGCGTCTTGGGCAGGTGCACGGTGATGAAGTCGCTGTCGCGCAGCAGCTCGTCGATGGTGACGAGCTTGACCCCGAGCTGGGCGGCGCGGGCGGCCTGGACGTACGGGTCGTAGGCGATCACGTTCATGTCGAACGCGGCCAGCCGCTGGGCGACCAGCACGCCGATGCGGCCGAGGCCGAGCACGCCGACGGTCTTGCCCTGCAGCTCGACGCCGGTGTAGCGGGACCGCTTCCACTCGCCCTGCTTGAGGGCGCCGTGGCCCTGCGGCACGTTGCGGGCGGTCGCCAGCAGCAGCGCGATCGCGTGCTCGGCGGCGGTGACGATGTTGGAGGTCGGCGCGTTGACGACCATGACGCCGGCCTTGGTGGCGGACTCGACGTCGACGTTGTCGAGGCCGACGCCGGCCCGCGCCACCACGCGCAGCTTCTTGGCGTGCTGGAACACCTCGGCGGTGACCTTGGTGGCGCTGCGGACGATCAGCGCGTCCACGTCGGTGACGGCCGCGAGCAGCTGCCCGCGGTCGGCCCCGTCGACGGAACGCACCTCGAAGTCGGACTCCAGGACCGCGATGCCGGCCGGGGAGAGTTCTTCAGCGACGAGGACGACAGGCTTGCCCAAGGGAACAGTCCTTTGAAATGGAGTGTGTGCAGGTGATTTGCGAGTCCACCCCGTCGTGCCCCCGCGCAGAGACAGTCTAGTCGTCTCCGCTGATTGCTTTCACGGTTCGGCCACCGAGCCGAGAAAGCGGCAGCCGCGCATCGCTTCGCGATCTCCCCGTGGAGCTTCACCTGGCGGCTCGTACGCGACCGCGTGACGGCTGAGGCTCGTCGCGTCCGCGGCAAGCCCGGCCCCGCACGCGACTGCGCTACCTGAGCCGGAGCGAGCGCCAGCGAAGCTCCGCGCGAAGATCGCGAAGCGATGTCGCAGTCGCCGCTTTTGCGGTTCGGCGGCCGAGCCGCCAGGCGAGGCCGCCGAGGCCGCGAAAGCCAAAAACTAAGCCGCCTCGGGCATCGCGGCCAGCACGGTCGCCACGCCGTTGGCGTCGGCCACCTCGATGTGCGGGACGTCGATGAACACCCGCAACGGTCCCGGCGGCAGGCCGAGGTCGTCGGCGACCTCCAGCTGGATGCCGCGGAGCGGGACGTAGGCCAGGTAGCCCCGGTAGACGTTCTGCGAACGGAACATCGCGGTCATGATCAACCGGTAGTCCCTGATGCGGAACGACAGCGCCGCGAGAGTCGGCACGCCCTCGGCGCCCTCACCTGGCACGGTCAGCGAGATCCACGCGCTGGTCGTCCAGGGCCGGGACCGCAGCAGGTCGGCCACCCAGTGCAGCTGGTGCACGCCGTTCATGTCCCGCAACCGCTCGCCGAGCTCGCCGTCCATGGTCCGCCGCGGCCTGTCCTGCGCCCAGCGGGACATCCGCGCGCCGTCGCCGTACTCGCGCAGGATGGGATCCTCCCAGCTCAGCGAGGCGATCTCGAAGAGGATCGGGGGGCCCTCGATGATCGGGCCGTGGTCCTCCATGCCGGCCTCGCCGGCCGCCCATACGTGGCGCAGTACGGCGATCCACGCCCGCCCGCAGGTCTCCCACCGCTGGACGGACCGATCCACTCCGCCCGCCACGTCACGACTCCCTGCCAATTGTCACCCCCGAGCGGGGGCCGGTAATCAGGCAATTACCTGCCGCGGACAAAGCGCGGGGGAGAATATATTCCGCCCCGCGGGCCGGCACCTCTGCCCTTGTCTCCCGACGATGATCAACACTCATGACTCCGCCCCACCGCCACCACGGCTGCGGTCACATTGAGTGTTTGCCCAGGTGCGGAAGGCTGGCCGCCCGCCGTTGCGACTTTCCTCAAGTATCGGGCAAAGAGCCCGAAAAGTGTAGGGCAAATGTCGGGAGCCACAACTTCACTGGGTTTCTGACCAGAGTGATCCTCGTTCCTTACTGGACATCGCGTGCGGTAAGGGCCGCCTGCTTGCGATCGCTCCGGGGGATGTTCGCCGGGTCGGGTCCCGGCCGGTGCAGCACGACGAAGCCCGCCCGCTGGAAGACCCGGCGGTAGCCGCTCGCGACCAGCAGTTCCACGCGGCGTATCTGCTCGTCCCGGGAGGCGAACGGGAACTGGCGTTGGCGGGTGTCGCCGATCACCCAGGGAGCGTCGCGGGGCTGCCAGTCCCACAGCAGCACGCGGGTGCGCGTCGACAGCGTCGGCCCGAGCGGATTGACCGTCTCGACCAAGGCCCCGTCGGGCACCAGGGCCGCCGCCTGCGCGGCCGCCCGCGCCCGCTCGTTCCGCCGGTAGAACGAGGCGTCGCCGAACTCCGCGAACGAGAAGAACGGCACCGTCACGACCGCGGCGACCAGCAGCCCGGCGGCCGGGGCCGTCCGGGGGGCGCGCCCGGCGAGCCACCTGCGCAGCCGCAGCGCCCCGTCCACGGACGCGAGGAGCAACACCGCGATCAGGAAGGCGTTGTAGTGGTAGCGGGGCTCCCACCAGTTGGGGATGCGGTCGGCGAGCATCCGTTCGGCCAGCAACGGGACGGCCGTCAGCGTCAGCGGTGACGCCAGCGGGAGCAGCAGCAGGGGCAGGACGAGCAGCGCCATCGTCGTCAGCTTGATCGACGGGGTTCCGAGCGCCGTCACCCCGTCCCACGGGTGGGTCAGCAGGTGCAGGGCGGCGCTCGGCAGGTCGGGCCCGAACGAGCCGTACGCCCAGTAGTAGTCGTCGTCGCCGCCGAAAGCCGGGATCAGGAGCCGTGAGCTCACCCACGTCGCGACCAGGCCGACGGCGACGTGGACCGCCCCGGCGCACCGTTCCCCCCGCCTGGTCAACAGGAAGAGGCCGAACCCCGCCAACAGCAGGCCCATGTCCTCCTTGACCAGCAGCAACAGACCGGCCACGAGCGCCGCCTGTCCCCGCCGCCCCGCGTCGTACCGCTCGACCAGCAACGCCGAGAGCAACGGCACGAACGCGACCTCGTGGAAGTCGAAGGCCAGCGCCTCGGCGATGGGCCACGACACCATGTAGGCGCCGCAGACGCAGTACGCCGCGGCGGAGCCCAGCCGGCGCTCGGTGTAGCGCCAGATCGGCACGACCGCCAGCGCCAGCAGCACCGCCTGAGCGATGACGAGGGTCTCCGGCCCGTCGTGGACCCAGTAGAGCGGGGCCAGGACCGCCAGCATCGGCGAGAAGTGGTCGCCGAGGATCGAGAAGTCGGGCCCGAAGCCGTTGTGCACACCCTTGACCATGGCGACCGGCAGCTCGAACCGGCTGTACGAGCGGATCGCCTGATCAAAGATCACGAGATCGTACGTGCTCGCGCGGAACGTGTGAATCCGCAACAACGAATAGGTCGCGTAGAACACCGACGCCACGGCGACCAGCACAGCGAGACCCGGAACACGCCGGGGAACAGGCGTCTCAGCACCGCCGTCCACCAGCTCTCCCGCCGCAACCGCCTCAGTCACGCGCCAGAAGGCTACCAGTCCCCGCCCGCCCACTCTGCCCGATCACGTAACCACCCCACCACAACACGTACGCCATCCAACCCACCAACTCCGCCCAGCCATCCCGCCCATTTGCGTGTGCCTCGGGACGGTCAGGGTGGGCGTGTCGCGCGGTTGCCGTTAGGGCGACCGCGCGACACGTTGGGTTAGGCGGCGGTCCTTCGGACCATGGGGAGGCGGGAGCGGGTGAAGAGGCCCGCGGCCAGCATCGCGATCAAGGGGACGACGATTCCGATGGCGCCGAGGAGTTCCCAGGGGATGGCGACGATGGTGCCGTGGTCGGTCGTGTTGATGGAGCCGCCGCTGAAGTCGGCGCTGGCGCCCCCCTGGGTGGGCGCGGTGAGGGGCCGGGCTACGGCGATGCCCGGCGCCAGTCCGGCCAGGATGCCGAGCCAGCAGCCGAGGATCGCGATGAACCCGGCCTGCCCCATCATCAGCAGCCGGCGGGTGCGCGGCCGGGCGCCCACCGCGGCGAGCGTGGCCAGGTCGGGGCGGGAGTCCGCGGCCGAGAGCCCGGTCGCGATCAGTGAACCGCCCAGCACCATCAGCGTGCCGGCCAGGCCGAGGAACAGCAGGATCTGGCTGAACGACTCGGTGAAGCCGCGTTCGACGTAGATCGAGGCCGAGTTGAGGTCCGCCGTGATCCCGTCGAGCCGCTCCTGGACGCGCGACTCCTCGTCCTCGGTCACCCGGTGGTCGGCCCGGTCGATGCCGAGCGCGACGTTCTCCATGGGCAGCCCGATCCGCGTCGCGACGGCGGGTGGCACCAGGGTGCGGACGCCGGTCGCGTCGGGCACGGCGATCGCGGGCAGTCTGCCGAACGACCGGATCACCTTTTCCCTGTCCTCCGCGTACTCCTTCACCGCGACGGGGACCGTGCCGCCGGCCGGCGGCTTCACGTGGAAGAGGACGATCTTGCCCGCGGTGAGGGCGGCGGTCACGGCGGGATCGTCGCGGCCGAGCAGGAACCGGGCCTCCCGCGGCCCGCCCACCAGGTGGTCGATCGTGATCGGCTCGGGTCCGCGGTAGCCCTTCCCGAACGTCGCGAACGGGCATTTGCCGGGCCCCTGCCCCATGCAGATCCGGTCCTGGCCGGGCAGGCTCCGCAACGGTATGGCGGGCACGCCCGGCATCTCCCGCGCGACCGCCTGGCGCATGCGTTCGGCCAGCGCGTTCTGGTCGCCCTCGTAGGCGTTCGCCTGGATTATCGTGGTGCCCATCGGCAGGCGTGCGCGGTACTCGTCGCGGTTCTGCGCGAAGTCGCTCGCGCCTCCGATGGCGAGCGCCGTGATCCCGGCGACCGCGGCCATGATCGCCGCGACGGCGGGCGCCGCGCGGCCCCGGTTGCGGGCACCGTCGCGGACCGCCAGCCGCATGGGCAGCGGCAAGCGGCTCGCGGTGCGGCCCGCCACGCCGACCACCCACGGCCCGATCATCACACAGCCGATGATGATCGCGACCGCGCCGATGGCGGCCCCGAACTCCCTCCAGAGCCGGACGCCGACCAGGCAGAGGACGATGCCGCCGGCGATGAGCGCACCCCCGGCGATCGGCCAGCCGCGCCGGGACCTGGCCTGGTCGCGACGGCCGCCGAGGGCGGCCACGACGTCCATCCGCGCGGCCTGGCGCGCGGGCACGTACGCCGCGGCCAGCCCGCTGACCGCGCCGAGCACCATCGGCACCGTGATGAGGACCCACGGGATCTCGAACGGGCCCAGGGTGGTGTCGGAGTACGCCTCGTACACCGGTCCGGCCGCGGCGGCGAGGCCGATGCCCGCGACGGCGCCGATCAGGGCGGCGGCGCCGCCGATGACGATGCCCCCGGCCAGCACGACGGTGCGCAGGTGCCGGGCGTCACCGCCGCTGGCCGCGACCAGCGCCAGCTGGCGCCGCTGGCGCCGCACCCCGACAGCGAACGCGGGACCCGCCAGCAGCACGACCTCCAGGACCACCATCGCAACGATCATGGCGGCGATCGCGACGGTGGCGTTGTCGACCGCCGTTTCGGACCGGCTCGACGTCGGGATCTGGTCGGCCGACGGCGGGTCGTTCACCACGGCACGCGAGAGGACCGTGATGCCGAGCTTGTTGAACGCCTGCACGTCCGCCCACGTGACCGGTTTGCCGCCGGTGCCGACCAGCCACTGCGAGTTGGTGGCCGACGCCCCCGGGTGCCGGCCCCCCGTTTGCTCGGGGAACGCGCCGGGAAGCGCGACCGCGAGGGGACGCTCCGCCGTCAGCGGGTCCGCGACGAAGCCGACGACGCGCTTGTTCGCCCCGGTCGCCTCGACCACTGCCGTCGAGCCGAGCCGGAAGCCGCGCTCCTGGAACTTGGACGGCAGCGCGACCTCGTCGGCCGTGGCGGGCAGCCGTCCCTTGCGGAGCATGGCGAGGCCGGCGGTCAGCGGATCACGCAGATCGACCTCGGTGACCTCCACCTGCAGCAGGCCGCGTTCGGTCCTGATCCCCGCCGCCTTGCCGACGACGTACGGCAGGACCTTGGCGTCCGGGCCGTACTTGGCCCGGACCTGCCGCGTCATCTCCTCGGTGGACCACGGCTTGGGCGCCTCGTCCATGCCGGCGCCGCCGAAGGTGGTGTCGGCGGGGTTCTGGGTCACCGGTGACCGCGCCACGCCGGTGAACCGCGCGTCGGCCCGGCCGAGGTCGTACGGCAGCGATTCGCGGGCCGACCACTCACCGGTCTTGAACAGCACCGACAGGGCGACAATGGCCATGACCGGGAGCCCGATCATGCACAGCACGAGGATCGTGCGGCCCTTGGAGCGCAGGGCGTCCCGCCGGGCGATGCGCAGCGCGACGCCGTACCCGGCGCCGCGACCGCTCACCGGGTCTCCTGCAGGAGAGACTCGGGACCGGGCCGCCCGCCGGTGGCGTCGACCATCCGGCCGTCCCGCAGGAAGATCACCCGGTCGGCCCAGGCGGCGTGCCGGGACTCGTGCGTGACCATGAGGCAGGCCGCCCCGGCGTCGCAGCGGGCGCGCAGGATGCGCATGACGTCCTCGCCGGTCTGGCTGTCGAGCGCGCCGGTCGGCTCGTCGGCCAGGACCAGCCGGCGGTCGCCGACCAGGGCGCGGGCGATCGCCACCCGCTGCTGCTGGCCGCCGGACATCTCGTCGGGGAAGCGGTCGGCCAGCTCGGGGATGCCCACTTCCTGCAGCGCGATGGCCGCCTCGCGGCGGGCCTGGCGTGCCCGGACGCCGTCGAGCTCGCGCGGCAGCATCACGTTCTCGGCCGCGGTGAGGCTCGGGATCAGGTTGAGGTCCTGGAAGACGTAGCCGATGCTGCGGCGGCGGAGCGCCGCGAGCCCGGCCGTGCCGAGCGTGCCGAGGTCGGCGCTCTCGACGACGACCCGGCCCGCGGTGGGCCTGTCGAGGCCGCCCGCGAGGGTGAGCAACGTGGACTTGCCGGACCCGGACGGGCCCATCACGGCCACGAACTCCCCGGCCGCCACGGAAAAGCTGATCTCCCGCAGGGCGTGCACGAGGTTGGCGCCGGCGCCGTGGTCACGGGAGACCTCGTGCATGTCGAGGACGTTGGGCGCCTCACTGGCGACGTTGGGCGCTTCACTGGCAAGGACGCTCATCGGCGTCCCCCCTTCGCGGTCTGGGGAGTACCGGACTCCTCGGCCTGCACGGGAACGGGTCGGTCCACGTGCTCGGCGCGGATGACGTAGGCCTCACAGTGGTCGAGCCAGCGCACCTCGGCCTCGGCCTGGAAGATCATGGATTCGAGGACCAGCCGCCAGGCCCGGTCACCGGCGTCGACCGGGATCGCGGGGGCGTCGGCCTTGAGCCGGGTGAGGTCCTGGAGCGACCTCAGGGTCGCTGTGCGCTGAGCCTGGACCACCTGGCGAACGTCGATCCCGGGGGTCGTGACCGCCATGGCGAGCTTGATGGCGAGCTCGTCGCGGGGACGGTCGGCACGGGCGATCGGAGTGGCGAACCACTGCCGCACGTCCTCCTCGCCCGCCGGAGTGATCCGGTAGACGAAGCGGCCCTCGTCGTCGGCGCCCACCCGGGTGACGAGCTCGTCCCGTTCGAGCCGGGAGAGCGTGGAGTACACCTGCCCGATGTTGAGCGGCCAGGTCGACCCGGTGGACGACTCGAACTCGGCGCGCAGCTGGTAGCCATAGCGGGGCCCCTGGGCGAGAAGCGCCAGCAGACCGTGACGGATCGACATGCGTACCAAGTATGCATACCAGGTATGCCGTGCGCAATACCGAGTATGCATCCCCGGCGACACGCTGTTCGGATTTCACCGTGGGCGATCTGCCGGAGCCTTACCGTAACGGATGTCCCCGCCTTCAGGAGAGCCTTGTGACCTCAGACCGCAGTGTGCTCCACGACCTCCTCCGCGTGTACGACCACCGGTTCCTCGCCATGGACGGCCCGCAACGCGACCGCCTGATCCAGGGCACCCGGCAGGTCCTGGGCGAGGGGCTGGGCGACGACGCCCGTGCCGACCTGCCCGTCGCCTACCGGCTGCGCGCGTTCTGCATCCTGCACGGCCTGGAGGACGAGCTGGAGCGGCTGATCCGGGAGGAGGTCGAAGGCGTCAAGGCGGGCGCCGTCGTGGTGGGCGGCCGTGTCTACGCCGTCCATCCGTACCTGCGCGGCGTCCCCCGGCAGGACGCCGACCTGACGAACGAGGTCGGCGTGGAGCACCGGCTCGACGCCGTCTCATGGCAGGGCCGCAAGCTCCGCGTCCGCGGCCACGCGCGCATCGAACGCATCGAGGCGCGCGAGACCAAGGTCGAGGTGCTGCTCCGCGAACGCCACACCGGGGTCGAGCACCGTTTCCACGCCGACCCGGCCGCGGACGGCGGCTTCGAGGCCGTCGCCGACCTGAGCGCGTCCGCCGTCGGCCCCGGCCGCTGGGACGTGCACGTGGCCGCGTCCGCTCTCGGCGTCACCCGCGCGGCCCGCTTCGGCACCATCCGCGGCGACCGGATCAAGACCGAGCCGCAACGCCGCGGCCTCGACGGGGCCTGCACGGCGAAGATCTACTTCACCAAGGGCGGGCACCTCGCCGTCCTGATCCGCAGCGACCGCCGGCGCTCCCCGCTCCGCACCCGCCTCCGCCGCCTGTCCCGCCGCACCCTGGCCCGCCACGCCCTGAGCCGCTGGCCCCTGTCCCGCCGCAGCTGAGCCCGCACGCCCTACCCGCCACGCCCGACCCGCCACGCCCGAGCCGCCGGGCCTGGCCTTGCTACGGACGACCCGCCACGACCGCTCTATCGGCGCCCAGGGGGCAGAGCCGCCGCGCCCGACCCCGCACGTGCGAAGCGGGGACGCCCGGGTGGGCGTCCCCGCTTCGGGTGGGGCGCTGGGTCAGTCGTTCAGCCAGCTCATCATCGGGCGGAGGGTGGCTCCGGTCTTCTCGATGGGGTGCTCGGCGAGTTCCTCGCGGTACTTGCGGAACTGCACCTGGCCGCCCTCGAACTCGGCGACGAGCTCCTTGGCGAACTGGCCGGACTGGATCTCACCGAGGATCTTCTTCATCTCGGCCTTGGTGTCGGCGGTGACCACGCGCGGGCCGCGGCTGTAGCCGCCGTACTCGGCGGTGTCGGACACCGACCAGTACATCTTGGAGATGCCGCCCTCGTACATGAGGTCGACGATCAGCTTCACCTCGTGCAGGCACTCGAAGTAGGCCACCTCGGGCTGGTAGCCGGCCTCGATGAGGGTCTCGAACCCGGCCTTGATCAGCTCGGACAGGCCGCCGCACAGCACGGCCTGCTCGCCGAACAGGTCGGTCTCGGTCTCCTCGGTGAAGGTCGTCTTGATGCCGCCCGCGCGCAGTCCGCCGATGGCCTTGGCGTACGACAGGACCAGCGGCCAGCCGTTGCCGGACGGGTCCTGCTCCACGGCCACGATGACCGGCACGCCGCGGCCCGCGGTGTACTGGCGGCGCACCAGGTGACCCGGGCCCTTCGGCGCGACCATGCAGACGTCGACGCCCGCCGGGGGCTCGATGAGGCCGTAGCGGATGTTGAGGCCGTGGCCGAAGAAAAGCGCGTCGCCCTCCACCAGGTTGGGCTTGATGTGCTCCTCGTAGATGCCGCGCTGCAGGTGGTCCGGCGTGAGGATCATGATGAGGTCGGCCTCCTCGACCGCCTCGGCGACCGTCAGCACCCGCAGGCCCTCGGCCTCGGCCTTCTCCCGGCTCTTGGAGCCCTCGGCGAGGCCGACCCGGACGTCCACGCCGGAGTCGCGCAGGGAGAGCGCGTGCGCGTGCCCCTGGCTGCCGTACCCGATCACGGCGACGTGCCGGCCCTGGATGATGCTCAGGTCGGCATCGTTGTCGTAGAACATCTCAGCCACTGTGGTGCTGCCTTTCGATTCTTAGGTGATGGGGCTTTCGGTGATGGGTCGTACTTCAGGGGTCGTGCGCAGGCTCACGCGCTGCGCTCGATGGCGCGCAGCGAGCGGTCGGTGATCGAACGGGCGCCGCGGCCGATGGCCACCATGCCCGACTGGACCAGCTCCTTGATGCCGAACGGCTCCAGCACCCGGATCAGGGCCTCCAGCTTGTCGCGGTTGCCGGTGGCCTCGATGGTGACGGCGTCGGGGGCCACGTCGACGACCTTGGCGCGAAACAGCTGGACGGTCTCCAGGACCTGCGAACGGGTCTCGGAGTCGGCGCGCACCTTGACCAGGACCAGCTCGCGCTGCACCGACTGGGTCGGGTCCAGCTCGACGATCTTGAGCACGTTCACCAGCTTGTTGAGCTGCTTGGTGACCTGCTCCAGCGGCAGTTCCGCGACGTTCACCACGATGGTCATCCGGGAGATCTCCGGGTGCTCGGTGGTGCCGACCGCGAGCGACTCGATGTTGAACCCGCGCCGGGAGAACAGGGCCGCGACCCGTGCCAGGATGCCGGGCTTGTTCTCCACCAGGACGGAGAGAGTGTGCAGGCTCATCTCGGTCAGTCTCCGTTCTCGAAGTCGGGCGCCAGGTCCCGCGCGATCTTGATGTCGTCGTTGGTGGTGCCGGCCGCCACCATCGGCCAGACCATGGCGTCCTGGTGCACGACGAAGTCGATCACGACGGGGGCGTCGTTGATCTCCATCGCCTTGGCGATGGTGGCGTCGACGTCCTCCGCGCGTTCGCAGCGCAGCCCCACGCAACCGTACGCCTCGGCCAGCTTCACGAAGTCTGGAATTCGCTTGGCGTGCATGGCCGGGGACTGGAGGTTGGTGTTGGAGTAGCGCTCGTTGTAGAAGAGCGTCTGCCACTGCCGGACCATGCCGAGGTTGCCGTTGTTGATGACCGCGATCTTGACCGGGATGCCCTCGATCGCGCAGGTGGCCAGCTCCTGGTTGGTCATCTGGAAGCAGCCGTCGCCGTCGATCGCCCACACCTGGGTACCGGGCGCGCCGACCTTGGCGCCCATCGCGGCCGGGACCGCGTAGCCCATGGTGCCCGCGCCGCCGGAGTTGAGGAACGCGCCGGGCCGCTCGTACTTGATGAACTGCGCCGCCCACATCTGGTGCTGGCCGACGCCCGCGACGTAGTAGGCCTCCGGGCCGACCAGCTGGCCGATGCGCTCGATGACCTGCTGCGGCGACAGCGAGCCGTCGCCGGGCTTGTCGTAGCCGAGCGGGTAGGTCTCGCGCCAGGCGTTGAGCTGGCGCCACCAGTCCTCGTAGTCGCCCTTGCGGCCGCTCTCGTGCTCGTTCTGCACCGCGACGATCAGATCCGCGATGACCTCGCGGGCGTCGCCGACGATCGGGACGTCGGCGTGCCGGTTCTTGGAGATCTCGGCCGGGTCGATGTCGGCGTGCACGACCTTGGCGAACGGGGCGAAGCCGTCGAGCTTGCCGGTGACCCGGTCGTCGAAGCGGGCGCCCAGGGTGACCAGCAGGTCGGCCTTCTGCAGGGCGCCGACCGCGCCGACGCTGCCGTGCATGCCCGGCATGCCCATGTGCAGCGGGTGGCTGTCGGGCAGCGCGCCCTTGGCCATCAGGGTCGTGACGACGGGCGCGCCGGTCAGCTCGGCGAGGATCTTGAGCTCGGCCGAGGCACCGGCCTTGATCACGCCGCCGCCGACGTACAGCACGGGACGTTCCGACTCGACGATCAGCCGTGCCGCCTCGCGCACCTGCTTGGAGTGCGGCCGGGTGACGGGCCGGTAGCCCGGGAGCTGCATCTGCACCGGCCACTCGAAGCCGAACGTGGACTGCAGCGCGTCCTTGGAGATGTCGACCAGGACCGGGCCGGGGCGGCCGGTGGAGGCGATGTGGAACGCCTCGACGATCGTGCGGCCGATGTCCTCCGCCTTCGTCACCAGGAAGTTGTGCTTGGTGATCGGCATCGTGATGCCGGCGATGTCGGCCTCCTGGAAGGCGTCCGTGCCGATCGAGGCGCTGGGCACCTGGCCGGTGATCGCCACCATGGGGACCGAGTCCATGTACGCGTCGGAGATCGGCGTGACCAGGTTGGTCGCGCCCGGGCCGCTGGTGGCCATGCACACGCCGACCTTGCCGGTGACCATCGCGTAGCCCTGCGCGGCGTGCCCGGCGCCCTGCTCGTGCCGGACGAGGATGTGGCGCAGCTTCTTCGAGTCGAAGAGCGGGTCGTATGCCGGGAGGATCGCCCCTCCGGGGATGCCGAACACCGTATCGACGCCGACGTTCTCCAGCGCGCGGACCAGCGCCTGGGCTCCCGTCATCTGTTCGGTCGTCATGTTCCTGTTTCCTTGGGGAGAGTCGGGCTGAAGAACTTGCGGCCAACAAAAAACCCCCGCCGCCGGTTGGCGGTCGAGGGGCGCGCGCAGGTGGAAGTGCTTGATCAGCCTGCGCGCCGACCAAGTACTACGAGAATGATGGAACCGCTCTGCACGAAAGCCACTTTCGCCGACTTCACCGCGCCGGTCAAATCCTTGGACGTATTGTCTCGGCATATGAGACGACGGACAATGGGCAGAGAACAGCGGGAGACTCGCCCATGCGAGTCTCCCGCAGCCGGATCAGCCTGGTGAGAGCGCCGTTCCTTCCAGGGGAAGGGAGGCCCCGCCCAGCTCCGGGGCACCGAGATTGGTGCGGACCAGGGACTCGACGCGTCCGGCGGCCATGGGCCTGGCCACCAGGAAGCCCTGCCCGCGCGGGCAGTCCATCTCGCGCAGCAGCTCCAGTTGCTCGGGCCGTTCGATGCCCTCGGCGACCACGGTGAGCCCCAGGTCACGCCCGAGCCGCACGATCGTCCGGGTGAGCAGGGTGAGCGTCTCGTCGGAGCCCAGCCCGGCCACGAACGACGGGTCGATCTTGATGATGTCCACCGGGAGCTGGCCGAGGTAGGCCAGCGAGGCATAGCCGGTGCCGAAGTCGTCGATCGCGAGACGGACGCCCAGGTCGCGCAGCGCCGACAGGCGTTCCACGCTCTGCCCGGCGTCCTCGACCAGTACCTCCTCCTTCACCTCGACGGTGAGGGCCTGCGGCGGCAGCCCGGTCTCCTCCAGCGCCGCCGCCACCGACTCGACGAACCGCGGCGCGGCTATCTGGCGGGCCGTGAAGTTGACCGACAGGCCCACGTCCCAGGACTCCCGCCGCCACCGCGCGACCTCGCGGCAGGCCTCGCGCAGCACCCAGTCACCGAGCGGGATCATCAGCCCGGACACCTCGGCGGGCCCTATGAACTCCTCCGGCGGCACGGCGTCGTTGCCGCGCCACCAGCGCACCAGGGCCTCCACGCCGGTGACCCTCGACGTGGCGAGCTCGACCACCGGCTGGAACTCGACGGTGAACTCCTCCTCGGCGAGCGCACGCTGCAGGTCGCTGCCGAGCTCCAGCCGCCGTACGACGTCGGCGTGCATGTGCGGCGCGAAGACCTCGACCCGGCCGCCGCCCAGCTCCTTGGCGCGGGCCATCGCCAGGTCGCCGTTGCGGATCAGCTCCGCGGCGTTCCGGCGCAGCAGCCGCCCCGCGTTCGGTCTCCGGGCCGTCTCGCCCGCGACCGCCACGCCCGTCTCGGCGCACGGCTCGGCGCCCGGCTCCTGGTCGTCGACGAAGGCGATCCCGACGCTGGCGGTGAGCACGATGCCCTTGCCGCCGACACGGTAGGGCTCCACCGACAGGACGCGCAGCAGCCGTTCGGCGAGCTCGACCGCCGTCTGCGTCTCGGTGGGGTTCTCCACGAGGACGGCGAACTCGTCGCCGCCCCAGCGGGCCACGGTGTCGTCGGCCTGGACCGTGGAGCGCAGCCTGCGGGCCGCCTGCGCGAGCACCTGGTCGCCCGCCGCGTGCCCCGCGGAGTCGTTCACCGCGGTGAAACCGTCGAGATCGGCGAAGACCACGGCCACCTTGCCGCCGCACTCCTGCCGGGACAGCACATCTCGGGTGCGCTCCTCGAAGTAGGCGCGGTTGGGCAGGCCCGTCAGTCCGTCGTGGAACGTCAGGTGCGTGACCTGGCGTCGCAGGGCGGCCTGCTCGCTCAGATCGCGGGTGGTGACCAGCATCCGGCCCGGCGCCTCCCCCGTGCCGCTGTAGCGGGAGATCGTCGACTCGGTCGGCAGCCAGGTGCCGTCCGCCGCCCGGACCCGGCACGACACCCGCAGCGTGTCGGGCACCGGGTCGTCGTCGGCCGCGGCCGTGCCCTCCTCGGCGCGCAGGAACTCGGTGAAGACGTCCTGGACGTGCGGCAGGTCCTCGGGGTGGATGATCTCGTGCAGCGGTCGGCCGAGCAGCTCCTCCGGGGCGTAGCGGTAGGTACGCAGGGCCCCGGCACTGGCGTACTGCACGACGGCGTCGAGGTCGCAGATCAGCACCGCGTCGTTGATGCTCTCGGAGAGGGCGCGGAAGTGCTCCTCGCCGGTGCCCACGGCACGGCGCAGGCCGTCGTTCTCGCGCAGCAGCCCGGCCAGGCGGACGAGCAGGACGATGGTCGCCGACCCCGCGACCAGCGAGACGACGGGCTCCAGCCCGTCCGTCCCGGCGAGCCCGCGGCCCGCCACGAAGAGGGTGGCGGCGGCGGCCACGGCGGCCGGTGTGATACCCGGACCGATCATCCGGCCGGGCTGGTCGGCCGGCTCGCGCCCTCTGCCCCCGTCGGCAGCGGCGACGCCGTCCGGACCGGTCCAGGGAACGAGGGCGAGCAGCAGCAGGCCGCCGATGCGCAGGATGTCGGCGGGGTCGTCGGTCACGGCGCCGCCCCGCAGCCGGACGGCCAGGCTGACCACGTCGGCGGCGGCGAACGCCACGAGCGCCACGTACCCCGTCCAGGCCGACCGCCGGTGCCCGCGCGCGGCGCCGAGGACGAACGACAGCGCGCCGCAGACCAGGACGGCGGCGACCAGCGGGTAGAGCAGTTCGAGCAGGAACTCGGCGGGCGTCTCGTCCGACCGCCGGTAGAGATCGCTGAGCAGCGCCACCCAGCCCAGCACGAAGAGCGCGCACACGCACACGTACGTGTCGGCGGCGTACCGGAGCCAGGTCCGGGCGTCGCGGGGCAGCCGGATCGGCACGACCAGGCCGATCACGAGGGCGATCACGGCGGCCAGGTAGAAGAGGTCGAAGACCGACGCCGACATCGCGCTGCGGCCCGGCGACGGCGAGATCGCCGAGCCGATCGCGCCGACGAGCCAGCAGGCGGCGGCGATCCCGTACCACCGCCAGGCGGCCCGCCATCGGGTCTCGCCCTGGACGCGCCCGGACGTGTCAGGGCCGTCGTCCACGGGAAGGACGGCCGGTCCGCCCGGGTCGGGCTGGAGCAGGCGGGCGTCGTCCGGCAGGTCGCCCGCAAGGCCGGGGACGTCCCGCTCGACGTCGTCGATCAGGATGTCCGCGGGATGGCCGGTATCCGGGCGCCCCGCGTCCAGGCCGGCCGTGCGTGCGCCGGACGGCCGGCGGGCCGCGACGAGCAGCGAGCCGGTCGCGGCGGCCGCGGCGGCCACCTCGGCCCACGCCGTGAAGGTCGCGCCGCCCCACCCGAGCAGGGAGCCTATGGTGTACAGCACACCGATGATCGCGACGATGCCGATGGGCACCGCCGGGGGCGGCACGCGACGGGACGGCCACCGCGCCTCACGGTCGCGATCCCGTTCCACCGCCCGCAGAGCGTTCTCGCCGCCCATCGCGCCGTGTCCCTTCCTGCCTTGTGGGAGCGTCTGCTCCCGCAGCCACTCCGCTGCACCTATGGAATGTTCGTCCCGAGGCGTCGCCTGGGGGCGAACCCCAGACCCCGAATACCTCGCCCGGCCGCTCGGACAACGCTCCGTGCGTAGTGGAACGTGCCCTGCGCAGGTTGTGCGCCGGGGGAGCTGGCGGGCACATCCGCTGCGCCGGTCATCGGACAGCGACGTTGCTGCAGTGCGGGATCACCGTGATGCTCAATGTACGTTCCGTAGGTCACGGAGCGATTGAGGCTCAGCGTCCACCCGGCGACAAACATCCTTGTCGGGCCTTCATACTGCGAAGTCTCGCCGTGGTTGGCCGTCTAAGCGACGGGTTGTCCCACGTCACACTCTGTAGGGCACGGTGCCGTTACGTCCGGCAAGGTCGTTGTATCGCACGCGCCACTGTGCCTTGATTGCCCTATGCGCCGCACTTCCGCTCTCACGACCCTGATGACCGTCTTGCTCGTTCTGGGCGCCTGCACTGCGGACGGCGACGGATCAGGAACGTCCGGTGACGACTCGTCCACCGACCAGGACTCGGCGCAGCCGTCGTCCTCGCCCACCGGCACGGCGCGCCCCGGCGAGCCCCGCACGCTCGTCAAGGGCCGCAAGGTCACCTGGGGCCTGGCGTTCCTGCCCGGCGGGGACGCCCTGGTGACCGAACGGGAAAGCGCGAAGCTGCTCCGCGTCACCCCGAAAGGCCGGGTCACGGAGATCGGGAAGATCCCGGGCGTGTCGGCGGCCGGCGAGGGCGGGCTGCTGGGGGTCGCGGTGTCCCCGGGCTTCGAGAGCGACAAGTTCGTGTACGTCTACTTCACCGCGCGTTCGGACAACCGGATCGCGCGGTTCCACTACGAGAACGGCATCGGCAGGCTCCAGACGCTGGTCACCGGCATCCCCAAGGGCGGCAACCACAACGGCGGGCGCCTCGCGTTCGGACCGGACCGGATGCTGTACGCCTCCACCGGGGAGACGGGCCGCGAAAAACTCTCCCAGGACAGGAAATCCCTTGGCGGCAAGATCCTCCGGATGACGCCCACCGGAGACCCGGCCCCCGGCAACCCGTTCGGCACCCTCGTCTGGACCTACGGGCACCGCAACGTCCAGGGCCTGGCGTGGGACCCGCAGGGCCGCATGTTCGCCACCGAGTTCGGCCAGGACCGGTTCGACGAGGTCAACCAGATCGTGAAGGGACGCAACTACGGCTGGCCCGAGGTCGAGGGCATGGGCGGCGACACGATCCGGTTCAAACGGCCGGTGCTGACCTGGACCCCGGCCGAGGCCTCCCCGTCCGGGCTCACGTACGCGCAGGGCTCGCTCTGGGCCGCCGCCCTCCGCGGCGAGCGCCTCTGGCAGATCCCGCTCACGCGCAACGGCGCCGCGGGACGCCCCATCGCACACTTCAAGGAACGATTCGGACGCATTCGCGCGGTCGTTCCGGCACCAGACGGCACGTCGCTCTGGCTCACCACCGACAACGACGAGGACGATGGTGTGATCGTCGTACCTCTGACCTGACGGAGCCTTCATGCGAAGACTTGCGCTGATCCTTCTCCTGCCGCTGGCGGCCTGCTCGTCCGGCGGCGGCGGTGGTGAGGGCACTGCGAGCACCCCGGCGGCCCCGGCGACGTCACCGCAGTCCCCCGCCCAGCCCCGCGACGTCACCACCGGCCTGGCCGTGCCCTGGGCGATCGCGTTCCTGCCGTCCGGCGAGGCCCTGGTGACCGAACGCGACAGCGCCCGCCTCCTGCTGGTGACGTCCCAGGGCAAGGCCACCCCGATCGGCACGGTCCCCGGCGTCGCGGCGGCGGGCGAGGGCGGCCTCATGGGCGTGGCCGTCTCCCCCACGTTCGCCCAAGACCGCCTCGTCTACCTGCACTTCACCGCGTCCAAGGACAACCGCGTGGTCCGCTTCCGCTACGACAACGGGATCGGCCCGCTCCAGCCCGTCGTCACCGGCATCCCGAAGGGCGACAACCACAACGGCGGCCGCATCGCGTTCGGCCCGGACCGATACCTCTACATAGCCACCGGCGAGGTCTACAAGACCGAGCTGGCCCAGGACAAGGACTCCCTGGGCGGGAAGATCCTCCGCGTCACCCCCGAGGGCGAACCGGCCCCGGGCAACCCGTTCAAGTCCCGCGTCTGGACCTACGGCCACCGCAACGTGCAGGGCCTGGCCTGGGACGACAAGGGCCGCATGTACGCCACCGAGTTCGGCCAGAACACCTACGACGAGATCAACCGCATCGAGAAGGGCAAGAACTACGGCTGGCCCGAGGTCGAGGGCGTCGGCGGGAAACCCCAGTACACCGACCCCCTCCTGACCTGGACCACCGACGAGTCGTCCCCGTCAGGCCTGGCCTACGCCAAGGGCTCCCTCTGGGCCGCCGCCCTCCGCGGCGAGCGCCTCTGGCAGATCCCTCTCACCGCCAACGGCAAGGTGGCCCGCCCCGTCCCCCACTTCCAGGACCGCTACGGCCGCCTCCGCGCCGTCGTCCAGGCCCCCGACAAGACCCTCTGGATCACCACCAGCAACAAGGACGGCCGAGGCGACCCCCGCCAAGGAGACGACCGCGTCATCAGCCTCCCCGTCGACTGAGGCTCAGAACTCAAGTTCCTGCCACTCGATCGTCAAGGGAATGGGATTGCCGAGCTCAGGGGTACCGCCCTCATCCTTCATGAGAGTGCCCACGTGCTTGTAGAGCATGGCGGCCCGGTCAAGCTGATGACGCTCGATCATCGATACACCGGTCGCGTCGAGCCGGACGATCCAGTAGTGCGGAATTCCGGCCTTGGCGTACTCGCCGAGTTTGTCCGCACTGTCCTGGGTCTCGGACCCCGGCGACACGATCTCAACGACGAGCGAGACATACTCCGGCCGGAGGCGCTCTCCAAGATCACGATCCAGACAACGGTACAGCACGACATCAGGGCGCCGGTTGAGCAGAGGTACATCCCGAAGCCGTAGGTCAATGTCGGTGTTCACGGTGAGACAGTCGTGCCCACGGCTCATCGCCGCCCGCGCATGACCTTCGATCAGATTGGCGAGCCGTCGACCTGCGATCTGATGTTCGGGCGTGGGCGGCTCACAATAAACGACGTAGCCGTCCACGACCTCGATCACCCTTGCGATGTCTTCTGGCAGCGCGTCGTACTCCTCCGCGGTGACCGGAGCGACCTGCTGCCGAATACTCAACAACCAGCTGTCCTCCGGCAACGCCGGCATCCTGGCATCCCTCGTGAATCTCTTGGAGAAGGTGGCCACAAGCAGAATATGGGGCGGGCCGCCGTTCCGGGTGGCGTCACGGAACGGCGACGTCCCACGCCGTCAGGAGGCGCCTAGTTTTTGCAGGATGAGTTCGCGGGCGCGGCCCGCGTCGGCCTGGCCTCGGCTCGCCTTCATGACGGCGCCGACGAGGGCGCCGGCGGCGGCGACCTTGCCGGCGCGGACCTTGTCGGCCACGGCGGCGTTGTCGGCGATGACCTGGTCGATGATCGCGGCCAGGGCGCCGTCGTCGGAGACGACCTTGAGGCCGCGGGCGGCGACGACCTCGTCCGGGGTGCCCTCGCCCGCGAGGACGCCTTCGAAGACCTTGCGGGCCAGCTTGTCGTTGAGCTCGCCGGCCGTGACCATGGCCTGGATACGGGCCACCTGCTCGGGCGTGATGGGCAGGGACGGCAGGTCGACGCCCTGCTCGGTGGCGCGGCGGGACAGTTCGTTCATCCACCACTTGCGGGCGGACGCGGCGTCGGCGCCCGCGGCGATGGTGGCCTCGATCAGGTCGAGGGCGCCGGCGTTGACGACGTCGCGCAGCTCCAGGTCGGAGAGGCCCCACTCCTGCTGGACGCGCCTGCGGCGGGCCGCGGGCAGCTCGGGCAGCGTCGCGCGCAGCTCCTCGACCCATTCGCGGGACGGGGCCATGGGGACGAGGTCGGGCTCGGGGAAGTAGCGGTAGTCCTGCGCCTCTTCCTTGCTGCGCCCGCTGGTGGTGACGCCGGTGTCCTCGTGGAAGTGGCGGGTCTCCTGGATGACGCGCTGTCCGGCGTCGAGCACGCCCGCCTGGCGCTCGATCTCGGAACGGACGGAACGTTCGACCGAGCGCAGGGAGTTGACGTTCTTGGTCTCGGTGCGGGTGCCCCACTCGGAGGCGCCGCGCGGCATCAGGGAGACGTTGACGTCGCAGCGCATGGAGCCCTCCTCCATGCGGACGTCGGAGACGCCGATGGAGCGGACCAGCTCGCGCAGCTCGGTGGCGTAGGCGCGGGCCACGAGGGGGGCCTTGTCACCGGTGGCCGTGATGGGCTTGGTGACGATCTCCACGAGGGGGATGCCCGCGCGGTTGTAGTCGACCAGCGAGTGGAGGGCGCCCTGGATGCGGCCGGTGGCGCCGCCGACGTGCAGCGACTTGCCGGTGTCCTCCTCCATGTGGACGCGCTCGATCTCGATCCGGTACGTCTCGCCGTCGACCTCGACGTCCAGGTGGCCGTCCACGCAGAGCGGCTCGTCGTACTGCGAGATCTGGAAGTTCTTCGGCATGTCCGGATAGAAGTAGTTCTTCCGGGCGAACCGGCACCACTCGACGATGTCGCAGTCGAGCGCCAGGCCGATCTTGATGATGCCCTCGATGGCGGCGTGGTTGGTCGCCGGCAGCGCGCCGGGCAGGCCGAGGCAGACCGGGCAGACCTGGGTGTTGGGCTCGGCGCCGAACGCGGTCGGGCAGCCGCAGAACATCTTCGAGTTCGTGCCGAGCTCGATGTGGGTCTCGATGCCCAGCACCGGCTCGTACCGGGTCAGCGCCTCGTCGTACTTCACGATGGTCGGCGTGGTCACTTGGCAGCCTCCGCGAGCTCGGGGGCCTTGGCCAGCAGCGGGCCGCCCCAGCGGTCTTCCAGGGCCTGCTCGACCGCGGCGCCGACGCGGTAGACGCGGTCGTCGCCGAGGACGGGGGCCATGATCTGCAGGCCGACCGGCAGGCCGTCCTCGTCGGCGAGTCCGCACGGCACCGAGATGGCCGCGTTGCCGGTGAGGTTGGACGGGATCGTGCACAGGTCGGCGAGGTACATCGCCATCGGGTCGTCGGCGCGCTCGCCGATCGGGAACGCGGTGGTCGGCGTGGTCGGCGAGACCAGCACGTCGACCTGCTCGAAGGCGTTGTCGAAGTCGCGCGTGATCAGCGTGCGGACCTGCTGCGCCTTGCCGTAGTACGCGTCGTAGTAGCCCGACGAGAGCGCGTAGGTGCCGAGCATGATGCGCCGCTTGACCTCGGCGCCGAAGCCCTGCTCCCGCGTCAGCGCCATGACCTCCTCGGCGCTGCGGGTGCCGTCGTCGCCGACGCGCAGGCCGTACCGCATCGCGTCGAAGCGCGCCAGGTTGGACGACGCCTCGGACGGGGCGATCAGGTAGTAGGCGGGCAGCGCGTAGGCGAACGCCGGGCACGCGACCTCGACGACCTTGGCCCCCAGCGACTCCAGCAGCTCGACGGCCTCGTTGAAGCGGTTGAGCACACCGGCCTGGTAACCCTCGCCGGCGAACTCCTTGACGACGCCGACGCGCAGCCCGTTGACGTCCGCGCGCCGCGCGGCCTCGACGACCGGCGGCACAGCACGGTCGATCGACGTGGAGTCCATCACGTCGTGGCCGCTGAACGCCTCGTGCAGCAGCGCCGCGTCAAGCACGTTCCGTGCGAACGGGCCGGGCGTGTCGAGCGACGAGGCGAACGCGATGACCCCGTAGCGGGACGAGCCCCCGTAGGTCGGCTTGGTCCCCACGATGCCGGTGACCGCCGCCGGCTGCCGGATGGATCCGCCGGTGTCGGTGCCGGTGGACAGCGGCGCCTCGTACGCGGCCACCGCGGCCGACGAGCCACCGGACGAACCGCCCGGGACGCGCGAGAGATCCCAGGGGTTGCGGGTCACGCCGTAGGCGCTGTTCTCCGTGGAGGAGCCCATCGCGAACTCGTCCATGTTGGTCTTGCCGAGGATCACCAGCCCCGCCTCGCGCAGCCGCGCCGTGATGGTCGCGTCGTACGGGGGCCGCCAACCCTCAAGGATCTTGGACCCCGCCGTGGTCGGCATGTCCGAGGTCGTGAAGACGTCCTTGTGCGCGATCGGCACCCCGGCCAGCGGCCCGAGCTCTTCCCCGCCGGCCCGCCGCTCGTCCACCTTCCGCGCCTGCGCCAGCACGGTCTCGTCATCGACGTGCAGAAAGGCATGCACCTGACCGTCCACAGCCCGCACCCGCTCCAGGTGCGCCTGGGCGACCTCCACCGCGGACGTCTCGCCGGACGCGATCAGCGCGCCCAGCTCCGCCGCCGACTTCCTGGTCAGCTCCGCCATCACGCCTCCTCGTCCAGAATCCGCGGGACCCGGAAACGCTGCTCCTCGGCGGCCGGGGCACCCGCCAGGGCCTGCTCCGGACGCAGGGACGGCCGGACCTCGTCGGCCCGGTAGACGTTGGTCAGCGGCAGCGCGTGCGAGGTCGGCGGGATCTCCTCCGCGGCGACCTCCTGCACCCGGGCGACCGCGGAAATGATCTGATCGAGCTGGGCTGCGAGGTGATCGAGCTCGTCCTCGCCGAGCGCCAGCCGGGACAGCCGCGCGAGATGCGCGACCTCGTCACGGGTGATGGCGGACATGTCGGAAACCGTTTCTGGCGATCGATTGGATTGACGACCATCCTATGGGCCGCGCCGACCTCGGGCCGACCGCTTTACGCCGCCACGCGACCGGCGATCTGTTTCATACCGCCACGCAGGGAACGGAACCCCCGTACGTCCGAGGACGAACGAGAGGAGAGCGCCGTGACCATCGGTGGCAGCATCGCCCTGATCATCATTGGTGCGATCTTGACCTATGCCGTGAACCACGAGTTCAGCGGCGTCGACATCCGCGTGGTCGGCATCATCCTGATGCTCGGCGGCCTGATCGGCCTCATCATCGGCATCGCCCGCATCGCCTCCGCCCGCCGCCGCGTCGTCGCACCCCCACCGCCCGTCCGCGAAGAGCCCTACTACGAGGACCCCACCTACGTAGAACCCCCGGTCCGCCGTCGCCGCTACTGAGGCCGAGCAGGCTGAATTTCGAACCCAGGCCCGGCGCTGCATACGCACCGCGAGCGCGCGGCGCTGAGCGGGGAGCGAGCCGAAGGCGATGCTACCCGCGAAGATCGCGAAGCGATGTCGCGCTCGCCGCCTTCCCGGTTCGATCCCGAGCCGCCAGGCGAGGGTTCGAGGCCGTGAAAGCCATAAATACAGCGCGGCGCTGAGCTTTGAGCGAGCGCTAGCGAAGCTCAGAGCGAAGATCGCGAAGCGATGTCGCGCTCGCCGCTTTCACGGTTCGGGTCCGAGCCGCCAGGCGACGACCTGAGGCCGGGGAAGCCTTTTAGATACAGCCAGTCGGTGGCTGTGGCGGGGTCCATGGGGCGGCCGAAGTGCCAGCCTTGGGCGGCGTCGCAGCCCATTTCGCGTAGGAGGCGGGCGGTCTGGGGATCTTCGACGCCTTCGGCGACCGAACGGAGGCCGAGGGTGCGGACGAGGTCGACGATGGAGCGGACGATCACGGCGTCCTCGGCGGAGGCCGTCAGCCGCTGGACGAACGAGGCGTCGATCTTGAGCTCTTCGACCGGGAGGCGTTTGAGCCGGACGAGGGAGGAGTAACCGGTGCCGAAGTCGTCCAGGCTGAGCGGGATGCCGAGCTCGGCGAGGGCGGCCACGGTGTCGGAGGCGTAGGCCGTCTCGTTCATCAGGATGCGCTCGGTGATCTCCAGTTGGAGAGCGGCGGCGGGCAGGCCGTGTTCGAGCAGGCCGGTCTCGATCGTCTCGGCGAGGCCGGTGTCGAGCAGGTCGCGGCCGGAGGCGTTGACCGAGACCTGGACGGTCAGGTCCTCCTGCCACCAGCGGGCGGCCTGGGCGAGCGCCGCGTCCACGACGTAGTGGGTGATCGCCCGCATGAGGTACGTCTGCTCGGCGACGGACAGGAAGTGCTCGGGTTCGAGCAGGCCCTGCTCGGGGTGGCGCCAGCGCAGCAGCGCCTCCATGCCGACCAGCTGGCCGTCGTGCAGTGAGATCTTGGGCTGATAGAAGAGCTCCAGCTCGCCGCGGTCGACGGCCCGGCGCAGGTCGCCGAGCATGCCGAGGCGGGCGGGCGAGTTGCGGTCCTTGCCGGGCGAGTAGACCTCGACGCCGGTGCGGTTTTCCTTGGCGACGTACATCGCGACGTCGGCTCGCTGGAGCAGCAGCTCGAAGTCGGGCGCGTGGTCGGGGAACAGCGCGATCCCGACGCTGGCCTCCAGGTCGAACGAGAGCCCGTCGAGCCGTACGGGCTCGCTGAGGGCGGCGCGGAGCCGGGCGGCCACCTCGCGCGCGGCCGCCGCGTCGCGGACGGTGGGCAGCAGCACGGCGAACTCGTCGCCGCCGAGCCGGGCGACCAGGTCACCGGGGCGCACGCTGTGGGTGAGGCGGTGCGCGACGAGCTGGAGCAGGCGGTCGCCGGTCGGGTGCCCGAGCGTGTCGTTGACCTCCTTGAACCTGTCGAGGTCGAGCAGGAACAGCCCGGCGCGGCCGCTCTCGGGGCGGCGGGCCGCGCCGACCATCCCGCCGAGCCTGCGGGTGGTGGCGCCGCGCACCTCGGCGAGCGCCTCCTCGGTCCGGACGATCAGCATCTTGCGGTTGGGCAGCCCGGTCAGCCCGTCGTGCAGGGCCTGGTGCTCCCGGCGTACCGAGACGGAGGCGTTCAGATAGACCGCGATGAACGGCAGCACGACGAGCGGCAGGAACCAGGCCGACCGGTCCATCGCCACGACCATCAGCGGCGCGAGGCCGAGCAGCGCCAGGTGCACGAGGACCTGGTAGCCGAGGTCCCAGCGCAGCGCCTTGACCAGCGACACACGTTCGTGCAGGGCGACGGCCGCGCCGACGAGGGCGTCGTTGCAGATGAAGTAGACCGCGCCCGCCAGCGCGATGGCCGGCAGGTCCTTGCCGTCGGGTACCCATGTCTCGGAGGGCACGCCGCGGATGCCGCAGGCGAGGAGGGCGAGCTGGGCGGCGGAGAGGCTGAGGGTGTACTGCGCCACGTTGAACGCGATGCGGTGCGGCGTGCGTCCGCGGAAGACCCCGCAGGTGATCACCGCCACCGCCTGCAGCACCGCCGCGATCGGCAGTCCGGCGTAGAGCAGCGCGGCGAACGAGAACGTGGTGGAGGTGGTGGCGCCGTTGTTCTCGGTGGAGCCGGGCGTGATGATCGGCCGAAGCTCGCCGAACACGATGAAGGCGCCGAGGATCAGGATGACCGGCATGTGGACGAGCGTGTCCAGATCCCGCCCGGTCAGCCGGGTGAGCGTGACGACGAACGCGGCGGCGCCCAGCGAGATGACCACGACGAAGAAGATCCACAGCGGCGAGCCTCTGCGCGGCATCGTGTTCCGCGTGTTGTTCGGGTCCTTCATCACATCCTCGGGGGTGCGGGAGGTTCGTCCCCTGGCCGGTGGGCCGGGGTACGGGGGGTCGTCCCCGGTGGCCGGTGCGGCCCCGGGGTCGTACTCCCGGCTCGAACACGGCCGGTGGGTCGGGAGGTCGGTCCGCGTCGGACGCCGGGGGGCGCCTGCGAGAACCGGGCGTCCCCTCGGCCGGCATGACCGTGGGGCAGGATTGTGCGTCCTCCTGGCCGCTGTGGCCCGGAGTCCGGGTCGGGCGCCGGGCCGTGCGGCCCGGGGTCCCCCGGCCGATGTCACCGGGGTGTTGCCGCCGTGTTCCCCGCCCGTTCACACCGCCGGAGGATCGGAGTGTGTGACCAGAGGGAGAGTACGACGTTTGCTCAACTTCGCGAAACCGATTGCGTACGTTCCGTTATGCCCATTCCGCACCCTAACGCCACCAGTGGGTAGTGGAACAGTACCGTTGGGTAACTCCTAGCTGGTTATCTGTGCAACGACCACGGCCCGTCATTCCTCCCCGCTCAGGGTTACGGCTTTGGCCGCATCTGGCCCGTCGGCCAGCAGAACGCGGAATCCGTCCTCGTCCAGCACCGGAACGCCAAGCTTGACGGCTTTGTCGTATTTCGACCCTGGACTGTCGCCGACGACCACGAAGCCCGTCTTCTTGGAGACGGAGGCGGTGACCTTGCCGCCGAGCGCCTGGATCGCCTCGGTCGCCGAGTCGCGGCTGAAGCCCTCCAGCGACCCGGTGACCACCACCGTGACGCCCTCCAGCGGCCGCGGCCCCGCCTCGGCGCCCTCGTCCTCCATCCGGACGCCGGCCGCCCGCCACTTGTCGACGATCTCGCGGTGCCAGCCGACCTCGAACCACGCCTTGATCGAGGCGGCGACGGCCGGACCGATCCCGTCGACGGCGGCGAGCTCCTCCTCGGTCGCGTTGGCGATCCGGTCGAGCGAACGCAGCTCGCGCGCCAGGTCCTGCGCCGCGCGCGGGCCGACGTGGCGGATCGACAGCGACACCAGCACGCGCCACAGAGGCTGCTGCTTGGCCTTTTCCAGCTCCTCGAAGAGCTTGTCGACGGTCTTTTTGGGCTCGCCGTCCTTGTTGGCGAAGAACGTGACGACCTTCTGCTCGCCGGTCTTCGGGTCGATCTTGGGCAGCCCGGTGCGCTGCTCGCGGACCACCGTCCGGATCGGCAGCAGCTCCTCGACGGTGAGATGGAACAGGTCGCCCTCGTTCTTGACCGGCGGGTCGCTGGGCTCCAGTGGCTGGGTCAGCGCCGTCGCCGCCACGTAGCCGAGCGCCTCGATGTCGAGCGCGTTGCGGCTGGCCAGGAAGTAGAGCCGCTCACGGAGCTGGGCCGGGCAGAACTGCGCGTTGGGGCAGCGGATGTCGGCGTCGCCCTCCTTCTCGTACGCCAGCTCGGTGTCGCACTCGGGGCACCGCGTGGGCATGTCGAACTCGCGCTCGCTCCCGTCCCGCAGCCCGGTCACCGGCGCGACGATCTCGGGGATCACGTCACCGGCCTTGCGCAGCACGACGGTGTCGCCGATCAGCACGCCCTTGCGCTTGACCTCGCTCGCGTTGTGGAGCGTGGCGTAGGCGACCGTGGACCCGGCGACCTTGACCGGCTCCATCACGCCGTACGGGGTGACCCGCCCGGTGCGGCCGACGCCGACCTTGATGTCGAGGAGCTTGGTGTTGACCTCTTCCGGCGGGTACTTCCAGGCGATCGCCCAGCGCGGCGCGCGCGACGTCGACCCGAGCCGCCGCTGCAGCGCGAACTGATCGACCTTGACCACCACGCCGTCGATCTCGTAGGCCGGGTCGTGCCGGTGCTCGCCGTAGTGGGCGATGTATTCGCGGACGGCGTCGAGCCCGCCGACGACCTTGTAGAGGTCGCTGACCGGCAGCCCCCAGCCGCGCATCATCTCGTACGCCTCGGACTGGCTCTCCGGGCGCTTACTGTCGCCTCCCGCCCACTCGCCGAAGCCGTGCACCAGCATGCCGAGCGGGCGTTTGGCGGTGACGCGCGGATCCTTTTGCCGCAGCGACCCGGCCGCCGCGTTGCGGGGATTGGCGAACGGCTCCTTGCCCGCTTCGACCAGGCCCGCGTTGACCTGCTCGAACCCCTCGACCGGCAGGAAGACCTCGCCGCGGACCTCCAGCGTCTCGGGCCAGCCCGAGCCCGCCAGCCGCGCCGGGACGTCGGCGATGGTGCGGATGTTGTTGGTGACGTCCTCGCCGGTGCGGCCGTCGCCGCGGGTGACGCCGCGCACCAGCCGCCCGTTCTCGTAGACGAGCGCGATGGCCAGGCCGTCGATCTTGAGCTCGCACAGGTAGCCGGCGATCTCGCCGACCTCCTTGACGACCCGTTCGTCCCACGCGAGGAGCTCGTCGGCGCTCATCGCGTTGTCGAGGCTCTGCATGCGCTCCAGGTGCGCGACGGTCGCGAAGTCGGTCACGATGGGCGCGCCGACCCGCTGCGTCGGCGAGTCGGGCGTGACCAGCTCCGGGTGGTCGGCCTCCAGCGCCTGCAGCTCGCGCAGCCGCCGGTCGTACTCCGCGTCGGTCCACGTGGGGTTGTCGAGCACGTAGTAGCGGTAGTTGGCCTCGTCGATCTCCTGGCTCAGCCGCGCGTGCCGCTGCGCCGCCTCGGTCGGAACACCCTCGATGCTCATGACCTCATTCTGTCGTGCGGCACCGACATTCCAACAACGCCGCACGCACATTCTGACCAGCGAGGACGGGCCTCTTCCCGGCGTCCCGCCGCTCCCCTGGCCGCCCGGTCAGGCGTCGGGAGCCTCGTGCAACGTACGGGCCGTCTCCTGGCAGCGTTTGAGGGCAGCCCGTACGTACGAGGGGGACGCGCCAGCGAGGCCGCAGGACGGCGTGACGACCACCTGCTCGCCCAGCTGAGCGATCGGGAAGCCTAGCCGCTGCCAGAGGTCCCGTACGGGGGTGGCGGTCGCCTGTAGCGGCGGCAGCGAGACATCCGTGCCGGGCACCACGCCGAGCAGGAGGCCGACTCCCGCGTCGATGGTCTCTCCCACCGCGTCGTCGTCCCGCTGGGGCACCAGGCTCAGGTCAACGGAGATCGCCTTGGCCCCGGCGCCGCGCAGCAGCCGGTACGGCACGTTCGGCGCGCAGCAGTGCACGATCGGGAACGCTCCGGCGGCGTCGATGACCTGCCGGAGCGTCTCCTCGGCGATCGGCGCCTCGATCGGCCGCAGCCGCGCGAACCCGCTGGCGCTCGGCACGGTCCCGGCCAGCGCCGCGGGCAGCCCCGGCTCGTCGAACTGCACCAGGAGCTCGGCGTGCGGCAGCCGCCGGCGTACGTCCGCGACGTGCCCGGCGATGCCCTCGGCCAGCGAGACGGTCAGGTCGCGCACCGCGCCGGGGTCCTTGAGCGCGCGCTCGCCGTTCCTGAGCTCGATCGCGGCGGCGAGCGTCCACGGCCCGCACACCTGGATCTTGAACGGGCCGTCGTGCCCGCCCGCAACCTCCTCCAGCACGTCCAGGTCGCGGCCGAGATGATCGTGGGACCGCCGGGTGTCGCGCCCCGGCCGGTCGGAGAACCGCCAGCCGGAGGGCTCCACGTGCACGGCGAGATCGACGAGAAGCCCCGCCGTACGCCCGATCAGGTCGGCGCCCGGCCCGCGCGCGGGGAGCTCGGGCAGATGCGGCAGCCGGGGCAACTCGCCCAGCACGACCCGCAGAGCCTCGGCGGAGTCGGTGCCCGGGTACGAGCCAACGCCGGTCGCGCTCCCGGCCTCCCAAGGAAAGTCCACACCACAACCCTAGGGGGACCTCATGGAACGTCAGAACAGGCGGCCATGGCTACGACGGCTAGGCGGGGACGCGGGTGGTTTCGGCGATGGTGGCCGAGCCGAGGACGCGGTCGCCCTCGTACAGCACCGCCGCCTGGCCCGACGCGACGCCGCGGGCGGGGCGGGCGAGCCGGATGACCAGCCGGTCACCGTCCGGCTCGGCCACGCAGTCGTAGACCTCGCCGTGCGCACGCAGCTGGACCTGGCAGCCGAACGGGCCCGCCGGGGTCTCGGTGAGCCACACCGGGCGCTCGGTCGTGATCTCGGTCACGTCGAGGGCCTCGCGCGGGCCGACCGTGACGGTGTTGGTCACCGGCGAGATGTCCAGGACGTACCGCGGCTTGCCGTCGGGCGCCGGGGTGCCCAGGCGCAGGCCCTTGCGCTGGCCCACGGTGTAGCCGTACGAGCCCTCGTGCTCGCCGACCTGGTTGCCGTCGACGTCGATGATGGGGCCGGGGGCCGCACCGAGGCGTTCGGCCAGGAAACCCTTGGTGTCGCCGTCCGCGATGAAGCAGATGTCGTGGCTGTCGGGCTTGTCGGCCACCTGCAGCCCGCGCCGTTCGGCCTCGGCGCGGATGTCGGCCTTGGTGGTGTCGCCGAGCGGGAACATCGCGTGGGCGAGCTGCTCGGGCGTGCAGACCGCCAGCACGTACGACTGGTCCTTGCCCGCGTCCACGCCGCGCCGCAGAACGCCGTCGGCCAGGCGCGCGTAGTGCCCGGTGCAGACCGCGTCGAAGCCGAGCGCCAGGGCCTTGTCCAGCAGCGCCTCGAACTTGATCTTCTCGTTGCAGCGCAGGCACGGGTTGGGCGTGCGGCCCGCCGCGTACTCGGCCACGAAGTCCTCGACCACGTCGTGGTGGAACCGTTCGGCCAGATCCCAGACATAGAACGGGATGCCGATCACGTCGGCGGCCCGGCGCGCGTCGCGGGAGTCCTCCAGGGTGCAGCAGCCACGGGCGCCGGTGCGGTAGGACTGCGGGTTGTTGGACAGGGCCATGTGCACGCCGGTGACGTCGTGGCCGGCCTCGGCGGCCCGGGCGGCGGCCACGGCAGAGTCGACGCCGCCCGACATGGCGGCCAGTACGCGGAGAGTCATAACTTCTCAAGGGTAAGCGGCGTGGGCGGGCGGACGGGAAATCCGCGTACGATGATGCCCGCCATGGGAATCTTTCGCCGTCCCCGCGACACGCCATCCGCGACCCCGCTTCCTGCGATCATCGACTTCTGGGAGTGGTGGGGGCAGGCCCGCCCCTCGATCGAGGCCGCGCTCGGTGACGGGCTCTCGACCGAGCTGGTCGAGGAGCTCTCGCACCGGGTCAGCAAGATCCACCCCGAGCTCCAGTGGGAGATCGGGGGCTCGGAGGAGGACGGCCCGTCCCTCACGGTGACGGGCGGCGGCGATCCGGAGCTGCGCGGGCTGTCCGAGCGCTGGTACCGCGCCGCGCCCACCGGCACCGGCTGGCGCTTCCACCCGGCGCGGCAGGCCGATCACGAGATGCTGGGCCAGCAGCTGCTGCTCGGCGACCACGAGTTCGACCTGGAGTACGTGCGGTTCGGGATGCGCGCCGACCAGCTCCGCGGCCGGGTCGACATCGGCGCCTACCACCCCGACTTCCTGTTCGTCTCCGAGGAGCAGCAGGTCCAGGTCGCCCTGCACGTCCTCGACTGGGCGCTCGGCGAGGACGACGTGGCCCGCTGGGTCGGCGAGGTCCGCATCGCCACCGAGACGCCGATGGACGCGTTGCCGCCCGCGATGCTGCCGGTCGTCGTCGAGCAGGTCACCGAGGACTTCCGCGAGCCGGCCTGGCTCTCCGGCGAGGGCCGGACGCCGCGCGGGCACCCCTCGCAGCTGCGGGCCCGGTTCCCGCTGCACCGCCAGGACTACCCGCTGTGCGACCAGCACGTGGCGATCTCGGTGCCGTACTCCCACAGCAACCCGGACCGCCTGCCGGTCGACCCCTCGGCGGGGGCGCTGCGCAAGTTCGAGAAGAAGCTGTCCGGTCTCGGCGACCGCGCGGTGCTGGCCGTCCGGGAGACCGGCGACGGGCTGCGGGTGTTCCACCTGTACGCCGACCCCGACTCTGGCGTCATCGCCGAGCTCGACCAGCTCGCCGCGGGCTGGAGCGAGGGCAAGGCCAAGGTGGCCTCCACCGCCGACCCCGGCTGGCGGAGCCTCGCCCCGTTCCAGCCCTGACTAGGGCGTGTCTCGAAGTCGGCGCCCGTAGCGAGCGGCGTCCAGGTGCGTGCATCGCGGGGGCGGAGGAGGGAGTCGGCCCGGGTTTGGCCGTCGACTGACGACAACTCCGCGAGGTGCGTGCCTGGGCGTCGCGTAGTAGGGCAGCTGACTTCGAGACATGCCCTAGGCGCGCACGGCCTCGACCTTGCGCCAGCGCGCCTCGCACAGCGAATAGGCCCCGAAGACCACCAGGCCGAGGGCGACCGCGACCAGCAGCCACGGCCCGGCGGGGGTACTCGCGAGCTCGCGCAGCGTGCCGTCCAGTCCCTTCGCCTTGCCCGCGTCGAACGTGACGAACGCGTACCCGAGGAACACGCCGAACCCGATCGCCACGATGCCCCTGGCGATGTGGCCCACCACGCCGAGCACCTCGACGGCACGCTGCACCCGCTGGTCCATGCCGAACGTCTTCAGCTCCTCGCGGAAGTTGCGTCCCGCGCCGTGCCAGATCTGGTGCAGGCCCCAGGCGACGACGCCGATGCCCACCGCGAGGACGAGCCAGCGCCCGCCGGGCTCGCTCATCGCGCGCGCGGTGAACGACCTGGACTCCTGGTCGCTGGAGCTCTGCTTGTGGCTGAGCACGAACGCCAGCGTCCCGGCGAAGGCCACCGAGTAGACCAGTCCCCTGCCGAACGCCGCCAGCCGTTTGCGGGCCTTGTGCCCGTCGGGGACGGGCTGCCCGTACCGCGCCTCCGAGAATCCCCACAGCGCCAGCCCCGCCAGCCCTATGACCAGCAGCCACAGCACGACGGTACCGCCGGGCCTGCCGGCGATCTCCTGGAGCGCGCCGCCCTTGTCGGCCTCCTTGCCGCCGCCGTGGCCCATCCCCACCCGGACCGCCAGCCAGCCGACCAGCAGGTAGAGCACGCCACGCGCGGCCAGACCCGCCCTGGAGAGCCGATGGAACCAAGGGTGCCCGGCGGTCTGCCTGCCGAGCCCGCCCGTACCGTTCCGGGCCACGTTCGCCGTCATCGTCTCCCCTTTCTCACGAACGGACATGCCGTCCCCGCAGGAGAGAGGGCCAAACACGGCCTGCCGCAGCCGCGGTGCGCCGCAGCCGCGATCCGGCTCAGCCGCGCCCGGCTCAGCCGCGGTCCGGCGGCGGCATCGGCGGCAGCCGGACGGTGAACGTCGAACCCGCGCCCGTGGTGCTCTCGGCGGAGAGGGTCCCGCCGTGGGCCGCGACGATGCCCTTGGCGATCGAGAGGCCGAGGCCGCGCCCGCCGGTCCCCCGGCCGCGCGCGGCGTCCGCCCGCCAGAACCTGTCGAACACGTTCCGCAGGTCCTCGGCGCCGATGCCGTGGCCCGTGTCGGCCACCGAGATCAGCACGCCGTCGTCGTCCGCCGGCCCGGCGCGCAGCGTGATCGTCCCACCGGGCGGCGTGGCCGCGAGCGCGTTCGTCACCAGGTTGCCGACCACCTGGCGCAGCCGGTCGGCGTCGCCGTTCACCGGCGGGACCGGGGCCGTCTCGACCAGCAGGAGGACGCCCCGCGACTCGGCGGCGACCCGGTGGGTGAAGCCGTACGTCTCCAGGAGCTCCACCGCGTCCAGCGGTTCGAGACGCATGCGCAGCGCGCCCGACTCGGCCAGCGCCAGGTCCTGCAGGTCGTCGATCAGCCGCTGCTGGAGCACCGCCTCCTCGTGCAGGGAGGCCAGCAGTTCCTGGTCGGGCTTCAGAACACCGTCCTGGAGCGCCTCCAGATAGCCGCGCATGGTGGACAGCGGCGTCCGCAGCTCGTGCGCGATGTCGCTGATCATGCGCCGCTGCGCCTCCTCGCTGCGCTGCAGCGAGTCGGCCATGCGGTTGAACGTGCGGCCCAGCGCCGCGATCTCGTCGTGGCCGCGCACCCTGACCCGTTCCGACAGGTCGCCCGCGCCCAGCCGGCCGGAGGCCACCCGGAGCGTCGCGATCGGGGCGAGGACCCGGCGGCTCAGCAGCAGTGTCCCGGCGGCCAGCAGCACCGCCACGACGCTCGCCGCCGTGGCCACCCTGAAGAGCGGGATCCGGACCGCGCCGCGCTGGGGCTCGCTGTGGCCGAGCCAGATCAGGAGCGGCTCGGGCGCGACGCTCTCCAGCCGTTGCAGGAAGACCCGGCCTTCGCAGGTCTCCTCGGGGACGAGGGACGGGTCCTGTACCCCGAGGGCTTCGGTGCGTCCGGCGCCGCACGCCAGGGCCGCCTCGTGGTCCGCCGCCCGCTCGGCTTTGGTGCTCTTGGCCTGGGCCGCGCACTTCGCGGGCCGGTCGTCGTCGATACCCGCCACGTACGCGGCGGCCGGGTTCCGAGACCAGATGATCGGCTGCCTGACCCGCATCTGCACCCCTTCACGGGTGTAGCAGGCCCGGAGACGGATGGCGGACCGGTAGAAGCTCAGCCTCGCCAGCAGGGCCCTAGGGCCGATCCGTACGCTGACCGGCGAATCTCCGGGACGCCGTGACGGATCGAGCACCACAGCGCTCGGGTCGGCAGAGGGATCGTTCGATTTGGCCGGAGGATCGCTCGAGAACGCTCCCGGAGGCGTGTCGGTCCGCCGGCCGGACGCGGGCATGGCGAACGCCCCGGCCACCAGCTCGCGGCGCGGGTCCAGGACCGAGGCCGGACGGCTCGTCGTGGGCCGGGCGGTCCGGCCCTCCAGGGTGTCGGTGTCCACGATGACGTCGCCGGACAGGCCCGCGAGCCGGATGCGCTGGCGGGTCCTGCCCTTCAGCTCCTCGGCCAGGTGCGGCACGCCCTCCCAGGTGCCGTGGACGCTGCCGTACCTGACCAGATCGGCCTCGATCGTGTCGACGTCGCGGGCGGCCGCGGCCGCCGAGTCGGTGAACTCGGCCGTGGTGGTGCGCACGGTCAGCCAGGCGGTGGTGGCGATGGCGACCAGCGTGACGAGCGTGACGATGGCGAACACCCGGGCACGGAATCCCACGAACGGCATCGTTCAGCCCTCGACAGCGGGGCCGAGGCGGTAGCCGCGGCCGTAGACGGTCTGCACGTACACCGGGTCCGCCGGGTCCCGCTCCATCTTGCGCCGCAGGTTCATCACGTGCGCGTCCACGGTGCGTTCGAGCACGTGGTGGTCGAAGCCGAAGGCCCGTTCGAGGATCTGCGCGCGGGTGAAGACCCGGGACGGCTCGGCCGCCAGCGTCTGCAGGATCCCGAACTCCTTCGCGGTCACCTCGACCCGGCGTCCGGCCGTACGGACCTCGAAGCGGTTGGGATCCACCTCCAGGTCGCCCACCCGCAGCACCGGTTCCGCGGAGGCGGCGGCCGGTGCCCCGCCGACGCCGGCTCTGCGCAGCAGCGCGCGGACGCGTGCCGTCAGCACGCGGGGGCTGTAGGGCTTGGTCAGGTAGTCGTCGGCACCGAGGTCGAGGCCGAGCAGCATGTCGTCCTCGGTGGAACGCGCCGTCAGCAGCAGGATCGGGACCGACGCCTCGGCCCGGATGACACGGCAGACGTCAAGGCCGTCGAGGCCGGGCATCATCACGTCGAGCACCAGCAGGTCCGGCCTGAGCGCGCGGGCTCGTTCCAGCGCCTGACGGCCGTCGGCCGCCACGGTGACCTGGTGTCCTTCGCGTTCCAGATAGATCCGGATGAGCCGGGCCTGCTTGGGATCGTCCTCCGCGACGAGGATCCGAGGGGCCGTCCACATGATCCGGAAGGTACCAAGTGACACCCGCCCGCACCTCGGGTCGACGTCGCCCGCGCCAAGAAAGATCGGTTCCGGATCGGTTCTTCACAGGTTCTTCAACGCCGTCGGCTTGAGTGGCGCACCACCGCAGAGAAGATCATCGAGGAGCGTGCTCATGACCCAGATGACGGACCGGGAGGTCGCCGGACCCTACACGGCCATCAGCGAGGAGGAGCGGCGCACGTTCGAGGACCAGGGCTGTCTCCTGATACCGAGGGCGCTGGACGAACCCAGGCGGGCCCGGATGGAGGAGGCGGTCGACCGGGTCTACGACGCCGAACGCAGGGCGGGGCGCCTCGGCCCGAACGGGGAGATCCACGCGCTCGGCGGGGTGCTGCGCGACGAGACCTTCCTCGAACTGCTGGATCTGCCCGCGACGTTCCGGCACCTGTGGGGCCACCTCGGCTGGAACATCTACGTCAACCACAGCCACGTCGACGTCAACCCGCCCGTCCTCGACCCGCCCGCGCCCGGCTGGCTGTGGCACCAGGACGGCAAGCGGCAGAACGCCGACCTGGACATGGACCCGCGGCCGATGCTGTCCATCAAGGTCGCGTACGTGCTGAGCGACCTGTCGGAGGAGGGCCGCGGGGGCACCCTCGTCCTGCCGGGTGCCCACCTGAGCAACACCCTGGACCGCACCGAGCCGGGACCCGGCGGCGTCCACCCGCCGCCTCCGGGCACGGTCGAGCTGAGGGCGAACCCCGGCGACGCGTTCATCTTCGACCGCCGCCTGTGGCACTCCCGGTCGCTCAACCACTCCACCGTCACCCGGAAGATGATCTTCCTCTGCTACACCTACCGCTGGATCCGCTGGTACGACGACGTCGCCATCGACCGTCACAGCGACTGGTGGCGCGGGCTCAGCCCGCTGCGCCGCCAGCTCCTCGGCGACGGGGACGGGACGGCGACCTACTTCGGGATCTCGCGGGAACTGGGCGGCGTCTGGGACGACGAGATCCCGCTGCGCGCCGAGCTCAAGGCCCGGGGGCTGCTCGACCGGAGCCGCCAGTTCCTCCGCTAGACCGCCGCGCGGGCCCCTCCGCCCACCCGGGCCCGCGCGGCTCAGCCGACCACGCGGCTTGGCTTGGTCAGGTCAGGTCAGGTCAGCCCGGCGCGGCGGGCTCGTTCGACGGCGGGGGCGATCGCCTCGGCAAGCGCGGTGACGTCGGCGTCGGTCGAGGTGTGGCCGAGCGTGAACCGCAGGGAGCCGCGGGCGCGGGCGGGGTCGGCGCCCATGGCGAGCAGCACGTGGCTCGGCTGCGAGACCCCCGCCGAGCAGGCCGAGCCGGTGGAGCACTCGATGCCGCGCGCGTCCAGCAGCATGAGGAGCGCGTCGCCCTCGCAGCCGGGGAACGAGAAGTGCGCGTTGCCGGGCAGCCGGTCGTCGGGATCGCCGTTCAGGATCGCGCCCGGCACCGCCGCGCGGACCTCGCCGATCAGGCGGTCGCGCAGCGCGGCCAGCCGGCGGGCCTGCTCGTCGCGGTGGGCGGTAGTGGCCTGGACCGCTGCCGCGAGCCCGGCGATGGCCGGGGTGTCGAGCGTCCCGGACCGGACGTCGCGTTCCTGACCGCCGCCGTGCAGGACGGGGACCGGGTCCACGCCCTTGCCCAGCAGCAGGACGCCGACGCCGAGCGGGCCGCCGAGCTTGTGGCCGCTGAGAGCGAGCGCGTGCGCGCCGCTGGCGGCGAAGCCGACCGGCAGGTGGGCGGCGGCCTGGACCGCGTCGGTGTGGAACGGGATGTCGTGCTCGCGGGCGATCGCCGCCAGCTCGGCGACGGGCTGGACGGTGCCGACCTCGTTGTTGGCCCACATGACCGTCACGAGCGCCACGTCGCCGGGGTTGGCGCCGATCGCGGCGCGCAGCGTCTCCGGGCCGACCCGGCCGAGCTCGTCGCAGGGCAGCCACTCGATCTTGGCGCCCTCGTGGTCGGCCAGCCACTGCACGGTGTCGAGCACCGCGTGGTGCTCGATGGCGGCCGCCAGCACCCGGGTACGGGCGGGGTCGGCGCCCCGGCGGGCCCAGAAGATCCCCTTGACCGCGAGGTTGTCGGCCTCGGTGCCGCCGGAGGTGAAGATCACCTCGCTCGGCCGGGCGTCAAAGGCCTCCGCGATGATCTCTCGGGACTCCTCCACCACCCGGCGGGCCCGGCGGCCCACGGCGTGCAGTGAGGACGGGTTGCCCAGCTCGCCCAGCTCCGCCGTCATCGCGGCGATGGCCTCGGGGCGCATCGGGGTCGTCGCCGCATGATCGAGGTAGGTCACCACGCGCTCAACACTATCCGCGCGGCGCCGGTTCCTTCCGCGCGCGGTGCGGCGGGTCACATTTCGGACGGTTGAAACTGTACCGTCCGGTCGGTACAGTAGAGGGGCCATGAAGAAGGACGCCCTCCTCGACGCCGCCGAGGCCGTGCTCAGCGAGCACGGCACGCAGGCCCTCACGCTCACCGCGGTCGCCGACCGCGCGGGCGTGAGCAAGGGTGGGCTGCTCTACCACTTCCCCACCAAGGAAGCCCTGGTCAAGGCGCTGGTGACGCGGGTCATCGAGGAGTTCGACGACCTGATCGGCCAGACGTACGACGGGTCGCCCGGCTCCTACAGCCGGGCCTACGTCGAGGCGACGTTCAAGGTGTTCACCGACGGCGCCCGCACCTACCGGCGATGGTCGGCCATCACGGCCGCCGCCACCGACCCGGAGCTGGCCGAGCCGCTCAACGAGGCGATGGCGCGCTGGCACCGGCGCGACCCGGCGGAGGACCGCGACCCCGTCACCGGCACGATCGTCCGGCTGGCGGCCGAGGGCCTCTGGGAAGTGATGAGCCACAGTCCCGAGCTCTACGGCGAGGCCGAGCTCGCGGCGCTGAGAGAGCGGCTGCTGGCCCTGCTCGAACGCTGACGGCGGGGGCCGGGCCGCACGCCGGCCCCGTCTCGTCCACGTCCTGATCACAACGACCGACCACCACGCCGTGCGCACACGACCGTCTCCGGCCACCGCGCACGGCTTCCCCCTGCGTCCGGGGCCGCGCCGTGCGCGCACGCCCCGCCAAGAGATGAAAGAGGTGAACCATGCTGTTCCGCGCTCGCCTTGGAACGTTCCTGACCTTCGCGCTGGCAGGTCTGCTCTGCGGCGTGTGGGTGGCCCGTATGCCCGCCCTGGCAGCCAAGTTCGGCACCAGCGAGAGCGAGATCGGCATAGTGGTCCTCATCTGGGGGCTCGGCGCCATCGTGGCGATGCAGGGGCTGCGCGCCGTCATCGCGCGGGCCGGCAGCCGGTCGGTGCTGCGGGTCGCCCTCCCGCTGACCGGCGCCTCGTACGTCTTCGTCGCGCTCGCCCCCACCTACGGGACGCTGCTGATGGCGGTCGCGCTGTTCGGCATGACGTTCGGCATCACCGACATCGCGATGAACGCGCAGGGCACCGTCGTCGAGCAGGCCCACCGGCGGCCGATCATGAGCGGCATGCACGCCGGCTGGTGCGTCGGCGCCATGAGCGGCGGGCTCTTCGGCGTCGCGACCGCCGCCGCCGGGCTCGGCTTCACGGCGACCGTCCTGGTCGCCGCGATCGTCGCGCTGCCGCTCGGGCTGGCGCTGGGCCGCACCTACCTGGCCGACCCGCCCGCGGCCGTCCCGGCTGGCGGCGGGCGGCGTGCCCGGATGCCCGTCGCGGTCTACCTGGTCGGCGTGCTCGCGTTCATCGCGTTCATGGCCGAGGGGTCGATCGCCGACTGGAGCGGCCTGCTGCTGCACGACGAGCTCGGCGCCACCCAGGCGGTGGCGGCGCTCGGCTACCCGATGTTCGAGCTCGCCATGCTGATCGGCCGGCTGACCGGCGACCGGCTGCGGACCCGGCTCGGCACCCGGCGCCTGCTGACCGCCGCCGGAGCCGGCACCGCGCTCGGCATGACGGTCGTCGTGCTGGCGCCGTCCGCGCCGTTCGCCATCGCCGGGTTCTTCCTCACCGGGCTGATGGTCTGCACGGTCGTCCCGACCACCATCTCGCTGGCCGGCTCGGCCGCGCCCGGCCAGTCCGCCGCCGCGGTCGCCCAGGTCGGGGCGATGGGGTACGGCGGGCTCCTGCTCGGCCCGGTCGTGGTGGGCTTCCTGTCGGACGCCACGTCGCTGCGGCTCGGCGTCGGAATCGTCGTCGTGCTCGCCCTGATGATCGCCTTCGGGGCGCGCTTCGTGCCGCTCGGCGCGGGTGACGTCGCGGTCTCCGGCGGCACCGCCGGGCACGCCGCCGACGCCCTCGACGCCGTGGGCGAGACCGCCGCCGCTCCTGTCGGCGGCGACCGCGAGCCCGTCGCGGCCTGACCGCGTTCCCCCGTACAAGCCCGCCACGGCCCCGTCCCCCATCCGGTCCTGAGCTCCTGAACGGCGAACGCCCCGCCGCCCGCTGATGCGGGTGGCGGGGCGTCCGGAGTCGACCGGTGGCGCCTACTTGCGCTTGTTGATCTCCTCGGTGAGCTGCGGCGCGACCTGGAACAGGTCGCCCACGACGCCGTAGTCCACGAGCTCGAAGATCGGGGCCTCGGCGTCCTTGTTGATCGCGATGATCGTCTTCGAGGTCTGCATGCCGGCCCGGTGCTGGATGGCGCCGGAGATGCCGACCGCGATGTAGAGCTGCGGCGACACCGTCTTGCCGGTCTGGCCGACCTGGAAGGAGTGCGGGTACCAGCCGGCGTCGGTCGCGGCGCGGGACGCTCCCACCGCCGCGCCGAGCGAGTCGGCCAGCCCTTCGATGATCTTGAAGTTCTCCGCACCGCCGACACCGCGGCCACCGGAGACGACGATCGCGGCCTCGGTGAGGTCCGGGCGCTCGCCCTTCTCCTGGACGACCTTCTCAGTGATCTTCGCGGCCTTGTCGGCGTCCGACAGGGTCACCGACACCGCCTCCTCCGCACCGGCGGCCGGGGCGGCCTCGGGCGCGATGGAGTTGGGGCGGACGGCCACGATCGGCGTACCGGTCTTGACCCGGGCGTGCGCGATGACACCGCCACCGAAGATCGAGTGCTCGGCGACGGCGCCCTCGGCGATGTCGACCACGTCGGTGAGCACGCCGGAGCCGGTCTTGACCGCCAGGCGGCCCGCCACCTCCTTGCCCTCACCGGTCGCGGAGACGAGCACCGCGGCGGGGGACTTGTCGGCGACGAGCTGGGCCAGCACGGCGGCCTTCGGGGCCACCACGTAGGAGGTCAGCTCCTCGTCGGCGGCCACGTAGACCTTGGCCGCGCCGTACTCGGCCAGTTTGTCCTTGGCGCCCTCGGCGCCGGGACCGATCCATACCGCGGCCGGCTCGCCCAGCCGGCGCGCGGCCGTGAGCAGTTCGAGCGTGACCTTCTTGACCTCACCGTCGACGTGGTCGACGAGGACGAGAATCTCAGCCATTGTTCCTGTTCCCTTCCTCGCTCAGACGAACTTCTTCGACGCGAGGAACTCGGCGATCTTCACGCCGCCGTCGCCCTCGTCGGTGACGATCTGGCCCTGGGCCCGGGGCGGGGCCTCGGCGAAGTCGACGACCTCGGTGGCGGCGTTCGCCAGGCCGACCTGCGCGGCGTCGATACCCGCGTCGGCGATGCCGATCGTGTCGACCGGCTTCTTCTTGGCCGCCATGATCCCCTTGAACGAGGGGTAGCGGGGCTCGTTGATCTTCTCCACCACACTGACGACCGCGGGCAGGACGGCCTCGACCTTGTCGAAGCCGTAGTCGGTCTGCCGCTGGATCTTGATGGCGGAGCCGTCGATCTCGACCTTGTTGGCCAGCGACAGCTGCGGCACGCCGAGCCGCTCGGCGAGCATCGCGGCGAGCACGCCGGTCCGCGCGTCGGTCGACTCCGAGCCCAGCACCACCAGGTCGAAACCGGTGCGGCCGAGGGCCTGCTGGATGGCGTACGAGGTCTGCAGCGCGTCGGAGCCGGCGAGGGCGTCGTCGACGAGGTGCACGGCCTTGTCCGCACCCATGGCCAGCGCCTTGCGGATCGACTCGGTCGCCTTGTCGGGGCCCATGGTGAGGACGGTCACCTCGCCACCCTGGGCCTCCTTGATGCGCAGCGCCTCTTCGATGGCGTACTCGTCAAGTTCGTTGATCACACCGTCCGCGGCGGCACGGTCGAGCGTGCTGTCATCGGACTTGAGCTTGCGCGGGCTCTCCGTATCGGGAACCTGCTTCACCAGGACGACGATGTTCATGGCCGGTGGCCGACCTCCCTGCTATCAGTTGGCCGCTGGGGCAGCGGACAGAGGGGCGCCGCCCAGGGCGGGTCGACGCGGGCTGATGCTCACAGCCTGCCAAACACCCGAACGTGCTTCGGCTCCGGGTCCCTGATTCAGCCGTGCGAGGCACATATTACCGGGCAGTAACCTGCTGGCAAATCCCAGTTCCTGAGACATTCCGCACGCCGCGCCCGGCGAACGCGTCGCCGGCCGCCGCGCACCCGCCGTGACGCACATCACTGCAGCCTCGTCTGCAACTGGCTGACCGCGCTCTCCAGCGAGCTCTGCAATCCGTACATCGGCCCGAAGCTCGGCGTCATCGAGATGGCGCCCACCACCGCCAGGAACGCCACGACCCCCAGCAGCACGCCGCCCACCGCGATGGCCCGCGGCGTCCCGGCGACCCCGGCCACCAGCCGCTGCAATCCCCGCCGAGGCCCGGAGATCCCCGGCGCCGCCCACAGGGCCGCCACTCCGGCTCCCACCCCGACCGCACAGGCCGCGAGCGGATCGACCTCGACGCCCACGGCCGAGCCGGACGCCAGTCCCAACGTCACCACCAGCGCGAACACCCCGGCGTAGGGCACCGTGACGACCGTCGTCCCCACCGCCATGGCCCATCCCCGCCCGGCGGCCCCGCGCAGGAGCACGACCGCGACGACCGACACCACGGCCCCCACGACCGGCAACATCACCGCGAACCCCGCGGCGGCGACCACCACCATCGCCGCCAGCAGCCGAGCCCAGGCCTGGACGACGGCAGTCCCGACCGGCCCGGAACCGTTCCCCGAACGCCTCGCTCCAGCACCGCCCGTCGCGACCCCGGAGATGGAAGCGGTCGCGGACGCGCTCGTGGACGGCGCAACGCCCGCAGGCACAGGCAGAGGCACAGCCCGGGATGCGGCAGCCACGACGGACGGTGCGGCGGCGGCCGGGATTGGAGCCGGGGGTGGTTCCAACTGGGTGACGGCCTCTACCAGGGTCTTGGCCGTGGGGCGGGCCGTCTCGGCGGGGGCGGCGGCGGCCTCCAGGAGCGGCTGGAGGGTGGCCGGGACGGCGCCCCCGGCGGCGTGGCTGACGACGGCCGCCCATGCCTGGATGTCGGCGGCCGGCTCGGCGGGGGCGGCGAGCGCGAAGTCGATGATGACCGGGGAGCCGTCCACGACCAGGACGTCCTGGGGACGGAGAGCCCGATGGGCCAGGCCCGATTCGTGGATGGCGGCCAGGGCTTTGGCGAGGTCGAGGGCCAGCCGGTGGAGGGCGGCTCCGGCCAGCGGGCCCTGCTCGGCGACGAACCGGTCCAGGGAACGGCCCGGGACGAAGCGCGAGACGACGTAGGGCCGGACGGCCTCGGGATCGCCGTCGAGGACGTCCACCACGTACGGGCTGCGGACGGCGCGCATGCGGTCGAGGTCGGCCCGGAGCCGGTCACGGGCCTCGTCCGGCAGCAGGCGGATCGCCACGTCGCGGCCGGTGGGGCCCGCGGCGCGGTGGACGTCGCCGGCACCGAGGCGCGTCAGGACACGGTAGGCGCCGATGTGTTCCTCGCTCATCGGCTCGCCACCCTATCGGGACGGCGTCAGATGAAAGGGAGACCGCCGAGAAGGTCGCGGACATCGCCGCGGAGGTCTTCGAGGTTCTGGCTCATCCCGTCCACCGGTGTGGTGTCGGGCGGCTGCTTCTGCGACAGCAGCACCAGCATCGCGGCGAAGAGGCCGATCACCACCGCGCCGCCGACGGCGGCCTCCGTCCGCGGCAGGACGGCGCCCCAGAGGCGCGCCATCTGGCGCCGTGGGGCGCCGCTGCCGGGTGCGAGACACAGCAGGCCGATGATCAGCATCGCGGAGTAGGCGATGGCCTCGGAGGCCCTCATCGTGTCGTTGGCGAACATCAGGACGCCGAGGACGACCAGTCCCGCGAGCGCGGCCAGCGCCGCCAGGAGGGCGGTGACCAGCAGCGCGCCCGGCAGGTGCAGCGGCGACTTGAGCGTCGCCGCGACCGCGTCGCCCGCGCGCGGGCCGCGCCGGGTGCGCTTGCCCTCCATGCCCTTGGCGGCCTTGTCGCCCGCGCGGAGGACGAGCACGCCGACGGTGGTGACGGCGACCGCGAGGACTGGCGCGATTCTGGCGAAGCCGAGGAGCGCGACCAGGACGAGGAGGCTGAGCAGGCGGTACCAGCCGTACGGCTTGCGTTGCTCCGCGGCGGGCGCGGCGGGCGTAGCGGGCGCCGGCGGGCGTTCGGGGCGGCGTTCCGGGCTCGGCTGCGCGCCGCCGTTGTAGGGGACGGGCGGCGGTGTGTCTTGCCGCGGCTGCAGACCGCCACGGCGCGGGCGGGCCGGCGGCTGTTGCGCGTAACCGCTGTAGGTGTTGGGCTGCTCGTACGGGCCCGGAGCGGGCGGCGGTACGGGCGGCGGCGCGGCCGGGGGCAACTGGCCGACGAAGTCCTTGGGCTGCTGCGTGGGCACGGGCGCGGGCATCGGCACCGGGGTGGGTGCCGGGGCCGGTGGTGGCGTGACCGGGTCGGTGGCCGGCCGTGCCGGGGCGGGGCCAGTGGAGGGCATGGCGAACTGCCTTGCCTGGTCCATCCGTTCCGGGGGCGGCTGCTCCACCGGCTGGGAGGTGCTGTCGGGACGCGTGTAGTGCTCGTCCACGCGGGTCTGGTCGGTGATCGTCGCTTCGAGGTGGATGCGGCGGGTGAGCTGGACCAGGTTGACCGCGGTGGGGCGTTCGGCCGGGTGCCGCACCATCGCGGACCGCACGACCGGGTAGAGCGCCTCGGGCATGCCGTCCAGGTCCGGCGTGCCCTGCATGATCTTGTAGAAGATCGACTCGAACGTGCCGGAGCCGAACGGCGGGCGCCCGGTCGCGGCGTAGGCCAGCGTGCCCGCCCAGGCGTGCACGTCGGACGCGGGACCGGCGTCCTCACCCTCGATGATCTCCGGTGCGAGGTAGCCGGGCGTGCCGATGACCATGCCGGTGGCGGTCAGCCGGGTGGCGTCCGCGCCCTGCGCGATACCGAAGTCGATCACGACCGGCTCGCTGTCGACCAGCATGACGTTGCCCGGCTTGAGGTCGCGGTGCACGATGCCGGCGCCGTGGATCGCCGACAGGGCCGCGGCCAGTCCGGTCGCGAGACGCTGCAGCGCCTGGCCGAAGATCGGGCCGTTCTCCTCGACGATCTCTTCGAGGGTGCGGCCCGGCACGTACTGGGTCACGATGTAGGGCCGGTCGGCCGTGACGTCGGCGTCGAGGATCTCCGCGACGTGCGGGCTGTGCACCCGCCGCATCGAGTCGACCTCGCGGGCCAGCCGGCGGCGGGCCGTGGCGTCGCCGGCGACCTGCGGTCGCAGCACCTTGATGGCCACGTTGCGCCCCTCGGGGTCGGCGCCGAGATACACGACGCCCATGCCGCCCTCCCCCAAGGTGCGGAGCACGCGATAGTGGCCGATCCTGTCCCCGGACGTGACAACCCCCTCCATCGTTTCCGAAACCCTACCGCCGCCCATGACACCGGGTGGATCTGGCGGACATCAGGCCGCCGCGCCGTCGTACCGCACCGTGACCTGCCGATCTCTCTCCGCGAACGCCCGTGCCGGGCGGCGCGCGGGGGTGCCCGCGCTCCGCTGGGCGAGGCTCCCGGCGAACCAGCGGGCCGTCGGGCGCTCGGCCGGGTCGCGCCGCAGCGCCAGGCGCAGCAGCGGGGCGAGCGGCTCGGGCGCGCCGTCGAGGTCGGCCTTGCCGCGCAGGATGCGGAAGCAGACACCGTGCAGCGTGCCGCGGCCGAACGGGTGGCGGCCGGTCGCGGCGTACGCCACCGTCGCCGCCCACGAGAAGACGTCGGAGGCCGTGGAGGCGGGCTGTCCCTCGATCAGCTCGGGCGCGAGGTAGGCGGGCGTGCCGATGACCATCCCGGGCCGGGTGATCTGGCGCGCCCCGGCCTCCTGGGCGATCCCGAAGTCGATCAGGGTGGGCCGGTCGCCCAGCACGATGACGTTGCCCGGCGAGACGTCCCGGTGCAGGACTCCCGCGTCGTGGACCGCCGCGAGCCCGAGGGCCAGCGAGCGCGCGAACCGCAGCAGCCGGTCGCCGCGCAGCGGGCCGTACGCCTCGACGAGGTCGCCCAGCGCGAGCCCCGGCACGTACTGCAGGACGACGTACGGCCGGTCATCGGCGACGCCCGCGTCCAGCAGGCGCGCCACGTACGGGCTGTCGACGCGCGCCTGTGCGGCGACCTCGCGGGCCAGCCGGCGGCGCGCCTCGGGTTCGCCCGCGACGTCGTCGATCAGCTCCTTGATCGCCACCTCGCGTCCGGCCGGGTCGATGCCCAGCCGCACGACGGCCGTGCTCCCCCGGCCGATCTCGCCCAGCAACCGATACGCGCCCAGCCGCCGATGAGTCCCCATACACCCTTTGACGCCAGGAGGCGGGCCCGCGTTCCGGCCGTGACCCGCCCGTTATGGATCTTTGTCGGACGAGCCGCGGACGGGCCGCGGGCGGTCAGGCGTTGCTCGCCGCCCGGGCCGCCTGGCGGGCGCGCCGCTCCTCGCGGCGGGTCTCGAACTTGGTCGCCGCGGCGTCGAGCTCGTCCAGGAACGCGCCGAGCTCCTCGCGCGCCCGCTCGCCCTCGCCGCTCAGCCCCTCCATCTCGAAGACGCCGAGCTTGCGCAGCACCGGGCGCAGCACGTCGTCGTGGTGGAGCCGCAGGTCGTAGATGCCCGCGTTCGCGATGATCACGGACTTGCGCAGGAAGCCCTCGATGCCGTGGCCGGGCATCTGGAACGTCTTGACGACCTCGGTGATCGCCTTCATGGTCTCGTTCGGGGCGACCTCCAGCGCGCCGCCGAGCAGGTTCCGGTAGAAGATCATGTGGAGGTTCTCGTCGGCCGCCACCCGGGTGAGCATCTGCTCGCAGATGGGATCGCCGGAGGCCATGCCGGTGTTGCGGTGCGCGACGCGGGTGGCCAGCTCCTGGAACGAGACGTACGCCGCGCCGTGCAGGAACTCGGTGCCGTGCTGCGCCTCGTACCCCTCCTGCATGTGGTGCATGCGGGCCCGCTCCAGCGCGATCGGGTCGACCGCGCGGGTCACCGTGAGGTAGTCGCGGATGACGATGCCGTGCCGGTTCTCCTCGGCGGTCCAGCGGTTGACCCAGAACCCCCACGCGCCCTCACGGCCGAACACCTCGGCGATCGCGCGGTGATAGCCGGGCAGGTTGTCCTCGGTGAGGAGGTTGACGATCAGCGACTCGCGCGCCTCGGTGCTCAGCTTGGAGTCCTCGGGCGTCCATCCCGTACCGCCGAGGGGGCCGTCGAAGTCCGTGCCCTGCCCCCACGGTACGTACTGGTGCGGGAACCACTCCTTGGCCATGGACAGGTGACGGTCGACCTCCTTCTCGACCAGACCCTCCAGTTCGAGCATCAGGCCGTTCTGGAACTTCGCCTCGGGTGATACAGGCATGCCTGCTTCCTTCGCTGGACGACGTGGTGAAGATGTGCCGTGCGACGCGCCGTGTCACCAACACGGTGGAGCCGGCGGGAACGCATAACCTACGAAACCGTAAGTTCAATGCTCGCGTTCTGGCACGACTGACGTCAAGGCACTCAAGTCACAACCAACACATCCGGATTCTTGTAGGTATGCGAGTGCCCGCGCTTGTCATCCGAGTACCAAAAGGAGACGACTTTGTGCGCACAACCGGGACTTTGTCACTGAGTGTCAGCGGCCTGTCGCCACATGCGGTTGGTAGCGGCTCGCAGCAACGATCTCGGCGCGAGTTTCAACGCGGGTAGCGCCGCCTTGTACTGGAGGCCGGGAACGCACATGGCCCGGCCGGCCGAGACCGCGTCCAGCCCCGCCCGCGCGACGTCATCTCGGCGCAGCCAGAGCAGGTTGGGCTCTTCCTCTTCGGTCGTACGCGTGAATCCCGGGCACAGCGCCGTCACGTGCACGCCCTTGCCCGTCACCTCGGCGTGCAGGCTCTCGGAGAACGAGGCGACGTACGCCTTGGACGCGCCGTACACCGCGCTGCCCGGGGACGGCGCGAATCCCGCCATCGACGCCACGTTCAGCACCCCGCCCCGGCCCCGCGCGATCATGCCGGGCAGCGCCGCGTGCGTGAGCCGCGTCAGCGCCACCACGTTCAGCTCGACCTCCGCGAGCTGGTCGTCCATCGGCAACTCGGCGAACGAGCCGAACGCCCCGTACCCGGCGTTGTTGACCAGGAGCTCTATCTGGCCCCGGCCCGACCGGCCTTCCGGCGGATCGGCGCGCAGCCGTTCCTCGACCTCGCCGCGCTGGGCGGGGTCGGTCAGGTCGGCGGCCAGCACCTCCACGCCGACCCGGTACCGCTCGACCAGGTCGCGCGCCAGCCGGTCGAGCAGGTCCGCCCGGCGCGCGACGATCACCAGGTCGGTGCCGCGGCCCGCGAGAAGGCGCGCGAAGCTCTCGCCGATGCCGCTGGACGCGCCGGTGACCAGCGCCGTTCGGTAGGCCTGTCGCATGGCCGGAGATCGTAGCGACCCGGGCGCCCGTTTGACCCGATAAGCCTCTCCGTCGCCGGGTCGTGTTCTTCAGCGGCCGTTGAACTTGGCCTTGCCGGGGCCTTCCTCGATGAAGCTCTTCATGCCGTCGCGCTGGTCGTCGGTCGCCCACAGCGCCGAGAACTGCACGCGCTCGATCTCCAGGCCCGTCCGCAGGTCGACCTCCAGGCCGGCGTCGATGGCCTGCTTGGCGGCGCGCAGGGCCAGCGCCGGGCCGCCGACGAACGTGGCGGCCCACGCGCGGGCCGCGGTGTAGACGTCCGCGTCGGGGACGATCCGGTCGACCAGGCCGATCGACAGGGCCTCGTCGGCCTTGACGTGCCGGCCGGAGAAGACCAGGTCCTTGGCCCTGGCCGGGCCGACGAGCCGGGCGAGCCGCTGCGTTCCGCCGGCGCCGGGGATGATGCCGAGCTGGATCTCGGGCTGCCCGAGTCTGGCGCCCTCGCCGGCCACCCGGAAGTCGGCGGTCAGCGCGACCTCCAGGCCGCCGCCCAGCGCGTAGCCGGTGATCGCGGCGATCACCGGCTTGGGGATGGCGGCCAGCTCCTTGGTGAACTCCTGCAGCAGCTGCGACGGGCCGCCCGACATGCCCGCGTACGACAGCTCGGCCATCTCCTTGATGTCCGCGCCCGCCGCGAAGACGCGCTCGCCCCCGTAGAGGACCACCGCGGCCACCGTCTCGTCCGCCGTGACCTGCCGGGCCGCCTCGATCAGCTCCCGCTGCACCTGCGCGTTGAGGGCGTTCATCTTCGGCCGGTCCAGCCGGATCGTCCCGATCCCGTCCTCGACCTCGACCCGCACGAACTCGCCCACAACGACCTCCAGCCATCACATCCGGGTAGACGCTCCCGAGCCTAACGCGGTCATGCTGTCGGACCACGCTGGTACCTTCGGGACCCGGTCGTCACAGCTCTACCGGGGATAACGTTCATGCTCGTCGCTCACGCCACCTGGCATGGCGCTGCCCTGTGCCTGTGGGCCGAACGCGGCGGCCCGCACGATCTCGACCCCGAGACGCATCCGTTCGCCACCCGCGACTTCACCGGCACCTCCTACGAGCCGCTCGTCCGCGACGCGTCCCGGATCGAGCTGACGATGGCGCTCCCCAGCCACGGAGACCATCCGCTGCCGTCCGCCGAGCTCGGGCCCGAGCCGTTCGAGGGCGAGCCGGAGCTGCGCACGTGGCGGGTGCCCGCCCTGGTGCTGGAGCCGTTCCCCGCGATGGCGCTGCTGCAGGCGGCCGAGCACGCCGGTGACGTCGTCCCCGGCACCGACCTGCGCTTCCTCTGCCTGCTCGCCGACGAGGCGGCGCAGCTGGCGGGCCGCGGCCTCGTCCTGCCCGCCCTGGTGCGCGAGGACGGCGATCTGGTGGCCCGCTGGCATCCGGTGATCGACGACCCGGCGCGTTTCCGTGACCTGGTCCGCGCCATGCCCGCCGCCTGCCGCGCCGCCGACGGCGGCCGGCCCGCCGCCCACGTGCTCCGCGAGGCGCTCCGCGGCCTCGTCGACACCACGGTCCGCGGCCTGGTGCCCCATCCCCTCCTGCCGCCGCGCCGGGGCAAGGTCCCCGACCGGATCCCGCTCGCCGAACGCTGGTTCGAGGCCCTCACCGGCCCCGATCCCGTCGTCCGCCGCGAGCCCCGTGACAACGCCGACGAGCTGATCGCCGAGCTGGAGGCCTGGGCGGCCGCCGCCCGGTGTCCCTCCGGCCCGCTCCGCGTCTGCTTCCGGCTCGCCGAGCCCGGCGCCGACGAGTACGAGCAGGAGTTCGCCGCGCCCGAGACCGGCGAGCAGGAGCCCCCGTCCGACGCGTGGCGGGTGGAGTTCGCGCTGCAGGGCACCGACGACCCGAGCCTCTACCTGCCCGCCTCCCTGATCTGGGCGGGCGAGGCCGGGCTCGTCGAAGGGGCCGACGAGACGCTGCTCGCCGGTCTCGGCAAGGCGCTGCGGCTCTTCCCCGACCTGGCGCCCGCGCTCGACTCGCCCGTCCCCGCCGAGGTGATCCTCGACACGGCGGGCGCCTTCCGCTTCCTGCGCAGCGCGGCGCCCCTTCTCGCCGCGGCGGGCTTCGGCGTCCTGCTCCCCCAGTGGGCGGGCAAGGCCAAGCTCGGCATGAAGCTGACCACCCGCACCGAGGAGGGCGAGGGCTCCGGTGCCGCCACCTCGTCCGGCTTCGACCTGCGCGGCATGGTCAGCTTCCGCTGGGACCTGGCCATCGGCGACGAGAGCATCGACGAGGACGAGCTGGCGGAGCTGGCCCGCCTCAAGACCCCGCTCGTCCGGCTGCGCGGCCAGTGGGTCGAGCTCGACGAGGAGCAACTCCAGGCGGCCCTCGACTTCCTGCGCCACCCGCGCCAGGGCCGCATGACGGCCGCGCAGGCGATGCAGGCCGTCATCCACGCGGGCGAGGAGCACCTCCCCCTCGTCGAGGTCGACGCCGACGGCACGTTCGGCGACCTCCTCTCCGGCGAGGCCGACCGCCGCCTCACCCCCCTGACCACTCCCGAAGATCTGGACGCGCGCCTGCGGCCCTACCAGGAGCGCGGCCTGGCGTGGCTCGCGTTCATGAACGAGCTGGGCCTCGGCGCGCTGCTGGCCGACGACATGGGACTGGGCAAGACGATCTCCATCCTGTCGCTGCTCGTGCACGAGCGGGAGAACGGCGCGGCGCCGGGGCCGACCCTGGCGATCCTGCCGATGTCGCTGGTGGGCAACTGGCAGCGGGAGGCGGCGCGGTTCACGCCCAAGCTGCGGGTGTACGTGCATCACGGCACCGGGCGGCATCGCGGCGAGGAGCTGGTCGAGGCCGTGCGGCGGGCCGATCTGGTGCTGACCACGTACGGCACGGCGGCGCGCGACGCGGAGATGCTCGCCGGGATCGAGTGGGAACGCCTCGTCTGCGACGAGGCGCAGGCCCTCAAGAACAGCGGCACCCGGCAGGCGCGGGCGGTGCGGAGCATCCCGGCGCGGAGCCGGATCGCGCTGACCGGCACCCCGGTCGAAAACCATCTGACCGAGCTGTGGTCGATCATGGAATTCGCCAATCCGGGGCTGCTCGGGCCGCGGACGGCATTCCGGGAGCGGTTCGCGGTGCCGGTGGAACGGGACGGGGACGAGCAGGCGGCGCTGGCTCTCAAGCGGGCCACGCAGCCCTTCATCCTGCGGCGACTGAAGACCGATAAGTCGATCATCTCGGACCTGCCGGACAAGCAGGAGATCAAGCTCTACTGCAACCTGACGACCGAGCAGGCGTCGCTCTACCAGGCCACCGTCGACGACATGCTCGCGCAGATCGCCGAGGCCGACGACAAGCAGCGGCGCGGGCTGGTGCTGGCGACGATGGCCAAGCTCAAGCAGGTCTGCAACCACCCGGCCCATCTGCTGAAGGACGGGTCGCGGCTGCAGGGGCGCAGCGGCAAGCTCGAACGGCTGGAGGAGATCTGCGAGGAGGTCCTGGAGCAGGGCGAGAAGGCGCTGGTCTTCACGCAGTACGCCGAGTTCGGGTCGATGCTGCAGCCCTATCTGGCGGCGAGGCTGGAGCGGCCGGTGCTGTGGCTCCATGGCGGGACGTCCAAGCGGCAGCGCGACGAGCTCGTGCAGCGGTTCCAGGGTGAGACGGAGCCCGCGATCTTCCTGCTGTCGCTCAAGGCGGCGGGCACGGGGCTGACGCTGACCGCGGCCAACCACGTGGTGCACGTCGACCGCTGGTGGAACCCCGCCGTCGAGGACCAGGCGACCGACCGCGCGTTCCGGATCGGGCAGACCAGGAACGTGCAGGTCCGCAAGTTCATCTGCGTGGGCACGATGGAGGAGCGCGTCGACGAGATGATCGAACGCAAGAAGGCGCTCGCCGAGTCGATCGTGGGCACCGGGGAGGACTGGCTGACCGAGCTGTCGGTCGCCGAGCTGCGCGACGTGCTGCGGCTCTCCCCCGAGGCGGTGAGCGGCTGATGGCCGACTTCAGCGAGTACGGGCCGCCGATTCCGGTCGAGGACGGCATCAGGGCCAGGTCGCGGCGCGGCTCGATCGGCGCGCAGTGGTGGTCGCGGCGGTTCATCGATCTGGTCGAGTCGTTCGCCGACACCGGACGGCTGCAGCGTGGGCGGGCCTACGCGCGCAAGGGCCAGGTCATCGATCTGAAGGTCGCGCCGTACGAGGTGACCGCGCGGGTGCAGGGCTCACGTGAGGAGCCGTACGAGGTGGCGCTCGGCATCGACGCCATCGACGATCCTGACTGGCGGGCCGTCGAGTCCGAGCTGGCCTCGCGCGCCGTCTTCCGCGCCCGGCTGCTGGCCGGGGAGATGCCGCCGGAGATCGAGTGGGTGTTCGCCGAGTTCGGGCTGTGCCTGTTCCCGGAGTCGGCCGACGACCTGCACCTGATGTGCAGCTGCCCCGACTGGGGCGACCCGTGCAAGCACGGCGCCGCCGTGCTCTACCTCCTCGCCGAGGCGTTCGACGACGACCCGTTCCTCATCCTGACCTGGAACGGGCGCACCAAGGAGCAGCTGCTCGGGGCCCTGCGGAGGCGCAACGCGACCGAGCCCGACCCGTTCGAGGCCGAGGACGACGAACCGCTCACCGCCGCCGGTTTCTGGACGCCGCCGTCCGGCCTGGCGCGGCTGCGCGACCGCCGGCCCGCTCCCCCGGTGCCGCCCGGGTTCGTCCTCCAGGTGGCGACGCCGCCACCGGTGCGGGTCCGCCGCCGTGACCTGGCCGACGCCCTCGCCCCCGCCTACGACGCGCTGGCGCCCGAGGGTCCTCAGCCGTAGTGCAGGCCGGTGCAGCCGACCTCGCCCGCGATGGTCGACCAGACACCTAGGAGACCGACGATCTGCTCGTAGTCGTCCGTCGTGAACTCGGTCATCCGCGGCCCGGCGAGCTTGACGCCGGGGACGATCGAGCACGCGTGGGCGATCGAGGTGGAGGCCCAATCGACGCCGAGGGTGTAGGGCGCGGGCACCGTGTACGGGCGGGCCCGGTCGAGGCCGGCCAGCGCCCGGCCGGTCGCGTCGTAGACCAGCTGCTGGGCGCGGGCGGGCGGGATCAGCTCGGCCGCGTACCGGCCGCACCCCTTCTTCACCGCGACGGTCGTGACGTCGCCGAGCACCTCGCGCGCCTCGGCGCAGGCCGCGTCGTCGCCCGCGACCAGGGCCACCGGGACGCCGAGCGAGCCCGCGTACGCGGCCATCAGGCGGATCTCCCCGGCGATCTCGCCGTTGAGGTAGAGGTCGCGGATCTCCGATCCCATCCACGTGTGGTTGAGCACACCGCCGGGCGTTCCGGCGCGGGCGTGGTAGCCGACGTACAGCGCGGCGTCGAACGACGGGTCGAGGCCCTCGCCCATGCGCATCGGCTTGTACGGGCCGCGGATCAGCGTGCAGCGCTCGTCGATCAGGTCGGCGCGGAGGTTCTTGCCGGAGCTGTGCGAGTCGGTCACGACGACCTCGGTGGCCCCGGCGTCGAACGCGGCCCGGATCGCGGCGTTCGCGTCGCCCGTCATCAGCTCGCAGCCGCGTTCGTAGCCGCGGCCACCGGCGCGCATCTCCTCGGGATCGGTGAGGCCCGAGATCCCCTCCATGTCGACCGAGACGAAGACCTTCATGGCGTGATGGTCCCATGCGCGAGCTTGCGGACGACCACGCCGAGGACGCGGTGGACGGGAACGTAACCCCAGACCCGCGAGTCCTCGCTGACCGGCCCGTCGCCGAGCACGACGAGGTGCCCGGCGGGGACCACGGTTCCCGGAGCCGCCCCGACGCGGTCCGCGACGGCGGCCGGCACCGGGTCGCCGGACACGGCCACGACCCGTTTGAGGAACCACGTGGCCGCGCCGGGCTCGGGCAGCGGCGTGGTGCGCCAGACCCCGCCGGGCAACGCGGTCTGCAGGACCACCACCTCGCCGCGGCCGGCCCGTTCACCCGTACGGCGGCGTACCAGGACGCGGTCGTCGGGGCTGTACGCCGGTTCCATGCTCGTGCCCATCACCCGGACGACGACGAACCAGCGCCGCGCCAGCGTCACCGCCGCCAGCACGGCGGCGAGCAAGCCGAGGGCGTACCGCATTCCCGCTTTCCCCATCCCGCTACGGACGCGCGGCCACCGGGAGCCGCCCGGGGTCGGTCTCGGCGGCGACGATGACGGCCTCTCCGTCGATCAGATAGAAGCTGGGGAACTGCGAGATCTGCAGGGCCTTGCCCATCGGGCCGCCGAGCGACTCGACGACGACCGTGGCTACCGGTTCGAGCTGCGCGGCGAACACTCCGATCTGCTCCGGATCGCCGGTCACGAGGGCGAACGCCCGCTCGGGCGCGGTGTCGCGCAGGTACGCCGCGAACTCGGGGACCCTTTCGTGGCAGGACGCGCAGTCGGTGGAGAAGACGCCGACCAGGGTCTGCCCGGAGAACGACTCCCGCGTCACCGGCGAGCCGTCCAGGGAGGTCGCCTCGAAGGCGGCGAGCGGCGTGCCGGGCGCGACCATGCGCGACTGGGGCGGGCCGAGTTCGGCGAGGCGGATCGAGTGCGCGCCGAGGCGGCGGACCACGGCCATGGTCAGCATCAGGTTGGCCAGGCCCAGTGCGCCGACGAGAACGACTGCTACGACGAGGACGGACATGACGTTCTCCTTGGGGCGGCGACGGTGCCCGCCGGCGTCGCGGCCGGGCGGGCACCGTCTGCGATCAGCAGTAGTCGAACGAACCGCAGCTGGTCTGTCCGTTATGGTCGTGGTAGCAGCAGGTCCGGCAGAACTTGCCGTTGCAGCACCAGTCGGTCCAGCACACCGCGGCGGCCTTCGCCGAGGGCAGGACCGTCGCGAGCATTCGATCTCCCAGCTTGTTCAGGGCACGGATCACTGGGCCTCCCAGGTCGGGGAACGTTCCGCCCTCACAATGAGCTCGCCCCGAGCACCCGAGTACGGGCACCTTCGCCGACGATCGCTCGTCCCGTTCGACAGCTTGTGATCTTGACATGGCGGGCCTTACCGGACGGCGCCGCGCACGCTACGGTGACGGTGATCTCGGCGACCGCGCCCCCGGTCCGCGGCGCCCGGCCAGACGGAGGTCGCCATGCGCCGAACCGCCCTCTCCCTCGGGGCCGCCCTGCTCGCCACCACGCTGGCCGCGCCCTCCGCGCCCTCCGCCGCCGCGTCGGCCGCGGACGCGTCGCGGACCGCCGTCCGGCAGTCCGGCAAGGGTGTGGTCGTTTCGGTGGCGCCGCTGCCCGCCTCGCTCTGGCTGCCCGGCACGGGCAAGGCGTACCGGTTGACCTACACCTCGACCGGGCCTACCGGCGGTCCCGCGATCAGCAGCGGGGCGATGTTCGTTCCCCAGGGCGCCCCGCCGGCCGGCGGGTGGCCGGTGGTGTCCTGGACCCACGGGACGGTCGGCCTCGGCGACGCGTGCGCGCCCTCGACGGCCGGGCGTTCACAGCGGGACATCACCTACCTGACGACGTGGATGTCGAAGGGGTACGCGATCGTCTCCACCGACTACGTGGGGCTCGGCACGCCCGGCGGCCATCCGTACCTGGACGGGCGGTCCGCCGCGTACTCGGCCGCCGACATGGTGCGCGCCGCCCGGGGCGTGGACCGTTCGCTGGCGTCGAAGTGGGTGGTGATCGGCCAGTCGCAGGGCGGCCACGCGGCCCTGTTCACCTCGGTGCTGGCCGCGCGGTACGCGCCCGAGCTGGATTTCCGCGGCGCGGTGGCGACGGGCCCGCCCTCCAACCTCGAAGGCATCGTCTCCCTGGCCGGTCCGTACATCCCGCCGATCCCGATCCCCGATCTCACGGCCTACACCGCCTACATCCTCGCCGGGCTGCGCGCGGCCAGGCCCGCGTTCGACCTCGACCGCTACCTCACCCCACTCGGCAAGGAAGTGGTGAGGGATGCCGGTGAGCTCTGCTACGCCGACATGGTCAAGCGCACGAACGGCATCGGCATCGGCCAGTTGCTCAACCGGTCCCTCTTCGACGCCGCGTTCTTCAACGCGCTGCGCGGGGTCATGGAGGTGCCGCTCACCGGTCACACCCGTCCGCTGTACATCGCCCAGGGCATGGCCGACCTCACCGTCCCGATCCCCCTCACGCTCAAGCTCGCCGCCGATCTGAAGGCGCGCGGCGCGCCCCTGACGTTCAAGGCCTACGCGGGCGCCGACCACAGCGGCACGATGGCGGCGTCCCTGCCCGACACGACCAGGTTCGTGGCCGCGCTCTTCGCCCGCTGAGCCGGCGGGACTGCTAAGCCCGGCGGTCGGCGGGGTCGCGGGCCTGCCTCCGGTCGACGAACGGGCCCGCGACGGCGCCCGCCGCGGCGAGGAGCGGCGGGAGGACCGCGACCACCTTGAGCCAGTCGGGGCTGTCGAGCAGGAAGTGCCCGGCGGCGCCGATGAGCACCTCCAGGGCGAAACCCGCGAAGAGGCCCGCGATCAGGCCCAGGAGGACCGCTGCGACCGTTCTCATCGTTCGTTCTCCGTCGGCTCGCGGAAGGGACGAACCGATTGTGCGCGGCCGGTGGCGGGCCGCGAATCCCGCGTGAGAGGACAATCCGCCTACCGCTTCGGATGCAGCCCCTCCGCTTCCGTACATCGCGGGATGTAGGTCAGTCCAGGAGCGGAATGCTCGCCTCGACCCGGAAGCCGCCGCCGGGGCGCGGGCCGGCGGTGAGCGTGCCGCCGAGGGCCTCGGCGCGTTCGGTCATGCCGCGGATGCCGTTGCCCGGCGCGGCGGCGGGCTCGGGGTGGCCGTCGTCGTCGATCTGAAGCCGCACGGCGGTGGGCGTGTAGCGGATCCGCACGGTCACCGCGGTGGCGTCGGAATGCTTGGTGATGTTGGTGAGGGCCTCCTGGACGATGCGGAACGCCGCCAGGTCGGCCTCGGGCGGGAGGGGACGCGGGTCGCCCTCGGTCTCGGTGCGGATGTCCGGGCCGAGCGCGCGGGAGGTCAGCTCCTTCAGCCGGTCCAGTCCCGGCGGCGGGACGACGGGGGCGGCCTCGTCCACCTGGCGGAGGACGCCCAGGGTGGCGCGCAGCTCGCGGAGCGTCTCCTTGCTGGTCTCCTTGATGGCGGCGAGGGCCTCGCCGGAACGGGCGGGGTCCTTGGTGTGCAGGGCGGCGCCGGCCTGCACGTTGATCAGCGAGATGTTGTGGCCGAGCACGTCGTGCAGCTCGCGGGCGATGCGCAGGCGTTCCTCGGTGGCCCGCCGCAGCGCCTCCTCCTCGCGGCCCCGCTCGGCCTCGACGGCGCGCAGCTCGGCCTCGCGCAGGTACGCCTGGCGGTTGTGGACGACGGCACCGACCGCGATGACCGCGACGAACCAGCCGGCGAGGAGGTAGAGCGCGGCGTCCGCGAGATGGTTGACCTTGCTGTTGATCTCGCCGTACGCGGTAGCCGCCATCGCCCCCAGGCCGATGACCGAGGCGACGACCAGGCGGCCCGCGGCGGCGACCGAGTAGAGCGCGACGATGAACGTCGTCATCATCGGCCCGTCGGGTTCGGTCACGGGATAGTACGCGGCGCTCGCCGCCCCGGCGACGATCACGACCGCGACGGGGTGGGTGCGCCGCCACACGAGCGCGCCGCAGCCGACGATCATGAGCAGCCAGCCCATGCCGGGCACCGGCGCGCGCTCCCTGTTCTCCACCATCTGCACCGCCGTCGCCGTGGCGATGGCGGCGAACAGCACCAGCGCCAGCACGAGGTCGGCGACGCGTCCGCGCGGCGAGAAGCTCCTGCTCACGGCTCAATCCTGCCAGGCGTGCACGTTCAACAGTCTGTTGCACTCCTGCGAGTATATGTAGTACAACTGCTATCAACAGATACAGAGCTACTGAATACCGTCGTGAGAACCGTACAGAGAGGGGCGCAGCCCGGCCGATGTCCCCCAGCAAGGACGACAAAGAGCACGTCCACAACCGGATCCCGATGCTCCGGGCCGAGCGCGGCGTCTCGCGCCGCGACCTGGCGACCGCGCTCGGCGTCCACTACCAGACCGTCGGCTATCTCGAACGCGGCGAATACAGCCCCAGCCTGCATCTGGCGCTGCGCATCGCCGAGTACTTCGAGGTCCCCGTCGAGGTCGTCTTCTCCCTCAACCCCTTCCCCCGGATTGGAAGCACAGCACGATGAACTCCAAGGCACACGATGGCGCGGGCCGCTGGAGCGAGCGACGCGGCAGGTCACAGGCCAGGCGGGCCGAGCGCCTCCAGAAGCTGGACGCCGAGCTGGAGCGGCGCATGCCCGGCCGCTACGCCCGGCGGCGCAACCGCCGCCTCCTGGCGGGCACGGGCGCGGCCCTGCTCGGCCTGCTCTGGGCGGACGCGGCCATCTCGTGGGCGCTGGCCCCCTCCGACACCGCGATGATCGCCAACTTCGTGATCCTCGGCGTCCTCATAGTGCTCGGGCTGCCGATGGCCGGCCAGCTCATCGCGGTGACCCGCGGCGTGACCTCCAAGCGCGAGCACGAGCTCGACGAGCGCCAGCAGCTCGCCCGGCTCCGCGCGTTCTCGACCGCGTACAAGTGCACGACGGCGCTGATCGTCGTCGCCACCGCCGCGACGATGTTCTCCGACCGCGACGACGAGCTGCACGTGCCGTCGGCGGCGCTGTTCCTGATCCTGTTCGCGCTCCTGGTCACCCACGCGCTCCTGCCGCTGGTGGTCGCGACCTGGCAGCTGCCCGACCCTCCCGCCGAGGACGACGAGGACCCGGCGGACGCGGCCGGACACGCCGCCTAGCGGAGGTCTCCGTTCGTCATGCCGTGCGGCGGTGGCGGCAGGGCGACCAGGCCCATCTCCGCGCGACCGGACAGCATCGGATGCCGGGGCACGACGCGCACGCTGTAGCCGAACGCGCCGCTCCTGACCAGCGGGACCTCGCCGACATAGCGCAGCAGGCCGTTCTCCACGGGATCGCCGCCGGTGAGCTCCAGATAGGCGGGATCGACCAGCGCGTCGGTGTCGTCGACCCGGCCGTACGCGACCTCGACGGCGACGTCCTTCTGGTCCAGCCCGCCGAGGTCCACGACGACCCGTACCGGCAGGTTCGCGCCGACGTGCGGGCTCTCCTCCCCGCTGGTCTCGACGTGCTCGACCGCGACGCCCGGCCAGGCCTTGATGACCTTCTGCTTCCACGCCGCCAGCGCCCGGGCGCCGGCGTGGTCCCCGGCGGCCATCGCCCGGCCCGACCGGGCCGCCGGGGCGTAGAGGTCGTGGACGTAGTCGCGGACCATCCGGGACGCCAGTACCTTCGGCCCGAGCGTGACGATGGTGTGCTTGACCATCTCCAGCCAGCGGCGCGGCAGCCCGGCGGGGTCGCGGTCGTAGAACATCACCGAGACGTGGTCCTCGATCAGCTCGTACAGCGCCCCGGCCTCGATCGCGTCGCGGCGGTCGGGGGCGGCCAGCCCGTCGGCGGACGGGATCGCCCAGCCGTTCTGGCCGTCGTACCACTCGTCCCACCAGCCGTCCCGGATCGACAGGTTCAGCCCGCCGTTCAGCGCCGCCTTCATGCCGGAGGTGCCGCACGCCTCCAGCGGCCGGAGCGGGTTGTTCATCCACACGTCGCAGCCCTGGGTGAGGGAGCGCCCGAGGTCCATGTCGTAGTCGGGCAGGAAGACGATCCGGTGCCGCACGTCCTCCTGGTCGGCGAAGCGCACGATGTCCTGGATCAGGCGTTTGCCGCCCTCGTCGGCGGGGTGCGCCTTGCCCGCGATCACGATCTGGACGGGCCGCTCGGGGTGCAGCAGCAGCGCGCGGAGCCGCTCGGGGTCGCGCATCATCAGGGTCAGCCGCTTGTACGAGGGGACGCGGCGCGCGAACCCGATCGTCAGCACGTCGGGGTCGAGCGCGCCCTCTACCCAGGACAGCTCGGCCCCGCTGGCGCCGCGCTGCCGCCATGACTCGCGCAGCCGCCGCCGCGCGTCCCGGACGAGGCGTTCGCGCAGCGTCCGGCGCACCCGCCACATCTCGTTCTCGGGAACGTCCCGGACGCCCTCCCAGCCGCGCGATGACTCCACCACGTCCGGCACCTCGCGCGCGGCCAGGTCGAGCACCTCCCGGGCCACCCAGGTGCCGGCGTGCACGCCGTTCGTGATCGATCCGACCGGGACCTCGGCGGTGTCGAACCCGCCCCACAGGCCGCCGAACATCTCCCGGCTGACCTCGCCGTGCAGCTCGCTGACGCCGTTGACGCGCTGGGCCAGCCGCATCCCCATCACGGCCATGTTGAACACGGTGCGGTCGCCGTCGGCGTAGTCCTCCGCGCCCAGGGCGAGCACCCGGTCCACGGGCACGTCGGGCTCCTCGTTCACCCCGCCGAAGTACTTGTGGATCAGCTCGCGCGGGAACCGGTCGATGCCCGCCGGCACCGGCGTGTGCGTGGTGAACACGGTGCCCGCGCGCACCGCTTCGAGGGCCTCGTCGAAGGTCAGCCCGGACTCCGACACCAGCTCCCGGATGCGTTCCAGCCCGAGGAAGCCCGCGTGCCCCTCGTTGGTGTGGAACACCTCGGGCGCCGGATGCCCGCTGATGCGGCAGTACGCGCGGATGGCGCGGACCCCGCCGATGCCGAGCAGCATCTCCTGGAGGAGCCGGTGGTCGCCGCCGCCTCCGTACAGCCGGTCCGTGACGTCGCGGGCGGCCTGGTCGTTGTCCTCGACGTCGGAGTCGAGCAGCAGCTGCGGCACGCGCCCGACCTGGGCCAGCCACACCTGGGCGTGCAGATCGCGTCCCTGCGGCAGGCCGATGGTGACCCGTACCGGCGCGCCGTCCTGGTCGCGCAGCAGGGCGAGCGGCAACCCGTTGGGGTCGAACGTGGGGTAGCGCTCCAGCTGCCAGCCGTCCGGCGACAGCGACTGGGAGAAGTAGCCGTGCCGGTAGAGCAGCCCGACCCCGATGACGGGCACGCCGAGATCGCTGGCGGTCTTGAGGTGGTCCCCGGCCAGGATGCCCAGGCCGCCCGAGTACTGCGGCAGCGCGGCCGTGATCCCGTATTCCGGCGAGAAGTACGCGACGGCGTCGGGCGCGTCGTCGAGGTCCTGGTACCAGCGCGGCGCGGTCAGGTATTCGTTCAGGTCGTCGGCCGCGTCCTGCAGGCGGCGCAGGAACCGCCGGTCGACCGCGAGCAGCGACAGCCGCTCCGGCGAGACCTCGCCGAGCAGGCGGACCGGATCATGGCCGACCGCCTCCCACAGCTCGGGGTCCACGGCACGGAAGAGGTCGAGGGTCTCGTGGTGCCACGACCAGCGGAGATTGAGGACGAGCTGCTCCAGCCGGCGCAGCGGTGCGGGAAGGACAGAACGTACGGTGAATCGTCGGATTGCCTTCACGTACCGCAACGCTAGGCGCAGAACGCCTCGAAACGCGACCCCGCATCACGACAACGTCACCAGACGGATCTATCCGAGTCCTCACAAATCCCCATGCCGGAGGACCCGGCCACAGGTGGGCGACGTCACGGGCGGCTTCCGACAAGTCGCACAAAGTTATCGAAAGCTACAGGACGGTAAGGGCCCGATCGCGGGCATGGACGGTTTTGGAAATCGCGAGCGGGTAGAGGTGGCGCATGCGTGTCGAGTCCAGAATGTCCGGCAAGCCTGATTCGTCGAAGCCGGTGCCGAGGATCGGCCGCATCCCCATCCTGGACGTCGAGCCCCATCGCACCTGCGGCGAGTGGCCCGCCAAGGCCGTGGTCGGCGAGACCTTCACGGTCTCCGCCACGGTGTTCCGCGAGGGCCACGAGATGCTCGGTGCCGCGGTGGTACTGCGGACGCCGGACGGCGAGGTGCTCGCCCCGGCCACGATGACCGGACACGACGACGGCACCGACCGGATGAGCGCCGAGGTGACACCGACCGGCCCCGGCCACTGGCACTACCGCGTCGAGGCCTGGGGCGACCCGATCGCGCACTGGCACCACGACGCGCTCATCAAGGTGCCGCGCGGGCAGGACGTCGAGCTGATGCTCACCGAAGGGTCGCTGCTCTTCGAGCGCGCCGCCAAGGGCATGCCGCCCAAGGACCGGCCACGTCTCACCCGGCTCGCGAAACAGCTCGCCGACGTGACCGTCGACGCCATGGAGCGGCTCGACGCGGCGGGCCGCCCCGACGTGCTCGACGTCCTGGCACGCCATCCGCTGCGCGAGCTGGTGACCGACTCGCCGTGGTTCCCGCTCGTCGTCCACCGTGAACGGGCCCTGACCGGATCGTGGTACGAGTTCTTCCCTCGGTCGGAGGGCTCCACGTTCGACCCGCTCGGCCGCCGCGGCCCGATGTCCGGCACGTTCCGGACGGCGGCCAAGCGCCTGCCGGCCATCGCCGAGATGGGCTTCGACGTCGTCTACCTGCCGCCGATCCACCCGATCGGCGGAACGTTCCGCAAGGGTCCCAACAACACCCTCGAAGCCGGGCCGTACGACCCCGGCTCTCCCTGGGCCATCGGCTCGGCCGAGGGCGGCCACGACGCGATCCACCCCGACCTCGGTACGTTCGCCGACTTCAAGGCCTTCGTCGAGGCCGCGGCCGACCTCGGCATGGAGGTCGCGCTCGACCTGGCGCTGCAGTGCTCCCCCGACCACCCGTGGGTCACCGAGCACCCCGAGTGGTTCACCAAGCGGGCGGACGGCACCATCGCCTACGCCGAGAACCCGCCCAAGAAGTACCAGGACATCTACCCGCTCAACTTCGACAACGACCCGGAGGGCATCTACCGCGAGGTGCTGCGGGTGGTGCGGCTCTGGATGGACCACGGCGTACGGATCTTCCGCGTGGACAACCCGCACACCAAGCCCGTGCCGTTCTGGGAACGGCTGCTGGCCGAGGTCGCCGAGACCGACCCCGACGTGCTCTTCCTGGCCGAGGCGTTCACCCGGCCGGCCATGATGCACACCCTGGCCAAGATCGGTTTCCACCAGTCGTACACGTACTTCACCTGGAAGAACTCCCAGTGGGAGCTGGAGCAGTACTTCAGCGAGCTGGCCGGCCCGGCCGCCGCCTACATGCGGCCCAACGTCTTCGTCAACACCCCCGACATCCTCAACGAGTACCTGGTGCACGGCGGCCGCCCGGCGTTCGAGATCCGCGCGATCCTCGCCGCCCTGCTGTCGCCCACCTGGGGTGTCTACTCCGGCTACGAACTGATCGAGAACACGCCCGTCCGTCCCGGCAGTGAGGAGTACCGCGACTCGGAGAAGTACCAGTACCGTCCGCGTGACTGGGAGCGGGCCGAACGCGAGGGCACGACCATCGCGCCGCTCATCAGCCGGCTCAACGGTTTCCGGCGAGCGCATCCGGCGCTGCGCAGGCTGCGCGACCTGCGGTTCCATTCCGTCGACCAGCACGAGCTCATCTGCTTCTCCAAGAAGCTCACCATTCCCCGCAGCGAAGCGCGGCCGGGGGGTACAGGGGGGTCGTCCCCCCTGACGGGACACGACGACGTGGTGCTGGCCGTGGTCAATCTCAATCCCCATCAGGTCCGCGAGGCGACCGTGCACCTCGACCTGCCCGCACTCGGGCTCGCCCCCGACGCGGAGTTCGCCGTGACCGACGAGTTCTCCGGCGAGACCTACACCTGGCGGCAGGCCAACTACGTGCGCCTCGATCCCCACGTCCAGCCGGCCCACATCTTCACGCTCCGGAGAAACGAGAGTTGAACCCTCCTGCCTCTTCCTCCCCCTTCACTCCCGCACCAGGGCCAATCCCACGCGACGAACCGATTCCCGAACTGCCTCCCGAGGCCGTCCCCGTCACCTCCGAGCCCGTCCCCGACTCGTTCAGCCCCGGAACGCCCCGCGACCCGCACTGGTACAAGACCGCCGTCTTCTACGAGGTGGCGGTGCGCAGCTTCCAGGACTCCGACGGCAACGGCGTCGGCGACCTGCGCGGGCTGATCCAGCGCCTCGACTACCTGGAATGGCTGGGGGTCGACTGCCTCTGGCTGCTGCCGCTCTACCAGTCGCCGCTGCGCGACGGCGGGTACGACATCAGCGACTTCACCAAGATCCTTCCGGAGTTCGGCGAGCTCGGCGACTTCGTGGAGCTGATCGACCAGGCGCACGCGCGCGGCATCCGCGTGATCGCCGATCTCGTCATGAACCACACCTCGGACCAGCACCCGTGGTTCCAGGCGTCCCGGTCCGATCCCGACGGGCCGTTCGGCGACTTCTACGTCTGGTCCGACAACGACGAGGCCTACTCCGACGCCCGGATCATCTTCGTCGACACCGAGACCTCCAACTGGAGCTACGACCCGGTGCGCGGCCAGAACTACTGGCACCGCTTCTTCTCGCACCAGCCCGACCTCAACTACGACAACCCGGCGGTGCAGGACGCGATGCTGGAGGTGCTGCGCTTCTGGCTGGACCTCGGCATCGACGGCTTCCGGCTGGACGCCGTGCCGTACCTGTACGAACGGGAGGGCACCAACTGCGAGAACCTCCCGGAGACCCACGCCTACCTCAAGCGGGTCCGCGCCGAGGTGGACCGCCTCTATCCCGACCGGGTGCTGCTGGCCGAGGCCAACCAGTGGCCGGAGGACGTCGTGGAGTACTTCGGCGATCCGGGGGTCGGCGGCGACGAGTGCCACATGGCCTTCCACTTCCCGGTGATGCCGCGCATCTTCATGGCGGTACGGCGCGAGCAGCGCTATCCCATCTCCGAGATCATGGCGTCCACTCCCAAGATCCCTGAGAACTGCCAGTGGGGCATCTTCCTGCGCAACCACGACGAGCTCACGCTCGAGATGGTCACCGACGAAGAGCGCGACTACATGTACGCCGAGTACGCCAGAGATCCCCGGATGAAGGCCAACATCGGCATCCGGCGGCGGCTCGCCCCGCTGCTCGACAACGACCGCGACCAGCTGGAGCTGTTCACCGCGCTGCTGCTGTCGCTGCCCGGCTCACCCGTCATGTACTACGGCGACGAGATCGGCATGGGCGACAACATCTGGCTGGGCGACCGTGACGCCGTCCGTACCCCCATGCAGTGGGAGCCCGACCGCAACGCGGGCTTCTCCAAGTGCGACCCGGCCCGGCTCTACCTGCCGGTCATCATGGACCCGATCTACGGCTACCAGGCCGTCAACGTCGAGGCCCAGCGCAACAACCCCGGCTCGCTGCTGCACTGGACCCGCAAGATGATCGAGATCCGGCAGCGGCACCCGGTGTTCGGGGTCGGCTCGTACGTGGAGCTGTCGGCCTCCAATCCCAGCGTGCTGGCGTTCGTCCGGGAGATCAACGGCGGCCAGATGGGCACGGAGCAGGGCAACCAGTGGGGCGGGGTCGACAGGGTCCTGTGCGTCAACAACCTGTCGCGGTTCCCGCAGCCGGTGGAGCTGGATCTGCGGCGGTTCGAGGGCTCCACCCCGATCGAATGCATGGGCGGCGTGCAGTTCCCGGCCATCGGGGAGCTGCCGTACCTGCTGACGCTGCCGGGACACGGCTTCTACTGGTTCCTGCTTCCGCCGCCGCACGACGGTCACGACTCTCGCTCAGACGAGGTGAGGTAGGCATGGAACCCGTCACCGAGCTGCTCGCCGGCTGGCTGCCCCGGCAGCGGTGGTTCGCCGGCAAGGGCCGCGCCATCGACGAGATCTCCATCGCGACGGCGACCGAGCTGCGGGCCGCCGATCCGGCGCTGCACCATCTCGTCCTCGCCGTGCGGCAGGGCGAGGACGTGGACCGCTACCAGCTGCTCCTCGGCATGCGCGGCGAGCTGCCCGACCGGTTGCGGCCCGGCGAGATCGGACGGATGTCCGGGCCGAACGGGCCGTGGCTCTACGACGCCGCGCACGACCCGCGGGCGACCCGCGACCTGCTGGCGCTCATGGCGCAGGGCGGCGTGGTCGGGCCGCTGCGGTTCCACCACGCGCCCGGCATGGCGGTCGAGACCGGCCTGGACGGCGTGGTCGGCACCGCCGAGCAGAGCAACACCTCGGTGATCTTCGGCGACTCCTACATCTGCAAGCTCTTCCGGCGCCTGTCCCCTGGCATCAACCCCGACCTCGAAGTGAACCTCGCGCTGACCAACCTGGGCTGCGCCCACATTCCGGCCGTGCACGGCTGGATCGAGCTCGAAGGGTCCGGCGGTCCCGGGCTGGCCGACGACGAGGGCGCCACGCTCGCCCTGCTGTCGGAGTTCCTGCGGACCGGCACCGACGGCTGGCAGCTCGCCATCACCAGCGTCCGCGACTGGTTCGCGCGGTCGCTGCCGCCGGGCGCCGAGCCCGACCCGGGGCTCGCCGGAGGCGACTTCGCCGCCGAGTCGGAGCGGCTCGGCGCCGCGACGGCGGCGGTGCACCGTGACCTGGCGTCGGCGTTCGGCGTGACGCGGCAGCCGGTCGCCGGGATGCGGGCGGCGGCCGAGGGCATGCACCGCCAGCTCGCCGAGGTGTGCCGGGAGGTGCCGGAGATCGGGCCGTACGCCGGCGCGATCACGGCCGCCTTCGACGCGTTCGCCGGGCTGGTCGGGGAGCCGCCGTTCCAGCGGATCCACGGCGACCTCCACCTCGGCCAGGCCATGCGCACCGACACCGGCTGGGTGCTGCTCGACTTCGAGGGCGAACCCGCCCGGTCGCCGGGCGAACGCCGGGCGGTCTCGCATCCGCTGCGGGACGTGGCGGGCATGCTGCGGTCCTTCGAATACGCGGCGCGTTTCCTGCTCGCCGACGAGGAGCACACCTCCGCCGAGGGCGCACGCGAACTCGAAATGCGCGCGCACGCCTGGGCGGCGCGCAACCGCGCGGCATTCTGCCGTGGTTATGCCGCGGCCGGCGGCGCCGATCCCGCGGCGCATTCGGTGCTCGTCCGCGCATTCGAGCTCGACAAGGCGGTGTACGAGGTGCGTTATGAGGCCCGGAATCGGCCGTCCTGGCTTCATGTGCCACTGCGTTCACTCGCACATCTCGGTGAACGAACGGGCTGATCACAAGGCCTCTATGCCCCATTTCTGGCCATTCGCCGGATCGAATCACCGTGATCTCATCGCGCCGAAGTCAGGACGATCATTTGTTCTGGCCACATGCGGACATCAACGATCATGAGTTCTTCCGAATTATGCCGAATGACCGGTGAGGCGGTACGTGACGAGGCCCTTACCAATTGGAGCCGTACCAGGTACGTAGCCGATCCTGCGCAACTTACGGGAGTCCCCGCGCAAGCGGCCTGAACATGATGAGCTCACCCGCCATCTAACCGTTCAAGACGCCAACCATTAACGGGGACTCCGATGCAAACTCCTGACTCCGTGCGTGCCACGGCACGCGGCTCGGGGCATGTCGACGCCGCGTCGAGGGCAGCCTCCCTCAACCACGCGCGTCCCGCCAACGTTCTGTCCGTGTCGGGCCACACGCGGCGCTGGCCGACCGTCACCGCGGTCATCCCCACGCTCAACGAGGCCGCCAACCTCCGATGGCTCATGCCGCGGCTCACCGCGGTCGACGAGATCGTGATCGTCGACGGCGAGTCCACCGACGGGACCGTCGAGTACGTGCTGTCCGTACGGCCGGACGCGCGCGTCATCGTCGAGCCCCCGACCGGCAAGGGCACCGCCATGCGCACGGGAATGGCCGCGGCGACCTCCGAAATAATCATCATGCTGGACGCCGACGGCAGCATGGACCCGGCCGAGTTCGACTCGTTCCTGGCCCTGCTCTGCCGCGGCTACGACTTCGTCAAGGGCACGCGGTACGGCTGCGGCGGCGGCTCCGACGACCTGACGGGGCTGCGCCGGCTCGGCAACTCCGCCCTCACCGGGCTGGCCAACCGGCTCTACCGGCAGAACTGGTCCGACCTGTGCTACGGCTACGTGGCCCTGCGCCGCGAAGCTGTCGAGCGGCTCCAGCTGGAGTCGACCGGCTTCGAGATCGAGACCGAGATGTGCGTCAACGCGGTCCGCGCCGGCCTGCGCATCGCCGAGGTCGCCAGCCACGAGACCGAGCGACGCCACGGCGAGTCCAACCTCAACACCTGGCGCGACGGCTGGCGCGTGCTGAAGACGATGGTCCGGCTGCGCTTCGCGCGCCGCCTGGACAGCCCGCCCGAGCCGCTCCCACTCGAGCCCCTTCCGCTGCACTTCCAGACGGCGGCGTTGAGCCGGACCGGTACCGAGTAGGGACACCCCCGCGGTGAAGATCTCCATCATCCGCCCGCGCGACCTCGGCGAGGCCGAGGTCAAGCGATGGCGTGACCTCCAGCTGACCCACCCCGACCTGGCGAGCCCGTTCCTCGCGCCGGAGTTCGCCATCGGCGTCGACCGCTTCCGCGCGGAGTGCACGGTCCGGGTCGCGGTCGTGGAGGACGCCACCGGCATCGTCGCGTTCTTCCCGTACGAACGCGGCGCGCTCGGCACCGGTCACCCGGTCGGGTTCGGCCTGACCGACCTGCAAGGCATCATCGCCCCGCCCGGCCTGCGGCTCAACGCGCGCGCCCTGCTGCGCGCCTGCGGCCTCGGCGTCTGGGACTTCGACCACCTGCTGGCCCACCAGCCCACGTTCGCCCCGTTCCACAGCGTCCGGCGGGTGGAGCCGGTGATGGACTTGAGCGGCGGCTTCGACGCGTTCGCCGACAAGGCCCGGCAGGCCGCGCCCAAGACGCACAAGACGATCCGCTACAAGGAGCGCAAGCTCGGCCGCGACGTGGGCGAGGTGCGCTACGTCTTCTCCTCCGACGACCGAGCCGACCTGCGGCGGCTTATGGAGTGGAAGTCCGCCCAATACACCCGTACGGGCCGCACCGACCGCTTCGCGCGGCCATGGATCGTCAGGCTCGTCCAACACTTCCACGAGACGGGGTTCGGCGTGCTCAGCGTGCTGTACGCGGGCGACGAGCCGGTCTCGTCCCACTTCGGGCTGCGCAACGGGCACGTGATGGCGGGCTGGTTCCCGGCCTACGACCTCCGCTTCGGCAAGTACTCCCCCGGCATGATCGGGCACGTCCACCTGGCGCGCGGCTGCGCCGGGCACGGCATCACCGAGATCGCGATGGGGCGCGGCGGCAAGGAGTTCAAGGAGGGCCTCACGAGCCGCGAGATCCCGATCGCCGAGGGCCGGGTCGCGCGGACCACGCCCGGCGCCGGGGTGCACTGGCTCCGCACCACGCCGCTCAACAAGGCGCGCGGCGCCGTGCTCGACAACCCCGCTCTCTACAAGCGCGCCGACCGGGTGCTCAAGACCTACGCCAGGCTGAAGGGGCGGGCCGGATGAGCGGCATCGGATTCTCCGTGGTGATCTGCGCCTACACCGAGCGGCGCTGGGACGACGTGCACGCGGCGGTGGCCTCGGTGCGCGCCCAACTGCACGCGCCCGAAGAGATCATCGTGGTCGTCGACCACAACCCCGCGCTGTACGCCCGGCTTCGGGAGTCGCTGACCGGCGTCACGGTGGTGGAGAACCGCGAGGGACGCGGCCTGTCCGGCGGCAAGAACACCGGCGTCGCGGTCGCTCGCGGCGACGTGGTGGCCTTCCTCGACGACGACGCGGTCGCCGCGCCCGGCTGGCTGGAGGCGTTCGCGCGCCACTACGACGACCCGGCGGTGGCCGGGGTCGGCGGCCTGACCCTGCCGATGTGGCCCGGCTCCACTCCGTCGAACGTGCTCGTCTCGGCGCCCGTGCCGGAGACGACCGGGGCGCGGCCGGGCTGGTTCCCCGAGGAGTTCGACTGGACCGTCGGATGCACGTACCGCGGCATGCGGCCAGGCCCCATCCGCAACCTCATGGGCGGCAACGCCTCGTTCCGCCGCGAGATGTTCCCCGTCGCCGGCGGCTTCAGCACCGGGATCGGGCGCGGCTTCCACAAACGGCCGCTGGGCTGCGAGGAGACCGAGTTCTGCATCCGGCTACGCCAGCGCAGCCCGCGGTCGGAGCTGGTCTTCGATGACGAGGCGGTGATCTGGCACCGCGTGCCGCCCGAGCGCGCGCGCTTCTCCTACTTCCGCGAACGCTGCTACGCCGAAGGCCTGTCCAAGGCCCTGGTCACGCAGAGCGTCGGCAGCCAGGACGGGCTCGCCAGCGAACGCGCCCACGCGCTCAAGACCCTCCCGCGCGGCGCGATGAAGGGCGTCGGCGACGCCTTCCGCGGCGAGCCGGCCGGGATCGGCCGCGCGGGCGCCATCACGGTCGGGCTCGCCTGGACGGCGTGGGGCTACGGGGTGGGGCTCGGCGCCGCACGCCGCCGCGCCCGCCAGGCCCGCCGCGCCCGCCGCGACCAGGGCGCGATGGCCACCCGTGGACGGCCGGGCGGCGAAGGAGTCGTCTGATGACCGGGGTTCCGGTGCTGATGTACCACTCCGTCTGTGAGCGGCCTCCGCCCTCGACGGCGGCGCTCGCGGTGCGGCCCGGTGCGTTCGCCGACCAGATGGCGCTGCTGAAGGATCGCGGCTTCACGCCCGTTCCGTTCTCGGCCGTCGCGGCGGGCACGGCGGGCGCGGCGGGCGATCTGCCAGGCAAGCCGGTGGCCATCACGTTCGACGACGGGTACGCCGACTTCCACGAGCACGCGCTGCCCGTCCTCGACGCGCACGGCTTCACCGCCACGGTCTTCGTCACCACCGGCTGGCTGGCCGACGCCGGGGCCGACGCGGCCGGGCGCCCGCTCGACCGCATGCTGGCGTGGGAGCAGGTCCGCGAGGCCGCCGCGCACGGCATCGAGATCGGCGGGCACAGCCACAGCCATCCGCAGCTCGACCAGCTCGGTGACGCCGACCTGCGCTCGGAGCTGACCCGCAACCGCGGCCTGCTCGAAGACCGGCTCGGCCGCGCGGTGATCACGATGGCCTATCCGTACGGCTACTCCAGCGTGCGGGTCCGGCGTGCCGTCCGGGCGGCCGGGTATGACGCCGCGTGTTCGGTCGAGAACAAGCTCGGCGGCGCCGGCCGGGAGGGCCGTGCGGACACGCTGGCGATCCCCCGCCTGACCGTCCGCATGTCCACCTCGCTCGACACGTTCGAACGGGTCGCGGACGGAAGGGGCATCCCCCTGATCTATCTCAAGGATCGTGCCCTCACGCGCGGGTTCGCCGTCGTCCGCCGGACGCGCTACGCGGTGCGGCGGGTGACGCGCCGTGTCTGATCCCGGGGTCCTCGCGCCGCAACCCCCCGGGCAGCCGGGGTGGCTGCGCCGAGAGCTGTCCAACCCGCTGTTCCGCAACGCCTACGCGCTCGTCGCCAACGGTGGCCTCACCGGGCTGCTGGGGCTGGCCTACTGGGCGCTGGGCGCCAAGTTCTACGCCCCCGACGACGTCGGCCGCAACTGGGCCGTGATCCAGGCGATCATGTTCGTCGGCAGCGTGACCATGCTCAACTTCCTGCTGATCCGGTTCATCCCGCAGACCGCGCGGGGCACCAGGGCGCTGGTCCTGGTCTGCTACGGCACCGGGACGGCGGCGGCGGCCCTGCTCGCGCTCGCCTTCCTCGCGACGCTGGAGGTCTGGGGGCCGTCGTTCCAGCACCTGAACGAGGGCAAGGCGGCCGTCTGGTTCCTCGTGATGGCCGTCGCCTGGAACCTGTGGAACCAGCAGGAGGGCGTGTTCACCGGGCTGCGGCACGCCGGCTGGGTGCCGGTCGTCAACGCCGTCTTCGGCGCGACCAAGCTGGTCATGCTGGTGGCGCTCGCGGCGGCGTTCCCCGACGACGGCGTGACGCTGTCGTGGTTCGTGCCGGTGATGGTCGCGATCGTCCCGGTCAGCTTCCTGATCTTCGGCCGCATGATCCCGGCGCACAGCCGGGAGAACTTCGGCCGCGGGCCGCGTCCCACCTACGGCGAGATCGGCCGGTACGTCGGCGGCGCGTACGTGGGCGGCGCGTTCCAGTACGCCTCGATCAGCCTCATCCCGGTCGTGGTCGCCGCGCACATCAGCGAGACGGCCAACGCCTACTTCCAGATGGCCTGGGCTCTTGGCATGATGCTCGACCTGCTGGCGCTCACGCTGTCGATGTCGCTGACGGTCGAGGGCTCGTTCGAGCGCGAGCGGCTCGCCGAGTCGACCCGGGCGGCCCTGCGCCGCACGCTGACGCTGATGACGCCGGTCGTGGTCGTCGTGATCGTGGCGGCGCCGTTCGCGCTGGAGTTCTTCGGCCACGACTACAGCGAGAAGGGCGCGCCGCTCCTGCAGATCCTGGCCCTCGCGGTGCTGCCCAAGGCGCTCATCGAGCTCTACATCGGCGTGCTGCGCGTGGTGAACCGCACCCGCCTCATCGCGCTGCTGCAGGCCGTCCGGTTCGCGGGGGTGCTGGCGCTCATCCTGGCGCTCTTCGACTCCGAGCACCTGGCCACGATCGGCCTGATCATCGTCGCGGTGAACGTGGTGGTCGCGGCGGCGATCCTTCCCGGATTGCTGAGGGCGGCCAAGCCAAAGCCTTCCCCCGCCTCTGAGGGCGGGATATCTCTTGAGGACGGGGGGAGCGGCCATGGGGGGTGAAACACGTGTGACGGTTCGCCAGGCCTCGCCCAGCGAGGGGGACGTTCCCCGCGACGAGCAGGCCGTTCAGCCGCCGGCGCCACGGACGCCGCGGCCGGTGCTGATCGCCCTGTGCGCGACGCTGACGCTCGGCCTCGCGCTCTTCTGGTCGCCGCTGCGCGGCGTCGACCTCGAAGCCATGGACGGCTACGGGCTCATCGGCGTGCTGCCCGCCGCGACCCTGCTCGGCGCGGCGCTGCTCGTGCTCACGTTCATGGCGACGCTGGCACTGGGCCGGCCCTACCGGCTGCTGCTGGCCGCACAGATCCTGCTGCTGATCCTCGCGCTGCACGGCGTGACGCTGGCGCTGGAGCCCAACGCGCGGTTCCCCACCGCGTGGCAGACGGCGGGCTTCATCGAGTACGTGACGCGCAACCACACGGTCAGCTGGGACCTGGACGCCCGCTTCTCCACTCCGGGCTTCTTCGCGTTCATCGCGTTCGTCATGAAGGCGGTCGGCCAGAACGACATCGAGCCGCTGCTGCGCTGGGCGCCCGCCGTCACCAACCTGCTCTACCTGGTCCCCTACATCCTGATCCTGCGGGTGCTGAGGGCGACCTGGCGGGCCAAGTGGTTCGCGGCGTGGTTGTTCATCGCCGCGAACTGGGTCGGCCAGGACTACCTGTCGCCCCAGGCGTTCGCGTACCTGCTCTATCTCTTCTTCGTGGCGATCCTGGTCAACTGGTTCCGGCACCACGACGAGACGACGACCGGTTCGGGACGCCGCCGCACTCGCGACACCCGTGAACGCAAGGGTGGGTTCTGGCGGCTCTACAACTGGCTGTTCGGGGCCAAGGACCCCGGCGAGCTGCCCGCCAAGCCGGTGGGGGTGCGGGAGCAGTCGATCCTCCTGGTCCTGCTGTTCGTCCTGATCCTGGTGGGCACCGCGGCGCACCAGCTCACCCCGTTCCTGATGACGGCGTCCTGCGCGGGGCTGGTGCTCGTGCGCCGCTGCAACCTGCGCGGCCTGCCGTTCATCGCCGGAGTGGTGTACGCGGCGTGGATCAGCTTCATGACCGTGGGCTACTGGTCCAGCCGCAAGGGCGAGCTCTTCGGCGGGCTGGGCAAGATCTTCACCAACGTGCAGCAGAGCACCGGCGGCCGGATCGGCAACGTCTCCGGCGCCACCCAGGACATCCAGATGCTGCGCATCCTGATCGCGGTCGTGGTCGTGGGCCTCGCCGTGACCGGCCTCCTGCGGCGGCGGTCCCGCGGCATCGACGACCGCGTGGCGCTCGTGCTGCTGCTCGTCCCGTTCTCCTCGTTCGGCCTGCAGAACTACGGCGGCGAGCTGGCGCTGCGCATCTACTTCTTCATGCTGCCCGCCGCCTGCCTGCTGATCTCCTATCTGTTCTTCCCGGCGCCGTTCGACGCCCCGCGCGTGCGCGACCCGAAGGTCAGGCTCTGGCTGGGCCGCCTGCGCACGGGCTCGCGCCGGCACTGGCCCGCCGTCGCGGCCGCCTCCGTCTTCGCCCTGCTGCTCACCGGCGGTTTCCTGTCGGTCCGCTACGGCAACGAGAAGTACGAGCAGGTGCGCAAGAGCGACGTGAAGGCGTTCGACGTCATGCTGCGCTCGACGGACGGCGCGGTGGGCGTCGTGTGGCTGAGCGCCGAGAACCCCGAGCTCGTCGGCGGCGAACCGGTGATGCCCTGGTCGTACCGGAGCTGGGAACGCTTCACCCGCACGCCCGTGGTCGCCAACCGCGCCGACCCGGCCGACCTCTCGCAGATCGTCCAGCGCCTCAAGGAGCAGGGGCCTGGCGGCTTCTTCGTCACCACCCGCAGCCACGAGGACTACCAGGTGCTCTCCGGGGGTCTGGCCCCCGACTACGCGATTAGGATGCGGCGCGCGATGGCCGCCTCGCCCGAGCTCACGACGGTCTTCGCCGACAAGGACGCCGCCGTCTACCGCCTCAAGAACCCGCCCGCCGAACCGCGGCCCACGGTGCCCGAGCCCGCGGGCCTCGGCATGCGCAACTCGCCCTGGACCCCGGCCGGTCTCATCTACCTGCCCGTCCTGCTCGGCGTGCTGCTGGCGCGCGAGCTGCGGCGGCTGCGGCTGCCGCCGGGCGAGCTGCGGCGCCTCCGCCCGCTCACCGTCCTCGCGATCCCCCTGCTGATCAGCGTGGTCGCGGTCATCGTCGAGAGGTTCGTGATCATCTCGTGACGATCGTGCTGGCCCTGCTGCTCTTCGCCGTTCCCGGCGCGGCGTTCTGGTCGCTGATGCGCGGCTTCGACCCGGTCGGCAGGCTCGTCGTCTCCACCGCCGCGAGCATCGTCACGGTCGCGGGCGCGGCCCAGATCCTGCTCATGGCGGGCTTCTGGTCCCCCGGCTCGGGACTGGTCGCCGTCCTGCTCCTGAGCGGCCTGGTGGCCGGTCTGGCCCGCCTGCACCGCCCCCGAAGCCTCGGGCAGCTCCACATCCCGCGCCCACCGGCCCGGGCATCGGCGAACGTCACCAGGCGCGACCTGCCCGTCCGCCGCCGGGACGAGGACGACGACGACTGGCTCTACCAGGACTGATCCCGGCTCTCCCCGATCCGCTTCCCGATCCGGCTCACAGATCGATCGAGTAGTCGAGGACGACACGGTCGGCGGGGATGACGATCTCCCGGCACACCTCCATGACCCGGGCGCGGGAGATCATGCGGCGGGTGATGCCGAGCACGGGAACGCCGGACGAGATGTGCAGGGTCTCGGCCTCCTCCGGGGTGGGCATGCGGGCCCGCACGGCCTCCTCGACACGGGTCGGCGGATGCCCCAGGTATTCGAGCTGGGCGACGGTGCCGCCGGGCCAGGGTTCGCGTGCGGGATCGGAGACCGGGCTGTCGCCGACGACGTCCCACGGCAGGTAGTTGACCGAGATCTGCTGCGGCTCGCCGCGTGCGAAGAAGACGAAGTGGCGGCGGAGGAGCTCGACGCCGGTGGGCAGCTCGAAGAGGGACGCCAGCTCGGCGTCGGCGTTCGTCCGGGTGAAGTGGCGGTCGAGCCGGTACTCGCTCCAGCCGATCCTCTGGTCGTGGGTGAACGTGGTCGCGGGCACCGCGAGCGGCCGGGAGACCGCGCGGTACCGGTCCATCGCCACCCGGCGCGCGGGCGGCGAGATCTTGACGATGGTGCCGCCGCCGCGGCGGGTCTCGATGAGCCCTTCCCCGCGCAGCAGCGCGATGGCCTGCCTGACCACGATCTCCGAGACGCCGTGGCTCGCGCACAGGTCGATCATGGTCGGCAGCCGTGAGCCCGGCGGGTAGGTACCGGCCCGGATCTGGTCGCGCAGCGTGTCGGCGATCCGGAGGTACGCCGGACGGTCCGGCATAGGCGCCACCTCCCCTCGTCGCGCCCCCGGGACCAACTTCCCCGCTATCCGCAGGGGGACGGTCCGCTTACGGACAGCTTGACACCACTTATAACCGAGTAAGACTTGTGTATACGAAACATCCGCCTCGGGGAAAGGACGACCTTGATGGGCGACTTCGACGAGTTGAAGGCGGCCATCGAGTCGGAGTTCCCCGGGTGGCTGGTCTGGCGCAGCGACGCCGGTCGCTGGTACGCCACCCGCAGCGGAGACCTCACCGACGCCCAACTCCAGGCGGGATATGCGATGACCGTCGCCGCCGACGACTCCGGCGAGCTGCGCGAGCTCCTCGTCGAGCAAGCGCGCAAGGACACGGAAGGGGACTGATGCGGGGAGGGGAGGCCCGGCGGCCCGATCCGCTGACGGGGGCGGACCGGGCCGGGGTCATTTCCGGTACGGAAGGGACCTCTGTCGCTGAGGTGACACAGGAGTAGAGACCCGGTCGGTGGGGTGGATATCACCCACCGGGCGAGGAGGACGTGACCGCACGGACGGCAAATGGCGCGACCCCCCGACGCAGTGTCGTGCCGCCCGTGCGGTCGCTGATCTCGGATTCGCTTCCCGCGGGCACAGAAAAGTGAACGGGAGGCTGAACTCCCAACCTCTTCCTGGCGTTCTAACAGTTGTGCCAGATTCACTTACCGGCACACCCGGCCACCCCTTTCCAGGAGGGCCCCTTTGGACGTCCACCCCCGCACGGAAACAAGCCGTGCCCCAGATCGTCCGGCGTTGTTCCGCAATCGCCACGGACGCCACGGCCGTCCCCGGCGGCGCCTGATCCTCATCGCGCTCGGCGCCGCGCTGGCCGGGCTGCTGATCGGGGCGATCGTGCTCGCGGTGACCGGCCGGCGACCGGGCGGAGGCGAGCCCGGGGTGACCGCGCCGGCCGCGCCCGCGACCAGGGTGGGCGCCGGGGTGCCGGGCGGGTGGCCTGCCTGGGGCTTCACCCACACGCAGAACTCCGTGGATCTCCAGCAGGGGCCGCAGCAGGCGCTCACCGACCTGTCCGCGCAGCCGATGCCGCAGGTCACGCCGATCATGGGCTGGGGCGTCGACAACCCGCAACCACGGCCGGGCGAGTTCAACTGGAGCTCGCTCGACCGGCGGATGGCGACCATCCGGCAGACGAAGGGCGCCCCCGTCATCACGCTGTGCTGCGCCCCCGACTGGATGAAGGGCGGTCCGGCGGGCGACACCGACTGGAGCCGGCTCGAACTGGCGGTGGAACCCGATCATTTCGACGACTTCGCCGCACTCGCCGGGGCGGTCGCGAAGCGTTATCCGGATGTGCGCTACTACACGGTGTGGAACGAGTTCAAGGGATTCTGGTATCCGCCCCGCAATCGCTGGGACTACGCGGGTTACACCAAGCTCTACAACAAGGTCTATACCACCCTTAAAAAGGTCAACAAGGATATCAAGGTGGGCGGTCCGTACATGGTCCTGAACAGCGACGCCCCCGGCCGCCAGAACCGTCCCTCCGAGCTGACCGGCCCCTGGGGACGGATGGACCAACGTGATCTCGACGCGATCAAATACTGGATGAAGCACAAGAAGGGCGCCGACTTCCTCGTGGTCGACGGGCACAGCATGCCCGTCCAGAAGGAGGTCCGGCTCAACGAGTTCCAGGTGCTGTCGAAGTTCTCCGACCTGACCCGGTGGCTGCGCGCCCTCGGCGGCGGCCTGCCCGTGTGGTGGGCCGAGTGGTACGTCGAGCCGGTGCCGTCGGACTGGACCGACGAGCGCCGGGGGGCCGTGCACACCGCCGCGATGATGGAGTTCGTCCGCGGCGGCGCGGCCGGCGCCTACTACTGGAGCCCGCAGACGCCCTGGAACGCGCAGACCGCGGCCACCGCCGGCTGCGCGGGCTGCCTGTGGTCGGGCAGCGCGGGCGGCGGCGCGACCCCGACCCTCGGGATGCTGCAGAACTTCGCCCGCTGGTTCCCGCCCGGCACCCCGCTCGCCGATGTCCGGTCGTCCAACCCGGCGGTACGGGTCCTGGCGCAGCGGCGGCAGCTCGTCGTGGTCAACACTGCCGACCGGCCCGCGCAGACCGAGCTTGAGGGAGCCCCGCTCACCCTCGGCCCGTACGAGGTGAAGTGGATCAGCAGATGACCGTCGCCCCCTACTCCGCCGCCCGGGCGCGCGAGCTCGGCATCGACCTGGTCGACATCGCGTTCTGGGACCGTCCGCACGAGGCCCGGCTCGCCGACTTCGCCCGGCTCCGGGCGCTCGGCGCACCGGTCTACTTCGCCGAGCCGCGCGTGCCGCTCGTCCGGGCGGGCAAGGGCTTCCACGCGCTGGTCAGGCACGCCGACGTCGTCGAGGCCAGCCGCAACGCCAAGGTCTTCTCCAGCGAGCCGGCGGCCACGTCGCCCGAGCCGCCGCCGTGGCTGGCCAAGCTGTTCGGCACGCCGATGGTCAACATGGACGACCCGGCGCACGCCCGGCTGCGGCGCATCGTGTTCCGCGCGTTCACCCCCAAGATGCTGGCCAGGATCGAGGACGAGGTCCAGGCGATCGCGAGCCGCGTCGTCGACACGGTGGTCGAGGAGGGTCCGCGTGACTTCGTCGCGCAGGTCGCCGCGCCGTTCCAGCTCGCCGTCATCTGCGCGATGATGGGCATCCCCGAGAAGGCCAGGCCCTACGTCCTGTCGCGGGTGGACGCCATGACCGAGTACTCGGGCGTCCGCGGCTCGCTGGCCAGCCCCCGCACGCTGCGGTTGCTCTACGGCAATCTCAGAGCCATCGTCGACCTGCACCGGCTGGTGGCCAGGCTCGGCCGCGTCCGGCGCGAGCGGCCCGCGGACGACCTGGTGTCGGCGCTGGTCAACGCCAACCCCGACGGCGAACGGCTGTCGATCCGCGAGCTCGGCTCGTTCTTCGACCTGCTGCTGGTCGCGGGCAACGAGACGACCCGCAACACGCTCACGCACGGGCTGAAGCTGTTCACCGACCATCCGGACCAGCGTGACCTCCTGCTGTCGGACTACGACGCGCACATCGGCGGCGCGATCGAGGAGCTGGTGCGGTACGTGTCGCCGATCATCCAGTTCCGGCGGACGGTGACCACGGAGTACGAGCTCGGCGGGCACACGTTCCGGCCCGGTGACAAGGTCGTGCTGTTCTACCCGGCCGCCAACCGCGACCCGGAGGCGTTCAAGGACCCCGACAGCTTCGACATCACCCGCGAGCCGGGCAGGCACGTGGCGTTCGGCGGACCGGGACCGCACCTGTGCCTGGGCGCCAACCTCGCCCGCATGGAGCTGAAGATCATGTTCCGGGAGCTGTTCACGCGGCTGCCCGGCCTGCGCGCGAGCGGAGAGCCCGCCTACCTGCTCTCGAACTTCGACAACGGCATAACGCGCCTGCCCTTCACCTACTCCCGCTAGCCCGTCCCTTCCCGAACGGCCCTCCCCGCGCCGCCAACAGGAGACGCCCAATGCACGTGTCCGTCGTCCGTCCGCGCGAACTCGGTGACACCGAGCTGACCGCCTGGCGCAAGATGCAAGCCGATCAGCCCCACCTGGCCAACCCGTTCCTGTCGGCCGGCTACTCGATCGCGGTCGACCACGTCATCGACGGCGCCCGCGTCGCCGTGCTCACCGAGGGCGCCGACATCGTGGGCTTCTTCCCGTTCGAGAAGCACGGCCGCGCCACCGCGGGCGCGATCGGCGGGTGGCTGTCGCTCGGCCAGGGCCTCGTGCACGCCTCCGGGCTGGAGCTGGACGCCCGGTGGCTGCTGCGCAGCTGCGGCCTCGCCGCCTGGGAGTTCGGCACGCTCGTCGGCGACCAGCCGTGGTTCGCTCCGTACGCCACCAAACGGCTCGACTCGGCCGTGATGGACCTGCGCGGCGGCTTCGAGGGCTTCACAGGCCGGCTCAAGGCGAAGGGCTCCAAGGTCGTCAAGCAGACGCGGTACAAGGAGCGCAAGCTCGGCCGTGACGTCGGCGAGGTCACGTTCGCCTTCGACGTGCGCGACGACACGTCCCTGGCGCTCGTCCGCGCGTGGAAGTCCGACCAGTACCGCGCGATGGGCCGCGCCGACCGCTTCGCCAAACCGTGGGTGGCCGAACTCGTCGAACGCCTGCACCACACCCACGGCGAGCACTTCGCCGGATCGTTGTCCATGCTGTACGCCGACGGACGTCCCGTCGCGGGGCACTTCGGGCTGCGCAGCGACCGCACGCTCGTCACGTGGTTCCCGGTGTACGACCCGCAGTTCGCCAAGTACTCCCCCGGGCTCGCGCTGCACCTGCACATGGCCGAGCAGGCCGCCGCGCTCGGCGTCCAGGACATCGACATGGGCCCGTCCGTCGGCTGGCGCTACAAGCAGGAGCTCCAGACCCGTTCCCACGAGGTCGCCGAAGGCGTCGTCCGGCGCCCGACGGCCGCGGGCGCGGCGCACTGGCTCCGCCGCGAGCCCGTCGCCCGCACCCGCGACCTGATCCTCAACAACAAGACCCTCTACGGCCTGGCCGACCGCACCATGCGCCGCTACGGCCGGTGGCGGGCACGGTCGGGTGAGCAGAACTGACACACGGGCCGCTCAGGAGAGACAGGCGTCCGGTCCGTCCAACATCGTGAGCTTGCCGTCGTGCGCGAAGTACACCCCCTTCTCATCGCCCGCGAGCGCGAGCTTCCCGCTGCCGTACGGCGCGGGATAGGTCGCCAGCCTCGCGCCGGTCCGCCGGTCGAAGCAGCTCAGCCGGTGCTGCTCCGGCGAGTAGATCCAGAGCCTGGAGCCCAGCCCATGGGCCTGGACGTCCGGCGGCGCGGGCAGGGCGCCGAGATCCCCGCCCGGAGCCTCCGCCACCTTGTCGCCGACGACGAGATGCACGAAGCGCAGCCCCCAGCCCGCGTGCTCGACGCGCCACAGATGGCGGTTCCAGGCGGGGACGACGTCAAGGGTCGCCGGCCACGGCAGCTGCTGGATGGCGCTGTCGGCCGTCATGCTGAGCAGTGCCATGCGGCTCTCGCTGGGCCGTATGACACACCACACCACGGCCCTGTCGGCCTCCGCGTCGACGTCGACGACGCCACCGATCCCCAAGCACCCCCAGGGAGTGTGGACGACGCGGCGGGGAAGTCCGCTGGCGGGATCACGCAGGGTGAAGACCCGGCGTCGCGGGGCCGACGCCGCGCTCGCCGACCCGGCCGTCCACAGGCTGCCATCGGCCGTCCCGGTCGTACCGGTCGTACCGGTCGTCCAGGTCGGCCCGGTCGCCTCTGTCGTGCCGGTCGTCCGGTCGCCGGCGTCGAGCCGGGTCCGGTTGCCGCGCTTGAGGCTGTACGGGTCGAGCCGATCGAGGTTGTGGGGTCGGCCGGGGGTCGTGATGCGCGGGGCGACCCACAGGCGCCCGTCCGCCACCAGCAGCTGATCCTTCGGCGACGCGGTCGACGGCGGTGACACCGCCACGAACCGGCCGGCGGCCCGGTCGAGGCGGTACACGCGTCCGCCGCCCCGCACGTAGAGCGAGTCGGACGTGGCGATCAGCTGGTCGGCGTGGCCGCCGGGAACCGGCAGCGGCAGCGTGACCGAGGTCATCGGGCGGGGCGGCCGGGCGCCGTCCCCGCCGCCGGGCATCCCGGTCAGCGCGACGGCCACGATGATCGCGGCGGCCACCGCGACCGCCCCCGCCGCGGTGCGCGAGGTCCGGCGGCGGCGCAGGCGCCGGGCGCCCGTCTCGATCTCGTCGAGCACGTCCGGTGGGGCGGGCAACGCCCAGCGTTCGTCGCGCAGGGCCGCGCGGAGCCGCCCGTCAAGATCGGTCGTCCGGTCACCGGTCACTGTGTCACCTCCGCGGCCTCGGCGGCCTCGGCGGCCGCCAGCCGGGCCCGCAGCTTGGCGAGCGCCTTGCTGGCCTGGCTCTTGACCGTTCCCTGGGAGCACCCGAGCGTGTCGGCGATCTGGGCCTCCGTCATGTCCTCGTAGTAGCGCAGCACCATCACGGCACGCTGCCGGGGAGGCAGCGCCGCCAGCGCGTCTCGCATGGCCCAGCCCTCCTCCGGTTCGGCGCGGTGCGGCGGCGGCTCGGGCGGAGCGGCGGTGAGCAGCTCGCGCCAGGCCCGCCGCCTGTCGTTGATCACCAGCCGCGCGATCGTCCGCCGCACGTAGCCCTCGGGGTCGTCCTTGCGCTGGACCCGCGGCCACGCCAGCAACGTCCTGGTGAGGGCCGTCTGCACGATGTCCTCGGCCCGGTGGGCGTCCCCGGTGAGCAGGTGCGCGTAGCGCAGCAGGGCGGGCACGCGCGCCGCCGCCCAGTCCCGGAAATCCGCGTCCAACCGTCAGCTCCCAACGAGGCCGTCGGCGGCCTCACCCACTCAAGGACACATGAGAGCACATACGGGTTGCCCCGAAACCTGACCGGTCCGGAGAAGTGAGATATGCCGATCTACGGGCAGTCCTACCTTGAAGTCCGACCCCCTGCGGTGAGGAGGCCATGAATCCATGGCACGGGTGACGCGCGCTGAGATCGACCGGCTCGTCGGCGGAGACCACCACGACCCCCACGGCATCCTGGGTGCCCATCCCGGTCGGGACGGCGTCACGGTGCGGGCGTTGCGCCCGATGGCGGAGAACGTCGAGGTGGTCCTGCCCAACGGCGACCGGCACCGGATGCGCCATTTCCACGAGGGTGTGTTCACCGTCACCCTCCCCCCGGAGGCGTCGCTGTCCGGATCCGGGCAGAAGGAGCCGCCGCTCGCCGTCCCCGACTACCGGCTCGCCGTCCGGTACGCGGGCGGGCACGAGGTCGTCCAGGACGATCCGTACCGCCACGTGCCCACCCTCGGCGAGCTGGACCTGCACCTGATCAGCGAGGGACGGCACGAGGAGCTGTGGCGGGCGCTGGGCGCGCGGGTCCGTACGTACGCCTCCGCGTTCGGACCCGTGACGGGCACCGGCTTCTCGGTCTGGGCGCCCACCGCGCGGGGCGTCCGGGTGCTGGGCGACTTCAACCACTGGGACGGGCGCACCCATCCGATGCGGTCGCTGGGCTCGACCGGAGTGTGGGAGGTCTTCGTCCCCGAGGTCACCGACGGCGCCGTCTACAAGTTCGAGGTCTTCGGCGCGGACGGGGTCTGGCGGGCCAAGGCCGACCCCATGGCGCAGGCGACCGAGACTCCGCCCAAGACCGGCTCCCGCGTCTTCACCTCACGGTACGAGTGGGGCGACGGCGACTGGATGGACCGGCGCAAGGAGCGGTCGTGGGTCTCCGAGCCGATGAGCGTGTACGAGGTGCACCTAGGCTCGTGGCGTCCCGGCCTCGGCTACCGCGAACTGGCCGACGAGCTCACCGAGTACGTCCACGACATGAACTTCACGCACGTGGAGTTGCTGCCGGTCGCCGAACATCCGTACGGCCCGTCCTGGGGTTACCAGGTGACGTCGTACTACGCCCCCACCTCGCGGTTCGGAGACCCGGACGACTTCCGGCACCTGGTCGACCGGCTGCACCAGGCGGGCATCGGCGTCATCGTCGACTGGGTGCCCGCGCACTTCCCCAAGGACGAGTGGGCGCTGGCCCGTTTCGACGGTACGGCGCTCTACGAGCACGAGGACCCGGCGCGCGGCGAGCACCCCGACTGGGGGACGCTGGTCTTCAACTTCGGGCGAGCCGAGGTGCGCAACTTCCTGGTGGCCAACGCGTGCTACTGGCTGGAGGAGTTCCACATCGACGGGCTGCGGGTCGACGCCGTGGCCTCGATGCTCTACCTCGACTACTCGCGCGAGGAGGGCCAGTGGACGCCCAACGTCTACGGCGGCCGGGAGAACCTGGAGGCCATCTCGTTCCTCCAGGAGATGAACGCGACGGCCTACAAGCGCAATCCGGGGATCATGACGATCGCCGAGGAGTCGACCGCCTGGCCCGGCGTCACCCGGCCCACCCACCTCGGCGGGCTCGGCTTCGGCTTCAAGTGGAACATGGGCTGGATGCACGACACGCTGGAGTACCTGCGGCACGAGCCGGTCTTCCGGCACTACCACCACGGCGAGATCACGTTCTCGATGGTGTACGCGTTCTCCGAGAACTACGTGCTCCCGCTCTCCCATGACGAGGTCGTGCACCTGAAGGGGTCGCTGCTCGGCAAGATGCCCGGGGACAGCTGGCAGAAGTTCGCCGGGCTGCGGGTGCTGCTGGCCTACCAGTGGTCGCACCCCGGCAAGCAGCTGGTCTTCATGGGCGGCGAGTTCGGCCAGGGCGCCGAATGGGCCGAGGAGCGCCCGCTCGACTGGTGGCTGCTGGACGACGCCGCCGACGGCGCCGCCCACATCGGCGTGCGGCGGCTCGTCCGCGACCTCAACCGCGACTACCGGACCCATCCCGCGCTGTGGACCAGGGACAACGAGCCCGAGGGCTTCGAGTGGATCGACGCCAACGACGCGGCGGGCAACGTGCTGTCGTTCCTGCGCCGCGGGACGGACGCCGGGGGTGAACGCGCACCGGTCGTGGCCTGCGTGATCAACTTCTCCGGCAACCCGCACGAGGACTACCGGCTCGGCCTGCCGCACGCGGGCCCGTGGCGCGAGGTGCTCAACACCGACGCCTTCGAGTACGGCGGCAGCGGCGTCGGCAACATGGGCCTGGTCGAGGCCACCGACGAACCTTGGCACGCCCAGCCTGCGTCGGCCCTGCTCCGCGTTCCCCCGATGGGCGCCGTCTGGCTCGTCCCGGACGACCCCGCGGAGGGCATCGTGGACGACCTCCCCGAGGCCGTCACCGCGACCGTCGAGAACGACCTTCCCGCCGCCCCCTCCGGCGTCCATGCCAACGCCCCGGCCGAGGCCCCCGACAGCCCACCCGCCGGAGTCCCGGCGGGTGGAACGGCGGGCGGACCGATCGACATGCCGCCCGGCAGCTCGTCCGGCTCACTCGCCGGGGGCCTGGCCGAGCCGAAGGAGCCGCCTAGACTGCCCGAGTGACCTCTCCTGCCGCGCAGAAGCTCCAAGTCGTGCCCTCACAGTTCATGGTGGAGCACGTGCCGAACGCGACGTTTCCCGAGGACGACGAGTGGATCGCCTTGGTGCGGGCGCCGGAGGGGCTGACCGTGATCCGTGAGGCGGCGCCGTACTCGGACGCCGCACGCTGGGTCGGCTTCTACGGCGGCGCGAGCGCGCACGGGCTGGACGTGCCGGGGATGCTGGCGGCGATCGTGGGACCGCTGGGCGACGCCGGGATCTCGGTCTTCGTGGCCTCGACGTACCACGCCGACCTGGTGCTGGTGCCCGAGCGCCGGCTCGCGGAGGCGACGGCCGTCCTGAAAGAGGCCGGCCACGAGGTCAGTTCCGCGACGGCCTGATCCGGTCGAGCAGCCAGCCGGGGCCGGTGACGGCCGCGCCCTGCTCGGCGACGCGGCTGCGCAACTCCCGGTCGGCGGTCACCACCAGATAGCTGGTGTCCGGCTCGGGATCGCGCACGAGCTCGACGATCTGGTCATCGCCGCTGCGCGGGGCGGCCACGACCTCGACGCCCTCGACGCTCTCGACACCGCTGGCGGCACCCTCGACCACCAGGACGACGTCGGGGAAGACCCGGTCGAACGGCAGGAGATCGGCCAGGCTCTCCGGCAGGCCCGAGACGCCCTCGTTCAGCGCCACCAGCTCGTCGCGGAGCCGGCTGTTGGCGCCGGCCCGGTCCTTCCACCATCCGTCGGGCCGCGAGCCCACGACGTTGGCGCCGTCCACGACCAGCACGAGCCGGCTCATGGCGTACCGCAGCCGGGGCCAGGAGCGGGCGAACGGCTCGAAGAGGCGCTTGCCGGTGACCTCGTCGACGGGCACCCAGGCGGCCCTGCGGGTCTCCATCGAGGCGGGCCGGACGGCGACCATGCGGGGAACGGAGCCGACCACGGACACGAAGTCCCAGCCGCCGTGGTCCTCGGTGCTGACGCCATGTACCCGTACTACCCGGGTGTCCAGCGTGCACTCCTCGGACGTCTCACGCAGCGCGGCCGCCACCGGGTCCTCGTGGCTGTGCCGGGCGCCGCCGAACATGCCCCACGTACCGCCGCCGAGGCCCCACCACGCACGCTGCTGGAGCAGCACCCGGACCACGCCGTCGGTGCCGCGGTGGAACGGCAGCAGCCCCGCCGCCCCGAACCGCCCCCAGTGCGTGTGCCCCAGTTCGCAGCGGCCCCAGCCATCGCCGTCTCCCATATGGGGACGATATCCGCTGACCGATCAAAGTACGGTGGTGTCGTCACTCGGGGGGTGGCCAGTTAGGCATGCCCTGGAGGAATCCCGATGGCGGTCCTGCCCCTCGAACCCGACGACCCGCGTGAGACGGGCCGCTACCGCCTGACGGGACGGCTCGGCGAGGGCGGCCAGGGCGTGGTCTACCTCGGCGAAGGGCCGTCCGGGGAACGCGTCGCCGTCAAGATGCTCAAGACCACCGACGCGGCGGCGCGGGCGCGCTTCGCGCGGGAGATGGAGGCGGCCCGGCGCGTCGCGCCGTTCTGCACGGCCGCGGTCCTGGGCTCCGCCGCCGACGGGGCGCATCCGTACGTGGTGAGCGAGTACGTGGACGGGCCGTCGCTCCAGCAACGGGTCGACGAGCGGGGCCCGTTGCTCCACGGCGACCTCCAGCGGCTCGCGGTCAACACCGCCAGCGCGCTCGCGGCCATCCACGGCGCGGGGATCGTGCACCGCGACCTGAAGCCCGCGAACGTGCTGCTGGGGCCGGACGGGCCGCGCGTCGTGGACTTCGGCATCGCCCGTGCCATCGACGCCGAGACGCACACACAGCTCGTCGGCACGCCCGCGTACTTCGCGCCCGAATGGCTGGCCGGGCACGCGCCGACGCCCGCCTCCGACGTCTTCGCCTGGGCGGGGACGATGGTCTTCGCGGCGACGGGGCGCCCGCCGTTCGGCAAGGCCGCCAGCATCCCGGCGGTGATGCACCGGATCGCCAACGGCGAGCCGGATCTGACCGGAGTCCCGCCGTCCCTGTCCGGCCTGCTGGCGGAGTGCTTCCGTAAAGATCCGGCCGCTCGCCCGTCGGCACGCGATCTGATGGTCCGCTTGGTGGATCCGGCGGGCCACAGCGTTCCGCCGCAGGCCGTTCAACCGCAGGCCGCGCCGCCGCAGGCCCCTTCGCCGCAGCCCGCGCCGGGCGTCTACTCGCCCGCCATGCCGACGTCACCCGTCGACCAGCCCCCGCGCCGCTCGCGCCGGGCCGCACTCGCGATCGCGGGCGCCGGAACGGTCATCGTCGTGCTCGTCGGCGTCATCGCGTATCTCCTCGGGGTCGGCGACGACGACGGCAAGGGCGGCCGTCCCGGCGCCGGAGGCACGACGTCCACGAGCGGGACGCCCAAGAACGAGTCCCCGCCACCGTCGACGTCCGGGAGTCCCGCGCAGACGGGCGGTGACACCGTTCCGGCGGAGTTCGCGGGAACGTGGAAGGGCACGATCACCCAGACCGGCGGGATCACCGTCGAAGGGAGCTCCTCCACGGGCGTCACGGTGCGGCTGGCGGCGGGCAAGAGCGACGGCACCGCTGACTACGAGACCTGGGGTTGCCATTTCACCCTGAAGGTCATGAAGGCGTCCGGGAGCAGGCTGGAGTTCCAGGAGACGCCCAAGGACAGCCAGGGCACGACGGGCTTCTGCTTCGGCGGCGCGTTGACGCTGACGCTCCAGTCGGGCTCGCTCAAGTACACCGCCGGGGGCGGCGCGACGGGCACGAGCACCGGGACGCTGAGCAGATCCGGGTGACCGTTACCCTTGCGAACGAGAGGTAACTGATCATTTGGAGTTGACCCGTTGAGCATCGACCAGGCGAGCGCCGACCTGTGGAATTCCCTGAGCGGGGCGGAGCTCATCCAGGCCATGGGGGACGGCCGGTTCCCGGAGCTGAGCAACGTCGACGAGCACCTCGGCCAGCGGATCGTGGCCGCCGAGCCCGGCCGCGTCGAGCTCGCCTGGACGCCCGGCGAGCACCTGTGCAACCCGGCGGGCGGCGTGCACGGCGGCTACATCGCGATGATCCTCGACAACACGGTCTGCTTCGCGGGCGCGAGCACCGGCGCGCACTTCGTCCCGCAGCTCACGCTCAACCTCACCATCGACTACCTGCGCGGCGTCCAGGCGGGCGAGACGTACACGGTCGTCGGCACCTGCGTGAAGCCGGGCCGCACCCGCCTGGTCTCCACCGCCCTCATCACCGACGTCCAGGGCCGTCCGGTGGCTCAGGCGAGCGGCAGCACCGTGCCCAACCAGGCCTTCGCGCGCTGAGCGCATAAGGTGGGTCCATGGTGGATCCGGGTTCAGTCGTCAGCGCGATCAAGCAGGCCCGGGACCGGCGGACGGCACCGCTGGTCCTGGAGCTCGACCTCACCGACGGCATCGTGGAGACGCCGCCGGCCGACCCGCTGGCAGCGCTCCTGTCCATGCGGCGCACGCATCTGCGGGACGTGCTCGAAGGCCTGCGCCGTGCCCGCTCCGACACCCGGGTGCGGGCGCTCGTCGTCAAGATCACCGGCGGTCTCGGGCTGGCCATGGTGCAGGAGCTGCGCGAGGCCGTGACGGCCGTGCGCGAGGCGGGCAAGCACACCGTCGCGTGGGCCGAGACGTTCGGCGAGGGCGGCCGGGGCACCGTCCCCTACTACCTGGCCAGCGCGTTCGACCGGGTCTACCTGCAGCCGACCGGCGAGCTGGGCATGACCGGCATCGCGCTGGAGGAGCCGTTCTTCGCGGGCGCTCTGGAGAAGCTCGGCGTCCAGCCACGGTTCGCCAAGCGCCACGAATACAAGACGATGGCCAACACCTTCATGGAGAAGGCCTACACCCCCGAGCACGAAGAGTCGTCCCGGCGTCTGGTCACCTCGCTCGGCGAGCAGATCACCGAGGGCATCGCGGCGGCCCGCGGACTGCCGGCCGACCGGGTCCGCGAGCTGACCGACCGGGGTCCGCTGCTGGCCGCCGAGGCCCTGGAGGCGGGGCTGGTCGACCGGCTCGGCTACCGCGACGAGGTCTACGCCGACCTGCGCGAGGAGGTCGGCGACCAGGCGCTGCTGCGGTACGTGGCGCGCTACAACCGCACGCACGGGCTCTCCCGGCGGCTGCCCCAGCCCGGACGGCAGGACGTCGTCGCGCTGATCAACGGGCACGGCCCGATCAGGCTCGGGCGCAGCGGCCGAGGCGGGCCGCTTCCTACGCAGGGCGTGGCGATGGGCTCTGACACCATCGGCGCCGCGCTGCGCGCCGCAGTGAAGGACGACCGGGTCAAGGCGATCGTGTTCCGCGTCAACAGCCCCGGCGGTTCGGCGGTGGCCTCCGACGCGATCTGGCGCGAGGTCGTCCTGGCCCGCAAGGCGGGCAAGCCGGTCATCGTCTCGATGGGCAACGTGGCGGCCTCGGGCGGCTACTACGTGGCGATGGCCGCCGACACGATCGTCGCGCAGCCCGGCACCATCACCGGCTCGATCGGCGTGGTCGTCGGCAAGGCCGTCGTCAACGGCCTGCTCGACCGGGTCGGGGTGGGGCTCGGCACCGTCGCCGAGGGCGAGCACGCCCGCATGTTCAGCTCGACCAAGGACTTCAGCGACTCGGAGTGGGAACGCGTCAACGCCTCGCTCGACCAGATCTACGCCGACTTCACCGGCAAGGTGGCCGAGGGCCGCGGCCTGTCCCAGGAACGCGTGCACGAGCTGGCGCGCGGCCGTGTCTGGACCGGCGCCGACGCCAAGGAGCACGGCCTGGTGGACGAGCTGGGCGGCCTCGACCTGGCGCTCGACCTGGCCCGCAAGAAGGGCGGGCTGGCCGCCGACGCGCCGGTCCGCCCGTACCCGCACACCTCGCCGCTCGAACGGCTGCGCCCGCCGGAGTCCAGCGAGGACCGCACCGCGGCGACCGCCCGCTTCGACGGCTGGGGCTCGCTCGGCGGCATGGCCGCCCGTCTCGGCCTGCCCGCCGCCGGCCCGCTCACCCTGCCCGGCAGCTGGGAGATCCGCTGACGGTGGAGCTGAACGCCACGGACTACACCGAGGCCGTCGCCGGATTCGCGACGGGCGTGGTCGTGCTGACCATACGCGACGGCCGCGACGACCTCGGCACCACCGTCACCTCGTTCATGTCGGTGTCGATGGAGCCGCCGATGGTCCTGGCGGGCGTCTCGTCCACCTCCTACCTCAGCGAGGTGCTGAGCCGCCAGGACCGCTGGGCCGCGACCGTCCTCAGCACCGGCCAGCGCGCCCTGGCAGGCCGCTTCGCCGCCGAGGGCCGCCCGAGCGCCCGCCTTCTGCTCGCCAGCGAGCCCCACCACCGCGGCCCGCTGTCCGAGGCACTGATCCTCGACAACGGGCTGGCCGCCCTCGAATGCGAGACCCGCCAGCGCATCGAGGCGGGCGACCACCACCTCTTCGTCGCCGAGGTCCTCTCCGCCGACTACATAGCCCGCCGCGAAAAACCCCTAATCCGCGTAAACCGCCGTTACCTCGGCCCCTAAACGATCCAGCCGACACGATAGGCCAATGACAATGAACTGGCCGGAACACCCAGATCCGCTGACCCTCGACGAATATCTGGCTCTCGACGAAGAGATCCAGCGCGAGACCGAGCTGGTCGACGGCATCCGCGTCCAGCGAGAGCAGCGCGGAAGAGCGCACCAGAAGACGGCGTTCCGTCTGGCGAACGCCCTGGAGGCGGCCGTCCGCAAGCACCGCCAGTCGTACTCCACCGGCAATCCGCCCTGCTACGAGGTCAACACCGAGGTGAACGTCGTCCTCTGGAACGTCCCACCCGCGACGCGCAAACCGGACGTCATCGTGCACCGCTGCCGAAACCAATTCGAGACGCTCGAAGCGGCCGACGCCCTTGTCGTGGCCGAGGTGATCTCGCGCTGGTCGGAGTCACGCGACCGCATTCATAAAATGGGCGAATATGCCAAGGCAGGCATTCCGCACTACCTGATCGTCCAATTCGATGAGGCGGGTGCGACGATCGTCGAGCATTACGGTCTCCTGGGCGCCCAGCCGGGCTACTCCAAAATCGGCATCACCCATCGGGACCGTGATATTTGGGCACTGAACGTGACCGTGCCCTTCGACATTCAGGTCGGCTGGCCGGAGCTGGATATCGGTCTGCCGATCTGAGCCGATGGCCACGGGTCAGACTCGGTGTCCTGCTTTGAAGACCGCTGCCACCTGCGGGACGCCGGGACGGTAGGCCAGGTGGATGTACGAGGGGGCATCGAGCACCAGCACGTCCCCGCGCGCTCCTACGGCCAGGTGACCCACGTCGGTCCGCCGCAAGGCTTTCGCGCCTCCGGCCGTCGCGCTCCACACGGCCTCGGCCGGGGTCAGCTTCATGTCCCGCACGCCGACCGCGATACAGAACGCCATGCTGGAGCTGTAGCAGGAGCCGGGGTTGCAGTCCGTCGCCAAGGCGACCGTGGCCCCGGCGTCGATGAGCCTCCGCGCGTCGGGGTAGGGCTGCCTCGTCGAGAACTCCACGCCCGGCAGCAACGTCGCCACCGTCTCCGAGTCCGCGAGGGCGGCCACGTCGTCGTCGCTGAGGAACGTGCAGTGATCGGCCGCAGCGGCGCCCAGCTCCACCGCCAGCCGCACGCCGGGGCCGTGGCCCAGCTGGTTGGCGTGCAGTCGCGGCGTGAGCCCGGCCTTGATCCCGGCCTCCAGCACCTCGCGGGTCTGGTCGGCGTCGAACGCGCCGCGTTCGCAGAAGGCGTCGACCCAGCGGGCGTGCGGAGCGCAGGCGGCCATCATCTCGCCCGACACCAGCCGCACGTACCCCTGCGTGTCGTCGCCGTACTCCGAGGGGACCACGTGCGCGCCGAGGAAGGTCACCTCGTCGGCGAACTCCCCCGCGATCCGCACGGCGCGTTCCTCTTGGTCGACCGTCAGCCCGTACCCCGACTTGCACTCCACGGTCGTGGTGCCCTGCCGCGCCATCTCGTCCACGAGCCGCCGCACGTTCGCCCGCAGCTCGTCGTCGGAGGCCTCCCGTGTCCGCGCCACCGTCGTCCGGATGCCGCCCGCCTTGTACGGCTGCCCGCTCATCCGGGCGGCGAACTCCTCCGCGCGCTCCCCCGCGAACACCAGATGCGCGTGGGAGTCGACGAATCCCGGCAGCGCCGCCCGGCCGCCCGCGTCGTGGGACTCGTCGGCGGCGGGCGCCGCCGACGCGGGTCCCACCCAGGCGACCTGGCCGTCCTCGATGACCAGCGCCGCGTCGCGGAGCAGCCCGAGCGGTCCCTCGCCCAGCTCCGGCTCGTTGGTGACCAGTTCGCCGATGTTGTGGATCAGAGTGCTCACCCGGCCAGGATCGCATCCGCGCCCTCCGTTCCGGACGCCGCCCCGGCTCGATCCGTCTCGCATCCGAGACAGATCGGGACCGTGTATCGTCCGCGACGGAGGCGATTGGGTGCCTGGTGGCCCTCCCGGTCTTCAAAACCGATGGGATCCGAGTAGCTCGGGTCGGCGGGTTCGATTCCCGTTCGCCTCCGCCACGCCGCAGCTTCTGAGGACGGCCGTCAGTGGGCGTCAGTTGGACTCGTGCTTGGTGAGCAGGGGTTGGACCAGAGCCGGCCGCTGGTCGGCGCCGCCGACCAGCGGGACCTCTTGGAACTCGCCGGTGCGAATGTCGAGGCGTACGGCGCCGAAGTTTCCGTCCGGGACGGTGAAGAGCAAGGTGTCGCGGTCTTCCCAGACGGGGCGGCCGGGAACGAGGGTGCTGGTCTCCGTGCCCGGCGGGAGCCAGAAGACGTGTGGATCCGAGGCTCCGGTCTCCAAGCCGAAGAGGGTGACCGCCGACGGCTCGTACCGGAACTCGTAAAGGGCGCTTCCGCCTGGCGCGAGACCCTCGGCGGAGTGCACACGGATCTGCCGGCGGGTGCCGTCCGGGAGGATCACCAGCTGGCCGGGTTCCTCGGAGTGGGCGAGAAGAGTGCCGCTCAGCGGGTCGAGCTGGATGGGGGTGTAGGGCAGCCGCTCGGGCTCGGCCCCGGGGACCAAGCGCAGACTGTCCTCGTCGTCGGCGGTGAGGTAAAGGGCTCCCCGGTGGAACGCCGCGAGCCGGATCTGGCGGGCTCGCGGCCAGGGCAGCGTGGTGGTCGATCCGTCGGCCAGATCGATCAGCAGCAGGCGATGGGTGGAGGAGCGGCGGCCGTCGTGCGATCGGCTGACCGCGAGGTGGCGGCCGTCTTCGGCGAGCGCGAACGCGTGGTCGGGTTCGTCGGCCAGGTGCTGGACATGGCCGTCCGGCCGGACCAGGATCGCCCTGTGGCCCGCCTGGTGGAGGACGATCCCGTACGCGGTCTCGAGCGCATGGTCCACGCACTCGCCGGGGAGTCGAGCCAGAGTGACCGGGCGGCCGCCGCGCCACACCACCAGCTCACCGTCCTCGCTGACGAAGCCCGCCCGTGCGGGTTCACCGAGCGGTGGCCGATAGCCCGAGCGTGCCGTCGGCCCTGACGTCCCCACGACCAAGAACTCCGTGGTCGCCACACCGTCGGTGAGGACGATCGTGTCACCCGAGTCGGAGATCTGCTCCAGCGCGAACGACTCGTTCCAATCGGGCTCCTCCCAGCCATCCTTGAGACCAAGTTCATCTGCGTCCTCGGAGTCGAGTCCGTCTCCGGCTGTCCAGGGAGGTCCGGCGGGTGCGGCCAAGGGCAGTGGCTCGCTGTCGTTCTGGTCTTCTTCTTGTGGCAACGCGGTCATTCGCGTGCCGTCGACGAGTAGGAGGCTTTCATCCTGCGCGTACTGCAGCGCACTTTGGACCAGCTCGGGCGAGGCGAGCAGCCGTTCTGCCAGGGCCGGCACATCGACGGTGGCGGTGCAGTCCGGGGACCATTGAGCTACCGACACGATGTCGGCGGCCAGTTCGGCGTAGCGGTAGAAGACGTTCTGCTGCCGCATCTCAAACAGCCGGTCTTCTGGCAGCCGCAGGACGTTCTCAGGCCGGGGCGGTTCGGGGACGACCTGGTATCGGATGGTGCCGCTGGTCTCGCTGGCAGTGAGGACTCCGGCGGCCACCAGGAACGACAGCAGGTCTCGCCGAGTGGCGGGCGTTGGAGCGCTGAGCTGGCCGGCCCATTCCGCAAGCTCGGCCCGTTCGGCTTCGGTGTCCGCCAGCACGGTCTGATAGATGTCGGCCTCGTTCTGATCCAGATCCGCATGGCCGGTCGGCAGCGGTTCCGGTGGAACCTGCCAGATGGGTTCGTCCAGTCGCCCGGTCGGCCTTTCCCCCGCGAAGAAGGCAGCGTCGATCTCCTCCGCGGTCGCTCCGCTTGGACGCACCGCGGTGGCGGCCCGAGCGGCATAGAGGACGTCACCGCCCACGCACGCGAGGATGTCGGCCCAGCCGTCGCCATCGTCGGCTAGAGCCGGTTCGCTGCGCGCCAGCCAGCGGGGCGGCTGCGGTGCACCGGGCGCGGGCCAGAACTGCACCCGCCAGATATCGCCTTCCTCGGCCTGGAAGCCAGGGACCTGCGACGGTGTGCACTTGCGTGAGACCCTGGCCCGGTAGAAACCCGGTGGACCGAGCTCCAGGGGATGGTCGTACCCGTCCCCTGGGATCACCGTGTCCAGCACGACCGAGCCGACGCCGCAGTGATAAGGGGTCTCCACGACGTCGTCCCAGTCGCTGAGATCGTCGGGTGGTGCCTGGTCGTGGACCTCCAGCCGCACCTGCCGGTCGGCGTCCCGGGCGCCGGCCCGCAGCCAGCCGTCCCCGGCCCGCGCGACCGACCCGCAGGGCTGAGCGTGATCAAGAAATTCGCTGAGCGCTTCCAGCTCCGGCCGCGATTCGACCTCGAGGTCGTGATCCCAATGATCACGAATCATCAGGGTCGAGTACTCGGGCCAGTAGTCATCGGTCTCGTGCACCCGCAAGAGAGACATACCGCCCGAAGATACCAATCCCGCCGTCAGGTGCCGGTGATCTCGTTGGGGGCCTGGGGGAGGTCGGCGGTGGCTTCGATCTTGCCGGTCTCGATGTTCACCGCGTGGAGCCTCTTGGTGGACGGGTCGGTGACGTAGGCGGTGTGGTCGCGGACGTGGAGGGCCGGGCGGGCGTCCTGCCAGTCGGTGGGCTCCTTCCACGGGGCGAGGAGCTTGATGGTCTTGGTGACCTTGGCCTTTTCGGGGTCGATGACGCGCAGCGCGCCGTCGGTGCCGAGGACGAGGGCCTCTCCGTGCGGGCCTCGGCCGAGGGAGCGGAAGGTGTAGCTGGCGCCCAGGTCGAGCAGGCGGAGCTGGTTCGTGGTGGTGTCGATGAGGGAGATGCGTTCCGGGCGTTCGAGTTCGGCGTCGGGGTCGGTCTTGTAGTCGCCGAGGACGATCGGGGACTCCTCGTGGCCCGCCTGGTTGCCGATGCGGCCGTACTCGTCCGGGGACGCGACCTTGGTGATCTTGCCGTCGGCGTAGATGAGTACTCCGTTCTCGCAGCCGATGACCACGGTCTCGTCCTTGGCCGTGGTCTCGCCGTGCACGCCGGGGCACTGCTCGTTGCGGGTGATCTCGGTGCCCTGGGGGTTCAGGACGCGGATGCCGGTGCGCTTGTCCTCGGTGCCGAGGGTGGAGACCAGCTCGCCGTTCTTGAGCTGGATGGCGACGCCGTGGTGGGGATGCTCGCTGGTGTGGGTGGTGACCTTCGGCAGGGCGGTGCCGAGCTCGCGGGGGTCGAACGTCATGATCTTGCCGGTGCCGTCGGAGAACAGCACGGTCCTGCCCGCGTGCCGGACCACGTGGCCGGGCTTGGGAGCGGCGAACTCCTCGGCTCGCAGAGTCGCGCCGGCCGCGTCGAGCACCCGGAACCCGGTGGCCGTCGAGACCAGCACGTGGCGGCCGTCACCGGCCGCGTTGACGCGGTTGAAGCCCGGCAGCGGGATGTCGTGCACGACCTTGAGCGTCGCGCGGTCCAGGATCTGGAGGCCGCCCTCGTAGGTCGTGACGAGCGGGTCGGCGACCTTCACCGGTGCCTTCGCGGCGGCGGCCGTGGACGTCTTGGTGTCGGAGCCGCCGCCGCAACTGGCGAGGGCAAGGGTGATCGGGAGGGCCAGGAGCAGGCGCTTCATTGTTCTCTTTCCTGTGTGAGGCCGGAGACGATGGCGCCCGTGTTGGCGCGCATCATCCGCAGGTAGGTGGGGGCGCCGCCGTCGGCGGCGGTGAGCGATTCGGAGTAGAGCGAGGCGACCCGGATGCGCAGGCCCGTCTCGGCCGCCATGACGCGGACGAGCCGGTCGGTCTGGGACGAGTCGGCGAAGACCGTCGGGACGCCCGCGCGGCGGACGGCGTCGGCCAGCGACTTCAGGTCCGCGCCGGAGGGTGAGGCGAGGGTCGTGCCGCTCGGGATGACCGCGCCGATCACGGTGAAGCCGAACCGTTCGGCCAGGTAGCCGAAGACGTGGTGGTTGGTGACCAGGTTGCGGCGGTCGGCGGGGAGCGTCGCGAAGCGTTCCGTCATCCAGCGGTCCAGGTCGGTCAGCCGGGCGCGGTACGCGGCGGCGTTCGCGCGGATCTTGGCCGTGTCGGCATCGGGCACGTGCTCGACGATCCGGGCGGTGATCAGGTCGACGGCCTTGAGCATCCGGCCGGGATCGGTCCAGAAGTGCGGGTCGGGCCGCCGCGCGTTCGCGCCGGTCCGGTAGGGCAGCGGGCCGATGCCCGCGCCGACGTCGAGGGCCGGGACGCCGGACTCGCGGGCGGCCTCGACGTTGCGGGCCACGCCCTCCTCCAGGCCGAGCCCGTTGTGGATCAGCAGCGCCGCGTTCTCCATCCGCGCGGCGTCCTGGGCGGAGACGCCGAACGAGTGGGGGTCGGCGCCCGGCTTCATCAGCACCGTGACCGTGCTCTCCGTGCCGGCGATGGCTCGGGTGACGTCACCGAGGATGTTGGTGGTGACGACGATGCCCGTACGGTCGGGGCCGAGCGCCGAGCACCCGGTGAGGGCGAGGAGCAGCAGGAACGCGGCGGCGGCGCGGGTCACCATCCTGTCTCCACCAGGTGCGCGGGGGCGGACGGCAGGTCGAACGTGCGGGCACGGCGGAGCCCGTCGCGATAGTCGATCTCTATGACCCGGCGGCCTGCGGAGTCGTTGACGTAGGCGCGTGCCGTGTCGACCTGGATCACCGGCGTGGCGGGGTTCTTCAGCACGGCGGTGCGGTCGCGTTCCTTGCCGGTGGTCGCGTCATAGGAGCGCAGCGTGCCGTCGGCGTCGAGCGCCAGGACGGGAGAATCCTCGCCGGTACCGCTCACGGCGACCATGGGAGCCGAGCCCGCGCGTTTCCACGATCGGGCGGCCAGATCGAGCATCCACAGTCCGCGATCGCCCGCCTTGGCGGCCAGGATCGGGGTGTCCGGCCGGTGGTGGAAGCCGGTCGCCCGTTCCGTCTCGGGGACGCGGCCGGGGTAGGGGATCTTGGTTCCGGTCAGGCGGCCGCCCCGCCCGGTCACCAGCAGGGCGCCGTCCGCGCAGCCCAGCACGGCTCCGCGCCTGGTCACCGCGTGGCCTCGCGCTTGCGGGCACCGTTCGGTGAGGCGGGATCTCTCCGCGCCCTGACGGTCGTGCACCCGTACGGTCCCGTCACGCCCGGCGATGACGAGATGCTCGGCGTACGCGACGGCGGCGCTGCCCGGGAGCTCGCGGGCGGCCGGGAGCTTGCCGCTCTCCAGTGCCTTGCGGTCGAGGACGCGGACGGTGGTCCCGTCCGAGATCGCGGTGACCGACGGGTCTCCGGTGATGGCGGCGGCAGCGCCCGGAAGGGTTCCGACGTCGCGGACGGCGGTCTTGTAGTAGTGGACGTGGTCTCCGTGGTCGACGGTCCAGACCCCGGTGTCGATCACGCGAATCCCGCCCGGCACGGTCACGTAGGCGAAGCGCCCGTCGCTGCCCGCCCCGGTGACACCGGGAGCCGTGGCCGCCTCGGTGACCTTCTCGGTGGCGGGGTCCAGGAGGCGGACGCGGCCGTCGTCACCGGTCAGAACGAGCCGCCACTGCGCTTCGGAGGTCTCCTCGGCTCCCTCCACGTAGCCGTGCGGCTTCTCCGCCGGGGCCTGGGCCGCTCCGGAGCCGCACGCGGTGGCCAGCAGTCCGGCCGCCGCGAGAGTGATGGCCATGCGGTGCGCGCTCATGAGGCGTGCTCCGCGCCGCGTAGCCGCGCCACCGTGGCGGACAGCGAGGCGGACAGGAAGAAGATGCCCACGGCCGTCGCCGCGATGGTCGCCCCGGCCGCCGTGCGCAGGTGCCACGAGACCAGCAGCCCGATGACCGTGGCGGCGGACCCGGCCAGCGCGGCTCCGGCCATGACGAGGGGAACGCTGCGCGCCCACAGCACGGCGGCGGCAGGCGGCGCGATCAACAGGCCGAAGACGAGGAGCGTGCCCACCACGTGGAAGGACGCGGTGAGCGCGAGTGTCAGCAGGGCGAGCAGCAGGCCGTGCGCCAGCCGGGGGCGCAGCCCGAGAGTGGCGGCCTTGCGCGGGTCGAAGGCCAGGGCGAGGAACGCGCGGTGCCCCACGAGGGCGAGGACGGCCGCGATGCCGAGGGCCACGGCCAGCAGCACCAGGTCACGGGTCCGGACGGCGAGCACGTCGCCGAAGAGGAAGGCGGTGAGGTCGACGGCGAAGTCGTCCGACCGCGAGACGAGGATCACGCCGAGCGCGAGCATCCCGGCGAACAGCAGCCCGATGGCGGTGTCCTGCGACAACCGGCGTGACCGCGACAGCGCGGTGACGCCGAACGCCATCGCGACCGCGCTGGCGAGGGCACCGGCGAGCAGGTCGCCGCCCAGCAGCGAGGCCACGGCCACTCCCGGCAGCATCCCGTGGGACATCGCGTCGCCGAGGAAGGCCATGCCGCGCAGGACGACCCACGTCCCGGCGAGGGCGCAGATGCCGGAGACCAACAAACCGCCCCACAGCGCACGTTCAACGAATGACACACCAAAAGGTGCGAACAGCCAATCCATGGCGGCACCCTATAATGAAAACCGTTATCGTTTGCAACATGGGTGGTGGATGGGTGGGAACGGCGATCGAGCTGCGCGGAGTCGACGCGGGCTACGGCGGGAAACGGGCACTGACGGGCGTCTCCGCCGAGTTGCCCCGCGGACGGGCCACCGCCCTGCTCGGGCACAACGGGTCAGGGAAGTCGACGCTGCTCGGCGTCCTGGCGGGCCTGCACGCGCCGTGGGCAGGCACCGTGCACTGCGACGGCGAACGGCGTCCGGCACTCGTCCTCCAGCACACGGCCGCCAGCGTCGCCCTGCCCTTGTCGGTCCGTGACGCGGTCATGGTGGGACGGTGGGAACGCCGCGGCTGGTGGCGCCGGACGACCGCCCGCGACCGCGCCGTCGTCCGGGATTGCCTGGAACGGGTGGGCGCCGCCGACCTGGCCCGCCGCCGGTTCGCCGACCTGTCAGGAGGGCAGCGTCAGCGCGTCCTCATCGCGCAGGGCTTGGCGCAGGAGTCGGACGTGCTGCTGCTCGACGAGCCCGGCGCCGGACTGGACGCCGCCGCGCGCGAACGCGTCCTCGACCTCATCGATGAGATCACGGCGGCGGGCACGACCGTGGTGCACGCCACCCACGACGGCGACGCGGCCCGCCGCGCCGATCACTGCCTGCTCCTGCGGGACGGGCGGGTCCGGGCCGAAGGACGTCCCGAGGAGGTGCTGGCGGCACCCTCCAGCGGAAAGTGATCAGTCCTCGGGCTCGGTTTCGGGTTCAGCGGTCACCTCGGCGATCGCGGCCGCCAGTGCCGCCGGGACGTCCGCCACCAGGAGATGACGGCCGTCGCGGACGATCTCGCGGCCCGAGACCACGACATTGCGGACGTCGGCGGCCGTGGCGGCGAACACGGCGGCCTCGGCCGCGAACTCCGCCCCCGCGCCCGCCGTGCGCACCGAGTCGAGCGCGATCGTGACCAGGTCGGCGTACGAGCCCGGCTCCAGGCGCCCCGCCTCCGGCCAGCCCAGGCCGTAGTGGCCGGTGGACGTGGCGGCGGCGAGCAGCTCACCGGAACTCCAGTGCCCGCGCTGCCGGGTGCGCAGCCGTTCGTCCAGCTCGACCGCGCGCGCCTCCTCGAACAGGTCGATCACCGCGTGCTGGTCCGAGCCGAGGCAGATCGGCGCACCGGCGTCGCACAGGTCGCGGGCGGGCCCGATGCCGTCGGCGAGGTCGCGCTCGGTCGTCGGGCACATGCACACGCCCGTCGTCGTGGTGCCGAGCAGCCCGATGTCCTCCTCGGTCAGATGGGTGGCGTGCACTGCGACGGTGAGGGCGCCGAGCGCGCCGCAGTCGGCGAGGAGGCGGGTCGGCGTCACCCCGTACTCGGCCTCGCACGCCTCGTTCTCGGCGGGCTGCTCGGAGAGGTGGACGTGCAGCGGCGCCCGGTGTTGCTTGGCCCAGCTCGCGACCGAGGCGAGTTGCTCGCGCGGCACGGCGCGCACGGAGTGGATCGCGGCGCCCACCCGGGCGTGCGGGCGGGCGGTCTTGCCGGTCGCCTCGTAGAGGCTGTCGACGCGGCGCGCCCAGTTGCCGGCGGTCCCGTCGCCGAAGCGCAGCTGCGGCCCCTTGAGAGGCTGCCCGATCCCGCCCGTCAGGTAGCAGGCGTCCAGGAGCGTGATCCGGATGCCCGCGTCGGCGGCGGCGGCGATCAGCGCCTCCCCCATGGCGTTCGGCTCGCCGTAGGGTTCGCCGTCCGGACCGTGGTGCAGGTAGTGGAACTCACCGACGCAGCTGATCCCGGCGAGGGCCATCTCCGCGTACACGGCGGTGGCCAGGGCGCGGTACGAGACGGGATCGAGCCGTTCGGCGACCTTGTACATCTGCTCGCGCCACGTCCAGAACGTGCCGCGGCCGGCCTGGACGCGGCCGCGGAGAGCGCGGTGGAAGGCGTGGGAATGGGCGTTGGCCAGGCCCGGAAGGGTCAGGCCGGGGAGCCGGGCGGCGTCCGGCGGGGCCGGGACACCGGGCATGACGCTGGTGAAACGTTCTCCGTCGGCCTCGATGAGCACATCGGCGGCCACTCCGTCTCCGAGCCAGGCGTACTCGGCATGCCATCGCATACTGGGACCTCTACCCGCAAGCAAGGTCGTTGAGTACGGTCGCGAGGGCCTCAACTCCGGCCAGGCAGTCGTCCTCCTCGGCGTACTCCGAGGGCGCGTGGGACACACCGGTCGGATTGCGCACGAACAACATCGCGGTCGGTACGCGCGCCGCCAGGATGCCCGCGTCGTGCCCGGCGCCCGTCGGCAGGACGGGCACGCCGCCGAGTGCCTTGACCACCCGGTCACGCAGGTCGAGGTTGAAGTCGACGACCTCGGTGTAGGACTCCTCGGCCAGCTCCACGGTCACCCCGTGCGCCGCGGCCCGGGCCCGCGCCGCCTCGTGGACCTCCGCCACCGTGCGCCGGACGACGTCCTCGAACGGGCCTCGGCTGTCGAGCCAGGCGGCGACGTGGGACGGGATGGCGTTGACCCCGCCGGGCGTCACGTCCACCTTGCCGACCGTGGCGACGGTCCCGTGGCGTTCGGCAGCGCTGCGGGCGGCGAGCACCATCCAGGCGAACGCGAGCATCGGGTCGTGCCGGTCGGCCAGCCGGGTGGTGCCCGCGTGGTTGCCCTCCCCGGCGAAGTCGAACCGCCACCGCCCGTGCGGGACGATCGAGCTGGCAGCCCCGACCGGATCGGCCAACGCACGCCCCTGCTCTACGTGGAGCTCGACGTAGCAGCCGATCCGGCCGAGCAGCTCCTCGTCCGGGCCGATCGTGTCGGGGTCGATGCCGTGCTCGGCGGCCACCTCGGCGAACGACCGGCCGTCCGCGTCGGTGAGGCCCCTGGCCCGGGCGGGGTCGATGGCACCGCTGAGCAGCCGCGAGCCCAGGCAGGCGACGCCGAACCGCGCGCCCTCCTCCTCGGCGAAGACGCCGATCCCGATCGGCCGGTCCGGCCGTGCGCCGCGTTCGCGCAGCCGGTCGACGGCGGCGAACGCGGACACGACGCCGAGCGGGCCGTCGAACGCGCCGCCGCCGGGCACCGAGTCCAGGTGACTGCCCGTCAGCACGCCCTTGGCAGAGCGGTCGACGCCGTCGGGATACCACCAGGCGAAGAGGTTGCCGTTGCGGTCGCGTTCGACCTCCAGATCACGCCCGCGCGCCTCGTCGAGGAACCATGCACGGCACTCCAGCTCGGGCGCGGTCCACACGAACCGCCGGTAACCACCGCCCTCGGGATCGCGCCCGACCGGCAGCAGTGCCGCCCACATCTCCTCGAAGCTCACGGTTCTCCCCGGTTGATCAGATCTCGGACATCGGGACGCGGATGCCCTGTTCGGCGGCGACCTCCTTGGCGCGGTCGTAGCCCGCGTCCGCGTGCCGCATCACGCCCGAGCCCGGGTCGTTGGTCAGGACGCGCTGGAGCTTCTCGCCCGCCAGCGCCGTGCCGTCGGCCACGCAGACCTGCCCGGAGTGGATCGAACGGCCGATGCCCACGCCGCCGCCGTGGTGGATCGAGACCCAGGTGGCGCCCGACGAGGTGTTGAGCATCGCGTTCAGCAGCGGCCAGTCGGCGATCGCGTCGGAGCCGTCGAGCATGCCCTCGGTCTCGCGGTAGGGCGAGGCGACCGAGCCGGTGTCGAGGTGGTCGCGGCCGAGCACGATCGGCGCGCTGATCTCGCCGCGCGCGACGAGGTCGTTGAAGACCTCGCCCGCCTTGTCGCGTTCGCCGTAGCCGAGCCAGCAGATGCGGGACGGCAGGCCCTGGAAGTGCACCTTCTCCCCCGCCATCTTGATCCACCGGGTCAGCGGCTCGTTGTCGGGGAACAGCTCCAGGATCGCCCGGTCGGTGCGGGCGATGTCCTTGGGGTCACCGGACAGCGCGGCCCAGCGGAACGGGCCCTTGCCCTCGCAGAACAGCGGCCGGATGTAGGCGGGCACGAAGCCCGGGAAGTCGAAGGCCCTGGCGTAGCCGTGCAGCTGCGCCTCGCCGCGGATCGAGTTGCCGTAGTCGAACACCTCGGCGCCCGCGTCCTGGAAGCCGACCATGGCCTCCACGTGCACGGCCATCGACTCGCGGGCCTTGGCGATGAAGCCCTCGGGGTCCTTGTCGCGGGCGGCGACCATGTCCTCGAACGCCACGCCGCGCGGCAGGTACATCAGCGGGTCGTGCGCGCTGGTCTGGTCGGTGACGATGTCGATCGGGGCGCCGCGGCGCAGCAGCTCGGGCACGAGGTCGGCGGCGTTGCCGAGCACGCCGATCGACAGCGGGCGGCGGGCCGCCTTGGCCTCCTCCGCGAGCCGGAGCGCCTCGTCCAGCGAGTCGGCCCGCACGTCGCAGTAGCGGTGCGCCACACGGCGGTCGATGCGGGACGGGTCGCACTCGACGCAGATGGCGACACCGCCGTTCATGGTGACGGCCAGCGGCTGGGCGCCGCCCATGCCGCCGAGCCCGGCGGTCAGCGTGATCGTCCCGGCCAGCGAGCCGCCGAAGCGCTTGGCGGCCACGGCGGCGAACGTCTCGTACGTGCCCTGCAGGATGCCCTGGGTGCCGATGTAGATCCACGATCCGGCGGTCATCTGGCCGTACATCGTGAGCCCGAGCGACTCCAGCCGCCGGAACTCCTCCCACGTCGCCCACTGCGGCACCAGGTTGGAGTTGGCGATGAGCACCCGCGGCGCCCACTCGTGCGTACGGAAGATCCCGACCGGCTTCCCGGACTGGACGAGCAGCGTCTCGTCGCCCTCCAGCCCGCTCAGCGAGCGGACGATGCCGTCGAAGGAGTTCCAGTCGCGCGCGGCCTTCCCGGTCCCGCCGTAGACGACGAGCTCATCGGGGTGCTCGGCCACCTCGGGATCGAGGTTGTTCTGGATCATGCGCAGCGCGGCCTCCTGCGGCCACCCCTTCGCGGCGGTCAGTGAGGTGCCGCGCGGTGCGCGCACAGGGCGAGGACCAGACATGCGGGTGCTCCTATTCCAGGTGGGGAAGCTCAGGAGAGCGGGCCGGTGACGGTTTCGGCGGCGGCGACGATGGCGCCGTCGCGGACGAGTTCGGTGGCGGCCGCGATCTCGGGTGCCAGGTACCGGTCGGGGCCGGGGCCGGGGACCCGTTCGCGCAGCCGGGCGACCACGGCGCCGGTCGCGGGACCGGGCCGCAGCGGTGTGCGCAGGTCGAGGGCGCGGGCGGCGGTGAGGATCTCGACGGCGACGACCTGGGCGAGCCCGTCGACGACCCGGCGCAGCTTGCGCGCCGAGTTCCAGCCCATCGAGACGTGGTCCTCCTGCATCGCAGAGCTGGGGATCGAGTCGGCGCTGGCGGGGGCGGCCAGCCGCTTCAGCTCCGAGACGATCGCGGCCTGCGTGTACTGGGCGATCATGTGGCCGGAGTCGACGCCGGGGTCATCGGCCAGGAACGGCGGCAGGCCGAACGAGCGGGCCTTGTCGAGCATGCGGTCGGTGCGGCGCTCGGACATCGAGGCGACGTCGGCCGACGGGATGGCCAGGAAGTCCAGTACATACGCGACGGGGGCGCCGTGGAAGTTGCCGTTGGACTCCACGCGGCCGTCGGGCAGGACCACCGGGTTGTCCACGGCGGAGGCCAGCTCGCGCGAGGCGACCAGCTCGGCGTGCGCGAGGGTGTCGCGGGCGGCGCCGTGGACCTGCGGGGAGCAGCGCAGCGAGTACGCGTCCTGGACGCGGGTGCAGTCCGGGCCGCGGTGCGACTCCATGATCTCCGAGTCGTCGAGCAGGGCGCGCAGGTTGGCGGCCGAGACGGCCTGGCCCGGGTGGGGGCGCAGGTCCTGCAGATCGGCGGCGAAGACGCGGTCGGTGCCGAGCAGTGCCTCGACGGTCATCGCGGCGGCCACGTCGGCGGCGGTGAGCAGGCGGTGCAGGTCGCGGATCGCGAGCACCAGCATGCCGAGCATGCCGTCGGTGCCGTTGAGCAGCGCGAGGCCCTCCTTCTCACCGAGCGCGACCGGGGAGATCCCGGCCTCGGCCAGCGCGTCGGCGGCGGGCCGCAGCTCGCCTTGGGCGTCCCGCACCATGCCCTCGCCGATCAGGGCCAGCGCGACATGGGCGAGCGGGGCAAGGTCTCCGGAACAGCCCAGGCTGCCGTGCTCGTGCACGATCGGCGTGATGCCCGCGTTCAGCAGCGCCGCCAGCGCCTGGGCGGTGGCCGGCCGCACGCCGGTCCGGCCGGACGCCAGCGTGCGCAGCCTCAGCAGCATCATCGCCCGGACGACCTCGCGCTCGACCTCCGGGCCCGACCCGGCCGCGTGTGAACGCACGATGTTGAGCTGGAGCTTCGCCCGCAGTTCGGGCGCGATGTGCCGGGTGGCCAGCGCGCCGAAGCCGGTGGAGACGCCGTAGACGGGCGTGGGCCGCGCCGAAAGCTCGTCGATGTGCGACCGGGTGGCCGCCATGCCCTTGAGCGCGTCGCCGGTGAGCGTGACCGGTGCGCCGTCGCGGGCCACCGCCACGACCTGATCGAAGGCCAGAGGTTCCGGTCCGACCTCGATGTTCGTGTCCCCCATGCCGAAACTCATACCCACCATTGGATCGCGTGGATCGCCGCCCCCCTAGGGCCCCTTGGGCCGATGTGTCTGAAATGCGAGACAATGGGCCCATGTCTCAGGTGCCCGCCGCTCGCCGCGCCCTGGCCGTGCTGCGCCTGCTCGCCGGTTCCGCCGGCCCCCTCCCGGCCTCAACGATCGCCCGTTCCCTCGGCCTGCCCCGATCGAGCACGTATCACCTGCTCACAGCCATGGCCGAGGACGGTTTCGTCTCCTACCTGCCCGAGGAACGCCGCTGGGGGCTGGGCGTCGGCGCGTTCGAGGTCGGCTCGGCCTACCTGCGCCACGGCCCGCTCGAACGCCTGGCCCGCCCGCTGCTGCGCCGGCTGGTCGACAGCCTCGGCGAGATCGCCCAGCTCGGCGTCCTGCACGGCGCCGAGACCCTCTACCTGCTGAAAGAACAACCACGACGGCACGCGACCCTCGTCACCGACGTAGGCGTGCGAATCCCAGCACAGCTGACCGCCAGCGGCCGGTCAATGCTGGCCCACCTGCCCGCCGCCCAGGTCCGTGCCCTCTTCCCCGGCCCGTTCGTCGACCGCACGGGCCAAGGCCCGTCGTCCCTCCGAGAGCTCCGCCGCGAGCTCGCCGAGGAGGCCCGGCGCGGCTGGTCGGTCGAGGACGGCTACGTCACCGAGGGCTTCGCGAGCATCGCCGCCTGCTCGTTCGACCACACCGGCCACCCCACCGCGGCGATCACCGTCACGTTCCGCCGGGAGAAGCGCCCCGAGGACACCTGGCCGCAGCTAGCAACCCGCATCCGCACCACCGCCGCCGACCTCACGGCCCGCCTGGGCGGCCATGCCCCGGCGGGTATGAACACCAGCCACCGCGAGCGCGCTGACTGAGCTGGAGCGAGCCGCCAGGCGAAGCTTCACGCGAAGATCGCGAAGCGATGTCGCGCTCGCCGCTTGCACGATTCAGCCCCGAGCCGCCAGGCTCGGGGCTGAAGTCGTGAAAGCAATTAAATGAGGCCCGACTTCTGGAGCCAGTCCTTGGCGACGTCCTCGGGGTCGGCCTTCTCGGTCTCCATCTTGCCGTTCATGTCGAGCAGGTCCTGGGTGGTGAGCTTGGCCGAGACCGCGTTGAGCGCGGCCCGGGCGGTCTCGTTCACCTTGGACTTGTAGACGAGCGGCAGGACGTTCTGGGCGCCGAAGACGTTCTTGGGGTCCTCCAGCACGACCAGCTTCTGCTTGGCGATGGACGGGTTGGTGGTGAAGAGGTTGGCGGCCTGGATCTGTCCCTTGGTGAGGTTGGACAGGGTGATCGGCCCGGTGTCCAGGGACTTGAACTGCTTGAACTTCAGGCCGTAGACCTTCTCCAGCCCGACCATGCCCTGCTGGCGGGTCTTGAACTCCGGCGGGCCGCCGACGACCATGTTCGTCGCGACCGGCTTGAGGTCCTCGATGGTCTTGAGCTTGTTCTTGCTCGCGGTGTCGGCGGTCACCACGAGGGCGTCCTTGTCCTCGGCCTTGGAGGGGTTGAGGATCTCCAGCGTGGCCGGCAGCTTGGCCTTGAGCGCGGCGTCCACCTCCTCGGTCGTGGACGCGGGGTTGCTCTTGTCGACCCGCGCCAGGAGCGCGCCGTTGTACTCAGGGAACACCTGGATCGCGCCGCTCTCGACCTGGCCGTAGTAGACCTCACGGGCACCGATCTTGAACTTGCGCTCGACCTTGACGCCCTTGGCCTCCATGGCCTGCGCGTAGAGCTCGCCGATGAGCTCGCTCTCGCCGAAGTCGGCGGAGCCGACCGTGATGGTCCCTCCGGCGCCGCCCTTGTCACCGCCCTTGAGCGGGTCGTCGCCACCGCTGTCGCCGCACGCGGCGAGCGCGAGCGTGGCGGCCAGGGCGACCGCGGCGCCTCGAATGAACCGGGACATATCTCGTTCCTTCCTCAAGGGCCTCACAGAGCCCGTTCGATGCCGTGATCAGGACCCGGCGTACTGGAGCCGGGTCCCCGGCGAGACGACGAAGCGGCGCAGCGCCGTGAAGACGACCTGGATGAGCACCGCGAGCACGGCGACCAGGATGGCTCCGCCCGCCATCCGGTCGTACTCCTGGCGGGCGTAGCCGTCGACGATGTAGCGACCGAAGCCGCCCAGGCCGACGTAGGCCGCCAGCGTGGCGGTGGACACGATCTGGATCGCGGCCGTGCGCAGGCCCAGCAGGACCAGCGGGAGCGCCACCGGCAGCTCCAGCCGCAGGATGACCTGCCGGGCGGTCATGCCCATGCCCTCCGCCGCGTCGCGCAGGCCCGGCTCGACCTGCTGGACGCCCGCGTAGGCGTTGACCAGGACGGGCGGGACCGCGAGGACGATCAGCGGGATGAGGATGGGGACCAGGTCGCCCGCGGAGGTGAGGATCACCGCCAGGATGAGCAGGCCGAGCGTCGGCAGGGCCCGCGCCGCGTTGGCCGAGGAGGTCACCAGGAAGCCGCTGACCACCGCGAACCGCCCCTGGCGCACGTGCCCCAGCAGCAGGCCGAGCGGCAGCGCGATCAGGACGGTGAGGGCGAACGCGAGCAGCGAGTACCACAGGTGTTCGAGCAGCCGGTGCGGGATGCCGTCGACGCCGGTCCACTGCTCGGACTCGCCGAACCACTTCAGCGCGTTGAGGATCGCGTTCACGCCGTACCTCCACCGGGCATCAGGGCCTGGTCCTGCGTCTTGCGCCGGATGCCCTGGGTGCGTTCCCACGGGGTGAGGAGCCGCTGGATCACCAGGAGCACCAGGTCGGAGACGAACGCCAGCGCGATGATGAGGACGATCCCCACGACGAGCGGGGTCGGGAAGTCGCGCCGCAGGCCGTCGGTGAACAGCTCGCCCAGCCCGCCGATGCCGATCATCGCGCCGACGCTGACCAGGCTGATGTTGGAGACCGTGGCGACCCGCAGCCCGGCCATCACGACCGGGATGGCGATCGGCAGCTCGACCTGCACCATCCGCCGGGTATCGCCGAAGCCCATGGCGGTGGCGGACTTGCGCACGTGGTCGGGCACCGAGCCGAGGCCGTCCACGACGCTCGGCACGAGCACCGAGAGCGTGTAGAGGGTCAACGGGATGATCACCGTGGTGTAGGTCAGCCCGGTGAAGGCGACCAGCACCACGAAGAGCGCGATGGCGGGCAGCGCGTACAGCACGCTGGTGACCGCCAGCACCGGCGGGTAGAACCGCCGCCACCGGGCGCACGCGATGCCCAGCGGCAGCGCGATCACAAAGCCCAGGAGGATGGGGGTGAACGACAGGATCAGGTGCTCCTTGAGCCCCTCCATGATGTCGTCGTTCCAGTTGCGCGTGATCCAGTCCCAGCGGATCAGGGGCTCGCCGTCGCCGATCGCCAGCGGCGCGTCCATCGGGCTCACCGCTCCGCCGCCGGGCGGGTCTCGGCGCGCCGCTCGGCGGCCTCCTCGGCGTCGAGCTCCTGGAAGAAGCGCAGCCGCTTGATGCCGCGCTCACCGCCGAGGAAGTCGCGGACGAAGTCGTCGGCCGGGGCGTCGAGGAGCTCCTGGGGCGTGGCGTACTGCGCGAGCCTGCCGCCGACCTGGAAGACCGCGATCTTGTGCCCGAGTTTGATCGCCTCGTCGATGTCGTGGGTGACGAAGACGATCGTCTTCTCCAGCTCGTTCTGCAGCCGGAGGAACTCGTCCTGCAGGCCCGCCCGCACGATCGGGTCGACCGCGCTGAACGGCTCGTCCATCAGCATGATCGGCGGGTCGGCGGCGAGTGCCCGGGCCACGCCCACGCGCTGCTGCTGCCCGCCCGACAGCTGGGCCGGGTAGCGCCGGGCCAGCTTGGGATCGAGCCCCACGCGGTCCATCAGCTCCTGCGACCTGGCGCGGGCCTTCTTCTTGTCCCAGCCGAGCAGGAACGGCACGGTCGCGATGTTGTCGATGATCGTGCGGTGCGGGAAGAGGCCCGCCTGCTGGATCACGTAGCCGATGCCGCGGCGCAGCGTGGGCGGGTCGATCTCGCGCACGTTCCTGCCGTCCACCGCGACGACGCCCTCGGTGGCGTCGACCATGCGGTTGATCATGCGGAGCGAGGTGGTCTTGCCGCAGCCGGACGGCCCGACCAGCACGGTGATCCGCCCGGCGGCGATCTCAAGATCGAGATGGTCGACGGCGACGGTGCCGTCCGGATAGCGCTTGGTCACGCCCTCAAAGGTGATCATCACGTCCTCGTCGGGCGCCTGTACAACGCCGTCGTTCAGCTCGTGGTGTGGATGATGAAGATCGGACTCGGCCTCTACCCCACAGTAGTCAATCGTTATCCTCGGCCCAATGTCCCGGCCTGGCCGGTCATCGCTTTCAAAGCATACCGATCTGAATACTACGGAAAGTAACGTTTGTCCGTGGACGACAGCCGAATCGTTATCGACGGCGCCACGCTGACCTGTCGCACGGTGGCCCGGGTGGCCCGCGGCGACGTGACGGTCTCCATGGCGGCCGAAGGGGTCAAGCGCGCCGGGGAGGCCTGGCGGGTCGCCCGCCAGGTGGCCGCGGTGCGCCCGGTGTACGGCCGTACGACCGGCGTCGGGGCCAACCGCGTCGTCGACGTCGAGTGGGAGGACGCCGACGCGCACGGCCTGCGCCTGCTGCGCAGCCATGCCGCGGGCGCGGGACCGCTGGTCAGCCCGGAGATCGTCCGGGCGATGCTGCTCGTCCGGCTCAACCAGGTCGCGGCCGGCGGCTCCGGCGTGGACCCCGGCGTCCTGCAGCCGCTGGCCGACGTCCTCAATCTGGGGCTGCTGCCGCCCGTGCCGCTCTACGGGGCGATCGGCACCGGCGACCTCACCGCGCTCGCCTCCACCGCGCTGTGCCTGCTCGGCGAGCGGTCGTGGCTCTCCGGCGCGGACGGCGGGCAGGAGCGCGGGCCGGGTTTCCGGCTGCGGTCGGCCGACGCGCTGGCGTTCATCAGCTCGAACGCGGCCACGCTGGGCGAGGCGGCGCTGGCGGCGACCGACCTGCGCATGCTGCTCGGCGCCTCGACGGTCGTCGCGGCCCTGTCCCTCTTCGCGGTACGCGGGTCGGAGGAGCCGTACGCGCCGTGCGTGCACGAGGCATGCCCCCATCCGGGCCAGGCCGAGGTCGCCACGGCGATGCGCGCGCTGCTGGCGTTCGACCATCCCGCGCCAGGCCGCATCCAGGACCCGTACGGATATCGCGCGTTCCCGCAGGTCCACGGCCCCGCTGTGGAGAGCGCCGCGTACGCCGAGAACGTGGTCACCCGGGAGATCAACGCGGCGGCCGAGAATCCGCTGATCGACCGGGCGGCCGGCACGGTCTGGCACAACGGCAACTTCCACACGGCCTACGTCGGGCTGGCGCTCGACGCGTGCCGGGCGGCGCTCTTCCAGACCATGGCCCTCTCCACGGCGCGCCTCGGCACGCTCACCGAGCCGTCGTTCACGGGGCTGCCGCCGTTCCAGGCGGCCACCGAGGCGTCCTCCGGGATCATGGTCCTGGAGTACGTGGCGCACTCCGCGCTGGCCGACGTCCGCCGCTTCGCGACCCCGGCCGCCCTGGGCGGAGCGGTGTTGTCGCGCGGTGTGGAGGAGCACGCGGGCTTCTCCACGCAGTCGGCGCGGGCCACGACCGACGCGCTCGCCGCGTACCGCATCGGCCTCGGCTGCGAGCTGGTCGCGGCGACCCGGGCGCTGCGCATGCAGGGCCGCATCCCCTCGGGCGGGCCGTTGAAGGCGGCGCACGACCTGGCCACCGGGGTCCTCGACCCGCGGATGGAGGACCGCCCACTGGACGCCGACATCGCCGTGGCCGCCGACCTGCTCCCGCACCTCGCCAGGCTCCTTCCCCAAGGTCCCTAGCGGTCCGGCGCGCCCCGGCCGGTGGAGGCGCGGACGCGGAGGGCCGGCTCGCGGACGACGCGGCGGTGGCGCGGGGTGCCGTCGATGACCTCGACGATCAGCCGGACGGCGGCGGCCACGATGCCGTCGATGTCCCAGTCGACGGTGGTCAGCGGCGGGGTGAGCAGCGCCGACATCGGATGGCTGTCGTAGCCGCAGACGGCCACGTCGCCGGGGACGGCGAGCCCGAGCTCGCGGGTCGCCGCGTAGACCCCGTAGGCGATCGAGTCGGAGAAGCAGAAGACGGCGGAGGGCCGGTCGCGGCCGGCGAGGACTCGGATCGCCACCTCCGTCGCCTCCGGCAGGCTCTGCGGGGCGACGATGAGGTCGACGGTCAGGCCCAGCCGCTCGGCCTCGGCGTTGACGTGCACGTCGGCGGGCCGGTCGGGGGTGCTGGCGAGGGTGGGGCTGAAGACGGCCACGCGGCGGTGGCCGAGGGCGTGCAGGTGCTCCAGGGCGAGCGTGACGCCGCGCCGGTTGTCGAAGACGACCTCGCCCTGGGAGTGGTCGCCGCGCAGCGCGTCGCCGATCGACACGACCGGGATCGTCTCGGCCAGCTCGGCCCACAGCTCGGCGGACGGGTCGAGCGGCTGGACGATCAGCCCGTCCACCCGCTGGTCGCGCAGCTGGCGGGCGAGGACCCGCTCGCGGTCGGGGTCGTTGCCCGCGTCGACGATCAGGGCGTAGCGGTCGCGGGCGAGCAGCTCGCGGCCGATGCCGACGGCGAGCGATTGCTGCCAGTAGTCGCCGAGCGAGCCGCAGAGCAGCCCGACCATGCCGGTGCGGCCGCTGGCCAGGGCACGGGCGATCGGATGGGCCTCGTAGCCGAGCTCCTGGGCCGCCGCGCGGACGCGTTCCTGGGTCTCCTCGGAGGTCTGGATGCCGCGCAGCGCGTACGACACGGCGGCAGGCGACAACCCGGTCGCCTGCGCCACTTCCCTGATCGTCGCGCGCTTGCGCCTGCTCGGCACCTCTCAACCCTATGGGGTCGGGCCGTCGTTTCCAGGGCATCCGACTTGACGACATCGGTACTGAACCGGTTCACTGAAACGGTTAACTGATGCGGTTCAGTAACCCCTTCCAGGAGCTATGCGACACATCGACGTGCACCAGCATCTGTGGAGCGCCCCCTTCGTCGAGGCCCTCCGCGAGCGTCGCACGCCCCCGTATCTGGACGGGTGGACCCTGCACCTGACGGGCGAGCCGCCCTACGAGGTGAATCCGGCCGATCATGACGTGGCCGTGCGGGCCGGCCAAGCCGAGGCCGACGGGATCGACCTCGCGCTGGTCTCGCTCTCGTCGCCGCTCGGCGTCGAATGGCTTCCGGCGGGCGAGGCCCGGCCGCTGCTGGACGCCTACCACGAAGGGGCCGCCGAGCTCCCCGACCCGTTCGGCTCCTGGGCCGCCGCCTCCGTACGGGAGATCGACGCCGGACGGCTCGCAGACGATCTCGATCATGGCTTCGCCGGGCTCCAGCTGCCCGCCACGGCGCTGGCCGACGCCGCCGGATACCAGCGTTGCGGCCCGCTGCTCGACGTCCTGGAGGAGCGCGGCCTGCCCCTCCTCGTCCACCCCGGTCCCGCGCCTGACGCCGCCGCCGGACCGGCGTGGTGGCCCGCGCTGGTGCCGTACGTCCAGCAGATGCACGCCGCCTGGTTCGCGTTCCGCGCGTTCGGCCGGCCGCGCCATCCCCGCCTGCGCGTGTGCTTCGCCATGCTCGCGGGCCTCGCGCCCCTGCACGGCGAGCGGCTGGCCGCCCGGGGCGGCGGCCGGGGCGAGGTCGACCCCGGCGCGTTCGTCGAGACCTCGTCGTACGGGCCGCGCGCCGCCGACGCCGCCGTCCGCGCGCTCGGCGTCGACGTGATCGTGCACGGCACCGACCGGCCGTACGCCGGACCCGCCGACCTCGCCCTTGGCGAGGCCGCGCACCACGCGTTCCGCGTGACCAACCCGCACCGCCTATTGCTAGGAAAGGAGCCGACCAATGCCGCCTGAGGTCTCGACCTGCGTCCGGAGCACCACCACGCGTCTCGGAGACCAGCGTCTGGAGAACCTGCCCGACCGGCCGCTCGACCGCCGCGAACTGCGCGCGCTGGTGGACGATCTGGCCGAACGGCCCGAACTCTGGCGGCAGCACGTCGCCTTCTCCGACGGGGAGCGGCACTACGCCTCACTGCATCGCGACGAGTACGTGGACGTCTGGCTGCTGTGCTGGACCCCGGAGAACGACACCGGCTGGCACGACCACGACGTCTCCTCCGGAGCCGTACGGGTGGTCGCGGGCGCCCTGGAGGAGTGCAACCCGCGGATCGGCGGAGCCCACGTCAGGACGGTCATTCCCGAGGGAGCGTCGTTCTCGTTCAGCGCAGACCACATCCACCGGCTCGTCGGCGTGGACGCGGCGAGCGTCTCGATCCACGCCTATTCGCCGCCGCTCTGGCGGCTCGGGCAGTACTCGATCGACGACGACGGCGTGATGCGCCGCGTCTCGGTGAGCTACGCGGACGAACTGCGCCCCCTGGACGAGCCGCGACCAATGGCGCAGCCGGAGCCCGCCTGACGCCGGCCCGCAACCGAGCCTGGCCACAACCGAGCACCGAGGGCTAGCTTGGGTGGGCGGGGTGATCGGACGGGGTCGGCCAGACGGGAGGCCCGGATGCCGGAAGAGCCGGACCGGCGCGTTCGCCTCATCAACGCCTTCGTCAGGGTGGCCGCCGACCGGGGCTTCGCCCGGACGAGCGCCGCCGCCGTGGCCGCCGAGGCCCGGCTGCCCGAGCAGGCCTTCCACGCCTGCTTCAGCGACCTGGAGGACTGTTTCCTCGCCGCGTACGAGTACGGCTGCGGCGTCCTCTACGGCCGGGTGAGCGACGCCTACCGTGCGGAGCCGACCTGGCACGACGGGATCCGGGCCGGGCTGCGGGTCATGTTCGAGGTCATGGCGAGCGCTCCGGCGTTCACCCGGATGTCGGTCGTCGAGGCCACCTCGGCCGGGCCGCGGGTCCGCCGCGCCCGGCTGCGGGCGATGTCCGGATACCGGGCGTTCCTGGCGTGTCCCGGCCATCCGGGCATCCCGGACGCCATCCGCGACGCGATCATCGGCGGCATCTACGGCACGATCTACGACTACGTGGACACCGGCCGCACGACCGAGCTGCCCGGCCTGCTCCCGGCGATGACGTGCTTCACGCTGCTGCCCTACACCGACATCGGCGACGCCCTCAGGGAGCTTGGCCCATCCGCGCCAGCTCCTGGGCGGCGCCCTCCTTACCCAGCAGGGGAAGCAACACGAAATACGTGAGCGAGGAGACCAGCTCCGGCAGCTCGGCCGCACGGTCGGCGTCGACCTTCAGGTAGATGGCGCTGTAGACGCCGCCGATCACCGCGTCGGCCACCGCCTCGGGGACGCCCGCCACACCGGCCTCGGGATCGGTCAGCAGGGTCCGGAAACCCTCCAGCCAGCGGGTCCGCGCGCGCCGCACGGCGGGCGACGCCGAGTTGATCTCGACCACCGCCACCCGCGCGAACCGCGGCTGCCCGGCCAGCGTCTCCAGCAGCGTCCGCATCGCCGCCAGCACGCCCTCCGGCCAGGACCCGGCCCGCTTGCGGGCCTCCTCCACGCGAGCCACGATCAGGTCGGTGCCCTGCTCGTAGGCGACGCGGAAACAGTCGTCGCGGCCATCGAAATGCTCGTAGAACGCCTTCTTGGTCACGCCCGCCGCGTAGGTGATCCGGCTGATCGTGGCCTGCGGGTAGCCGTGCTCGGCCACCACCTCCACGAAGGCGTCGACCAGCCGGTCACGCTGGTTTTCCGCCACCGTCTCCGGGGTCAGGCCATGACGGCCTCGTTTGATGCCCCGGTCGGGCTCGCGTGCCGAACGGGACCCGGGCAGCACCACGTCCGAAATGATTCGCCTCCGGTGAGCGGTCCGTCGCTGAGCCTCGAAATCCAGCCTATGACGTGGACCTGACGGCACGCCGTCCGTCCGCGACCGATCCAGGCCACCGGTCACGGACACCAGGCCGGACACCAGATTGGCACACCGGGCTCGGCCCGCGCCGCCGAAGCGGCGCACTCAGCGTCACCGGGTATGACGGACGCCCTCCAGCCGTTCCTTCAGGCGCCTGTAGCTGACCGGGGCGCCTTTGCGGGCGCCGCGGCGGACGACGAGGGGCACGAGCAGCCTGCCGATGCCGCGGCCCTCGAAGTCGAGGCTGAACGTGACGCGCGAACGGTCACCGAGCGGCTCCACGGTGATCTCCGCGTTCGGCCGGACGGGGCCGTCGAGAGCGCGCACGGCCCAGCGGCGGGGCGGGTCGTTGACCGTGACCCGCTGCGTCATCGTGCGTTCCGGGCGCCCGATCCTGCGCCTGGTCGTGAACGTCTCCCCCGCGCCTAGCCGCACGTCCACGACGTCGTGCTGCCATTCGGGGAACCGCGCGGGGTCGGTGACGTAGGCGAACACCTCGTCCGCCGGACGGGCGATCTCGATCTGGGACACGAACGGCGCCATGATTCCTCCTCGCCGGGACGGAGTCTCGTCACCGACATGACGGACCGCGCGCGAGGTATGTGACGAGGTGACGTAGACCACACCAGCGCCATGCTCATAACGTTAGGTCCGCGTTATGCCGCTCCTCGATAAGATGCGGCGACGCCTTCCCGTAGACACTTTGGTGGTCCCTTCATGTCATCTCGCCGCGCCCGCCGCGGCGCGGCGCTCATGTCGCTGTGCCTCGGTCTCCTACCGGCGACCGCGTGCGGTGAGTTCAGCGGCGACTCCGTCCGGCGCGAGGCGTCCCAGGCGCGGGGCGGGTCCGGCGGCGGCGCGCCGGTCGTGATGGTCCTCGGCGACAGCTACACGGTGGGCGAACGCGGCAGCAGGCCGGAGGCCACCTACGCGCCGGCGGCGGCACGGCTGCTGGGCTGGCAGGTGGTCACGGCGGGCAAGGCCGGCACCGGCTTCGTCGCCAACGGCACACGCCGCCAGAAGGGCGGCCACACCAACGGCTCGGGCACGGCCCGGTCGGTCGGACAGCCGTTCCTGACCCTCTTCGAGAGCCAGCTCGGCTGGCGCCCGGCCCCGGACCTGCTGATCATTTCCGGCGGCCACAACGACCGCAAGTATCCCGCCGAGCAGTCCGGGCAGGCCGCCCGGGAGCTGCTGGCCCGCGCCAAGCAGCGCTGGCCGGGCACCCAGGTGGTGGTGATCGGCCCGATCTGGGGGAACGACACGCCGCCGACGACCGCGCTCGCGGTCCGCGACGCCCTCAGCGCCGTGGCGCGGGAGCTCAAGGTCCCGTTCATCGACCCGATCGCCGAACAGTGGATCACCGGCAACCGCGCCACCGGCACCGGCAACGCGGCCGGGTACATCCAGGCGGACGGGGTGCACCCGACCATCGAGGGCCATCGCTACCTGGCCACCAGGCTGGTGAACGACATCAAGCGCCTCGGCCTGGCGCACCCCGGCCGCAAGCAGTAACCCGCAAGCAGTAGCTAGGCGGGACGTGCGAGGGAGAGCGAGAAGTCCCCCGCCTCGTCGGTCCAGAACTCGGCGAGCTTGAGCCCGGCCGCGTCCAGCTCGGCCTCCAGCCGTTCGGGCCGGAACTTGGCGGAGATCTCGGTCCGCATCTCCTCCCCGGCGGCGAACGCGACCTCCAGGTCGAGGTCGCCCACCCGGACGGTCTGGTCGCGCGTGGAGCGCAGCCGCATCTCGATCCACTCCTCGCCGGCGTCCCACCGCGCGACGTGCTCGAACGCCTCGGGCACGAAGTCGGCGCCGAGCTCACGGTTGATCACGCGCAGCACGTTGCGGTTGAACTCCGCCGTCACCCCGGACGCGTCGTCGTAGGCCCGGACGAGCCGTTCCTCGTCCTTGACCAGGTCGGCGCCCAGCAGCAGCGCGTCGTCGGCGCCCATCGTCGCGCGCACGCCGCCGAGGAAGCCGACGCGGGTCGCGGGCGGCATGTTGCCGATCGTGCCGCCGAGGAACGCGACCAGGCGCCGCTCGCCGGCGGGCAGCAGCCGCAGGTGCTGCTCGTAGTCGGCGACGACGGGCCGCACGGCCAGCCCCGGGTGGTCGGCGGCGATCTGCCCGGCGGCCTCGGCCAGGAAGTCGCCGCTCACGTCCACCGGCACGTACGAGCGGAGCGTGGGGCTCAGGGCGGCCAGCAGCAGCCGCGTCTTCTCCCCCGAGCCCGCGCCGAGTTCGAGCAGGGTCTCCGCGCCCGTCACCGCGGCGATCTCGGGTGCCCGCGCGACGAGGATCTCGCGTTCGCGCCGGGTCGGGTAGTACTCCGCGAGCCGGGTGATCTCCTCGAAGAGCGCGCTGCCCCGCTCGTCGTAGAACCACTTGGGCGGCAGCGTCTTCGGTGTGCCGGTGAGCCCCTCGCGAACGTCCTGGCGAAGCGTCTTGGCAAGGTCGTCTGCGGTCAGATACTGATCCACGAATCCCTTTCCTTGTGGGGGAGACACCCCCACGCCCCCCGAACGGGGCTAGAAGTTCAAAGCGGGTCGATGCGCACGCCGGACGCGAGGTCGGCGGTCACGAGCGAACGTTCGGGCACGGTCTCCCAGCCGGCCTCCTCGGTGACGGGTTCGGAGGCGAGCCAGATCGCCTCCCCGGTCGTCCGGACGAAGAGCGAGTCGCCCCAGGTGGTGGCGGCCAGCGCGGCACCGTCGGCGGCGAGCAGGTTGTAGCGGCCCGGGGCGAGCCCGGACACCGCACGGGTCACTTCGGCCAAGCCTTCGCCGAGCGCCGCGCCCTCGCGCCACCGCCGGGCGGCGAAGGCGAACAGCAGCGCCGAGTCGACCGGCGCCCGCGCGTCGGGCACCTCGGCGAGGTCGCCGGCCAGTTCGCGGAGCTTGGCCTCGACCCCGGCGAATCCCTCGACCTTGCCGTTGTGGCTGAACAGCCGCGTCCCCGCCCGGAACGGCTGGGCGCACGACTCGTCCACCGGGAATCCCGAGGTCGCCGACCGGAGCGCGGCCACCGCGCAGCCCGCGCGCACGGCGCCGGCCACCTCGCGGAACGAGACGTCGGTCCAGATCGGCTGGGACCGCCGGAAACGCCTGGCCGCCCCACCATCGATGTCGTACCAGCCGATGCCGTAGCCGTCGGCGTTGAGCAGGTTGCCCTGGGTCATGCGCGGCGCGTACGACTGCTGCTCCATCGAGTGCTCGCCCTCGTAGAGCAGCGAGCTGAGCGTGCGTGCCGGTCCCAGGTAACCGAGGTGACGGCACATCAGGCGGCCACCGCCGACCTCGCGCAGCGGAACCCGGTGAAGATCTGCCGCCGGATCGGATAGTCCCAGTTACGGAACGTGCCCCGGACGGCCAGCGGATGCGTCGCCCACGACCCGCCGCGTAGCACCTTGTAGTCCGGGCCGAAGAAGACCTCCGAGTACTCCTTGTACGGGAACGAGCGGAACCCCGGGTAGCCGTGGAAGTCCGAAGACGTCCACTCCCACACGTCCCCGACCATCTGCCGCACGCCGTACGCGGAGGCGCCCTTCTCGTACGACCCGGCCTCCGACGGCCTGAGCATGCGCTGCCCGAGGTTGGCCCGGTCGTCCTCGTACACGTCACCCCACGGGTAGCGGCGGGAACGCCCGGCGACCGGGTCCCAGCACGCCGCCTTCTCCCATTCGGCCTCGGTCGGCAGGCGTTTGCCCGCCCACCGGGCGTACGCGTCGGCCTCGTACCAGGAGACGTGCTGAACCGGCTCAGTAGGCGGCACCGGCTCGACGCGGCCGAAGCGGCGCCGCACCCATCCCGTCTCCTCACGCGTCCAGAAGGCGGGGGCGCGTTTGTTTCCGGCGGTCCGCCATTCCCAGCCCTTCGCGTCCCACCAGCGCGGGTCGTCATAGCCGCCCGCCTCCATGAAGGCGAGGTACGCGGCGTTGGTCACCGGTTCCGCGTCGATGTAGTACGACGGCAGATCGACGATGTGGCCTGGGCGTTCGTTGTCGTACGCCCACGGATCGTCGGAGGTGCCCATCTGGAACGGCCCGGCCTCGACCAGCACCTCGCCCCCAGCGCCCCCGGCGGGCGACACCGGCGGCGCTTCGCCGGGCGGCTCCAGCAGAGCCGGGGCGCCCTTGCGCAGCTGGTGGGTGGCGAGCATGGTCTCGTCGTGCATGTGCTCGTGCTGGACGACCATCCCGTACACGAAGCCGCCCGACGTCAGCGGCGCGTCGGTGTCGAAGCGCACCGACGACAGCGAATCGAGCACCTTGGCGCGCACGGTGTCGATGTAGGCGCGCGCCTCGCGCGGCGGCAGCAGCGGGAGCGACGGCCGTTCCGCGCGCGGGTGCTCGAACGCGTCGTACAGCGTGTCGATCTCCGGCCGCATCGGCTCGATGCCCGCGGCCGCGCGCAGCAGCCACAGCTCCTCGTAGTTGCCGACGTGCGCCAGGTCCCACACCAGCGGCGACATCAGCGGCGAGACCTGGCCGGTCAGGTCCGTCTCGTCCAGCACGTCGGTGGTCAGGCCCAGGCTGCGGTCGCGCACCCGTCCCAGCTCGCCGGCGATCAGCTCCTTGAGCGCGTCCTCGTCCAAAGTGTCCAGTGGCTTCATCGGGGCCACGTCAGGTTCTCCTCCGCTAGCGAAAGGTGGTCGTCGGCGGGGCTGCGGCCCCGGGCGACGTAGCGGTCGGCGTACGCGCCGACCAGCGGGGCCAGACCGGCGGCGTCCAGCCTCGGCAGCGCCTCCAGCGCGGCGGCGAAGCACGCGCGCGCGGCCCGCGCCAGGGGCGGGTCTGCGAGGCCGCACCGGGCCGCCTCGGCCCAGCGGCCGGCCACCGGCTCGGTCGCCGCCTCGGCCGCGGCGGCGGCGCGCGGGTCGTCGAGCAGCGCGGCCACGACGGCGACGGGCACCGGCCAGTACGGGTCGGGCAGGGCGTCGATCATGCGCAGTTCCAGCCAGCCGCGCGGCCGTACCGGCGGGAACAGCGTGGACAGGTGGTATTCCAGGTCGTCCTGGCCCGGCTCGCCCTTGCCGAGCCACTCCCGGAAGGTCATCCCGGGGTCTGCGAGCCAGCCGCCGTCGGGCGTGCGCATGACCATGACCCGGGCGTCGAGCGCGTACCGCGCCCAGGCCTCGGCCGGGTCGTCACCGACCGGGGCGGCGGTGCGGCACGGGTCGAGGTCGGACCAGATGGCCTGCCGGGTCGAGCGCATCCCGGTGCGCCGCCCGGCCCGCAGCGGCGAGTTGGCGAACGCGGCGACCAGCACCGGCCCGAGCGCGTGGGCGAGCCGCCACCGCCGCGCCGCGTCGGCGGGATCGGCGCCGATGTCGACGCACACCTGGACGGAGGCGGTCGAGCACATCATCGCCATGCCGACCTCGGCGAACTCCCGCGCGAAGTAGCCCTTCATGCACTGGTAGCGGGGATGGTCGGCCTGGAAGAGCGGCGCCCGCTCCGGGTCGACGCCGTGCCCGGCGAGCGCGAGCCCGGCGCCGGCGAGCGCCTCGCCCACATGCGCGAGGTCGGCGCCCAAGCCCTCGTGCAGCGGCGCCAGGCCGGGGAAGGGCGCCGAGCTGAGTTCGAGCTGCCCGCCCGGCTCGTAGGTGATCCTGCTGGCGTTCGGCGGCGGCCCGGCGGCTTCCACCACCGTGCGCGACCGGGCGACGGGGACGTGCGCGCCTGGTGCCGCGACGTCGACGACGAGCCATTCGGTCTCCGCGCCGACCGTGCCGGGAGGCCCGTTCTTGAAACAGACGCCGCGTATGTACTGGTGAACGTCGTCTTCGGACAGCCTGCCGTGGTTCATCCCGAAACCCCTCGTTCGACAACAGTTTCGAGTTTCCCTGGTGAACCGGATCAGTAATCAAGTAATCCGGAGCAAAAGACATGAACTCGCCGTGAACGTGATCAATCGCACCGCGTTCGCCACACCGGGTGACCGCTTCTCGCCGAGGGTGACCGCGCTTCTCAGGGGCGGTCCGCGTCCACTACAGTCCCAATTTCCACCGGAATGCCCAGACTCGGACACCCACGGAGGTCAGCATGCGCGGCGACCCGGGGACCCTCTACGACGCGCACGCCGCCCGCCTGTACGCCTACTGCTGGTCCCTGCTCGGGGACGACGCGGCGGCGGCGGTCACCGACACCTTCGCGGCGACGGTCCGGCACCCGCCGCGCGGCGACAGCGTGCTGTGGCTGTACGCGCTCGCGCGGTCCGCCTGCGTCGAGCGCGGCGCGCTCGACCGCGGCTTCGTGATCCGCGACGCGTCCGGCACCGATCCGCTGCTGCGCGCGGCCGGGACGCTCCGCGCCGACCACCGCGAGGTGCTGCTGCTCCAGGCGGGTGAGTGGCTGGAGATCCACGACATCGCCCGCGTGCTCGGCATCGCCACCGACACGGCCCGCCAGTTGCTGAACGTCGCGCGCGCCCGCCTCGAACGCGCGGTGCTCGACGTGCTCATGCGCGGCGGCGGGTCGCAGCAGCTCGACGTCATCGCCGCGTTCGAGAAGGGCGCGCTCCCGCAACTGCTCGCCCGCCGCGCGCCCGACCAGCCGCCCGCCTGGCTTCGCGAGCAGGCCGTCGCCGCGGTCGAGGGCGCGCTGACCCGGCCGCTGGACGGCGTCGTCACCCCCAGCCCGGTCGTGGTGATCGGCTCCGGGTCCGCCTCGAAGGGCCGTCCGCGCCGCAAGGTGAAAGGCTTCACCGCGGTCGCCGGCATCGCCGCGTCCGCCGCCGCGGCGGTCGGCCTGCTCGTGTCGTGGCCGACGGCCAAGAGCGGTGGCGCCTCCTCGTTGCAGCCGACCGCGGGCAGCAGCGGCACCACGGACGCGACGAGCGGACGCCCGGCGCCCGAGACGAACCAGAAGACCACCGACCGGCCCAACCTGGACGGCACCACCGGCGGGAACGGTGACACCGGCACGCCGACCCAGGGCTCCGCACCGCTCCCCTCCGCCGGAGACGGCGGCGGCTCCGGTTCTCCGAGCCGGCCGGTCCCGACCAAGCCGGGCACCCCGCCGCCGGACAAGAGCAAACCCAGCCCGCCGGAGGAGTCGCCCTCCCCGCCCGACGAGTCTCCGACCAAGCCGCCGGAGCAGCCTCCGACCGAGCCGCCGCCGACCACGCCGCCGCCGAGCGAGGACCCGGGCACACCCACGCCGACACCGACCGAGCCCACCGAGAACCCGTCGACGCCGCCCACCGGCGAGCCGGGTCCGAGCCCGTCGTCCAACCCGGCGCCGACCCCCGGCCAGGACTGACGCCAGGCGCGCCCGCGCGGCCACCGGCCTGAAGGTCAGGCCGATGGCCGCGGGACGGGGTTCACAGGCCGGCGGCGCCTTCGACCGGCGTCTGCCCGCGCCGCACCAGAAGTGCCGCGAGGATCGCGACCAAGGCGACCGCCCCCGCGACGGTCATGGAGGTCTGCCAGCCGTCCATGAACGCCAGATGGCTGGCGGTGGTGATGGCGTCGGCCTGGTCCGGGGACGAGCCCGGCGGCACGGGCGCGACGCCCTGCGAGACGAGCCCCGCGCCCTGGTCGCTGATCTGCCCGGCGGCCTGGCCGGGCACGCCCTCGTCGGTCAGCCGCCCGTACAGCACGTCACCGACCTTGGTGGACAGCAGGGTGCCGAGGACGGAGGTGCCGAGCACGCCGCCGATCTGGGCGGCGGTCTGCTGGAGGCCGCCCGCGACGCCCGCCAGCTGCGCCGGGGCGTTGCCGACGATCGCCTCGGTCCCGGCGACCAGGACGAAGCCGAACGCCAGGCCGATCAGCACGAACCACGGCCACAGCTGGACGTACGGCGCGTCCACGCCGATCCGGGCGAGGCCGAAGAGCGCGGTCGCGGTGAACGCCATGCCGAGCACGAGCGGCACGCGCGGGCCGAAGCGGCTGGTGAGGGAGCCCGCGATCGGTGACGCCACGATGAAGACGGCGGTCATCGGCAACATGCGCACGCCCGCGTCGACCGGGCTCATGCCGTGCACCTGCTGCAGGTAGAGCGTGATGAAGAAGATCGTGCCGAACATCCCGAAGAAGCCGAGCACGATCAGGCCGGTCGCGGCCGAGAGCGAGGCCGACTTGAACAGGCCGAGCGGCAGCAGCGGGTGCTCGGCGCGCAGCTCGTTCGCCACGAAGACGGCGCCGAGGACGATCGCGGCGGCGAACGACCAGAGCGGGACGGCGTCGCCGAAGCCGTGCTCGCCCGCCTTGATGAGGCCCCAGACGAGGGCGAACAGCGCGCCGCTGAGCAGCACGACGCCCGGGACGTCGAACGAGCCGCGCGCCTCCTCGTCCTTGGACTCGCGGATCACCCAGAGCCCGACCGCGAGCGCGATCACGCCGAGCGGCGCGTTGAGGAAGAAGACCGACTCCCAGTTGACGTTCTCGACCAGCAGTCCGGCCACGATCGGGCCGCCGGCGATCGAGATGCCGACCGTGGCGCCCCAGATGCCGATGGCGGCGTTGAGCTTGTCGGCGGGGAAGGTGTTGCGCAGGATCGCGAGGCTGGCCGGTTGCAGGAGCGCCCCCGCGAAGCCCTGCACGACGCGCCAGAAGATGACCATGCCGAGGCTGCCCGAGAGGCCGATCAGCACGGAGGCGATGGCGAAGCCGATCACTCCGGCGATGAACGTGCCCTTCCGGCCGAACCGGTCGGCGATCTTGCCCGCCGGGATCAGCGTGACGGCGATGGTGAGCATGTAGGCGTTGGTGACCCACTGCAGGCCGGACAGATCGGCGCCGAGGTCCTTGGCGATCGCAGGGTTGGCGATCGACACGACGGTGGCGTCCAGGCCGACCATCATCACGCCGAGCGCGACGGCGATCAGGGTCAGCCAGGGGTGGCCGTGCCCGGCCCTGGGCGAGCGGCCGCGGGAACCGTCCCGGGGCCTGCGCGGTTGTGCGTCGAGCACATCGGTGCCCGCGGATGGGGACATGAAGCTGCCTCCGTAGACGGCTGTTCTGGTGGGGATGCCGCCAAACTGTCATACAATGACACTTGTCGTCAAACGCCTACTTTCATTGAGAGACATGATTCAGATCACGACAGAATTCATCGGCTGTCAGTTGGCTGAGAATGATCGACCCGTTACACTTCGCCCATGACCGCGACCGCCCCCGAGGCCGATCCCGCGGGTCGTGACCCCCAGGCGCCGGGCCGGCGCGAACGCAAGAAGCAGCGCACCCGCGAGGCCCTGATCGACGCCGCGTTCGAGCTCTTCGCCGAGAAGGGCTTCGACGCCACGACCGTCGAAGAGATCGCCGACGCCGTCGACGTCTCGTCCCGGACGTTCTTCCGCTACTTCGCCTCGAAGGAGGACGTGGCGCTGACGTTCCAGGAGGAGCAGTTCCACGCGCTGGTCAGCGCCCTGGCCGCCCGGCCGCCGGAGGAGCCGGTGATCACCGCGATGCGCCGGGCGATCGTCGGGATCATGCGCGCCGCCGAACGCGGCGAGCTGGGCTTCGCGCCCGAACGCTTCGACTGCATGATGATGCTCATGCAGGACAGCAACAGCCTGCTCGCGGGCAGCCTGGAGCACGCGCAGAAGAAGCAGACCATGCTGACCCGTGTCATCGCCTGCCGGATGGGCGTCGATCCCGCCGTCGACCTGCGCCCGCATGTCGTGGCCGCCACCGCCAACTGCGCCTTCCGCGCCTCGGCCGACATGGTCCAGGAATACCGCGACACCTGCGGCGACATCCCGCTGTCCGAGGCCGTCGACCAGGCCTTCGCCATCCTGGAGGGCGGGCTCAACTTCCCCTCGGTGCCGCGCGGCGACTGACCGGCGTGCTCGTGCTCGCCGTCAGCCGAGCGCGCCGAGGACCAGGCCGCTGGTCGGAACGCCGGTCCCCGCGGTCACCAGGACGTTGCGCACGTCCGGCACCTGGTTGACCGAGGTGCCGCGCACCTGGCGGACCCCTTCGGCGATGCCGTTCATGCCGTGGATGTACGCCTCACCCAGCTGACCCCCGTGCGGGTTGAGCGGGAGACGCCCGTCGATCTCAATTCCGCCATCCTTGATGAAGTCCCGTGCCTCGCCGCGTCCGCAGAATCCCAGCTCCTCCAGCTGGATCAGCACGAACGGCGTGAAGTGGTCGTACAGGATCGCCGTCTGGACGTCCGCCGGGGTCAGCCCGGACCGCCGCCACAGCTGACCGCCCACGTTGCCCATCGCGGGCAGCGCGGCCAGGTCGCCGGTGTAGTAGCTGAACATCATCATCTGACCGGGTCCGGTGCCCTGCGCCGCAGCGTTGATGACGGCGGGCGGGTGGGGCAGGTCGCGGGCGCGTTCCACGCTGGTCACGACGAGGGCCACGCCGCCGTCCGACTCCTGGCAGCAGTCCAGCAGGTGCAGCGGGTCCACGATCCAGCGGGACGCCTGGTGCTCCTCCAGCGTGATCGGCCGCTCGTGGAACCAGGCCTTGGGGTTTGTAGCGGCGTGCCGCCGCATCGCGACCGCGACGCGCCCGAAGTCTTCGCTGGTCGCGCCGTACTCGTGCATGTAGCGGCGGGCCTGCATCGCGACCCAGGCCGCCGGGGTGGCGAAGCCGTACGGCAGGTGCCAGGAGAACTCCAGCCCGGTCGAGTCCGCCCGCGCCGAACGGCTGGCCTGCCCGAAGCGGTGCCCCGACCGTTCGTTGAACGCGCGGTAGCAGACCACCACGTCGGCCTGCCCGGTCGCGACGGCCATGGCCGCGTGCGCGACGGTGCCGCACGCCGCGCCGCCGCCGTAGTCGACCCGCGAGAAGAAGCGCAGCTCCGGGATGCCGAGCTCGCGCTGCACGGCGATCTCGGCGTTGGCGTCCGCCGCGAACGTCACCAGGCCGTCCACCTCCGACGGCGTGAGACCGGCGTCGCGGATCGCGTCCAGGCACGCCTCGGCGGCGAGCCGCAGCTCCGACCGGCCCGACTCCTTGGAGAACTCCGTCGCCCCGATCCCGGCGATCGCGGCCTTACCTGAGAGGCTCACCCGTTCTCCTTGATCTTGACCGTGGCGGTGAGGTGGTCGCCCAGGCTCACCGCGCCGCGCACCTTCAGCGTCGTGGGGTCGGCCCACTCGGTGTAGACGCGGAGGGTGTCTCCGGCGTACGCGGGAACGCCGAGACGCACCGAGATGTTCTCCAGGACGGCGCCGGGCCGGGCTTGGAGCGCGGCACGCTGGACGAGGCCGATGGACGTGAGGATGTTGAGGAAGATGTCCTTGGTCCCCTGGGCGCGGGCCAGCCCGGTGTCGTGGTGAACGGGCGTGAAGTCCCGCGTGGCCAGCGCCGTCGCGATGACGAACGTGGGCGTGAGGGGGATCTCGATGTCGGCGGGCGGCTCCTCGGCGGTTGGCTCCTCCTCCTGCTGCACGGGAGCGTCGGCCGGGGTCCACTGCGGGAGCGTGACCTCGTCGTCGATCTGCTCGAACGTGACGCGCACCGGCATGCCGACCGACACGTTCTCCGGTGGGCAGCCGACGACGTTGCCGACGACCCGTACGCCCTCGTCGAGCTCGACGACGGCGACGACGTAGGGCGGCGTCTTGCCGGGAACGGGCGGATGGTGGTGCACGACGTAGCTGTGCACCTCGCCGCGTCCGCTCGCCGTGATGTGGTCGCGCCTGGTGGAGTGGCACTGCGGGCACATCGGGCCGGGCGGGTGCCGGAGCGCTCCGCAGTCGGCGCAGCGCTGGATGCGCAGCTCGCCCGCCTTGGCGCCCTCCCAGTAGAACGCGGTGTCCAAGCCGATCGCAGGCTTCATCGGCTGGCTCTTGGACGGCCTGCGTTTGCGCGGCTGGAACTTCAGGATGCGGAAGAGCATCTCGGCCACGCGCTCGTCGTTCTCGTCGTACCAGGTCTGGTACCACGTGACGAAGTAGCCCTCGCCCATGCCGGTCTTCTTGGGCCCGACGAGGTCGCCAAAGCGCATGCTGGAACGCAGGTGCTCGCCTACCTTCACGTACCGGTCGTACGTGTGGTCGCAGTTGGTCGCGACCACGCCCGTGTAGCCCGCGTCGTTGAGCATGCGCAAGATCTCGTCGGCCGCCGACGATCCCTTCTGCAGGACCAGGCCGGGCATCGACCAGACCTGGATCATCGCGGGCGGCGCGACCTCGGCCCAGTCGCCGGTGTCGCCCAGCGCCTGCGTCCAGTTGCGGATCATCGCGCCGTTCACGGGGTCGAGGCAGGGCGGCGCCGGGCGTTCGCCCTCGGCCGCGAGCCGCCGCGCCGCCGCCGTCAGCTCCTCGTGAACGCCGGTCACCGCGGCGCCCGGGGCAGGCCGAGGCCGATCATGGCGATCAGCTCGCGCTGGATCTCGTTGACCCCGCCGCCGAACGTGAGCACGATCGCGCCCTTCACGCCGTGGTCGAGGCGGTCGATGAACTCGGCCGTCACCGGATCGCCCGGATCGCCGAAGCGCGCGAGCGTGTCGCCCACGATCCGGCCGACCTCCTGCATGCGCTCCGAGCCGTAGATCTTGGTGGCGGACGCGTCCGCGGCGCCCAGCCAGCCGAGGTCCATGTTCGCCGCGACCTGCCAGTTGAGGAACTCGTTCACCCGCAGGTAGGCGTACACCTGCGCGACCGCGCGGCGGACCGCGGGCTCGTTGATGAGCGGCTCGCCGTCGCGTCCGGCCGCCGTGCGCGCCCAGCGTTCGAAGCGGTCGTAGGTGTGGCCGATGTTGCCCGCCGGGCCGAGCGTCACGCGTTCGTGGTTGAGCTGGTTGACGATGAGGTCCCAGCCCTTGTTCTCCTCGCCGATGAGCATGTCCAGCGGCACCCGCACGTCCTGGTAGTACGTGGAGTTGGTGTGGTGCCGCCCGTCCATCGTCACGATCGGCGTCCACGAGAAGCCGGGGTCCTCGCAGTCCACGATGAGCATCGAGATGCCCTTGTGCTTCTTGGCATCCGGATCGGTGCGCGCGGCCAGCCAGATGTAGTCGCTGTAGTGCGCGCCCGAGGTGAAGATCTTCTGCCCGTTGACGACGTAGTGATCGCCGTCCTTGACCGCGGTGGTGCGCAGCGACGCCAGGTCGGTGCCCGCGCCCGGCTCGCTGTAGCCGATCGCGAAGTGGCACTCGCCCGCGAGGATCTTCGGTAGGAAGAACGACTTCTGCTCGTCCGTGCCGTACTGCAGGATCGTCGGCGCCACCGAGTTGAGCGTGATGATCGGGTACGGCACCTCGGCGCGGGCGATCTCGTTGGCGAAGATCTGCTGTTCCATCGGGCCGAAGCCGCGCCCGCCGTACTCGGTGGGCAGCGCGACGCCGAGCATGCCGTCGCGGCCGAGGCGCTTGCAGTGCTCCATGTAGTGCTCGCCGAACGGATCGTCCGCGATCTGGGCACGCTGCCCGGGGCTCAGGCAGCCGCGGAAGTAGTCGCGCAGTTCGGCGCGCAGCTTCTTCTGCTCGTCGGTCAGATCGATGAACAACTTACGCCTCCCGTGCGGCGACAAGGACGCCGAGCATGTCGAGCTGGTCTTCGGCACCGCCGAGCAGATGCCCGCAGTGCTTGGCCCAGGCGAAGTACCGGTGCAGCGGATAGGTGACGTCCAGCCCGATCCCGCCGTGCAGGTGCTGGCAGGTGTAGAGCGCCTTGACCACCGGGTCGGCGGCGTTGAACGAGGCGATCGCGAGCACCTCGTCGATGTCGCCGGAGCCCTCGGCCAGCCGCCAGGCGCCCGCCCACACCGCCACGTCCAGTGCGCGCTTGGCGATATAGACGTCGCCGATCTGCATGGTCACGGCCTGGAACTGCGCCAGCGGACGTTCGAACTGCTCGCGCGTCTTGACGTACTCGGTGGTGAGGTTGAGCGCGCCCTCGATCACGCCGGACGACAGCGCCACCGCCCCGGCGACCGCCGATCGCCGCAGCGTCTCCCAGGCCGCGCCGTCCGCGACGCCGCCGAGCAGCGCGTCCGCGCCGACCCGCACCCCGTCCAGTTCGACGCGCGCCAGCGGCTCGGTCGTCGCGGACGGATGAGGCGTGATCGAGACCGCCGCGGGCTCCACGAGGAAGGCCCCGATGCCCTCCCCTTCGACCTGCGCTGGGATGAGGATGCGGGCGGCTTCCGCCGCGTACGGGACGAAGGTCTTGACTCCGGTCAGGACGAACGCGTCGCCGTCGCGCCGGGCGGTCGTCGCGACGACCCCGGCGGGGCCGACCTCGCGGTAGGCGCCGGTGAGGACGGTCTCACCTTCGTTCAGCGGGGCGAGGAGCGACTTCTGCTCGGCGGTCCCGTGCCGCGCGATGGGCACCGCGGCCAGCGCGAGCGAGGCGTACGCGGGAACGGGCGCGACGCGGGCGCCGATCTCGCGCAGGATCACGGTCAGCTCGACCGGGCCGAGCCCGGCGCCGCCCTGCTCCTCGGGCAGGCAGATGCCGAGCAGCCCGGCCTGGGCGAGCGCCTTCCAGATCCCCACCTCGTACGGGCCGCCGCCTTTCTCGAAGGCCTCCAGGCGCTCTTGCGCGGCCTCACGCGCGAGCAGGCCGGCGGCGAGTCCCCGCAGCTCTTGCTGGGTCTCGTCGAGATTGAAGTCCACTCATCGTCCCCTTTCCAGGAGATGCAGACGGCCGCGCTTCTCGAACTCGGTCCGGAGCTGGGCCGCGTCTTCGGGGGTCATCCGGCGGTAGGAGAGGTCGCGTCCGGGTCGCCACCACACCGGGTCATCGGTGCGCCAGCCGTCCTGGACGAGCCGGCGCTTGAGGATCTTGTTGGAGGCGGTCGCGGGCAGCTCGCGCGTCACCCGGACGTACCGGGGCGGCCACTTGGGGCCGAGGTCGGCACGGCCGCGCAGGTACGCGGCGAACGCCTCGGGATCGAAGTCGTCGGCGGCCAGGGCCAGCATCACCTGGTCGCCCGCCGCCACGTCGGGCACGCCGTACACCGCGAGCTGCCGTACGCCGGGAAGCTCGGCCAGCGCACGCTCGACCTGGGCGGCGCCGAAGTTCTCGCCGTCCACGCGCAGGCGGTCGGCGGTACGTCCGGCGAAGAACACATAACCGTTCTCGTCGGTGTAGGCGTGGTCGCCGCTCCAGAACATGCCCTCCCGCAGCCGGTCGGGGGCGTCCTCGTTGTAGTACCCGTCGAAGAGCCCGAGGCCGGTGGTGTTGACGAGCTCGCCGATGGCCTCGTCGCCGTTCAGCAGGCGGCCGGCCGTGTCGAAGCGGCCCGGCGGGCACTCCCGTCCGGTCTCGGGATCGAGCACCTTGACGCCCTCGGTCAGCTTGCCGAGGGCGCCGGTCGGCCCGAACGGGTCGGGTGACAGCGCGATCGCGGTCTCGGTCGAGCCGTAGCCGTCGACGACGAAGCAGCCGAAGCGTTCACCGAAGGCCTTCTGCTCCAGCGGCGCGGCCTCGTTCCCGAAGGCGAACTTCACCGGGTTGTCCTTGTCGTCGTCCTTGGCGGGCGTCGCGAGAACGTAGGAGAGGGCCTTGCCGACGTAGTGCAGGTAGGTGCAGCCGTATCGGCGAACGTCGGGAAGCATGCCCGAGGCGGAGAAACGCTCGCGCAGGACGAGTTCGGCACCGGCGGCGAGCGCCGGGGCGTAGGCCGCCATGATGGCGCCGGAGTGGAACAGCGGCATCGGGCAGTAGACGACGGATTCGGCGTCCAGCATCCGCCCGGCCAGGTTCTGGCCCGGCACGACCACTTTGCGGTGGGTGACGCGGACGGCGCGCGGCTGCCCGGACGTACCCGACGTGAAGATCAGCATTAGCAGCGTCTGATCGGTGATCCCGTCCACCGGAACGGCCGCCTCCGCGTGCGGCGCGAGCGACGCCGCGTACTCCGTGCTCTCGATGTCGAGGACGGGCGCGCCGATGGCGGCGGCGAGGTCCGCGTGCCGGGGCTGGGTGACGATCAGGTCGCAGTCGGCGCGGGCGGCGTCCCCGGCGAGCTCGGCGGCACTGCGCGAGGGGTTGAGCGCGACGAGCACCGAACCCGACAGGGCGGCTCCGCCGAGCAGGAACACCAGTTCGGGAACGTTGCCGAGCAGCACGCCGACGTGGACGGGACGCTCGGGCGCGCGGCGGGCGTCCATCCAGGCCGCGCGGACGGCGCACTCGCGCACGACCTCGCGCCACGTCCACGCGCGGCCGTCGTCGGCGCCGCGCAGGCCCGGCCGGTCGTCGTCCGACCGCGCCCTCAGCATGGCTGCCACCGTCATGGCGCAAAAACTAGAACAGATTCTAGTCTGTGTCCAGAGGGGTGATCACTACCCGTTGCGTGGGGATTCGCCACGCATGTCAGGGTTAACTGATCGGGTGAAGGACACCGCGCCCGGCAGGGGAAGACACGTTTCAGATAACACGTTCTTGCCGGGGCTGTAGGCTAGGGGGCGGCAACGACAGCGAGAGAGGCCCGACCGTGACCGCAGAGCCGGCTGCGACCAGCCAGGAAGAGACCGCCCCGCAGGGCGTACGCTCGCGCAGCCAGCACCAGAGGCGCAAGCGCATCGTACAGGCGGCGGCGGCCCTCGCGTCGCGGGGCGGCGTCGAGGCCATGCAGATGCGCACCGTGGCCGAACGCGCCGGGGTGGCGCTCGGCACCCTCTACCGCTACTTCCCCTCCAAGATGGACCTGGTCGTCGCGGTCGTCAGCGAGGAGCTCGACCTCCTCGAAAACAGCATCGATCGCCGTCCCCCGCGCACCAGCAGCCCGCCGCAGCGCGCCGTCGAGGTGCTGATGCGCGCCACCCGCGGCCTCATGCGCGAGCCCGAGCTGGCCGAGGCGCTGATCCGCTCGCTGCTGCTGTCGGACGTCAAGACCGACTTCGGCGACCGGATGTCGCGGCTCCTGCTCCGCGCCGCCGTCGGCCCGGAGTACGACCTCCCGGCCGACGACCAGCGCCGCGTTCTCGTCCGTGCCCTGGGCAGCGTCTGGACCATGGAGATGATCGAGATGCTGCGCGGGCACGCGAGCGCCGACGAGATCCAGGCCAAGCTGGAGATCGCCGCCGCCCGCCTGCTGGAGGACTTCTAGCGTGGCCGCTGCCCGGCCTTGTCCACGATCGCCGAGCGCACCAGCAGGGCGTTGACCCCGAGAGACCGCGGGTCGCAGGCGACCTTGTCACAGTCGGGTGCGGCACGGTCCAGGGCCGGGACGGACAGCTCGCCGAGATACCGGTAGGTGCGCGGGTCGAGCAGCACCTGGTCGATCACCCAGCCGGGCTTGGTCGTGGTGTAGGCGGCGCGGAGCCGTCCCACCGCGAGCACGTCCCGTCCGGGCACGGCGTCCGACCGCCGGACGAGCGTCACGCCGGGGATCATCTTCATCGCGCGGTAGATGGCCGCCTCCAGCCGCGGCGGGAGCACCCCGAGGCGCAGAATCGAGTTGAGCGCCCTGAAGACGGTCCCGTCATCGGCCCGCTTCCCGAAGCTGACGGACGTCACCGCTACGGGGATCTTGGTCCGGTCGGTGAACGACGGATGCCGCCGCATGACCTCCAGCAGGGCGGCGGGGTCGGTCGGCAGGGCGGCCAGTCCCGCATAGTCCGCAGGCGGCCAGTCCGGCCTCACCGCCTTTGACCGGCCTGGCGGCGGCCCCTCGTTCATGCGCAGCATCTTCCCTTCCCACATGAAGGCGATGTGCCTGCCGTCCGCCGAGTGCCATTGCCGTTCGGAGATGACATCTCCCTGGGGCTGCCGCTTGCCCGGCTCCGGGGTGAAGTCGGGCCTGACGTTCTTGAACGCGGTGTAGATCCACTGGTCGGGGCGCGGGGCGGTGAAGCGGTGGCGCTCGGCCGCCGCCGCGGCCCGTTCGAGGGTCTGCGCGGCATTGGCCACCGGAGCGGGCGGCAGCCCCGGCACCACCGGGCGGTCGCCGCCTGAGGTCTGCACGACCGTGATCCCGGTGGCGATCGCCGTCGCCAGCACGCCTACCGCGGCGAGCCGCACGCCGAGCCGGGACGACCACCCGGCCGGCCGGGTGCGGCGCGCACCCAGCCCGGGGCGTCGCACACTCGGCCCGGTGTCCCGCCCGGCTGCGGACGCGGCGTTCGCGCGGGCCTCGGCGGCGCGTTCCAGCAGGGCGGTACGGGCCGATGCGCGGGGGCCGGCGGGCGGTCCGGCGGGGCTGTCCCACGAGTCACGCAGAAGGTCCAGGTCGTTCATCGGTCGAGGTCCTCTCCGAGGGAAGTGGGGTCGGTCTCGCCCAGCGCGGCGCGTATCTGCTTGCGGGCCCGGTGCAGCCGCGACCGGGCCGTGCCCGCCGGGATGCCGAGGGCCTCACCGGCCTCTTGCAGGCCCAGATCGGCCCAGGCCACGAGCAGCAGCACGTCCCGGTCACGGTCGGCGATCTCCGCCAGCGCCGCCGCGAGCGGGGCGCGGGCGGCCTGCGCGTCGATCCGTACGGCGACCCGGTCCGCGTGCCCTTCGGCGACCTGGTCGAGGCCGGTGCGGGCCAGTGCCCGGTAGAGACGCACCTCGGCCCGGTGGTGACGGGCGATCAGGTTGGACGCGATGCCGTACAACCAGGGCCGGGCGTCGGCGCGCGTGACGTCGTAGCTCTGCCGCCGGTCGAAGGCGATGAGGAACGTCTCGGCCGCCACGTCGTCGGCCAGGCTCACGCCCAGTCTCCGCGCCGCATAGCCGTGGACGGCGTCGTAGTAGCGGTCGAAGACCACGGCGAAGCACTCGGGCTCGTGCCGGGACGCCCGGATGATGTCGGCGTCGCTCTGAGTGGTCACCGTGGCCAAGTCCGGCTCCGTGGGTTCATGGTGTGCCTTCCGCAGCGTGGGTGTCACTCGTGCTTCGCCGATGACGCCTCGTGCGTTCGCGATCGTTCTACGCAAACGCAATCAACAGTGAAAAACCGTTCGGCGATGATTCATTGCCGCGTTCCGGGCGCACGCATACATTCCCGCCGAAGGGCGCCCCTCCTTCCCTCTCTCCCCTCGTAACCCCCAGGAGAGTCACATGGCTCGCACACGGCTCCTGCTGGGGATCGCCGCCTCGACCAGTCTGGTCGCGGCACTGGCGGTTCCCGTAGAAGCGAGTACCGGCGCAAGCTCCCCCACCACGGCGAGCAAGCCGGCGGCCGCCCCCGTCGCTCCATCACCATCGGAGGACCGGGCGACCCGGATCCAGAAGAAGCTCCGTATGGCCCTCGGCAAGAAGTTCGCCGGGGCATGGGTCGCGGCCGACGGCCGGACCGTCACCGTCGCCTCCACCGACGCCTCCTCGGCCGCCGCGATCCGCAAGGCGGGCGCGACGCCGAAGACCGTCGCGCGCAGCGAGGCCAGCCTCGTCTCGACCCAGTCGGCGCTCAACCGCAAAGCACGCTCGGCCGCGGCGTCCGTCAGCTCGTGGTACATGGACGCCAAGACCAACAGCGTCGTCGTCGAGACCCGTTCCGTCGCCGCCGCGAAGAAGTTCGTGAAGGCCAGCGGCGTGAACGTCGACTCCGTGCGCATCGTGAAGTCCAGCGCCAAGCCGCGCCCGCTGTACGACATCATCGGCGGCGAGCGCTACTGGACGCCCTCGGCCGGCTGCTCGGTCGCGTTCTCGGTGACCAACGGCTACATCACCGCCGGGCACTGCGGCGACACCGGCGAGTCGACCAGCGGCGCCAACCAGGTGGCGCAGGGCTCGTTCGGCGGCTCCTCGTTCCCCGGCGACGACTACGCCTGGGTCAACACCAACAGCCAGTGGACGCCCACGCCGCGCGTCAACAAGTGGAACGGCACGTACGAGACCGTGCAGGGCGCGACGCCCGCCGCCGTCGGCGCCCGCGTCTGCCGGTCGGGCAGCACCACCAACACCCAGATCTGGTGCGGCACGATCCAGCAGCTCAACGCGACCGTCAACTACGCGGAGGGCACCGTCTACGGGCTGATCCGCACCAACATCTGCGCCGACCCGGGCGACTCCGGCGGCGCGCTGTTCACCGAGACGGGCGGACAGGCGCAGGGCATCACCTCGGGTGGCTCCGGCACCTGCCGCGACGGCCAGGGCAGCGGCGACTCGACGTACTTCCAGCCCGTCACCGAGGTACTGCAGATCCTCAACGGGCAGGGACGCCAGCTCATCACCGGCGACGGCCCCGGCCCGGGCCCGGGTTACTGCGACAGCTACAGCACCAAGGTGACCGGCTCCATCTCCAGTGGCGCCAACCAGTACCAGCCGAGCGGCAACTACACCTCCTCGGCCTCCGGCGCCCACCGCGGCTGCGTGGACGGGCCTGACGGCGTCGACTTCGACCTCTACCTCCAGAAGCAGAGCACGTCCGGCACCTGGTCCACCGTGGCCAGCTCGACGAGCCCCGGCCCGGACGAGCAGGTCAGCTACAACGGCACGGCGGGCACCTACCGCTACCGCATCCACGCGTACAGCGGCTCGGGCTCCTACACGGTCGGCTACACCAAGCCGTAACCGCGTCGAGCCGCCGTACGAAACCGGTCCCCGGCCGCCCCCCTCCTCGGGGCGGCCGGGGATCATCTGTCTCCGCCCGCCGCGTTCCGCCCCGCACTAACCTGGAGGCCGTCCACACAGCGGAACGGAGCAGGTGTGTCAGTGAGCGAGCAGGAGCCGATCCTGAGCGACGGCGTCATCATCGAGTTCATCGACGGCAAGGACGTCCCGGTGGGCCACAAGGACTTCGGCGAACGTGCCGTGGTCATGCGCGACGCCAAGAACCCCGAGGGGCCGATCCTCTACTTCACCGAGGCCGAGTGGGACGCGTTCATCGCCGGGGTCAAGGACGGCGAGTTCGACGACCTCCTCGACGAGGAGCCGCCCGCCGACCAGTGAGCGACGGCGGCCCCGCCACGCGGGGCCGCCTCGGTCAGGGCCTGGCCCCTGCGGCGGGCCCCACAAGCACGAACCGGCCGCCGCGCACCTCGTAGAGGTAGCTGATACTGTCGCGGAGCCGCCCCTTGCCGTCGAACCGGATCCGCTGAGTGACCCCCTGGATGTCGAGCGTCCGGAGATGGGCGTTGATCTTCTCGGGCGTGGTGTCCCCCGCGGAGATCGCGTAGAGGATGCCCTTCGTGGCGTCGTAGGCCTCAGGTCCGTACGGCCCCGGCCGCGCGCCGCCGTTCGCCTTCGCGTAGCGCGCCAGGAACTCGAGGAGGTCCTTCGGCATCCCCTTCGTCCCCCGGCTGACGTCCACGCACGGGCAGGCCAGGAGCGTGCCCTCGGCCGCGCGGGCGCCGGCGAGCTCGATGAGCCTGTCGTCGAACGCGCTCGCGGTGAGATGGAACCGCTCCTTGAAGCCCTCCTTCCGCGCCTGCGCGATGAGCGGGCCCGCCGTCGCGAAGCCGCCGCCGTAGAAGACCCCGATCACGAAATTGCCGACACCGTTTGTTTCCAGGAGGCGTTTCCCGACCCCCGCGAAGTCCGGCGGGCTCACCAGGATCTGCCTGACCCGCCGTTTCGCCTTCAGCACACCGGCGGTGAACACGTCGGAGGCGGCCCGCACCTCCGGCCGGCCGTCGTTCAGCACCGCGGTCCAGTACATGCCGCGCGCATCCCAACTGCTCGAATACGGGACCAGGGCCGTCACGGTCTCCTTCGCGTCGGGGACCATGGTGTGCCAGTACTTCGCCGAAGGCGGGCCGGGCGCCGAGGGCGACACGCTGGGAAGCCCCTTCCGCTCCAAGACCGGTCCGGCCCTCTCACTCTCACCACCGAGCATCGGCCCCACGACCGCCGCGAGCCCGGCCGCCCGCTGCGCCGCCTTCTCCGCCTCCGCCGGATCGCCCTTGGTGTCGATGGGCACCAGCTCGACCCGCATCCGCGGATTCTGGGCGTGGTGATCTTGGACCGCGAGCTTCGCCGCGTTCATCGCGGACACGCCGTACGCGCGCGACGAGCCGGTCAGCGGCACCATCACGCCGACCTTGACCACGGGGCCGTCCGCGCCGGACGCGCCCCGGTCAGGCCCGAAGTTGGCGATCACCACCGGCACCGCGATGGCAAGCGTCACCAGCACGACCGGAATCGTCGCGAGCCTCCAGGGACGGCGTCGCGCACGTGCGGGACGGGGCCGCGCGGGCGGGACGGTCGGCGCGGCGATCACCTCGGCGCCGCGTTCGACGGGATCGGCGCCCGGCGGTGGTTCGGCGCCGATGAGGGCCATCAGGCGGTGCAGCAGCTCCGAGCTGGTCGGACGGAGCGCCGGGTCTTTGGAGAGGCATGCCGCGACGAGCTCCGCCAGCTGCTCGGGGACTCCGGTGAGGTCAGGCTCGGCGTTGAGCACCTGGTGGAACAGCGCGGGGATCGACTCCGCCGGGAACGGCCGGCGACCGGTGGCCGCGAAGACCATCGTCCCGCCCCAGGCGAACAGGTCGGCGGCCGGCCCGACGTCGTCCTGGGCCACCTGTTCGGGTGCCATGTAGGCGGGCGTCCCGACCGCGCTCGACAGGGTCGCCGCCGACGCGTCCAGTGCCCGCGCGATACCGAAGTCGATGACCCGTGGTCCACCGGGTCCGATGAGCACGTTCGGCGGTTTGAAGTCGCGGTGGACGATCCCGGCCCGGTGGATGGCCACCAGCGCGGTCGCCGTACCGATGGCGAGCCGCATCAGCGCGCCCTGGTCGAGCGGCCCCTCATCGAGTACGACGTCGGTCAGCGACGGCCCGCGCACGTACTCGCTGACGATGTACGGGCGGTCCCCCAGAACGTCGGCGTCCAGAACGCGCGCCGTGCAGAATCCGGAGACCCGCTCGGCGACCTCCAGCTCGCGCATGAACCGGCGCCGGGCCACGGCGTTCGAGCCGAGCCGCGAATGCAGCAGCTTGACCGCGACGTCGCGGCCCTGCCGGTCACGCCCCAGGAAGACCGAACCCTGCCCGCCTTCGCCGAGGCGCCCGACCAGCTCGTACGCCCCCGCCCACCGGGGATCGTCGGGCAGCAGCGGGTCGGCCATCGGCAAACCTCCAGGGATCAGGCTCGTGCGTCACCCATATGACGCTCCCCGAAAGATCTCAGTTTGACCGTGCCGATGGAAACCCACGGTCGAGCTGCTCCCAGGTAACGGCCATCCTGAACGGGTCGACGACGTCGACCGCGAGCAGATCCTTGCCCCGCAGCGACACGCCGCCACTCACATAGGTCTGGTCGGCGGAGAGGGAGAGCCGCTCGACGGACACCGCCACGCCGTCGTCACCGGCCATCCTGATGATCCAGTAGTGCGGGATTCCGGCCTTCGCGTACAGCTCACGCTTGGTGTCGAGATCCTCGGTGACGGTAGCGGACGACACCACTTCGACCGCGATCATTACGTCGGCGGCGGTCGGCTTGTCCTTCCGTTCGCCGCCGCGATCGCGCGGAACGCACCGGTAGACGATGGCGTCCGGCCGCCGGTAGTGGAAGCGAGGAGTCTCGGCGAAGAGGACGTCGAGCCCGCTGTTGACGTCGAGGCACGGCCGGGACGCGCGGCCATGCTTCTCGGCGAGGTCGAGCAGAGCGACCACGAGATTGCGCTGGATGCGATTGTGACTCGGGCTGGGCGGCTCACAGTGGATGATCCGGCCGTCCTCCACCTCGATTCGGCTGGCGAGATCCTCGGGCATGCTCAGATAGAGATCGAGCGTGACCTCGGGGAACGTCTCCCCCATGTGCCCTCCGGGAGGCGGCGGATTGACGGCGGACGAACGCTAGCACGCGAGGTCAGCCGACTCGGCGGAGAGCGCGTTCGCGGCGTTCGGCGACGCTTGAGCCCGACTCTCGGCGGGCCATGCGGCGCAGGACGATGGGCGCGACGATCAGGCCGAGCACGGCCCATGCGCCGAGCACGCCGACGGTCTCCCAGTGCCGCCACGAGTCACCGATCTCGATGGTGACCGCGTCGTCGGGGAGCAGTGCCGACCGCGTGCCGAGGCCGAGCCAGTAGACGGGGAACACCTGCGCGATCCACTGCACCCAGACCGGCAACGAGGTGATCGGGTAGAAGATCCCGGAAATCGCGATCATGCCGAGGATGGGCAGCTGGATCAGGCCTTGGGCGCGGGCGGTGGCGAAGATCGAGCCCAGCACCGCGCCGATGGGGAGTGTGGCGACCAGGCCGAGCGCCAGCACCCACACCAGCGTCACCCAGGACTCCACGCCGGTCGCCAGACCGCCGATGATGACCATCCCGGGTATGAGCAGGATCGCCAGGTCTGCGAGCAGGCCGCCTGACACTGAGACGATCTTTCCTGTGAGGTAGCCGCGCATCCCGTCCGGGGTCGCCTTGGCGCGCAGGAGCGTGCCGTCCTCGCGGTCGGCGGTGAGCTGCTGGCTCATGCTGACCATGCCCATCGCCGCGTTCATCCCGAGCATGCTCGGCAGTACGAGCGTGCCGAGCGCGTAGCCGCTGGTCCCGAAGTCGCGATCTCGCATGAACCACAGGACGATCAGCAGCAGCACCGGCCACAGGAAGTGCGAGAACAGCTCGGTGCCGTTGGTGAACGACTGCCGCAGCTCGATCAGGCCACGCCGCCAACCCGTGATCATCGGCCCGCCTCCTCGTACTCGCGCACGAGCGTGAGGTAGGTGTCCTCCAGCGAGGCCCGGTGGACCTCCAGTTCTCCGATCGCCTCGCCGTGGCGGCTGAAGAGCTCGCGCACGAACGTGGTCGAGTCCGAGGTCGAGACGACGTGCCGCTTTCCGTTCTGGCGCCAGCGCACCTCGTCCTCGCCCGCGATCCGCAGCGCCAGCTCCGGCACCGAGCCGTCCGCGATGACCGCGCCGCCCGCCAGGATCACGATGCGGTCCGCGAGCTTCTCGGCCTCCCCGAGGTCGTGCGTCGTCAGCAGGACCGTGGTGTCCAGCCGCCGCACGAGCTCGTGGAACTCCTGCCGTGCCTTGGGATCGAAGCCCGCCGTCGGCTCGTCCAGGAACAGCACGTCGGGGCTGCCGACAATGCCGATCGCCACGTCCAGCCTGCGGCGTTGGCCGCCCGACAACGTCTTGATCTTCTGGTTCGCGTGGTCGGCCAGCCCGACCGTGCCGATCAGCGCGTCGGCGTCCCACGGCCGCCGGTACGGCAGGTAGTACGACGCCAGGTGCGCGAGCAGCTCGCGGACCCGCCAGTTGCCGTGATCCCGCCAGGACTGGAGCACGACGCCGACCCGTGCCCGCCACCGTTCGTCCGCTCGTGCCGGGTCGGTGCCGAGCACCTCGACGCGGCCCGCTGAGCGCGTCCTGAAGCCCTCCAAGATCTCAATCGTGGTGGTCTTCCCTGCCCCATTGGGCCCTAGCAGCGCGACCACCTCCCCGCTCCGCGCCTGGAACGACACCCCGTTCAGGACGTCGCTGCTCCCGTAGCGCATGCGCAGCCCATCGACATCGAGCACCACTTCTGTTTCCATGCTTGGAAAGTTAAGTTGCGTTTCGTGGGGCTTCAATACGATTCGGACAGAGATACGCTGGGAACTGCTGGATTTCGGCCGATTGTTGCAACGGCGCTATGCATGAACGCAACATGCGGACATGTCGATGTTGCAATGGGCTGCCGGTGAACGCACTACGGAAGGGCGGGATCTCATGCCAGGGGGCAGGCTCAGCCAGCAGGAGCGCCGACTCATCGCTGCCGGTCTGGCCGAGGGGCTCGGCTACGCCGAGATCGCGCGAGGGTTGGGCAGGCCGACGTCCACCATCAGCCGGGAGGTGGCGCGCAACGGCGGCCCCGCCGACTACCGCGCCGACTACGCCCACCTGGCCACCGGCCGTCGCGCCCGCCGGACTCTGACGGCTTCCGTGCAGAGCGCTGATCTCCCCGAGGCGGTACGCGGCTACCTCGAACGGTTCGCCGACGTGATGATGCAGGCCGGGCTACCGAGGATGGCCGCCCGGGTGCTCGCCTGCCTGATTGTCACGGACGAGGGCGCACTGTCGGCCACCGAGCTTGTGCAGCGCCTCCAGGTCAGCCCGGCCTCGGTGTCCAAGGCCATCGCCTACCTGGAGCCGCTGAAGGTCGTGCGGCGCGAACGCGGGCGGCGTGGCCGTGAGCGCTATCTGATCGACGACGATGTCTGGCTGCGCACGTGGCTGACCAGCGCACGCACGCACGCGGTGTGGGCCGACACCGCCGCCGAGGGGGTACGGCTCTTCGGCGAGGACACCCCCGCCGGAGCCCGGCTCACGGCCATGAGCCACTTCTTCGGCCAGCTCGGACAGGACATGGCGAACGTTCCGGCAGAGGCTTCACTCGGCGATGCGGCGACGGTATTCGCCGCGCTCCTGCATGCGCGACGTCCTCTGAGCGCGCAACGCCTGGCCACCGCGCTGGGCTGGCCCGCCGACCGCACGGCCGCCGCCCTGGACAACGCCGAACGACTCGCCGGCGTCACCGACCCGCTCGTCGTCTGCCGGGCCAGCACCACCACCTACACCGTGGCCGCCGCTCCGGGGAGCCTCACGCCCGAGCAGCGCAAGGCTCTGGACGACCTCAGCCAGCAGCTTTGATCTGCGCCGTGAGCTGCCGGAAGCTCTCACGCGGGAACAGCAGGACGCCAGCACCGGGGTCTTTGCTGTCCCGTACGGCAATCACGTCATCGTCCGTAGAGAGCTCTACGCATTCGCCGCCGTTGTCTCCGCTGTGGCTGGACTTACGCCAGCCCGCCGCAAGCTCTACGCAGTTGCCGCCGTTGTCTCCGCTGTGGCTGGACTTGCGCCAGACCAACGCGAGTTCCACGCAGTGGCCGCCGTTGTCACCGCTGTAACTGGACTTGCGCCATCGGGCGCCGCTCAGGTCCATTTCTCCGCCTTGATCCTCTCGATGCGCTCAAGTGACTGGTCGACCGGGAGAGCGAGTGAACGGATCGCCTCGAACCTCTCGGAGGCCGTCCGAAGATCCATGGGCTCGCCCGTGGTGATTCCGCGAACGGCCGTCTCCACGTACGCTACCTCGCTTCGGTCCTCCAGGGTCGCGAGCACGAACGACCCGTTGACACCGCGATGCCGCATTGACGGTACGACGTGGATGTTGACTTCTTCGGACGCCACCGTAAGTAGATGGTCGTACTGCTCCCGCATCACGTCCGGCCCGCCGACGTCGCGGTACAACGCAGCCTCATCGAGCAGGCAGACCAGCATCGGTGGCGGTGGATCGTCGCGGGCGAGGATTTTCTGCCGCCCCATTCGCGCGGCGATCGCAGCCTTGTCGCCGTAGAGGAGGTGAGTAGCGTACGCCTCTGTTTGCAGTAGGCCGTCGATAAGCGCGACCTGGAACGAGCGTAGGAGCACTGCCTGCTCCTCATACTCGGGCCAGTTGAACCAGGACGGGTAGATGCCGTCCTTGAGTAGGCCGTCCCAGAGGCGGACTATCGCGCCCTGTGCGTCCAGTGCGCCGTCTACCTGGACGGCGAATTTTCGTAGCGGCATTTCTCTCGCGCGTTCGACCGCGCCCACGTATGAGCCCGTATAGCCCGCGCGTGCTCCGAGCTGGTCGAGTGTGAGGCCGAGGACCTCGCGGCGGACTCGTACTTCCGAGCCGAAGAGGTCGAGTGGGGAGGACGAGGGGTTGAGCGCTCCTGAACGCCTTGGCATGCCGATTCTCCGTTCGCAAGCGTTGGCAAGTGGCGCGGGGGACTTGCCGCGTGTCTCACAGTTCGGTGATGAAGCGTCACGCTCAGTATGCGTCAAAGGGGAGGCTGAAGGCCGGAAATAGCGGAACCGGCAAAGAGGTGGTCACAGTGGCAGATGCACGACTGGTCGGGGTGCTCCTTGGACATATCCGCCTGCCGATGAACGACGCCAGTCCCCGGGCCGCGCGGGATCTCGTCGCGATGACGGCGCGGGCGTGGGCGCTGGCCGACGAGGTGGCCTATCGGGCGCGGCTGGCGACCTCCGAGCTCGCCACCAACGCCGTCCGGCACGGCTCGGGCACGACGATGCTCGTCTTCAGCACGCGTGTCGGCACACGACTGCGCGCGGAGGTGCACGACGCGTCGCCGCTCATGCCCGTCCGGCGCTCCCCGGCCGTCACGGACGTGTCCGGCCGGGGGCTGGTGATCGTGGAGGACATCGTCACCGACTGCGGCTGCTACTCGACGCGCTTCGGCAAGGCCACGTGGTTCGAGATCGACACCACGTGGCCCATCGACCTCGTCGACGACGGAGCGGATTTACTGCTTCGGGAGAACGTGAGGCTACCGGTGCGGATCTAGTCGGCCGACGTCAGCGGAGCGCGGCTGTGCGCGAGTCTCCGAGGAACGTGAACGCGCCGTTCCGTACCTGGTAGGCGTAGCTGATGCTGTTGGTCAGCTGCCCTTTCTGGTTAAAGCGGATGCGCTGGGTGACGCCGGGCAGGTCGATGCCGCGCAGGAACTCGTTGAGCTCCACGGGGGTGCGCTTGCCCGCTTTGAGCGCGGCCAGGATCGTGTTCATCGCGTCGTACGACTCGGCGGTGTAGTTGACCGGTCGCTGCCCCCCGTTGGCCTTCGCATAGCGCGTTAGGAACGCCGAGGACGGCACGCCTTCGATGCCCTTGCCGACGTTCAGGCAAGGGCAGGTGAGCGTCGTGCCGTCCGCCGCGCTACCCGCGAGCTTGAGGAGCTCGGGGCCGAACGCGGCGTCCGTCAGGTAGAACCGCCCCTTGAAGCCCGCCTCCCGGGCCTGCTTGATGAGTGGCCCGGCCGTTGTGTAGTACCCGCTGTAGAAGACCGAGTCCGCCTTCTCGTCCTTGAGGCGCCACACGACGTCGCCGTGGTCCGTCGCGTCCGACCTCATCGTGACGCGGGTGGCGGCCTTCGCGCGTCTCACGAACACGTCGGCGACGGCGCGGGGGTACGCCTGTCCGTCGTCCAGGACCACGAGCTTTCCCGTTTCGTGGCGGCGGAGGAGGGGCACGAGCGCGCCCACCGTCTCTTCCACGTCCGGGGCCATGGTGTGCCAGTACGTCCAGCCGTTGGTGGCGAGGGGCGGGCCCGACGCCGAAGGCGACACGCTCGGGAGCCCCTGCCGTTCGAAGAGCGGCATGACGGCCTGGCTCTCGCCGCTGAACATCGGGCCGACCACGGCGGCGAGGCCCAGCCCGGCCGCCCGTTGCGCCTGCGGCACCGCCTCCTCGGCCCTGCCGCCCGTGTCCATGGGAACGAGCTCGGCCCGCAGCTTCGGGTTCTGGGCGTTGTGCTCGGCGACCGCCAGTGTGGTGCCCGCCATGGCGGCCTTGCCGTAAACGTTGCCCTCGCCGGTCATCGACGCCATCACCCCGATCCGGACGGTCCCCTGGGCCGCGTCGCTCCCGGACCCCCGGTCGTCGGGAAGCAGCATGACGACCGCCGTCGGCACCGCGATCAGCAGGACCGCCAGGGCGGCGGCCGCCGGAGCCCAGCGCCGCGACACCTTCGCCGGGGGCGCGGTCGGCATGAGCGAGTCGGCCGGCAAGGTCGGCGTCAGCCGCGACACCGGCACGTCGACGAGGGTCGCGCCGCGTTCGAGCACATCGGTGCCGAGCGGGACCTCGGCACCGACCATGCCCATCAGCCGCGACAGCAGCTCCAGACTCGACGGCCGCCGCGCCGGGTCCTTGGCCAGACAGGCCGCCACCAGCTCCGCCAGCGGCTCCGGAGTGCCGCGCAGATCCGCCTCAAGGCTCAGCACCCGATGCATCACCGCCGGGATCGAGTCATTGCCGAACGGCGGCCGTCCCGTCGCGGCGAAGACCATCGTCCCGCCCCACGCGAACACGTCCGTCACGAAACCGACCCCGTCACCGGCGATCTGCTCGGGCGCCATGTACGTGGGCGTCCCCACGACCTGGCTGGTGAGGACGCTGTGCGACGCGTCCAGCGCCCGCGCGATGCCGAAGTCGAAGACGCGGGGCCCGCTCTGGCCGAGCAGCACGTTCGCTGGCTTGAAGTCGCGGTGCACGATCCCGGCGCGGTGGATCGCCGTCAGTGCCGTCGCGGTGCCGATGGCCAGCCACATCAGTCCAGCGGTGTCGAGCGGCCCGTCGTCGTTGACCACCTCGGCCAGCGACGGCCCGCGTACGAACTGGCTGACGATGTACGGCTGGTCGCCCCGCACGTCGGCGTCCAGCACGCGGGCCGTGCAGTAGCCCGCGATCCGTTCGGCGAGCTCCAGCTCCCGCACGAACCGCCGCCGTGCCTGGGGATGGTCACCGAGCCGCGCGTGCAGCAGCTTGACCGCAACCTCGCGTCCTCGGTGTCGCGCCCCAGGTAGACGATGCCCTGACCGCCCTCGCCGAGCCTGCCCACCAGCTCGTACGAGCCGACCCGCGCAGGATCGTGGGGCAGCAGCGGATCGCCCATGAAGCGCCTCCGGAGTCGAGATCACGTCACCGATAAGACGCACGCCCCGCCACTCCAGTTTGCGCGTTCCCAGCCGCCGAGCACCCCGACCGTCTCCCAGTGCCGCCGACGCCGCCGAACTCGTCCACTCGCTCGGTCTGGCTCACCAACGCCCGCACTCACGCCCTGTGGGCGGAATCGTGAAGGCACCGAACTCCTAGGCGGCCCCACCGGATCCAGACGGCCCGCTTCTTCGCCGACCTGAGCGACGGCATGCCCGTCTCGCCCAACCTGACCGTCCTCGACGACGCCGCCCTGGCCCGGCCGGAACCCACCCTCACCCGACCAGTGACAAGAGCCGCCTGATCACCCAAGCGGCTCCCATCACACCACGACGAAGCATCACTCACTCGAAGAGATCTTTAGCCTCCTCGACGAGAACAGCACAGGCCAGCCAGGCAGCCAGTTCTTCCATGTCCGTGCTCGAGACGATGCGTTGCCGAACGTCCTTCGAGACCGAGATTCCGCGCGTCTTGAGAACCTGAAGGATGACGGCGGCCTGGCCTTGCGCCTCGGCTCGGGCCCGGACCTGCGCCGCACCTCGTGCCGCGCCCAGGGCTTGGTGATACCTTGCGAACCCGCTTTTGAATTCCACTGCTCCTCGATCCGTGAGTGCTTCTGAGATCCCACCGTGATGTGCATGAACGGCGGGACATCACTCAGTCGAAGAGATCCTCAACATCCTCGATGGTGACCGCGCGAGTCACCCAGACATCGAGTTGTTCTTTCTCGGTACACGAGATCACACGCTCACGAACCTCGTCGGGCACCGGGATGTTACGTGCCTCGAGAACCTTGAGAATGGCCATGGCCTCACCCCGCGTGAATCCCCGGGCCTCGCCGCGGGCCTCGCCCAAGGCCTCGCCCTCCGCCTTGCCCACGGCTTGGTGGTGCTTCGCGAAATCGCTTTTGATCTCCACGGTGCCTCGGTTCATGAGTGTCTCCAGGATCTGCCGTTCCGGCTCGGGGAGCAGGCTCAGCACCATCTCAGAGTACAAGACGGCGTCCTTGTGGCCTGCGTTCTTGAGGGTTGCCAGGGCGGTGAACACGACCTCCAGGGAGGCGCGGTCGCGGTGGCGGGACATGGTGGTCAGGAAGGCCAGGATCGTGAGCTCTGGGCTCCTGGCGGCTTCGGCGGTCGTGGTGATGAGGCGCTGGCTGTCCGGCCCGAACACCAGCGGTGTGAGCGTGAAGCCGGGATGACCGATGTCGATGGGGGTGCGCGCCCATTTGGCCACCGTCTCCTTGGGGCAGAAGACGAGGAGGATGGCCGGGCACTGCGTCCGGTGGTGGAGTTCGGTGAGGTAGGTCGGCCAGCTGAACCTCTTCCGGGCGTCCTTCTTGAGCTGGTGTTCGATGACCACCGCGAGCCTCTTCTGCTCGTCCTCCTTGGAGCAGAAGACCACCACGTTGTCGCCTCGGAAGACGGCGGGCTGAGCTCGCGTGAACTCCTCCGACCCTGCGACCACTAATTCGTGCTCGGGGACAGTGATGCCGAACGCTCGGTGCAGGAGCTGGGCGGTGACCTCCGGATTGCTTCGGATGAGCTTGATGGGGGCTTCATGCTCAAGTGAGACCATGTGACGGAACGCTACCGTTCGACTACAGTCGATACCCGCACTATCGATTAATTTGCCGGTGCGGATGCGTCGTTGCCCGTCGTCCGGCGAGTAGGTGGTAGCGGATCACCGGAGGCGATCGTCGGGTCCGCGGAGGGCCACATCCTCCGCGGACCCGACGAGGAACGAGTCAGGCCAGTTGCTTGATGGCGGTGGGGGCGTGGGAGGGGTCGGTGGCGAGTTCCTCCCACTCGTTCACGCTGGCGATGTCCGTGCCGCTCATCGAGATGTTGGTGACGCGTTCGAGGATGGCCTCGACGACCACGGGGACGCGGTACTCGTGGGCCATCTTCTTGGCCTCCTCGAACGCGGGCAGCAGGGCGTCGGGCTCGGTGACGCGGATCGCCTTGCAGCCCAGGCCCTCGGCGACCTTGACGTGGTCGACGCCGTAGACGCCGAGCTCGGGGCTGTTGATGTTCTCGAATTCGAGCTTGACCTGGAAGTCGATGTCGAAGTTGCGCTGGGCCTGGCGGATCAGGCCCAGGTAGGAGTTGTTCACGACGACGTGGACGTAGGGGATGTTGTGCTGGGCGCCGACCGCCAGTTCCTCGATCATGAACTGGAAGTCGTAGTCGCCGGAGAGCGCGACCACCTGCGCGTCCGGGTCGGCGGTCGCGACGCCGAGGGCGGCGGGGATGGTCCAGCCGAGCGGGCCGGCCTGGCCGCAGTTGATCCAGTGGCGCGGGCGGTAGACGTGGAGCATCTGCGCGCCCGCGATCTGGGACAGGCCGATGGTGGTGACGTAGCGGGTCTCGGGGCCGAACGCCCGGTTCATCTCCTCGTAGACGCGCTGCGGCTTGATCGGGACGTTGTCGAAGTGCGTGCGGCGTTGGAGGGTCGCCTTGCGTTCCTGCGCGGAGGCGGCCCACGCGCGGCGGTCGCGGAGCTTGCCCGCGGCCTTCAGTTCGCGCGCCACCTCGATGAACAGCTCCAGCGCGGCCTTGGCGTCGGAGGCGATGCCGTAGTCGGGCATGAAGATCTTGCCGAGCTGGGTGGGCTCGACGTCGACGTGCACGAACGTGCGGCCCTTGGTGTAGACGTCGAGCTTGCCGGTGTGGCGGTTGGCCCAGCGGTTGCCGATGCCGAGCACGAAGTCCGACTCCAGGAACGTCGCGTTGCCGTAGCGGTGCGAGGTCTGGAGGCCGACCATGCCCGCGTTCAGTTCGTGGTCGTCGGGGATGGCGCCCCAGCCCATCAGGGTCGGGATGACCGGGATGCCGGTGAGCTCGGCGAACTCGACCAGCAGCGCCTCGGCGCCCGCGTTGATGACGCCGCCGCCCGCGACGATCAGAGGACGTTCTGATCCGTTGAGCATCGTGATGGCCTTCTCGGCCTGCGCGCGGGTGGCGCGCGGCTGGAACACCGGCAGCGGCTCGTAGGTGTCGGGGTCGAACTCGATCTCGGTCAGCTGCACGTCGAGCGGCAGGTCGATCAGCACCGGGCCGGGGCGGCCGGAGCGCATGACGTGGAACGCCTGCTGGAAGACGCCGGGCACCTGCGCGGCTTCGAGGACCGTGACGGCCATCTTGGTGACCGGCTTGGCGATCGAGGCGATGTCGACGGCCTGGAAGTCCTCCTTGTGGATCACGGCGGTCGGTGCCTGGCCGGTGATGCACAGGATGGGGATCGAGTCGCCGATGGCCGAGTAGAGGCCGGTGATCATGTCGGTTCCGGCCGGGCCGGAGGTGCCGACGCAGACACCGATGTTGCCCGCGCGGGTGCGGGTGTAGCCCTCGGCCATGTGCGAGGCGCCCTCGACATGCCGCGCGAGGGTGTGGCCGATCCCGCCGGAGGCCTTCAGTGCCGCGTAGAACGGGTTGATGGCGGCGCCGGGCACGCCGAAGGCGGTGTCAATGCCCTCACGCTTCAGGATCTCGACCGCGGCGCGGGCGGCTGTCATTCGAGGCATGTCGCGCTCCTCAGGGGTCGCTGAACTCGTGGCGCGGCGTGTACCGGCCACTGGGAGGTGGTCTGTCAGGCGAGTGCTCGCCAGCGGTCGGTCAGGGCCTGCTCGCCGGCCGGGGTGAGGTCACCGAGGAGGCGCAGGCGGGCGATGCCCCCGCAGGGGTAGATGTCCACCCGTACGTGCGTCACCTCGCGTTCGCCCGAAAGGCGGAAGCGGTGCCGTCCGTCGGGCTGGAGGCGGGTGCGTTCCAGCAGGTCGAACCAGGCGTCCTCGTCGTCGAGCGACGAGGAGCGCGCGTCGATGCCCGAGAGCGAGAACGCGGCGGGGGCGTTGAACTTGAGGTTGGTCGTGTCGAGCTCGGCCAGCCTGACGACGCCCGGCGCGGCCAGCTTGATGATCGCCCACTCGTTGCCCGGCTCGCGGCGGCGCGCGGTCTCCCAGCCTTCGGCCTGGTTGCGGGCGAGGCCGGGCGCCAGCATGTTGTCGGGGCGCGAGTAGAACATGTTGGAGCAGCCGGTCACGCGCGCCCCGTTCTCCAGCGCGGCGAGGTCGACGGTCAGGCCGGTGAGCAGCGCCGGGTCGGCCACCACCTCGCCGTGCACGCGGAGGCGGGCGATACCGCCGTCAGGGAACATGTTGAGCCGGACGTGGGTGAAGCGGCGCTCGACGGCCACCTCGAACGCGTGCTCGGCGTCGCCTTTGATCGGGCTCTTGGGCACGATCTCGGTCCAGTCGGCGTCGGCCAGCTCGGCCACGGACGGGTAGCCGGGAACCGAGCAGGCCTCCACGGACGCGTACGGCGGGAAGTTGCCCTTGAACCAGGCGGTGTCGATGACGACGCCGCGGATCACGCCGGGCAGGCCGAGGCGGAGGAGCGCCCAGTCATGGCCGAGCTCGCCGCTGTCGTCGGGGCGGCGGCGCGCGGTCTCCCAGCCGTCGTACTCCTGGCCCTTGGCGCCGAACGTCTCCGGCTGGAACGCGGGCCGCCAGGGGTTGATCAGGTTCTCCTTCTCCTCGAACGACTCGTCGCTGGCGGCGAGCACCGAGCCGCCGAACGAGCGGACGGCCAGGTCGGGAAGGGAGGTGAAGTCGGTCATGAAGGTCACTTTCGTCGGAGGAGTTCGCCGCGCGGGGTGTCGCCGACCACCTCGCCCCGCAGCCAGGTGGCCTGGACGACGCCGCTGAGGACGCGGCCCGCGTACGGCGTCACCGGGTGGCGGTGGTGGAGCGCGGCCGGGTCGACCACGAACGACTCGTCGGCGGCGAACGCGACGAGGTCGGCGTCGCTCCCCACCGCGATCCGGCCCTTGGCGGGCAGGCCGGCGAGGGCGGCGGGGCCTTCGGCCATCCAGCGCACCACCGCGTCGAGGCCGTGGCCGCGGGCGCGGGCCGCGCTCCAGACGGCGGGAAGGCCGAGCTGGACCGAGGCGATCCCGCCCCAGGCGGAGACGAAGTCGCCGCGCTTGAGCTCGGGCGTGCACGGCGAGTGGTCGGTGACGACGCAGGAGATCACGCCGTCGGCCAGGCCGCGCCACAGCTCCTCGCGGTTGCCCGCGTCGCGGATCGGCGGGCAGCACTTGTAGGAGGTGGAGGGCAGGCCATCGACGGGGGCGGGCACGTCCTCGGCGGACAGGGTCAGGTAGTGCGGACAGGTCTCGGCGGTCACGGCGAGGCCGCGCGCCTGCGCCTCGGCCAGCGGCTCCAGGCAGTCGGCGGCCGACAGGTGCAGGATGTGCGCCCGCACGCCGGTCTGCTCGGCCAGCTTGATGACCTGCTCGACCGCGCTGCGCTCGGCGCTCGGCGGGCGCGAGGCGACGAAGGCCGGGTAGCCGCCGTCAGCGGGTGCGGCGAGCACTGCCGGGTCTTCGGCGTGGACGATGATCAGGCCGCCGAACGAGGCGATCTCGGCGAAGGCCTCGTTCATCTCCTCCTGCGACAGGGGCGGGAACTCGGGGACGCCGGAGTCGGCGGTGAAGCACTTGAAGCCGAACACCCCGTCGTCGTGCAGGGCGCGAAGGGCCGGAACGTTCCCCGGGATCGCGCCGCCCCAGAAGCCGACGTCCACGAACACCCGGCCCTCGGCGACGTCGCGCTTGACGGCCAGCGCCGACGGCAGGGTGGTCGGCGGGAGGGAGTTGAGCGGCATGTCGACGAGCGTGGTCACGCCGCCCGCCGCGGCGGCGCGGGTCGCGGTGGCGAAGCCCTCCCACTCGGTGCGGCCGGGCTCGTTGATGTGGACGTGCGTGTCCACCAGGCCGGGCAGCAGCGCGGTGTCGCCGAGGTCGATCTCGGTCGCGGCGGCGAGCACGGCGCCGTGCGGCTCGACGGCGGCGATCGTGCCGTTCGTGACCGCGACGGACGCGGGCCGCTCGCCGTCCGGCAGCACCGCGCGCCGGGATCTGATGACGAGGTCGTACGCGCTCATGCCACTCCTCCCACGGGGTCGACCAGCCACTGGCGACCGATCTCCTCGGCGAGCTGTTCCAGAAGGGGACCCGCCTCGGCCATGCAGCGTTCGGGGTCGGGTTCGATGTCGGTGAGGGCGTAGGCGTTCTGCAGCCGGGCCTTGCGGAGCTGCTCGCCGGTCAGCGCGCGCCGCCCGGAGACCGCCACGGCGGGGACGGCCGCCTTGGCCGCCGCGCGGGCCACGCCGACGGGTGCCTTGCCGCGCAGCGACTGGCGGTCGAGCGAGCCCTCCCCGGTGATGACCAGCCGGGCTCCCGCCACGCGCTCGGCGAAACCGAGCAGTTCGAGCAGGTAGGCGATGCCCGGCCGCACGGTCGCGTTCAGGAAGACCATCGCGCCGAAGCCGACGCCGCCCGCCGCGCCCGAGCCCGGCCGATCGGCGGCGAACGCGCCGAGCTCGCGCCGGGCGACCGCCTCCAGCCGGGACAGGCCGCTCTCCAGCGTCCTGACCTGCCGGAGCGAGGCGCCCTTCTGCGGGCCGAAGACCGCGGCGGCGCCGTCCGGGCCGAGCAGTGGGCTGTCGACGTCGCTCGCGACGATCACGGTCACGCCGCGCAGCCGTTCGGCGAGCCCGGCGGTGTCGATCGAGGCGAGCGAACGGAGCGCGGCGCCACCTGGGGGCAGCGGCTCACCGTTCGCGTCCAGCAGCCGCACGCCGAGGGCTGCGGCCATGCCGCTGCCGCCGTCGGTGCAGGCGCTGCCGCCGAGGCCGAGCACGATCCGTGTGGCGCCGCCGCGGATCGCGGCGTCGATCAGCTCGCCGGTGCCGTGGCTGGAGGCGGTCAGCGGCGCGAGCTCGCCGCCGGGCAGCTGCCGGAGCCCGGAGGCCTCGGCCAGCTCGATCACGGCGGTGTCGTCGCGGACGGCGTAGGACGCGACGACCTGTTCGCCGGTGGGGCCGGTGACGGAGGTGCGCAGGCGGGCGAACCCGCAGGCGACCGCGGCGTCCACGGTGCCGTCGCCGCCGTCGGCGACCGGCAGGGAGACGAGCGGCAGATCGGGGCGGACGCGGCGCAGGCCGGCGGCCACGTGCTCGGCCACCTCGACGGCGGTGAGCGACCCCTTGAACTTGTCCGGGGCGATCACCACCTGACCCCGTTGAGCGTTGCCCATGACTGTCACCATTCTTTCCGGCTGAACGTTCCCGCTGCTAGGCGGCCGTACGACCCGACAGGTCCTCGACGATCTTGAGGAGCGCGGAGTGGTCGAGTGAACCGTAGCCCTTGGCCCTGGCGGCCGCGATCAGCTGCGCGACCAGCGCCGTCATCGGCAGCGCCACCTCGGCGGACCGCGCCGCGGCCGAGGCGATGCCCATGTCCTTGTGGTGCAGGTCGATGCGGAAGCCCGGCTGGAACTCGCGGGCCAGCATCGTCGCGCGCTTGAGGTCGAGGATACGGCTGGCGGCGAGCCCACCGGCGATCACGTCGAGGCCGGCCTCGGCGTCGACCCCGGCGGCCTCCATGAGCACGATGGCCTCCGCGACCAGGGCGTACGTGCCGCCGACGATCAGCTGGTTGGCGGCCTTGACGTACTGGCCCGCGCCGCTGCCGCCGACGAGCTCGTAGGTCTTGCCGACGACCTCGAAGATCGGCTTGGCCGCCTCGAAGTCCTCCGCCGTGCCGCCCACCATGATCGACAGTACGGCGTCCACCGCGCCCTTCTCGCCACCGCTGACCGGGGCGTCCAGGACTCGCAGCCCCAGCTCGCGGCCCGCGGCGGCGACCTTGATCGAGGTCTCCGGCTTGATGGTGGAGAAGTCGATCAGGAGCACGCCCGGCTTGGCGCTGCGCAGCACCCCGCCGTCCGCGCCGCCCTCGCCGTCGCCGAAGACGACGGCCTCGACATGCTCGTCCTGCGGCAGCATCGTGATGACGATCTCGGCCTCCGCGACCGCGGCGGCGACGCTCGACGCGCCGGTGCCGCCCGCCGCCACGAGGCGGTCGACGCCCGCCTGGACGACGTCGTAGCCGGTCACGTCGTGCCCGGCGCGGACCAGGTGGGCCGCCATCGGGCCGCCCATGATGCCGAGTCCGATGAAAGCGATCCTGCTCATGCGGGGAAGTTCTCCATCCAGGTGAGGTCTGTGGTGCCGGAGGGCTTGTACTCCAGGGCGATCCGGCCCTGGTAACCGGCGGTGTCGAGGGCGGCGAAGAGCGCCGCGAAGTCGATGTCGCCGGTGCCGGGGCGGTCCCGGCCGGGCGCGTCGGCGAGCTGGACGTGGCCGATCTCGGCGGCGTGGGCGTGCACGACCTTTTCGAGATCCTCGGCGTTGCTCGCCAGGTGGAAGCTGTCGAAGAGGAACTTGACGTTTTCGCCGTTGCTCTCGGGGCTTTCGGCGCGGACGCGTTCGATGACGGCGATCGCGTCGGCGGCGGTCTCCAGCGGGTACGTCCCGTTCAGGCCGCGGGCGAGGGGCTCGATGAGCACCGTCCCGCCGAACTCACCGACCCGCCGCGCCGCGTAGGCGATGTTCTGGGCGGCGACACGGTCTTGCTCGGCTGCGGAGACTCCCGGCACGCGCTGGCCGTAGAGGGCGTTGAAGGCCCGGACGCCGGTGCGCTCGGCGATGCGCACGAGCACTTCGACGCTGTCACGGAACTCCAGCGAGCGGGCCGGGTCCGACAGGACGCCGCGTTCGCCCGCGGGCATGTCGCCCGCGTAGAAGTTGAGGCCGGTGAGCTGAACGTTGGCGTCCTCCAGGGCCTGGCAGAACGCGTCCAGCTCGCCCTCGGACGGCACGGCCACGCCGGGCCACGGCCACCAGAACTCGACCTGGCCGAATCCCGCCGCCTTCGCCGCCGCCGGGCGCTCCAGCAGCGGCAGCTCGCCGAACAGGATCGAGCAGTTGACCACGTACGTCGACTCGCTCATGCGGCGGTGGCCTCCTGGTCCTTCTGCCGTCGGGTCTTGGTGTAGTCGCTCCAGCTGCCGTGCTCGGTGATGTCGGTCAGCCGGGTGTAGGACGTGTACGGGCGGCGCAGGACCATCGCGAGCGACGAGGAGCCGTCGGCCAGCTCGATCACGCCGAGTTCGAGCTCGGGCGGCTCGGCCGGGAGGAGCTTGTCGCGCAGCACGTCCATCGGCACGTCGTAGACCTCGCCGTGCACCTCCGTGCCGCCGTGGGCGACGGGCGCCAGCGCCGGGCACTGGTCGCCGACGGAGTAGAAGCGGTAACACGGGGCCGTGGTGGTCTCCGCCACCAGCGGAGCGCCGTCGAGCAGGTGGTGGAGCGGCCCGCCGCGCATGGCGCCGCCGTTGAGAAAGATCAGTGGCATCGGTCCTCCTTCGTCCGGATCGTTTTCGCTATACGAAATTTGTTTGCCGCTTCGTGAAATTCACGGTAGGTGGGGTCGTGGGGTCCGTCAAGGAACGCTGTCGGGTCCTACGAGGCCTCGGCGCAGGTGGGGCGGGTCGGTTGTAGGAATGACTCACGCCACGTCTCCCGTGGCTGCGGCGGTGTCGTGGTGGATCGGGCCTGCGGTGCGGACGAGCGGGGCGGCGGAGCCGCCGCGGCGCAGGGCCACGAACTCCGCCGCGATGGACAGGGCGGTCTCCTCGGGCGTGCGCGCACCGAGGTCCAGGCCGATCGGTGAGTGCAGGCGGGCCAGCTCGGCGTCGGCCATCCCGGCGTCCCTGAGGCGGCGCATACGGTCGTCGTGGGTGCGCCGGGAGCCCATGGCCCCGACGTAGGCGACGGGTAGGCGCAGGGCGACTTCGAGCAGCGGAACGTCGAACTTGGCGTCATGGGTCAGAACGCAGACGACCGTACGTCCGTCGATCCGGCCCTGGTCGGCCTGCTCGTTCAGATACCGGTGCGGCCAGTCGACCACAACCTCGTCGGCGCCGGGGAAGCGCGCGGGGGTGGCGAAGACCGGGCGCGCGTCGCACACGGTCACCCGGTAGCCGAGGAAGCTCCCGATCTTCGCGACGGCGGCGGCGTGGTCGATCGCGCCGAAGACCAGCAGCCGTGGCGCGGGCGCGTGCGACTGCACGAAGACGTCGAGCCCGTCGCGGCACCGCACCGAGCGGACGCCGGTGACCCCGCCGTCGAGCATGGCGCGGGCCTCGCCGACGACGACCCGATCGACGTCGGCGAGGCCCGAGCTTCCGGTATGGCGGTCAGGCCATACGACGAAGGTCGCGGCCGACTCGTCCATCAGGTGGGCGACGGCCACCTGTTCGTCGCGTGAGATCGCCGTCAGCGCCGCCTCGGGCAGCGGACCCGGCCGGACGAACACCTCGATGGTGCCGCCGCAGGTCAGGCCGACCGCGAACGCGTCGTCGTCGCTGTAGCCGAAACTCTCCCGGACCGGCGTGCCGGTCCGGAGGGCCTCGCCGCACAGCTCGTACACGGCGCCCTCGACGCAGCCCCCCGAGACGCTGCCGACCGCCTCGCCCGTCTCCGACACCGCCATCGCGGCGCCGGGTTGCCGGGGCGCGCTGCCCCCGACCGAGACGACGGTCGCGACGGCGTACGCGGTGCCCGCGTCGTGCCAGGCCCGCAGCCGGTCGGCGATCTCACGCATTGACGACCTCCTAGTTGATCCCCAGTGCCTTCTCGATGGGGTGCAGGGCGAAGTAGGCGAGGAAGACCACCGTCAGCACGTAGTTCAGCCAGTGGATCTCGCGGAACTTCCCGCGCGCCGCCTTGATCAGGACGAACGACAGCACGCCGGCCGCGACGCCGACGGTGATCGAGTAGGTGAACGGCATGAGGATGATGGTGAGGAACGCCGGGACGGCGACCTCCAGGTCCTCCCAGTCGATCTTGCGGGCGTGCATCATCATCAGCGCGCCCACGATCACCAGCGCGGGCGCGGCGGCACCGATCGGGATCACTCCGGCCAGCGGGGTGAGGAAGATCAGCGCGGTGAGCAGCGCGCCGGTGACCACGCTGGCCAGCCCGGTGCGGGCGCCCTCGGCGACGCCCGCCGCCGACTCCACGACCGCGGTGTTGGCCGAGCCGTTGACGCCGCCGCCGATGATCGCGCCGAAGCCGTCCACGGTCAGGATCTTGCTGAGCCCGGGCATCTTGCCCTTGTCGTCCAGCATCTTGGCCTCTTCGCCCACGCCGAGGATCGTGCCCATCGCGTCGAAGAAGCCCGACATGACCAGGGTGAAGAGGATGACCGAGGCGGTGACCACCCCGGCCCGGTCGAACCCGCCGATGAGATCCACCTTGAACAGCAGGTCGAACTGCGGCGTGGCGGCGATCGAGTCGGGCAGCTTGGGCTCGACCGGACCCCACAGCTTGGGGTCGATGGTGAAGGCCGAGTTGAGGCCGATCGCCAGCGCGGTGGCGGCCACGATGCTGATCAGCATCGCGCCGGGCACCCGGCGGACGAACAGCACCAGCATCAGCACCAGGCCCGCGCAGAAGACCGCCACCGGCCAGCCCGCCAGCTTGCCGAAGGTGCCGAGGGTGACCGCGGTCGAGGAGGCGTCGTGGTGGCCGACGAAACCGGCGTCCACCAGGCCGATCAGCGCGATGAACGCGCCGATGCCGACGCCGATCGCCTGCTTGAGGGCCAGCGGGATGGCGTCCATGATCAGCGTGCGGATGCCGGTCAGCGCGAAGATCACGATGACCACGCCCTCCAGCACCACCAGGCCCATGGCCTCGGGCCATGTCATGTGCGGCGCGGCCTGGAAGACCACGATCGGCGTGACGCCGAGCCCGGCCGCCATCGCCAGCGGCGCGTTGCCCACCAGGCCCATCAGGACCGTGGAGATGCCCGCCGACAGCGCCACCATCGTGGTCAGCTGCGCCGGGTCGAGCGTGGCCCCGGTGACGTCCTTGGCGTCACCGATGATCAAGGGGATGAGGACGACCAGATAGGCCATCGCCACGAACGTGGTGATGCCGCCGCGCACCTCGCGTGCGACGGTCGTCCCGCGGCCGGTCAGATCGAAGAATCGATCCAGGGCCGAGCCCGATCCCGGGGTGGGAGACGGAGACTTCGGGGGTCGTGCTTGTGTCTCGGTCACGGTTCGGTGCCCTCCTTCAGGGCGTGATCGACCGCCGGACGGCCCAGGGGGACCGGGGCCGCCCGTTCTGTCGTCGATCAGTGCGGTTGTGGAGTCCCTCCCACGCCGTCCCCCAAGTGCCGGCGCGGACTGCCCCTGTTGATCAACTGCTGAACCGGAACATCAGCCGTGGTGGCTCGCTCAGCGTTTCGCTCAGCGTGTCGCTCAGCCTGTGATGTGCTCCGGTCGAACCGGCACTCGGGTGAGTGCTTTGCCGGTCGCGTCGCGGATGGCCGCGACGATGGCCGGGGTGGAGGAGAGCGTGGGTGGCTCTCCGGCGCCCCGCAGCCCGTATGGGGCGTTGGGGTCGGGGTTCTCGAGGATGTCCAGCCGCATCGGCGGCATGTCGAGGATCGTCGGGATGAGGTAGTCGGTGAACGACGGGTTCCGGACGAGCCCGTTCGTGACGACGATCTCCTCCATGACCGCCAGGCCGAGGCCCTGCGCGGAGCCGCCGTGGATCTGCCCCTCCAGGGACAGCAGGTTGAGGATCTTGCCCACGTCCTGGACGGCGGACAGCTCGACCACCTTGACCAGGCCGAGGTCCACGTCCACGTCCACCACCGCGCGGTGCACGCACAGCGCGAGCTGGGTGTGGCTGTCGGCCTGGCCGGTCACCGGGTCCATCTTGGTGGTCGGCTTGTGGTGGTACTCGCGCGTCTCCTCGATGACGTCGTCGCCGAGGATCTCCTCGATCGAGGCGATGACGCCCTGGGACTGCGACACGACCTTGCCGCCGACCACGGTGACGTCGCCGAACTTGCGGCCGACGTGCCGGCCGAGCTTGCGTTCGGCCATGGCCAGCAGCTCCGCGCGCACCGCCTCGCAGGCGGTCTTGACCGCGCCGCCGGTCATGTACGACTGGCGCGAGGCGCTGGACGAGCCGGCGTCGCCGACCTGGTTGTCGGCCGGGTGGATGGTCACCCGCTGGACGCCGAGCTCGGTGCGGGCGATCTGCGCTTCGAGGGTCACCAGGCCCTGGCCCACCTCGGCGGCGGCCGTGTGGACGAGGGCGGTGGGCTCGCCGCCGATGACCTCCAGCCTCACCCGGGCGGTGGAGAAGTCGTCGAAGCCCTCGGAGAAGCAGATGTTCTTGATGCCGACGCCGTAGCCGACGCCGCGTACGACACCCTCGCCATGCGTGGTCTGGGACGCCCCACCCGGCAGGTTGCGGATGTCGGACGCGTCGAGCGGGGCCGGCATCGGCATCGCCTCGACGCGCTCCAGCATCTCCGCGAGCGGCGCCGGTGAGTCGATGACCTGGCCCGTCGCGAGCTTCGATCCCTGGCTGACGGCGTTGATCTGCCGGACCTGGACTGGGCTGATGCCGCAGGCCTCGGCGAGCCTGTCCATCATCGACTCGTAGGCGAAGCACGCCTGCACCGCGCCGAAACCGCGCATCGCGCCGCACGGCGGGTTGTTGGTGTAGACGCCCCACGCGTCGATCCTGATGTTGGGGATCTCGTACGGGCCGACGCCGAGCGAGGCGGCGTTGCCGGTCACGTTGAGCGTGGCCGAGGTGTACGCGCCGCCGTCGAGGATGATCTCGACGTCGGCGTACAGCAGCCTGCCGTCGGCCGTCGCGCCGTACTCGTAGCGCATCTCGGCCGGGTGGCGGTGCACGTGGCCGAAGAACGACTCGTACCGGTTGTAGGACATCTTGACCGGCTTGCCGGTGTGCAGTGCCAGCATGCCCGCGTGGATCTGCATCGACAGGTCCTCGCGTCCGCCGAACGCGCCGCCGACCCCGGCCAGCGTCATGCGGATCTCGCTCTCCTCCAGGCCGAGGCAGGGCGCGATCTGCTTGAGGTCGTTGTGCATCCACTGGGTCGACACGTACATGTCGAGGCCGCCGTCCTCACCGGGCACGGCCAGGCCGGACTCGGGGCCGAGGAACGCCTGGTCCTGGATGCCGACGCTGTAGCTCTCGGAGACGACGACGGCCGCCTCGGCCTTTGCCTTCGCGACGTCCCCGACGCGGACCGGCTGGTAGCGGGTGATGCCGCCGCGGTCCTGCACCTTGAGGCCGTCCGGGTCGGCGATCACGGCGCGGGCGTCGGTGATCGGCTCCAGTACCTCCCACTCGATCGCGATCTTCTCGATCGCGCGGCGGGCGATCTCGGGGTGGTCGGCGGCGACGAGCGCGACCGGCTCGCCCTGGTGGCGGACCTCGCCGATGGCCAGCACGGGCTGGTCCTGGGTGTCGTCGAGCCCGTACAGCTTGCGCCCCGGCACGTCCTCGTGGGTGAGGACGGCGTGCACGCCGGGCAGGGCCAGCGCCGGGCCGAGGTCGATCGAGCTGATCTTGGCGCGGGGATGCGGGCTGCGGAGCGTGGCACCCCAGAGCATGCCGTCCATCCACAGGTCCGAGGAGTACGCGAACTCGCCGGAGACCTTGAGCGTGCCGTCCGGGCGCAGCGGGCTGTCGCCCACGCCGCCCTTGCCGGGCGCCGCTACGTGGCTTGGAGATTTGACGGGGCCTGGAGATTTGACGGGGCCGGGTGTCGTGACGGGACTGGGTGACTTCACCGGGGTCGCCATTACAGAACCTCCTCAGCGAGCTTCATGAGACGGCGGTGGGCGTCGGCGCCGCGGCGGGCCACCTCGTCCTGCGGGACGCTCACCAGCTCGTCGTCGCGGACGACGGTCCGCCCGTTCACGATGAGCCGGGCCAGCGGCGGGGTCTGCCCGTAGGCGAACGCCGTCACCGGGTCGTCGATCGCGGCGTAGAAGCCGTCCACCCGCCACAGCGCGATGTCGGCGAGCTTGCCGGGCTCCAGCGAACCGATCTCGGTCTCCCGGCCCAGCACCTTCGCGCCGCCGATGGTGCCGACGGCGAGGGCCTGGCGGGCGGTGAGCGCGGTCGGGCCGTACCGGGCACGCTGCATGTACATGGCCTGCCTGACCTCGCCCGCCAGCGGGACCATCTCGGCGGACGCGGCGCCGTCGACGCCGAGGCCGACCGGGACGCCTGCCGCGAGCATGTCGGTGACCCGGGCGATGCCGGCGCCGAGGCGGGCGTTGGAGCTCGGACAGTGCGCGGCGCCCGTGCCGGTCGCCGCCATCTTCTTGATGTCGGCGTCCTGGAGGTGGACGGCGTGGGCGTACCAGACGTCCTCGCCCAGCCAGCCCAGGGACTCCATGTAGTCCACCGGGGACATGCCGAACTGCTCGATGCAGTGCTCTTCCTCGTCGAGCGTCTCGCACAGGTGGGTGTGCAGGCGCACGCCCTTGGCCCGCGCCAGCTCGGCCGACTGGACGAGCAGGTCCCTGCTGACCGAGAACGGGGAGCACGGCGCCACCGCGATCCGGAGCATCGAGCCGAACGAGTCGTCGTGGTAGCGGTCGATCGCCGCCTCGGTCTCGGCCAGGATCGTCGCCAGGTCCTCGACCACCTCGTCCGGCGGCAGCCCGCCGTCGGACTGGCCGCGGTCCATCGAGCCGCGGCACGGGTGGAACCGGATGCCCAGCTCGGCCGCCGCCTCGATCTCGGCGGCGAACAGGTCGCCGCGCCCGCTCGGGAAGACGTAGTGGTGGTCGGTCGAGGTCGTGGTGCCCGACCTGAGCAGCCAGCCGAGCCCGGCGCTCGCGGCGCCCCGGACGACCTCGGCGTCCATCTTCGACCACGGCTTGTAGAGGGCCACCAGCCACTCGAAGAGGGTGTTGTCCTTGGCCAGGCCCTGGCTCGCCCACTGGTAGAGGTGGTGGTGGGTGTTGACCAGCCCCGGTGTGGCCAGGCAGCCCCGGGCGTCGATGCGCTCGGCGCCCGCGATCGCGGGGGCCGGGCCGTCGCCGACCGCCGTGATCATGTTGCCGTCGATCACGATGTGGCCGGACGGGTGCTCCTGGCCGGTCACGGTGACGACGTAGGCGTTCTCGATGATTCTCACGGTCACTGGGCCGCCGCCTCCGCCTTGCGGGACGCCGCGAGCCGCACGGCGTCAAGGATCTTCTCGTAACCGGTGCAGCGGCACAGGTTGCCCGCGAGCGCCTCGCGGATCTCGGCGTCGCTGGGGTCGGGGTTGCGCTCGATCAGGTCGTGCGACTGGACGATGAGGCCCGGCGTGCAGAAGCCGCACTGGACCGCGCCCGCCTCGACGAACGCCTCCTGGACCGGGTCGAGCTTCTGGTCGTCGGCGCCGGTCGAACCCTCGGCCAGACCTTCGACGGTGATCACCTCGCGGCCTTCGACCTGACCCGCCGCGACCAGGCACGAACAGGCCGGGACGCCGTCGAGGTAGACCGTGCAGGAGCCGCATTCGCCCTGCTCACAGGCGTTCTTGGAACCCGGCAGGCCCATCCGCTCCCGGAGCATGTAGAGCAGGCTCTCGCCTTCCCACACGTCGTCGACGGTCTCCTCGGCACCGTTCACGGTGAAGTTGACGCGCATCAGGAGGCCTCCTTTCCAGCGATCCGGTTGGCGCGGTAGTCGTTCCAGGCCCAGGTCAGGGTGCGCCGGGCCATGACCGACAGGGCGTGCTTGCGGTAGTCGGCGGTGCCGCGCACGTCGTCGATCGGCGACGCGGCCTCCTTGACCAGCTCGCCGAAGCGCTGCGCGGCCGAGACGCTGAACGGCGTGCGGCCGTCCCAGTCCAGCTCGTTCGCCAGGAACTCCTCGGCGGCGGTGGCGCGGCGCGGCGTCGGCGCGGCCGAGCCCACCCCGGTGCCGACGCGGCGTTCCTCCGGGTGCAGGGCGATCGCGAACGAGCAGACGGCGATGACCATCGCGTTCCGGGTGCCGATCTTGGAGAAGTACTGGGCACCGGTCGCCGGCGCGATCCAGAACGCGCGGATCAGCTCGTCCGGCTGCAGGGCGTTGTGCTTGACGCCGAGGTAGAACTCGGTCGCCGGGATCATCCGGGCACCGCGCGCGGCGGACTCGACCTCGATCACCGCGTCGCCCGCCAGCAGCGGCGGGTGGCTGTCCCCGGCGGGCGAGGCCGCGCCGAGGTTGCCGCCGACCGAGCCGCGGTTGCGGATCTGCGGCGAGCCGACCGTGCGCGACGCCTGGGCCAGGCCCGGCAGCCGGTCGCCCAGCTCGTCGATCAGCCGGACGTACGGGACGGCCGCGCCGATGCGGAGGCGCCCATCGTCGGCGGTGTCGTAGGTGGCGAGCTCCTTGACCGGGTTGAGGTCGAGCAGCGCCGGGGGGCGGTGGACGTCGAAGTTGAGCTCCACCATGACGTCCGTGCCGCCCTGGATGGGCAGCGCGTCCGGGTGCTCGGCCTTGGCGGCCAGGGCGTCCGCCCAGGTCGCGGGGCGCAGAAAGTCCATGTCTCTAGAATCCCTCAGTTCCAGGCGAACCCGGCGTCGGGCGCATCGTCGGTGAGTACGGAGCCCTCGATCAGGCCGTAGGGGCGGTCGGCGGCGAAGAAGACCTCGTTGTCGTTGTCCATACCGAAGGGCTCCAGGTCGACGAGGAAGTGGTGCTTGTTCGGCATTGCCATGCGCACCTCGCACACCTCCTTGCGGGTGTTCAGTACCCGGCGGCCCATCTGGTAGAGCGTCTGCTGCAGCGAGAGGCTGTGGGTCTCGGCGAACGCGTCGAGCAGCGCCTGGCGAGACTCGGTGTAGGAACGGCCAAAGGAGGAGTCGGCGCCGCGATGCCGCCACTGGGCGGTGACCTCGGTGGCCAGGATGCGGTCGTTGGTCGGCTTGAGCGTCGTGTACTCGTCCTTCACGTAGCCGTGGAACTCACTGGCCGTTGAATTGAGGACGACCAGGTCCTTCAGGCCGGAGACGACCGTCGCGCCCGCGTCCTGGTCGTAGTGCACCACGCAGGTGCGCACCTCACGGCCGCTGCGGACGAACGAGTACTGCTTGTCGCGCAGGCCGAGGTGCGGCCCCTCCTCCACCGGGATGCGGTCCCAGAAGTACTCCTCGATCTCCACGCGGGCGTGGTGGATCGCGGGCTGGGAGTCCACGTAGTGGCGGGCGAGGAGGAGCGCGAAGTCCTCGATCTGGTCGACGCCGTACTTCTTGGCGAAGGCGTAGGCGGTGTTCTTCTGGGTGTCGGTCGGCAGCACGTTGCCGTTGTCACCGGTCAGATGGACCGCTTCCATGTCGCCGGACAGGGCGGAGCTGACGTTGATGTCCTTGAGGTGGTGCGTCCCGCCGTCGCGGACGACGCGTACGACACGGGTCTCCGCCTTGCCGTAGCGGTTGGGCCCCAGAACGATGGCCATCGGGTCTAGCTCCCTCGGTAGGTCGAGTAGGCGAACGGGCTGAGCAGCAGCGGCACGTGGTAGTGCTGGTCCGGGTCGGTGATCGTGAAGGCCACCGTGACCTCGGGGTAGAAGTCGGAGAGCCCGGCGGTGTCGAACGTCAGCCGGTAGGTCCCGGCGCCCGGCGCCCGCCCCCAGTCCTTGATCCGCCCGTCGGGGTCGGTGCGGCGCTGCGCGACGGGCGTCCAGGCACCGGCCGCGTCGCGCTCCTCCAGCCGTACGGCCAGCCCGCCGGCGGGCCTGCCCCGCGCCGCGTCGAGCACGTGGGTCGAGAGCGTCATGGGACATCCTTGGTCTCGTTCAGGAGCTTGGTGAGCCGCAGCTCGACGATCTTGGCCAGCTCGTCGCGCACCACGGCCCGCTCGGTGTCGGCGTCGTTGCCCAGGCGGGCCTGGAGCCGGTCGAGCATCTCGGCGGCGCTGCGGCCGGTCGCGCAGATCAGGAAGACGTGGTCGAAGCGGGCCTCGTACGCCCGGTTGCCCTCGACCATCGCGGCCCGCAGCTCGACCGCCGCGGCGTCCATGCCCGACTGCTCGCCGCGCGACCAGGCCGACTCGCGGTCCTGCCCGCCCACGCGGTCGCCGATCCGCGGGTGGGCGTCCAGCGCCTCCAGCACGTCCGGCCAGTCCAGCCCGGCCAGTTCCGTGGCCGAGGCCGCCAGCAGCGCGGCCGGGTCGTCGTAGGGCCGCCCGCCGGCGACCGCGGCCGCCCAGCGCCGGGAGGCACAGCAGGTGAGCAGCTCCGACTCGGCGTCGGCCACCGGCAGCGCGTTGAACCGTTCCAGGTTCGGGCGCGCCGAGGTGGGATCTGTCGTCACCGGCACTTTCCGCCTCCTTGTCGGTGGGTTGTCCTGAAGTACACACATTCGACCCGGGGGACGTGAAGAGACAGGAAGTCCGAAGTGTGACCCCGCTCACCGGGTACTTTTCGTGCATTGCTCCAACTGGGTACGCCCTTGTGGGGATCTGGGCCGGTTATCTGGCGGGGGCGGGCGGGACGGGGCGCGATAATCGCCCGAGCGAAAGGGGGGACGATCATGAGGCTGCGGAGCCTGCTCGACATGCCGGACCTGCGGCTGGCGGTCGTCACGGGTGAGGACCAGCTCGACCGGGTGATCCGGTGGGTGGTCACCACCGACATGCTCGATCCGAGCCGCTACCTCAGCGGGCGCGAACTCGTGCTCAGCGGGCTCGTCTGGCGCTCCGGCCCCGAGGACTCCGAGATCTTCGTCCAGGGCCTGGCCAAGGCGGGGGTCTCCGCGCTGGCCGCCTGGGACGCCGACGCGGGCACGATCCCCGACGACCTGGTCGAGGCCTGCCGTCGGCACCGGCTGCCGCTGTTCCGCGTCCCCGAGGACGTGGCGTTCGCGACGGTCACCGAGGAGGTCGTCCGGCACCTGTCCACCGCCCGCGCCGCCGACCTGACCGCCGTCCTCGACCGGCACCGGCGCCTGGTCGCGGGCGCCACCGAGGGCGCCGGGCTCGGCTCCGTCCTCGAACTCGTGGGCCGCGACCTCGGCATGCGCTGCTGGGTCCTCACGCCCACCGGCCGCGTCGTCGCGGGATCGCACCCCCTGCCGGACGAGATCGACTCGGCCGGGGTGGCGCGCGTCTTCCTGACCGCGCCCCGGCTGCCGCACCGGCTCAGCTCACCCGATCTGTCGATCTTCCCGGTGGCCGCCGACACCACCTCCCGCGTGGCCGACTGGTTCATCGTGTGCGAGGGCGACTGGGAGGAATGGCCCGCCGAACGCCGCGCCCTGACCGGCGAGCTCGCCGCGATCGTGGCGCTCGAACGGGTCCGTTCGGACGATCGCCTGAGCGTCGAGGGACGGCTGGCGCAGGAGCTCGTCCGCCTGATCGTCACCGGGGCGGGGACCGACGAGATCCTGCCCAGGCTGGAGCTCAGCGGCCTGGACGTCCTGTCGTCCTTCGTGGCCGTCGCCGCCACCGCCCGGGGCACCGGCCTGCGCCCCGGCGAGCTCCGCACGATGCTCGGCGAGATCCTGTCCCGGCCGGTGGTCGGCCTCCTGGACGAGGAAGTGATCGCGCTCCTGCCCGTTCCCGCCCCCGACCACGACGTGGCGGGCGACATCCACCGCGTCCTCCAGACCCTCGCCCCCGGCCTCGCCGACAGCGGACTGGCCGTCGGAGTGAGCGACGTCGTCGCCGCCGGAGGGCTCCGCGGCGCCGTCGAAGAGGCCCGCTACGCCCGCCGCCTCGCCGCCGGGCGCGCCGATCCGGTCTGCGTCGTCGGCCACGACGAACTGGCGACCCACGTCCTGCTGCTCGCCTCAGTGCCCGACGACGTACGGCACATGTTCAAGGTCCGCCTCCTCGATCCCCTCCGCACGTACGACGAGGTGCACAAGGCCGACCTGATCCGCACGCTGGAGACGTTCCTCCAAAACTCCGGATCATGGACGCGATGTGCCGAGCAGCTCCACCTCCACGTCAACTCCGTGCGCTACCGCATCCAGCGCATCGAGGAGCTGACCGGCCGCAACCTGTCGCGTTTGGAGGATCGCGTGGACTTCTTCCTCGCCCTCCGCCTCGGCTAGGGAGCATCCTCCAGAGTTGCCGCAGTGATCTTGACCACCCCCGGGCGGCGGCCCGTACGGTCGGGCTCACCTTGGAGGTGACTCTTGACCAGCCGACCCATTGAGCGACCTACGCTGACGACCGAGTCCGGTGCTCCGGTCGCCGACAACCAGAACAGCGCGTCCGCCGGGCCCGGCGGCCCGCTCCTCATCCAGGACCAGCAGCTGATCGAGAAGCTCGCCCGGTTCAACCGCGAGCGCATCCCGGAACGCGTCGTGCACGCCCGCGGCGCCGGCGCCTACGGCTACCTTGAGGTGACCGACGACGTCACCTCCTACACCCACGCCGCGTTCCTCAACGAGATCGGCAAGCGCACGGAGGTCTTCCTGCGCTTCTCCACCGTGGCCGACAGCCTCGGCGGCGCCGACGCCGTCCGCGACCCGCGCGGCTTCGCGGTGAAGTTCTACACCGAGGAGGGCAACTACGACCTCGTCGGCAACAACACCCCGGTCTTCTTCATCAAGGACCCGCTGAAGTTCCCCGACTTCATCCACTCGCAGAAGCGCGACCCGTTCACCGGCGTCCAGGAGCCCGACAACGTCTGGGACTTCTGGAGCCACTCCCCCGAGGCGCTGCACCAGGTCACCTGGCTGATGGGCGACCGCGGCATCCCCGCCTCGTACCGGCACATGGACGGCTTCGGCTCGCACACCTACCAGTGGGTGAACGCTGAAGGCCAGGCGTACTGGGTGAAGTACCACTTCAAGACCGACCAGGGCATCCGCTGCCTGACCTCGTCCGAAGCCGCCGAACTCGCCGGCAAGGACGCCAACTCGCACCAGCAGGATCTGCACCGCGCCATCGAACGCGGCCTCTTCCCCTCGTGGACCCTCTACGTCCAGCTGATGCCGGTCGAGGAAGCCGCGAGCTACCGGTTCAACCCGTTCGACCTGACCAAGGTGTGGCCGCACGCCGACTATCCCCGGATCAAGGTCGGCAAGCTGGTCCTGGACCGCAACCCGGAGAACATCTTCGGCGAGGTCGAACAGGCGGCGTTCTCCCCGAACAACTTCGTCCCCGGCATCGGGCCGTCCCCGGACAAGATGCTCCAGGGCCGCCTCTTCGCGTACGGCGACGCGCACCGCTACCGCCTGGGCGTCAACCACACCCAGCTGCCGGTCAACGCGCCCCACGCGAAGGCCACCAACAACGGCCGAGACGGCGCCATGCGCTTCGACGGCAACGGCGGCCGGGCCAAGAACTACGAGCCCGACAGCTTCGGCGGCCCCGTCCAGACGAACCGCCCGCTCGCCCAGGGCATCGACGTCACCGGCCAAGCCGGCGCGCACGCCCCGGTCGCCCACCGCGACGACAACGACTTCGTCCAGGCCGGCGCGCTCTACCGCCTGATGGACGCCGCCGCCCAGGCCCGCCTCGTCGCCAACATCGCCGGCGGCCTCTCCAAGGTCTCCGACGACGCGATCGTCCAGCGCATGATCGGCTACTTCTCCGCCGCCGACCCCGCGTACGGCCACGCCGTGGAAACAGCCGTCAAAGAGCACCGCTGACGGACCTGCCACCGCCGCGCCGGATCGACCGCGGCGGTGGCCGGGCGGCCACTCCTCCGGCCGCCCGCCGACCGGCCTCACCGCCCGGTGAGGCCGGTCACGGCTTGTCGAAAGGCACACCTCATGTCGGCCCGCGCGGTCATCTCCCTGACCGGCTACGCCCTCCCCGCGATCTCGCTCCCGGCCCGGCTGCCCGCCGCCATGTGCCCGATCGGCTCGCTGCTCCTGGTGAACGAGCACAGCGGCAGCATCTCGGCCGCCGGCCTTGTCGCCGGGGCCCTCGCCCTCGGCCAGGCCGCCGGAGGCCCGCTGGTCGGCCGCCGCGCCGACCGCCACGGCCAGCGCCGGGTGGTCATCACCGCCTCCCTGCTCAACGCCACCGCGATCGCGGCACTCGTGATCGCCTCGGTTCTGGCGTTCCCGATCCCGGTCCAGGCCGCGCTCGCCCTCCTCACCGGCCTGTCGGTGCCGCAGATCGGCCCGCTCGCCCGGAGCCGCCTGATCGCCCTCACCGCGCAGAGACCCACCCTCACGTCCCCGGCGATGTCGCTGGACGGCGCCATCGACGAGACGAGCTTCGTCACGGGCCCGGCCCTGGTCGGACTGCTCGCCACCTGGGATCCGGCCGCCGGTCTCCTCGTGGCCGCCGCCCTGGTCGCCTGCTTCGGCCTGATCTTCGCCCTGCACCCGTCGTCCGCCGAACGCGCCCCGTCCCCCAAAGGCGGGACCGCCCCGTTGCTCACGATCCCACTGATCCTGCTCTGCCTGGGGATGTTCCTCCAGGGAGCCGTCTTCGGCTCGATCCAGACCGGCGTCACCGACCTCACCGAGGATCTCGGCCACGCCGGCGCCGCCGGACTGATCTACGGCCTGATGGGGTTGCCCAGCGCCCTGACCGGCCTGGCGATGGTCGTCCTCCCGCCGCGCCCCGGCCTGCGCACCCGCCTCCGCCTGGCCACGACGGCCCAGTTCGCCATCTCGCTGGGACTCCTCACGGCGAACGGCCTGGCAAGCCTCACCGTCGCCGTGACCGTGCTGGGCCTGACGTTCGCGCCCAACATCATCACCACGTTCGCCCTGACCGAACGAGCCGCCCCGCCCGACCGCATGGGCGAGGCGATGGCCATGCTCGGCAGCGGCATCATCCTCGGCACCTCCACCGGCGCCATGCTGTCCGGCTGGCTGGCCGAGACCTCCGGGCACACCGCCGCGTTCGCCGCCGCCTGCACAGCCGCCGGAGCCTCCGCCCTCATCGCCCTAGCCAGCCGGCAGCACCCGCCCGGTCGTCCTCGACCAACGTGATCGGCTCGACGACATCAACACCAAGCCGGCCTTCGCCGCCACCTGCATTCTCAGCCCTGCTCAATCCAGCACAGCGGTCGCCTCGACCTCGACCAGCAGATCAGGCTCACCCAGGGCCGCGACCCCGAGCAAGGTGATCGGCTTGACCGGATCGACGCCCAGCCTCGCCGCAGCCCGCGCGACGCCCTCCCCCAGCAGAGGCATCTTCTCGGGCGTCCAGTCCACGACGTAGACCGTCAGCTTCGCCACGTCATCGAACGACCCGCCGACCCCCTCCAACGCCGTCGCGACGTTGAGGTAGGCCTGCTCGACCTGGGCGGCGAGATCGCCCTCGCCCACCTTTCGCCCCTCGGCGTCACGGGCCACCTGCCCCGCGAGGAACACCAGCTTCGTCCCACTGGCAACAGCCATCTGTCGGTAGACATCGGGCTTGGGCAGCCCGTCCGGATTGATCAGCTCTACGACCATGCCTCAAAACATAGCAACGCTATGTATTGTGACGCCATGGTGAGGACGAAAGATCCCGCGGTCCGTTCCCTCCTCATCGACCGCGCCGCACACATGCTGAGCACCCGCGACCCCATCACCCTGCGCTCCCTGGTCGCCGGAACGGGCGTCTCCACCATGGCCGTCTACACCTACTTCGGGGGCATGGACGGCCTCTGGAAGGCGATGCGCCAGGAGGGATTCACCCGCCTGGCCGCAAAACTAGACGCGGTCTCCCACTCCAAGGACCCCGTCCGAGACTTGGCCGCCCTGGGCGCCGCCTACGTCTCCAACGCCCTCGCCAACCCCGACCTCTACCGCATCATGTTCGACGCGGGCTTCGAACTAGAGGACGCCGAAGCCGCCGACGAAACACTGCACCACCTAGTCCGCACGATCGACCGAGCCAAGAAGTCCGGTCGCTTCCACCCAGGCACCAACGCCCTAGAACTAGCCATCCAAAGCTGGACCATCGGCCACGGCCTGGCCTCCCTAGTGGTCACAGGCCCCCTACCCCACGAAGCCCTAGCCCACGGAATCCCGCTGCTAACAGCCCTCTTCACCAGCGCAGGCGACACCCCCACCCAATGCCGCCGCTCAGTAAAACAAGGCTGGACCACAAACCTCCCATAAACCGCGGCACTGCCAAGGACCGGGGTCGTCATCGCATCAGCGTGATCCCCGCAACGCCAACTTGTCGCGCCTATTAGGACCAGCTCACTGACCGCCACGTTCGCCACCCGCTGGCAGTCGGCGCGGCCCCAATCACCGTAGCGGCGCCAACTGCCCTGCAGCCGCACCGAAGAGATCAGGAGGGCTGGTCCGGCTGCGCGCGTTCGTCGCCGCAGCCGACCAGCCCGATGGCCGGCGATCACCATGTGACGTCGTCATCGCTCGGCAAGCCCGCCCTAGTGCCTGATGAGCCGAGCGGTCTCGTTACGCCGGGTCTTGTGCCAGCTGTACTTGACTTTGCCCATGCCCTTGCGCTCGTACATGCTGACTCCAGCCGAAAAGCGACCGTGCCTCCAACCGCTCTTCCATCCGGTGGTGGTTTGCACATAGATCCATGAATGACCCTCACACGATCCCTGGATCTTGCGGGTATGGGCGCCATTGTGGCTGCTCTTGGCGATCCAAGTGCAGCCGCTGCGGCGGATGAAAATGACTTTCGTGTGGGCGGCCTTCGCCGTGTCGGTTTCCACACTTGCGTGCGGTGCTTGGACTACCGGAGCAGCGGCGGGCGCGGTGGTCGCCTGAGCCGACGCGCTGAGCACCGGCGCGAACGCGACCGAGGCCACCGCCGCGATGAGCAGCTTCTTCATGACACCTCTTTCTCCATGGCCCCCGTGGGCCAGGTGCCACAAGCCAATTCCACGACTGTCTTGACGGCGTCATGAGCTCATCTCAATGTCGTGACACGCCCCGGCCCGAATGCTGACGACCGACACACACAGACGATCGTCCTCAACCGTCCACGTAGGCGACCAGGACGTTCCGCACCACCCGAAGAACGCCCCAAGGTCATGATGTGAGAGCGGGTGCCGAGTCGGAACGTGTGCGGGCCCGGAGGAACCAATGCGCGGCGACCAAGGGGATGACGCCGACGGGGTACCAGGCAACGTCAATGAGGTCGAACTGGGCACCTAGCAGTTGGCGCGCGAACCAGCTGCGTTGGGAGATCGCCCCAGGTATGGGGGTGAGCTGTGCGAACTCGATGAACCAGCAGTATGCGATCGCGGCAGTGCCAGCGAGCAGTGAGGAGATCAGCGGCCATATGAAGACCACTAGCGTGTAGACGATAGCCGCAGACAAGGCGGCGCCTGAGTACTGTTCGATAGGCCCGTCCATCATGGCGCGGATTGCGTAGGCCGCCCCCGCAAAGCCAACCGCCGATACCACCATCAGCAGCCGAGTCCAGCGCGTCAGCGACATCGCGCAATCATAAGTGGTAGCGCAGCGAAGGCGGCAGCCGGTCCGCTGAGCTTGGACGGGCCGCAGGCTTTCCCACTCGCCGCGAACGTCGCCAACCAGTACGTCCAGGCCCGCTGCTCGACGAGATCCTGACGTCCTTCTCGTCGAACACCGCGCGGTCGCGATCTGATCACTAATGGCGCATCGGCCAGGCATGTCAAGAAGCCCCGGCTACTCCGCCCCTGCGCCGAGGACGGAGCCGTACGTCTGGACGGAAAACCATCCGCGGCACCAAGAGCGCCGATAGGAGTCAGTTGCCTCTGCTGGCCCAGAGCGACCCGAACACAAGGTCGTGAACGCCGATGCTCTGCACACGGTGCCGCCACCTACATCCACGCCCGCAGCGGCCACGTTGTGTTCCCGGCCAACGATAACCGCCAGGCCCTATTCGACGCCCTGCCCTGGCGTGCCACTCCTGTCGCCCACGCCGACCCAACCGCACCATCCAGGTCCTGCCTCCCCGCCGAATCTGCCGTTCCCGCACCTCAACCAGTGTTCCGCATCGAACGGGCCTGGACGGAAAGCCGATCTCGTCCATCGCCCAACTCGGCGTGGCCAAACCGCCGACAGGCAACCGCAGTCCGGGCCAATGGACCATCGAAGTGCCGCACTGGCTCCGCGACACCACCTGGTGCGAAGACAACTCCACCGTCCGCACCCGCGCATCATGGCCTCGCTCCGAAATCTGGCCATCGGCGCCCGACTCCTCGCCGAACGCACCGAGACCACCCGCTGGGCCTGCCGCAACGTGACAGGGCCCTTCAGTCGGCGACGGGCTGCCCGGCTTCCCCGACGTCCGGCGCCCCGGCCACTTCGCCGTCGCCAACGCCATCGGCGCCGCCGGGATCACCTCGCTCCTGTTTCCTCTCCCAGAACGACGGCACACTCATGGACGCCGAAATCCTCGGCTCTCACCTAACCGACCTCGGAACAGCCGTGGCCCCCGGCCAGCCCATTCCCATTCACGCTCAAATACGTGCGCCCTCCCTCTCCGCGCTCGCCACAGCGCCACTGCGATCCCCGCTTCCCCTCCACGGCGCCGGAGTCGAAACCGGCCAACCATGCCGAGCACTGTCCGACAACTCACTGCACGGCGGCCCGACGAACACCAAGCCAGCCGGTTCAGTAATCGGACGCGCCAGCAAAAGGAGCAACGCCATCAACGATGTAGGTGTTGTGGACGCGAGTAATAGGTGCACGAGACAAGCGCATGCTCAGAACGAGCGGCAAAGGCAACCTGCCAAGGCTCATGAGGTCCTCCGGTCACCACACCGGAGGCATACGCCGTCCAGCAGAAATCCTCAGGTATCAACAAGCGCCTAGGCGGCCCGTTCGGTGCTGTCCCACTCCCGGCGATTGGCAGCTTGGATGCGACGCTGTTTCCCCGTCTTCCACTGCAACGGTGGTGGAAGTGTCCGGTAAACGTACTGGCCCTCGTCACTGCGAGTGATCTCTATTTGGTTGGGATGGGTGTGCTTCCACCGGTTGTGCCAACCGCAACAGAGAGCGAGCTTGTCGATGTCGGTGGGCGAGTGACCGAGCGCCCATCCATCGACGTGATCGACTTCGCAGAGCGTGCCGGGGATGGGGCAGTGCTCCACTGCGCAGGTCGAATAGAGGGTCTCAAGCACCCGCCGCTGCCCCGGGCTGGCGAACCGCGTGGTGTGACCGAGGTAGAGCGGAACGTTCCCCGCTCCCAGGATCAGCGGGGAGACACCGGCGCTCAGCGCGATGCGGCGGGCCTGTTCGGCAGGAAGGGGCGTGCCGTCCGACAGCCGCGCCGAGGCATCGCCACAACCGGAAGCCCCAGTGAGCCTCTCCAGATCCACGATCACCGTGACCTTGGTGGCTTTGTGGCCACCTGACAACACACTGGACAAGGCAGCAGCGGTGCGTTCAGCGGTGTCGCGCAGGTCGTCCGGCCCGGCGGGCTTGGCCAAGTGGTCAAGAGTGCCGTGCCAGATGGCTGAGTCTTCCGGGTTCAGCCATCCCTTCACGTAGCTGCCACCGTCCAATGAACGAGTAGCCACCATCCACGACCGTTCGTACCCCCGCTTGGTCTCCTCCGGACGGTCGACGCCATCACGTTCGGCAATCACGTCGCGGATGCGATTGCCGACCCGCGCAACCTTGCCCGGCGAAACACCCTCGTCGGCCAAGCCAAGCATGATGTCTTCCGCCTTGGCGCAGTCTTCGTCGGACAAGCGGTGAACGGCATCAGCGATCGTGGCCGCGTATCCGAACGACAACTCACCTGCCGCCCAACGCTCGTCGACCAGTCCAAGCCGAGGCAGTTGCCGGGCCAGCGTCAGCCGTTCCTGGGCGCGGCCGTCACGCATTCCCAAAGTGGTACGCAACCAGGCCTTGGTGGAAGCGAATCCCCATTCCTTGACCACTCCACTGGTGTCGACCCGGGCGATCAGACCCGCAAGAGCCCGCTCGCTCTGATCGACCGCGCCCGCCAAGCCCTCGGCAAGCTCTTTACACAAAGCCCCCGACTCGTCCACTTCCCGAGTAGCGAGCTCAGCGGCAATCTCAGCTAGCTCTCCCACCAACTCAGCAGTGGAAGAGCCAGCAAAGTCGCGCGAGCTCGAAAGCATGAACCCATTATATCGACAACCTCTTCGACAATTAAGACACAATGGACGACCCCGCAAACAAATAAGGCCACGATTTCCTTACTGATCGAAGTACGTCCCCTCCCCGCAACGATGGATAAGGCCGCCACCCATCCTCCTGTAAGCACAAGCTAAGGTAGGCGCGTTCACGAACAAGGTGGCTGAACCAAGTGGACAGCTGAGCGGTGCCGAAATGACCCACTGCGCTCCCATGCGGCAGTTCGCGCATTGCTGTCACGTTGGTTGCGGCCGCCGCCCCAGGAAAGCTGAAAATGGTAAAGGCCACCGCGGGGCGCGCACCGCACCAAACAAGACCGTGCAAGACCAGCCCCGCCGAGACCAGCGCAGGGTGCTAACAGCGCCACGTCGAGGCCAGCACCAGCCCGGCGCTGTGTCAGCGGCCAGGGATTCCGCACTGGCGGCCAGTTAGCGGGAGCTATCTGGCCGCCGGTGTCACGCTGTGGGGTGTTGGGCTGTTAGCGGGCGGCGGGTCGGTGGTGCAGCAGTACGGCCCGGGTGTCGAAGGTCTGCGTATCGACAAGCTCCAAGTCGAGGCGCTTGGAGTCGGGGAACAGGGCCTTGCCGCCGCCGAGGACGACCGGGTGCACAACGACCTGGTATTCGTCGATCAGGCCGTGCGCGGTGAGCTCGGCGGCCAAAGACGCGCCACCCATCAACAGCAGGTCCTTGCCCGGCTCGGACTTGAGTGCGGTGACCTGCTCGGCCAGGTCCGCGCCGCCGATCACCCGCGCACCGTGGCCCGGCTCGCGCAGCGTGCGGGAGAACACCACCTTGGCAGTACGGCGCCACAGGGGCGCGAACTTCAGGTCGTGGGGGTGGTCGGAGATGGACTCCACGTTGGGCCAGTAGCCGGCCATCATCTCCCACACCGGCCGGCCGTACAGGAAGGTGTCGACGCGTTCCATCTGGCTGAAGAAGTGGGCCGACAGCTCCGGTCCCATGGCCGGCCAATCGAACTCACCGTTCGGGCCCTCGATGTAGCCGTCCAGCGACGCGTGCACCGAGTGAATGATCTTCCGCATGATCGTGCTCCTGTGGTCGGGCCCCCGGTGGGGCGCTGTCACGGTGTGGTCGGAGCACCGCCGCCGTCTTCGACATCAAGGCCGAAAATTCGTCTGGATGTTTCGGTCAGTGCCTGGCGACTGACCGTGTGTGAAGACGCGAAGCCACATCGCGCGTTACGGCGCGTGACACCGTCACTGGCCGCACGTGAGCAATCTGAGGCCGCTGTCAGCGCTGAGACCAGCCCCACGTCGAGCCCAGCCCGGCGCTGAGCCCGGCCGAGATTGAGCCAGCGCGACGTTAAGCCCAGCCCGACGTTGAGTCCAGCACCACGTTGAGGTCAACGCGGCGTTGCGGCCGACGTGAGTAAATGCAGCGCCTCATCCCAGCCAGCGTCTCGTCCGGCCAGCTCCCATGGTGTCAGCGCACCACGTCCAACCAGTACAACATTCGGCCAGCGCGACCTTGAGGCCGACGCCAGGCAAGGCAGCACCTCATCCCAGCCAGCTCGCAGTGGTGTCAGCGCGCCAGGTCGGAGCAGCACCACAAGTGCAGCGCAGGACTGAGTCACCGCTTCGTCCAATCAGCACGACATTCGACCAGCGCAACGTCCGCCCAAGACAAAGCAAGATCGGCGCAGCGCGAGATCGGCGCGTGCGGGTGCGCCGCAAGACCGGCGCAACACGAGATCAGCGCGGCGTTAGCGCAGCGTCCGCTTCGCGCAACACGAGGCCAGCACAGCTCCCTGTCAACGGACCAATCCTGACCCCCTGAGGTCGGGTGGATTCTGGCGCCCGCTGGGGGTCAGTATTCAGCCGCCACCGACACTCCCGCCCCACTCAACGTCCGTGCTGCGCACCGCGAGGTCGGCGCAGCGCGAGGCCGGCATCGCATGAGGGGCACGCGCGGCGCCTTCAGAAGCTGCATTGGGGCCGCCGGAACCAGTAACAACGACGCGAGCGTGCGCTTGCCCCCGCTTTGCGGCTCTCGGTAAGCGCAACCGGCTCGTAAGCCGTCACCCTTTGAGACCACCCCAACCCCCAAGCCCAGCACACAAACCACCAGAACGCTCGGCGCCCACCCCTGACCTCCACTCTTCCTCGCTGACAAGAAAGCCCAACCCGCAACAACCGAAACCCAAGCTGCGAGGCACGGGTTTGACTAGGGGAGGCGAGACCCCGGCGCTTTGCCGTTGAAGTGCGATGACTACCTGGGCTACCAAATCAATCGGCCCTTTGGAGAGCGACGCGAGCGTGCGCGCACCCCCGCTTTGCGGCTCTCGGTAAGCGCAACCGGCTCGTAAGCCCTCACCCTTTGAGACCACCCCAACCCCCGAGCCCAGCACACAAACCACCAGAACGCTCGGCGCCCACCCCTGGCCTCCGCACTTCCTCGCTGACAAGAAAGCCCAACCCGCAACAACCGAAACTCAAGCTGCGAGGCGCGGGTTTGACTAGGGGAGGCGAGACCCGGCGGTGGTTGGAGAGCGACGCGGCGGAAGGGGTTCATCAGGACGTTGACGGGTTGCGTCCACGGAGATGGTGTACGAGTTTGACCAGGCCAGAGGGCGTGGCGTCGTGAAGTAGGACGGCCACCGCGTGATCCTTCGAATCGACCAAGATCTCGAAGGAAAGGAAACGCGATGGCCG